>NZ_CP015114.1:1329838-2659676 GCF_001618885.1 Staphylococcus condimenti | reverse complement strand
TGTTGGTATTTATGCATTAGGTGCTGAAGAAATTATTATTATGGCACATAAAGATTGCGGAATGGGTTGTCTTGATGTCAGCACTGTTAAAGATGCAATGAAAGAACGCGGTGTAACAGAAGAAACATTTGAAATCATCGAACATTCTGGTGTAGACGTGGACAGCTTTTTTACAAGGGTTCAAAGATGCTGAGGAAAATGTTCGTAGAAATATCGATATGTTATACAATCACCCGTTATTTGATAAATCTGTACCTATTCACGGATTAGTAATTGACCCTCATACAGGGGAATTAGACTTAATTCAAGACGGCTATGAATTAGCTGCTCAAAATAAATAAACTTATAAATAAAAAGCTGAACCCGATTTAGAATGGGTTCAGCTTTTCTTATTGGATTAAATCATGTTGGAAAGCGTAAATAACTGCTTGTGTTCTATCTTGCACTTCTAATTTACTTAAAATATTACTAACATGCGTTTTTACTGTCTTAATTGTAATATGAGAAGCACTTGCAATTTCTTGATTGGAATACCCTTTTGCAATTAATAACAGGATTTCCATCTCTCTTTCAGTGAGCATTTCATATAATTCAGCACGTTGGTTCATGCGATTACGCATTTTAACAAGTACTTCTGCTTCAAATACAGATTCATTATGTTGTGTTTTTCTAATTGCCTCTGCAATGTCACTTGCACTTGTTGTTTTGAGGATATAACTGTCTACCCCTGCATCTAGTGCACGATAAACTTCATTATCTTCAATATAACTTGTTAACATCAACACTTTAATATCTGGCAAATCTTTTTTGATTTGCTGTGTAGCTTCAACACCATCCATATCTTCCATCAATAAATCCATTAATATTAAATCAGGATGCAGTTCATGTGCTTTTTCAATAGCTTCTTTTCCAGACTTTCCTTCCCCTACCACTTCAATATCTGGTTGTGTCGATAAATAACTTGAAATGCCGATACGCACCATTTCATGGTCATCAACAAATAGCACTTTAATCGTCATCGAATTCCTCCTTGTTCAACGGCGCTTTCACTTCAATTCTTGTCCCTGCACCAGGCAATGATACAATATGCAGTGTTGCTCCGATTTCTAATGCGCGTTCTCGCATATTTTTTAATCCATAACTTTTTTCCATTTTTTCATCTACATCAAAACCTTTACCATCATCTTGAATACGTAATAGTAAATAATCGTCTTTATTATATAAATCTATCGTCAATTTAGTACCTTCGGCATGTCGCAAAGTGTTTGATATACCTTCTTGTGTTATTCGGAATAAATGATCTTCTATCCCTTTTGGCACTTCAAAATCTTCGATATCATAAACTACCTTCATCGGAACTTTTTTCTGCAAGTCTACAACCAAGTCTTTAATACCTTCACCTAATGAACGGTCCTTTAAGCCTAATGGACGTAAATGAAGCAATAAAGCACGCATTTCAAGTTGTGAATCTTGTACCATCTTTTCAAGTGTTGGAATTTGTTGATCTAAAGGCGGTTCTAACTTAGTTTCCTTTATAGCAGACAACATCATACTTGCAGCAAATAATTGCTGGCTCACCGAGTCATGCAGTTCTCTTGCTAAACGTTGACGTTCATCTTCTATAATTTTTTTTACTTTTGTATCATTTAAATTATAAGTTTCATTCGTTAAATCTTGTGTTTTAATACGTAAGCGGTGCAATTCTTGATTTAAAGGTACCAACATATGATAGATATCTAACGTCTCTTGATAAAGTTCGATATTTTGATCATTAATACCTACGACTTCACCTTCAATAGAATGTTCAATTTGGTCTTTAATCCAATGATTTTGCTGGTTCACTTTATACGCTAATACAGAACCTACGATAATACACATCAATATTACAATGATATTTAAAAACAAAAAAACTGGAATTCCGAAAATTTGTGTATAGAACATTCCTTGAAAAAAGACAATATTTACAAAGACTTTATCGATGAAAAAGAAAATAGCTAAAATGCTGTAAATCAATATTAACATTGAACCTATCGCTCTTATATAATGGTTCATCGATAAACCACCTCTACATCTCCAATAAATGTAGAAGCATAAATATTAATATTATAATTCTCAGCTTTTGTTTCTTCTTTCATCTGAATATGGTTATTTTCAACTTTGATTGTTTCTTGATTAATAGATGCATTACCGTAAAAAGCAGCGAAATGCAGATTTACATTGTAATTTGTCGGTACAATGATTAAAATCTTACCAATGAAATGACGCACTACAATTGTGTTGTTTTCTTTAATATTAGCTGCTTTCGTCAAATCAATGTGAATGTCACCAATGCCATGCTGAATTTGCATGTCTTCCCATTTATAAACATAGACAGGTGTTTTTTGATTTCCAAACCACTTTTGCTTAATAAACTCAGGAGATGTGACTTCTTTGTCAGACGCTATAATTTTCAAAGGTTTAAATTTAAAGATGATGTAACGAATAATCAATAACAACATGAATAAGAATAAAATAATAATCGTATATTTATTTGAGAATAAGGTAAACGCAACAAGTAATACACCTATCCAAAAGGCTAATAATCCTCTAACTTTATGAAAATAAAGGTAGCCGACATAAATTAAGATAATCCCTAATAATAATACGAGCAAAAAGCCAATTTTTTCAAAAAAGATGTAGTAAAAATTGGCTATGATCATTAATGCAGTGAAAACAATCAACATCTCAGTTGAGATATATTTATTTGTCATTTTTCGCCACCTTTTCTAAGCAACTAAACTCATTTGTGCAATCATATCACATTCTCTTTCCAAAGTAATTCGTATTTTATTTTGATATGTTAAATCTGCTTCAATTCTGGCACAATCAGTTTCTGCGTCGTTTAATTCCTTCATCAACGCATTAAGTTCTGCATTTTCAATATTCTCCATACGCTGAATGTTAGAAATTTGATACTGATCTAATAAATCAATATATTTATTTTCAATTTCAAGCGTAAGCTTTTCTATCAATTCAACAATATATACTCTTTTGCGATTTAAATATTGAATATATTGTTTAGTTGAATGTAGTTTTTTATTTAAATTTTCTTGGCAGTTTACAATACTGCTTTTAATTGTATTTTGATAAATTTTTTCTAGATAAACTGTAAACAAGTTCATGGAACCACCTCATTCATTGTTGATTCCATTATAAAAGAAAGCCGGAGACAACGGGATAGTCTCCGGAACCATCTTTCATTCATACTTTAGTCCTAAACCGCTTCAAGTTTATTACAGCGCGATTTCAACAGTATTATGATTCTTTATCATAGTCAATTTTAGTTGTAAGTAAAGGACCATCTTTCGTAACGATAACAGTATGTTCTATTTGTGCTACATAACTTTTATCGCTTGTTTCAAAAGCCCATTCATTTTTACCTTCAGTCACAAACGTAGCATTTGATGAAATAAATGGTTCTACTGCTAATACAAGTCCTTCTTTTAGTAAAGTTTTCTCTTTAGGGTCATAATAATTCAATACATAACTAGGCGCTTCGTGTAATGAACTGCCGACGCCATGACCTGTTAAATTACGAATCACTTTCAAGTCATTTTTGCGTGCAGTCGCATGAACTGCTTTACCGATTTGGCTTAATTTACTGCCTGGTTTCACTTTTTTCATTGCGTTTTCAAATGCTTCTTCAGCTACTTCACATACTTTTTCTTTCATTGGATCAGAAGGTTCACCTACTACAAATGAAATTCCTGTATCTGCATATAAACCATTTTTCAATGCTGAAACATCAATATTTACTAAATCGCCTTCGCGGATTTTTCGTTTACCTGGGATACCGTGTGCGACTTCTTCATTCACACTGATACATGTTTGGCCAGGGAAATTCTCATCATGAATTGGCGCTGACAACGCTCCATGTTCTTCAAATAATTCTTTTGCGATGTCATCTAACTCTTTAGTCGTTACACCTGGTTTAGTTGCTGCTTGCATTTTATCTCTGACTAACGCACAGATATATCCGATTTCTTTCAATCCTTGTAACTCTTCTTCTGTTTTTACAATCATGTGTGATCCCTTTCCTTTTTTCAAAAATTAATTCAGAAAAGTTGACGCTCATCTGATATGATTCGTCACTACCTTTTCATTGCTGTCATGCAAAAAATTAAACAAACTCATCACAATTCAGCACTCATTCTACCTTATTATACCAAAATTAATCTGATATACTAAACGTAGGAATTTTTAAAACAGAATGAACACATTTTTACGTTAATTTTTTATGCAAGTGCTTCATCCAAGAGAGGTTTTATTTATGACACACGATAAATGGTATAACAAAATCATCGGAGCAAGAACAATTAAAACAGGACTAGCGACTTTTTTAACTGCTTTCTTTTGTATGTCGCTTCATTTAAATCCTATTTACGCAACACTTTCAGCAATTGTAACAATTGAACCTACAGCCAAAGCTTCTTTAAAAAAAGGCTACAAAAGACTGCCAGCAACCGTTATTGGTGCATTGCTTGCAGTACTCTTCACATATATCTTCAGCGACAAATCCGCTTTAGCCTATGCATTCAGTGCAACTTGTACAATTTTTATATGCGCAAAATTAAAATTGCATGATGGAATTACTGTTGCGACTTTAACAGCAATGGCAATGATACCAGGGATTGGTGATGCTTATTTATTTAATTTCTTCTCTCGATTACTCACTGCAGTCATCGGTCTTGTCACTGCAGGATTGGTCAACTTAGTTATTTTACCGCCTAAGTATTATCATCAAGTCGAAACATCTGCCTTACAAACAGAAAAAGATATGTATCAATTATATAGCGAAAGATTACATGAACTTGTAATCGGTAAATTTCATTCTACACAAAGTAATAAAAAGCTCGAAAAATTACTGACTAAAAGTATGCATGTTGAAACTTTAATTCGGTATCAAAAAGATGAGTTGTCTTATCACAAGCATGAAGATGATTGGGTACTGTTAAAAGCATTAACAAATCGCGCTCATATCGATCGTTTATTTATTACGCATTTATCTAATATTATCTATTTGCCTAAAGATACTTTTGTTGTTTTTACTTCAAAAGAACGTGCAGCTATATTGAAAATTGCTAAAAGTATTTCTGAAATTATTGCAACAGGTTATTTTGAACGTGAAGAAGCAGAAGCAAGGCTATTAAAAACATCTGTCACACATTTGGATGAATTTGATAAAGAGCAATTAAAAAGCCATTTAATTTATGAAATTCTATTAACCTATCGTATCTTAGATAACCGTTATGCATAATGAAAGAGCGGATGACCAACTTCAAATCAGGCCATCCGCTATTTTTATGTTATTTATGTTGTTTTTCTAAACGCTCAACAATTGCTTGTTTAGCCGCTTCTTCTTCTGTATTATCTAAAGCTTCTGGTTCAAAAGGAATACCTTTTCTTTCACACGCTTTTTTCAGTAAGTAGTCTGTGATTTCATGGTTTTTCGGCAATACAGGTCCATGAAGATAAGTACCTAATAAATTTTTATAATGAATACCTTCTCTTTGATCTTCTTCATTATTTCCAAAACCATATTTCACTTTGCCGAAAGTGCCGAAATCATGATAAGTTCTGCCACCGTGGTTTTCAAATCCAACAATTGTCCCAAAGGTATCACTTTCAATAACAATGTCACCTGTTAAACGCTCTTTTTTAGACTCCGTATAAAAGTCTAAAATACCTAGCCCTTCAAGTTCAGTTCCATCAGGAGTGATATATTTTGTACCTAAGAATTGATAACCCCCGCAAATTGTAAGGCCGGGCATACCGTCTTCAATCGCAGTTTTCAATTGGCTTTTAATTTTGCTTAGTTCTTCTGTAGCTAATGCTTGTTCACGGTCACTGCCGCCGCCGATGAAGAAGATATCGCAATTCTCTAACGTTACACCTTCTGTTTCATTCACTTCGACAACATTCAGTTTGATATTGCGCCATTTTGCACGTTGTTTTAAAGCAATAATATTACCAATATCACTATATAGATTCAATTTATCTGGCATAAAATGATAGACTGTTAATTCATTCATTGATTTTCCCTCATTTCAAATGAACGGTTCAATTGTTCAAGCATCGGCTCAAGTGATGTATAGTTTGGAATTGCGACTGTTTTGCCTGAATAATCCATTGTGCGTGCTGTTGCTTTATAAATATCTTTTTCAACAACAACCGCTACATTAACTTCAGCTAATTTTAATCGCAACTGCAATTCTTCTGCACGAGAACCTGTCACAATAATTGTTTCAATATCTTGATTGCTTAATTTTTCAAAGTCGGCATCGTAAATCCAAGAAATATCACGACCATCTGCAGGATTATCATTTAAGCTGATGACATAAACTTTCTTACCTTCTAATTGTTCACCCATTGATAAACTGGCATTCATCCCAGCAGGATTTTTTGCTAAATTAATCATCGCTTCTTTGTTGCCGGATTTAAAGTACTGCATACGTCCATTGTCTGAAGTATACGTTTCAAAACCATTTTTAATCGATGCATCATTTAAGCCAAGTTCTCTTAATACACTGTAAGCCGCAATTGCATTATATGCATTGAAATCACCAGCTATTTTCATATCAAATGTTGTATCTCCGATTGTTAAATGAATAAATGGTGAAATTGTAAATTTCGAAACTTCGTATTTTGGTTTTTCACGTTTGAAGCCGCACACACAGTGATAATGACCGATTTGATTATAATGTATGTAATCATAAGCAAGCAGTCGTCCGCAATTTGGACAGTATTTACTTTCGTTCATTGTACTTTGTTCGAATTCGTGAGCATGAGCTTTCATACCGTAGTATACGTTTGATTCACTCGCAATTTTCAATCTGCTTACGAAAGGATCATCAGCATTTAATATCAACTTGATACCTTTATGACTAATAGCTTCAGCAATATTGTTCACCATAATATCAATTTCACCGAATCGATCCATTTGATCACGGAAAAAGTTTGTGAACACCATCATTGTAGGTGTCATTTCTTTTAATACACGTGGGATTGATCCTTCATCAATTTCAATAACCGCTATTTTAGTATTTGGATTGGATTGCACAATAAATGCAGATGTGATACCTGCAGCCATATTTGCGCCTTCGTTATTATGAATAATATCTATGTTATTAGCTTTTAAAGTGTGGCCAATTAAATTCGATGTAGTTGTTTTACCATTTGTACCACTGATAAATACAACATCATCTACTTTTTCAGCTAAGTTTCTTAAAATATCTTTATCAATTCTTCTTGCAACTTGACCTGGCAAATCCGTACCACGTTTGCCGACAGCTCGGCTTGCTTTGCGTGCAAGTTTCGCCAAGTTAATCGCCGTCCATTGTCTCATGCACTTCACTCCTCTAAATTTCCTAGATAATTATAACATGTGTTTACGGAAGATAAAAAAATTATTTCCCACTTATTTTAAGAATCTTAATTCCTTGACGTACGATTTATTTTCCAGTAACATTTTACTATTCTATATTAAGTATAGTTAGGAAGGTCGTTTGCAATTATGAATGACAAAAATGCATTTGTCGCTTTAGACTTTGAAACTGCAAATGGTAAACGTACAAGTATTTGTTCTGTAGGTATGGTAAAAGTGGTCGATAATGAAATCGTTGAAACGTTTTATACCCTTGTAAATCCTAATGATTATTTTTCACAACAAAATATCAATGTACATGGTATTCAACCTGAAGATGTAGCAACTGCTCCAGATTTTAATTTTGTGCTGCCGTATATGCTTCAATTTATTGAAAACTTGCCTGTTGTTGCACATAATGCCGCATTTGATATGACCGTTTTGCATGCTAGTATTCAAGCACTTGGTTTAGACACACCAGAAATGACTTACTTTTGTTCACTACAACTAGCAAGACGTACAGTGAATGCTAATCGCTATGGCTTGAATCATATGATGGAATACTATCATCTAGATTTCCATGGTCATCACGACGCGTTAAATGATGCTAAAGCTTGTGCCATGATAACATTTCGTTTACTAAAAAATTATGATAGTTTAAATGATATGCTCGCTGTTTATGGTAAAAATTTAATAGATAAAGGATAATCGATTGTGACATTTTCAAATGCACAATCGATTTTTATAGAAAGTCATATATTGACATATTTTGATATTCAGTTGTTTCCAAATTACCAACTGTTACACCAATAAGTCGAATAGGTACGTCTGGATCTTTCAATTCATTGTAAAGTGAATAAGCAGTATTATAAATATCAATATCACTTCTGATTGGATCTCTCAAACTGCGTTGTCTTGATAGTGTTTCAAATTGATAAGTTTTAATTTTGACCGTTACAGTTTTTCCTGATTTTTGAATCCGACTTAATCTTTCTGCAGTTTTCTCACTTAATTCTCTTACCTTCAAGAGAATTTCTTCATCATCATTAATATCAGTCGCAAATGTACGTTCGGTCCCTACTGACTTACGAATGCGAAAATTTTTAACTGGTTTATGATCAATACCTCGTGCTTTTTGATATAATCCATGGCCGCGTTTACCGAATATACGAATCAATTCTCTTTCATCTTTATTATATAAGTCTTGGCCATTATAAATGCTATTGGCATGCATTACTTCTTTAGTCGCTTTGCCTACACCAGGAAAATCACCAATATCTAAATTCATTAATATATCATTAACGTTATTATAATGAATAACAGTAATTCCGTTAGGTTTATTCATTCCACTAGCTAATTTTGCTAAAAACTTATTATATGAAATTCCTGCTGATGAAGTCAGTCCTGTTTTTTCACATATATCTCTACGAATAAATTGTGCAATTGCAGATGCTGATAAATCCGGACGTACCAAATGTGTAATATCTAAATATGCTTCATCAAGCGACATCGGTTCTACTATTTCTGTATAGCTTTTAAAGATGTCCATAATGATTTGAGAAGTTTCTTTATATACTTCAAAGCGAGGTTGAACATAATAACCGTCTGGGCATAACTTATGTGCTTGCGCCATCGGCATTGCTGAATGAACACCGAATTTACGCGCCTCATATGAAGCTGTGGATACGACGCCTCTCCCGCTAGCTTTCCCACCAACAATGACAGGTTTTCCTTTCAACTCTGGTTTGTCTCTCATTTCTACTTGTGCAAAAAAATAATCCATATCGATATGAATAATTCGCCGTTCACTCATTTTGTCCACCTCACTTTCTCTCTTATATTAATTATATTACATTTGGCAAGCACTTCAGAATATGTTGTTTATTCATCAATATAGTCGTTTATTTCCTCCCTACCAACACATTATTCAAAATTTAAAAAAGTTTATTTTTGATACTTTTTGTTTTTGTAAAGAATTACTGAATTATCGTTTATAGACATCAACTCGTGGTAAAACTTATTAGACTTAAGTCATTAGTTTGTTTTTAAGTCTATTACTCTAAAATTCTTAGGAGGTTTTGTAAATGTCTGAAAAAGATAACAAAATGAGTCATTCAGAAGCAGGTAAACTGGGCGGAGAAAAAACTTCAGAAGAATACAACAAAGATCATTATCAAGAAATTGGTCGTGAAGGCGGAGAAAAGACTGCAAGTGAAAAAGGCAAAGAATTTTATGAAGAAATAGGTAAAGAAGGCGGAGACAAAACGGCAAGCGAACATGACAAAGAGTATTATGAAAAAATCGGTAAAAAAGGCGGAGACGCAACATCCAAAGAAAAAGACAAAGAATTTTATGAAGATATTGGACGTAAAGGCGGAGAAGCCAACTCTAAATACGAGAAATAAGTAATAATTTGGAGGGTCGAACACTTAAAAAGTTCGCCCTCTTTATATTAGAAAAGCCGACAGTTTTATCTGTCAGCTTTTTCTTATTTTTGTTCAAATAAAGCTACGGTTTCAATATGTGTTGTTTGCGGGAACATATCAACCGGTGTAATTTCTTTTAACTGATACTGTTCTGTTAAAATACTAGCATCTCTTTGTTGAGTTGAAGGATTGCAAGAAATATAAACAATTCGTTTTGGGTTCAGTTCCAATAATGTTTTTAAAAATTGTTCATCACAACCTTTGCGCGGCGGATCGACCATCACTACATCAGGTTGAATACCTTCTGCTTTCCAACGCATAATGATATCTTCTGCTTTGCCGCAGACAAAAGTTGTATTATCATAACCATTTAACTTTGCGTTTTGTTTAGCATCTTCTATTGCCGCGGGTACAACTTCTACCCCATATACATGTTTTGCTTTTTCTGCCATATATAAACCAATTGTACCTATGCCGCAGTACGTATCTAACACTGTCTCATCACCATTAAGCTGTGCATATTCTAAAGCTTTATTATATAATTTGACAGTTTGTTGTGAATTGATTTGATAAAATGATTGATCACTAATTTTAAATTCAACAGAATCTAAATCATCTATAATTTTATCTTTGCCGTAAAGCGTTTTGGAATGACGTCCCATAATGACATTTGAATGTGATTCATTGATATTTTGAATTACGCTTTTAATATTAGGTACCGCTTCAACTAACTTTTCGATAATGGCAGGTGCTTGTTTGAATTTTTTACCATTTGTTACAAAAACAATCATCACTTCACGCGAAGTATAACCTACTCTGATAATGACGTGTCGTAACAAACCTTCTTTAGATCTTTCATTATAAACTGAAACTTTATATTTATTGAGGAGTTCTTTAATCATGACCATTAGTTGATTTTGAATGCTGTCTTGAATAATACATTCATCCATATCAATAATATCATGGCTGCGTTGTCTATAAAATCCCATAACTGTTTTGCCGTCTTTATTTTTACCGACTGGAATTTGAGACTTATTGCGGTATGACCACGGATTCATCATACCAATTGTTTCATTGATAACTGTATCAGTATACTTTCCTTTTCTATGAAATAGATTTATTACTTGATTACGTTTCATTTCAAGTTGGGCATCATAGGCAAGATGCTGCAGCTGGCATCCTCCGCATTTATAATAGTAGACACAGGGCGGTTCTACACGTTCTGGGCTTTCTTCAAAGATCTGCAGTAATTTTCCAATCGCAAAATTCTTATTTACTTTAATCAGCTTATATTCAATTTCTTCACCAGTGAGCGCTTGAGGTATAAACACAGGATATCTGTCAATTTTAACCACACCATGACCTTCATGTGTTAGATCAATGACACGCCCTGTTTTCACTTCATTCTTTTTTATTGCTTCCACTTTCTTACCTCCATAGAAAAAAGGTCAGGATTAAAATGATTATTCCTAACCTTTCGATTATCAATCTTGCTGAATTAATTCAGTGCTTTTTACAACTTTAGGTGTGTATACTTCAATATGCTGTTTCAAATTCAGGAAATTTGCAGGTAATTGACCGCCATATTCACCGTCAACATTGAGCGGCATTTGTTCAAACGAAGAAATATTCACAGATTTTGCTTTTTCATAAATTACTTTAGGATGTTTAATATGTTCTCCGCGAGATGCTAACGTCATGATATGTCCTAATTCTGCAAGATTAGCTTTTTTAACAATAATCAATGTGAAATAACCATCATCAAGACGCGCATCAGGAACTAATTTTTCAAAACCTGCCATTGAATTTGTTAAACCTAATAAGAATAATAAAATTTCGCCTTGGAATACTTTGCCGTCATATTCAATACGTACATCTACATTTGTCATTTGAGGCAGCATTTCCATCCCTTTAATATAATATGCAAAGGGTCCTACAAATGTTTTTAATTTACTTGAAGTCTCATAAGACACTTCGGTAATGCGACCGCCTGCTGCTAAATTGATAAAATAACGGCTGTTCATTTTACCAATATCTACTTTAACAGAATAGCCTTCTATAATAACATCTACAGCTTTTAAAATATCAGTAGGCAAATGCAATGCACGTCCGAAGTCGTTTACAGTTCCCATCGGTATAACACCAATCTTAGGACGTTTCGGATGCTCGGCGATACCGTTTACGACTTCATTTAATGTACCATCACCGCCTGCGACGATCAGCATTTCGTAATCTTCTTGCAAAGCACGTTTTGCTTCAATTGTAGCGTCCCCTGCTTTTTGTGTTGCATATGCACTTGTTTCGAATCCTGCTTTTTCCATTTTCACCAAAACTTCAGGAAGCATTCTTTTAAATAATTCTTTACCTGAAGTCGGATTATAAATAATTCTTGCACGTTTTCTCATAAATAATCCCTCATCATTTTTACTCATATTTAATTTTATATGATTTTCTCGAGAGTTAAAAGTATTAATGGTCAGATTTGAAAAATTAAACAATTGCAAACTATTTTGAGTATCCAAAATTTAAGCTATACCGTTTTCAAATCAATGTACTTTCGATTATTCGCCCATACACTAATTGATAAAAAAATCCTACCACCAAGCACTTTGATAGTACTCGATAGTAGGATAGTTTCAAAAGTCACAGTTTAAATTAGCGCTTGTCTAATTCTTGTTGCAACAATTTATTTACCATTTGTGGATTAGCTTGTCCTTTAGAAGCTTTCATGATTTGTCCAACTAAGAAGCCTTTTGCACGGCCTTTACCGTTTTTAAAGTCTTCAACAGATTGAGGGTTATTATCTAAAGCTTCGTTAACGAAGTTTAATAATACAGACTCATCTGAGATTTGAACTAAACCTTTATCTTCCATAATTTGTTTAGCATCGCCGCCATTTTCAGCTAATTCTGGGAAGACTTTTTTAGCAATTTTGCTACTCATTGTACCGTCTTCAATTAACTTAATCATACCAGCAAGATTTTCAGGTGTTAATTTAGTATCTTGAAGTTCAACTTGGTTTTTATTCAAGTACTCATTTACGCCGCCCATTAACCAGTTTGATGTCAATTTAACATCTGCACCTGCTTCTACAGCACCTTCAAAGAAATCAGACATTTCCTTAGTTAATGTTAAAACATGTGCATCATATGCAGGTAAGCCATATTCATTCACGTATTTTTCTTTACGTGCATCTGGTAATTCAGGGATTGTTTGACGTACGCGTTCTTTCCATGCTTCATCAACGTACAATGGTACGATATCTGGTTCTGGGAAGTAACGGTAATCATCTGATCCTTCTTTAACACGCATTAAAATAGTTTTACCAGTTGATTCATCAAAACGACGTGTTTCTTGCAATACTTCTCCGCCATTCAATAATTCTTCTTCTTGGCGTTTTTCTTCATATTCAAGACCTTTACGAACATAGTTGAATGAGTTCAAGTTTTTCAATTCAGCTTTCGTACCGAATTCTTCTTGACCATAAGGACGTAATGAAATGTTCGCATCACAACGTAATGAACCTTCTTCCATTTTACAGTCAGAAACACCTGTATATTGGATAATTGAACGTAATTTTTCTAAATAAGCATACGCTTCTTGAGGAGAACGGATATCTGGTTCTGAAACAATTTCAATTAATGGTGTACCTTGACGGTTTAAGTCAACTAATGAATAGCCATCTTTATGTGTTGATTTCCCTGCATCTTCTTCCATATGAAGACGTGTAATACCGATACGTTTTGTTTCACCGTCTACTTCGATATCGATATAGCCATGTTCTCCGATTGGTTGATCAAATTGAGAAATTTGGTAAGCTTTCGGATTATCTGGATAGAAATAGTTTTTGCGGTCGAATTTTGATTCTGTTGCAATTTCCATATTTAAAGCCATTGATGCACGCATTGCCCAGTCTACAGCACGTCTGTTTACAACTGGCAATACACCTGGGTATGCTAGGTCGATTACATTTGTATTTGAGTTTGGTTCTGCTCCGAAATGTGCAGGTGATGGAGAGAACATTTTAGAGTCTGTTTTCAACTCAACATGGACTTCAAGTCCAATCACTGTTTCAAAATGCATGATTATTTAACACTCCTTATAAATTTTGATATTGATCATGTAAGTTATATTGTTGTTCGAATTGATAAGCAACACGATAAAGTGTTTTTTCATCGAATGGTTTGCCGATAAACTGCAATCCGATTGGTCTGTCATTTGTTTGGCCGCAAGGTACTGAAATACCAGGTAAGCCAGCAAGATTGACTGGAGTAGTTAATAAATCGTTTGCATACATAGTTAACGGATCATTGATTTCCTCACCTAAATTAAAGGCAGGTGTTGGCGTTGTTGGTCCTACAACTACATCATAATCTTCGAATACACGTTCAAAGTCTTGACGAATCAATGTTCTTACTTTTTGAGATTTTTTGTAGTAAGCATCATAGTAACCTGAACTTAAAGCAAAAGTACCTAATAAGATACGACGTTTAACTTCTTTACCGAATCCTTCACTACGTGATAATTTATATAATTCATCCAAAGTGTTCGCTTCTTTAGAGTGGAAACCATAACGAATTCCATCAAAGCGTGACAAGTTAGACGATGCTTCTGATGATGCAATAACATAGTATGAAGGAATACCGTACCCTGTATTTGGAAGTGATACTTCTTCTACAATAGCACCTTCGCCTTCTAATATTTCAACAGCGTTGCGTACTGCTTCTTTTACTTCATCATTTACACCTTCACCTAAATATTCTTTAGGTAATGCAATTTTCATGCCTCTGATATCTTTGCCGATGTCTGAAGTGAAATCATTATCTTCAACAGGTGCACTTGTTGAATCGTGTTTATCTTCACCTACAATTGTTTCTAAAACAATTGCATTATCTTTAACATTACGTGTTAAGGGTCCGATTTGGTCTAATGAAGATGCGAAAGCAACTAAACCAAAACGAGAAACACGGCCATATGTCGGTTTCATTCCTACAATACCGCAATATGCTGCTGGTTGACGAATAGATCCACCAGTATCAGAACCTAAGCTGAATGGTACTAAACCAGCTGCTACTGCTGCTGCAGAACCGCCTGAAGAACCACCTGGTACTGCTGAATGGTCAAATGGATTCACTGTCTTTTTATAATAAGAAGTTTCTGTTGAACCGCCCATTGCGAATTCATCCATGTTAAGTTTACCGATTAACACAGCATTTTCATTATGCAACTTATTCATTACAGTAGACTCATAAATAGGAACGAATCCTTCCAACATTTTGCTGGCACAAGTAGTTTCAAGACCTTCTGTAATAATGTTATCTTTGATTCCCATAGGAATACCGAACAACTTACCTTCCATTTGATCTTTTGCTTGCAATTCATCTAATTCTTCTGCTTTTTTAATTGCATTTTCTTTATCTAAGGCTAAAAATGATTTAATTGTAGGATCAGTTTCTTCAATAGCATCATAGATATCTTTGACAACTTCTGAAGGTTTGATTTCTTTGTTTTTAATCATTTCGCTTAATTTTTCAACTGATTCATAACGAATAGACATTACGCATCCTCCCCGCTGATGATTGATGGTACTTTAAATTGTCCATCTTCTGTTTCTTTTGCATTTTTAAGTGCAAGTGATTGAGGAATGCCTGGAATTGCTTTGTCCTCTCTTAAAACGTTTTGTAAATCTAATACATGATAAGTCGGTTCAACCGAACTTGTATCTGCTGTATCGATTTGTTGGGCAAAGTTTAAAATTGTTTCTAATGTGTCTTGCATTTCAGTAGTTTCTTCTGGTGAAATATGAAGTTTAGATAAATTTGCAATATGTTCAACTTCTTCACGTGATACTCTAGCCATTAATGAATTGCCTCCTTAATAATACTTCATCACTAAATTGTATCAAAAAACTGGTTGAAAATCTAAAGATTTTCGCTTTCAAAACCAATCTACCAGTAACTTTGTCCCTTTTAACTTAATCATAATCATTCTCAAATGCAAGCTTTTCTATATCATGAAAGCAAAGAGATAATATGACTTTATAATTTTATACATTCACCATTATAAAAATACCTATAATAACGATTGGTTTTTACCACTTTCAGCATTTTATGTAAGCGCTTCATATACCGTCATAGTGCTATTAAAAATTTTCACAACATTTAAATTTTTTATACCCCATTTTTCAGAATTATTGTATAATAATGCGTATACATTGAAATTTCAATGGGAAAAGGGGGAAAACACGATGTTTATCTTAGGGACTTCAGTAAGTAGTCAAATTGATGCAGACTGGCAAACGTACATTATGATTGGCGTTTATTTTTTAATACTTGTAATCATCGGGATTTATGGTTATAAGCAGTCAACAGGCAATCTTAGCGAGTATATGTTGGGAGGACGTAACATCGGACCGTACATCACTGCCCTATCTGCAGGTGCATCTGATATGAGTGGTTGGATGATTATGGGATTGCCGGGGTCTGTATATTCTACTGGTTTATCAGCAATTTGGATTACTATCGGATTAAGTTTAGGAGCTTATTTAAACTATTTCATAGTGGCACCAAGATTACGTGTTTATACTGAACTTGCAGGAGATGCGATTACACTGCCAGATTTCTTCAAAAATAGATTGGATGACCATTCTAATATTATTAAAATTATATCTGGTTCTATTATCGTGATTTTCTTTACATTGTATACTCACTCAGGTTTTGTTTCAGGCGGAAAGCTATTTGAAACAGCATTTGGTCTAAATTATCGTTATGGATTAATCATGGTTGCTGTTATCGTTATTTTCTATACATTCTTAGGGGGATATCTTGCTGTATCTATTACAGATTTCTTCCAAGGTGTCATCATGTTAATCGCAATGGTAATAGTACCTATTGTTGCACTTTTAAAATTAAATGGTTTAGATACATTTCACCAAGTTGCAGATATGAAACCTACAAACTTAGATTTATTCAGAGGAACTACTGTGCTAGGCATTATTTCATTGTTCTCTTGGGGATTAGGTTACTTTGGACAGCCGCACATTATCGTTCGTTTCATGTCTATTAAATCTTTTAAACTATTACCAAAAGCACGACGCGTCGGTATTATTTGGATGGTCATCGGACTTGCAGGTGCATGTTTAGTCGGACTTACAGGAATTGCGTTCGTTCCTGAATATCATATTACACTTAAAGATCCTGAGACTTTATTCATCATTATGGGACAAGTACTCTTCCACCCTCTTGTTGGCGGATTCTTGCTTGCAGCAATTTTAGCTGCTATCATGAGTACAATTTCTTCTCAATTACTTGTAACTTCTAGTTCTTTAACAGAAGATTTTTATAAATTGATTCGCGGTAAAAAGGCAGATACTAAAAAACACGAAAAAGAATTCGTACTTGTCGGTCGTATATCTGTAATAGTTGTAGCAATTGTAGCTATTTGGATTGCTTGGACTCCAAATGATACAATTTTAAATCTTGTGGGTAATGCATGGGCAGGATTTGGAGCATCGTTCAGTCCACTCGTTCTTTTCTCATTGTATTGGAAGGGATTAACTCGAGCTGGTGCTATCAGCGGTATGATTGCTGGTGCAGTAACAGTTATTGTCTGGATTGTCTTCATTAAACCAATGGCTGATATCAATGAAATCTTTGGTATGTATGAAATTATTCCAGGCTTTATTATCAGTGTGATTGTAACTTATGTAGTAAGTAAATTAACTCAAAAACCAAGTGAACGTACAATTGGGGAATTAGATGAAGTAAAACAAATACTTCATACTAAATAAACAAAAACAAAGCATCATCGCTACAAAGTGTGACGATGATGCTTTTATTTATATCTTCAATAATTATTTTTTATCATTCTTTGCATATGATTTGCTTGTGATTTGTCCACCATTTACAATCACATCTTTTTCTGGGAATGGTTTCTCTTCAAAGAAATCAGTTAACAAGTTCTTAACGCCTTCTTCAATACGATATTGTGCTTCAATCACCATACCTGAATAATGAATCGTCATCGCATTACGCGGCATTTTTCTCCAAGGATGGTCAGCCGGTGCTGGTTGCGGATACCATACATCACCACCATATCCTTGTATATGATTTTCATTAACCATTTGTACAACTTCGTCTTTATTAACAATTTTACCTCTAGCGCAGTTAACAATATAACTGCCGTCTTTCATTCGGCTAATAGTATCATAATCAAATAAATTGTCTGTCTCAGGCGTTAATGGTGAAGTGATAATCACCACATCACTTGTTTCAACAAGTTGATCAAAATTAACGTATTTAGAGAAGTCTGTATCTTCTTGACTTGAACGTCTATAATGTTGAATGTTCACATCAAATGGTTTTAGGCGCTCTCCTACTAAACGGCCAATACGACCTAAACCAAAAATTCCGATAGTTTTATTTTGTAATTCATAGGCATGATTTGTCACTTTAGTTAGATTCCAAGTACCATCTTCAGATTGATGATGTCCCTCTTCATAATTACGAACTAAAATTAAAGTCGTCATTACAATATGTTCTGCTACACTGACAGTATTAGAATCTGTTACTTCTACAACAGATATACCATGTTTACTTGCCGCTTCCAAATCAACATGATCAGAACCTACCCCTGCTGTAATTGCAATTTTTAAATTTGGTGCTTTTTCGATACGTTCAGCAGTCATATATGCTGGATAGAAAGGTGCACTGATAACCACATCCATATCTTTAAGATGTTTATCTAAATCCTCTTCTCCATTTTTCAAAACTACAAGTTCATGTCCTTTTTCTTCTAAGAAAGGACGTAAATTCAATGCAGTTTGGTCATCTAATATATTATTTTCAGTTTCTCCTTCAGTTGCTTGAGGAAATAATGCCACAATTTTCATTTATAATCACCTTTTTCATATATTTTGCGATTTAAAAAGTTAGTCACATTAATTTTAAAATTCCCTTAACACTTTCGTTTAAACAAATGGAGTGAGTATTTTCAAATTTTTGTCATAAGAATTAAAAAAGATACCTGAAAAGGTATCTTTTAAGTTACAACCATACACATTAATTTTTATAAATATGTACTTGCGGTTTTTTATCATCTTTTGTTTTAGTAATTAATGCTCGAGCATTGTTACCATCTTTAATATGAATTTCATATTCATCTATATTACTGAAATATTTATCTGCTTGTTCTGTTACATATTGTGTAATACCTGTTAATTCCGCTTTACCATAGTAGTCAATCGGCAAGTCAATTGATACTTGTTTTGGCTTTTTATTAACAAATTTTGCTTTACCTACTGCTTGGGTAAAGTTTGTGAAATAAGACTGCAGATTATCATTAAACTGCTTGAAGTTATTATTTAAACCTTCGTCTAAATCTCCTGCTTCTTGAGAAGGCAATAATACTGTTTTCTCATCAATTGATTTCCAGTTATTAATGCGAGTTTGTCCGTCATCAGCTGTTGCTCCTGCTACAAATTCTCCAGGAATAATTTCATCTTCCCCTGATTGAATGTAAATTGCAAAATGAATCGGAATATCTTTTAAAGCTTTGTTTTCACGTAAGCGGGATAAAATTTCATCTGACATACGTTTACCTTCTTTTTCCACTTTAGCTCTATCTAATTTCTTGCTGAAAGTTTCGCCGTCTTTTTCTTTTTGGTAATAGTACACACTATTCATTGCAAGACCAATTGTCATACCTTTGATTTTCTTGCCTTCAGTATCTCTGTTACTATAAAAATCTTGCTCAAGAATATTAGATAAATAAGCAGGTGATTTCTCTGCAATTTTCTTTTCATCTTTTTCGCCGTTATGAGATGGATTCAAGCCTAAATTCTCATTTGCATTTTTCTCTTCTTTTTCATCACCTGACATTTTATCAATTTCAGACTTCGTATATTTAGGATCTAAGTAAGAATTAATCGTATCTTTATCTAAATATTGTCCGTCTTGGTAAAGATATTTATCTGTTGGGAAAACTTCTTTGCTTTGTTTGAGTAAGCCGTCTTCGAAATCTTCACCATTATAACCACTAGCCATATTTTGTTGCAAGAGACCTCTTGCTTGGCTTTCTTTAAACGGTAGAATCATACGATAATCATCGCCTTGAACATCTTTATCCGTTGCAATTTGTTTTACGTTATTCGAATCTGTTTTGTTACTGCTTTCATTTTTATCTGATTTATCTTGCTCATCCTTATTGCCACACGCTGTGAGAATCAATAAGAGAGAGATGAGTAATACAAATGTCCGCTTCATGCCCCAATCTCCTCTATTGTTTATTTATTTTCAACTTCTTTTTGTTTTTGAATAAATTCATCTTCAGACCAGACTTCTGTTCCAAGTTTTTCAGCTTTAGTCAACTTAGAACCGGCATCTTCACCTGCGATAACAAGGTCAGTATTTTTTGTCACACTGCTTGTTGTTTTAGCCCCTTGTGCTTCAAGCCATTTTGAAGCTTCTGTTCGTGTCATGTTATGCAACTTGCCAGTTAAGACGACTGTTTTACCATTAAATTCAGAATCAGTCTGAATTTCTGAAGTTTTTATACCTTCATATGTCATATTAACATTTTTTCTGCGAAGTTTTTCAATTAAAGCGATAATATCTTTATTATTTAAATAAGTAATAAGAGAAGTTGCTAATTTATCGCCGATATCATGAATTTCTAATAATTCTTCTTCAGTTACTTTAAACAATCTATCCATTGTTTCAAAGCGCTCAGCAATCACTTGGCTCGCTTTCACACCAAGGTGTCTGATACCTAATCCAAATAATAAATGCTCAAGTGAATTTTTCTTAGAAGCTTCAATTGCATTAAGCAGATTATCTGCTTTCTTTTCACCCATTCTTTCAAGCGGTAATAAATCATCTTTAGTTAAGTAATAAAGGTCGCCGACATCTTTAATAATTTCATTTTCATAAAGCTGCATAATAATTTTAGTACCTAACCCGTCAATATTCATCGCTTGTCTGGATACAAAATGAATCATGCCTTCTACTAACTGAGCTGGGCATTTCGGATTTATACAACGTAACGCGACTTCACCATCTAAGCGAACTAACTCATGTCCGCAGCTTGGACAGTGTGTCGGCATATGATATGGTTCTGTGCCTTCAGGACGTCGATCTGGAAGACTGCGAATTACTTCCGGAATGATGTCTCCCGCTTTTTTAATCACTACACTATCGCCGATACGGATGTCTTTTTCATGAATCAAATCTTCATTATGCAACGAAGCACGCGAAACGGTCGTACCCGCAACTCGAACCGGCTCTAATACAGCAGTTGGTGTAACAACACCCGTTCTGCCGATGCTTAATTCAATATCTAATAATTTCGTGACCACTTCTTCAGCTGGGAACTTATAAGCAATCGCCCATCTTGGAGATTTTTGAGTATAACCAAGTTCTTCTTGTTCTTCCAAGTCATTAACTTTTATCACAATACCATCTATATCATAGGGCAATTCTTCCCGATGTGCTGTCCAGTATTTGATGTACTCTAATACACCATCAATATCTGAAACGCGTTTACGATTTTGATTGGTTTTAAAACCAAGTTCATCCAATTCATCTAATGCTTCGCTTTGAGATTCAGCATGGAAATTTGTAAAGTCATTGACACTATATAAAAAGATACTGAGTCTGCGTTTAGCAGCAAGTTTGGAATCTAACTGACGCAGTGAACCTGCTGCAGCATTTCTTGGGTTAGCAAAAGCTTGTTCTCCTGCTTCTTCTTTTTGTTGATTCAAATGCTCAAAAGATTTCTTCGGCATATATGCTTCACCACGCACTTCAAACGTCAGCGGTTTATTGATGCGTAAAGGTATCGCACGAATGGTACGTAAATTGGCTGTAATATCCTCACCAATTGTACCGTCACCACGTGTAAGTCCTTGAACAAAACGGCCATTTTCATATTTTAATGAAACTGCTAATCCATCAATTTTCAACTCGCACATATACTCAACTTTGCCTGCTTTTTCACGTACACGTGCATCAAAGCGTCGTAATTCTTCTTCATTAAATGCATTACCTAAACTTAACATCGGCGTGTCATGACGTACTTTATTAAAAGTCGCTTGTGCTTCTCCACCTACTCTGACTGTCGGTGAATCTTCTGTTTTATATTCAGGATGGGCATTTTCAATATCAATTAATTCACGCAGTAATTTATCATACTCACTATCTGGTACTGACGGATTGTCTTGAACGTAATATTCATGACTATATTTATTCAAAAGATGATGTAATTCTTGAACGCGTGTTGCAAGTTCGGCCATTTATTAATCCTCCTTCTTCTCAATCGGAGCAAAATTCGCTAACAATCGTTTAGGTCCTTGGGATTTAAAAATAATATCTAATTCTACTGAACCATTTTTTTCATTCACATTGCTGACCATACCTTCGCCCCATGATTTATGCATGACTTTATCTCCTACTTTCCAATCGCTTGAAGATACTGCTGCATTTCTAGAAACACGACGGCTTGGTCCACGTTTAGCTGGTTTTTTACCACCGAATGAACTGCCGATTTTACTCTCTTTTTTCATACCCTTATTCAATAAATCTTCAGGTATTTCTTTTAAAAATCTTGATTCAGCATTTGATTGAATACGGCCGAATAAAGTTCTAGACGTTGCATGTGTCAGATAAAGTTCTTCTTCTGCACGCGTAATTGCTACATAACAGATACGACGTTCTTCTTCCATTTCGTGCTCATCATCACTTTTAATTGAACGGATGTGCGGGAAGATAGATTCTTCCATACCCATGATAAATACAATTGGGAACTCCAATCCTTTTGCTGAGTGCATCGTCATTAATGTTACACCGTTTTCAATATCTGCTTCATCAATATCAGCAACAAGTGATAAATCTGTTAAGAAGTTGATTAATGACTGCTCTTCTAATGGTATATTTTTTTCATAATCCATTGGTACAGACATGAACTCTTCGATATTTTCTAAACGACTGCGTGATTCTAGTGATTGATCACGTTCTAACATTTCTTTATAACCAGATTTTTCTAAGATTTCTTCAACAATTTCAGTGATTTCCAAGAATTCTTGTTCTTTAATCAAATTAGAAATTAAATTGTAAAATACTAATGCTTCTTTTACTACCTTTTTAGATAATCCGATAAAATCTGCTTCTGCTAATGCATCAAACATACTAATATCATTTTGTTGCGCATAATTTTGGATTTTTTCTACAGATGTAGGACCAATTCCGCGTTTTGGTACGTTAATAATACGTTGTAAACTGATATCATCATTACTGTTGGCAACTAAACGTAAATAACTTAATAAATCTTTGATTTCTTTACGGTCATAGAACTTATGTCCTCCAACCATTGTGTATGGAATATTGGCTTTCATAAATGTTTCTTCAAGTACACGAGATTGTGCATTCGTACGATATAAAATTGCCATATCATTAAAGCTTTTATTATTTTCGCGTTGTTGACGCATGATTTCCTTCACAACATATTGTGCTTCATCTTTTTCAGTGACCGCTTCATAATAATTGATTTTCTTACCTTCATTATTTGCTGTCCACAATCCTTTAGGTTTACGCTCTGTATTGTTTTTAATCACTTCATTAGCTGCATTTAAAATTACTTTTGTTGAACGATAATTTTGTTCTAAGAAGATAGTTTTTGCATTAGGATAATCTTCTTCAAAAGATAAAATGTTTTGAATATCAGCACCGCGCCAACCGTAAATTGATTGGTCAGAGTCCCCTACAACACACAAGTTTTTAAATTTCTTTGCGAGTAATTGAACTAATGTATATTGCGCGCGGTTTGTATCTTGGTATTCGTCCACATGAATATATTGGAATTTATTTTGATAATATTCTAATACGTCTGGTACACGTTCAAATAACGTAATTGTTGTCATAATCAAATCATCAAAGTCTAATGCTGCGTTTCGTGACAACTGGCGTTGATAGCCCTCATATACACGCGCTACCATATCAGACATGAAGTCGGTTGCTTCTGCTACCGCGTCTTCTGGTGTTTTCAATTCATTTTTCAAATTGCTGATTGCACCGATAAACATTCTTGGCTCATAACGTTTAGGATCAATATTTTCTCGTTTCAATACATCTTTAATGACTGATTTTTGGTCTGTCGGATCAATGATTGTAAAGTTGCGTTCAATTCCGATGCGATCTGCATCTCTACGCAAAATACGAACGCACATCGAGTGAAAAGTAGACATCCAAATTGCTTGCGCTTCTTCTCCTACAAGTTTTTCAACACGTTCTTTCATTTCACGTGCTGCTTTATTCGTGAATGTAATGGCCAATACATTATAAGGAGAAACTCCTTTTTCATCTAACAAGTAAGCAATTCGATGCGTTAATACTCTCGTTTTACCTGAACCTGCTCCGGCCATGATTAAAAGCGGGCCTTCTGTTGTACGCACCGCTTCACTCTGTTCCGTATTCATATTGTCTAATAACGCATTCATTTACAATTTCCCCTTTATTTTCACAGTTTTTAACGCTTGTTTGATATCGTTATATACTAAATTACCGACCACAATGGTATCTGCCACGTCAGCAGCTGCTTTTGCATCGCTTATTGATGAAATACCGCCGCCATAAAAAATATGCGCTTCTTCTAAGTTATCCTTTGCAGCACGCACTTTTTCCATATCTCCAAAAGTTCCGCTGTATTCTATGTACATTATCGGAAAGCGGTAAACTTTATCTGTCATTAAGGCATATGCTTCAATATCTTGTGTATCTATGTCAGTGTTCGCTTGTGTTTTTTCAGCCACTTTAGAATCAGGATTCAATACTACGTAACCTTGGAAAATCACTTCGTCAAAATCCATCATATGTCCATATTCTTTTAAAGCTTCTAATAAGATTCCATTATGATATGTAACATCTCGGCTGTTCAATACCATTGGGACAAAATAAAAATCAAAACCAGGCATTGTACTTTCCAAATTTGAAATTTCAAGTACCAATGGAAGCGGATATCGGCGGACACGACTCATCAACTGAATGACATTATCTTCGGTTACATTATCAGTTCCACCAATAATAATAGCATCCGTCTCTGACATGCAGATTTTATCCAAATCCTCATCACTAATCGTTTTCGCAGGATCTAATTTAAATACATGTTTCCACTTTTTAATGTCGTACATTTCACCGGTCTCCTTCTCATAACATACATATGATTATATCATTTTTAAGGTCTATATTCTAAGTGGATGTATATGAAAATCATTAAAGCTTTGTAAAATGAAACATCTATCAAAACATGACTTTATTCATTTTCAACATCCTTATTTTCAAACACAAGAGTACATATAAAACCCATTCGCACTAAAAATAATGGAATGGGTTTCGGTATATCAAAATTATTCGTTTGTTTCAATATTCATTCTGTCTAAAACGACAGTATAGGCATCATTGCCCCATTGTAATGAGCGTTTCACTCTGGAAATAGTCGCTGTTGATGCGCCAGTTTCTTTTTCAATTGTTGCGTAAGTATAACCTTGCTTAATCATTTTTGCGACTTGGAGTCTTTGAGATAACGATTGAATTTCGTTGACTGTACATAAATCATCGAAAAATTCGTAACATTCTTCTCTATTTTCAAGCGTTAAAATTGCATCAAATAACTCATCTAATGCCTTGCCGCGTAATTTTTCAATTTGCATATCAAACAACTCCTGTTCTATATATTCATACCTATTTTAACGTACTAATACGTTAAAGTGTAGTAATCCAATACGAAGAGGAGTTGTTTTTGTAAATTTATTCAATTATAACATAGAAAATTAGTCAGCTAATCCTGCACGTTCAAAAATTGTGTCCACTTGATTCAAGTGATGTTTAGGATCAAATGCTTTGTCTAAATCTTCTTTACTTAATACATCAGTAATTTGTGAATCTTGTTCAAGCAATTCACGGAATGGTGTTTTAGTTTCCCATGATTCCATCGCTTTTGGTTGTACTAAATCATATGCTTGTTCACGAACCATTCCTTTATTAATAAGTGTCAATAACACACGTTGTGAATAAATTAAGCCGAAAGTTTTGTTGATGTTTTCCATCATATTGTCTTCAAAGACAGTTAAACGATCAATAATGTTTGTGAAGCGATTCATCGCGTAATCTAATGCGATTGTAACATCAGGCAACATAATACGTTCTGCAGATGAATGTGAAATATCACGTTCATGCCATAATGGCACATCTTCATATGCAGTTGTAATATAACCGCGGATAACACGAGAAATACCTGTAATGTTTTCAGAACCGATCGGGTTACGTTTATGCGGCATAGCTGAAGAACCTTTTTGACCTTTAGCAAATGCTTCTTCTACTTCACGTGTTTCAGTTTTTTGCAATCCACGTACCTCAACTGCAAATTTTTCCATAGAAGTTGCAATTAATGCAAGTGTCGCAATATAGTATGCATGACGGTCACGTTGCAATGTTTGTGTAGAAACTGGTGCTGCCCCAAGTCCTAAATGTTCAGTTACATATGCTTCAATTTCAGGAGGGATATTAGCAAAAGTACCAACTGCCCCACTCATTTTACCAACTTCAATTTCTTCTCTCACTGCTTTGAAACGTTTCATGTTACGCAACATTTCTTGATACCATAATGCCATTTTCACACCGAAAGTAGTAGGTTCAGCGTGTACACCATGTGTACGGCCCATCATTAAAGTATATTTATATTTTTTTGCTTTAGCAGCTAATACTTCGATAAAACGTTCAATGTCTTTTTCTAAAATATCGTTTGCTTGTTTAATTTGATAGCTTAATGCAGTATCTACTACATCAGTAGAAGTTAAACCATAGTGTACCCATTTACGTTCTTCACCTAAAGTTTCAGATACTTGGCGTGTAAAAGCTACAACATCGTGACGAGTTTCTAATTCAATTTCTTTTGCACGATCAACATCTACACGTGCATTTTCACGAATTTTTTTAACGTCTTCCTCTGGGATGAAACCTAATTTACTCCAAGCTTCGCATGCTAAAATTTCTACCTCTAACCATGCTTCATAACGATTTTGGTCTGTCCAAATTTGAGACATTTCTTCTCGAGAATAACGTTCAATCATTTCATAAACTCCTATCTTAAAGTTTGATTTTTAAATTTATCGTCCGCTTTATATGTACATTATCGTATTTTTTAATCAAAACGTTCGACTTTTTATTCTTATACTCTCTATTTTAACAGAATATTTTCTAAAAGTATAAGGATTTCAAGAACTTTTTCAACAAAACGCCCAATCAGCTATGTTATTTCCATCTCTGATTGGGCATTTTAATTATTCTTCTATTTTCTTACCGACAAATTGAATAAATTGGCGTTCGACTTCTATACTGCCATCTTTATTTTCGCGATAGACAGGTTTTTCGAAACGCTTTACCGGCATGTATCCCGCTTCACGCATACGCTGCAAACAATCTTGAATTGTTTCATCTTCTCTGACTTCAAATTTCATCTGTATCATACGCTTTCAATTTTTTACTTCGAACACCTTTAACCCAGAAGCCACCATGCAATGTACGTGCTTCGTATGCAATGACAAAAGCTTTTTCGTCAATTTGCTTAATTGTGTCCATTAACTTCAATTCGAAACGTCTAGGTGTAAGGATTTGCATCACTAAACGTTCTCCATCTCTTCCGTATGCTGGGAAATGGGTAACACCATAACCTAGATTTCTTAACTGTGTAGGCAAATCTAATTCATAATTAGCGGTTGTCACATTGACCACTGAATATCCCAAAGCAAGCTTTTCTTCAATTTTCATGCCGACAATAATACCGACAGAGAAACCTAAAGCATAAGCAATAATGTTTTGGAATTTATCTAAGTTCGCCATAACAAGTCCTAAACCGATAATATAGATTAATACTTCTATAAAACTTACAGCAGCAGCTACATAACGATAGCCTTTTAATGTAAGAATCGTACGGACTGTTAAGCATGTGACGTATGCCACGTTAATGACAAAGATTGCAAGCAACATCAGCCAAGGGTTTGCTGATATGACTGACAATATAACATACCTCTTTTCAATTTTTGATTCACACTATTTTATCAGTCACAAAAATTTTTGTCACTCTTTTTCTTTATCAGATTCAGTTTTCGGCCAAGTATAACGTGTATAAGCAAGCTCTCTTTTATGCGCATTGCGTAAATAATGTTTTTCTATCACTTTTTGATCCGCTTCAGAAACAGGACGTCCTTCTAAATAATCATCAATAGCTTGATAAGTCACACCTAATGCATCTTCATCAGGCAACTGAGGTTTGTCATCTTCTAAATCTGCAGTCGGTACTTTTTCATATAAATGTTTCGGTGCACCAAGATATTCTAATAATTGTCTGCCTTGACGTTTATCTAAACCAAATAACGGTGCAATATCTGCTGCACCATCCCCATATTTTGTAAAGAAGCCTGTAATGTTTTCAGCTGAATGATCTGTGCCGATAACAATTCCGCTAGTATTCGCAGCAATTGCAAATTGAACTTTCATGCGTTCTCGCGCCTTTTCATTGCCTCTTTGAAAATCCGTTAAATGAAATCCTGCTTCTTCCAATGCTTTAACACCTTGGTCGACAGCGGGTTTGATATTAACTGTGACAGTCTGGTCAGGTTCAATAAAGTTCAATGCATCTTCTACTTCATTTGCATCTTTTTGAATACCATAAGGCAGTTTAACTGCGATGAAATGACACTCTCTGCCTTCTGAACGCAGTTCACGTACTGCAATTTCTGCCAAACGTCCTGCCAATGTAGAATCTTGTCCTCCTGAAATACCTAAAACAAGCGATTTAATAAAGCCATGTGATTGTACATATTCTTTGATAAATCGAATAATACTGCGAGCCTCTGTTTCACTATCGATTTCAGGTTTTACCTTCATTTCATTTACAATGATATCGCGCAATTCACTCATGTCGTTCCTCCATTTCTTTGACGTTTTCTGCAACCTCAAAAATTTTCTGCTGTTTATTATCCCAGCAAGCTTGGCTTAAATCGACTGGATATTCTTGCGGATTTAAGAAACGTTTATTCTCTTCCCAAAGATGACTTAAATTACTTTCCAAGAATTTTTGTGCTGTCTTTTCATCAGGAAGGTCGTAAACCAATTTACCATCTTTATAAATATCTTTGTGTAAATCAATTGCATCAAATGATTTAACAGTCTTACTTTTATAAGTATGAACCGGATGGAATAGTTTTAATGGTTTTTCATCATCTGGATTTTCATATGCTAAAGTAATGTAATCCCCTTCAGCTTTGCCTGTTTTCTTATTAATAATACGATATACATTTTTCTTACCAGGCGTTGTTACCTTTTCAGCATTGTTTGATAATTTGATGCGGTCTTGATACTCACCATTTTCATCTTCAACGGCCACTAATTTATATACTGCGCCTAATGCAGGCTGGTCATTTCCTGTAATTAATTTCGTACCGATGCCCCATGAATCCACTTTAGCACCTTGAGCTTTCAAGCTCATGATTGTTTGTTCGTCCAAGTCATTAGAAGCAATAATTTTGGCATCTGTAAATCCAGCGTCATCAAGCATTTGACGTGCTTTTTTAGAAAGATAAGCAATATCGCCAGAGTCTAAGCGAATGCCGATAAAATTAATTTTATCTCCAAGTTCTTTCGCTACTTGAATTGCTGAAGGCACGCCTGATTTTAATGTATGGAAAGTATCCACTAAAAAGACGCAATCTTTATGACGCTCTGCGTATTTTTTAAATGCAATATATTCATCGCCATAAGTTTGAACAAAAGCATGAGCATGTGTACCTGAAACAGGAATACCGAACAACTTGCCTGCACGTACATTACTTGTTGAGTCAAAGCCACCGATAATAGCCGCTCTGGCACCCCAAAGTGCCGCATCTTCTTCTTGGGCACGGCGTGTTCCGAATTCCATTAATGTATCGTTAGGTGCAACTTGTTTAATACGGCTTGCTTTCGTTGAAATTAAAGTATGGAAGTTCACCACGTTTAAGAGAATTGTTTCAATTAATTGTGCTTGAATAAGCGGTGCTTCTACTCTTAGAAGCGGTTCATTATTGAAGCAGACCTCTCCTTCTTCCATCGCTCTGATACTGCCCGTAAAGCGCAAATCTTTTAAATAATCTAAAAAATCTTCTTTATATCCAATTGATCTTAAATATTCAATATCTGATTCTGTAAAATGAAATTTTTCAATGAATTGAATCACTCTGCGCAATCCATTAAATACAGCATACCCACTATCAAAAGGCATTTTACGGAAATATAAATCAAAGACTGCCTTTCTTTCGTGAACATTATCATACCAATAACTTTCAGCCATGTTTATTTGGTATAAATCATTATGAAGCATTAAGCTATCATCTTTGTATTGATACATAACTCTCTCCCCAATCAACCGTTTTGTGTTTAGTTTATCACATTCCTATTTTGTTTTATACGTTCTGGTTACCTTTATAGACTTTTATTGTGTATAAAACAAAAACCATGTGAAAGATAGTTTGTAAATAGTATGTGCAGCAATGTAAAAATTTTGTTGAAATTATGGAAATTACATTCATAATTCATATAGTTTTATTAGGGCTTTATGTTGAAAAAATCTATAATAGTTTATGAGGTGAATGCGGAATGTTATTAGAAAAAGCGACAGAATTTATTAACACGATGTATGACGAATTAGACTATTCTCAAGAAGAAAAAACGAAGCGATTAAACGAAATTGAAAATGAAATAAACGAAAGCGGGACATATCGACATACGACAGAGGAATTAACGTATGGTGCACGCATGGCGTGGCGAAATTCTAACAGATGTATTGGAAGATTATTCTGGGAAACACTTATCGTTCAAGATGCAAGGGATGTTGAATCAAATGAAGCATTTATCGATGCTATCAACACTCATTTAAAAGAAGCTACAAATGGCGGAAAAATTAAATCTTATATTACTGTGTTTTCTCAAGACAATCCGCCTACTATCTATAATAACCAATTAATCCGCTATGCAGGATATGAAGATAAAGGCGATCCTGCTGAAAAAGAAATTACACAGCTCGCTGAGCATTTAGGATGGCAAGGAGAAGGAACAGACTTCGATGTACTTCCGCTCATCTACAAACTGCCTTATGAAAATCAAATGCGTATGTATGAACTACCTTCAGAATTAGTACTTGAGGTCCCTATTGAACATCGCAACTATCCTAGATTAAAAGAATTAGGAATTAAGTGGTATGCAGTTCCTATTATTTCTAATATGGACCTTAAAATCGGAGGTATCACTTATGGTACCGTTCCTTTTAACGGCTGGTACATGGTTAATGAAATCGCTGTGCGTAATTTTACTGATAGTTATCGCTATAATTTAATAGAAAAGGTTGCAGATGCGTTCGAATTTGATACACTTAAAAATACTTCATTTAATAAAGATCGTATCGTCGTTGAATTGAACGATGCTGTATATCATTCATTTAAAAAGAACGGCGTTTCAATAGTTGATCATTTAACCGCTGCTAAGCAGTTTGAACACTTTGAACGCAATGAAGAACATGCACATCGAAAAGTGACAGGAAAATGGTCATGGTTAGTCCCATCACTTTCGCCTACTTTGGTTCCGAATTATCACCATGGATATTCAAATGAAATGAGAGAACCAAACTTTTTCTATAAAAAGAAAGCTGAAAAACAAGGGTGCCCTTTTCACTGATCAGTGACGTATACCGCCAAAGGGGAATTGCAGATGAATTTATATTACTTAGGTCCAAGAGGTACATTTTCATACCTTGCTTCACAAAAATATTTAGGTGATGAAACAGCAGATTATATACCCAAAACCAACCTGTACGAAGTGGTGCAATCTGTTCAAGATCATCCAGGCAGTATTGGTATAGTCCCTATCGAAAATTCAATCGAAGGCACTATTAATATCATCGCCGATGGACTTGCCAATCAAAACATTTATGCCTTAGATGAAATCCATTTAAATATTCAGTTTGCACTATATGGATTAAAAGATACAGATTTAAGCCAATTAGATACCGTCTATTCAATCGCACCAGCAATCAGCCAAACAAGCCAATTTATAAAAACGCATCAATTTAAAATCGGCTATGCAGACAGTACTGTACAAAGCTTAGATCATATTGATGAACACACAGGTGCTATTGCACCATTAGGTATGACCGAAAGCGACAACCATACCTACATGCCTTTAGCAGAAAATATCGAAGATTTTCCGCATAATGTCACACGCTTTTTAGTAATTGGAAGCCAATTAGAACTGTCAGAAACAGCGACAGATACTATGTTATTGATTACACCTAAAGAAGATCGTGCAGGTTTATTAGCAACTATCTTAAATACCTTTGCTATTTTCAATATTAATTTATCTTGGATTGAATCACGACCATTAAAAACACAGCTTGGCATGTATCACTTTTTCGTACAAGCAGACACATCCTTAAATGATGAGTTGAATAAAGTGATAAAAATCTTAGAAACCCTTGATTATCAAGTTAAACTTATTGGTTCTTTCAATAAAAAAGCATAAATCATCTAACTTCCTTCCAAATCGAACATTTTTGAAAGGAAGTTTTTTCATATACATAGCAAATTAAATTCAAGGGTATGAATTTCAATAAGGAGTGAATGATATGGTTAAAACGGATACAATACGCGTACATGGCGCAAGACAAAACAATTTAAAGGATGTCTCACTCGATATTCCTAAACATGAAATCACAGTATTTACAGGACGTTCCGGTTCTGGTAAATCTTCTTTAGTTTTCAGCACTTTAGCAGCAGAGTCCGAACGTTTATTAAATGAGACGTACTCTACATATATTCAAAATCAACTTACACAATATGAAAAACCTGATGTAGATTTAATTGAAAATCTTCCTGTAGCGATGATTATCAATCAAAAGCGCTTAGGCGGCAACTCGCGCTCTACAGTCGGAACAATATCTGATATTTATGCTTCTGTTCGTTTATTATGGTCTAGAATCGGAACACCTTTTGTCGGCTATTCTGATATTTTTTCTTTTAATAATCCGAAAGGCATGTGCGAAACTTGTTCTGGTTTAGGTTATGTTGAAGATATCGATTTAAATGAATTGCTTGATTATGATAAATCATTAAATGAAGATGCAATTAAATTCCCTTCTTTTAGACCAGATAGCTGGCGTGGTAAACGCTATTTATATTCAGGATTATTTGATAATGATAAAAAATTAAAAGATTACACAGAGGAAGAAATGAATACATTTTTATATACTGAACCGACTAAATTAAAAAATCCACCTAGCAATTGGCCACGCACTGCTAAATTCGAAGGGTTAATTCATCGATTCAGACGCTCTTTCTTACTAAATGATAATTTTGAGAAAAATAAATTCCGTAGTGATATTGATCGTGTAGTAACTTCTAAAGTGTGTCCTACTTGTCATGGCAAACGATTAAACCAAAAGGTATTGAGCTGTAAAATTAATGGTTTAGATATTGCTGATTTTACTAACTTGCCTATCGACGAAGCAATTGCATTTTTAGATCAGATTGATTCAACGAAAGCAAAATATATAATTGAACCTTTACTGCAGCAATTAAAGTCTTTGAGTTATATCGGTTTAAATTATTTATCACTTTCAAGAGAAACGCCTACTTTATCAGGCGGTGAATCCCAAAGAATTAAATTAATTCGACACCTTAACAGCCCACTCAGTGATTTAGTTTATATTATCGACGAACCAAGTGTCGGTTTGCACCCAGAGGATATTCAACGCATTAACGAAATTATTATTTCTTTAAAAGAAAAAGGAAATACCGTACTCGTTGTCGAACACGATCCAGATGTCATTAAAATAGCAGATCATGTTGTAGATTTAGGACCATTTGCTGGAAAAAACGGCGGCGAGATTACTTTCGAAGGTACTTATGAAGCATTACTTTCATCTGATACAAGTACTGGCAAAGCTTTAAGATGTAAACATCATCTGAAAAAGCACCCTATTCAAAATGAAGATAAAATTCATTTATCGCACATCTCTAGAAACAATATTCAAGATGTGTCAGTTGAACTCCCTAAAAATGCGATGACAGTAGTTACAGGTGTTGCCGGTTCAGGAAAAAGTTCATTAATAAGTGCTGGTTTCGAACACCAAGACAACGTAACATTTATCAATCAAAAACCAGTACATGCTTCTAGCCGTTCTAATCTATTGACCTATTTAAATATTTTTGATGATGTAAGAAGTTTCTTCAGCAAAGAGACAGGCATGAAAAAAAGTATGTTCAGCTATAATTCAGAAGGCGCTTGTCCTCAATGCCACGGCAAAGGTGTATTAAAAACTGAACTTGCCTTTATGCCAGACTTCACTCAAATATGTGATGTCTGCAACGGAACAAGATACCGTCCAGAAGTACTAGAAGCTAAAGTAGACGGTTATTCAATCGCTGACATCTTATCTCTTACAGTAGACGAAGCCATCGCATTCTTTAACAGCAATCCAAAAATTGCCGAACCGCTTCAAGCACTCAAAGCTACAGGCTTAGATTACATGACACTCGGACAATCCTTAGATACACTATCCGGCGGTGAAATCCAACGCGTTAAACTCAGCCGCTATCTAACAGAATCAGCTTCTGTGGAAAACCAAATCTTCATCTTTGATGAACCGACAACTGGCCTTCATGAAGATGACATTCCTATTTTATTAGATAGTTTTAACCATTTGATTGCCCAAAACAACACAGTCATACTCATCGAACATAATTTAACGATGATGACTGAAGCGGATTGGATTATTGACATCGGACCTTATGCAGGTTCCAAAGGTGGCAAATTATTATTTGAAGGTCTTCCTAATAAATTACTTGAAGTCGACCAATCTGTAACCGCGCAACATTTGCGTCGTTATCTCGCTGATTAAACAAAGAAAGTCCCTGTGCTGCACTATTTTGCGTGCTGCATAGGGACTTTCAATTATATTCATTTAAATAAATTTTTAACATAAGAGAATTTGCCTTTATAAGGAGGGAAAATCAAACCTGATTCTAAACGCGTTGTTTTATAAATATAAGATTTTTCATGTGTAAAAGTATAGAATGAGTATTTACCATGATATTTACCAAATCCTGAAGCACCTACACCGCCGAACGGCAAGTTCGGATTTGCTAATTGAAGCATTGTATCATTGATAGCACCACCGCCGAATGACAATTCATTCAACACGCGATCTGTACAATTTTCATCCTCGCTGAATAAATATAACGCCAATGGTTTAGGACGCTCTGCAATGAAATCAATGGCCGCATCTAATTCTGTATATGTCATCAACGGTAATATCGGACCAAAAATTTCCTCTTGCATCAACGGATCCTCTGTTTTAACATCTTTTACAATTGTCGGTGACACATAACGGCTTTCTGGATTAGTCTCTCCACCGATTACAACATCTCCAGTGCTATCTTGCAGTAAATGCTGCAAGCGCGCAAAATGTTTACGATTCACAATACGGCCAAAATCCGGACTGTTTTCTGGATTTCTGCCATAAAATTCTTCAATGGTTTTACTTAATGCCTGGATAAATTCATCTTGCACTGACTCTTGAATTAAAATGTAATCTGGTGCGACACATGTTTGACCCGCATTAGTAAATTTCCCCATCGCAATACGTTCGCTTGCTACTTTCAAGTTAGCTGTTTCATCAATAATAACAGGAGATTTGCCGCCTAACTCCAAAGTCACAGGTATCAATTGTTTGCTTGCCGCTTCATATACAATCTTTCCTACTTTTTCACTGCCTGTAAAGAATATATAATCAAATGGTTGTTCTAATAACGTCTGCGTTTCTTCTACGCCGCCTTCAACCGTTGTAATATATGCTTCTTCAAATGCATCCTCAATTATTTTAGAAATAACATTAGCTACATTCGGGGTTAATTCAGAAGGTTTTACAATAGCTGTATTCCCTGCTGCAATCGCTCCGATCAGCGGCTCAAAAACAAGTTGTACAGGATAATTAAACGGCCCGATTATCAATACTGTCCCAAGCGGTTCTTTTTTAATATAGCTTTTTGCCGGGAAGAGATATAAAGGTGTATTGACTTGTTTCGTTTTAGTCCATTTATGTATTTCTTTTCGAGCATTGCTGATGCTTTTCAATACCATACCTATTTCAGTAGCATATGCTTCTACTTTGTTTTTTCCTAAATCTAAATGCAACGCTGCTAGTAATTGCTTTTCATGTTGATTGATTGCTTTTTTCAAGTTTTTTAATTGTTTTCTGCGATATTTAATATCTTTTGTAATTTGGGTTTTATAATAACCTTGGCAGTCATTAAATCGTTCTTGAATCGTTTTCAATGATTATAATACTCCCTTCATTTTCCATTCATCATGAGTTTAATATCTCTTTACCCTTTACAACTCTTCTTTATATCTTAATATAGTTCAGATTTTATGGTTTTAAGAAATAAAAAACCAGAATAAGTCAGTGCGTCGAATGGAAATGCTTCATTCTTATCATCTTAACTTATTCCGGTTTATAAATCTATTAATATTCCGCTACAGAGTTTCTGCTATAAATTAAATATCTCTATTTAAAATTATGATAATGCAGCTGTGATTGGTGGTACAATTTGTTTTTTACGTGATACAACACCTGGTAAGAATGCAGTGTTGTTATCTAATTCAACATCAAATGTTTTTGCAATTTTATCTTTGTCTTTACCAAGTACAAGAATTGTTGAATCACTATTCAAGATATCAGTTGCAACCAATACGAAGATGTCATATTCTGCACCGCTTAATGTTTCAGTAATCGCTTGTTCTAATTCAGCTTGACGTGCAAGAATTTCATTTACATCTACAGTGTTGACTTGACCGATTCTTACAGAATAGTCTCCCATATTAAATGTTTTTGCATCTGCATTGATAATTTCAACAGGTGATTTATCTACTGTTGAAGCACCTGCTTTCAACATTTCTAAACCATATTCTTGTGCATCCACACCTGCAATATTTTCTAAAGCTTGTGCTGCTGCTTTATCTTGTTCAGTGCAAGTTGGTGATTTGAATAATAAACTATCAGAAATAATTGCTGATAACATTAAACCTGCAATTTGCGGTTTAATTTCAAATCCTTGTTCTTTAAACATTTTATAAAGAATTGTTGCTGTACATCCAAGCGGTTCAGCACGATAGTATAAAGGTGCTGCAGTATGGAAGTTAGCAATTCTGTGATGATCCACAACGTGGCGAATCTTCGCGCTTTCAATTGTATCTGCGCTTTGTTGGAATTCATTGTGATCGACTAAGATAACATCTTTATCTGTTAAATCTTCAGTCAATAATTCTGGTGCTTCTGCTTTAAAATAATCTAAAGCATATTGTGTTTCAGGGTTCACTTCCCCTAAACGATACGCTTTCGCAGAATCATTACCATTTAATTTTTCAAATTCAGCCATGATAATCGCTGAGTTAATTGCATCAGTATCTGGACTTTTATGCCCGAAAATGTAAGTACTTTCCATGTCCTGAGACACTCCTTGTCATTAAATTTTGTAATTCATACTTCATTACTACTATTTTATCACGAGTCGAAATAGTTATTCTACCTTTGCACCTAGTACATTTTTAAAATGTTCCAAGGCAAAATCGTGACCTGCTGGATTAAATGATGCTACACCACTTTCAGGTATAGTAACATCATACCCTTTATTATATGCTGAAACAGCTGTATGCAGTACACAAATATCTGTACATACTCCTACTATTTCAATTTCTTTAATATCACGTTCACGCAGCAAGCTGTCTAATGGCGTGCCAAAGAAAGAATCATAGCGGCGTTTATCTAAGAAATGTACATTATTATGATTTTTAATTTTGTCATAAACATCTTTAACTTTGCCATATAATTCTCTGCCTGGTGTGCCTTCAATATTGTGCGGCGGGAATAACTTACTTTCAGGATGGTTTTCGTCATTCTCATAATGTAAATCCATCATGATAAAAATCTCATCCCCTTTTGCATCAAATGTTTCCATGCGTTCTGCAATAAAATCATCGATAGCTTGTCCAGGTTCGCCGCAAGTCAATTTACCATCCGGCGCTACAAAATCATATGAATAATCCACAACAATTAAAGCATGCTTTGTCATTATGCACGACCCCCATTTTTGTTTATACTAATACTATCTTGTTTATAATTAGAATAACTTACTTTACACAAATTATCGAGCTTACATATCTTACTAATTTTAAAAATGAAATCTTTGGAAAGCGGGTGGAAGCAAATGATTATCAACCCTATTCATTTTGGGCTCACTGGAAGACATAAACATAAAGACACAAAAGCCTTGCAACGTGCTTTAAATTTAGCTAAAAAACACCCTGGCAGTATTATTTATATCCCTGCTGGCACATTTTATATAAAACGTGCTTTGACGATTTTTGAAGGAACGACTTTATTTTTAAATGAAAATGCAGTCTTACAGCGTCACGGCAAAGACACTTTATTGAAAAACGGATGGCGTTATGGACAATACCATGATTACCAGGCTAACAGTCATATCCGTATTATCGGCGGCACTTTTGATATGAACGGTTCACGTATCCCAGATAATAACACTGCGATGTGTATCGGCCATGCAGAAGATATCTTGTTATATAATGTCACTATCAAAGATGTCGTAGGGGGCCATGGTATCGATGCTTGCGGTGTTGATGGATTAGTGATTACACGCTGCAATTTTGAAGGTTTTTTAGATGTGAATGGCGATCGCAGTTTTTCTGAAGCAATTCAATTGGATATTCAAGTACCTGGTGCTTTTCCGAAGTTTGGCACACGCGATGGTACAATCACCCGAAATGTATCGATTTCTGAATGTTATTTCGGCCCATCAGATACACCTGGTTTTAATAGTTGGAATCGTGCTGTCGGGTCACATGCTTCTCGCAATAATAAATACTATACAAATATTTTTATTTCTAAAAACACTTTTCATCAAACAAGTGATTATGCGTTAACACCACTTAAATATAAAGACACTTATATTATGGATAATCATTTTATTGATTGTAATGGAGGTATTCGCTTTCTTGGTACTAAAGATGATAAGAATACTGCCGACGTTCTATCAGGAATTGTTACTGGTCCTCAAGGCGGCGCTGATCTTAATATTATTAATAACCGCTTTGAAGGTAGCATGAAAAAAGATGCTATACACATTCGTAACTATCAAAACGTTCAACATCAAGATGTACTGATTGCTGATAATTATTTTGGAAATTCACAACATTTGATTCATTTGGAAGATATTAATCATCTCATTGTGAACCAACCTGAATTGTCTATAAATCAAATTGAATTAAAAAATATTTCTAATGAGGCGATGATTTTAAAATGAAAACAAGCGTCTGTGACTTGATTCGTCACAGGCGCTTGCTAATTTATTTCACTAATTTTAATGGTTCGCTAATATCAACACCTAATGCATACGGCATTAAGAAGTAAACTACTAATATAATTAAGATGGCACTGATCATATTGACCCAGAATCCGACACTGGCCATTTTCTTGATTGAAATCAAGCCTGTACCAAACACAATGGCATTTGGCGGTGTTCCGACAGGCATCATGTAAGCACAGTTGGAAGCCATAGCTGCAGGTACCATCAATAATAGTGGATGTACGCCGATAGCAACTGAGAGTGTGGCTAAAATCGGCAGAATCATCGTTGCTGTTGCAGTATTAGATGTAACTTCAGTTAAGAATAAAACGAACATCGTGATGACGATAACGATGAGAAGCGGACTCACACCATTCAATGCAACGAGTTGTTCGCCAAGCCACTTTGCTAATCCACTTTCTGAAATCCCTTTTGCAAGCGCTAGACCGCCTCCAAATAAGATTAAGACGCCCCAAGGCAATTCTTTCGCAACTTCCCAATCAATAATACGTTTATGCTCTTTTGTATTTTTAGCTGGGATAATAAAGAGTAGAATTGATACAAACATCGCAATGGTTCCATCTTGAACTAAAGAAGTCGGCCCCCATTGTTTTAATACAAACTCTCGAATAATCCATAGGATACTGGCCATTGTAAATACTGTAAATACGACTTTTTCTTCATAAGTGATTTTGCCTAATTCTTTTAATTTAGTTTTTATTAAAGCATCTCCACCCGGAAGATATTTCAATTCTTGTTTAAATGCGATAAAACGCAAATATAACCATGTTAAGAACAATAAGATAATAACTGTCGGTATACCGATAATCATCCATTTTGCAAAACTAATTTCATGTCCAAAAGCAGCGTGGTATTGACCCTTTAAAATGATTAATGGCGGTGTTCCAATGAGTGTACCCATACCACCAATTGTTCCTGCATACCCAATAGCAAGTACTAAAGACTGTTCAAATTTTGATAAACTTGTCTGATGAGCTTCTTTTTCATTTAATGCTTTTGCTTCTGCTATGATTGCTAACCCTATCGGAATCATAATCATAACTGCTGCAGTATTTGAAACAAACATGGATAAACCACCTGTTGCTAACATAAATCCAAGTAATATTTTCCCTGTACTTGTTCCAATACTGTTAATAATAATTAAAGCTACCCGTGTATGTAAGTTCCATCTTTCCATTGCAATTGCTAAGATAAATCCACCTAAAAATAAGAAGATAATATCATTACCGTATTCCGAAGTAACTTGTGCTGGATCCATAACATGTCCAATCGGCATCAAAACTAACGGCATTAAGCTGGTTGCTGGGATAGGTATGGCTTCTGTAATCCACCAAACTGCAATCCAAGCTGTACTTGCCATTACAAATACCCCTTTGTAACCCAAGCCTTCAGGATGCACAAATAATAAAATCAACGCAAATAAAACAGGACCGAGGATAAGCCCTATCAACTGTCCTAAATTATAAGGCTTATTTTTCTTTTTATTAGAAAAGAATGTCAGACTGCCTGTCATGAAAAAATTACTGTTATGTTGTTTCAGCATAACAATCCCCCCTTTAATTCAATAGCTGTCTACGTTTTTAGATAAGATAAAATAAATATATCTATTGCATAAACATGTTATTGTTTTATTAAGTTTATCATAATTTTCTGGATATTTAACTACTTTTTTGTAAACGTATACATAACTTTTGGTTATCATTTTAATAACCATTAGTTATTGATTTGCATAAAAAAATATCGATGCCGATTTAAGCACCGATATTTTATCTAATTTATAATTAATCAAAGATTACACAAACACCTTCTGCGGCATGATGTTGACCATCTGTTAAACTTAACTTGCCACTTTCATGATGACGTTCAAAGACTGTCACTTTGTAATCTCCTTCTTGGTGTGCACAAACTAAATAATTATCATCTTCTGTAATGTTAAAGTCACGTGGAAATTCATCGCCGCTTGGAACAATTTCTACAAACTCTAATTCATCACCTTTATCATTTACAGCAAACACAGCAATGCTATCATGCCCTCTGTTGCTGATATATAGGAAACGTTGGTCGTGTGATAAATGTACACCTGCTAGTTTACTTTCACCTTCGAAGTCCTTAGGTACTGTTGAATAACTAGCAATCTCTTCAAAATGACCATTTACATATTTTGTTACGCTGACTTTATTGGCTAATTCATGCACTACGTAGGCATATTTCCCATTATTATTAAATTCAATATGGCGAGGGCCAAAGCCTGCTTTAAACTCAGAAACTGCTGCTACATCGTATCCATTTTCATTAAATGAATAACTAACAATCCGATCTGTTCCCAAGTCGCAAGCAGCTACAAATTTTTTATCAGGTGTTTGATGCGCATAATGTACATGAGGATGATCCTGTCTTTCGTTTGGTCCGGTTTTATAGTTATGCTTCAATTCCTCAATCAATCTCACTACTTCTCCAGTTGATGAATCTAATTCATATAAGCGGATGATTCCTGCACCATATACCGCTTCAAACAAATAAGCTCCATCGTCCGATACTGAAATATAGCACCCTGTGCCTTCAACAGAATCTAAACATTTATTCAACAAAACTAATTGTCCATCATTTTCTACACGGAAGCTAGCTATGCCACAACGTTCTCCCTCTTTTGTTATCGCATATAAAAATTGATTTTTTCTTGCTAGATAAGTTGATGCTTCAATTTCAAATCCTGTTTCTACTTTTTCAATTGCAGCTTTCGCTTCGTCCAATACGAAACGATAAATACCCTTTCCTTCTTTTTTTGTATAAGATCCAATATAACCTGCTTTTGTCATAATTTAAGCCCTCCTCTTTTACTAATTATTTATTAACCATTGTAAGATATTCTTGTACAAAAAGATAATAGTTAGATATTGGCTGTTCAACTTTATATTCAAAATACGCACAGACGCACTTGCAAATACGAACAAGTGTTCGTATAATAAAATTATCAACTTGAACAATGAGCAGGTGATAACTTTGAAATACTCACATTCAGAAACAGATTATCGAAAAATTCCACGCAGCCAATTAGAAACGAATATTCCGCAAGGAAGAGGAATGGTAAAATGGGCACCGTTTGCCACCTTACCAGAACAGTTTGAACGTTTACATCAATATGTAACAGATCAAACAAAAGTAGAACGTCCTGTATTATCTGAAGACCAAATTCATGACCTTAATCAAAAAATTGATATTGCTTTCAACAAAGGATGCCCTATCCAGGTACGCTATTTTAAAGAAGGAAGAATTCTCATAATGAATATGCTGCCTAAAAAAATTGATTATTTAGAGCAATTTTTAATTGGAAACGAGTTAAAAACAAAGCGAAATGTAAAACTTTCTTTATTAGACATTACTCAAATCTCTTTAATTCGTCTTTAATACAGAAAAAGCACTTGCTGAATCAACCAGCAAGTGCTACCTCTCAATTATTCATTTCCAGATTCAATATCTGAAACGATTTCTTTTGTTCTTCTTTCAATGTCTTCAAAATCTTTCTTAAAGACATAAGCAAATACTGCTACACCTACGCCAACAACTAATGACACGATAAGTGCTAAGCCGAAGAAAAACTTGAAAAAGCCTTTAATAAAGTCTAACATTTTACTTTCACCTCTATAAAAATAATAGCCTGCATATTGTAATAATAGCACACTTAAATTCATCATTAAAACATATACCCCAATATGTTTTAATTCAAGCACTTCGGTTACTAAAAATTTAAGTAAAATATATAATTTGATTATGTAAAAAACGAAATAATTACTTACCTAACGGAAAGTCAATTATTTCGTTGATTGTAAGATTACTGACTAAACGCCTCTCCACCATCTATATACAGCAGAGTATGCTTTGTTATAATAATCTTGAAACATAACTATCACCCCTGAACGTTTACTCCGCGTTTCAAGTGACATTGACATTGTTTACACTGTTTCTTTACTAATTATATTGTAATACACAATTATTTCCGAAGTCTATTAATAAAAAATTACATTACTATGACAATTGTAAAAACGAAAAATTAAGGAGATATTTCAATGCAGAAAGTTCAATCGGATATCATGACATTTCGAGGATCGCATTTTGATTTAGGTGTGGAAACTGGAAAATGGATGAAACAAACACGTTTACTTCAAAATAGAGAAAAAGAATGGAAAAAGCGGCTGCCTCGCTTTGATATTGACGTTAATGAAACGTATTCAATATTTCAAACCTATGCGCCGCAAATTTGGGAAGAATTAATAGGTATGCGTGAAGTACTTGAATTGCCAATTCGCCAAATTGTATTCAACTTTGCCCATTATCGCTTTACGCCTATTAAAAAAGACAGCGGATGTACTGTTTTTTTAGGAAATGATTATCTTGTAAGAAACTATGATTATCACCCAGCGACTTATGATGGACGTTATCTGCTTTATCAACCTAATGACGGAGGCTATGCACAAATCGGTCCTACTTCTAGAGTTACAGGTAGAATGGATGGTTTAAACGGAGCGGGACTAGCCATGGGTTATAATTTTATGCACCGCAAAAAACCTGCTAATGGATTTGTGTGCTACATGATTGGGAGATTGATTCTGGAACTATGTAAAAATACAGAAGAAGCTATTCAACTATTATCAGAAATTCCACACCGCAGTTCATTCAGTTATATTATGATGGATAGAAATTTAAATCATGCTATTGTTGAAGTTTCTCCAAGAGATATCAATGTAAGATACGATCGTACATGTACCAATCATTTTAAATTACTTACACATGAAAATAGAAATTACACTAAAGAATCAAAAGAACGTCTTGCGCGAACTTTGAAACAGACTGATATTCATATGGATAAAGGAAAAGCATTCGAATTATTTAATAATCCCGAATATGAAATTTACAGTAAATTATTCAGTAGCTGGTCTGGAACAATTCATACAAGTTTGTATAATCCAGAAACAATGGAGGCATGGATTGCATTAGGAGAAAACGGTACACCGATTCAAATTGATTTTAATAAATGGTTAGCCGGCAATGAACTAGATATACAATCGTTTGACGGCTATATTGATACCAAAATACAATTCGCTTCTAAATAATATTTAAGCACGTACGAAAAAAATCGTACGTGCTTCTTCTTTTCTAGTTTATTTCGATATCACCGTGATTGGTGTAAAATTCAAGAATATTTTTACCATCACCCGTTTTTTCATCTTCAAAATTAGGGTTATTCACAATTTTTTTACCATCAGATGGATTTAATTTCAATAACGTATCCTCAGGTTTATCTTTATAAGCAAAATTAATACTGCCATTTTTTGCAAATGCTTTTAAATCGCATGCTTTTTTCATGTTTTTCAAATTAATATTTCCTCTTCCGATGATAAACACACTATCTCTGATGATAGAATTATTTCCTTTTATTGAACCATTATCAATTTTAATATTACCATTGTCGAAACTGGTTTGATTAAAGCTCAATCGAGAAGATTCAGATTTAATCTCTACACTATCAACTTTACTTTTAGTGAAATTAACATCAGAAATATTGTTCCAAATCGTCGCTGTCTTAGCATGGACTCCATCGAAATGAATATCACCTACATCTGTTGAAACATTAATATCATTTAACTTCTTCTTCGGAACTTCAATTGTCATGTTCTGCTTATTTTTTTTAAATGGATTAATAGACGGTGCAATATCATTTTTTTGTTTTTCTGATATTTTTAAAATACCATTATGAATTGAATAATTAATCGGCTTCTCACCATTGTAATTTAATTTTAACTGATTGCCTTGGACAACTTTAATATTCGATTTTTTTCCGCTCACTGTAATATCTTGAACATTTTCATCTGAAAATGTTTTATGTACTTCTTCATTAGGCAAGATACTTTTATCATGCACAAACCAAACAAGTGATCCAAGTGAAAAGAAAGCAACAAACATGACTATTCCAATTATCAGTAATTTTTTCATCCTTGTATGCTCCCCTTTATTATATTTAAATTCCATCGTAAATATTTCAAGATTAATTTATACAGAATTTCAGCAAGTTTAAAAATTAAAACAATCAAAATGATACCGAGTCCTGTATAACTGATTGAGAAAAGAAAGTCGCTGAATAAGAAGTGCGAAAAACCATCCAATATATTAGCAAGTGCCATAATAATCGGTGCTAGTATTAAAACTAATGACGTAAGCAGCATTGCTAGCATAATAATAACCACAAATATTAATGGAATCAGTATAATAATCAATGTCATTAAACCTATTCCGATTGTGGCTAATACAGCTTTCGTTACATTTTGGGCATTCGGAGCACTTTCTGCATTATCTATTGCATGCTGTGCATAAATTTCTTTTGCAATTTTTTTAGGAGGTTCCATACTTTCTAATATTTCTGTTTCAGAGCGGCCTTGGCGCTCCCCTTCATAGAATATATCTTCATATTTAAACATGATTCTATCTTGTTCTTTTCTGGGCAACCATCTTAACTCGCTCTCTAAATCATTTAAGAATGTTATTTTATTCACTCGGCTCACCTCCCAGATTTTCTTAAATTATACTTTAAATCTAAATAATATTAAAATATTTAATCCTTATATAAATGCAAAAACTATTAAGTCAGTACATATTCAAAAAATAAAATCTCCACTAAAAAAGATGACGCTTTAAAATATTGAAATGCGCCACCTTCAAAAACATGTTTACCATTTAAAGAATTCAATACGGCGAATCTCATCATCTTGATAGAGTATTTTTAAACTAAGATGGTCACCTTTATCTGAATAAGTTAAGGTTTTATAGCCATTTTTCCCTTTACTCAATTGATAGCTACTCCCCAGCGCTTGAATAGCATCATCAATTGAGTCACCAACTGTGAAATTTTTATTAGTTCCTATTTTACTGTCTTTGATTAACATAATCCCTTTGATTCGATGAGATTTTTTATCTATCTTAACCATTAAATTGGGATGTTTTTCATTGTAATAGAATCGATAACGATCGATTTGAATCTCATGATTTATTTTAAAACCTTTTTCATTAAATTTTTCGTTAACCTTCATATTATTAATTTTCAGTTCTGATAAATCGACTGACTTAGTATTATTGATATACCCTGATATCACTAAAACTACTACACTCATTATTGTGAAAACAATAATTGCAACCAGTCTATTTCTCATAGAATTCACCGCTTTCTTCATTATGTATTGTTGTCGTGTCATTTTTCATATCTATCATACTACTTTTCGATGTCTTGCACGTCATATTCCCTATAAATAAGTATTTTTTCAATAAATAATCACTTGTTTGTGAATAAAATACAGATATTTGAATTTTCTAAACTTTTTCTTTTTAATCTCTTTCAAAAATTGCTATAATATTTACAATATACAAAGGGGGTTATGTGCATGGCAAACTTAGAAACATATTATAAGAATAGCCAAGATTTGAATACGTACATTGATCAAATGAGTGAAAACAAAGAAGGGTTACTTAATATTTATAATGACTTCACTGTACCTCAAAATGATGAACGTATAAATAAAATTAAACAAAAAGATTATAGCAAAGTACTTGTAATTTCAGAAGATTGGTGTGGGGATGCCATGATGAACATTGCTATTCTGAAACATATCAGTGAACTTTTAAATTTAGAAGTTCACGTTTTCCATCGAGATCAAGACACTGATTTGATTGACCAATATTTAACAAATGGTAAAGCGCGATCTATACCTATCTTTGTTTTTCTTAATGATAAATTTGAACAGGAAAACGTATGGGGACCACGTGCAAAATCTGCCCAAAAGTTCGTGGAAAAAACACGTTCTGATTATTTACCTGACAAAGATGATCCATCATATGATGAAAAAGCACAACAAGTACACAAAGTTATCTCTAATCGCTTCAAAACAGATTCTAATCTTTGGAAAGATGTTTATGATTCAATTGTAGATAAATTACTTAATCCCTAAACAACAATATTTAAAATTTAAAGCCGGAATTTTGGTTGCTAAACCATCATTCCGGCTTTTGTATTAAATATCTTTACGTGTAATATAAAGCGCGTTTGCTATAAATAGTACAACGATTGAAGCTGAAGATATGAACCATTGCCAGTTTGAAAATGTATAACTACCCGATGTTGTCTTACTTGTTAAATAACTAAATGGAATATATTTTAATGATTTATGAATATCATCTCCAATTTTAGGAATCATTGGTAAGAATGGTTCTGCAAATGGCACAATAAGTATTAAGAAAATGCCTAATGCATATATCAATGCAGGCTTAGGTGCGATTAGTGCAATTAAAAATAATAGCAGACCAAAGAATAAGAAGAAAATCAAATAGAACCATAAGATTTGAATATACTTTTCATCTTTCAGTGCCGGCCCTTTTGTTGCACTCTGTACAATAAATACAAATAAATCTAAAATACCAGTCATTAAAAGTGTGATAAAAATAATAGAAATTACTTTCGCAATAAAGTATTTAATTCGATTGCTGACTTTATTTAAATATAGTTGAATCGTTCCTTGACCAATATCTCTTGTAATTGTTTTAATCACAAAAAGTAAACCCACTATGGAAAAGAACCAACTGCCTGCTGACATAATTGTATTAGCATCTACTTTATGCATTTGCTGATTAATTAAAGCAGTTACGCCAATAAGTGGTATGAAAGTTAATATAAGTGCTAAATATGTTAATGGACTTTTTACAATGCTGATGATGTCATGTTTTACAAGTTGGAAGATATTCACTTATGCTCACCTCTTTGATTAATATTAAAGTAAGTATCACGTAAAGAAGTTTTACGTGTTTCGATATATTCAGGAAATACTTCTAAACCTGCTAAGCCTTTGAGTAAAGGTTTGTAATCTCTAATTGCTTTAAGAGAAATTTCTCCTGACTCTTTATGACTTTGCAAAATTTTATAATGTACTGTCAGATAGTCTAACACCTGTTTAAATTGCTCGTCTGTTAGATCCTTGCCTAACATTAAAACAGTTGTATCTTGAGGTGTCCCTTTCGACATATCTACATCTTGAACAAAGTGTGCATCACTTAAGAAGACAGCTCTATCACAAATCAATTCGATATCTTCTAATTTATGACTGGATATTAAAATATGCATATCCAAATCATTAACTAATTTTTGAATTGTTTCTAAGACGTCGATTGAACCATCTGGGTCCATACCATTTGTAGGCTCATCTAAAATTAAATACTTAGGTTTATTCATTAATGAAACTGCTATTGCTAATTTTTGTTTCATACCCATAGAGTATTTTTTAACTTTCTTTTTAATGTAAGGCGCCATTCCAAAAGCATCAATAATTTTTTGCGCATACGCCTTATCAAAGCCGTTCCCTAAAACTTGCGCAAAAATTTTCAGGTTATATAAACCTGTTTTATTGTCATATAATTTAGGATGCTCAATTAAATAACCGATTCGTTCTTCAGGTTTTATATCAACTTTACCTTTATAGTTAATAATATTGCCGTTCATTATTTTCATCAAAGTCGTTTTACCTACACCATTTTTACCAATCAATCCGACAATACGGCTTTGATCAAAATCAAAATCGATATTATCTAAAACTTTATTATCACCATATTGTTTCGTAATATGTTCAAGTTTCATTAAAAAATACCTCCTTTAATACTTTTGTTCTGCTTCATTGATTTTTTTCAGTTGTTTAAAGTATGTCAAACCAAACAACGCAACACTCAACACAAAGAAAATTACTCCAATTATATTGACATACTGATCAACCATATTATCAGTAACATTTTCAAATCCATAAAAAAGAAAAGCTATAACAAACAGTAGTACGACAAGAATAATTGGGAGAATAAAATTCATAAAAATTATGAAAGCCCAATATGGAATATAGTCTTTTCTCACTTCAGAATACTTCGGAAAAGCGAGCGCATGACCGATGAAGTTTACCGCTATAAAAAATAGAGGTGTAGCAAGTTCAATTCCATTTATTTGAGCATTGGACGGCACATTATAATATGCTATTAATACAAATGTTCCTGCTATAGACATGATAATTGTAGTTAAATAATGCGCATTCAATTGTTCTTTAGCGGAAAAAGGTAAACTATGGTTGAAGTAATAAGCTTTATTTCCACCTAATTTAAATTGCAATCTGAATGCATTTCCACAATCAAATAACGTAATAAACATTATCAACATAGAAAAGATAGCAAAGAAAAAGCCGCCCCACACATCGTTTTTATCGACATATAGGTGAAAAAAAGGTGCAGTAACAAGCAATATTGCATAATAGATTAAAGATGTTTTCCGCAGCTTCAAATTTCTAATTATTAATTGCTTCATAGTGCATCACCTAACTTATCTGAGCTTAAAAGGCCTTGTTCAATATTGACCATCAACTCTTCAATACTAGGTTGGGTAATGACAACGCGATCACCAAATAGTTCTTTAAAAGCATTCGCTTCTTTAGTCAATCCTTCAAAACCAGTTTGTTTTATTTTAAAGTTAATAATATAACTCTTCAGTTCCTCATCTAAATCAGCCGTATTGCCTCGAATCATTTGATACTCTTTCAACAAAATATGCTTTTGTTCATCGAAAATAATTTGTCCATCTTTCAAATAAACAAGATGATCAGCAATTTTTTCAATATCTGAAATAATATGTGTTGAAAAGAAAACAGATTTATTTTCATCAATCAATTCTTGTTGAATAATTTCCAGAACCTCATTTCGTGCTACAGGGTCTAATCCTGAGGTTGGTTCATCTAAGATGTATAGCTCTGCATGATGACTGAATGCAATGGCAAAAGATAACTTCATTTTCATGCCTGTTGAAAAAGTTTTGATTTTTTTATTCAATGGCAAACCAAACTTTTGGATGTAGTGATTAAATAACGACTTATCCCACTCTTCATACATGGGACTAATATATTGCTCGCATTTTTTAATTGTCCATTTATCATTGAGATATAATTCCGAGTATATAAATCCAATTTTCTCTTTGATTTCACCTTCAAAATTCGGCATTCCAAATCCCAACATTTCTATGTGGCCTGAATCAGGTTGGATTAAATTCATTATCAAGCGAATGAGTGTAGTTTTCCCGGCACCATTTGAACCGATAAATCCAGTAACATAACCTTTCGGAACGTGAAATGTAATATCATTGAGTTCAAAGTTGTTGGTTTTATAATTAAGTTGTTTAACACCAATGGCATTTTGATTCATTCACTTTCCTCCTCATAGATTAATGTTACGATTTCGGTCAGCTCCTCAAGAGACATTCCAATAGTTTTTGCTTCTTTCACAATCGATTTTGTTAAGTCTTCAATAACTATAAATTGTTTTTCTTTCAAAATTGCATTATCTTGTTCCTTAACAAAAGTACCTCTTCCTCTGACTGTGGTAACAAATCCATCCTTTTCTAAGTCTTCGTAAGCACGTTTAGTTGTGATCAAGCTGACACGTAAATCTTTTGCAAGTTCTCTCATAGATGGCAGATGTTCCCCGGGAGAAATATACCCTTTGAGGATATTTTCTTTAATTTGCTGCTTGATTTGTTCATAAATCGGATATTCACTATTATTTTTAAGCAGTATTTTCATTTAATTTCCTCCCTAACTGTATATACACAGTATACACACATATATATACTATGTCTAGATATTTTAGACGATTTTTGCGATTTCCTCATTAAAAAATATCTTAAGTGTATATATTGTGTATATACATAGACATTAAAAAACTGCACTTATTGTCATAAATGCAGTTACTTCTTTTTATTTTGTATATCTCTTTCTTTTTTTCGCCGATCATTATTTCGGCTTATAAAAGCACATATCATAAACATAATTGCAGCTAACATTAGTTTTATGCCCGAACTTTCTTGATGAGTGGTTTGGAAATAAACACTTACTAAAAAAGAAAGTATGGCAATTACCACAAATATTTTTGTTAAATGTTTCATTATTTTCACCTCAAACAAATTGATTATAACAAACATCATGAATTTATTCATAATCCTTATGAGATATGAAAGCTTTTTCATTTCTTTTTTTGTGAAAAAATCTGTCAATTTGGTAGAAAATTCTATAACTATGCTTTATATTTCAACGTATTCAAGATAAGATAGTAATAAATGAAGACTTAAAAAAGTGAGGCTGAATTAATTATGAACCCATTAGCGCTAGATTTAAACGAGCAATTAACTCAATCAAATCCTGTCATATTGGATATGCTTTCTGATTTAGGTAAACACATGTTTTATCCAAAAGGAATCTTATCCCAATCAGCAGAAGCCAAATCAACTAAGTATAACGCAACTATCGGTATGGCCACTGATGACAGTGGAAAATTATATTCACAAACAACCTTTGATCTATACCAACATCTTGACCCTGAAGAAATTTTCCCATATGCTCCGCCTCAAGGTATTGAAGAGTTACGTGGACTTTGGGAAGAAAAAATTCTCCAAGAAAATACTGATTTAACTCAAAAACAGATTTCTCGCCCTATCGTAACAAATGCGTTAACACACGGCTTATCATTGTTAGCAGACTTATTTGTTAATTCTGGAGATACTGTTTTACTTCCAAAACAAAATTGGGGTAACTACAAACTAATTTTTAACACTCGTCATGGTGCAGAATTACAAACATATTCAATCTTTGATGAAGATAATCATTATACAACTGATGGGTTCGTAAGTGCACTTGAAAATTATAATAAAGATAAAGTGATATTATTATTGAATTATCCAAATAACCCCACTGGTTATACACCAACAGCAAGTGAAGTAGAGTCAATTTCAAAAGCAATTAAGGACCTTGCAGATCGAGGAACAAAAGTAATTGCGATTATTGATGATGCATACTTCGGTCTGTTCTATGAAGATGTTTATACACAATCTATTTTCTCAGCTTTAACACAAATAGATTCACCAAATATCTTACCTGTAAGACTCGATGGTGCGACTAAAGAATTCTTTGCATGGGGCTTACGTGTTGGATTTATCACTTTTGGTATTCAAGATGAAATGACAAAAGCAGTACTTGAAGCTAAAGTTAAAGGATTGATTCGTAGTAATATTTCTAGCGGTCCAATGCCTTCTCAAAGTGCTGTAAAATATGTATTGCAACCTGAACATCGTGAACAATTTGAAAAAGATGTCCAAAGACACATTGATACATTAAAAGAACGTTACGAGGTAACAAAATCTGTTGTCTATGACGAAAAATATAAAAATGACTGGAAAACATACGATTTCAATTCTGGTTATTTCATGGCAATCCAAGTAAACGGTGTAAATGCTGAAACATTGCGCAAGCATTTAATTGAAAAATATTCGATTGGTACGATTGCATTAAACGATACAGATATTCGCATAGCATTCAGTTGTATTGAAAAAGATGATATTCCTCATGTATTTGATTCAATTGCTAAAGGTATTGAAGATTTAAAAGCTTAATTTCTCAAAAAGGTACTGGGCCGCTATAATGTGGGCCAGTACTTTTTTTATTAATAATAATTAATATTCTGTTAATAGGTTTATCATCAAAATCATTATAAAATTATTATAGTACAAGATATCTATTAAACAGAGAGAAGGAATAAAATTGAATAAGAAACAGCACAGAATCAGTTTAATTAAAATAGGAATTGCAAGCGCTACTTTAGCCGCCCTACTTGCATGTGGAAATGCAGCACAAGCTGCCGAAAAAAATGATAATGCAGATCAAGCATTCGATAAAGATTACACTCTTGTTAACCCAGAAACAGGCGTTACTGGTCAACAACAAGCGTTTTATGAATTATTAAAAATGGATAATCTTACAGAACAACGTAAAAACGATTATATCGAAACTATCAAAGTAAACCCGCAAGCAAGCCAAGAAGCATTTGCTTCAGCAATTAAAGAAAACCGTAACAGTACTGAAGTACATGACGGTCAACAAAATGCATTTGTAAATATTTATCATAATGAGCATTTAACAAATGAACAAAAAGATGTATTAATCGAAGAATTAAAAGAACATCCAGAGCGTGCTCAAAATATTTTCACAAAATCATTGAAACAACAAAATCTAAATAATATTGCTAAACCTGAATTACCAAAAGAAGAAAAAAATGAACAGTCACCTAAATTAGATACTGAAAACGTACCTGAACCACCTATGATCACAGTTCCTTTATTTGACAACCCTGGCATTGAAGATACTGTTGGTGATGATTCAGAAGATTCAACTCAAAAAACAGAAAAACCTGATGTTTCTAAAAAAGACTCTAATACAAAAGAAGAATTAGCAAACTCTACAAAAAAAGAAGAATCAACAGACACTGCTAAAAAAGAAGAATCAACAGACACTGCTAAAAAAGAAGAAAATGTGAAACCACCTAAAGTAGATACTGAAAATGTTCCTGCACCGCCAATGACAACAGTACCTCTATTCGAAAATCCTGGTATTGAAGATACTGTTGGAGGAAAAGAAGTTCCTGAAGCTCTTCCAGAAACAAAAAATACTCAACCAAATACATGGGAAAGAATTTCTCAATGCTTTACAACAACAACAACTCAATACTATAACTCAGTTAAAAACTACTATAATAGCGCTTATAATTCAGTTTCAGGATTCTATAATAGTTTAGTGAACAAATATACAACAGCTAAAAGTTTCTATACTTTATATTCTAATAATCAAAATATTATTGATAAAGTTGTTAATACATTAATCGGTACTCAGAATTTAAAATCTACGAATCAAGCATTAGCTACTTATCCTACATTGACTGATAAATCAACTACTTACGATTATATTAAGTATCCGTTTACTTATTTAAGTGTCGGAACTGCGAATGCTTTCACAACAATCCAAAATACTTATAACAGTTATTACAATACGTATCAAACAGCATCATCTTTATACCAATTCTACAAAGAAAATCCTAAAAAAGTTGAAGTCGCTGTTCAAACAGCAAAAGTTGCAAATAATATTATCTCTTCTATCTCATCATTCTTTGGTTTTTCAAAGTAAATTATAAAAGCAACTCGATTTTCATGTGAATTAGACCATGAGAATCGAGTTGCTTTTTCGGTTATTTTTTCCACTCTTTCGGAACAATGAACCCTTTATATTTATCTTGTTTTTCATACCAATTTTGGAATTCTTTTGAATAATACGCACTTTTTAATGCTTTTGCCCAGTCAGTATCTTTATTATTTTCATTAATTGTTAAAACTACTTTATGTTGCTGTGGTGTTTTTTCAACAAGCAATCCATCTGCAATAACACGATTTGAATCAGCGATATAATTTCCATTTACAACTCCATAATCAACATCATCTAAAGAACGTAATATCTGTGCCGGATGCAGTTCTTTGAATTTCAAATCATACTTACCTGGTTTCACACTATTTTGATTGAAATTAACAGTACCAGCGTTTTTATCAATTTTAACCCAACCCTCTTTCTCAAAAATTCGGAAAGCACGTTCTTGGTTAACTGGGTCATTAGGAACAGCGATAGTTTGTCCATTTTTAATATCTTTTAAAGATTTATGCTTCTCAGACCATAATGATTGAGGTGCAGTTGGTACATCGTTATTAACAATCATATGACCATTCATTTTATCATTGATGCTTTCCATATAAGCTCTACTTTGGAAAACTGAAGCATCTACATCTCCTTTAATCATAGCCGGATCAATTTGATCATTTTGTGAAAAAGTTTTAATCTTTACATCATAACCTTCTTTTTTCAGTATCGGTAAAATACCTTTTCTAAATTGTTCTTCATATGTACCTACCCCAAATGCAATCGTGAATTTCTTTTGCTTTGGCTTTTCTGTCTCTTGTTTTCCACATCCTACAAGAACAATAGCCAAAATAATTGATAATAATACTAAAAGTTTTCTCATGTTGCAATCTCCCTTTATTTTTCTTATTAAAACACTATGTTTAATATACTATCATGTTTACAACATTTAATATAGCGCAATTTTCCGGGGTTCAATCATTCTGCTTTATTCAAAAAAACTTGATGTAAATAATTTTCTGAATATTGACAAAAATTACGAGTAATCTCCCCTCTTTTTCTGTTAAAATATATATCATTAAAAACTAATTCTCTAAAAATGGAGGACAAGAAAATGATATCATTTGAAAACGACTACCTAGAAGGCGCTCATGAAAAGGTTTTAGAAAAAATTGTTGAAACTAATTATATACAAGAACCAGGTTATGGTAATGATGAATTCACTAAAGAAGCAATCGAAAAAATAAAACAGGCAATAGATCAACCAAATGCATCTGTCTATTTTTTAGGTGGAGGCACTCAAACAAATCAAGTAGTTATCGATGCTGTCCTTAAAAAGTATGAAGGTGTAATCGGAGCTGACACCAGTCACATTAACGTGCATGAAGCAGGTGCAATTGAGTTTTCAGGCCACAAAGTAATTACGCTCCCATCTGAAAACGGGAAAATCACAGCAGCTCAAGTAAAAAAATATATTAACGACTTGTATGAAGACTCTAACTATACACATATGGTCACACCAGGAATGGTTTATATTACTTATCCAACGGAATATGGGACCCTATATACAAAATCAGAACTTGAGGAGCTATCAAACATATGTAAAGCCTTCAGCATTCCTCTTTATATAGATGGTGCTCGTTTAGGTTATGGATTGGTAAGTGCAGAAGCTGATTTAAATATTAAAGATATTGCTAAATTAGCAGATATATTTTACATAGGTGGCACAAAAATCGGTGCGTTATGTGGAGAAGCTATTGTATTTACAGAAGATTATAACCCTAGCCGTTTTGTCTCTATCATCAAACAACACGGAGCGTTATTAGCTAAAAGCAGACTAGTAGGCGTTCAATTTTCCGCATTATTTTCAGATGATTTATATTTAAACATCAGTATGCATGCTGTAGAAATGGCAATGAAAATAAAAAAAGCTTTTGTAAGTAAGGGATACCAACTCTATATTGATTCTCCAACAAACCAACAATTTTTCTTAGTTAATAATAAAAAAATCGAAGAGCTTGGAAAGAAAGTAAAATTTACATGTTGGGAAAAATATGATGATAATCATAAAATTGTTCGATTCGCTACTAGTTGGGCAACACGTGAAAAAGATGTGGATTTTTTAATAGAACAGATTTGAATCATTTCCTTAATAAATTATCATCCTTTGAATCAATAAAAACCACTTGTGTAAACAGGTGGTTTATTCAGTATATATAAGTTTTGTTTGTACTAAGCTTCTTATACCTTTATTAACGGAAATGACTGTACTTGTCTTGTTATAATCTAAGTAAAGAGAGATTATTGTAACATACAGTAGTGATTCTGAATTGTATATATATCATAGTTTCCGAAATCCATTAATAACCACAAATTTTTAAGCAAAGATATTTCAGTATTTTTATTTACCAGCATCAGTTCCGAACCTAAAATACAAACTAATTGCTATTATTGGTAGTAAGCAGAGTTCTTTGAATATCTTGTAACTAAAAAACAACATGAAAATCACTAGTACAAGCGAAAAAAATAGTGTACTTATTAATGTTATAAATTGATTTCCATCCTCTGATCTTGAAATACCAATTAAAAAAACAAATCTCCCAATATACTTAATTAATATTACAAACACATTTTTAAAAATATAAAAAGTACAACATATTGTTAAAATAGCTGCGAGTAATTCCAAACTTTCTATCCCCTTTATATTTATTTTTCTAAAATTATACCTTACTTTATAGGTTCAATAATGGTAATAATATGAAATTAGACAAAAAAAGACGTTTCCTAGAGATTTATTAATCTCAAGGAAACGTCTTAAAAAACTGATTTAACTAACTAATTCACTATTACATCATGCCTGGCATTCCGCCCATTGACGGACCGCCTGCATCATTATTTTCTTCAGGTAATTTGGCAACTACTGCTTCTGTAGTTAAGAACATTGCTGCTACACTTGCTGCATTTTGTAAAGCTGAACGTGTTACTTTAGTAGGATCCACAATACCTGCATCTAACATGTTTACCCATTCATCAGTAGCAGCATTATAACCGATTCCTGGTTCAGCATGTTTAAGTTTTTCAACAATGATTGAACCTTCTAATCCAGCGTTTTCAGCAATTTGACGTACTGGTGCTTCTAGCGCTTTCAAGACAATATTGATACCTGTTTCAACATCGCCTTCTGCTTCAATTTCTGCAACTTGTTTATATACATTCACTAAAGCAGTACCGCCACCAGCTACTATACCTTCTTCAACAGCTGCACGTGTTGAGTTTAGTGCATCTTCAATACGTAATTTACGTTCTTTCAATTCAGTCTCACTTGCTGCACCAACTTTAATTACTGCAACGCCACCTGTTAATTTAGCTAAGCGTTCTTGTAATTTTTCACGGTCGAAATCTGAATTTGTTTCTTCAATTTGTGATTTCAATTGTGTAACACGTGCATCAATTGAATTTTTATCTCCGTCACCATTAACGATTGTAGTATTGTCTTTAGTAACTTCTACTTTGTTGGCAGTACCTAACATATCTACTGTCGCATCTTTTAAATCGTAACCTAAATCATCAGTGATGAATTGTGCACCTGTTAAAATTGCAATATCTTCTAACATTGATTTGCGGCGATCTCCGAAGCCAGGCGCTTTAACAGCTACAGCAGTAAATGTACCGCGCATACGGTTTAAGACAATATTAGTTAATGCGTCACCTTCTACTTCGTCTGCAATGATTAAGATTGGACGGTTAGATTGAACAATTTGTTCTAATAACGGAAGAATATCTTGGAATGAACTGATTTTTTTATCAGTCACTAAAATATATGGACGTTCTAAGTCTGCTTCCATTTTTTCTGAATCTGTCACCATATATGGAGATTGATATCCACGATCAAATTGCATACCTTCTACTACTTCTAACTCAGTATTGAAACCATTAGATTCTTCGATACTGATAACTCCATCATTACCTACTTTATCCATTGCTTCAGAAATATATTGACCAATTTCTTCATCAGCAGCTGAAATGGCACCAACTTGTGCAATTTCATTTTTATTTTCTACTTTTTGAGATTGTTCATGAAGTGATTTAACCGCTTCAGTTACCGCTTTATCGATACCTTTACGTAATCCCACTGGATTAGCACCGCTTGTTACGTTTTTTAAGCCTTCTTGAATCATAGCTTGCGCTAAAACTGTTGCAGTTGTTGTACCGTCACCAGCAATCTCATTTGTTTTATTTGCAACTTCTTGAACAAGTTTAGCACCCATATTTTCATATGGATCTTCGAGTTCGATTTCTTTTGCAATTGTAACACCGTCATTTGTAATTAAAGGTGCACCATACTCTTTATCTAATACAACATTACGACCTTTTGGTCCAATTGTAACTTTAACTGCATTCGCAAGTTGATCTACTCCGCGGAGCATAGATTGACGCGCATCTTCAGAAAATTTGATTTCTTTAGCCATTAAATATAGCCTCCTGTATTTATATTATTAGTTTTGATTTATTATTGCACAATCGCAAGAACTTCTTCTTCGCTGATTACAAGATATTTATCTTCTCCTACTTGCACTTCACTGCCAGCATATTGTTCAAAAACAACAGTGTCTCCTTCTTTAACTTCTGGAGTCACACGCTCACCATTATCTAGTAATCTACCTGGCCCTACTGCGATAACTTTTCCTTCATTAGACTTTTCTTTAGCCTTTTCAGTTAACACAATACCACTCTTAGTTGTTTGTTCACTTTCGACTCTTTCAATAATCACGCGATTTCCTAATGGTTTTAGCATGGATATTTCCTCCTCTGATAAGTTGCTTATTAATTTCAAATTCATCATTTTATTTTTAAATAACAAGGCAGTATTAGCACTCTTAATTCTCGAGTGCTAATTCACATTCTATATTAATCAAAATTGGTCAATACATCAAGCATTAAGAATTATATTTTCGTAAGACTCGTTTTTAGTATAGAATAGAGATAATTATTAAAAATGGAGGATTGAAACATATGTCACGTTTATGGTTTTCAATACTTACTTTAATCGTTTATGCTTGCGCACTTTTTGGCGTACAAGGTCTATATAGCGCAGGCGTATACGATGGACTACAAGGCAAATCATTAATGCTTGCAACATCTTATGCACAAGTTGGATTAATGATTGTGGCTGCAGTCCTTGTGTTATGGATGAATGCCCGTGTTAAAAACCCAACCTACTTAGACCAAGCACCAGATAAAATCAAAAGACGTTATATTATACCTTGGGCTATTGTAGGATTGATAATTGTATTAATCTATCAGGTCGTAGCATCTTTGATTAATCAATTCGTCTTCAAAGTAGATCAACCAAGCCCTAACACAACAGGGATTATGAGAATGATTCAAGATGCACCGATTTTCATTATCTTAGTGACAATTGCTGGTCCTCTTTTAGAAGAATTCGTATTCCGTAAAGTGATATTTGGTAATATATATGAAAAATTAAGAGGAAACAAAACAATTCGTTTCATAATTGCAGCAACAGTCAGTTCAGCCCTATTTGCTACTGCGCATAATGATCCTTCCTTTATTATCATCTATTTCGGAATGGGCTTTATATTATCTGGATTTTATGTCTATACAAAACGCATAGCAGTACCAATATGTATTCATATCCTGATGAACAGCTATGTCGTTATCATACAACTTCTATTTGCTGATAAAATCAAAGATATGCAAGAATCTATGCAAACAATCATACATTTCTTTCTTATGTAACACATATCACCTGACATTCAATTCAAACGTATGTCAGGTGTTTTTATATAAAAATATCGTCAAAGTTAAAACTCTGACGATATCTGCAAAATTATTCTTCTTCATCTTGTTTTTTTCTTTTTTTCATTACCATTAAAACTATGAACCAAATAAATGCTGCGCCAAAAGCAGCTAACAGTGTACCGATTAATCGTGGGTGACTTTTGTTGTTTTCGTCGCTTTCTGTTTCAGTGTTTTTAGATTTTTCATCTTTTTCATCTATTTTTTCTGTATAATTTTTTGCATGATTTGTGGAGCCTACTTCAAAGTCTGCACTTTTTTTCGTCTGTTTTAAATCCGGCATTGAACCGATATCACCAGTAATTAGTCCTAAAACTTGTATATCTAAATTATCATAATATTGTTGTGCATATAGCGGGCTAAAGTATTGGTATTTAAAATAACCTGTACTTTCTTGCAGATTATTTAAATCTCGATTGCTCGCAAAGTTACTACGTTCCAAAACTTTATTCACATCTTGTTCAGAAGCTGTATCATCTTCACTCATTAGACTTATTTGATTAATAACAAATGGATTATATTTAAAAGAACCTTGAATAAGGTGTCCGAAACGCTCTCCAGCTAGATTCATCGTTGTAAAAGGAACAAGATACTGACTTGGCTTATTCGTTTTCTCTTCAGAAGTTTCAACTCCAGATTTTGATTGTGTCAAATCATTATAAATATTGCCTTTCCAAGAAGATGCTGTATTAGCACTCTTGTTATCATTTCCTGATTTCATGCCGCTTGTGTTTGAAACATAATGAGCATTCCTCTTATAAATTGATTGGGTTTCAGTCCCTTTATTGTTGTTATCATTTTGTTCTTTATTATCATTTCTATTAATATTTTGCTGAGATGTATTTCCAGGGTACTGTGATTTCTGGCCTGGATTATTTTGTGTGCTATCTTCTGATTTAGGACTGCCACCAGGCGAATTAGGCGATCCTTTATTTGAATTTGAATCTTCTTTTGTATCATTTTTGTTAGAATCTTTGCCATTATTTGGTTTTGTTGAATGTTTGTTAGTGTCTTTGTCTGATGATGTATTTTGTTCTTTTGAATCTTCACTTTTTGAGGTATCTTTGCCTATTTGCGGTATAGCATTTCCTGAGCTCTGGTCATTTTTATTATCCGAAGGGTTAGTATTATCTCCGTCATTTTGAGAATCGCTTGGATTGGATTCAGAACTATTTGTATCGTTATTGTCTTGACTGTTATCAGGGTTTTTATTAGGCGTTGAATTTTGGTCAATTGAATTTTCTTGAGCGTCACTATTACTTTCTGAATCATTTTGTTCTCCAGAACTATTAGTTTGATTATCTGTATTTTGTGAAGTGCCTTCTTTATTAGGACTAGACTCTCCAGTATTAGTTCCAGAATTATTTTGCTCATTTGCGTCTGGGTTTGAGGAACTATTATCATTGCTGTCTGTACCGTTATCTGAGTTATTTGATGAATCTGTACTATCTGAACTATTTGTTGAATTTTGGCTCGTGCTATTTGTAGAACTAGATTCACCGCTTGTTTGATTTTCTGGATTATCAGAGTTTCTGTTAGTTGGTTTATTGCTATTATCTGAAGTTGTATTATCGTTGGTAGGATTGTCTATTTTATTCTGCGTTCCAGAATTCTGATTACTTTCATTATTATTTGTATTTTCTTCTGACTGACTCTCATCTACTTGAGGTTGATTAATAGTGTTTTGATTTTGTACATCATTTGTATCTTGATTAGTAGTTTGTTGAGTTTGATCCGCATTTTCAACTTGCTGCGCACTCGTTTGATTATTCTGTTCTACATTTTTTGATTCTGCAGCTGAAACATTTAATGAAATACAAGGAAAAAGAAATCCTGCAGCCACTACTGAATATGTCGTATTTTTAAATATACGATTAATTTCCATAACAGTCCCCCCTTTCTAACTTAAAATATAGTATTCAATTTAAGTATATAAGAAGATGTTCATAAATTCTATACGTTAGATCGATTGAAATGAACTATTAATATTATTAATAGTTTGTAATATTAAAGTTATCAGCTTTAAATTATTAGAATATTTCCAACATTGGAATTTTAGTGCGTAATTTAGTAAAGTAGAAATAAACGAAAGGGAGATGACGCAAAATATGAAAATCCAACTTTTCCAATTCAATTTACAACCTGCTGATACAAAAGCTAATCAAAATAAGATTGAATCATTGTTTTCAAACCAACTAGACTCAGATACAGAAATCGCAGTCATACCCGAAATGTGGAATAACAGTTACGCGTTGGAAGAATTACACAACCTTGCAGATGAAGATTTAAAAGTGAGCTTGCCTTTTATCCAGAAGCTGAGTCGAAAATATCATGTAGCGATAGTAGCTGGTTCAGTATCTAATAGTAGAGATAACCAAGTTTATAATACAGCATTTACTGTTGATAAAAACGGAGAACTTCTTTATCAGTATGATAAAATTCATCTTGTTCCAATGTTGGATGAGCATCTTTTCTTAAATGGAGGAGATAAGGTTCCTTATGCTTTCCAATTAACTCCTGAAGTGAAAGCTTCTCAAATTATTTGTTATGACTTGAGATTCCCTGAAATTGCGAGACATCCTGCTGTCAATGGTGCTAATATTCTCTTTTATGTTGCTGAATGGCCGAAAGCACGATTAAATCATTGGAGAACATTACTGCAAAGCAGAGCTATTGAAAACGATATTTTCGTAGTAGCATGTAATAGCTGTGGTTTTGAAAAAGAAGATGGTACAGAATATGCAGGTCATTCTATGGTAATCAACCCAAACGGTGAAATTATTGCTGAAGCTGGTGAAAAAGAAGAAGTAATTACTGTAGATATTGATTTGTCAGAAGTTGAAACACAACGAAAAAATATTCCGGTTTTTGATAATCGCAAACCTTCTTTATATCAATATGATAACTAATTAAACAAAACAATGCCCGTGAGTTTGGGAGGAACTCACGGGCTATTAAACTTATTATTAAGGGAATGTTTACAGTTATTTTTCTATCTATTTTTGGGGATGTTATTAATTATGAAAAATTTTAGTGAATTTACCGATATTTGATAAATTTATAAATTTAATGATGCTCACGATAATTTTTAGTTCTGTTATGTATACCAAATTTTCTATCCGGTATACAAATAATTAGGACCAGAAGGAAATGCAAGGACAAACATTTCCTCCTGAAAAGGATTAAACAATTTAGTGCTTATACTCAAAGGACAATAAAATAAAGGGATTATTTTTTAGTAAATTTGTTTACAGTTTCGATGATTAATTTAACGAAGTCACCGATTGTACCTACGATATCGCCTGCCATGTTACATACCTCCTTTACGTGATAATGGATGATCAGTCAGTTTAATGCATTATTTTTTACGAAGAATATCAACAATGCATACATAAAACTGTGTTGCTTTGCAGTAAATAATTTGGTTACGCATTATTATTTAGCGTATTTTTTTACAGTGTCTAGAATCAAGTTAACAAAGCTTTTAACTGTGTCTACAATGTTGCCTGTCATCTCGACGCCTCCTCTCGATCTTGAGGTTAAGACATAATTAAATATGTCTGTAAGTAAAAAATCTTGCTTAATTTTTATCACATCTCTGTGATACATCTTTATTAAAACACCTCTTTTAAATCTTTTGTTAAAAATTCCCTAAACAATTGTTTTTTCTACAAAACTGTATATGAAATTATGTTAAAATATCAATATTAGCAAGTATGAAACAGTTAGGAATTATAAATGAACAGTTGGGCAATAAATGAATATTGCATGCGTTTAGATTGTATAATGTAATCAAGGAGAGTGAGGCTATGCAAAAGGCTTTAGAGAGAAAAATTGATGCTTGGGCACAAGCCTTACAAAAAAGAAACAACCTGGATCGAATTGCTTATTTAAAAATCAAGTTGGGTCTAGAAGTTTTCTTCAATAATTTGTTTAAAACAATTGTTGTTTATGGACTTGCTCTTCTATTCCATGTTTTCTTATACACTTTAACTGTTCATTTAAGCTATTTCGCTATTAGACACTACGCGCATGGCGCGCATGCAAAATCTACTTTTGCATGTTATATAGAAAGTATTATCTTATTTGTGATTTTGCCGTGGATATTAATTACTATTGATATACCACAAATTTTTATGATTGTTTTGGCAGCGGTTGCATTTATTTTAATATGTTTATACTCCCCTGCCATTACACGTAAACAGCCTATACCAAATCATATGAGAAAAAAGAAAAAAATTACGGCTATTATTGTAGCAGGTATTTTACTCATTATTTCAGTTTTTATAAAACAACCTTTTAATGAGTTAGTACAATTAGGCATCGTTTTAATCGGTGCTGCGCAATTGCCTATATTTTTTCCAAAACAAACGAAAGAAGGATGAATTTTAATATGGACATTTTAAATGGAATTTTTAAATTTTTCGCTTTTATCTTTGAACAACTCGGTAACATTGCTAAATATAACCCTTGTGCTGGCTACTTTGATGAACCGGAAGTTCCAAAAGAACTTTTAGAAGAAAATAAATAATTCATAATTTCTAATTTTATAGAAAGTGTGTAGAAACATGGAATTAATAAATGGTGTATTTATCGCTACCTATCAAGGTATGTTATTGTTTTTTATCGCTAAAATTATTTTGAACTTAAAGTACTCTTTTAAAGAGTTACTTTGGATTTTATTAATAAATATATGTGGAAGTCTTTCATTTCTTATCATAGATAAATATGCTTTGTTTATTGTGATAGGATTAACAACAGTTTATTTATATCGAAAAGTTAAACTATATGCATTACTGACAATGGTGGGAAGCGTGCTGATACTATACATAGGCAACCTTTCTGCCATGTCTTCTTTTATATTGTTAAACACAAGTACATTTCAAAGTGTTTTGACATTCTCTTTATACATTTTTTTATTTACAATAGTGTCGATTTTACTTGCTTACTTAGTAAGACTACTAGTACAAAAATTAAAAAAATCATATCTATCGGCAAACAAGTTATATATAATGCTAGTTTCCGTTTTCTTAGCAGGAACATTTATATTACTTTATTTCTTTATGCCTTCAAGCATAGATGACACTCAAACTTTCAAGTTTATCATCATCGTTTATGTTTCATTTATTCTTGCAGTGATTATACTTATTATCGTTATTTCTTTCACTGTACTCCGAGAAATGCGCTATAAACGTCAAATGCAGGAAATTGACCATTATTATAAATACACAGTACGTATAGAAAAAATTAATAATGATATGCGTAAATTCAGACATGACTATATTAACATTCTATTATCTATGTCTGAGTATATTCGTGACGATGATATGCCTGGTTTAAAGTCTTATTTTGATAACAATATTGTTCCTCTAAAAGACAGTATTCAAACCAATTCATTTAAAATAAATGGTATAGAGCATCTGAAAATACGTGAACTTAAAGGCTTGTTAACAACTAAGATTATTCAAGCTCAAGAAAACAAGATTCGTGTAAGCGTAGAAGTGCCTGATGAAATAGATCATATTTCTATTAATATGATTGATTTATCTAGAATGGTAGGCATTATATTAGATAATGCAATTGAAGCTTCTTTAGAAATTGAGGATCCTCTTATCCAAATTGGATTTATGAAAGAAGAAAATTCTGTTGTTATTATTATTATGAATAAGTGCGCTAAAGATATACCGAAAGTACATGAACTTTTCCAAGAAAGTTTCTCAACTAAAGGTACTAACAGAGGATTAGGACTTTCGACATTAAAAGAAATGTCTGAAAGTAAAGATAATGTATTGCTTGATACTGTGATTGAAAACCACTACTTTATTCAAAAATTAGAGATAATCAATACCAATCGTAAGGAGTGAGGCTATGAAAATTATTATTTGTGAAGATGATCAGCAACAACGCGCACATATTGAGGAAATTATTAATAACTACATTATGATTAAAGAAAAGCCATTAGAAATTGCACTCTCAACTAATGATCCATATGAAGTTCTTGAATATGCTAAAAATACAAATGACATCTGTTGTTACTTTTTGGATATTCAACTTGACGCAGATATTAATGGGATTAAACTCGGAAGCGAATTACGTAAATTCGATACGGTTGGAAATATTGTTTTTGTGACAAGTCATAGTGAATTGACTTATTTAACTTTTGTTTATAAAGTAGCTGCGATGGACTTTATTTTTAAAGATGATCCAGGAGAAATGAAATCACGTATTATCGATTGTATTGAAACAGCGCTTACCCGTTTACAACTATTATCTAAAGAAAGCAATGTTGAAACAATCGAATTAAAACGCGGCAGTAATTCTGTATATGTCAATTACGATGACGTCATGTTTTTCGAATCATCTTCAAAATCTCACAGATTAATTGCACATTTAGACAATCGCCAAATTGAATTTTATGGGAGCTTGAAAGAACTCAGTAACATTGATGACCGCTTCTTTCGCTGTCACAACAGTTTCGTAATCAACCGCAACAATATCGAAGAAGTGATTTCAAAAGAACGGGAAATTCACTTCAAAAATGGTGAACATTGCTATGTCTCTGTTCGTAACCTTAAAAAAATATAAATTAAAATGCCTACTAAGTTTATGTACTGCACCCAAAAAGTTGAACTTTTGGGGTTCGCTACATTAATTCTACGCTTAGTAGGCATTTTACTATTACTCTAATCCAAAAATTGATTTCAAATTATATTTTGTAAACTTCAAATAAACTTGTCCAGATTCGGTTGCTGCGCGAATACCTTTACTATTTTTTGAAGGGAAAATTCTTGAAGACATCACGCGTTCACCGTTATTACAAAAAATTTCTATACTTGATGAATCTACAAATATACGAAGCTGCTCAAGCGGCTTAGCAAGTTGTACGGAACACTTAGTGCCAAAATCGCCTTGAGGTAAAGCACCACTTTCACTGCAATCTAATGTTACTAATCTAGAATGCGTATTATAAGTAATAAGTGTCGCATTATTTTTTGATGTACGCAGTTCAAAATATATTTCAGTCGCTTCATTTTCTAAGATATCAATGCACATTTCAAACTGTTCTCCTTCATAAGGATGCAGTTGTTTCATAAACTTATTAGCATAACCCAATGCCGTTTCTTCATTATATCTTAATGATTTATAAGCATGATGCGGACGCTGATATAGTTTACCCTCCTCTATAGACAATGTTCTAGGAAGCGATAAACATGGTGCTGAATCAGCTTGATTGAGTGTTTCTATATTACCTTGTGCTGCAAGTAATCCAATTAATACAGTATTACCTGATTCATCTACAAAAGTTTGCGGTGAAGTAAAACCGAAACCTTCATCTAACAATTTAAAGTCTCCGTGATTCATAAGGAAATCATTAAAATCTAGATGACCAATTAAAAAACCTGATTGTGTCGTTTCATCCTCATGATGAGCAGTAAACATTAAAATATCGTACCCATTTAAGGTAAAATAATCAGGTGACGTCCATGCATTTCCAAAATCTGTCAGCTGTGTTTTGATAGGGTTTAAAAACTGCCAGTTCAAAGGGTTTTCTGCATGATATACTAAAATCCTACCTTGAAAATCTTCAGTTTGTCCGCCAAACAACGCATAAAATTGGTTATTCTTTTCAAAAACACTTGGATCTTGCAAACTTGGCAAAAAGCCTTCTGGCGGATTTTCAACAACAGGTTTAGGCGATTTATTCGCTTGATGATGATTGTTGATAAAAGCTAATAATTGATAAGGCAACAATAGCTTTTCATGACTCAGTCCAAAACCTGTATAAAGAAAATGTAAATTGTTTTGATATACAAAAGTGCTTCCGCCTTTAATACCGTAATTATCATATTGGGAATCTGGTTTGAGTACACTGCCATCTGCGTTGAAATGTACCAAATCTGTAGATTCATATTGGTAACCGTAGCTTAGTCCCTGATTTGAATAAAAAGGATACCATTCATGAGAAATATAATACTTTCCTTTATAGAAAATCATACCATTTGGTTTTCCAGCTGCTCCAAATGGAGGTTGTAGATGAAAAGTTTGTGTATATAAAGATTGACTGACTCGTTGTTTCATTTCTGACAAAGTTTCAGCAGAAGTATTTTCAACGCGCTGAAACGATGCTTCATTTGTCCATGGTTGCATGAAGGTACCCCCTATTTCTATCATTTATTGTCATTATCAATATTTTATCATATTTCATTGTTTCCATATATCTCATTTTTGGAGCTTAAACAATTTATATATACGCAAAAATGAATTTAAGTTTAAAACAGAAAAAAACTCCTCTTGCATTTGATATCATTCTTTATTATTATAAAACATACTAACATTATCGGAAAAGAGGGGTTTTAATGATCTGGATGATTATAAGCGGCCTCATTGTTGGCGGCTTGCTTGGATTTGTAATGCAGCGCACTCGTTTTTGCTTAGCTGGCGGATTTCGAGACATGTATGTCCAAAAAAATAACAAAATGTTTTATGCTTTATTAATCGCTATTTCTGTACAAGCTGTCGGATTATTAGCATTTACAGCTATTATCGGCAAGCCATTAGATAACGGCACCTTCCCTATTGTAGGTACAATAATTGGCTCATTTATTTTTGGTGTAGGTATTGTACTTGCAGGCGGTTGTGCTACTGGTACTTACTACAGAGCTGGAGAAGGACTAATAGGAAGTTGGCTTGCTCTAATCTCTTACGCCATCTTCTCAGCTATTACAAAAGCAGGTTTGCTTAAACCTGTGATGGAAAAGTTAAATTCAAAAACTAATGTTAATGCAGATATGTCTGCGAGTACAGGAATTCCTGCATGGATTTTTGTTATTGGTCTTGTCGCAGTTACAGGCTATTTTGTTGTCAGAACACTACGCAAACCAAAACCTAAAATTGCAGTACCTAAATTGAAACAACGCTATACAGGTATACGTCATTTCTTCTTCGAGAAAAAATTCCATCCTTTTATTGCAGCGATTGCTGTTGGTTTAATTGCTTTAATTGCTTGGCCTATGAGTTATTCTACAGGTCGAGAAGGTGGACTTGGGATTACAACACCTTCTTCAAACTTAGTACAGTTCATACTGTCTGGTAAAACTTCATTTTTAGATTGGGGTGTATTCTTAGTTCTAGGTATCTTTATCGGATCTTACATTGCTGCGAAAGGTTCAAGAGAGTTTGCTTGCAGACTTCCTGATAAAAAAACACTTCGCAATAGTGTAATTGGCGGTGCCTTTATGGGATTTGGCGCTTCAGTAGCCGGCGGATGCTCAATTGGAAATGGCTTAGTAGCAACAGCTGCTCTTTCATGGCAAGGTTGGATTGCTTTAGCAGCTATGATTTTGGGTACATGGTTTATGAGTTACTTCTTATTTGTAAAGCCTATGAAAGCTATGCAAAAATCGACTAAACAAAACGCAGCACGTCCAGCTGCACAATCTTAAATTCAAATCACTTAAGGAGTGTTTACATGTTACATGAATTAGGAACCGTAGGAATGGTTTGTCCCTTCCCATTAATTGAAGCACAGAAAAAAATGCAGACTCTAGATGTCGGTGATGAATTGAAAATCGATTTTGACTGCACGCAAGCAACAGAAGCTATCCCAAACTGGGCGGCTGAAAATAATTATCCAGTTACTAATTATGAACAAATTGGTGATGCATCTTGGACAATTACAGTTCAAAAAGCTTAAATTAACATCAAAAAGACGCTCCAAATTAAATTTTGGAACGTCTTTTTTCAGTTACTGCTGCGTAGGTTGTTCATAAAAAATAAAAGCGATTGCAATTCAATACCTAAATCAATTTGATGAACAGAAACATCATCAGGTACATCAATTCGAGTAGGTGTGAAATTTAAGATACCTTTCACTCCGCCTTCTACGATTTGATTCGCTGCTTCTTGTGCTGCACTGCCAGGTGTTGTTAAAATTACTACATCTAGCTCTGCACTTTTCAAAACAGATTGAAGATCTTGCATTTTATTTACGATAACATTGCCGACTTTTGTACCGACGATATCTTCGCGAATATCAAAAGCTTCAGTAATAACCATTTCATCATGGATAGAAAAGTTATAAGAAAGCAATGCTTTACCTAAATTTCCTACTCCGACCAGACCGATTTTAATCGTATCGCTCTCGCTGATTTTACTTTTAAAAAATTCCAACAAACTTTCAACATTATAGCCGTAACCTTTCTTACCTAATTCTCCAAAGTAAGAAAAATCTCTTCTGATAGAAGCAGAATCGATATCTAAGGCTTCACTGATAGTTTTAGAATTAACTCGATCAATTCCCTTTTCATGAAGTTGATTGACAAGTCTGTAATAGAGCGGCAAACGTTTTAAGGTCGCACGAGGAATATTATTTTTTTGATTACTCAATTTGTTTACCCCCACATCTTCAAAAACTATTATTTATGAACAAGTTCTAATCTCTCATGTAAATACTGTAATAGACTTTGTTGATTGTAAAAAATGAATAGTTCAGAAAAAATACTTTTAGTTTTTCTAAACTTATTTTTTGAGGAGATTACAACGTTCAAATAGTTTTTATTATATATTGTAACTACGTTAATCTTCCTAGATTAAAGGATTAAAGCATTTTTATTAACTAAGTATACCTTATGTACCTCTAAAAATAAATAACTGTAAAAGTAACTTTCTATGAACAATTTAACCGTTAATAACGCATATTCTAGTTATAATTCTTCTGTTATTTTTCAGTGATGTAGTTACCATTATACGTTTAAATATATAATTTGAACACATGATTTCGTAACAAACTTAATACAAGCTAATATTTATTAGTGATTTTGATGTAAAATAGTACTATATTTCATTAAAGGAAATTCGTGATATTTAATAGGCAGAACTACTATTTCCACTTATAATGGAAGGTAAGTGATGATACAGAGCGAAAAGAAAGGAGGTCTACGAGCCAGTTTTTAATTTAACATGCTGACTCGTAAACATACGACATGATTTTATTACAACTTAACGATGTCTCTAAATCGTTCGATGGTGAAGAAATCTTTAACGATGTTCACTTCGAAGTAAAGAGCCACGAAAAAATAGGAATCGTCGGCAGAAATGGTGCCGGTAAATCTACTTTAATGAAAATTATTGCCGGAGTCGATGGGTATGACGAAGGCCATATTTCTAAAATCAAAAATTTAAAAGTTGGTTATCTGACTCAGCAAATGACCTTAGATACTAACCATACTGTATGGGAAGAAATGTCAAAACCCTTTGCGAAATTAAAGCAAATGGAAGCAGATATGCAAGCAGAAACAGCGTGGTTGGCTGAACATGCTGAAGAATATGAATCTGAAACATTCAAAGCGCATATGTCTAAATATGAAACGCTTTCCAATCAATTTGAACGATTAGAAGGTTATCAATATGAAAGTAAAATCAAAACAGTTCTTCATGGTTTGGATTTTTCAGAAGAGGATTTTCATCGTCCCGTTAATGATTTCAGTGGCGGTCAAAAAACACGTTTATCTCTTGCTCAAATGTTATTAAGCGAACCTGACTTATTATTACTCGATGAACCGACCAACCACTTAGATATGGAAACAACACAATGGTTAGAAGATTACTTGAATTATTTTAAAGGCGCTATTGTGATTATCAGTCACGATCGCTTCTTCCTAGATAAAACAGTAAATCAGATTTATGATGTCGCTTTAGGAGCTGTTCAGCATTATGTCGGCAACTACAGTAAATTTATTACTCAACGCGACCAATATTATGAGAAACGCATGCAAGAATACGAACGTCAACAAGCTGAGATAAAGCGTCTTGAAACTTTTGTTGAAAAAAATATCACACGTGCCTCAACAAGCGGTATGGCAAAAAGTCGTCGAAAAGTATTAGAAAAAATCGAACGTATCGATAAACCGATGTTAGACGCAAGAAGTGCAAACATTCAATTTGATTTCGACCGCAATACCGGAAATGATGTATATCATATCCGCAACTTAGAAATCGGATATCATGATCAACCTGTTACTTCCCCTATTACACTTGAAGTTTCTAAAGGTGATCATATTGCAGTAATAGGTCCGAATGGTATTGGCAAATCTACTTTTATTAAAACAATTGCAGAACGCATTCCTAAAATAAATGGAGAGATCACTCACGGTGCTAATTTACGTGTCGGTTATTATGATCAAAAACAAGCAGAATTCAAATCGAACAAGACAATTTTAGATTATGTTTGGGATCAATATCCAACAATGCCAGAAAAAGACGTACGTGCTGTATTAGGACGTTTCCTATTCGTTCAAGATGATGTGAAGAAAGTCATTAATGATTTATCTGGGGGAGAAAAAGCACGTTTGCAACTGGCACTTCTTATGCTAGAACGCAATAATGTTTTAATCTTGGATGAACCTACTAACCACTTAGACATTGATTCTAAAGAGATGTTGGAACAAGCGTTGCAAAACTTTGAAGGTACATTAATTTTTGTTTCTCATGACAGATATTTTATTAACCAGCTTGCTAATAAAATTTTTGATATGGATGAATCAGGCGGCACAATTTATGCTGGTGATTATCAATACTATTTGGATAAAATTGAAGAAAAAGCTGCTTTACAAGCTAAAGCTGAAGCAGAACAAGCTGAAGAAAAAACACAAATTACGGCTTCAAATTCTTACTCAGATCAAAAAGCGCAAAAGCGTGAGCAACGTCAAATTGAACGACAAATTGAAAACTGCGAAGCAGAAATTGAAGCATGCGAACAAAAAATTGCAGATATCAATGAACAGCTCACACAACCTGAAATTTTCAGTGACCCTGAAAAAGCTGGAGAATTAGCTGATGAAAAAAATAATACCGAACAACAACTCGAACAAATTATGATGCGTTGGGAAGAATTACAAGAAAAAATTATATAATCCATAAACATTACAGAGGTGCTGAAATGAGAGTTACATTTCACACCTCTTTTATTACAAAAATTTAACATTTTTATTCACAACGCAAATCCTACTATAACAACTATCCACAGAGTTATCCTAGTTATCCACAAGCTATATTCAACTGATTTATTCTCTATTCACATAAAAAATACCATCTATACACAATAATACCCACACTTATCCACAATTTATGCACCGATTGTTGATAAGTACGCACGTTCGCTATTGACATTTGTAAATAATATATTAAGTAAATTAAAACTGTAAATATACAAAAAAAGAGACGTTAACCGTTGTTAACATCTCAAATATTTTTATTCAATTTAAACTTATTCAACTGAAAAATCTTCAATATCTAGACTGCTGCGGCCATTTAAATGCATATCGCTTCTTATACCGGCTTTATACATATAATGCCCCGCAGCACCAATCATTGCCGCATTATCAGTACATAATTTCGGATTAGGTATTGATAATTTGATATCGTGTTCATCACATGCTTTTTTTAATTCACGACGTAGACCTTTGTTACTGGCCACACCGCCAGCAACAATTAATTGTTGAACATTATAAGTTTCACAAGCCTTAATTGCTTTACCGACTAATACTTCTACAACACTATTTTGAAAACTTGCCGCGACATTTTCAGGAATAATAGCTTCATTTTTTTGTTTTAAATTATGCAACTTATTAATGACCGCACTTTTCAAGCCGCTGAAACTGAAATCAAAACTGTCTGGTTCTAACCATACACGCGGAAAATCATAAGTGTCTTCACCTTCAGCTGCTAATTTATCGACTTGCGGACCGCCTGGATAAGACAAGCCGATTGTACGTGCGACTTTATCGTACGCTTCACCTACAGCATCATCACGTGTTTCTCCAATTACTTCAAAACTCAAATGGTCTTTCATATAAACTAATTCTGTATGTCCACCTGATACAATTAATGCCATTAAAGGAAATTCAAAAGGTTCTTCTAAATTATTGGCATATATGTGACCTGCAATATGATGTACTGGTACTAGCGGTTTGTCATATGCAAAAGCTAATGCTTTTGCTGCATTAATACCGATTAATAATGCACCGATTAAACCAGGACCTTCTGTTACTGCCACAGCATCAATTTCTTCCATTGTTGTATCAGCTGTATTTAATGCTTCATCAATCGTTGTTGTAATTCCTTCCACATGATGGCGGCTTGCAACTTCAGGCACCACTCCGCCAAAACGTTTATGGCTTTCAATTTGGCTTAAAACAGTGTTGCTTAAAATTTCTTTACCATTTTTAATTACACTGGCACTGGTTTCATCACAACTTGATTCTATAGCTAATATTAATGTATCTTTACTCATTTTAAATCCACCCACATCACGAGTGCATCCTCACCTTCTCCATAATAATTCTTACGTTTACCGCCATAATTAAATCCTAAATTTTCATAAACATGACGTGCCGCACCATTTTCAACTCTCACTTCTAAACTCATCACATCACAAGTTTGACGTGCATAACTCATCGCATATTTTACAATCAGTTGACCCAGACCATAACCTCTCATAGATTCTGTGATTGCAACGGTCGTAATTTGCGCTTGATCTACAACTGTCCACATTCCAATATAACCGATTATTTCTTTTTCAAATTCCATGACAAAATATCGAGCAAATTTATTGCGTTCTACCTCATGATAAAACGCATCAATTGTCCATGAACTGTCATTAAAACACATACGTTCTAGATCAAAGACTTTCGGTACGTCTTCTAATGACATCAGACGAATATTTAAATCATCTAAGACTTCTGGTTGTTCAACCAATTGCGTTCTGCCTCCGATAATTTTAAATAATCTGGTTTGAATGTGTGGATATTTTCAGGTTGGTTGATCAGTGATTTCATCTTATGTGCTTGCGGTAGTGTTATAATAACTTTTCCATCTAACAATGGCTCTACTTTTTCTAAATCATTCCCAACGAAAACATAATCTTGTTCGCTCTCATTTAAATACATATTTAAATCTTCAATTGTCATATATTGATCATCTAATACACTTTCTAATTGGCCTTCAGTATATCGATATACACCTGTATAAACCGCTTCACGTCTTGCATCCATTACAGGCGCTATTAATAAACCTTCTTTTATATCAGGCATCACTGCGGCTAACGCTGCTAATGAAGAAACACCGTATAAATCAGTTTGAAGTGCGTAAGCTAAAGTTTTCGCTGTTGTCACGCCGATACGTAATCCTGTGTAAGAACCAGGCCCTTTAGCTGTAATAATGGCATCAATATCTTTTTTATCTATATTTGCTTCTTGCAAAATATTTTGTATTGCAGGCATCAATTGAATAGAATGATTGCGTTTTAAATTCGTTGTATGTTCAATTAGAACATTATCATCTTGCATCACAGCAAGCGACATCGGTTTATTCGATGTATCTAGCAGCAAGTAATTCACGTTCTACTTCCTCCTTCAATTTGTCATATCGTTTTCCATTTGCTTCTAATGAAATGATACGTTCAGTTTCATCTTGTGCTTTTATCATAATACGTAAAAAATCCTTAGGCAGAAAATCAGAAATAAACGCGCTCCATTCAATGACTGTTAAGGCATGGTCATTAAAATATTCTTCAAAGCCTAGATCTTCTTCAGCATCTTCTAAACGATAACAGTCCATATGATGGAACTTCATCTTTGTTCCTTTATAAGATTTAATAATATTGAATGTTGGAGAATTAATCGTACGTTTTACACCCAAGTGCTTGCCGATAAATTGACTTAACGTCGTTTTACCTGCCCCTAGATTGCCGTCCAATAAAATTAAATCTCCTGGTTCTATATACTTTGCTAAGATTTCAGCAAAATGATTCATTTGATCAAGAGTGTTGATTTTAATCATTTTAAATCTCCTATAAATCTGTGTAATACAGAAAATTTTTATCTTCTATATTGTAACACGCTATGCAACTCTCACTGAAAAATAAAACCCTGTTTCTGCACAGGATAAACTATCTTATTCTAAAGTAGGATAAATAAAAAAGATGAACTAATTTTGAAAAAATTCTAATAAATGTATTGACATCACCCGCTCTATGTAGTAAATTGAATTTATCAAATTTTTAGACAATTCAATTTAATGATATAAACCATTCGAAAGGAGATAATTAAAATGACTAACACCACAACTGCAAACACTCTACCGACAACAACAAATATTTTAGTCATTTTAATTATTTGCTAGGACTCGAACTTTAGTAATTGTATCTACTAAATGTTTAAGTCCTATTTCCGATTGAATGGGACTTTTGAACGTCCCAATTCTTGTTGGGACGTTTTTTTATTTGAATTGACGGGGGGAATATTTGTGAGAAGCGATCAAATCAAAAAAGGAGATCAACAAGCTCCGGCTAGAAGTTTACTTCATGCCACAGGACAAATTAAAGAACCAACAGATATGAATAAACCATTCGTTGCTATTTGCAACTCTTATATCGATATCGTTCCAGGACATGTTCATCTCAGAGAATTAGCAGATATTGCTAAGGAAGCCATTAGAGAAGCGGGTGCTATCCCCTTTGAATTCAATACTATCGGCGTAGATGACGGTATCGCTATGGGACACATTGGAATGCGTTACTCATTACCATCAAGAGAAATCATTGCTGATGCAGCAGAAACAGTTATCAATGCACACTGGTTCGATGGTGTATTCTACATTCCGAACTGTGACAAAATCACACCCGGCATGTTAATGGCAGCAGTAAGAACCAATGTTCCAGCAATCTTTTGCTCAGGCGGACCAATGAAAGCTGGTTTATCTGCACAAGGTAAAGCACTCACACTTTCATCTATGTTCGAAGCTGTCGGTGCATTTAAAGGCGGTTCAATGACCCAAGAGGAATTCTTAGATATGGAACAAAATGCCTGCCCTACTTGCGGTTCATGTGCTGGAATGTTCACAGCAAACTCAATGAACTGTTTAATGGAAGTACTCGGCTTAGCATTACCATATAACGGTACTGCACTTGCTGTCTCAGACCAAAGAAGAGAAATGATCAGACAAGCTGCTTTCCAATTAGTTGAAAATATTAAAAATGATTTAAAACCTCGAGACATTGTAACAAAAGAAGCTTTAGATGATGCGTTTGCATTAGATATGGCGATGGGCGGTTCAACAAACACTGTACTGCATACATTAGCTATCGCGAATGAAGCAGGTGTTGATTACGATTTAAAACGTATTAATGAAATCGCAAAACGTACACCATATCTTTCTAAGATTGCACCAAGTTCTTCATACTCTATGCACGATGTACATGAAGCCGGTGGCGTACCTGCTATTATCAATGAATTGATGAAAAAAGAAGGTACATTACATCCTGACAGAGTTACTGTTACAGGCAAAACATTGCGTGAAAACAATGAAGGAAAAGAAATCCAAAATGAAGATGTAATTCATCCATTAGATAACCCTTACGATAAAGAAGGCGGATTATCAATTCTATACGGCAACCTGGCTCCAAACGGTGCAGTTATCAAAGTCGGCGGTGTAGATCCAGAAATCAAAACATTTAAAGGAAAAGCAATTTGTTTTGATTCTCACGACGAAGCTGTTGAAGCCATCGATAATCATACAGTAAGAGAAGGCCACGTGGTTGTCATTCGTTATGAAGGACCTAAAGGCGGCCCAGGCATGCCAGAGATGCTTGCCCCTACTTCTTCTATCGTCGGCAGAGGCCTCGGCAAAGATGTAGCACTTATCACTGACGGCCGCTTCTCAGGCGCGACACGCGGTATCGCAGTCGGTCATGTATCTCCAGAAGCTGCTTCAGGTGGACCAATCGGATTAATTCATGACGGTGATGATATTACTATCGACTTAACAAACAGAACATTAGATGTAGAAGTTTCAGATGAAGTATTAGAACAACGCAAGTCAGAAATCAAACCATTTAAAGCAAAAGTTAAAACAGGTTACCTTGCACGTTATACAGCACTAGTGACAAGCGCAAATACAGGCGGCGTAATGAAAGTACCTGAATATTTAATCGAGGAGTGAGTATTATGTCTAACCCACAAATGACTGAACATGAAAATCATACAGCTGACACTCAAGCAGATCGACTGACGGTAGAAACAAAGCCCACTGAAAGAAGCGGTTCAGAATTACTAGTAGAAGCACTCGTCAAAGAAGGAACTGAACAAATCTTCGGTTATCCGGGCGGTGCAGTGCTTCCATTATATGATACATTTTATGACGGCAAAATCAGACATATCTTAGCAAGACATGAACAAGGTGCCGTACATGCAGCAGAAGGTTATGCCAGAGTTTCTGGCAAACCTGGTGTTGTAGTTGTAACAAGCGGTCCAGGTTCAACTAACGTTATTACTGGTATTGCTGATGCATACAGTGATTCATTACCGCTTGTAGTCTTTACAGGACAAGTTGCGACACCTGGAATTGGTAAAGATGCTTTCCAAGAAGCAGATTTGCTTTCAATGACAACACCAATCACAAAACATAATTTCCAAGTTAAACATCCTGACGAGATTCCAAGTGTTGTACATCAAGCATTTCACATTGCAAATACAGGACGTAAAGGTCCTGTAGTCATCGACTTCCCTAAAGATGTAGGTATCTTAAAATCTGAAGCTGACGTGACAGATGAACTTGATTTACCAGGATATCACTTAGCAGATGCACCGGAACCATCAGATATCGATTATGTGTTAGCCAAATTGAAAGACGCTAAAAAGCCAGTATTGCTGGTAGGAGCTGGTGTAAGACATTCACAATCTGGTCCGCAATTGACTGAGTTTGCCGAAAGACATCAGGTTCCAGTAGTTACAACTTTACATGGTTTAGGTACAATTCCATATGAAAATCCACTCTTCTTAGGTATGGGAGGCATGCATGGTTCATACGCTGCTAACATGGCACTTTCTGATTGTGATCTGCTTATCAATTTAGGCAGTCGTTTTGATGATAGATTAGCAAGTAATCCAGAGGAATTTGCTAAACATGCAACAGTTGTACACGTTGATATCGATGCATCTGAAATTGACAAAATCATCAAAACAGATTTAGGCATTGTAGCTGATTGCAAACTTGTACTTGAATCATTATTGAACGAAAGCAATCATTACACTGACCATGAAAACTGGGTTGAATATTGTTTAAACAATAAAAAAGATCATCCATTTGCCTATACAGATGAAGAAGCAGATGTTTTCAATAAACCTCAAAAAGCAATTGAATATATCGGCAAAATTACAAATGGTGATGCGATAGTTACGACAGATGTTGGACAACATCAAATGTGGGCTGCACAATTCTATCCATTTAAAGATCATAATCAATTTGTTACAAGTGGCGGATTAGGTACAATGGGCTTCGGTATTCCATCAGCAATCGGTGCTAAACTTGCATCTCCAGATAAAACAGTAGTTTGTTTTGTGGGTGACGGCGGATTCCAAATGACAAACCAAGAAATGGCATTGCTGCATGAGTATGGTTTAGATATCAAAATTGTTTTAATCAATAACGGAACACTTGGTATGGTAAAACAATGGCAAGATAAATTTTTCAATCAACGTTTTTCACATTCAGTTTTCAATGGCCAACCAGATTTCCAAAAATTATCTGAAGCATATGGTGTTAAAGGTTTCTTAATTGATGACCCAGCTCAATTAGAAGCAGATCTTGATAAAGCATTTGCTTATGAAGGCCCAGCACTGATTGAAGTCAGAATCTCACCAAAAGAACCTGTTTTACCAATGGTTCCAAGCGGCAAAGCAAATCATGAAATGGAGGGTGTACTATGAGACGCACATTTAAAACACAAGTATTAGATAAATCAGGTACTTTAAACCGTTTAACAAGTACATTTTTACGCAGACAATTCAATATTGTAACGTTAAGTGTTACACCAAGTACAACCCCAGGTATTTCAGATTTAACTTTTGTAGCTGAGCTTGACGAAGCAGATCAAGTCCAATCATTGATCCGCCATTTGGAAAAGCAAGTGAATGTTTTAACTGTACAAGATATCACAGATACAAGCACTTACAGCGTTGAATTATTATTAGTAAAAGTTGCAACACCTTCTGAAAATGAAAATTTATATGAACTTATCCAACAAAGTGATGCGCTAGTTTCAGTATTGAAAGAAGAAGATGGTTTTACTTACTTGCAAGCAGCTGGTAGTGAAACTGCTTTGAATCAATTGCTTGAACAACTATCATCACTAGAGATCAAACAAGTTTCTCGAACAGGAACTGCAGCTTTATTATAGTTTGAAAATTCTAAATATTTTAAAATCAAAACAACCAAAATTTGGAGGAATTTATTATGACAACAGTTTATTATGACGAAACAGTAAAAGAAGATGCTTTAAAAGGTAAAAAAATTGCAGTAGTTGGTTATGGTTCTCAAGGCCATGCTCATGCACAAAACTTAAAAGACAATGGTTATGACGTTGTAATCGGTATCCGCCCAGGTAATTCTTTCGATAAAGCTAAAAAAGACGGATTTGATGTATATCCAGTTGATGAAGCAGTAAAACAAGCTGATGTAGTAATGGTATTATTACCTGATGAAATCCAAGGTAAAGTATATGAAGAAGAAATCGCACCAAACTTAGAAGCTGGCAACGCTTTAGCATTTGCACACGGCTTCAACATCCACTTTGATGTTATCCAACCACCTGAAGATGTTGATGTTTTCTTAGTTGCTCCTAAAGGTCCAGGACATTTAGTAAGACGTACATTCACTGAAGGAAGTTCAGTACCTGCCCTATTTGGTGTAGAACAAGATGCTTCTGGTAATGCTTTCAACTTAGCTTTAAGTTATGCAAAAGGTATCGGCGCAACAAAAGCTGGAGTTATCGAGACTACATTTAAAGAAGAAACTGAAACTGATTTATTTGGTGAACAAGCTGTACTTTGCGGTGGTGTGACACGTTTAATCCAAAGTGGATTTGAAACATTGGTTGAAGCAGGTTACCAACCAGAATTAGCTTATTTTGAAGTATTGCATGAAATGAAATTAATCGTTGATTTAATGTATGAAGGCGGAATGGAAACAATGCGTTATTCTATCTCTAATACTGCAGAATATGGCGACTATGTTTCTGGCCCACGTGTTATCACTGATGATGTTAAACAAAACATGAAAGCTGTCTTAGAAGATATCCAAAACGGTAAATTCGCAAACAGCTTCATTGAAGATAATAAAAATGGTTTCAAAGAGTTCTACAAATTGCGTGAAGAAGCACAAGATCATCAAATTCAAGAAGTTGGTAAAGAACTTCGTGAAATGATGCCTTTTGTTGAAAATAAAACTATTGAAAAATAATTAAAAAATCAGGAGGTTGATTATTATGAGTCATATTCAAGTATTTGATACAACACTAAGAGATGGTGAACAAACACCGGGGGTCAGCTTTTCATTTGATGAAAGGCTAACAATTGCAAAGCAATTAGAAAAATGGGGTGTCGATGTTATCGAAGCTGGTTTCCCTGCTTCTAGTCAAGGGAGCTTCGATTCTGTAAAAGCAATCTCAGAAACTTTAACAAAAACAGCTGTGGTCGGTTTAGCACGTTGTAAGAAAAGCGATATCGATGCAGTATATGAAGCAACGAAAGATGCTAAATATCCACAATTACATGTTTTTATTGCATCCAGCCCTATCCACTTAGAGCATAAACTTAAAATGACTCAAGAAGAGTTGCTAGAAAACATTACAGAAAATGTAAGTTACGGCAAATCTTTATTCGATGTAGTCCAATTTTCACCAGAAGATGCAACACGTACTGATTTAGATTTCCTAGTAAAATGTGTGCAAACAGCAGTAGATGCGGGTGCATCGATTATCAATATTCCTGATACTGTTGGATTCAGCTACCCTTCTGAATTCGGAAATATTTTTAAAGTACTGATTGAAAACGTTAAATCTGATCATGAAGTTACTTATAGTGCTCATTGTCATGATGATTTAGGTCTAGCTGTTGCAAATAGTATGGCAGCAATTGAAAATGGCGCAACCCGTATCGAAGGTGCAGTTAATGGTATTGGAGAACGTGCGGGTAATACGGCTTTAGAAGAAGTTGCACTTGGTCTTTATGTTCGCCGTGACCATTATGGAATTGAAACAAATTTAAAATTAGATGAAACAAAAGCAACTTCTGATTTAGTCGCAAGTTTTGCAGGAATTCGAGTCCCTCGTAACAAAGCGATTGTAGGACAAAATGCATTCAGTCATGAATCAGGCATCCATCAAGATGGATTCTTAAAACATCCTGAAACTTATGAAATTATGACACCTCAACTTGTAGGTATTAAATCATCAGAATTACCACTCGGTAAATTGTCTGGTAAACATGCATTTGCTGAAAAACTTAAACAATTAGGCTATGATATTACAGCTGAAAAACAAGTGGAATTGTTCAAACAGTTTAAATCAATTGCTGATAAAAAGAAAAATGTTTCTGACCATGATGTACATGCACTTGTTCAAGGTCACACTCACGAAACTAATGCTGCTTATCAAGTTGAAACTTTGCAATTGCAATTCGTTTCTGAAGGTGTCCAAAGTGCAGTTGTGGTTCTTAAAGATAATGAAGGTAAAGAATATCCTTCAGCAGCAATTGGAACTGGTTCAATCGTCGCAGTCTATAATGCAGTCGATCAGATTTTCAATGCTCCTTCTGAATTATTGAATTATCAAATCACATCAGTAACAGAAGGTTCAGATGCACAAGCTCAAGTAAATGTTGAAATTCGTATTGATGGTAAAACATATTACGGTATTGGTGTTGACCACGATGTCTTGCTTGCATCTTGTAAAGCATATGTAGAAGCCAATTCAAATCACCTAGCTGATACAGCAAGAAAGGATGGCGTTGTTTCATGACCTACCAAATAACAGCCCTCCCAGGTGATGGTATCGGTCCTGAAATTTTATCAGGCACTTTGCAAATACTTGAAAAACTAAGTAAAAAATACCAAATTGACTATAACCTTGAAACTTATGATTTTGGAGGGGCCGCTATAGATAACTATGGCGACCCGCTTCCAACTTCAACACTTGAAGCTTGTAAGAAAGCAGATGCAATTCTACTCGGTGCAATCGGTGGTCCGAAATGGAATGATCATCCTAAACGTCCAGAAGCAGGTTTACTTGCTTTACGTAAAAATTTAGAACTATATGCCAATTTGCGACCGACTAAGGTTGTTGAAGGTGCGACTCGCTTTTCTCCTTTGAAAGAAGAACGTGTTGCAGGTACTGACTTTGTTATTGTACGTGAATTAACTGGCGGACTTTATTTTGGTGAACCTAAGCAACTAGAGGAAAATCAAGCTATTGATTCATTAACCTATACAAAAGCTGAAATCGAACGTATTGCCCATGCTGCTTTTCAATTAGCTGAAAGCAGAAATAATAAATTAACTTCTGTAGATAAAGAAAATGTATTAGCTTCCAGTAAGTTATGGAGACAAACGATAAATGAAGTTTCTGAGAACTACCCAGACGTTGAGGTCGAACATTTATTAGTTGATGCATGCAGTATGCATTTAATCACACGACCTACTCAATTTGATGTGATTGTTACAGAAAATTTATTTGGAGATATATTGAGTGATGAGGCTTCAGTAATACCTGGTTCTTTAGGGCTCTCCCCTTCAGTCAGTTATGGCCAAAAAGGAACTAAACTTTATGAGCCAATTCACGGATCAGCTCCTGATATAGCTGGCAAAAACATTGCTAACCCAACAGGTATGGTACTTTCATTAGCAATGTGCTTCCGAGAAACATTTAACCAAAATGAAGCGGCTGATGAATTAGAAAGTATTGTTTATCAACTCATTAAAGATGGAATAACAACACCTGATTTAGGTGGTAACACAAGTACAAAAGATATTTTCAATAAAATTTTACAACAACTTTAAAGGATGGTGATTAAGATGGGACAAACACTTTTCGACAAAATTTGGAATCGTCATGTGCTCACTGGTAAAGAAGGTGAACCGCAATTATTATATATCGATCTTCATCTTATTCATGAAGTTACTTCACCTCAAGCCTTTGAGGGCCTTAGAATTCAAAAACGACCATTACGCCGTCCTGACTTAACTTTTGCAACGATAGATCACAACGTTCCAACTGAAGATATTTTCAATATCAGAGATGAAATTGCAGCAACACAAATTAAAACTTTGCAAAATAATTGTGCTGAATTCGATGTAAAACTGTTTGATAACGGTACAGAGCAACAAGGTATCGTACATATGGTCGGACCAGAAATGGGGTTAACACAACCTGGTAAAACAATTGTTTGCGGCGACTCTCATACTGCAACACATGGTGCCTTCGGTGCTATTGCTTTTGGTATCGGTACTAGTGAAGTTGAGCACGTCTTTGCGACACAATCATTATGGCAAACTAAACCTAAAAACTTGCTGATTGATATCAATGGTGAATTGCCTAAAGGCGTGTATGCAAAAGATATCATTTTGCATTTAATCAATCAATACGGCGTGGATTTTGGTACTGGATATGCATTAGAGTTCGGTGGTTCTACAATGCGTAATCTTTCAATGGATGAAAGAATGACAATTTGCAACATGGCCATAGAAGCTGGTGCAAAGTATGGTCTTGTTCAACCAGATGAAACAACTTTTGAATATGTAAAAGATAGAACTTATGCTGATTTGACACCAGAAAAACTGGAATACTGGAAGTCATTATATAGTGATGACGATGCACAATTTGATCGTGTCATTGAATTAGACGTTACTCAGCTTGAACCTCAGGTAACTTGGGGAACAAGCCCAGAAATGGGCGTAAGTTTCAACACTCCTTTCCCTGCTATTGAAAATATCAATGATGAACGTGCTTACCAATATATGGGACTCAAACCAGGTGAAAAAGCAGAAGATATTGAGCTTGGATATGTCTTTTTAGGATCATGTACAAATGCACGTCTGTCAGACTTAGTTGAAGCAAGTAAATTTGTAGAAGGTCATCAAGTGCATCCAAATATTACTGCAATTGTTGTACCTGGATCAAGAAGCGTGAAGCATCAAGCTGAAGCTTTAGGTATTGATAAAATATTCAAAGATGCAGGATTCCAGTGGAGAGAACCTGGTTGTTCAATGTGTTTAGGTATGAATCCGGACCAAGTACCTGCTGGAGTACATTGTGCTTCAACAAGTAACCGTAACTTCGAAGGAAGACAAGGCAAAGGTGCACGTACACACTTAGTATCCCCTGCTATGGCAGCAGCTGCAGCAATTGAAGGACGCTTTGTAGATGTCAGAAATTGGGAGGCGGTCATCAATGCTTAAAATAGAACCCATTACTCAGTTTGAAGGAAAAGTCGGAGTACTTTTTAATGATAATATCGACACGGACCAAATTATACCTAAAGTGCACTTAAAAGGTGTTTCAAAAACTGGTTTAGGTCCTTATGCTTTTGATGAATGGCGCTATTTAGAAGATGGCAGTGAAAATCCGAAATTTGAATTAAATCAACCGAAATACCGCGGCGCATCAATTTTGATTACTGGTGATAATTTCGGATGCGGTTCAAGCCGTGAACATGCAGCTTGGGCACTTAAGGACTATGGTATTCAAATTATCATTGCTGGTAGTTTCAGTGATATTTTTTATATGAACTGTACTAAAAATGCGATTCTGCCAATTGCATTAGATCGAAAAGAACGAGAATATCTTTCTGATTTCAAAGAACTGAAAATAGATTTACCGAATCAAAAAGTAATAACACCAGATAAAGAAATTCATTTTGATATTGATTCTACTTGGAAAAATAAACTTGTCCAAGGATTAGATGATATTGCAGTGACATTGCAGTACGATGATGAAATAAAAAAATATGAAGAATCATATCAATAATTATAAGGAGTGAGCGAAATGACTGTACAAACTGCTGTATCAGCCAAAGAAATAGAAGATGCTTTTTTAACATTGCAGCCGATTGTAAAACAAACACCTTTAGAAAGAGATCATTATTTATCTTTAAAATATGATTGTAATGTTTATTTGAAAAGAGAAGACTTACAATGGGTAAGATCTTTTAAATTGAGAGGCGCTTATAATGCAATTGAAGCATTGACAGATAATGAAAAAGCAAAAGGAATTACATGTGCAAGTGCAGGAAATCATGCACAGGGAGTTGCATTTACAGCCAAAAAAATGAATTTAAATGCTGTTATCTTTATGCCTGTCACTACTCCTCTTCAAAAAATCAACCAAGTAAAATTCTTCGGCGGAGATAATGTCGAAATTGTTCTAGTTGGCGACACATTCGACGATTGTTTGAAAGAAGCATTAGAATATACTGACGAGCATAATATGAATTTCATTGATCCTTTCGATAATGTCAATACGATTGCAGGACAAGGGACAATAGCTGCTGAAATTTTAGACCAAGCTGAAGAAGAAAATTTAGACATTGACTATCTTTACGCTGCTATCGGCGGTGGAGGTTTAATTTCAGGTGTAGGCACATACTTTAAATCCGAATCACCCAGCACTAAAATTATAGGCGTAGAACCAGTTGGTGCAGCAAGCATGTTTACTTCAGTTGTATTAGAAAAACAACGTGTTAAACTACCAGAAATTGATAAGTTCGTTGATGGTGCCTCTGTTGCTCAAGTTGGTAGAATTACCTATGATATCGCCCAACAAGTTGTAGATGATTATTTACAAATTGACGAAGGTGCTGTTTGTTCTACGATTTTAGATATGTACTCTAAACAAGCTATTATTGCAGAGCCTGCAGGTGCTTTGAGTGTAGCAGCTTTAGAAGCGCATAAAGATGAAATAAAAGGTAAAACAGTGGTTTGTATAATTAGCGGTGGTAATAATGATATCAACCGTATGAAAGAAATCGAAGAAAGATCTCTCTTATACGAAGAAATGAAGCATTATTTCATCTTCAACTTCCCTCAAAGACCAGGTGCATTAAAAGAATTTGTTAATGATGTTTTAGGACCAAATGATGATATTACTAAATTTGAATACCTTAAAAAATCATCTCAAAATACTGGTACAGTAATTATTGGAATACAGTTGAAAAATCATAATGACCTTCCTAGATTAAAAGAAAAGGTTCAAGAATTCGATCCATCCAACATTTATATTAATGATAATAAAATGTTATACTCCTTACTGATTTAAATATAAACAGTTATAAAGCAACAAAGCTGGATATCTTATACTATATTTTTGTAGTGTAAGATATCCAGCTTTTTCGTTTTTTATGAAAAAATAAGCAATAAAAAAAGACCTCGAACTCGAGATCTCAATGCGGCTCATCGCATCCATAAATATATAACTTACGATTATACATTCAAAACTAGATAGTAAGTAATTATCAATTCAACCAGTCAAAACTTGAAATTGGATTAAGTCTTCGATCGATTAGTATTCGTCAGCTCCACATATCGCTATGCTTCCACCCCGAACCTATTAACCTCATCATCTTTGAGGGATCTTATAACCGAAGTTGGGAAGTCTCATCTTGAGGGGGGCTTCATGCTTAGATGCTTTCAGCACTTATCCCGTCCATACATAGCTACCCAGCTATGCCGTTGGCACGACAACTGGTACACCAGAGGTATGTCCATCCCGGTCCTCTCGTACTAAGGACAGCTCCTCTCAAACTTCCTGCGCCCACGACGGATAGGGACCGAACTGTCTCACGACGTTCTGAACCCAGCTCGCGTACCGCTTTAATGGGCGAACAGCCCAACCCTTGGGACCGACTACAGCCCCAGGATGCGATGAGCCGACATCGAGGTGCCAAACCTCCCCGTCGATGTGAACTCTTGGGGGAGATAAGCCTGTTATCCCCGGGGTAGCTTTTATCCGTTGAGCGATGGCCCTTCCATGCGGAACCACCGGATCACTAAGTCCGTCTTTCGACCCTGCTCGACTTGTAGGTCTCGCAGTCAAGCTCCCTTATGCCTTTACACTCTATGAATGATTTCCAACCATTCTGAGGGAACCTTTGAGCGCCTCCGTTACACTTTAGGAGGCGACCGCCCCAGTCAAACTGCCCGCCTGACACTGTCTCCCGCCATGATTAATGGCGCGGGTTAGAAATCCAACACAGCTAGGGTAGTATCCCACCAACGCCTCCACGTAAGCTGGCGCTCACGTTTCTAAGGCTCCTACCTATCCTGTACAAGCTGTGCCGAATTTCAATATCAGGCTACAGTAAAGCTCCACGGGGTCTTTCCGTCCTGTCGCGGGTAACCTGCATCTTCACAGGTACTATGATTTCACCGAGTCTCTCGTTGAGACAGTGCCCAAATCGTTACGCCTTTCGTGCGGGTCGGAACTTACCCGACAAGGAATTTCGCTACCTTAGGACCGTTATAGTTACGGCCGCCGTTTACTGGGGCTTCGATTCGTAGCTTCGCAGAAGCTAACCACTCCTCTTAACCTTCCAGCACCGGGCAGGCGTCAGCCCCTATACATCACCTTACGGTTTAGCAGAGACCTGTGTTTTTGATAAACAGTCGCTTGGGCCTATTCACTGCGGCTCTTCAGAGCGTGAACCCTAAAGAGCACCCCTTCTCCCGAAGTTACGGGGTCATTTTGCCGAGTTCCTTAACGAGAGTTCTCTCGCTCACCTTAGAATTCTCATCTTGACTACCTGTGTCGGTTTGCGGTACGGGCGCCAAATCTCTAGCTAGAGGCTTTTCTCGACAGTGTAAAATCAACGACTCGAGGAAAACATGTTTCCTCTCCCCATCACAGCTTGACCTTAAGAATGGCGGATTTGCCTACCATTCAGTCTCACTGCTTGGACGTGCACTCCAACAGCACGCTTCGCCTATCCTACTGTGTCCCCCCATCGCTTAAAACGATCATTGGCGGTACAGGAATATCAACCTGTTATCCATCGCCTACGCCTGTCGGCCTCGGCTTAGGACCCGACTAACCCAGAGCGGACGAGCCTTCCTCTGGAAACCTTAGTCAATCGGTGGATGGGATTCTCACCCATCTTTCGCTACTCACACCGGCATTCTCACTTCTAAGCGCTCCACATGTCCTTGCGATCATGCTTCGACGCCCTTAGAACGCTCTCCTACCACTGTCCGAAGGACAGTCCACAGCTTCGGTAATATGTTTAGCCCCGGTACATTTTCGGCGCAGTGTCACTCGACTAGTGAGCTATTACGCACTCTTTAAATGATGGCTGCTTCTAAGCCAACATCCTAGTTGTCTGGGCAATACCACATCCTTTGCCACTTAACATATATTTTGGGACCTTAGCTGGTGGTCTGGGCTGTTTCCCTTTCGAACATGGACCTTATCACCCACGTTCTGACTCCCAAGTTAAATTGATTGGCATTCGGAGTTTGTCTGAATTCGGTAACCCGAGAAGGGCCCCTCGTCCAAACAGTGCTCTACCTCCAACAATCATCACTTGAGGCTAGCCCTAAAGCTATTTCGGAGAGAACCAGCTATCTCCAGGTTCGATTGGAATTTCTCCGCTACCCTCAGTTCATCCGCTCACTTTTCAACGTAAGTCGGTTCGGTCCTCCATTCAGTGTTACCTGAACTTCAACCTGACCAAGGGTAGATCACCTGGTTTCGGGTCTACGACCAAATACTCAACGCCCTGTTCAGACTCGCTTTCGCTGCGGCTCCGCATTCGCTGCTTAACCTTGCATCAGATCGTAACTCGCCGGTTCATTCTACAAAAGGCACGCCATCACCCATTAACGGGCTCTGACTACTTGTAAGCACACGGTTTCAAGTTCTCTTTCACTCCCCTTCCGGGGTACTTTTCACCTTTCCCTCACGGTACTGGTTCACTATCGGTCACTAGAGAGTATTTAGCCTTGGGAGATGGTCCTCCCGGATTCCGACGGAATTCCACGTGCTCCGTCGTACTCAGGATCCACTCAGGAGAGAATCGACTTTCGACTACAGGACTTTTACCTTCTCTGGTCCAACTTTCCAGTACGGTTCGTCTAATCGATTCTTTTGTAACTCCATGCAGAGTGTCCTACAACCCCAATGAGCAAGCTCATTGGTTTGGGCTCTTCCCGTTTCGCTCGCCGCTACTCAGGGAATCGAGTTTTCTTTCTCTTCCTGCGGGTACTAAGATGTTTCAGTTCTCCGCGTCTGCCTTCAGACATGCTATGTATTCACATGTCGATAACACAACATAACTTGTGCTGGGTTCCCCCATTCGGAAATCTCTGGATCAACGCTTACTTACAGCTACCCAAAGCATATCGTCGTTAGTAACGTCCTTCATCAGCTTCTAGTGCCAAGGCATCCACCGTGCGCCCTTAATAACTTAATCACGTTATTAATTATGTGAGTAATCTTCTTTGCCGTCGGCAAATTGATTACTAGCGATTCATTTAAATGAATAAAGCTTTAAAACTCTAATTCACTCGGTTTTGCTTGGTAAAATCTATTTATTACTTACTTATCTAGTTTTCAATGTACAATCATGAATACTCGGATGAGCATTCAAAACTGAATACAATATGTCAATGTTAATCCGTCAGTTTCTGTTGAAACTGTTCCGTATAATATCCTTAGAAAGGAGGTGATCCAGCCGCACCTTCCGATACGGCTACCTTGTTACGACTTCACCCCAATCATTCGTCCCACCTTCGACGGCTAGCTCCTAAAAGGTTACTCCACCGGCTTCGGGTGTTACGAACTCTCGTGGTGTGACGGGCGGTGTGTACAAGACCCGGGAACGTATTCACCGTAGCATGCTGATCTACGATTACTAGCGATTCCAGCTTCATGTAGTCGAGTTGCAGACTACAATCCGAACTGAGAACAGCTTTATGGGATTTGCTTGACCTCGCGGTTTTGCTGCCCTTTGTACTGTCCATTGTAGCACGTGTGTAGCCCAAATCATAAGGGGCATGATGATTTGACGTCATCCCCACCTTCCTCCGGTTTGTCACCGGCAGTCAACTTAGAGTGCCCAACTTAATGCTGGCAACTAAGCTTAAGGGTTGCGCTCGTTGCGGGACTTAACCCAACATCTCACGACACGAGCTGACGACAACCATGCACCACCTGTCACTTTGTCCCCCGAAGGGGAAGACTCTATCTCTAGAGCGGTCAAAGGATGTCAAGATTTGGTAAGGTTCTTCGCGTTGCTTCGAATTAAACCACATGCTCCACCGCTTGTGCGGGTCCCCGTCAATTCCTTTGAGTTTCAGCCTTGCGGCCGTACTCCCCAGGCGGAGTGCTTAATGCGTTAGCTGCAGCACTAAGGGGCGGAAACCCCCTAACACTTAGCACTCATCGTTTACGGCGTGGACTACCAGGGTATCTAATCCTGTTTGATCCCCACGCTTTCGCACATCAGCGTCAGTTGCAGACCAGAAAGTCGCCTTCGCCACTGGTGTTCCTCCATATCTCTGCGCATTTCACCGCTACACATGGAATTCCACTTTCCTCTTCTGCACTCAAGTTTTCCAGTTTCCAATGACCCTCCACGGTTGAGCCGTGGGCTTTCACATCAGACTTAAAAAACCGCCTACGCGCGCTTTACGCCCAATAATTCCGGATAACGCTTGCCACCTACGTATTACCGCGGCTGCTGGCACGTAGTTAGCCGTGGCTTTCTGATTAGGTACCGTCAAGGTGCGCATAGTTACCTACGCACTTGTTCTTCCCTAATAACAGAGTTTTACGATCCGAAGACCTTCATCACTCACGCGGCGTTGCTCCGTCAGGCTTTCGCCCATTGCGGAAGATTCCCTACTGCTGCCTCCCGTAGGAGTCTGGACCGTGTCTCAGTTCCAGTGTGGCCGATCACCCTCTCAGGTCGGCTACGTATCGTTGCCTTGGTAAGCCGTTACCTTACCAACTAGCTAATACGGCGCGGGTCCATCTATAAGTGACAGCAAGACCGTCTTTCATTGCAGAACCATGCGGTTCCGCATATTATCCGGCATTAGCCCCGGTTTCCCGGAGTTATTCCAGTCTTATAGGTAGGTTACCCACGTGTTACTCACCCGTCCGCCGCTAACGTCAGAGGAGCAAGCTCCTCATCTGTTCGCTCGACTTGCATGTATTAGGCACGCCGCCAGCGTTCATCCTGAGCCAGGATCAAACTCTCCATAAAAGTTATGATTTGTTTGACTAGCTCATAAAACTAATTTGTTTTAAAACGTCTAAGACGTTTGTTAATTTGGAATTAACGTTGACATATTGTCATTCAGTTTTCAATGTTCATTTAAAATATTCAATGGAGCGGGTGATGGGAATCGAACCCACAACATCAGCTTGGAAGGCTGAGGTTTTGCCATTAAACTACACCCGCAGATGCGCTTCCTTAATGATATTTGATGCGGCCGAGAGGACTTGAACCTCCACGGGATCTCTCCCACTAGGCCCTCAACCTAGCGCGTCTGCCATTCCGCCACGACCGCTTGGGTTTGCTAATCATTAAGAAAAAATACTTTTTTATTTTTACAACGTATTTAATTGTAACACCTTTGTAATACGTTGTCAATGCTTTTTTAAAACTTTTTATAAGTTCTTAAAAATTGTATTGAAATCTTAATCCCTTTTTTTAGGACATTTACTATCATATAACATCGTCGATACAAAGTCAACACTTTCATCAATCTTTTTTCAAAGTTTTTTAGAAAACTTTATGTATGATATAGAAAGACAAAAGAACCTGCAACACTAAAACACTTTTTGTATCACAGATTCTTTATTCTAAACTATTTTAAATGTTTGTGCAAGCGTAATTTTCCTTTGCACTTTCCGCACACCATTTTCTTCGTGTTTACTTTTCTGATCCTCTTAAAAGTTTCTCCGCAACCAACACACTTATAAATATAGTTTGCACGTTCTTCATAACTATCAATAGCAGCACAAAATCTTGGTGCTCCTACTTTTTGACTTAACATTTTAAAATCGGCATCTTTATGCTTATAACCTTTTCTCTGCAAATGAAGATGGTAATGGCACAATTCATGTTTGATAATATCGATTAAAGCTTTTTCGCCAAATTTTTCAAATTGCTTCGGATTAATTTCTATATCATGAGACACTAATAAATAACGACCGCCAGTAGTTCTTAATCTTGGATTAAAATACGCATTATGTCTAAACAGCAATCCGAATTCATTTTCCGAAATACTTTCAGTCAGTTTTTGCAATTTATCATTGTCAATTATTTTATTATTCATTAGGGTTAATCATTGTCAATGAAACTTTGTTTTTCTGTGCATCTGCACTCAATACCCAAACATCAACAATATCTCCTACATTTACTATATCCATCGGGTTCTTGACAAATCGTTTAGACAACTGGGAGATATGCACAAGACCATCTTGTTTTACACCAATGTCCACAAAAGCTCCAAAATCAACGACATTTCTAACCGTACCACTCAATTTCATACCTTTTGTTAAATCTTCTATAGATAAGACATTAGATTTCAATATTGGCGTTTCATATTCATCACGCGGATCTCTATTAGGTGCAACTAATGCAGCTACAATATCTTCTAATGTAGGAATACCCACATTTAATTTCTCTGCAGTAGTTTGTAAATCTAAACTAGTAAGTTTATCTTTTAATGTTTTACTTCCGATATCCGCTTCTGTCAGTTCTTCTTCTTTCAACAATTGATACGCAACTTCATAACTTTCTGGATGAATCGCCGTATTATCAAGTGGTTCTTTTCCATTAACAATACGTAGGAACCCAATACTTTGTTCAAAAGTTTTCGGTCCAAGACGTTTAACTTTACTAATTTGTTTATGATGTGTCAAAGCACCATTTTCTTCTCGGTAGTCAATAATATTCTGTGCAATTTGCGGAGATAAACCAGCTACGTGCTGCAATAATGATTGCGAAGCTGTATTCACATCCACCCCTACTTGGTTAACAGCTGTTTCAACTACGAAATCCAAAGCACTTTCGAGTGACTTTTGATTCACATCGTGTTGATATTGACCTACACCTATTGATTTAGGATCAATTTTTACAAGTTCACTTAATGGATCTTGAACACGTCGTCCGATAGAAACAGCACTTCTTTCCTCTACTTGGAAATCCGGAAATTCTGCACGGGCTACATCCGAAGCAGAGTATACTGAAGCACCTGCTTCATTAACTATAATAAATTGAACGTCTAAATGATGTTTTTGTATTAAATCTGCAATAAATTGTTCAGTTTCTCGACTTGCTGTTCCATTACCAATTGCAATTAAACTTACATTGTAATCATTAATGAATTGAAGTAATGTTTTTTCAGCTTCTTTTGTTTTTGAAACTGGAGGATGCGGATACATCACACCTTTAGCTACAAAAGACCCAAAAGGATTAATAACTGCAAGTTTACAACCAGTTCGAAATGCTGGGTCTACACCTAATATTTGTTTTCCTTTTAATGGAGGTTGTAATAAAAGGTGTTTTAAGTTGACACTGAATACTTCTATTGCATGCGTTTCTGCCTTTTCGGTTAAATCTGAACGAATTTCCCTTTCAATGGATGGCATAATCAATCGTTTCAAACTATCTTTAATTGCTTCTTTGATATAGCGAGTACCTTCGTGATTATTTTTCACTTCTTGTCTTTCTATATCTTGTTCAATTTTCTCTGTATCCATTTCAACTTTAATAGAAAGTACTTTTTCTTTTTCACCGCGGTTCATAGCTAGAATTCTGTGATTGGCAATCTTATTGACAGGTTCAGAGAAATCATAATACATCTCAAATGTTTGTTTCTCATCTTCAGCTTTTTTCTTTTTTTGTGTTGTAATAAGACCTCTTTTTAATGTATCATTTAAAATTTTATTACGATATTTAGGGTTATCAGAAATCCATTCAGCAATAATATCTTGTGCCCCAACTAAAGCATCTTGAGCTGTAGTAACTTCTTCATTTATAAATTGTTCAGCATGAATTTCAGGCTTTTCGTTTATCTTATCTTGTTTTAACCATTTAGCTAAAGGTTCAAGGCCTTTTCTTTTTGCTTCTGTCGCTCTAGTTTTCTTTTTTTGTTTATACGGACGATATAAATCTTCGACACGTTGTAATTTAGTTTGTTTCAAAATATCTTTTTTTAAATCTTCTGTTAGCAAACCTTGTTGTTCTATATTATGTATCACTTCTTCTTTTCTTTTTTGCAATTGTTCCATATAGTGATACTCATCAGCTATCTTTTTAATTTCAACTTCATCTAATCCGCCTGTACGTTCTTTGCGATAACGTGCAATAAAAGGCACTGTGTTATTTTCTTCTAATAAAGAAAGAACAGCTGTAATTTGTTTTTTTGAAAAATCATATTGTTGTTCAATCGTTTTAATTAATTGTGAATCCAATGCGCACACTCCTATTTATTAATACTACAATTTTACCATATATCAGAAATTAGGACTGAAACACAATATATACGTTTCAGTCCTAATTACTGTTTGATATTTAATTCAACTTATTTTTTCGCGGCTTGTTGCAATTTTTTAATTGCATTACGCTGCAAACGAGATACATGCATTTGACTCAAACCGATACGTTCACCGGTTTCTTTTTGACTTAAACCTTCAATAAATGTACATTGAATGATTTCTCTTTCTCTGTCTGTCAGAATCGGTAAAATTCTCTCTAGAATCATACGTTTTTCAGTTAAGTCATAGCCACCTTCTTGTTCACCCATAATATCTAATAAGGTAACTGTTGAACCATCTTTATCCGCTTCAATTGAATGATCAACACTCAAAGCGTTATAACTTTGTCCCATCTCCATCGCTTCTAGTACTTCTTCATCCGTTACTTCTAATCTTTCGGCAATTTCACTAATTGATGGCGAACGTTCAAGTTCGTTAGTTAATTCATCTGTAGTTTTTTTAATTCTTGGTCCGATTTCTTTAATTCTTCTTGGAACATGAACACTCCAAGTCTTATCTCTTAAATATCGCTTGATTTCACCTATCACAGTAGGCACCAAAAAAGCCTCAAACTTTCTTCCAAAGTTGATATCGAAGCGATTAATTGCTCCAATTAATCCCACCATTCCTACTTGTACTAAATCTTCATGATGTGATTGACCTTTGGAATACTTAAATGCTAAAGATTCAATCAACTTTTGATAATGTTTAACGAGCTTATCTTGGGCGCCTGTATTTTCATCATTTTGATGTTGTCTAATCCATTCATTGATTTGTTCAGGTGAAATATCGTTAACTGATTTCGACTCTTTCGCCATTATTTCGCACCTGCTCTTTTTTTATATACTTAATCATACTTATCGTTACGCCATTATCTTTGTTGACTTTAACTTCATCCATTAATGATTCAATCAAGAATAATCCTAAACCGCCTTCTCTTAAGAAATCAATATTCTCATCTTCTTGATAAGGGCCTAACTCTTTTTTCTTCTCTTCATAATCAAAGCTTTGTCCTTGATCAGAAACTACAACTCTAATTTTATCTTCATAAATTTCGAAACACAAATAAATTGCAGCATCAACATCTTCACCTTTATAAGCATGTTTGACTGCATTAGTAACCGCTTCACTTACTGCGATTTTTGCATCTTCAATATCATCATATGAAGCCCCCGCACGAGAAAATACACCTGATAAAGTTAAACGAATCAAGCTGACATATTCAGCTTCTGCAGGTAACTTCATTTCAATTACATTCCGCTTGGCTAGCATGTCATTCTACCTCCGATCCTTCATTTACGTGCATCAAGTCGCTTAAACCAGTGATTTCAAATAAACGGCTGATACGATCTGAAGCGCCGATAATGTATAACTCTTTATCATTTTGGTTTAAAGCTTTTAATGTACCTACGAATAAACCTAATCCAGTTGAATCCATATAACTAACATTTGCCAAGTTGACATGTACATCATGTGTACCTTCTTGCTTAATTGGAGTCAATACCTTTTCCAAATCTGGAACAGTGTATACGTCTAACTCTCCTCCAACTTTAATCTCGTAATAATCATCATATTTTTGTGTCTCTATATTTAAGTTCATTAAGTGTTACACTCCAGTCTGTTCATATTTCAGTCACTTATATACCCCTTTTGATTAGGGATTAATCATTTTTTTGTTAATTTACACGCTTAATAATTAAAATGGTTAAATCATCGCGCTTCCCAGATTTTTGGATGCCTAGTAATTCTTCATACAATAATTGAACAATATCTTGAGGATGCAGGTCTTTGTATTTATGTATGAAATCAAGCAAGTAATTAATATCTATAAACTTGCCGTTTTCATCACGTATTTCGGTTACACCATCTGTAAAAATAATGATTAAGTCATTTAAATAAATTGGAATCTCTTGTTGCTTATAGCGTTCGAGTTGTCTAACACCTAACACGCGTCCTCTGACATCAATTTCTTCAAATTCATCTTGTTCCGCCCTGAATACATATCCCGGCTCATGACCAGCCGAACTGCAATAAAGCAAATGATTCATTTCTTCATAAAGACCATAAAACATTGTTACAAACATATCTTGATTGACATTTTTTTCAACAACCCTATTTAATCGTTTCAACCCATCACTTGGTAATTGGGAATGACCATATGAATCCATACCGAACTTAATCATACTCATAGCTAATGCTGCTGGAATACCTTTTCCGATAACATCAGCTACAGCAAAGCTCATCGTGCCATCTTTATGATCAATCAGATTAAAATAATCGCCGCTCACTTTTTGGGCAGCAACAGAAATTACTCCAATTTGAATACTGTCGAATTGAGGAATCTCTGTTTGCAGCATTGTTTGCTGAAGGCGCGAAGCTAAATCCATTTCTTTATCATGATAGTATAACTTATCAACTAATTCTTGATAGTCCTTATAACTGTATCCGTAAGTTTGCGCAATTGTTTTTAAAATTTCTAAAGACATTAAAATTTGATCTTTTGATAAATCTAATTCTTTTGCACATTCCTTATGGATGTCCAGTACATTTTCAGCATGGATGTGTTTTTCTAAAATTTCTTGTCCGAAATCTTTGAATTGATTAAGCACAGCTTGCTTGTTGTAGGACTCTACATATAATTGCAACATTCGCAAATATTTCCCTTTAAATTCTTCCACTTGTATCGTCCTTCTTTCTGAATTCTCTTTTTAACCTTAATTATAAAAGGTATAGACACCTTTGTTTTTGTAATTGATTAATAAAAACTTTCGGCTTCTATAATATTTTATATGTAAAAAAGGGTTCTATACTAAATCGGACTGGTGAGAAAATCACTCGTCCGATTTTTTGATATAAAAATAGCGCAATTATCTCTATAATTTAAAGTGACCAAACCCAAATTAAAGGAGATAAGTTGCGCCTATGAATCATTTTATATCAACTACACTGGGAATTAAAGATAAAAATATAGAATTCGATACTAAGGTTGAAGAAAAAGAGTATAAAGGAAAAACGTGTCTATTCTACTTTGGAAAATTGACGTACGTTCCTGAGCACTGTGAAAACTGCGGCTTTAAAAATACCGAGTACTCCATTATAAAAAATGGAATGAAGAATTCCCGTATTACGATACCTAAGGTATCTGAAAGACAAGCCTATTTGAACCTGAAGAAGCAGCGTTTTTACTGTAAGCACTGCTGTACGCACTTCACTGCTGAAACAAAAATAGTTGAGAGACATTGCCATATTTCGGATAATACCCGTTTAGCTGTTTTGCAGAAAGCTACCGAAATCCGTTCTCAAAAATCAATTGCTGAATCGTGTGCTGTCGGGGCTTCTACAGTTGCTCGGATGATAGATAAAGCTGCTTCTCAGATTGCTCAAAAGCCGTTCAGCGCTTTGCCTGAACATTTAATGATGGATGAATTCAAAAGTGTCAAACATGTCAGCCATAATATGAGTTTTATTTATGCTGATGCTGTGTCCCATCGTATCGTAGATATTGTTCCCGATCGCAGATTGGCAGCTCTGAAAACGCACTTTTATCGTTATTCACTAGCTGAAAGACAACGTGTGAAGACGGTATCTATCGATATGTACGAACCTTATATGTCTTTGATCAACGAAGTATTCCCTAATGCCAAAATTATTATAGACCGATTCCATATTGTACAATCATTGAATCGTGCTTTGAATATGACTCGTGTCAGTGTTATGAATACTTTCCGAAATAACGACAGACCGCTTTACAATAAATATAAGCGTTACTGGAAACTGCTTTTGAAACCTTATGAACAATTGGAGATGTTCGAATATAATAAAGTTCCTCTGTTCAAACAATGGAAAACCACCAAAGGAATTGTAGATTTCTTATTGGATTTTGATGATAAATTGTTAAACACGCATCACTATGTCCATCAGCTGCGTTACGCTTTAAAAGAAAATGATGAACAGTTATATACATCAACCATACAGGCAATAACCATGGGAAACATTGCCCCCAAACTTCAAATTTCCATCAGAACACTTAAAAATTATCATGACATGGTACTGAATACTTTGGAATATTCGAATCTGACCAACGGTCCGCTCGAAGGTATTAATAATAAGATCAAACTGATAAAAAGGGTTTCTTTCGGTTATAGAAACTTCACTAATTTGCGCAATCGTATTATTTTATGTACGAGACTTTTTTCCTCGAATCCTAAAAAAGAGATTAAGCAGCTAAAAGCTGCTTAACCTCTATAATTTGAGCCACCAGTCCTATTTGACAGAGAGCCTAAAAAAGAGGCAAAAACCAATAACAGCATCTCTAGGAACGCCATATTAACCTATATTGATAGTCGAGCAATAAAGTCATACGTGTACCCTAAGCTGAAATTGTTTCTCTGCCTCTTTAAACATTTAGTTCAGTCTCTACAATTGGTGCAAGTCTGAACAAAGTTGTAAGGCAACATTCATATCTTGCCTCAACCTTTTGTAATTTAATTGTTGTTTGAATTCCAATTAATTGCGATGTGTCAAGCCTAAGCTGATTTGAATCGCATTATCAATTTCTTTCATCTTTTCGTCTGATAAATATGTCAGTTTTTCTTTAAGTCGCTTTTTATCGACTGTTCTTATCTGTTCTAGTAAAATAACTGAATCTTTGTCCAATTTATATTTACTTTTTTCAATTTCAACATGAGTAGGAATTTTTGCTTTATTAATCCGTCCAGTCATTGCAGCTACAATGACTGTTGGACTATACTTATTTCCAGTGTCGTTTTGTATAATTACAACAGGCCTAACTCCCCCTTGTTCAGAACCTTGCACTGGCGATAAATCAGCTAAGTAAACATCGCCTCTCCTCATCATTCATCCTTGTCAAAAGCTAAATATGATTCATTGCAATCACAGGCTTCACATTCTACTGAAAATGCCTCCGTTGCGAGGGAGAGATTTAAGTCAGCCATCTGTGCATAGCCTTCTTTCAGTGACTGTTCTAAACTATAACTTCTATTCTGATTAAAAGTTGACATGAGTAAGACCTCCAAGAATTAAAGAAATACTAATTTAATATTCAAACTTATAATAACAAATTTCAAAATACCTGACCATACTATTTTTGCAATTCGTTAACAATATCAAATACTTTTTCCGGCTCATATATTCTTGGAACACGTCTTCCGATGCGACAAAGCACTTCATAATTAATAGTTTGCTGTTGTTTTGCAAAAGATAATAATGATTGCGGACCGTTATGTTCACGATTTAACAATGTCACTTTGTCCCCGACATTAAACGCTTCATTTTCAGGTAATACAATCATCATTTGATCCATGCATACACGACCGATAATCGTACATTGCTGTCCATTCACTTCTACATTAGTTCCTTGCATCATTCGTGGAAAACCATCTGCATAACCGACAGGTAAAATTGCAATCTTTTCAGCTTTTTCTGCGGTATAAGTGGAACCGTAACTTACAGTATCGCCTATTTCTAAATGCTTAACATCAACGATTTCTGTCACCCATTCAGCACAAGGATACAATTCAGCATGTGTCTGTTGTTCAACATATTCAGATGGATAATAACCATATAACGAAATACCTGTTCGCACCATATTGCAAATAGGTGCATCAAACAAAATGGTACCTCCAGAGTTTTGTGCATGTACATAAGGCGGATGAGAAATTGAATTCACCCAGTTTTCAAATATTTCATATTGTTCTTTTGTATGCGGGCTGTCTTCATCAGCTTGTGCAAAATGTGTAAATACACCTTCAAAAATCAAATGTTCATGTGACTGTATTAAATCAACCACTTTTTGATAGTCGTCTGCTGATTTTACACCTAAACGTCCCATACCTGTATCGATTTTGACATGCAGCCATAAATCTTTTTCTAAATCGTCATCAAGATATTTAATTGCTTCTTCCAACCATGCGTATGAAGGTACTGTTAAAGCAACCCGATGTTGGATTGCTTTATTAATATCTTTAGGCATTACAACGCCTAAGATTAATATTTTCGTATCAATTCCGTGCATTCTTAATTCAATTGCTTCATCCAAAGTGGCAACGCCGAAAAATTCAACCCCGTTTTCTTTTAAATAGTGGCCGACATTTACACTTCCCATACCATAAGCATTCGCTTTAATTACTGGCATCACTATTTTATTGGGTTGTAATTTGCCTAGTACTTGATAGTTTTTTAATATTGCTTCTAAATCTACCTTAAGATACGTAGGCCGATAAAATTTATCCGCCATGATCTTCAACTCCTTTATTTTAAACCGATTCTTTCAGTTTAATTCAACAATACTATTATTATATTACATTTTCTCAAGAATCACCTGACTCGCGGCATAATTTTCAGTATGAGTAATACTGACATGTACTTTAAATCCTTCAAACTGAATAAAAGGACGTCCTAATTCATCATTTTGACAATTAATATCTTGGAAACTTACATGTTTTCCTAAACCTGTTCCTAAAGCTTTACTGAATGCTTCTTTACACGCAAAACGTCCTGCTAAAAATTCAGCCCGCCGTTGTTCATGAGAAAAGTTTTCAAATTTAGTTAATTCATCTTTACTCAAAATACGCTCAGGCAACTTTTTTTGACGTTTTAGCAATGTTTTGATTCGACTAATCTCAATTAAGTCGATTCCAATACCATATATCAACTTATTCACCCACTTCTGATTCTTCGCTTATATTTAATGAAGAATGTTTGATATTATTCATAATTTGTTGCGCTGTTGTTTTATCGATTAATATAATTTCTGCATTACCGCCAGCTGTCGAAAGGTTCAAAGTCGCAAGTTGATATTTACGCATCAACCATCCTTCTTCTATATCTACATTTTGAATACGAAACAATGGAATTTTCAAATGTTTTACAAACCACATGCCCTCTTGGACAGTAATAGAATGTGTTTTCAATAAATAACCATGTTGCCGATTCATTAACCATGGGCGCATGATACAATCTCCTATAATTTGTATGGCAATAAGTACAGCTACAATCACACAAGTAATTTTAAAAGGTGTATCGCTTAGCCAATGCAACCACAAATGATCAATTACTAAAGCAGCAATTAAACATACCGCAATGATTACCGTACGTATCACTGCACCGATAACCAGCACTTTTTTTCCTTTGGGAGACATACGATTAAGCTTCATAATTCCCCTCCTTCAAGTACCAATTTTCCAGTTCATCTGCTTTATTATTTTGGACGAAGCGCAAGCCTATATTTAGACTTCCTGCGCCTTTTGCTGCAATAAAATTAAAATGAGCAAGTTCCGCCCTTCTTAAAAATGGATTTTGTCTTTTCTCAAACCCAACAAGTTTATTTTTACTTGTGTAAAAATAGCGTGTACGAATTAATTGAGAATGTTTCAGTGTTAATTCATCAGAAGAAATATGCAATCCTGAATACTTCACAGTTATAATACTATTAATAATTACGAGTACAATTAATAATAATGCAATTATCATAGCCCAGGCATTCCAAAAATAATATCCTGCTATTCCAGCAATAAGTATAATTCCACCACTGATTTGAGCATTACGTCGAATACCACCTTTTGGCAAACCTGTCTCAACAGATTGAAAACTTAGAGAGGGAACTAAATAATGCAGCATTTCGTATGTTTTTTCTCGTTTCATAAAAGGAAGTATCACAACTTGTCCAGAAGCAGATTCACTTTCCATTGTATTAATACCATCACTTGTAATTACAAAATAAATCGATGTATACCCTAGTATTCTGCGAAAGAATGACTGCTTTTCAACTACAGCTTGAATACGTTTTGTAGGGACTGTCAGACTTTTCACATTCAGTAATCCATGTTTAATTTTTAATTGATGATTCTCTTCTTTTAACGTATAACCATAAAATCTTGTAAATTCAATAATTACACCGATGATATAAGCAATCAACAAACCGAATACAATAAGTATTATTGTTGTAATATAAGCAGCTTGTGCAATGTGTTGAAATTGCTTAAAAATATGATCCCATGGTATAACGCTTTGTAAACTCCCGAGTATCGGCATAATTGTTAGTATTGCAATCACAATAGAACCACTCGTTAATGACATTAGAGTAAGTTCTTTTAAGGACAAACGATAAATTGTTTTTTGATTTTGGTTATGCTCTGCTTCATTCTCACTATCAATATCTTCTGTCATATCAATTGAGTTTTGAACTTTTTTAATTTGCTGTTCGATATATTCACTCTGCGCTTTAGACACAATCTCAAGCTTTATACTGTCACTCGGCACTTTTATTTCTAAAATCAAGCCGCCAAACACTCTATTCACAATATCTTGTGACGTATCGACAGATTGTATACGTTGTATATCTAACTCTTTCCGCTTCTTATTAAATACACCATGTGTAACGATGAAATGATTATTCTCAATCCAATACCTCGTAGTAAAAACTTTTGCTGCATTGATAATAAATGAAACTATAAATAAAATAAGCAAAATACCAGGCCAAATGTATTGTTTAAAATCAGCAAAGTGAAAATCTTTAATATTGATAAAAAAAAGAATGATTACAATAAAATTTTGTTTTATTGTTTTAATTAAACCTGACAAATAAGAAATAGGATGTAATTTTTCTGGTTTAAACATCTGCATCTACCTTTTCTAAGTAATCCATACAATATTCTTCCATTTCTTTTGTTGTATCTTCATTAACCAATGGAAGTATAATCTCATGACCAGCTGTCACGATATAATTTTTACATAAGCCGAATCGATTTAATAACGGACCTGTTTTACGTTCTAAATATTGAACTCTATCCAACTTAATGACTGATTCTTTTTTAAAAAAGAATGTATTAATGATTATAATGTGGTTATCAGATAGAGTGAAATATCTATGCTGCCATAAAACCCATGGTTGAACAGCATAAAATAGTACTTGCAGCAGTAGTAATATACCAAAGCAATATATGACCCATGGCGACCAATTAAAATAATAAGTCAAGCCACAGAAAACTAGTGCTATCATTAAAGTTATCAAAAATCTTAAAATGAAACTTAAATAATAATAACCCAAAACTTTTCTAGGACTTTGCTGTTTGTATTCCATTAAGTTGCCCGCTCCTATCATAAATTATTTATACATATAGTCATATTCTAACAATAACCGAAACAAATTTGGAGAATTTTATAATTTATTTTTAAAACAAAAAAAGCACTGATTCGATAATTTCGAACCAATGCTTTTTACCATTTATAAACCAATTAACTATTTTTGCATGTCAGCAAATGTACGTCCTTTGATTGGTTTTTTATGATCTTTTTTGTCATTTTTAAATTTTTTGCCGCTATTATTTTTACCGCCTTTGTTACCTTTGCCGCGACGGTTTTTATTATCAAATTTATTGTTTGAACGTTTATTTGGTTTACCGCTTCTGCGTGGGCCTTTTCCGTTATGGCGACCACCTTTGCGAGCAAGCGGTTTTTCAAATGTCAATTGTACTTCTACTTCATCATTTGCTTCAACTAATTCTTGAAGTAAAGCTGATACAAGTTCTACGTCATTATATTCATTTAACAATTGAGAAGAGATATCTTGCAAACGTTCTGAATGCTCTTGAGACATCCATTTTTCAACTTTTTCTTTAATATCATTTTCACGCGCACGCAACACTTCTTTACGGTGCGGAGGACGTAAAGCTCTCATGCGGCGGTCATTTGTTTGTTCGATTTGACGGATATAATCCATTTCAATCGGGTTCACAAATGTAACAGCGATACCTTTTTTACCAGCACGACCTGTACGACCAATACGGTGTGTATAACTTTCAGTATCTTGAGGAATATCGAAGTTATAAACATGGCTGACACCTGAGATATCTAATCCACGTGCAGCAACATCTGTTGCAACTAAAATGTCAATCTGATCATTTTTGAATTTTTTCAATACCTCTAAACGTTTTGCTTGAGTAATGTCGCCATGCAAGCCTTCTGCTTTATAACCTTTAGAAATTAATGCACTTGTCAACTCATCTACACGACGTTTTGTACGACCGAATACAATCGCCAATTCAGGTTGATGTACATCTAAGAAATTAGTAAACGTTTCAAATTTTTCTAGTTCTTTTACAATTGTATAATATTCATCAATTTGAGGATCTGACATTTCGTTATTCATTGTTTTAACAATTTTTGGTGATTTCATAAATTGTTGAACAAGCGTTTGAATTGCTTTTGGCATTGTTGCTGAGAACAACATTGTTTGTCTATCTTCAGATGGAAGATGATCCATAATAAATCTCATATCATCAATGAATCCCATGTTCATCATTTCATCTGCTTCATCAATAATCAATGTTTTAATATCGTCTGTTTTCAAAGTACGACGATTTAAATGGTCAATAACACGACCTGGTGTACCTACCACAATTTGCGGTCCTTTTTTCAAGGCTTTGATTTGACGTCCAATCGGCATACCACCGAATACTGTCGCAACTTGAACGCGTTGTCCGCGACTAAAAGCTCTTAATTGTTCTGCAACTTGCATTGCCAACTCACGTGTCGGAGCTAAAATCAATGCTTGCACGCCTTCTTTATCTACTACTTTTTCTATTAATGGGATACCGAATGCACCTGTTTTACCAGTACCTGTTTGTGCTTGTCCTAAGATGTCTAATCCGTGTAAAGCGTAAGGGATACTATCTGTTTGGATTGGAGTCGGTTCTTCAAAACCCATATTACCAAGTGTTTCGGCTGTTTTATCTGAAACACCTAAATCTTTAAATTTTTGCAAATTAATTCTCCTTTATATATGGTCGAGACGACTTTGATGATCGTGTGCTCTTCAATTCGGTCGATATACGTCATCTATAAGCTTACTTTTCATCTAAAAAAACGATAAAAAATGAGCGGTCAAATTTCAAATATTTTCGTTATTTTTATAAAATATCTAATAACGACGAGCACCCGCCCCCACCTTGTCTTTAATTTTCATCAACTTCTATATAATACCACCTAGCGCCTATTATAGCAACGAAGCAATTTTCAATGTTAATATAAAAAAGTTAGTAAAATGATAAGAATTACTGTAGTTAAAGCTATTATCATCTTACTAACTTATATTTATAATTTTTTTAATTGTTATGAATTAAAGCATCTGAGACCTCTTCTAATTTCATACCGCGAGATCCTTTGATTAAAATTTTATCTTCAGCTTGTGCATGTTGTGTAATAAAATCAATCAATTCTTTTTTATTGTTAAAGTGATAAGCCTCATCTACGTTCACTTTACCATTTTCATAAATATGAACCGCTTCATCACCAAACGTCAACAATAAATTAATGCCTTTACCTTGTAAATAGTCGCCGACTGAAGCATGCATTTCAGCACTATTCTCACCTAATTCTAAGACATCAGCTAAAATCAGAACTTTACGTCCTTCCATTGCTGATAGAGTATTAATTGCAGCTTTCATGCTTGTTGGACTTGCATTATACGCATCATTGATTACTGAGATATTTGAATCTGTACGATGTAATTCCATACGCATACCTGTCAGTTTCACTTTTGAAATATTTTCTTGAATTGCTTCATATGAAAGTCCAAGTATTTTTCCAATCGAAATCGCAATTGCAGCGTTACGCATATTATGTGTACCTAAAATCGGAATTTGATAATGTTCATTTGTATTTAAACTGAAAGCTATCCCCATTGCGTCATGTTGTTCGACATGACAAACCACACTATTATCTTGAGCTAGACCAATGCTGATAGATTCAGTATCTTTTAACGTCTCAACATGAGGTTTTAATAAAGGTTCATCGCCATCATAAATAAAGACACCATTTGGTTTTAGTCCTGAAACAATTTCAAATTTAGCACGTGCAATACCTTCTCTTGAGCCTAAATCTTGCATGTGTGATTCACCGATATTGGTAATTACTGCAATATCCGGATGCGCTATTTCTGACAGCAATTCAATTTCATGAAAACCAGACATTCCCATTTCTAAAATAGAAATTTCTGTATCTTCATCAAGTTGTAAAATGGTAAGCGGCATGCCAATTTCGTTATTATAGTTACCTTGTGTTTTCTTTACTTTGAAAGCAGGTTTTAAAACACTTTCAATCATATCTTTCGTAGTTGTTTTACCGTTTGAGCCAGTTACTGCAATCACTTTTGGATTAACATGTTTTAAGTATGCTTTGGCTAATTCTTGCAAAGCCAATAACGTGTCATCGACCCAAATAATCGGACCATTTACATCATGGTCTAATTCAACATCTTTTTGATAAAATGATGCGCCTGCTCCGTCCTCTAAAGCTTGTTCAACAAATCGGTGCCCATCTGTATTTTCACCTTTAAACGGCACAAACAAGTTATTTTCATCTATATGTCGAGAGTCAATTGATACGCCGTGTATTTTATGTTGTAAATATTGATCGTCTATCTCACATGGAATCCATTCTTTAATTTGTTTTAATGTCACATCAATCATAAAAGCACTACCTTAATCAATTTTGTATTTATTTTTTTGTTTTTCAACATGTTTCTCTTTAGCAAGTTCAATTAATTTCGTAATCAAATCTACATAAGATAAGCCCATGTTTTCCCATAAACTTGGATACATGCTGTATTGTGTAAATCCTGGCATAGCATTTGTTTCATTAATAAAGATTTGGTTATCTTCAGTTACAAAGAAGTCTGCACGTAAAAGTCCCGCACAATCTGTTGCTTTAAAAGCTTCAGCAGCCATGTTACGTAAAGTCGTTTGCACTTCTGAATCTAAGTCAGCTGGAATTGATAGCTGCACTTTCCCATCTAAATATTTAGATTTGTAATCATAGAAAGCAACATCTTTCACTACTTCTCCAGGTTGTGTTGTTTCTGGATAGTCATTTCCTAATACAGCTACTTCAATTTCTCGAGCTTCTATACCTTGTTCGATTACTAATTTTCTATCGAATTGGAAAGCTTCTTCAATACCAGATTTCAATTCTTCTTCGTTATTACATTTACTGATTCCGACACTTGATCCTAAGTTCGCTGGTTTAACGAAGACTGGAAATTCTAATTTGTCTTTTACCAGTTTCAAAATATTGCTTTGGTACTTTTCATATTCACTTCTTAAGAAGCTGACATACGGAAGTTGCGGTAATCCTCTGTGAGCAAATAATTGTTTCATGACTAATTTGTCCATTGTACTTGAAGCAGCTAGCACACCATTTCCTACGTATGGTAAGTCTAGCACTTCAAATAAACCTTGGATTGTACCGTCTTCTCCATTTGGACCGTGTAGCAATGGGAATACTGCTGCATATGGCTGACCTGAACTGCTGTTAGTGAGCAAGTTAGATATTTCACCTTCTTCAACTTCCTCTAGACGTAAACTTTCTACATCTTCCACATTTTCAGTAATGTCATCTTTTTTCTTCCAAGCACCATCATTCGTGATATAAATGATGTCAACTTGATAGTCATCTTTATTGATTGCATTTAATACATTTTGCGCAGTTAAAATTGATACATCGTGTTCTGCGCTTTTTCCACCATAAATGATGCATATGTTTTCTTTAGCCATATTCTTTCCTCCAAACGCATTGTTAAACTTTATTTTATCACGATTTTAAACCAGATTGCATGTGATAGCTGAGTAAATTTGAATTCACAAACTTTTAATAGCCGATAGACTATATATAGGTACAGGTTAAAACGCAAATATGCTATAGTTTGAGTTATAATGATTTTTAAAATATCAACAACGACGATTCTATCTTTTTAAATAAAGGTATATACTAAAGAAAAAAGAAATAGCAATTTAAAAGGGGAACTTACCAATGAAAGCAACACGTCAAAAGCCCAGCAAATCATGGCTGCGGCGTATCGATTGGGTACTGATCGGTATTTTAATCGTAATGGCTGCTATCAGTGTATTGTTTATTCAATCTGCTATGGGCGGCGGTCAATACAGTGCTAATTTCAGTATCCGTCAAATTCTATATTACATACTTGGTGGCATTATCGCCTTTGCAATTATGTTAATCTCACCTAAACGCATCATGAAATACACTTATACATTGTATTTTATCGTTTGTATCTTATTAATAGGATTATTGGTTTTACCAGAAACACCTATCACACCCATTATAAATGGTGCGAAAAGTTGGTATAGTTTCGGACCAATCAGTATCCAGCCTTCTGAATTTATGAAAATCATCTTGATATTAGCGTTAGCTAAAATCGTATCGAGACATAATAAATACACATTTAATAAGTCACTAGAATCTGACTTTAAGCTCTTCATGAAAATTTTATTAGTCTCTGCTTTGCCAATGATTCTTATTTTATTACAAAACGACTTAGGAACAACTTTGGTTTGTCTCGCAATTATCGTCGGTGTTTTCATTGTCAGCGGTATTACTTGGAAAATATTAGCACCTATTTTTCTTACAATCATGTTTGTAGGCGGATTCTTTATTCTTTCCATTATATATAAACCCTCACTGATAGAAAGCGGCTTTGGCATTAAAACTTATCAATTAGGCCGTATTGCTTCATGGCTTGATCCTTACGCTTATAGTTCTGGTGATGGTTACCATTTGACTGAATCGCTAAAAGCAATCGGTTCTGGACAATTATTTGGTAAAGGCTTAAATAATGGCGAAGTATATATACCAGAAAACCATACAGACTTCATTTTCTCTGTAATTGGAGAAGAATTCGGTTTTATCGGTGCAGTTGCTGTTATTATCGTTTTCTTAATTTTACTTTTCCATCTTGTAAGATTAGCAAGTAAAACAGACAATATTTATAATAAAACGTATATCATCGGATTCGTATCATTAATTTTATTCCATGCAGTTCAAAACATGGGTATGACAATACAATTACTGCCTATCACAGGTATTCCGCTTCCATTCATCAGTTATGGAGGAAGCTCGCTTTGGAGTTTAATGGTAGGTATTGGTATCGTTTTATCAATTTACTATCATCAGCCTACACCTTATCAACCAGATTTATTACGTTCAAAAACAACTAAACCAAATTGAAATTAAAAAACAGGTTATCAGAGCAAAACATTCAATCGAATGTTGTCTGATAACCTGTTTTTTTCGGGTTGAAATAATATTATTTTAACTTTGGTGTTGCTACGGATGTATTGGGTAACGTGTGCATAATCTCTAAGCGTGATTTAGTTTTCTTAATATTAACACCGAGCGAAGACAATAACTGAACGACATTACGTAATTTATCTGTACTATTATTCATTATGTTCACCCCATCTTCGAATTACTTATATATAAGTTACTTTTATTCTACCCCAAAAAATATTCATTTACTACATTATTTTTGTAAATTTTTCTGGTATTTAACTTTTTGAAGACGCAAAGCATTGAGTACGACAGAAACTGAACTGAAAGCCATCGCTGTTCCAGCTATCCAAGGCGCTAATAAACCGAACGCTGCTACTGGAATACCTACTGCGTTATAACAAAATGCAAAGAACAGATTTTCTTTAATATTTTTCAGCGTTTTCTTACTCATATCAAGTGCAATATCTACTTTTTGGATATCTCCGCCGACAATCATAATATCGCCCGCTTCAATCGCTATATCAGAACCCGTACCCATAGCTAAGCCTATATTACTTTTAGCTAAAGCAGGTGCATCATTAATACCATCACCGACCATCATGACATTCTTGCCTTCATCTTGCAGAAGTCCAATTTGATTTGCTTTATCATCTGGTTTAACACCAGCTATTACGTGCTTGATACCTAATTCACCAGCAATAGTTTCAGCTGTCGTTTGTGTATCACCGCTTAACATAATGATTTCATATTCATCGCGTAATTGATGAATAAGATTTTTAGCTGTTTCTTTAGGTTCATCTCTTAAAGCAATCATGCCGGCAAATTTACTATCAATTGCCGCTAAGACAACAGTGGCTCCTTGTTTTTGCAAACCTTCTATATCTTTTTCAAGTTGATCATCCCACTCGTCTAACTTAGGTTGAATAAAACTGATAGAACCAATTTGAATATTTTGACCATTAATTTCGCCGCTTATACCATTACCTGCATGCGTTTGATATTGTTCGACTATAACTGAAGGTGTATCTGCATAATATTCTGTAATAGCTTGAGAAAGTGGATGTTCTGATTGTTGTTCCATACTCTTTACAAGTGTTCCGAATTGCTGATTGTCTGTATTATCGATCACTTTAAAAACTGTAGGGTGTCCTTCTGTTAAAGTACCTGTTTTATCAAATACAATAGTATTCACATTTTGAGTTTGTTCTAATGCTTCTGAAGATTTGAATAAAACACCTAATTCAGCTGCCCGACCAGAACCTGCCATAATCGATGTCGGTGTTGCAAGGCCTAATGCACATGGACAAGCAATCACAATTACAGCGATGAAAACTTCTAAACTAGATTGGAAATTAAGTGGTGTAACCAAACTGAACCAAATAATGAAGACAACTAGTGCAATCATTAATACTGTCGGCACAAAAATACCAGATATTTTATCAGCTAGGCGTTGAATGTTTGGTTTTTCACCTTGTGCTTCTTCCACAATACGAATAATTTGATTTAAAACTAAATCATCGCCCGTTTGAGTGACTTTAACTTTAATAAAGTTACCGTGATTAAGCGTTGCACCAATCACTTGATCACCTTTTTCCTTATCAACAGGGATACTTTCTCCAGTCAGCATAGATTCGTCTATACTCGTATCTCCTTCTGCAATTTCACCATCTAGCGGAATATATTCTCCGCTTTTAATAAGCAAGATATCACCTTTTTGAACTTGGTCTACAGGAACTTCAACCGCTTCTCCATCTCTTTCCACACGTGCTTCTTTAACTTGCAGCGATAACAATTTATTAATCGCATCACTCGCATGGCCTTTAGCTTTAGCTTCAAAATATTTACCTAACAAGATTAAAGTAATTAAGACTGCACTTGTTTCAAAATATAAAGGAATATGTGTCTCACCATAATGAATAATGGCTAAATAAATACTATAGAAATAAGCCGCTGAAGTACCAAGTGCAACAAGCACATCCATGTTGGCACTCTTATTTCTCAATGAACTGTATGCCCCTTTATAAAATTGCCATCCTAATATAAATTGGACTGGTGTCGCTAAAATAAATTGGAACCAAGGTTGCACCATAAAATGAGGTAACGGTAAGAAACTTAGAAAACTAAAATGCCCCACCATGGTATAAATGAGCGGTATTGATAAAATAAGAGATACGATGAATTTATATTTTTGTTTATCTAATTCTTTTTTCTTTCTTTTTTGTGTTTCTTCAGCCGTTTCAATCGCAATGGGTTCATATCCTAAATTTTTTACTTTTTCAAAGATTTCATTTATATCGATATCATTGCCGTTAAAATCAACCGCTGCTTTTTCAGTTACCAAATTGACGTTGGCACTATCAACGCCTTCAGTTCTATTTAAAACGCGTTCTATCCTTGTAGAACATGCAGCACACGTCATACCTGAAATTTTAAATTCCGCTTTTTCCAACATCCTCACTCCTTATACCCTACAAGGGTATATTTCATTTTAAAAATAAAGGCAAAGTTCTTTTTAAAATAGAGAACTTGCCTATTTATATTATTCAACTTATTTTACAACGTCATATCCAGCATCATAAATTGCTTTTTCTATTTCAGATAATACATTTGCTTCTCCATTAAACTTCACATCTACTGTATCATTTTCTGGGCTTGCATTGACATTATCGACACCTTCAATTTTACCTACTGCTGATTCAACTGCTGATTTACAATGTCCGCAACTCATACCTTCAACTTTTAATTGTTTCTCTTCCATTTATAAACACTCCTTTAATTTAATATTTGATAACCCGCATCATAGATTTCTTTTTCAAGATTATTGAGATTTACAGGTGTTTCGTAACTGATTTTGATTTCATTTGAATCCAAATCTACTTGTACTGCAGTTACACCTGTCATTTCTATAAGATGTTGATGTAATTTATGCTGTTCTTCTTCAGTTTCCATTCCATCAATTTTAATTACACTGTTTTGCATAATAATCTCCTTTAATCTTTAATTAATTTTTGAACGGTAACAAGCAATTCTTCCATTGCTTCTTCAGCGTGACCATCCTCAACTTTATGCATGATACAACCTTTCATATGGTGATCAAGCAATCGTACTGCTACACTGTTCAAGGCTGAACGTGTTGCACGGATTTGTGTAAGTACATCATCACAATAAACATCTTCTTCAATCATTCGGTTAATTGCTCTGACTTGCCCCTCAATACGGTTGAGTCTTGCTTTCAAGTTGGACTTAATTTGTTCTGAATGATGTGCTTTGTCATTTTCGGTCATTTTAAAACCTCCGTTCATATCGCTTTCAACATCATCATATACCCTAGTGAGGTATACGTCAACCTATACCTATTCCGATTTAGCTGTGTTACAATAAAAAGCATTAGAAACAATATTAGCCGGGTAAAAACTCGTTGTTATTGATAATTCGGAGGTTTAAAAATATGTATTATCTCGAAATGCTGGTGCAGCAAACAAACCTGGTTTTCAATATTATCTTAATCGCTCTATTTATTTTGAACTTATTTTTCAGCTTTACAATTGTTTTCTTAGAACGCAGATCTCCTGGGTCCATTTGGGCTTGGCTGCTCGTTTTAGCTTTCCTTCCTATTTTTGGCTTTATCATTTATCTCTTGTTTGGCAGACAAATTCAAAGAGAACATATTTTCAAAATCAATGAAGAAGATAAAACAGGATTAGAAATGATTGTTCAAGAACAAGCAGAAGCATTAAAAAATGATGAATTCTCAAAAGGAAATCACGTTATTGTCAAACATAAGTCTATGGTTCAAATGCTGCTTTATAATAATTCAGCATTCTTAACTACAGATAATGCGTTGACTATTTATAATGATGGTAAAGAAAAGTTCGAAGCTTTAATTCAAGATATTGAAAACGCACAATCCTATATTCACATTGAGTATTACATTTTCCGTAATGACATTTTAGGCAAACGTGTACTTAAAGCATTAGAAGACAAATTAGAAGAAGGTCTTGAAGTAAAAATGCTTTATGATGATATGGGTTCTAGAGGTTTAACTCTAAAAGACTTTGATGAATTCAGAAAAAAAGGCGGACAAGTTGAGTCCTTCTTTCCTTCTAAATTACCTTTAATTAATTTCCGTCTTAATTACCGCAACCATCGAAAAATTGTAGTGATTGATGGTGTCATTGGTTATGTAGGTGGTTTTAATGTTGGAAAAGAATATCTGGGTATGTCTAAAAAATTCGGATATTGGAGAGATACACACCTTCGTATTGTAGGTGATGCGGTCAATGCGTTGCAGCTTAGATTTATTTTAGATTGGAATTCTCAAGCTAAACGCCATAATATCACTTATTCAGACCGCTATTTCCCAGATATTGATACAGGTGAATCAACTGGTATTCAAATTGCTTCAAGTGGTCCTGATGAAGATTGGGAACAAATTAAGTATGGTTATTTGAAAATGATAACTTCAGCTAAAAGATACATTAAAATTCAGACTCCATATTTTATTCCAGACCAAGCCTTTTTAGATGCTGTTTCAATTGCTGCTTTAGGCGGTGTGGATGTAACGATTATGATTCCGAATAAACCGGATCATCCATTTGTTTATTGGGCTACTCAAAAAATGTAGCCTCATTACTAGCTTCAGGAGTTAAAATCTATCATTATGAAAACGGCTTTTTACATTCTAAAATGATGGTCATTGATGATGAAGTAGCAAGTGTCGGAACAACGAATATGGATCATCGCAGCTTCACGCTTAATTTTGAGGTTAACGCTTTTATTTATGATCAATCTACAGCAATACAGTTGAGTGAACAGTTCAATAAGGATTTAGAAAAAAGTGCCCAATTCACAATTGAAAAATACGAAAACCGTAGTCTTTGGGTAAAATTCAAAGAAGGTATCTCTTATCTCATTTCACCTATTTTGTAAGATTAAAGGAGAATTATCAATTAAATGAATCAATATCAACAGTTAAAAGAAGCAGAAAATTATATGAAAGCTCATCACAGCGAAGATGCAACAGGACATGACATTGAACATGTGATGCGTGTTGTCAAAATGGCGTTATTCATAGCAGAACAAGAAGGTAGTGGAAATCCTTACATCATACAGATGGCAGCCTTGCTGCATGATACAGTAGATTCGAAACTTACAGATGAAAACAAGGCTTATCAAGATTTAAATGCTTTTTTAGATAAAATCGATGTTTCATCTCAAATTAAGAATAAAGTTCTAGAAATTATAGAACATATGAGTTACAGAAGCGGTAAAAACAATGATATTGAAATGTCACGTGAGGGTTATATTGTGAGAGATGCAGATCGTTTAGATGCAATCGGTGCAATTGGTATTGCGCGTACTTTCCAATTTGCTGGTCATTTTAATGAACCTATGTGGGTTGGAGAAATACCTGATAATATTTCAGGCGAATATGACTTAGATGATTATTCTCCCTCAGCAATCAAACATTTTTATGATAAACTTTTTAAATTGAAAGATTTAATGCATACTGAAACAGCACAAGCTATTGCTGAAGAACGCCATCGCTTTATGGAATATTTCGTTGCTCAATTCTTTAAAGAATGGGATTTCACAAATTAAATTGAAAGTTTTTTTGAATTAGTAATGCCCCTATAAAGTTTCACTTTTTAAGTGTCAACTTTATAGGGGCTTATTTTATCAATCATTTTATTATTTTAAGGAATGAGCCATTATGATATCAGTTTGTGTTTCATCGCCCATTTGGAATTTATGTTCTGTAACTTTTTTAAAACCTGAGTGTTTATAAAATTCAATTGCCTTTTTATTTTTTTCCCATACTCCTAACCAAACACTCTTCTTATTTTCGTCAACGGCAAAATTAATTGCAAAATTCATTAGTTTTTTGCCATATCCGTAATTTTGATAATTTTTTAAAATATAAAGTCTTTCTATTTCTAAAGAATCTGATGCAATGTCTTCAGTTTGTGCTGAACCCACATTTAATTTTAAATATCCTACGACCTTATCATTGTCGTATAAAAAGTAAAAATATGAGTTGGGGTGTTCTAATTCTCGTTGTAATTTATCATAGGTAAAAGCTTTATTAAGATAATCTTTCAAATTGTCTGGGTGATTCATTTCTCTAAAAGTATCATCAAATGTTCTAAAACTGATTGTTTGTAATTCTTTAATATCGTCAGTTGTTACTTTAACAATTTTCATTTTTTGCCCCTCCTATAAAATAACCCTTTTCAAATTTATTCCCTATTTCATTGAAAATAAAGAAAATCAGCTGCAACTTTTATATTACAACTGATCCTCTTTACGATCGATTATTTTTTCTTTTTATTTTTCTTAGAAACTACTTTTGTACCTTTAGATTTAGAGTTACCTGCACTGCCATGTTCTTTTTCATAAGCAGCTATCATTGGCGCTACTTCTTCTTTAGCTTTTTTTGAATAATAAGCATTCGCAATATACGTTTGTACAATCAAGAATGCTGCACTCACTGACCAGTATAAACCAAGTGCAGAAGCTGAACTTAGCGCTACCCAAATAATCATGATTGGTGAGATAATCATCATCATATAACTCATTTGTTTTTGTTCAGGAGGCATACTGAATGTTGACACATATGCTTGTAAAAAGTATAAAACACCTGCAATAATTGTTATCCAAATATCAGGTTTTGACAAATTAAACCATAGGAAATGAGAATGCTCAGTAATACCGCCGGGTGATGGGTATTTTAATACAAAGAATAATCCCATAATAATCGGCATTTGAATCAACATCGGCAAGCATCCTAACATGCTTTGCATCGGATTCATGTCATATTTTTTATAAACTTCCATCATTTCTTGGTTAGCAGCCATTTTGTCTTCTTGCGTACGAGCGCGTTGTACTTTTTCTTTAACTGCATCCATTTCTGGCTTTGCAATTACCATTTTCTCACGCATCATATGACTATTTTTATAGTTCGATAACATAAACGGCAATACAATAATACGAATAGCGAGTACCAATACGATAATTGCTAATCCATAATCATTATTAAAACTAGAACCTAGCCAGTGAATTATGTTATCCATATTTTTTACAAATGTATTATAAAAAAAGCCTGTGCGATTCTCTAGTTTTGAGTAATCACAACCAGCAAGAAAAACCATAATCCCTAAAAGCAAAGGTAATAATGCTTTTTTCTTCATTTTTCCACCTCTATTGGTATTATTCACATAAAAATAATTTTACCATAATCCGCGAGAGGTAGAAAACAAAAATATGTGAAACCCTTAACTATTTAAAATATTGTAAGAAATTGTGTACAGTTTCTGTAACATGTGGGCTTTTTGCGATCGCCGAAATAACAGAAACACCATCTGCTGATGTTCTTGCGATGTCTTGCATATTATCTAATGATATTCCACCAATTGCTACGATCGGCATTTCTCCTACTTGTCTACGAAGCGTTTCAATCATTTTTGGACCTACTGGTTCGCTTGCATCATCTTTTGAAGGCGTAGCGAAAATTGGTCCAACACCGATATAATCAACGTATGTTAAATCAGAAGCATTTAATTCTTCTAAATTACCAATACTTAATCCAATGATTTTTCCTTCAAAACGACTTTTAAATTCATCCACCGCTTCATCATCTTGCCCAACATGAATACCGTCTGCATCAATTTCTTCTGCTAAAGCGACATCATCATTAACAATGAAAGGAACATTATAAGATTTACATAGAGCCTGTAATTCTTTTGCAAGATCAACTTTATCCTGTCCGGTTTTTGCGCTATTTCCTTTTTCTCGGAATTGATAAAGCGTGATACCGCCTTCTAAAGCTTCTTTCAAAACTTCTTGAATAGTTCTGCCTTCTGGTATATCTTGGGTCCCGCAAATAAAATAGACATTTAAATCTTTAGATTGAAACACTTATTTCACCTCTTCTAAGTTGCAATTTTCTGCAACTGCATCTGAATCAATACGGTAAAGCGCATCGATAAATTGTGTTAAAAATGTTCCCGGGCCTTTGCTGTCACTAAGTTGTTCCGCACGTTCAGCTGCAATGTTATAAACTGAAACAGCTTCAATCAAAGTTTCAATTGAAGGATGCGTATTTCTGAATAAAAAAGCACCTACAACTGCACCTAATAAGCATCCTGCGCCTGTAATTTTAGCAAGAAAATGAGAACCGTTACTTAATTTTACAACTTTGTCATCTTGAACAATAACGTCTGTTTCTCCAGTTAGTATAATAGCAGTTTGATATTCTTTATATGCTTTTTCTGCAATATCTACAACATCTAAATTATCAGCACTATCTGTACCTTTCATGGTTGCTGTATCATCAATTAATGCTAAAATTTCTGAAGCATTTCCTTTTATCACAGTTGGTTTAATTTTTTTCAAAAAGTATTTACAAAAGTCTTTTCTATATTTTGAAGCACCTACAGCAACAGGATCAAATACTAGGGGTGTTTCGGTTTCGTTAGCTATCTTGGCATTTGCTAGCATCGCATGCTCATGGTGTTTTGTTAAAGTTCCAATGTTAATTAAGACACTGCCAGCTACAGGATAAAAGTCTTCAGCTTCTTGTGGTGCTTCACTCATAGCTGGACTGGCACCTAGGCTTAACAAGCCATTTGCTGTAAAGTTCTTTACTACATCATTGGTATAGCAAATAACAAGCGGGTGTTCAGTTCTAATTTGATCTAAAATATTATTCATCATCTAACCCTACTTTCTTCATATACGCAAAATGATTAACTGGTCCTCTTCCTTGGCCAATTTCAGGAGTATATTTAATGCTTAAAGCAATAAAGTCTTTTGCTTTTTTAACAGCTTCATAAATTGTTTTTCCTTTAGCTAATTCGGCAGTAATCACTGCTGAAAAAGTACAACCTGTCCCGTGTGTATGTTTAGTATCATACCGTTCACTTTCAAATACTTCTAACCCATCTTTTGTAAAGAGATAATCTTTGGCAATATCTTCATCTTCAATATGACCGCCTTTTATGACAACACCTTTACTGCCTATTTCATTAATAAAAATATCTCCTGCTTTTTTGATTGCTTCTTCAGAATCAAGCTTGAATCCAACGATTTCTTCAGCTTCTGGTAAATTCGGAGTTGCAACATCAGCAAGCGGTAATAATATTTCTTGTAAAGCCTGCTTACCTGCATCGTCCATCAATGAATCTCCGCTTTTAGCTAGCATAACTGGATCGATTACATATGGAATTTCTGGATGTTTTTCTAAATAACTTCGAATCAATTCCATCATTTCTTTCGTTGCAATCATTCCTGTTTTAATTGCTTGTGGTAATTCATCATCAAAAACACTATCTAATTGTTCTTTTAACCACGTAATATCTAAATTATGAATATGTTGGACCCCTTTTGTGTTTTGGGCAACAATGCTTGTAATTGCAGCCATTCCATATACTCCGCAAGCATGGAATGATTTCAAATCTGCCATTACACCCGCTCCGCCTGTAGGGTCTGTACCAGCAATTGTTAAAGCTATTTTAGGTTTATTCATACTCTTTCTCCTCCAAATTGCCATTTTTCGCTTGTATAAGCCATATTAAAAAAGTTCAATTCATGTACTGTACTTTGCAAATAATTTTCTCTCACTTCATTTTTTTCAGTTTCAGACATATTTGCTGTTAATTGATTCATTAAATCATCTAGTACTTCAATTAATGGGTCCATTTCTGTGTTATAAAACTCAAACCATTTTGCTAAAATCGAGGACTTATTTAAATTCGGATCTTTCATTGCACGTTTTGCAATAATTGCATAAACATATGGGCATGGTGCCATTGCAGCAATTGCATATGCGGCATTTTCATGCGCATATACATTGTAGTACATATGCTTAATATAATGATCACCACTAGGCGGCCAAACCTTTTTTTGTACAATTTCATTATAGTTTTCACCGATATAATCAGCCATATATTCGTGTGCTTCTACTTCACCATTTACTATAAATTGAATTTGATCAACTAAAAAGCGGACACTTTCTAAATCCGGCATTTTCGGTATTAATAATGCATAAATATTTGCGAACTCTCTTAAGTAAGAAGCATCTGCTCGTAAATATTGGCGTAAAGCTTCTTTTTCAATATCACCTTTTAAAAGTTCTTGGATAAAATGATCTTGATAAATTTCATCAATAATCGGCTGTGCATCTCTCTCTAATGTTTCTGCAAAATTCATTTCAAAATCCTCCAATAAAAAAACTGCAAACCTTCGTAGGAATGCAGTTTAATATTTAGAATCTTTATTCTGAATATACTACTTTCCTACGTTGGTACGAACCAAATCAGGTTATAAGGGTCTAGTCAAACTATCTCAGCCGTCAGGCGCCCCTAGCAGTTTTATAAAGTTTAGTTTTTAATACAATTTAAATGTATCAAACCCCTTAGTGTTATGCAATGTTAAAGGGTTATAAACAAAAAAGCCGAGACAAAAGTCTCGACTGAAGTTTAAATTAATATGCCCAGTGTCCTGCACCATTACCATTATCCCACAAAGTAAGAGCTGCTTGGTCTTGAATATGTTCAGGAGCACTAGCTGGGTTTACGCCTCTCCAACCTGCTGGAGCAACTGCATCCCAAGTAGTTTGTAGGAATTGATATTTACCTGCTGCACCTGAATAAGGGTTAATTGCATGAATATCACCACGAGATTCACGGTATACAATTGCTTGTAATGCTGCTGGAATATTTCCATAGCTACCTGAATTTGATGCTGTATATGATTGTTTTGGTGCAGTATAGCTAGTTGATTGTGTGTTATAGCTATAATTTGTATTATTGTATGATTGTGTATTATAAGTTTGAGTTTGTTGAGCTACTGGAGCTGCTTGTTGTTGAACTGAAACTGCTTTAGAAGTTGATTGAACTGGTTGTTGAACAGTTCCAACTGCTACATAACTCCACTCCCAATATGTACCATTAGATTCGAAATGGAATTCATAACCTTTGTATTCAAAATCAAAATCATATGCACCTGTTTGTACAGGATGTTGATTTAATTCTGCAGGATTATTTAATGCTGTTTCCGCTAATTTAGCTTGTTCTGTTGTATTTAACTCAGCTGCATCCGCATTATGTGATGCCACTCCTGTTGCTAAAAATGCTGCTGCCGCTACTGATGATGTCACTAAAAGTTTCTTCATTTAATAAAAATCCTCCTATAAGGTAATTACATATATGATTTATTCGCTACAACTATAATAGCATTTAGTACAATAACATAGGTTACAATAATATAAATGTTATGTTTCATTCGTTACGTATGTATTACAAAAAAGCGGATTCCATTCTTAAAATAAGAACGGAGTCCGCTTTTTGGATGTAAAACAATTAATTTTAGTTTAATAAATTAAGCTGTTACCCAGTGACCTGCACCAGCGCCGCCATTATATAATTTAACTGCAGCTGCATCTTGTACAGATTCTGGAGCACTTGCTGGTGAAACACCTCTCCATTGAGGATCTACAACTGAATCCCAAGTAGTTTGCAAGAATTGGTATTTACCTGCTGCACCTGAAGATGGGTTAATTGCATGAATATTACCACCTGATTCACGTTGTGCAATTAATTGCAAGTGAGCAGGAATGTTAACAGATGAACCTGATGAAGCTTGAGCAGGTGCACTGTATGATTGTGCTTGTGTATTGTAAGATTTAGTTTGTTGTTGAGCTGGTGCTGATTGTTGTTGTGCTACTGGAGCTGCTTGTTGTGCTGGTGCAGCTTGAGTAGTTGTTGCTTGAGTTGGTTGAACTGATGAGTTAGAAGCTGATGTTGCATTGTAGCTCCAGCTCCAGTTAGAACCATCTGATTCAAAGTGGAATTCGTTACCGTTATATACGAAATCAATATTATAAGCACCTGCTTGTACAGGGTGTTGGTTTAATTCTGAAGGGTTATTAAGAGCTGTTTCAGCTAATTGTTGTTCTGATTGGCTTACTTCTGCTGCGTGAGCGTTATGTGAAGCTGCTCCTGTTGCTAAGAATGCGGCAGTGGCTACTGATGATACTACTAATAATTTTTTCATTTAAAATAAATCCTCCTATAAGGTAAAAAGTTTATATGATTAATTTGCTGTATTCATAATAGCACCAAAAAAGTTATCATAGGTTACAACAATATAAATAGTATGTATCAAATTTTACATGAATATTACAAACAAAAAGCGGATTACCATCCATAGAATGATAATCCGCTCTCGAATTAATTGCTAATATTCAAATATAATAAGTCTCTAACTTATGCAGTTACCCATTGGCTTGGGCCAGCTGTGTCATATAATTTTTGAGCTGCTGCATCTTGTACTGCTTCAGGAGCTTCTGATGCTGGTCTACCTTGATATTCTGCTGGAGCTACTGAATCCCAAGTAGTTTGTAAGAATTGGTATTTACCTGCTGCACCTGATGATGCGTTTACAGCATGGATGTCGCCACCTGATTCACGTTGAGCAATTGCTTTTAAGTGATCGTTAACTTGTACGTTTGAACCAGAATCAGCTGATTGTTGTGCTGGTGCTGATTGTTGTGCTGGTTGTTGTTGAGTTTGCTCTTGAGCTGGTGCTTGTTGAGCTGCTGGTGCTTGTTGTTGTGTAGTTTCTTGTGCTGGTGCTTGTTGAGCTGCTCCGTTTGCATTATAACTCCAGCTCCAGTTAGTACCATCTGAGTTAAAGTTGAAGTTATACCCTGAGTTGTCAAATGCGATATTATAAGCACCTTCTTGAACAGGTGCATCATTTAATTGTTGTGGATTATTTAAAGCTGTTTGAGCTAATTGATCTTGATTTACATTGTTATCTTCGGCTGCATGTGCGTTTGCGCCTACTCCTACTGCGAATAATGCTGCTGATGCTGATGAAGCTACTAATAATTTTTTCATTTCTGAAATTCCTCCTATAAGGTAATTGTTTTTTCGCGTGATTAATATCATCAATTTGCAGTTATAACTATATCATCTGAAATAGCAGTGTAGGTTACAGGCAAATAAAAAAAACCTTCTGTCTTTTACGCTTAAATTACGCTAATTCAATTTAATTAGGTGGCTAACGGTCTAATTATAAACCTTCATAATAGTCTCTATCGCAAGAAACAAGTTTGTAACTATGTAATATTCATGTAATTATTCAGATAATTTAATTGTGTTTTAGTTTATTTTTACACCAAAATTCACACTGAATTTCTTTGAAATTTAGTTGTTTTTCTAAAATCAATACCTAAAAAAGACCCCACATAATTAATATGCAGAGTCTGGATGAGTATTTTCATATAAATTGAGAATTAGAATGAATGAAATAATGTGAATTTACATCTTTGATTGAGATAAGTTAAGAATAGCTATGAATATGTGAATAATATTTAGAGTTTATGCTTTAAGAATTTGGGATGATTCATTTAGATAGGATATTATCTACTGATTTTGAGGATCAGTTGTAACTGAGAGCAACTGATGGTCTTGTAAGGCAGGGCTACCTTCAAAGTCATCAGTTATAGTAGGTTGATTTGAAGAGGAACTTTCATTAGAGTTTGGATTTGAAATAAATTTGATTGTTTCAACAACTAATTCAGTCATAAAATGTGTTTGTTTATCTTTTTCATACTTATAAGAACGCATGTGACCCGTAATACCCACAAGAGATCCTTTTTTAGTGTATTTAGCAATATTGATTGCTATCTTTCCATACGCTTTACAAAAAATATAATCAACAGCTTGCTGTGTTTGACCTTGATAATTATAATTTCTTTCTGTGGCTACACTAAAACTGGCAATTTCACTCCCCTCCTTTTCTGCTAACTGAGGGTTACGAGTTAATCGTCCTACAATTACGATTTTATTTAACAATTTTTCACCTCCTATGTATATATCATATTCACTTCATTATTTTTAGTCAAAACGTAAAAATGAACTTATTAAAGTACTTTTCTGGTCATTTTTTACTTATCAACTGAATTTTTTTCAGTTTTTGAGCTATACTAGTATTAGTATTTTAATATTTTGCAGAATTTCAAAAAGATTGGAGTGACTTCCTATTGAAAACATTTAAAGCAGTCAGATTCCAAATTGTCACTAAAAATGGCGGGGTTATTGAATACGAGCTATATGATGGTGTAATTATTAATAAGGAACAAAGTGGTACAGGTTGGTTATTAGAAATCGTTATTTCCAACAACCACTATGACATTATGAAAGAATATATGGACGATGAAGCTTTACTTGATATTCGTGTAGTCATCACTCGACCATCTAATGATCCTGCACTATTTGACGCCACGATTAAAAACATCTCATTATATGGAAATGAAAATATGTCTGTTATCTTTGATTGTCATGTCTATACACTTAGACAGGTCTATGCCGAAAATTTATTAGCTCAACTTGTAGATGAAGGTCTAGAAGGGGAAGAATTAAAAAAATCATTTAATAGAATGATGCAATCAAAACCACGACTAAAAGACGAACGACGAGAAGAATAAAAAAACGCGTTATACTTTATCATGTAGCCATGAAAGTATAACGCATTTTTTTATACATCTTGTATTGCAAAAGTCAGTTCGCAACTGCAAGCAAGTTGTCCATCAACTGTTGCTTTAGCTATACCTTTACCAATCGGTCCTCGCATTTTAGTGATTTCAACTTCTAAAGTTAATGTATCACCAGGTGTCACTTGTCTTTTAAAACGACACTTATCGATCCCCGCAAACAAAGCAATTTTACCTTTATTCTGTTCGCTATTCAGCAAAGCAACTGCACCTGTCTGTGCTAATGCTTCAGTAATTAATACGCCAGGCATTACTGCGTAATCAGGAAAATGTCCTTGGAAAAATGGTTCGTTTCCTGAAACTTGTTTAATTGCTACGCAACGTTGACCTTCTTCATACTCAACAACTCTATCAATCAATAAAAATGGTTGTCTGTGCGGGATAATTTCTTTTATTTGATTATAGTCAAAAACTGTTTCCATATGCTAACCTCCGAAAAGCTGTTTGAAATGTCGCCATGTCTGGTAATCAAAAAACGATATGGGATTCTCATGATTAAGCAGATAACCGATAATGATTCCGACAAAGAACATCAATATTATCAATGTAACGATAATTATTATACCAAATCCTATCGGAAGATGTGTCAGTTTTCTATATTTATACTTAATCATCAAGAATCTCCTATTCACTTACACGTTCGATATCTGCACCGAGTGATTTTAATTTACCATTGAAATTCACATAGCCTCTATCTAAATGTTTCAATTCAGAAACTTCTGTTGTACCTTCAGCCACTAAGCCAGCTAAAATCAATGCAGCACCTGCACGTAAATCTGTAGCTTTTACTTGAGCTCCTTGTAAATTACTCTTACCAGTAATTTTAGCATTTCTGCCTTCAACAGTAATTTGTGCATTCATACGTTTAAATTCACCAACATGCATAAAGCGATTTTCAAATACGGTTTCAGTTATTACTTTATGCCCTTCTGCAGTTAGTAATAAAGCCATAATTTGAGACTGCATATCGGTTGGGAAACCAGGATGCGGTAGTGTTTTAACGTCAACTGGTTGTAATTCACCTTCTGCTGAAACGCGAATACCATCTTCTTGATAATCCAAAGCAACTCCCATTTCTTCTAATTTATACAGAAGACTTGTCATATGTTCTCTAATTGCACCACGCACAAAAACATCTCCACGCGTAATAGCACCTGCAATAATAAGCGTTCCTGCTTCAATGCGATCAGGTATAATTGCATGTTCTACACCATGAAGTTCTTTAACACCGTTGATTGTAATCGTATCTGTTCCTGCTCCAGAAACATTACCGCCCATTTCATTAATATAATTAGCTAAATCTACAATTTCAGGTTCACGTGCTACATTTTCAATCACTGTTTTGCCATCAGCTAATGCTGCTGCCATAATAATATTTTGAGTAGCCCCTACACTTGGGAAATCCAAATGGATGTCTGTTCCTTTTAAGCCATCTTCAGTCTCTGCAAAAATAAAACCATTTTCTAAATGAATTTTTGCACCCAGTGCTTCAAAACCTTTTAAGTGTTGTTCAATCGGTCTGCTTCCAATCGCACATCCACCTGGTAAAGCTACTTTAGCATGACCAAGTCTTGCTAATAAAGGGCCCATTACTAATATACTAGCACGCATTTTACTAACATATTCATAAGGCGCTTCAAAATTAAGTTTTTTCGTTGCATCTACAGTAACACTATTATTTTTTTTATTGTACGTAATATCCGCATTTAATGTTGATAATACATTATTTATTGTTTCGACATCACTTAATTCCGGAACATTATGTAATGTACTAGCTCCTTTTGAAGCTAGCAATGATGCCGTTAAAACTGGCAATACTGCATTTTTTGCGCCTTCAACTTGAACTTCTCCTTCAAGACGATTACCGCCTTTGATTACAATTCTATCTCTAGTCATTATTACTCCTCCACTTTTTAACTCCTCTGAACATCTTCAATTCAGACATTCCTTCACTTCTACTATAACTTTATTATATATGGAATTACTATTGAATTACACTTTATCGCTTATTTCCCTAAGTATTTCAATTGAGTTGAGAATTGAAGCAAATCTATTATAAAATTGCTAACTCCTGTACCTATTACAATAGAAATAAAAATAAGTAAGACTTGTACTTGCACAGGATATCCTTTTTTAAAAAATTGATCTAATCTCAAAGCATTGAGTGCCCAAAAAGCAACACATATACAAACCACGTGTAATATTAAATGTGCAATTGCAAATTGACCTAAATAATCCATAAATGATGTCTTCTCCTCAAATGTTTACTGACTAACATTGTACATTATATTGACTAAAAATCATACAATCTTGTATATAATAACAAAAAATCCACAACTATTTTACAAACTGAAATTTAGATAAATCAAAAAAATAGGATATATCTCAAAATGAGATATATCCTATAATTTATGGTGCATTATTTTAGTAATTCCGAAACTTTAAGACGATTTTCAGCACGTTCTAAAGCTCGTTTTGCTCTGTTAATGTCAGTATCTTCGTCATTGTTATTCAAATGTGATTCTGCTCGTTCTTTAGCCGATTCAGCACGTCTGACATCAATATCTTCAGCTTTTTCTGCTGTTTGTACAATTATTGACGTTTTTTCTTGTCTGATTTCTACGAATCCATCACTAACAGCGATGTAATCAATTCCATCTGTATAATGTACTTTAACATAACCAGTTTGAATTGCTGTTACAGTCGGAATATGACCATACATCACACCCATGTCACCGCCAACTGTTTGTAAAACAGTAATTTCAACATTATCTTGGTTATAAACAGAACCATTAGGAGTAACAATATTAACGTTCATTGTGTTCATTAAACTTTACCTCCTAATTTTTAAACTTCAACACCCATGTCTTTAGCTTTCTCTAATACATCATCCATGCTGCCGACTAAACGGAATGCATCTTCAGGAATATGATCATATTTACCTTCTAAGATATCTTTGAAGTCTTCAACTGTACGTTTTACAGAAACATAAGAACCTTTTTGACCAGTAAATTGTTCTGCTACGTGGAAGTTTTGAGATAAGAAGAATTGAATACGTCTTGCACGTTCAACCGTACTCTTATCTTCATCAGATAATTCATCCATACCTAAGATAGCAATAATATCTTGTAATTCTCTGTATTTTTGTAATGTTGCTTGTACACGACGAGCAACATCATAGTGTTCTTGTCCAACAATTGTTGGTTCAAGTGCTCTTGAAGTAGATGCCAATGGATCCACAGCTGGGTAAATACCCATTTCTGTCAATTTACGTTCCAAGTTAGTTGTTGCATCTAAGTGAGCAAATGCTGTTGCTGGTGCAGGGTCAGTATAGTCATCGGCAGGTACGAATACTGCTTGGATAGACGTGATTGAACCTTTCATTGTTGATGTGATACGTTCTTGTAATTGACCCATTTCAGTAGCAAGTGTTGGTTGGTAACCAACGGCTGATGGCATACGACCAAGCAATGCAGATACTTCTGAACCTGCTTGAGTGAAACGGAAAATGTTATCGATGAATAAAAGAACGTCTTGTCCTTTAACATCACGGAAATATTCAGCCATTGTTAAACCTGATAATGCTACACGCATACGCGCACCAGGTGGCTCGTTCATTTGTCCGAATACCATTGCTGTTTTTTTGATAACACCACTATCGCTCATTTCAAAGTACAAGTCATTACCTTCACGTGTACGTTCACCGACACCAGCGAATACAGAAATACCGCCGTGTTCTTGAGCGATGTTATTAATCAATTCTTGGATTAATACTGTTTTACCAACTCCGGCACCACCGAATAGTCCAACTTTACCACCTTTAATATACGGTGCTAATAAGTCTACAACTTTGATACCAGTTTCTAAAATTTCAACTTTAGTTGATAATTCATCAAATGGTGGTGGTTGTCTATGAATTGGTTCACGTGGTACTGATTCAGGAACTGGACCTGCATTATCAATAGGATCACCCAATACATTAAATACTCTTCCTAATGTGTCTTCTCCGACAGGAACACTGATTGGACGACCTGTATCTTTAACATCGTCACCACGTTTGATTCCGTCAGTTGAGTCCATTGCGATAGTTCTAACAACATCATCGCCTAATTCAAGTGCTACTTCTAATGTAAGAGATTCTGTAGTGCCATCTTTTTTAGGTACATCTAGCACTAAAGCGTTATTAATCTTAGGAAGTTCGTCATGATTAAATCTTACATCGATTACTGGACCCATGATTTGTGTTACGCGGCCTACACCCATTCTTTTTTTCCTCCTTTAAATACTATTCAAGAGCAGTTGCGCCGCCGACAATCTCAGTAATTTGTTGAGTGATTGCAGCTTGACGTGCTCGGTTATATTGTAATGATAAATCGTCAATAAGGTCGCTCGCATTATCAGAAGCATTTTTCATAGCAGTCATACGCATTGCATGTTCACTTGCTTTTGCATTTAGAATCGTGCCATAAATTAAACCTTCTACATATTGCGGCAAAATAATATTCAAGATTGATTCTTTATCAGGTTCAAATTCATATGAAGACATTTGTCCATGACCTGAACTTGCATCTTCTTTACTTAATGGTAATACTCTTTTAGCAGTCGGTTTGCTTTCAAGAACATTGACGAATTTATTATAGTAAATATTTAATTCATCGATATCGCCGTTTTCATATAAATCAATTGCTTTCTTAGTGACAGGTTCGATTGATTTGAATGTTGGCTGATCTGGTACATCAGGCAACGCATATTCAACCTCAATACTTCTATTTTTGAAGAAGTCTATCCCTACTTTACCAAGAACTAACAATTTATAATCACCTGGATTTTCTCCACGTTCTTGAATATCATGTAAAACTTTACGTAAGATATTAGCGTTATACGCACCTGCTAATCCACGGTCACTTGAGATAACTAAGTATCCACGCTTTTTCACTGGACGTTCGACAAGCATTGGATGATTAGATGTTGTTTGACCCGCTACAGCAGTAATTGCATTTTGCAATTTATCCATATAAGGTTTGAACTGATTTGTATTTCGTTGTGCTCTGTTTAATTTAGAACTCGCAACCATGTTCATTGCCTTAGTGATTTGATTCATTTTCTTCGTCGATTTAATTCTTGAATCAATATCCTTTAGAGATCCCATTATTTCACCACCTTATTTAATACTTCGCTTCTGTATTACTCAGATACGCTGAAACTGCGTTTGAAATTTTCAATTGCGCTGTTCATTGCTTCTTTATCTGGTAATGTACCTTTGTCTTTGATTTCATCTAATAAATCTGTTGCATTATTTTTAGCCCAGTTAATTAATTCGTTTTCAAAACGAATAATATCTTCAACCGGAATATCATCTAAGAAACCATTTACTAATGCATAGATAATCAATACTTCATTTTGAACTGGAAGTGGTGCACCTTGAGGTTGTTTCAAGACTTCAACCGTACGTTTACCACGTTCTAATTTTTTAGCTGTGAATTCATCTAAATCAGAACCAAATTGAGCAAATGATTCTAATTCACGGTAAGAAGCTAAGTCTAAACGTAATGTACCTGCAACTTTTTTCATTGCTTTAATTTGAGCTGAACCACCAACACGTGATACAGAGAAACCGGCATTGATCGCTGGACGTACACCAGAGAAGAACAAGTCAGATTCTAAGAAAATTTGTCCGTCAGTGATTGAAATAACGTTTGTTGGTACATAAGCTGAAATGTCACCAGCTTGTGTTTCAATGATAGGCAATGCAGTGATTGAACCGCCGCCTAGTTCATCATTTAATTTTGCAGCACGTTCTAATAATCTACTATGTAGATAGAAAACGTCACCAGGATAAGCTTCACGACCTGGAGGTCTACGAAGTAATAATGAAAGTTCACGGTAAGCCGCAGCTTGTTTAGTTAAATCATCATAAACGATTAAAACTTGTTTACCATTGAACATAAATTCTTCACCCATTGTCACACCTGAGTATGGTGCAATATATAATAATGGAGCCGGGTCAGCTGCTGATGCTGTTACTACGATTGTATAGTCTAAAGCACCGCTTTGTCTTAATTTTTCAACAGTTGAACGAACTGTAGATTCTTTTTGTCCAATTGCAACATAGATACAAATCATATCTTGATCCGCTTGGTTCAAGATTGTATCAATAGCAATTGTAGTTTTACCTGTTTGACGGTCACCAATGATTAACTCACGTTGACCGCGTCCGATTGGAACTAAAGCATCGATTGCTTTAATACCAGTTTGTAATGGTTCATCTACTGATTTTCTCGCCATAACACCAGTTGCTTTTTCTTCAACTGGACGAGTTTTATCAGTTTTAATTGGACCTTGTCCGTCTAATGGTTGACCTAATGGGTTAACCACACGTCCGATAAGTTCTTCGCCTACAGGTACTTCCATGATACGTCCTGTACGTTTAACTTCATCGCCCTCTTTAATATCTGTATATGGTCCTAAAATAACGATACCAACGTTTGATTCTTCTAGGTTTTGAGCTAATCCAAGAACACCATTGTGGAACTCTACTAACTCACCAGCCATAACGTCGTTTAATCCGTGAACTAATGCGATACCGTCACCAATCTGAATTACAGTACCGACATCAGTAACAGACATCTCTGACTCATAATTTTCGATTTGTGAGCGAAGTAATGCACTAATTTCTTCAGCTTTTATGGCCATCTATGTCACTCCTCTTTAATAAATTATTTCGTTCTGATAAATTTTCTTTCAATTTGAGCAAGATCATTTTGAATGCTTCCATCAAAGACTTTTGTACCCACTTTGGCTCTTACACCGCCAATAAGTGATTTATTAATTACATTTGTAATAATTAGTTTTGACAACCCTGTACGTTGAATCAACGCTTCACCGACTTTATCTAACTCATCTTGAGATAGTTCGTGAACTGATTCAACAGTTGCAAAGTCTTGATTGTAATATTGATTGTATAGACCTTCAAATGCTTTGAATACTTCAGGTAAAATAGATAAATGACGATTTTCAGCCATAACAAACAACATATTTTTCAAGTATTCATTAACACCTTTAAATGCTGATTCTACGATATGTTTACGATCTTTAGCGATATTTTTAGGGTCTGAATCAAAAGCTTTCAATTTGTCTTGATTAGGAATTACTGCTTCATCAACTGCAGCAAATTCATCGTACATTAATTCTAAAACATCTTTGTCGAGTGACGTTTCATACAGCGCTTGGGCATATTTTTTAGCAATAATTGCCATTATTTATCCCCTACCTCTTTAATGTACTTTTCGATCAAATCTTTTTGATCTTTCTCTGAAATGTCTTTTTGTAAAATTTTAGACGCAATCAGAACTGACAACTTAGAAACTTCATCATTGATTTCAGAGATTGCACGTTCTTTTTGGCTATTGATTTCACTTTGAGCAGTTTCAATCATGCCATTTGCACGTTGATTAGCTTCATGGATGATTTGTTCGTGTTGATCACGTGCTTGCACTTTTGCTTCTTCTAAGATTTTTTGAACCTCGTTTTGAGTTTCTCTTAGAGTTTGTCTGTTTTCTTCTTCAAGTTTTTGAGCATTTATCTTAGCTTGTTCTGCATCATCAATATCTTTATTGATATCTTGTTCACGTTTATCCATCACTTGTTTCAATGGACCCCATGCGAACTTTTTAAGCAATGCTAACAGGATTAAGAAAGTAATTAATGTTACTAATATTGAACCCCATTCTACACCGCCGCCTGCAGCACCAAGAACTAAATTATTTGTAGTCGCAGTCACAGTACTTGGACACTCCTTTCATTCAAAGTCCTCTATTGGCATATAGTGTTAATCTATTACGAAAGAAATGGCGAAAGCCGATTTTTGACTTCGCCGCTTGCCTCGATTGTATTTATTACTGGAATAAAACAATGAATGAAATTACAAGACCAAGGATAGGTAATGCCTCAACCAAACCGATACCGATGAACATAATTGACATTAATTGTCCACGTGCTTCTGGTTGACGTGCTACACCTTCAACTGTTCTAGATACAATAAGACCGTTACCAATACCTGCACCAAGTGCTGATAAACCAATTGCGATTGCCGCTGCGATTAAATTCATATTAAAAAATCCTCCTAAATGTGTTTAAAATATTTAATTAAAACTAGTGATCGTCCGCAATTTTATGGGACATGTATACCATGGATAACATGATAAAGATATACGCTTGGATAGTACCAATGAAAATCGAGAATGCTTGCCAAGCTATTAAGCCTGGAACACCGATAATCCAACCCCAAGCCGCATGACCGATTATCAAGGATGATAATAAGCCGATTAAAATCTCACCTGCGTAAATGTTACCATACAAACGTAAGCCGAGTGTCAATGTATTTGTAAATTCTTCAAATATATTGACAGGTGTTAATGCAAGGAATGGCTGACCATAATTTTTAAAGTAGTTTTTCGCTCCTCGCATTTTAATACCATAGTAATGTGTTAATAAAATTACCATAGTTGCTAATGTTAGAGTAACAGTAGCGTCAGCAGTTGGAGATTTCCACCATAATGTATGGTCGATTACAATTGCAAAAGGTAATCCGAGCATATTTCCGACAAATATGAACAAAATCAACGTAACAGCTAAGAAATGGAATTGTCCTCCTTTTTTCCAAGCTAAGTTACTCTCGATAATGCCTCTTACAAAGTCAAAGACCCACTCGATAAAGTTTTGTTTGCCGGTTGGACGTTTTTGCAAGTTTCGAGTACAAGCTATAGCTATCACTAAAACAATAAGCGAAGTAATGATTACCATTAAAATACTTGCTAAGTTGAACTTAATATCCAAACCGAACAAATCCCAAGTAACTACAGGGCTTTTATGTTGCATATAATACTCACCTCTTTCATCCATTGATTTGTATTACATTTTGTGAAGAAATGGTCGCAAGATGATTAAAATATATGAAATCATCAAACCAATCATTACACCAATAATATTCACTTGGTTTTTAAAGAAAAGCCAGGTGCAGCAGGCAAGAAATGCAACGAGATACCGCCAAAAACCGCCTGTTGATACCTGAGACGTCTCCTCTTTCTGCGCCTTAGATAAATATAATTCAAAGATGTATGTATTGATCAAAGAACCAAATGAACCGATTATAAGGCCATAAATGAAAGGTTTTGGTATTATTAATGCAATAATCACCAACACTGACAACCAATAAATGTAATATTGAAGATACTTCTTGAAAATTATGTTGAATTGCTTCATTTATTGTGCCTCATTTCACATGGAAATACGAATCATCTGAAAACCATTTCATCCATACATTTTTAATGATAATATAGCACTCTTGCGCGTGTCAATTACATTCAAAATAAGCTATTCTTATGTTTAACAATTGTCACATTTTAGACACAAATTTTGATATTTATTCAAAATTGTCTTTATTTTCGCCAAAATCATATGGTTTTTCACAAGTTAGCCCAAAATAGTACTTTATATTGTCACAAATACGCTCAGCTGCATGACCATCGCCATATGGGTTATCCGTTTCACTCATTGCTTTATAAATTGATGCGTTTGTTAATAGCTCATCTGCAGCTTGATAGACACTTTTCTCATTTGTACCAACTAGTTTAAGCGTTCCTGCTTCTACGCCTTCAGGTCGTTCTGTTGTATCTCTTAAAACAAGTACTGGCTTACCAAGCGATGGTGCCTCTTCTTGTATACCACCTGAATCAGTCAAAATCAGATAAGATTGATGCGCAAAATTATGGAAATCAATGACCTCAAGCGGTTCTATTAATTCTATACGTTCATGATTATCCAAATATTTTTCAGCAATCTCTCTCACTTTCGGATTCTTATGCATCGGGTATACCGCTACAACATCATCATGTTGATCTACAATCTCTCTTACTGCTTTAAAAATATGTTCCATAGGTTTCCCTATATTTTCACGTCGATGTGCTGTCAATAAAATTATACGCTTATCTTGATGTTTGCCGATAATCTCAGACTGATAGTCATCTTTAATAGTAGTAGACATCGCGTCGATAGCTGTATTTCCTGTAATAACTATTGAGTCGGCCGAGTGATTTTCTTTCAATAAGTTTTCTGCAGCTTGTGCTGTTGGTGCGAAATGAATATCTGCAAGATTACTTACCATCTGTCTGTTCATTTCTTCAGGATATGGAGAATACTTATTCCAAGTTCGTAATCCAGCTTCTACATGACCAATTGCAACTTGGTTATAAAATGCAGCCAATGCACTTGCGAAAGTTGTCATCGTATCTCCATGAACTAATATCATATCTGGCTTTTCGGCTTTAATGACTGCTTCTAGTCCTTTCAACACCCTTGATGTAATATCAGAAAGTGTTTGTCCTGCCTGCATTACATTCAAATCATAATCGGGATGAATATCGAATGTTTCTAATACAGAGTCAAGCATTTCGCGATGTTGAGCCGTTACCGCTACGACAGCTTCCAATGAGGATTCTTTTTTTAGTTGCGCAACAAGAGGCGCCATTTTAATTGCTTCTGGTCTTGTTCCGAATACAGTCATAATTTTCTTCATAAAAAAATCTCCTTAAATACAAAAGAAAGTATGCATGGCTACTTAACATTTAAATGGGGCCGTTTTTAATGGTCACAATGCTAATCACCTGCATACTCTGTTACGTATTCAACATTTTATATTCAATAGACACTAGTTACACCGTTAATGATGATAAAAACGGAAGCGTCTTGCTGTGTCCAATTATTTTGTTCCGAATAAACGGTCTCCAGCATCACCTAATCCTGGTGTAATATACGCTTTATCATTCAGCTTTTCATCAAGTGCTGCAATAAAGATATCTACATCTGGATGAGCTTCTTGAAGTTTTTCGACACCTTCAGGCGCTGCAATCAAACACATGAAACGAATGTTTTTAGCACCACGGTTTTTTAATGAATTAATTGCTTCAATTGCTGAAGCCCCTGTTGCTAACATCGGATCTACAACTACAATTTCACGTTCTTCAATATCTTGCGGTAATTTCACAAAATATTCAACCGCTTCTAATGTTTCGGGATCACGATATAAACCAACATGTCCTACACGAGCTGCTGGTATCAAACTTAAAATACCTTGTGTCATTCCTAAACCTGCTCTTAAAATAGGTACGAATGCCAGTTTTTTTCCTGACAATCGTTTTGCCGTTGTTTTCGTTACTGGTGTTTCAATTTCAACATCTTGGAGCTCCAAATCTCTTGTTACTTCATAAGCCATCAACATGCCGACTTCATCAACAAGTTCTCTGAATTCTTTTGTTCCTGTGTTAGCATCACGGATATAGCTCATTTTATGTTGAATGAGTGGATGATCAAATACATGTACTTTACCCATAACGGTGTTGCCTCCTAGTTTATCTTATTTATATAATGGATGTTTTGAAGTCAATGCTGCTACACGTTCACTTGCTTCTTTCAACTTAGCTTCATCTTTAGGATTTTGAACAACCAAGCTAATGATTTTAGCCACTTCTTCAAAATCTTCCTCTTTGAAACCGCGTGTTGTAGCTGCTGGTGTACCTAAACGCAAACCGCTTGTTACAAATGGTTTTTCTTGATCAAATGGAATTGTATTTTTATTACAAGTAATTCCGACTTCATCTAATGCTTCTTCCGCTTCTTTACCTGTAATACCAAATGAACCTTTAACATCAACTGCTACTAAGTGGTTGTCAGTTCCACCAGACACTACTCTGAAACCTTCTTTGACTAATGTATCAGCTAATACTTTTGCATTTTTTATAACTTGCTCTTGATAATCCTTGAAGTCAGGATTTAAAGCCTCTCCAAATGCTACTGCCTTAGCAGCAATAACATGCTCTAACGGTCCGCCTTGAATACCAGGGAAGATTGTTTTATCAATTTGTTTTGCATACTCTTCCTTAGTAAGAATCATACCACCACGCGGTCCTCTTAAAGTTTTATGCGTTGTTGTTGTAACAAAATCAGCATAATCTACAGGATTTTGATGTAAACCTGCAGCTATAAGGCCAGCGATGTGTGCCATATCCACCATTAATTTAGCACCGACTTCATCAGCAATTTCTTTAAATTTCTTAAAGTCGATTTCACGAGGGTAAGCAGATGCGCCTGCAACAATTAACTTTGGTTTGTTTTCTTTTGCAAGACGACGTACTTCTTCATAGTCGATACGTTCAGTTTCTTTATCTACACCATATTCAACAAAGTTGTAAAATTTACCGCTAAAATTGACTGGAGCGCCGTGTGTTAAGTGACCTCCATGACTCAAATTCATACCTAATACAGTATCTCCATGATCTAAAGCTACTAAATAAACTGCCATATTTGCTTGTGAGCCTGAATGCGGCTGAACATTCACATGTTCTGCACCGAACAATTCCTTAGCACGTTCAATTGCTAATGTTTCAGTAACGTCTACATACTGACAGCCACCATAATAACGGCGACCTGGATAACCTTCGGCATACTTATTCGTTAATACCGAACCTTGTGCCTCCATAACTGCTTCAGATACAAAGTTTTCAGATGCGATTAATTCAATGTTGTTGTTCTGGCGGTTGTATTCATTTTGAATAGCTTCAAATACTGCTTTGTCTTCCTTTTCGATAAATGACATGACATCATTCCCCCAATTCGATTAGTTATAAAGTATAGTGAGCACGTTCGCCGCCAATCAATTTCGGTCTAGAAGAAGCAATCGTGACAATTGCATCTCCAACTGTTTTAACTGAAGTGCGAACCGGTATAGCAACATGTTTAATGTGCATACCAATCATAGTTTGTCCAATATCGATACCACGTGAAGCTGTAATCTCTTCAACTACCATCGGATCTTTCATATGACGATAAGCATATGTGGACATACTGCCACCAGCGTGAACAGCAGGTACAACTGTTACTTCTTCCATTGTAAGTGGATTGAAATGTTCACGTTCGATTGTAATTGCCCTATTAATGTGCTCACATCCTTGGAATGCGAAAATAACGCCAGTCTCATTACTTACTTTCATTAAAGCGTCAAAGATTTCTTGTGCAACATCAATTGAACCTACAGAACCGATTCTTTCTCCAATTACTTCAGATGTTGAGCAGCCGATTACGCAAATTTCATCAGCTTTAAAGAAATCTTGTTCTTTCAATTCTTCTAGCAATAACTCCAAATTTTCCATTTAATTCCACCCCTTTGTTTTTGATGACAAAGAAATAAGTTCTTAGAAAAATCAACTTTCCTCAATAACTTATTCCAAACATAAGCAAACGATGCTTTATGGAAATATTATAACGCATTTGAACCTTAACTTATACTAATTATTCACATAAACTCGATACGATGTTTCAATTCTGTGATTAAATAATACAATTCTTTATAAACATTTTGATAATCTGAGTAACTGCCGCCTATAGGATCTGATACCTCACCATTTTGTTTTGCATATTCATATAATGTATAAATAGGTAATGATTGCGGATACATCATTTCAAGCTGCTGTTTATGACTTGCAGTCATTGTTAAGATTAAATCTGCATTTGTATCTGAATCACGCCATTGCTCAGCCATAGTCGGGGCATCAAAATTTTCTTTTGCTAAAATTTCTTTTGTATACATAGAAGGTGCTTGTCCATCCATTGCAAATAAACCGCGCGATTCAATTGTATGCTCTGGTAAAAGTTTTTTTGCAATACTTTCTGCCATTGGACTGCGGCATGTATTGCCTGTACAGACAAAAATTATTTTCATAACTGTTCTGCTCCTACTATTTGATTTCCAGTTGCTTTTTCTAAACGATTAAGAAAAGCATTACTTTCATCAGTTTTATCAAATTTAAAAATATAACCTTGCTCGATATCTGTATCTGTATCTAATTCATGCAGTATTTGATACAAGTTATGATTCGCATTTTTTAAATCCGTTTCATCTACACTCAATTCACGATACAATGCTTTTTTGGGAAGATATTTTTTAAGTGTAGCCGGCACTGCAAACAAAGTGTTTTCCCAATTTTTCTGAGATGTGATAGCTGCATTTAAATCCGTCAGCATCGCTACTGGCGTGTCTGGAGAATAGTGCTTATATTTCATACCAGGCGCGATAGGTTTGTCTGTATTCAATACCGATGTCGTATCTATACTACCAGGTATCACCTGTTCTATCATTTCTACAGTGATGGCGCCTGGACGCGCTATTCTAAATGGATACTGTGTACAATCCAACACTGTACTTTCCAATCCTTCTTCACTCTGATCTCCATTAACAATTCCAGCTACTTTACCATTTAAATCATGATTGACATGTTCAAAAGTTGTAGGTGATGGACGGCCGCTTAAATTTGCACTCGGTGCTGCAATTGGTAATCTAACTGCTTTTAAAATAGCACGCCCTACTGGATGACTTGGCATTCTGACAGCAATAGAAGATAATCCTCCTGACACCCTTTTACATAAATAACCTTCTTTTAATGGCAAAATAAATGAAATAGGACCTGGCCAGAACACATCCATCAATTGTTGTGCCTTTTCTGGAATTTCAGTAATAAAGTCATTCATTTGTGTTTGGTCGTATATATGTACAATTAATGGATTATCAGATGGGCGGCCTTTGGCTTCATAGATTTTTTTTACGGCTGTATCATCTTTTGCATTAGCACCTAATCCATATACTGTTTCAGTTGGGATTGCGACTAACTCGCCTTTTCGGTATATTTCAGCAATTTCTTCTATTGCCGCTTTGGCTTTTGACGAATCAATCTCTTCACTTAAGTCCCATATTTTTGTCTGCATTATATGACACGTCCTTTCATTATTATTTTAAAACAAAAGAAAAAGTTATGCGAGAATCAGGAATTTAACGTCATTTCCCATTCTCCATAACTTTTTAAACAGAGTTCCATTGAAATGATACAATGCGATCATTACTATTAATATCTGCAATTACCTCAACCTCAATATGAGGATATTTTCTTTCTATCATTCTTTTTAATACTGCTCCTTGTTCAAAACCGATTTCAAATACCACTATGGCATTATCATTCATTACATATGGTAACTGTTCAATGATAGCAGCATAAATTGCTAAACCATGATTTTCTGCAAACAACGCTTGATGCGGCTCAAAATCCAAAACAGTTTCCGCCATTTCTGAAGCATCAGCAAAATCTATATATGGCGGATTTGAAATCAATCCATCTAAACGGATATTATTGTCAACTAATGGTTCTAATGCATTTCCTTTTAAGAAAGTGATTTCTGCATGATGTACATGTGCATTTTGTTTTGCAACTTCTAAAGGGCCATCATACAAATCTGTCGCATATACTTTTAAATCAGGGCGTAATTGTTTCAACATCACAGCAATAATACCGCTTCCTGTCCCAATATCGGCTACAACAGCACCTTGTTGACATCGTTCTTTAAAATGTAATAGTACCTCTTCTGTTTCAGGACGTGGAATCAAACAACGGTTATCTACTTTAAATTTCTCGCCTAAAAAAGTTTGAAATCCTGTAATGTATTGAATCGGTTCACCTGAAAGCATGCGTTCAGCAGCATCATTAAATCGTTCCAATTCATCATCTGAAATATTTTCTTCGCGCCGCATGACGTAATCTGTAAATGACCAATCAAATAAATCCATCATTAGCCATTCTGCTCGTTTAGGTTCGAAACCTTTTGCAATTGCTTGTTTTGAAGCTTTACTTACAGCTTCTTTATAAGTCAACGTTATTCAGTTCTTTCAGTTTCTCTGTCTGTTCTGACATTGTTAAAGCATCAATAATTTCATCTAATTTACCTTCAACAATTTGATCAAGTTTTTGAATTGTTAAACCAATACGATGATCCGTCACACGATTTTGAGGATAGTTATACGTACGAATACGTTCTGAACGATCTCCTGTACCTACTGCAGATTTACGTTCTGAATCATATTTTTCTTGTTCCTCTTGTAATTTCATATCATAAACACGTGCTTTCAATACTTTTAAAGCTTTTTCACGGTTTTGAATTTGGGATTTTTCAGAAGAAGTCGCAATAATACCAGTCGGCAAGTGAGTAATACGCACTGCTGAGTCAGTTGTATTAACGTGCTGTCCACCTGCACCGCTTGAACGGTATGTTTCAATTTTTAAATCTGCATCTTTAATATCCACTTCTACATCTTCTGCTTCAGGCAATACTGCAACGGTCGCAGTAGAAGTATGAATACGACCACCTGATTCAGTTTCTGGAACACGCTGCACACGGTGAGCTCCGTTTTCATATTTCAATTTAGAATAAGCACCTTGACCATTAATTGTGAAACTGATTTCTTTAAAACCGCCATGATCGCTATCATTCATTTCAATCACTTCTGTTTTATAACCAAGCCCTTCACTAAAGCGTGTGTACATACGATATAAATCCCCAGCAAAGATAGCTGCTTCATCACCGCCTGCAGCTGCTCTGATTTCAACTACAACGTTTTTGTCGTCATTAGGATCTTTAGGAATGAGCAGCATTTTCAACTCTTCCTCTAAACCTGGCAATGTATCTTTTAATTCATTCATGTCAGTTTTCAACATGTCTACTTCTTCTTTATCTGTTGTTTCAGACAGCATTTCTACGATTTCATCAATATCTTCCTTATTTTGTTTATACTGACGATAAACATCTACTGTCTTTTGTAAATCAGATTGTTCTTTAGAATATTCACGAAGTTTATTTGAATCACTTACCACATCTGGATCACTTAGTAATTCATTTAATTGTTCATAACGTTCTTCAACAATATCTAACTGGTCAAACATCACAATTCCTCCTTCTCAGATTCACTCGGCGCTACGATATGGTGCGCACGGCATCTTGGTTCATAACTCTCATCTGCTCCTACCATGATAACAGGGTCATCCGCTTTAGCTGGTCTGCCATTTATAAGACGTTGCGTTCTGCTGGCTGGTGCACCGCATACGGCACATACCGCTTGGAGCTTTGTTACAAGTTCACTCACTGCCAAAAGTTGCGGCATAGGTTCAAAAGGTCTGCCTTTAAAATCCATGTCTAGTCCTGCAACAATGACACGATGGCCTTGTTCTGCTAAATCTTGAGCAATTTCTACGATTTTATTTTCAAAAAATTGAACTTCATCAATTCCTATAACATCTACTTCAGATAAGTCATGCTCTAAAATTTCTTCAGCTCGTTGGATATTGATTGCTTCAATTGCATTGCCATTATGAGATACCACTTTTTCTTTATGGTAACGATCGTCTATTGCAGGTTTGAATACTACCACTTTTTGTTTCGCAAAAATGCCTCGTTTTAATCTGCGAATCAGTTCTTCAGATTTTCCACTGAACATACTGCCTGTGATACATTCAATCCATCCGGAATGATAAGTTTCGTACATTATGCTTTTCCTTCCTTTTCAAATCAAAATCATCTCATTATATCATATTTTTAATTTTGATAGCGTACCTAATTTCAACTTAAATAAGATGAAATAAAAAAACTCCCGACAAAGCGGGAGTTTCGAAATTCTAAATTATTCGTTATTATTTGATGATTTAAGACCAAATTTTTTGTTGAAACGTTCAACACGGCCATCCGCAGCAGCGAATTTTTGACGACCAGTGTAGAATGGATGTGAATCTGAAGAGATGTCTAAACGAATTACTGGATATTCGTTGCCATCTTCCCATTCCATAGTTTCTGATGATGTTTTAGTTGAACCACTTAAAAATTTAAAGTTAGTTGTTGTATCTAAGAAAATAACTTTGTGGTATTCAGGATGAATTCCTTGTCTCATTATTATTTCAGCTCCTTTGCCCTGAACCATCTGGAACAGAGTTATTTGTGAGTTTTTACCCAATACTTAGTAATTATAATTGGTAGAAGTATAAATTGCAACCCATTCTAAGATTCTTCTAAAAGAAATTATTAGATAATCGGTTTACCTGTTTTCTTACTTTCTATAGCTGCATCTTGTAATTGTTCGAAAAATTCCTTGTTCGTTTTTGATTTTTTCAATTTGCGAATAAAGCGCTCTGTAAAATCAGTGGTATCGCGGAACATATTACGTAATTGCCATAGACTATCTAATTCTTTTTTATCTACTAATAATTCTTCTTTACGTGTAGAACTTCTAGCGATATCAATTGCAGGGAAAATACGACGCTCTGAGAGTTTTCGGTCAAGGTGTAATTCCATGTTGCCTGTACCTTTAAACTCTTCATAAATAACATCGTCCATTCTAGAACCTGTATCTACTAAAGCTGTAGCAAGTATCGTCAAACTTCCGCCAGCTTCAATATTTCTAGCTGCACCAAAAAAGTTTTTAGGTTTGTATAACGATGCAGGATCTAAACCGCCTGATAATGTACGGCCGCTTGGTGGAATGACCAAGTTATAAGCACGTGCTAAACGTGTAATAGAATCCATTAAAATAATGACATCTTCACCAATTTCAACCAAACGTTTCGCACGTTCTAATAATAATTCGGCAACTTTAACATGATGTTGCGGCGGTTCATCAAATGTTGAGTGTACTACTTCAGCATCTTCGCTTGAGCGTTCAATATCTGTAACCTCTTCAGGACGTTCTCCTACTAAGAGGATAAATAATTTGGCATCCGGTTTATTTGTTGTAATAGCATTCGCAATTTCTTTTAATAATGATGTTTTACCTGCTTTTGGAGGTGCTACAATCAATCCACGTTGACCTAAACCGATGGGTGCAACTAAATCCATAATTCTTGTTGAATAATTAGTGGGCTCTGTTTCTAATTTGATTCTTTCTTCGGGATAAAGTGGAGTGAGAGCTTGGAAGTGGGGTCTTTTCTTTACTTCCTCAGCATTATGGTCGTTGACGAAATCAACTTGAAGCAAACCGTAGTACTTTTCGTTGTCCTTAGGCTTTCTGACTTTACCAGTAACTTTGTCACCAAGTTTAATTTCAAAGCGTCGAATTTGGCTGGCTGAAATATAGATATCTTTTTCACCTTTGGAATAGTTGACTGTTCTTAAAAAACCGTAACCATCTGGCTGAATATCATCTAAGATACCTTCCATATAATAATTGCCGTCTTTTTCCATTTGCGCTTCCATGATGGCCAGAACTAATTCTTTTTTATTTAATTTACTATAATTTGTTAATTTCAACGCTTTAGCCTTTTCAGTTAAAACTTTCGTTGTATTATTTTTGTACAACTCATGAAAAGACTCATATTGAGGAGATGTACGCACTCTTTCAGTCATGATTGACACTCATTTCATTATAGATTCGGATTAATTACTCGTGAGCAAGTAATTATACTAGACTTACTATAGCAAATTTTGATTTTAATTACAAAATCAATCTGTTCAAAAAATAATATTAACTGATAAATCGGTTGAATTTTACTTAAAATATTAAAAACCGGGGAAATAATCCCCGGTTTAGAACTTAAATCATCTATTAAATTGATATATTAATTATTCATAATATCCTGCAATTGATTTGATTTCTAGGAATTCTTCAATTCCGTAGTCGCCCCATTCGCGACCAATTCCTGATTGTTTGTAACCGCCGAATGGTAAGTCTGGTTTGCGACCAGCTTCATTGATTTCAATTGTTCCTGCTTCAATTTCACGTGCTACTTTTCTTAAAGTATTCAAGTCTTTACCGTAAACATATCCAGCAAGACCATATTTAGTTTCATTTGCGATTTTAATTGCTTCGTTTAAATCTTTGTAAGTGATAATTGACATTACAGGACCAAAGATTTCTTCTTGAGCAATTGTCATATCATTAGTCACATTTGCGAAGATAGTTGGTTTAGCGAAATAACCTTTTTCTAATCCTTCAGGTTTGCCGACACCGCCTAATACAAGCTCAGCGCCTTCATCGATACCTTTTTGGATATAATCTTCAACTTGATCGAATTGTTTTTTACTGATGATTGGACCCATTTGAACACCTTTTTCTCTAGGGTCTCCGACTTTAACTTGGCTCATTTTTTCTTTAGCAGCTTTAATGAAGTCATCTTTCATTGATTCTGGAACGATTGTACGTGTACCTGCAGTACAAACTTGACCAGTATTATTATAAACTTTGCCTACTGCAGCTTCAGCTGCGCCTTCAATATCTGAATCATCAAGAATAATATATGGTGATTTACCGCCTAATTCTAATGATACTTTCTTGAAGTCGTCTGCAGCTTTTTTCATAATTTTAGAACCAGTTGGACCAGAACCAGTAAATGACATCATACGTACTTTCGGATTTTCACTTAGTGGGTTGCCGACACCTTCGCCATCACCATTTACTAAGTTGAAGACACCTTTCGGTACGCCAACTTTGTCGAAGATTTCTGCTAAAATAATTGCAGCAAACGGTGTCATTTCAGAAGGTTTCAATACAACTGGAGAACCTGCTGCGAATGCAGCTGCTAATTTTAATGATGTTTGATTAGTTGGGAAGTTCCAAGGTGTGATTAATCCTGCTACACCAATTGCTTCTTTCACAACTAAATCATCACCGCGTTTTTCTTCAAATTCAAATTTATCTAATGCATCTCTTGCTTCAGTAAAGTGAGCAAGTCCCATTTCATAATGAACATTTTTAGAAATTTCAAGAGGTGAACCTAATTCATCAGTAATAGCCTCTATAATGTCATCTTTTCTATTTTTATACTCTTGTACAATTTTATCTAATAAATCTCTTCTAAATTCTGCACTACTGTGACGGAATTCAAGGTAAACATCGTTTGCAGCATCTACTGCTTTATCTACATCTTCTTTATTGCCTTTTGCAATTTGGCCTAATACTTCTTCATTGGCAGGGTTAATAACATCAAGTGTTTCACCGCTTGTACTATCTACCCATTCGCCATTGATATATTGTTTAGTTTGAATTCTCAATTATAGTCACTCCTTAGGAAATACGACTTATATTTATATTCTAACCGGAATTTATGAATTTTAAACGAATCTGCTCAAAACAAAAACAGTACATTCATATTATGAACATACTGTTTTTGATTTATACTTCCACTTGATTGTTTTCAAGTTCTACATATTTTTGAGCCCATTCTTCCATCGGTATTAAAGCTTTAGCCAAAGCCTCACCTTTATCAGTAAGCTGATAAACAATTGAGAGTGGTGCTTTTGAAATTATATTTTTTTCAACTAAATTCCAATCCATCAATTCAGTTAATTTCAAACTTAACGCACGAGGCGTAATAGGTTTTAAATCTTTTTTCATGTCACTGAAATGTGCTGAATTTTCGGGACATCTTGAGAGATAGTTAATAATTAATCCATTCCAACTTCTACCGATGATTTTAAATGTTTCTTCTAAATAAGGACATACTTCCATTTAAATCACCTCTCCATGATAAACAATCATGTTTCGTTTTAGTATACAAAGTATATCACATTTTTTAGAGTTTTTCACTCCAAATGTCTGCCCCAAGTGATTTTAAATTTTCTACAATATTTGTATAGCCTCTATAAATGTGGTTCACATTATAAATTGTAGTTTCGCCTTCAGCAATCAAACCTGCAACCATCAAACAAGCACCTGCGCGCAAGTCGCTTGCATAAACAGAAGCACCATGCAATTGAGAAGGTTTAATTGTAGCTGTACCTCGATCAACATGGATATTACCGCCCATTTTTTGAAGTTCATCGATGTGTTTAAAACGCTCTGGGTAAATTGTATCTGTCACAAATGAAGGCCCATCTGCTAAGAACAATAATGGTGTAATAGGTTGTTGCAAGTCTGTCGCAAATCCAGGATAAACTAATGTTTTGATATTTACGCTTTCATAAGGTTTTTTACTTCTTATCACTGCGCTATCATCGTTGATTTCAACATCTGCACCTAATTCACGAAGCTTCACAGTTAAAGGTTCGATATGTTTAGGGATAATATTTTCTAATTCAACTTCCGTACCGCAAGCTGCAGCCATACACATATAAGTACCCGCTTCAATACGATCTGGGATGATTTGATGTGAAACACCATGTAAATGCTGTACACCAGTAATTTTAATTGTGCTTGTACCGGCACCTTTAATTTTTGCACCCATTCCTGTTAAGAACGTAGCCACATCTACAACTTCAGGTTCTTTCGCAGCATTTTCAATTACAGTTTGACCTTCTGCTCTTACTGCAGCAAGCATGATATTAATTGTTGCACCGACACTTACCATATCAAGAAAGATATTTGCACCTTTTAGTTCGTCCGCTTCAATTTTCATAGAAGTTGGACTGGATTCATCGATTTTAGCACCAAGTGCTTTGAAACCTTTAATATGTTGATCGATAGGTCGCGGTCCTAATGGACAACCGCCTGGCAAACCGATAACACATTTCTTGAAACGTCCAAGCATTGCACCCATCATATAATACGATGCTCTCAATGACTCTACTTTATGATTCGGTAAGGAAGCATTCTGAATTTCAGTAGGATCTACTTTTAAATTTGTATGATCCAATTCAGTTTTAATATTTAAATCTCCTAATAAACTTACCAATGTTTCAACATCTGAGATTTGCGGCAGACCTTCCAATGTCACAACATCTTCTGCTAATAATGCTGCAGGAATAATTGCAACCGCACTATTTTTAGCACCGTTGATTTTAATTTTTCCATTTAATGGCTGCCCGCCTCTGATTTTTATTACTTCTTGAGCCATCCTTTGTTCTCCTTTTTCATTCAATCTTTAATCCTTCACTTTACAAGCAGTTATCAAAACGATAAACACTTGCCCCACCTTCAATGACTTATCTTATGGTCATCTTCCAATTTATTAATCCGATAGTTTCTATTTGTAATCGCTCTATTTGATTATAATATAAAAATATGAGTTATAGTATTATCACTTCGAAAAAATATTAGTTTCCTCGATGAAACTATCTCATATAATTTATATTAAAAGTTTTCTTCAATATAAGTTATGTACCTTATGATATTTAGGTTTGAACATACATATAAATTATCGTAGTTTATTGCTTAAATCACTTTAGACATTATAGCATAAAGCACATTAGAACTGTAAAATTATTTCACTAGAAAATAATTGTAATTTGGTTGCGAAATTACTCTAATTGCAATTTAAATTTTTATAACAGTACTTTAACCTTATTAATTTCCTTATCGCGACGCACGAAAAAAGAGCACCTTCTAAAGATGCTCTCTTGATTGAAATGCCTAAGTTGATTAAGCGCGGTTAGAAGTACCAAACTCTTTAATTTTGCCAGTTACAGTAGCTTTGATAGCTTCACGAGCTGGTCCTAAATATTTACGAGGATCGTAAACTTCTTTATCGTTGTTTAATACTTCACGAACTGCTTTAGCAGAAGCAATTTGGTTTTCAGTATTAACATTGATTTTAGCTGTTCCTAAAGAAATAGATTTTTGGATATCTTTAGTTGGGATACCAGTACCACCGTGTAATACTAATGGTAAGCCAGTTGATTCTCCGATTTCTTCCATTTCTTTGAAGCCTAAGTTTGGTTCACCTTTGTAAGGACCGTGAACAGAACCTAATGCTGGAGCTAATGTATCGATTCCAGTTTTTTCAACCAATTCTTGACACTCTTTAGGATCTGCATAGATAACACCGTCAGCTACAACGTCATCTTCTTGTCCACCTACAGTACCTAATTCAGCTTCTACAGAAACACCGCGTTCATGAGCATATTCAACTACTTTTTTAGTAGTTTCGATGTTTTCTTCAAATGGGCTGTGAGAAGCATCAATCATTACTGATGTGAAACCAGCATCAATTGCTTCTTTACATTTTTCGAAGCTTGAACCGTGATCTAAGTGAATTGCAACTGGTACTGTAATTTTAAGGTCGTGTAATAATCCTTCAACCATTTTTACTACAGTGTAGAAACCGCTCATATAACGAGCTGCACCTTCTGATACACCTAAGATAACTGGTGCATTTTGTTCTTGTGAAGCTTCTAGAATTGCTTGAGTGAATTCTAGGTTGTTCAGGTTATATTGACCAACAGCATAACCTTTTTCTTTCGCATCGATTAACATTTCTTTCATTGAAACTAAAGGCATGAAAGTTCCTCCTTGAGTGCGTCGCGCACGTGATTTTTACACTTTAAGTATATCAAAATAACCCCTTAAATGCATTGTAAAAAACAATGTAAGCGGTTTTAATTGATAAATTTGTGTGAATTTTCAAATGAAAACGTATTCAGTTTTTATATCGTTTTCATTTTCTAACCATTACTCTTATTAAAGCAATGTGTTGTAATACACTACCCGAATTTTATACCTCGTAATACATCATTCAGAAGATTGAATTACATTATTTTCTACTTTAAAATATATGGAGAGATTAAATAGTGGAGGAAATCATGGCAAATATACTACAAACCCAGCTGACAGGTATTTTTAATCGTATCAACAACCAATCTTTAGACATTCAAATGGCTGCTCAATGTTTGATTCAAGCAATCGGCGGTGAAGGAAATGTCTATGTTAAAGGATATGATGACTTAAAATTTTTCGAAAGCTATATAACACAAAGTCATGAAAAATTGGAATCAAGTCGTTTGTTAGCTGACTTAGACCATTTCAACGAATTAGATACTACAGATCGCGTATTGCTGTTTGCACCTTTTTATACAGAAGAAGTACAAAATGATACGCAAACTTTAATTGATTTAGATGCTGATTTCGTTCTGATTTGTAATAAAAACAAAGAAGTCGAAATTCCAGATCATTTATTGCATTATATTAACTTGAATACACCTCGGCCAATTGTTTATACAGAAGATTATGATAAAGTTGTTCAACCCCATCCAATGGCATTGAATTATATTTATTATGAGATTTACACTCAAATGGTCGAAATGATTCGTGATTTAGATTTAGATCCTGAAGCATAAATAAACGCATCTCCCGATTTGAAAAGGAGATGCGTTTTTATATGCATGATTATTTATTTTCTTTTGCTTCTTTATATTTATTCGCCGCTTCGATAAATGCTTTGAAAATAGGTTGCGGACGATTTGGACGTGATAAGAATTCTGGGTGGAATTGACACGCAAAGAAGAAATCATTTTTCGGCAATTCTACCATTTCAATTCGACGGCCGTCTGGGCTGACACCTGAGAATACCAAGCCATTTTCTTCCATTTGTTCACGGTAATCATTATTAAATTCATAACGGTGACGGTGTCTTTCTTCGATTTCTTTTTTACCGTAAATATCATATGCTAAAGTACCTTCTTTAACTTCACTTGGATATAATCCTAATCGTAAAGTACCGCCTAAATCTTCAATGTCTTTTTGTTCAGGAAGCAAGTCAATCACTGGATAAGGTGTTTCTGGATCAAGTTCTGCTGAATGTGCCCCTTCTAAGCCAAGTACATTACGTGCAAATTCTACTGTTGCTAACTGCATACCTAAACAAATACCGAAGTATGGCACATTGTTTTCACGTGCATATCGAATCGCGGAAATTTTACCTTCGCTTGCACGGAAACCAAATCCGCCTGGTACTAAAATACCATCAACATCTTTTAAGTACTCAGCTGCATTTTCATCAGTTACTTCACTTGAATCAATCCATTTAACATTGATGTCTTTGTGAAGCGGATAACCTGCATGTTTCAATGCTTCAACTACTGATAAGTAAGCATCTTGCAAGCTCACGTATTTACCAACTAGACCAATTGTAATTTTACCGTCAAGGTGATTTACAACATCCAATAAATGTTTCCATTCATCTAACTGCGTTTCATATTTAGCATTTAAATCTAATCGTTTAATAACTAAGTCATCCATATGTTGTTTGCTTAATTGTAATGGAATTTCATATAGAGATTCTGCATCACGGCATTCAATTACATTTTGTTCTGGGATATCACAGAATAAAGCAATTTTATCTTTTAAATCTTGTGTCATTTCATACTCTGTTCTAACTACGATTAAATCAGGTTGAATACCTAAGCCGCGTAATTCTTTAACACTGTGTTGTGTAGGTTTTGTTTTCATTTCGCCTGCAGCTTTAATGAATGGTAATAACGTACAATGGATATACATTACATTTTCTCGACCTAAGTCACTACGGATTTGACGGATTGCTTCAATAAATGGCAGCGATTCGATATCCCCAGTTGTACCGCCGATTTCAGTAATAACAACATCTGCTTTAGTACTTTCCCCTGCTAATAATAAACGTTCTTTGATTTCGTTTGTAATATGCGGAATTACTTGAACCGTACCGCCTAAGTAATCACCGCGTCGTTCTTTTTTCAAAACATGAGAATAAACTTTACCTGCTGTTACGTTTGAATATTTATTTAAGTTAATATCGATAAAACGCTCATAGTGGCCTAAGTCTAAATCTGTTTCCGCGCCATCGTCTGTTACAAAAACCTCACCGTGTTGATAAGGACTCATTGTACCTGGATCCACGTTCAAATACGGGTCGAATTTTTGAATAGTGACAGAAAGTCCTCTGTCTTTTAATAATCTACCTAAAGATGCTGCAGTAATCCCTTTACCTAATGAGGAAACAACCCCACCAGTTACAAAAATGAACTTAGTCATGTTTTATATCCTCCTACTATTAATCACAAATTAATTTACTTTTATACTTGTCTATGCTTCTTTTTAACTTAAGACAATACCTTAATACGATATTTCTGTCTTAAATGCTGATTCACCTGTTTAATAAAATAAAAAAACGCTCCCTCTCACATCACATGTAAAGGGGGAGCGTATAGTTTATACACGTTGTCCTAATTAAAGGAGCCCGAATAAAATTCTATCATTTTTACAGAAAAAGTCAATTAAATTTTATCGTCATCCGCATCATCGTTGAAGTCTTCTTCTTCTTCGAACAACTCTTCTGCTTCGTCTAATTCGTCTTTATCCTCTTCAATAACGATATCAGAACCGTTAATTTCTTCTTCGTCTTGAGGATCATCTAAATCTTCATCATCATCTTCAGCATCTGCTTCTGCTGTTTCTTGATCATCAATTTCTTCTTCTTCTTCACCAAGAAGTTTTAGATTTTTATCTTCTTCGTCATCTTCATCTAAGATATCGAATTTTTGGATTGTTGGTGCAATTTTTTCTTCAATGTCATCTACTGAGTACCAATCACGTAATCCCCAGTTGTTTTCTCCAACATTAAGGAAGCGGCCATCAGTATTTAAGTCAGTATAGAATTGAACAATACGGTTTTCTAAATGTTCATTGTCTTCATAATGACCTAACGCTTTAAATTCATCAATAATATCATACAAGTTCATTGTAGTGCCTTTTTCTTCTAATAACGTATGAGCCATATCGATAAATGATTTTTCGTCTACCATTTCTTTAGTGTAGTCTTGAATTTTCATTATTTAATAACTTCCTTTCAAAGGCTTTCTTTATCAGTCTATTCATAAAATTTCTTGATATCCATGTTAACAAAATTAAATTATAAATGACAATATCGCTTTTCGCAATGGCATTGCATTACTTTCTCTTAATAGACAATATATTTTTCATATTTCACATAGTCTTCGGTTTGGAGGGTTTCTACAAAATTACTATTCATACATAATGGTTTTAACTCATTATGTTCCCCAAATAAAATAATATCTAATGCATTAATCGAAGGATAATTTTTTCGTACATAAGTTGCAAGTTGTCGAAGTGCACTTTCAGCAATACCTTGATTGCGAAATTGTTCGTATACTTCTATTCCACGGATATGCATTCGACTGTTTGTTGCTTGTAAAGCAATAAAACCAACTTTTTCTCCATCAAGAATTAGATTCACAGTATCTATTTCCCTATCCGGTTGTTCTTCTGGCGCAATCAATTTCAAAGATGATACATACTTTGAGTCTAAATCTAAGTAATAAAGGCGTTCTTTTCCAATTGGGCCTTCTTCTTTTGTAGCAGCATGCATGAAACCTGCGCGTTCATACACATTCCAAGCCGCCTGATTTTCTGCATCTACCACTAAATACAAATGATTAAAATCACTATACAGAGATTGTACATAATCTGGAAGATTCATCATTATTTTAGTGCCATAACCATTTCCTTGGAACTTCTCATTAATTGATAACGAACGGATATACACTACATTTTCAGGTGTATCGTATCCCTCATGCTGATAATATTGATGCAAAACGAAAAAACCAATCACTTCTTTATCTTTATTAATTGCGATATTCGCAATACGATTCTCATCTTCTATAGCATCTTCCAACACTTGAATGGGAAGTGATGAGTATATTTGTTGGCGTTCTGATAGTTCAAATTCTAAAACATTGTGATAATACTTTTGTTCATATGGTTTGATTGTAATATCGTCATATTTTTTGCTGTGTTTCATTTATTTAACCCCTAGTCATTTCTATTATCCTTCACATTCGGTGACCTACTTGTGTTGAAAGTACCCTATTTTTTATTTAAAAAACAGTTCATCAACCAGTTAATACCATATTGGTCTCTAACTTGACCATGCATTGAATTAAAGAATGTTTCAGCAAGCGGCATATGCGGATCTCCATTTTTACTTAAATCATTATATACACGTTGCTCTTTTTCTAAATCATCAAAAGTAAGAATCAAATTTACATTCTCATTACTGAACGGCTTTCCATAATTGCTCGACAAATGCAAAACAGTACTTTCATCAATTTGAACTTCGGCATGCAAAATTTTATTTTTTTGCTGATTTAGTATGATTATCTCCCCGCCAAATACTGAATTGTAAAAGTCGGCTGCTTTTTTAACATCATTTACAATGATATACGGACTTAATTGCATCATTTATCCCCCTTAACTTTGTTTTTTCTTTTCTATTTGATTATACTATTAATGATTATGAGATATACATATTTATGAGGTGAAATCTATGAAAATTGGTATTGATGCTGGCGGAACTTTAATTAAAATTGTAGAAATCAGCAATGATGAACGTACATTCCGAACTGAACTTTCTTTCAATTTAGATAAAGTGGTAGATTGGTTGAACAATCAAACGTGTACTAATGTAACTTTAACAGGCGGTAAAGCTAAATTAATACAAAGCCAACTGAACTTTCCTTCCCAAGAATTTGTAGAATTTGATGCTTCTTCTAAAGGTCTAGAAGTTCTATTAGAAGAACAAGGCCATTTCTTAGACAATTATATTTTTGCAAATGTCGGAACTGGTACTTCTCTTCACTTTTCAGATGGCAAATCACAAAAACGTGTTGGCGGTATTGGTGCTGGCGGCGGCATGATACAAGGGTTAGGTTACTTATTATCTGGTCTTTCAGACTATACTGAACTTACTGATACAGCACAACAAGGTGATAGAGAATTTATAGACTTGAAAGTTAAACATATTTATAAAAACAGCGAACCACCTATCTCTGGAGATTTAACAGCTTCTAACTTCGGGCACGTTTTGCATAACTTGGATAAGGATCTATCTTCTGCTGATAAACTAGCTTCTGTAATGGGCGTTGTCGGTGAAGTTGTAACAACAATGGCAATTACGCTTGCACGTGAATTCGATACTGAAAACGTAGTATATATCGGTTCTTCATTTAATAATAATCCGCTTCTCCGCAAGGTCGTAGAAGACTATACTGTTTTACGTGGATTCAAACCTTTCTATATCGAATATGGTGCCTTTTCCGGCGCACTTGGCAGTGTTTACCTCGGTGATGAATAAGAAAAAACCCGCAGCCTTTATTAAGGTTGCGGATTTGTTTTTTAATATGAAAGTTCATTTTTTAAAGTTTGTGCTGAGACAATCGTTCCAACAACACCAGGTTTAAGATTAATACCTACCCCTTCGTCATTGTCTCTTAATTTTTCTAGCCAGTCGCTGAAAACTTCTCCTTCTACTTCGCGAACTTCACATTCTTCAAAGTCTTCATCGCGTACTTTTTCAGCGGATTTATAGTTGCTCCATACTGGCATAATATTAGGTTTGCTTTCTCCATTTTCACTGATAATAATAAAATGTTTGCTGCCTTTGTCAGTTAAACCAAATACTTCATCAGTACTTGCTGTAATACGTGAAAACTCAACTGTACGAATACGATCAAGTTCAGTCATTAATTGCTTAGTAAAATCATAAATATCGATAAAATGACCTTGAACTTTATCAGTAACATTAACAAGTACTTCATCACCTTTATCAAATAAATCATCCATTTCACTTGTTACAAATCGATCGATGTCTCGTGAAATAATTTTATCGTAGCTTTGATGATTATCTTTGAAAAACTCTTCTGCTAGGCTTTTTTCAGTCCAAAAGCAAGGATAATTTTTGCCATCTACTTCTTTTCTTACCATCTTCTTATTCTTTACAGCAATATAGTAAGTTTCATTGACAAGTAAATCCTTAAAAAATGCTTCATATTTATATTCCATAACAAACCCACTTTCTCTATTGATGTTTATCATCCCAAATATATGATAATATCGCATATCAGTCAATGGAACATCGTTGAAACCATAATATATAAACCAACAGACTTATCTGCTGGTTTATATTTTCACTATTCTAATTCTTTTAAGAAAGCACGTTCATTTTGTTCAACTTCTTCACGACTGCTACCGTGCCAGATACAAGCAAAACGTGAGTTCACTTTATTTTTACCATACCAATCTCCATCATAATATGACAACGGATAAATTTTACCTTGTCGTACATATTTCATAATAGTACGGAAAAATTTAGTGTTGTCGCCATTTGCAAAATAACTATAGAATTTATGGTTTGCTCCAGATAATTCGTCATCTAACAACAACATACTTGTTGAACCGTTTTGTCGGAAATTCAAATCAATTGCATACACATCTCCATATTTATCAAACAGTAAATCAAAACCGCCTACACCATAGAAACCTTTTTCAACACCGATTTCCATGATTTCTCGTCCTGCTTCAATCACCGCTTGCGGCACCTCATCTACCGGAACGCTTTGATTACCATTATAGAAGCCATATTTATTCGTTAACTGTTCAGTGGTACCTAAATATTTCAAACCTAACTGTTCAGAATAAGCAAACTGTACACAGTAGTTGGCAATTGCCTCAATTTTTTGTTCGATAATAATTGTATCTGTCTCTTCGACTGCATTATTAATTCTTTTGATAGCTTTGTCTAGATCTTCTTGATTATAACAAATCATCACACCATATCCGCCAGCTGTTGGTAAATCATCCCCCGGTTTCAACACAAGCGGGAAGTCCCAATCACGAACTGCTGCTTCAAATTCTTCAATTTCTACTATTTGGCGCTTAGGCAGATATTTACCGGCTGTCCACTCAGGAATACGAGCTTTGTTATTCAAAGCCACAAATACATCTTTATCTAATGCATAATCTTCTTTAGCCACTAAATCTTCACTATGCACATATTGGAAATAAATCTTCTTTTGATCTTCTTTTGTTAACGATTGCAATAAATGTTCATAACTCGCTTGGTTATGGAACTTATAAACATTATTCGGCACTTCTTTGCCTACTTCATCAAAAAGTTGTTTAAGCTTATTCGTAACACTTGCTTCATGAACAATGACTGGCATCTTATTTGCAATGAGCAATTCACGTCCAGTTAAGAAGTTAGATTGATGTTCATCTGGTTCTAACCAAGGGTTTGAAACATATGAAGGTCGGGATGTATAGACAATATCGTCCTCATATAAATCACTTAATGTTACTTTTGGTTGTTCAGAATGTTTACGGAACTCTTTCAAAGAAGCTTTCTTCACTTTACGGACATGCTGCTCTTTAATTTCTCTCAATAATTCATTATTAGAAATCAAATCAAGCGCCATGCGAGTTAAAATTGTTGCTCCTTTGATTAATGCACTGTCCCCGTGCTCACTTGCTGCAGCTTCTTTAAATTTATAAGTGTGTCCAACTAAGTTACTTGGTCCAATTTTAATATGCGCATGCAATGTCGGTACAACATGACTGACATTACCTGTATCTGTTGAACCATACCCAAAATCATCCTCACTGACTTCTTCTCCATACTTTTTAGCATAGTAAGCAAATAATTCATCTAATGTTGGCGTCAAAATAAATTCATTCACACCATTTTGAATAGGTTTACATTCATAATCACAGCCTGTTTGAACTGCTGCACCTTGTGCAATTTGACCCACGCGCTTTGTTAAAAAGTCTAAATCTTTGCGTGTTCGTGATCTAGTATAAAAACGTGCGTGAGTAAAATCAGGGATAATATTAGCTGCCTGGCCGCCATCTAAAATAACCCCGTGCACACGTTCACCTTTTTTAATTTGCTGTCTGAGTTGTGCAATACCATTAAAGAAACTAACCATTGCATCTAATGCATTAATTGCCTCATTAGCATTTTCTGATGCATGTGCACTGCGTCCGTAAAATTTTATATCCAACACATCTACTGCTAATGTATTAATTGTTTTATATGTCTCATTGCCTGGATGCAACATTAAAGCAACATCCAATTGATCAATAACGGCTGCTTTTACATAACTAGCTTTGGCACTCCCATTTTCGCCGCCTTCTTCAGCTGGACAACCGAGGACAACTACTTTGCCCCCTACCTCATCAATGACTTCTTTTAAAGCAATACCTGCTAACACACTTGTAGTACCAATAACATTATGACCACAAGCATGTCCAAGTCCTGGTAAGGCATCATATTCAGCAAGGAAGCCAATTGTGGGACCTGGTTTGTGACTATTGTATTCAGCAATAAAACCAGTTGGATGTCCTGCAATATCTTGTTCAATTTCAAATCCATATTTCGTAAGTTCTTGCATTAATAACCCAGAAGCAAATACTTCTTGGTTTCCTAGTTCTGGACGTTCATGAATTCTATGACTAATATCTATAAATTCTGACTCTTTATTTTTAATAAACTGTTCAACTTCTCTTTCAACTGACATTTCACATGGCTCCCTTTATTCAAAAGTTATAAATCTGTTGAGTATCGAAAGTTTATGGGAACTCTCGTTTTTAGCTTTCAACCTCATGATTATATCTTTATCTGTAAAATCGATTAATAAACATTTTAATGCTTTTTCTGGCCTTTGTCATTACTTTTTCGAAAATTTAATAAATTTATTCCGAGTAAACTTATCAACTTAAACTGTGAAATTGAGTCATACAAATTGTAAAAGCGCCTTTTGCTTGTTACAATTAACTTAAAGAACTAGAGGAGGATTTATGTTATGCCAAAAATGAACGTTGAAAGTTTCAATTTAGACCACACTAAAGTTGTTGCACCATTCGTACGTTTAGCTGGAACAGTAGAAGGCGCAAACGGTGATGTAATCAAAAAATATGATATTCGTTTCAAACAGCCTAATAAAGAACACATGAAAATGCCAGGATTGCATTCATTAGAACACTTAATGGCTGAAAATATTAGAAACCACACTGATAAAGTGGTTGATTTGAGCCCTATGGGTTGCCAAACAGGATTTTATGTTTCTTTAATCAATCATGATGATTATGAAGATGTTTTAAATATTATTGAAGCAACTTTAAAAGATGTTCTAGCAGCAGATGAAGTACCAGCATGCAACGAAGTTCAATGTGGTTGGGCAGCAAGTCACTCACTAGAAGGTGCGAAAGAAATTGCTCAAGATTTCTTAGATAAAAGAGATCAATGGGACAAAATTTTCAGTGAATAATGCTTAATTTTATGTTTAATAAATGAAGACTCAGGTAGTGAAAATATTTCATTACCTGAGTCTTTTTTATATTCAGAGGCATCTGTAACAATGGCCTTTTACTAAATCTATTATTACTGCATTCCACTTTGTTCTTCTTGCAACGCAACTTCTTTATATTTTTTAATTATGATTGGGTGTGTGAAAATCGAAATAATAAATATCGGATATAGTAGAAATGCTAGTATGAACTTACCTATAACGTTTCCTACTATAGAAACGAAAGTTCTTTTAACATACAACATATTATCTTCTCTAATTTTATTACCTTCTATTTTAAATGCTCTATTTTGTTTATTCGTTGCATGTGCATTTTTTACAATAGTACCAAAATCGCTTCTGAAAATGACACTTTTTGCAAATATATACCGTACAAAATTATTTTGACTAGTATATAGCATATAATCACTTAACCACGCATAAGTATAACTACCTAATAAGAAAGTAAAAATTGTCCAAAACCATCTTAAAAAGCCTGCATTATCAGCTAACAAATTAAATACCATAACCACATGGACAGCGACATACGGCGTATAGTAGAAAACTAGCGGCATTTTAGGCGTATTAAAGTATTGCTTCAACAAATTCATAAAAACCTCCATCCAAATAATAAACTCTAACAATGCACTTATTAGCATCACATATCATTTTTATGGTTTAAATTAACTGTCTTCATTTAACAGTTTTGACGATACCTCAAAGGTTTTCTTTTTTGTTGAAGCTCGTTAACCCATATAAGCAGCAATTTTCTTTATATTTGAGCTAACATATGTATCTCGTAATACTAAATGAAGCGAAATGTACATCATTTCATTTATCATTTTTATTAATGTAAGAAATCATTCCGCTATTCAATAGCAAAACAATGTTCTTCTTGCTTATTTTAGCATAACTCAGTATAAGTTAAAGTGTTTTCCAAAATAAAATTGAGATAAATTTAAAAAATCAGTTTCTTTTTAATTTTAAATTTTTAAAAGAAATGAGACAAAAAAGTCTACTTTTGTCTCATTTCAATACATATCTATTTATTACGTACTTTTTCAGTGAATCGATACAATTTATAAATTAACGGATGAACAGGTTTTACAAAGTCTCCTATGTATTCCTCGACATGCGCATTGAAACCTTCTTTAAATCTTTGTACCCCATAGTCTTCTGCGTTTTCAGAGAAATCTCCAGTAATTCCATAAAAATTATAACGATCTATCTTATTCTTTTTAGCAAATTTAATCATTTCCCATTGAAGTCTATAAGCACCCATAAATTGATTATATTCTGGGTTAGATCCACTTGATAAATAATAGACTTCATGTTCATTATACAAATATAAAGCAGCTGCTAAATTTAAAGTATTACCTTTTGTACTAATTAAATCTTTTGTTTCATTTATTTTCCGGTTATTACTTTCAGCTTGTTGTTTGAGTTGATTTAATTTGCTTTTTGTCTTTTTAGAATTAGGGTTTTCCATTAGCTTACTATTAATTTTATTCAACTCTAACACTAACTCAGTCTGTTTCTCATTTAATTTATTTAAGTAGTTGTGTAAATCAACGAAAGCCAATTTTAAGAAAGCATGATTTCCATATGTTTTTTGCATTTGTTTAAAATAATCTAATTCTCGGAATTTAAACCCGTGTTTTTCTTCTGCCATTCTGAACAATTCAAAAAATACAGGGGTTTCATCTATAGATAAGGTTCTGACTTGTACACCCATTTCGTATGTTTTTTTAATATTTCTACGTGTTTGATAGTCCATTTCATTTAAAATTTGTGTCTCTGTTTTGTCTTTTAAATCCAATACAGATAACCATCTGATTTGGCTCATTTGTGAGTATCCTACTGAATACCCTTGATGAATATATCCTAATTTAGCTAATTCCTTTATTAATAATTGATTATCATACTGCTCGATTATTTCTCCATCTGTCTCTCTGATACTTTCAAGCAAATACGGGTCTACCAATACATAAACGCATTTTTGCTTCTTCAAATATTTTGTAAGCGAAGCAAAAAAATATTTTACTAAACTTATATTGTTATAATCCATCACAGGGCCTCTGTGTGTATAAAAATATTTAAAAAACCTTAAACATCTTGCTTCAGTTAAAAGACAAGCTGCAATAACATTGTCACTACTGTCCTTTACCCCAACTAAATGACTATCTTTTTGATTTATATTTCTATATTGATGATGTCTTGAAGATTGCGTATAATGTGAAAAATTCTCTTTTGTAAACTGTTCAAACTCTTCTGTTGTTAATGTTGTAAAATACATGTTGTTACTCCTTTGGTGATTTAACATCGTTTTTAGGTTACCACTACTTTATAGAGTACACAATATAGTAATTACAAATATTTACGTGATTATATGTGAAGTCTAAAAAAGCATACCTTTTCCGAAAAAAAGTATGCTTTGTAATAAATTCTATTAATAGTCTGAATCAGATTCTAATCCTTGAATAATTTGGACACCTGCACTAGCGCCTACACGTGTTGCGCCTGCTTCTATCATTGCTTTAAAATCTTCTAAATTACGTACGCCGCCCGAAGCTTTTACTTCTAAATCATCGCCAACTACTTCTTTCATCAGCTTAACATCTTCAACAGTAGCACCACCACCTGCAAAACCAGTAGAAGTTTTTACAAAATCAGCGCCTGCCTCTTTACTAATTTCTGAAGCTTTTCTTTTTTCTTCGTCTGTTAATAATACTGTTTCAATAATAACTTTGACTGTATGGTCTCCTGAAGCTTCTACAACAGCTTCAATATCTTCTTTCACTTCATCATAACGTCCATCTTTTAAAGCACCGATATTAATAACCATATCTAATTCGTCTGCACCATTTTTTATGGCATCTTCAACTTCAAAGGCTTTAGTAGCAGAAGTATTCGCACCTAATGGGAACCCAATTACTGTGCACACCAATACATCAGAATCCTTTAAAGCTTCAGCTGCATGTTTAACATATGTTGGGTTAATGCATACAGATTTAAAATGATACTCTTTTGCTTCATCAATTAATTTATCGATTTGATTTAATGTAGCATCTGGTTTTAATAATGTATGATCAATATATTTTGCGAAATCCATGGATTATTTCCTCCAATTTTTCTATTTATCTTAATTTATTTTATCCTCTTGTCTTTCATTTTACCAAATATTTTAGTTAACTAAAATATAAGACATTCTCCTAAAAATGAACTTTCACAAATTGAACTCATATATATGTGCAAACACTATTATTCTCGCAAATTAGGCCCTCTCATGTTATCTTTAAATTAAATATTCTTTTTAATGAAGGAGCAGATTATTTATGACAAAAGGTACACCACATATTCAACCAAATGGTGCTAAAATTGCTAAAACTGTTTTAATGCCAGGAGATCCGCTACGTGCAAAATATATTGCTGATAACTATTTAGAAGATGTTGTACAGTTTAACGAAGTACGAAACATGTTCGGATACACTGGAACATACAAAGGTAAAGAAGTTTCTGTAATGGGTTCCGGAATGGGGATTCCAAGTATCGGAATCTATTCTTATGAACTTTACAACACTTTTGATGTAGATACAATTATCAGAGTAGGTTCTTGTGGTGCATTACAAGAAGATGTTAATTTATACGATATTATTATTGCTCAAGGTGCTTCTACAAACTCTAGTTATGTAGATCAATACAATATTCCTGGTCACTTTGCTCCTCTTGGAGATTTCGACTTAATGGTAAAAGCTAAAAAAGCTGCTGATGAATTAGGTGCAACTACACATGTTGGTAATGTGCTTTCATCTGATACCTTCTATAATGCTGATCCTACCTTTAATGATCAATGGCATCGAATGGGAATTTTAGGTATTGAAATGGAATCTGCTGGTCTATACTTAAATGCAACTTATGCTGGTAAAAAAGCTTTAGGTATTTTCACTGTAAGTGATCACATTTTACGTGATGAAGCAACAACTGCAGAAGAACGCCAAAACTCTTTTACTCAAATGATGGAAATTGCATTAGAAATTGCTTAATAACGATAAAAAACAGTGCGAACTTTTTTCGGTTCGCACTGTTTTTTAATTATTTACTTTTACTATATCCATAATTCAAATATTCTTCTAACGTAGTATTCTTGTCATGAATAGCTTTTGCATCTTTTTTGCCTACATATCTGAAATGCCACGGTTCATATTGATAACCTGTTATATTTTCTTTGCCTTTTGGATATCTTAAAATGAATCCATATTTATATGCATTTTTAGCTAACCATTTTCCTTCAGCCGTTTTTCCGAATGAAGTTTTGAAATCTGAGTTACTAGGATTCGTACCGACATCAAAAGCCAATCCAGTTTGATGTTCAGAAGTTCCAGGTGCTGCACTATATTTGTCAGCTGCTTTTTTACCGTCACGTTGAACATACCCATTATAAAGTTGGGTCTGTTCAGCGTAAGATCTGAAACCACTTCTGTAAATAATATTTAAACCTGCTTTTCTGCCATCATCAATCATTTTATTTAATTGAGCTTTAGCAACTGGATCTTCTCCTTTATTATAATCTTTTGAAATCGATACTGATTTATTAACAAAAATTATACCATCAACTTTTGTAACACCATTTTTATGTGTCACTTGATGTTTAGTATTTTTTTGTTGATTATGTTGAGCAGTTTTGACATCTTCTTTTTTATTTTTTTGTTGGCCATCATCATCATTTTGAGCGCATCCACTTAATAACATTGTAGCAGCTAAAATCCCACCAAAGTATTGCTTCATTTTGCTTAACCCCATTCTTTGTTTATTAATCAATGTCATGATTTATATGTATAACTGTTTTATAAAAAATAATCGTCTTCTCATATACATTTTTTCAATTTATTCCAAAATACTTTCTGCAATTTATTATACAAAACTTCTTATTTTCGTCAACTATACTTTACAAAACTTTAAATATTATCAAAATTAAAAACCCTCACTTAAATTTTAAAAGTGAGGGTTTGATATATGCCCATATTTCAACCGTTTTTGAACGATTATTTACCTAAGAAAGATTGGAACATCCAGTTATGTTTATCTACAGATGTTTGCAATGCGATTAACATATCTTGAGATACATCATCTTCAGCATCTCCAGCTACTTCAATTGCTTTTTCTAATTGGTCAGAAATATTACTGAAGTCTTTAGAAATTGCGTTTACCATATCTTCAGCAGAACCTTCTGATTCAGCTTCATCAACAATAGCAACATCTAAACTTTTTTTCATAGTAGCAATTGGTGCACCGCCAATAGCCAAAATACGTTCAGCTAATTCATCAATTGTTTCACTTGCTTCATTGTATAATTCTTCAAATTTAACATGTAATGAGAAGAAATGAGGTCCTTTAACGAACCAATGGAAATTATGAATTTTTGTGTATAACACTGTCCAGTTTGCTACTTGTTCATTTAACACATCTACTACATCTTGTTTGTTTGCCATAAAAATAATCGCTCCTTTAAGTTGTTGTCGTTTTTCTCTTTGTAATAACTATTATATGATAATAATTATAATCTGTAAAGAGAATTTAGCGCTTAGATTAAAATAATTCTAATTAAGAACTTACTGCTTATTAATATCCCCACGGTTTTTAAATACCCTCTTTTGATAAGTTTATTCAATTTGTGATCGGTATGGCATTGCACCTTGAGCGCCTAAACCTGTTACAGAGAAACTTGCTGCCTTATTAGCAAATAATATGGCATCTTTAAAGTTTCTATTCTCAATTAATCCGACTGCAAGTGCACCATTGAAAGTATCTCCTGCGCCAGTTGTATCAACTACTTTTCTTTCAATTCCGGGAACTAATATAAGTTTATTGTCATAATAAGTTGCACCTTTTGCGCCTTGTGTCACAATCAACTTATTCGGATAACTTATTAACCCTTTATCAATCTTTCCTTCAAACAATAATGCACTTTCTGTTTCGTTAGGCGTCAACCAATCAACTTTATCTACAAGATCGACATTGATTTTTCTGTATGGTGCTGGATTCAACATTACTTTAAGACCATTTTCTGAAGCAAAATTAATTACTGCTTCTACTGTTTTGGCTGGTATTTCTTGTTGCAGCAAAATAATATCTCCACTTGTAAATTCTTCTAGCTTTGGTAAAACTGTTTCAGGAAGTACGTGTTGATTGGCACTAGGTACTACAATAATACGATTATCCTCTTCAAACAATGTAATATGCGCTGTTCCGCTCACTTCATTTTGAATCACATCCATGTGTGACACATCTACACCATTTTTAATTAAATTATCCAGAATTTCACGACCATATACATCATCGCCAACAGCCCCAATCATATAAACTTCATCATATAAACGAGCAGCAGCAACAGCTTGGTTAGCACCCTTTCCACCTGGGGTTGTGAAAAAGGCTTCACCTAAAACTGTTTCACCTGTATCTGGAATTTTATTTGTTTGTACAACTAAATCTATTGAAGCGCTTCCTATTACAATTATTTTTTTCATGTTGATTTCCTCGTCTCTGTTTAATCTATGAAGAAAGATTGTTCATAAGCATTAGGCTTTTGCCATTCTGCATGCCACATTTTATCACGATTGTTTGCGAATAAATCGTAACCAAAATTACGAATAGGTTTTGGTACTAATGTGAGCAAGATACCCATCCATTTATCTTGAGTTAGTGACATTAACAGTTTTGCAATCGCTGTAGATTTGAAATATAAATGTTCACCTTCTTGCAATACAACAGTATTCATATCTAAAATACCTGGATGTTTACGCTCTAATTCTTGTCCTGCTGGCCCTTTTAATGTTGCAAATTGATAGCTTGGAGATAACCCATGTCTAATCAACCATATTGCATAGTTATAACAATAAACACAGTTAGCATCATAATAAATAATTGGCATAAATCGAATCTCTCCTTTATTTTTCTCTTATATTTAGTATAAATAATGCATACCCTCCAGAGCAATTTTTCAACACAAACAAAAAAGATTGACACCTTATGTCTTCATTAAAAAGACACAGTTGTCAATCTTTTATCTAGTCGTGATTTACTTTAACGATACGTGCATATTTCAAAAATTGCTCAGAGTATTTTTCTTTAATTTCTTCAAGAGAATCATACGTCACGCCAATAATATGCCAATTCGGATTAAAGTGATAAAATGAATCTTTTTTTCGTGACCATTTAATCATAGTACCATCACGGTTATAACGAGGTAATGTCATTTCATAACCTTCTAAAACATTGATATACGTTTGGAAAATGTCTGGATCAATACGATTAAAATTATCAATTACTAAGTAACTGCGATCTGTTTTCGGCATTAATTCAGTAATAAATCCTTCTCTGAAATACAATGCACCTGCTTCATTCGGCAAGTATTTACCATAAAGCATATCTTCAGTGAAATCAGGATGTCCACTTGTGATCACTGGATTAGCATTCGTTTTTTGCAATAAATTTTCAGCAGCTTTTAAACCTTCTGCTCGGTTTTTATCATTGATTACTAATAGTATAAACGGTTTTATATCATCATCGTTTTTATCGATTACATTATTTTTTCCAACCGCTTCAAATTGCGACTTCATGCCATTATTTTCGCTCATTTCTAATATAGCATCAAATTGTGCTTGTGACATACTAGCAATTGCTTGTTTTGCATTTTCTTGAAGATAATACAAGTTTTTTAAACGCGGATGCTTATTTAAAGTTGATAAGCTGACCGGATTAATATCTTCATTATATTTTACTTCAATGGCAGTACTATTAGTACGGCCAGGAATAGGAGGCAATTCGCGAAGATGTTGTGTCACTTCTCCTAAACCCACCACCGAATGATCTTGTTCTCGACTATAAAATACAATTTTATCCCCGATTTCTAATTGCGTATAATAATGATATCCATTTCGCTTTATACCGTTATAAGTATGTGTAAAAAGCGTATATGTTTCACCTGGTTCAAATTCTTTATTTTCAGCTAAAAAGAAATAACGTGGAATTTGTGCAGCACCTTTGCCTAATCTTTCAATCAAATCAAATTCTTCTGGTGAAATTTGATTAAATAATGTTTCTTTCATATTATTGATTCGGAATTCTAAAGCTTCACTACGTTTTAAATAGTCTGCTGTTAACGGCTTTAACGCTTCAGTTAAACGGAATTGAACACGTATCTTATGTTGTGCACCAGTTTGGACACTGATAATTTCTCCGCTTCCTAAAAGCCCTGCATCTGTTTGGACTTGATAAAAAATGACTTTATCGCCTGCTTTTGCCTTTTTAAATGCACGAAAACCTTGAGTAGGGTTGAATTGAGCACCAGATTCAAATAAAGTAGTTTGTCCTACAAGCGGTTCATTGTGATTCCAGCGATTGTAACCGCAATTCAGCCAGAAATAATTTGTTTCTTCAGTCATATCGATACTCCTTTAAAAAATTCTTTAAGTGCAATATTTTTTGTACAGGCTGATAATCCTTCTTCATATTGCAAACTACTATTCTAGATATTTATATCAAATGCTAAAAAGCATGACAAGCTATTATTATTTTGGCATCATAAATATGGTCAACAAAGGCATTAAATTAATGAGTACCCCTCCAAGCGTCAACATGCCACTTGTTTTCTTATCAGCAACTGTAATAAGTGCACAAATCATACCAAGTATAGAAAATGCTGCGGGAATGACAAGATTAGGGTATTTAGGAAAATTCAAAAAGATACCAGCGCCTGATAATATCCCGCATATTAATGCTAAATATAGAAATTTACGCATTCATCACACCTCTTTTCACTGATATGAATTAAACATAGGTAATCATAATCGTAAAATCACCTTTAAAGATATTATCTAAATCTTCAGATGTCAGAATAAAACTTTTGCCTTTTTCCAATTCATAGATATCACCATCAGTTACCAATGTGCCTTCACCATCCAAAATTGTGACGAGACAAAATTCTCTTGGTTTCATGTAATTTAAAGTTCCAGTAACTTCCCATTTCACCACAGTAAAACTGTTATTGGAAATATATTGTGTTCGCTTATGATTCTCTATGATTTCAGTATCAGGTATAACATTAGGACTTTCTTCTCTAACTTCAACGACATCTTTTGCTTTCTCAATATGCATTTCACGCTTATTACCCGCTTCATCTGTACGATCATAATCGTAAATACGATAAGTTACATCTGAAGATTGTGTTACTTCGTAAACCGTTATTCCTTTACCAATAGCATGTACCATACCATTAGGAATAAAAAAGAAATCCCCAGCTTTAACAGGAATATGCTTAAATAAATCTTGATGTGCTTCGTCATCCAATGCTTCAATAAACTTTTCTTTAGAATCCGTGTTCAGACCATAAATAATCTCTGCATTTTCTTCAGCTTCAATAATATACCAGCACTCTTGTTTACCGTAATCTCCATTTTCATGCTCATACGCATAAGCCGTATTAGGGTGCTCTTGAACAGATAGAGGCTCTTGAGCATCGATCATTTTTACCATTAGCGGGAATTGAGCAGTTGGAAAATCTCCAAACAATTCTTTATGTTCATCCCAAACACGACTCAATGGTTCATCCGAATATTGACCATTCGTGATGATACTATCTCCATGTTGATGTGCGGAAATCGCCCATACCTCTCCCACATCTCTTTCTGGCAGTTGATAGCCATATTTTTCTAAATTATCACTGCCCCAGATTCGTTCTTTAAAAATCGGTTCCAAAAACAATGGCATGGAATTTGTCCACCTCCACCTTTATTAGTTGGTTTATCTGTATTATGTAAAATCAAATTTTGAAAGAGTTTCCAAAAATTAAAACGCGCTATTTCTAACTTTCTATTTTATGTATGCGTTATCCTTAATATTATAACAAGATTTTTCAATAGAGGGTAGTATTCAATAAACATTTACAAATGAATAAAGAAATACACGTTGAATTCTAAATCTCTTTAACTAAAGAATTTCATCTCATATTGCTTTTTATTTTCTAGTAAAAAATTCCATAATTTTTTCTACAAAAAATAACTTTTATAGCTTGTATAAACCGCAATATACCAGTTATAATAGGAGTATGTTAATAATTTCTTAACATGTGTTACATATAAGGTAATGAATATGATTAATGTCAAATGAATAACTTGGTTATTCAGATCGATAAAAAATTTGCGCAAAGACCTAAACTACGGAAAAAGTTTAGGTCTTTTAAAATAGAAAAAACTTTCAAGTCTTCTTTAAAATTTAAAACTTGAAAGTTTTTTATCTGAAATATCCCTTTTTGATTTTGTCATTATTATATTATTAGTAATCCGTTTATTTTGATTTCATATTCTGCAAAATCGTATCTTGTACTTCTTCTAAATGATTTCTCATATTGTATTCTGCTGCTTCGGCATCCTTTTTTTGAATTGCTTCATATATTTTTAAATGCTCATCATATAATCGTTTCAATGTTCTTTGTTTATTAAATAAATACATCTTTCGCGTTTCTTTCATTGTTTCTTGAATCACATCAGATATATTGTTCATCAAATCAAATAACATTGAATTATGAGCAGCTTTTGCGATTGCTAAATGGAATTTTAAATCTGCAGCTTCTCCTGAAGTTCCATCTGTCACTGCGCTTTCCATCATTTCTAAAGCATTTTTCATTTCAAGTAAATTTTCTTTCGTTCCTAATGCTGCAGCTTTTTTTACAGTTGCTAACTCTACTATTTCTCTCAACTCCAGCAAATCTTCAACTTGTTTACGTGTTAATGAAGATTCCTCTAAATTGAAAAAAATAGGTTCTTTTTGGGTAACAAACGTACCATAGCCTTGTTTAATCTCAATAACTCCAATGGTACGTAAAGCATTAAAGGCTTCTCTGACTGAAGCGACACTTACACCATACTCTTTTGATAATGCTTGAATGGAAGGCAATTTATCGCCGACCGCATATTCACCCGATTTTATTTGCTCTAAAATAATGTCGGCAATTTTCTCATATATTTTTGTCTTTGAAATTTTCATTATTTACCCCCACGGCTTTATTATATTAAGTATAACAAATCCTATGTATCTCTTACTATAATTAAAAAAGAGAAGACCAAAAATGGCCTTCTCAAAATGTTCTTCTTCATTACTAAATATAAATTATTAAATCAATGATTTTTATAATAATCTTCTAAAGCTTTTTCAATGGGTTCAGACCCATTAATCATTTGAAATTCTCCGCCTTGGAATTTTTCATTTTCCAATACATCCACAATTACTGATGCCACATCTTCTCTTGATATAGAATCTACATTTGACAACTGTTCTGCAATATCTACTTTTCCTGTACCTTCTTTATCATCTAAATATCCTGGATGTACAATTGTGTGGAACAATCCTGAATCACGTAAATGAACATCGGCATAGTGTTTTGTAATAGTATATGTTTTCAAGTCTGGGATACTGTCAAAGGCTTCACGGCTTGAATCATAAGTGGATACCATTAAGAAATGTTTAACTCCAGCTTTTTTGCTGGCTTCGATAGCTTTGACTGCACCATCTAAATCAATGATAATTTCTTTACCATTGCCAGCTCCGCCAGCACCTACTGAGAATACGACTTGATCTACATCTTTAAAACTATTTGCTAAATCATCAATAGTATCTTTTTCAACGTCTACTTTTCGAGCATTGTAACCTTTTTGTTCAGCTTCACTTATTTGTTCATCTTTACGATAAGTTGCTATAACTTCTTCATTATCATCTTTTAATTTAGATACAATTTGTTTACCAATCTTACCATTTGCTCCTAGAACTAAAATACTCATTTAAACCAAATCCTTTCATTATAATGATTTAAATTAATGTTTTTGGTAATAATTATTTAAAGCATCTTCAATAGGTTCAGAACCGCTGATGACTTGGAACTCTCCGCCTTGGAATTTTTCGTTTCCTAAAACATCTACAATAACTGATGCTACATCTTCTCTTGGTACTGAACCACCGCCATCAAAATGTTCAGCGATGTCAACATTACCAGTACCAGGACCATTTTCTAATGTACCTGGGTGTACAATTGTATATTTTAATCCTGAATCTCGTAGGTGATTATCTGCATAATGTTTTGCAATGGTATATGGTTTCAAATCTTTTCTGCTGTCAAAAGCTTCACGATTTGAATCATAAGTAGATACCATTACAAAGTGCTTAACACCGGCTTTTTTACTTGCTTCGATTGCTTTAACTGCCCCATCTAAGTCAACGATAATAGTTTTATCGTCTCCTGTGCTGCCTCCTGAGCCGACAGAAAAAACAAGTTGATCAATATCTTTGAATTTATCGGCTAATTCATCAATTTCATGTTTCTCAACATCTACATTTCTTGCGTCATATCCTTCGCCGATTGCTTTATCAACTTGATCATCTTTTCGGTAAGCTGCTGACACTTCTTTGTTTTCTTCTTTTAATTTAGCAACAATTTGTTTACCTACGCCGCCGTTTGCACCTAATACTAAAATACTCAAATCAATCGCTCCTCAATTTAAGTTGTCATATATTTAATTAGTTCCCATAAGAGATTTTTGTTAAACTTCGCTTTAAATATGATTATATTGACTTTAAGTTCAAATAGGATTATCTTTATATATGAATAGTTATTCATATATTAATATTAAGGAGATCTAGTATGTCTAGTCATGAACTTAAAGCCAGTACATTAGCAAATGTAACCGATATTTTCAAAGCATTAAGTGAACCTAATCGCATTAGAATTATGCATTTATTAGAGCAAGGTCCTTCTAGTGTAGGTCATATTACACATGCTTTAGGACTTTCTCAATCAAATGTTTCTCATCAATTAAAAATATTAAAAAACGCTGAATTAGTAAAATCTCAACGACAAGGTCAGTCAAAAATTTATAGGTTGAACGATGAACATGTCGTTACACTTTTGAATCAAGCCATTCATCATGCAGAACACCCTGCTAATTAACGAAAAAGAAAGGAAGTAATAGTATGAGTCATTCAGAACATGAACACCATCACCACCACCATGTCCACACTGATAATAAGCGTGTATTAGCATTTTCTTTTGCAATTATCACTATTTTCATGATTGTTGAACTTATTGGCGGCTATTTTGCTAATAGTTTAGCCTTATTATCTGATGGTGTGCATATGTTAAGTGATGCTTTTTCATTAGGCTTAGCACTTTTCGCTTTTAAATATGGTGAACGCCACGCTACAACAGAAATGACATTCGGCTATAAACGTTTTGAAATATTAGCTGCTTTATTCAATGGCGTACTGCTTTTCGTAATTAGTATCGGTATCTTAATTGAAGCAATCCGCCGAATAGCCGAACCTCCCGAAGTGATGTCGACTGAAATGCTGATGATCAGTATAATTGGGCTTATAGTAAATGTTATAGTTGCATGGTTAATGATGCGCGGTGGTGATACACATCATAATATTAATATGCGCGGTGCTTTCTTGCATGTATTAGGTGATTTACTTGGTTCAGTAGGCGCAATTGCTGCAGCCATATTAATTTGGTTATTTAATTTTACACTTGCTGACCCTATCGCCAGTATGTTGGTATCAGTTCTTTTATTACGCAGCAGTTATGGATTAATAAAAGATTCCCTAACAATTTTGATGGAAGGTACTCCAAAAGACATCAACATTGATGAAGTTGTAAATTCAGTTCTTAAAGAAAAAGAAATTGAAAATGTTCATGATTGTCATGTTTGGACGATTTCTAATGATTTAAATGCATTCAGTTGTCATGCTGTCGTTCAAGATTCGATGACTATAGAAGAATGCGAGCAACTACTGCATCGCATAGAAATACGCTTAAATGATTTAAACATTAACCATATGACGATTCAATTAGAATCTAAAAATAATGACCATAGTAGTAAAACATTGTGCGAACATTTATCTATCGCACATTAAAAAATCCTTTGCATTCACTTTAATATATAGTGATGCAAAGGATTCTTTTTATTGTATAAACTTATCAAAAATAAGTGCTCTGCCTGGCACTTCTTTAGCTTCAAAACCGTCTATAAAACGTGTATTATCATAGGCTACCCGAACTTGTTCAATATTTGATTGTTCAGGCGTAATTGTAACAATACCATATACAGTATATGGTGCACGGTTCAACCCTACTGATCCTGGATTAAAATATACTGTATCTTCATTAACGAAATGATGCAATGTATGATTGTGTCCAAACAATATAACATCTGCATCTTTATCTGCGAATAGAGATTTCATATGTTCTGCAGTCGGTTCAACAATTGGACTGAAGGGTATCTTATCTATTGTATCTTCCAATTTTGCATTTTCAATTTCGTAATGAATACCTAATACAGATTGTCCTAACAAATCTAATGTAAATTCACGAGGCAAAGTATTTAGAAATTCATAATATTGAGGATTTAAATGCTCTGCTATCCAATGATGATGTTCATTAAATTTATCTTTTAAATCATTTGGATAAGGTGTGTTATTGATCACAGACATAATAGCCTCATCATGATTACCTGCAATGGAAGTGATATCGTCTCTAGCAGTTACCATGCCCAATACTTCATTTGTATTATGACCAATACCTATAACGTCTCCTAAATTATAAATATGGTCAATATCCCCTCTTCTATCAATATCTCTTAATACTGCTGATAATGCATCCATGTTTCCATGAATATCTGTAATTACTGCAAATTTCAATGCTATCACCCTTATATTAGTTTATAATTGCTTAAATAATAACAATTTTTACAATTACTTTGTTTTTTAATTTGAAAGCGCGCATTTTTTTGATATTGTGTTTATATCATATCAAAGGAGTGCGAGCCATTGTTTACATTTTACAAAGAAGCTTTTAAGAATGCAAAGCCTCAAAATGCTAAAACTGCTCTTTTCAGCATTTTAACATTCTTTGTATTTATTTTAATCGTTGCATTTACATTAATGCCCGTGCAACAGGCACTACAAATGTTTATGATGTCAATGATGTATCAAGGTCCAATGTTCCAAGCAGCATTACCACTTATCATTTCCTTGATTATACCATTGCTCATATTTATATTTGTGGGATTCCAATTAGTCGTTGGTGCAATTAATGTAGTATATAAAGCAATTCATAAAGAAGATGTACATTTAACAGATGTATTTACTGCTTTCAAAAAAGGTAGCTATCTAAAAAGCGTTAAACTTGCGTTATTTACTTTATTAGTATTACTAATCACAACAATAATTGTTTATTTTGTTAACCAATTATTCAGTGCATTATTACGATCTTTATTCTCTAGTCTTCAGGGCAGTACCGGTGGCAATATGGGGGCCATTATTACAATTCAATTAATTGGAATGACATTATCATCATTTATTTTGTCATTATTTATTTGGTTCTTTGCTTATATTGTTATCGCTTATGTTTCAGCTTATTTAAGAGACCGCAAAGCAGGTGCTTTCAAAGACGTAAAACAAAGTTTTAAATCACTTAAAAATGGACGTCATTCTTGGTTTAAATTATTCTTAGGCTTAATTTTATTAAACTTAATTGTAATTATCTTTTCTAATCCAATACCACAATTAGTAGTACTTGCAACACAACATATGTCTCAAAATTTAGCTCAAATTCTAGTTTATATTGTGATTGTAATCATGTATGTGATTCGAATTGTAGTTTATTACTTAAACTTAATGGCTATCGTTCAATTCTTTAGTAAAGTAACAGAACACTTTACTCCAGAGAAAAATAAAAAATCTAAAACAATTGGAGATAAAGTAGTTGAAGGTTCAGCTGCTGTAAAAGGTTCTAAAAAAACTAAAGATAAAAATAGCAAAAAAGATAAGAAAACTGACAATGTAACTAATAAAGCTTCAGAAGAAAAAGAAAAAGTTGAAGAAAAATTTAACAAAAACAACAAAGAAAAAGATTTAAAAGAAACAAAAGAAGAATATTCAGATTCAACATTTGATCATTTAAAAAATAAGAAAAAAGATGTTGATGAACGTTCTGATGACTTCAAAAAATAGTTGAATAAGCAGGCTAGGATTTAATTCTAGCCTTAAACAAAGAAGTCGGTGAAAACCTCAATAGTTTTTACCGACTTCTTTGTTTATTTTAAGAAATGCTCTTCTAAATAACGTGCTGCCCCATTTTCTTCATTATCATATGATGTAACATCTTTAGCTAATGCTTGAATTTCAGGACGTGCATTTTTCATTGCGACCGTATAGTGACCGAATGCAAACATTGAACGATCATTATCACTGTCGCCTATCACTAATGTCGCAGATTGTGGAATATTAAAATGCTCAATCATTTCTTTTATTCCTGTACCTTTATCAATACCAGCAGCCATTGTTTCCGCATTATAGCGAGATGAATTTGAAACTGAAATACTTAACGTTTCTTTTTCATCAATTAAATGTTCTCTGAAAGCAGTGATTTTTTCTAAATCCGGTGTAAACATATAAATCTTAGAAAATTTTGTTTCAGGGATTTCATCAACCCAATTGACATTACCGTCCAGCGCTGATTTACGTGAATTCCATTCACTGATCCCAACGTTATTAGGTGGTGTATCCCCTTCTACCATCTTAGTAATCCAATCATAATCTTCATTTAAAATCATACGCTTGCCGCTGAATGGAAACACTTCATAATAAATCTGTTTATCCTTTGCTTCTTTTATGATTTTTTGTACTGCATCATAAGTTAAACTATGTGCAAAAATCATTTCTCCTTCTGCATCGCCGCGTGTACCATTAGAAGAAATCACACCGTCCACTTCAAAACCTTCTGGTGTTAAATTTTTAATTTCATCAAAAGAACGACCTGTTGCGATAAATACTTTATATCCAACTTGACGTAATTTTTTAATTACCTCAGCCGTTTCATCTGATACTTTGTTATTTTCTTGCAGTATCGTACCATCCATATCTAAAAAAATCGCTTGTACGTTATCCATCTCTTGTCCTCCAAGTTCTAGTTATCGCCTTGATTATGGCATTTTCATAGTCTTTTAGCAACCTAATCATAATAAAAAAAACTGTCACCTCATTAGAAGTGACAGCTAATGTCAAAAATTATTCAACTGTTACTGATTTTGCTAAGTTACGTGGTTTATCAACATCTAATCCACGGTGCAATGCAGCATAGTATGAAATTAATTGTAATGGCACTACTGACACTAATGGTGTCAATAATTCATTAATTTGAGGAATAACATAAGTGTCTCCCGCTTTATTCAAGCCATCCATTGAAATGATGCAAGTATGCGCACCACGTGCAGCAACTTCTTTCACATTACCGCGGATAGATAGGTTTACATTTTCTTGTGTTGCAAGTGCGATAACTGGTGTATTATCTTCGATTAAAGCAATAGTACCATGTTTTAATTCGCCGCCAGCAAATCCTTCAGCTTGGATATATGAAATTTCTTTTAATTTCAATGCACCTTCAAGGCTGACGTTATAATCAATTGTACGACCGATAAAGAATGCATTACGTGTTGTTTCTAAATAATCAGTTGCAATTTGTTCCATAAATTCAGCATCGTCTACGACCGCTTCCATTGCATTAGCAGCTTTTGCAAGTTCTTGTAATAAATCAATTGTTGCTTCTTTACCATGACGTTCAGCTACGATTTGAGATAAAATTGAAAGCACTGCAATTTGGGCAGTATATGCTTTTGTAGACGCTACAGCAATCTCAGGACCTGCGTGTAATAGTAATGTATGATCTGCTTCACGTGATAATGTTGAACCAGGTACATTTGTAACTGTAAGTGATTTGTGGCCGCGTTTTTTCATTTCTACTAATACAGCACGGCTATCTGCTGTTTCACCTGATTGTGAAATGTAGATGAATAATGGTTTTTCAGATAAAAGCGGTGTATTGTAAACAAATTCAGAAGCAACGTGTACTTCAGTCGGAACACCAGCCCATTTTTCAATGAATTCTTTACCTACTAATCCTGCATGATAACTTGTACCTGCAGCAATAATATAAATACGATCAGCTTTTGCTACATCATCAATGATTTGATCGTCCATTTTCAAGTTGCCTTCATCATCTTGATACTCTTGGATAATACGACGCATTACAGCCGGTTGTTCATGAATTTCTTTGAGCATGTAATGATCATACACACCTTTTTCTGCATCAGATGCATCAATTTCAGCTGTATAAGTATCTCTATCTTGTACATTACCATCGATATCTTTAATAATCACTTCATCACGTTTAACAATTACAATCTCATGGTCATGAATTTCTTTATATTCATTTGTAACTTGTAACATTGCTAATGCATCAGAAGCTACAACATTAAAGTCTTCTCCAACACCAATCAATAATGGTGATTTGTTTTTAGCAACATAAATAGTATCACTGTCTTCTTCATCTAATAAAGCTAATGCATAAGAACCATGCAATAATTTAACAACTTTAGTAAATGCTTCTTCTGTTGCAAGACCTTTATTTGAAAAATGCTCAATCAATTGAACAATAACTTCAGTATCAGTTTCTGATAAGAATTTTACATCTGCTAAATATTGATCACGCAATTCTTCATAGTTTTCAATTACACCATTGTGTACCAATGTAAAACGTTTCGTTGCAGACTGATGAGGATGAGAGTTTTCATGATTAGGCACACCGTGTGTAGCCCAACGAGTATGGCCAATTCCTAGAGTGCCATCAACATCACTGTCATCAGCAATATTTCTTAAGTCAGCAATACGACCTTTTTCTTTAAAGACTGTTACGCCATCAGTATTTTCTAAAGCAATACCTGCTGAGTCATAACCTCTGTATTCTAATTTCTCTAAACCTTTTAATAAAATTTCTTTAGCATTATCTTTCCCGATATATCCTACGATTCCACACATAATAAAATTCCTCCGCATTTTAAAATTGCGGTAACCCTTTTGACAGGGGAATATTCTTTTTTCGCTTGTATCAAATCTTCTCACTTATTCAATAGCAAAACATCAAAATAAAGCCTTTTTAAAATGTTTCTTCTCACATAAACATTTTAAAAATGGCGTACTAATCCCCTTGTAATGAGTTCCGCTTCAAAAAAATATATACTTTGGTCTGTTTACAAACTTTGTGCACCAAGTTGCCTCAGTGTTTTGCTTTGCAAACTTACGAACGACCTCATCCGAGACAGCATCCGCCGATAATCCGATCACTGTCTTCCTCGTCTACAACATCAGCTTAAAAGCTATTAAAACTTCTGTTATAAGTTATAAATCAATGCTTTGCTCACCTTAGTTGTACGGGCGCTATAATTATTTATTCTACCTCTATCCTCCTTCACACGTAATATAATTTATTTTACAATGAGTTATTTCATAAATGCAAACATTTACTTAAAATGAATACGCTTTCAAGCATTTTTATTTAATTATTTTGTATTTTTCAATTTCAAATTATTAGCTTAAAACAAACTTCTTCTATAATATATATCCACTTTTACAAATGGCAACAATTCTGTGACAAACGTTGATTTACTTTAGATTGAGTTTCATTCTTTCTCCCCTCACAATAAATGTATATCAAATTTAAATTAAAGAGGTGGAAACAATGTCAAATTCACAAGAAAGTAAAGGTATTGGACGAAAAGTCCAAGCTTTCGGTTCTTTCTTAAGCAGTATGATTATGCCGAATATCGGTGCATTCATCGCTTGGGGGTTTATCGCTGCTATCTTTATCGATAATGGATGGTTCCCTAATAAAGATCTGGCACAACTTGCTGGTCCTATGATTACGTACCTTATTCCATTACTTATTGCATTTAGCGGGGGCCGATTAATTCATGACTTGCGCGGAGGTATCATTGCAGCAACGGCTACAATGGGGGTTATCGTTGCTTTGCCAGATACACCAATGTTATTAGGTGCGATGATTATGGGTCCTTTAGTCGGTTGGCTAATGAAAAAAACTGATGAATTCGTTCAACCTAGAACACCACAAGGATTCGAAATGTTATTCAATAACTTCTCTGCTGGTATTCTCGGATTTATTATGACAATCGTCGGTTTTGAAATTTTAGCACCAATCATGAAATTCATCATGCATATTTTATCAGTTGGTGTTGAAGCTTTAGTACATGCGCATTTATTACCACTAGTAAGTATTTTAGTAGAACCTGCTAAAATCGTGTTCTTAAATAATGCAATCAATCATGGCGTTTTCACACCACTCGGTGCTGATCAAGCTGCACATGCAGGTCAATCTATTCTTTATACGATTGAATCAAACCCTGGTCCAGGTATTGGTGTCTTGATTGCTTACATGATTTTCGGTAAAGGTACTGCTAAAGCAACATCTTATGGTGCTGGGATTATTCAATTCTTCGGTGGTATTCATGAAATTTACTTCCCATATGTATTGATGAGACCATTATTATTTGTAGCCGTAATTTTAGGTGGTATGACTGGTGTCGCTACTTATTCATTATTAGACTTCGGTTTCAAAACGCCTGCATCTCCTGGTTCGATTATTGTTTATGCAATCAACGCTCCTAAAGGTGAATTCTTGCACATGTTGACTGGTGTTGTATTAGCAGCACTTGTTTCATTTATCGTATCAGCACTTATCTTGAAATTCACAAAAGATCCTAAACAAGATTTAGCAGATGCAACAGCAAAAATGGAAGCCACTAAAGGTAAAAAATCAAGTGTGGCTTCAAAACTAAGTGCGAAAGACGACAATAAAACTACTGAAAGCAAAACAGCTGAAACAACAACTGCGACTGCTGCATCTGATAAAGCTGAAGATAAAGATAGTGATGAATTGCTAGATGATTACAACACTGAAGATGTTGATGCGCATAACTATCAAAATGTCGATCATGTTATCTTCGCATGTGATGCGGGTATGGGTTCAAGTGCAATGGGCGCAAGTATGTTACGAAATAAATTTAAAAAAGCTGGATTAGAAAATATCCAAGTAACAAACACAGCCATCAACCAATTGCCGAAAAATGCACAACTTGTTATCACTCAAAAAAAATTAACAGATCGTGCAATTAAACAGTCTCCTGATGCGATTCATATTTCTGTAGATAACTTCTTGAATTCTCCAAGATATGAAGAACTAATCAATAATTTAAAAGAAGATCAAGATTAATTAGGTGCCTTAAAAGACCAAAAGCAGGTGATGCCTATGTTTTTAAGCAACAGAGAAAAAGAAATCGTAACACTATTGATGAAATACCAAGGTCAATTCATTACGATATATGAAATTGCCCAACAACTTGCAGTTTCTTCAAGAACGATACATCGAGAACTGAAAACATTAGAGCAAGATTTAGAAGCATTGAACATTTCAATTGAACGTATTCCTAAAAAAGGCGTTCAATTGAAAGCTTCTTCAGAAAGTTTAAGCCAACTGCGTACTGAACTTAACCAAATGACTGCTGTTGATTTAACAACTGAAGAACAAAAAGCAATTATCCTATATGCATTAATACAAAGTAAATTACCAATAAAACAATATAGTTTAGCACATGAAATTGGTGTTGCTTCTACTACCCTTTCTAAAATACTAGATGAAATGGAAACAGAAGCAGCAGATTATCAACTCTCTATTGAACGTAAACGCGGTTCAGGTGTTTTATTAACAGGTTCTGAAGCTAAAAAACGTGAAATGCTGAGTCAGATGATGGTGACTAATTTAAACAGTACCAGTGTTTATTCTGTGATTGAAAATCATTTTGTCTATCAATCATTGAATGTTTCTCAACTTTCCATGGTCGAACTTGAAAATATCTTTCAAGTCGAACGTATTCTAATGGATTATTTGGATGCTTTGCCTTACACATTAACGGAAGCGAGTTATCTTACCTTAACTGTACACATTGTTTTAAGTATTGAACGTATTCAACATGGCGAAAATGTATCGATTGATCAAGATATTTATGATTCAGTGAAAGATACTTTAGAATATCAAGTTGCAGCATCGCTGGCAGAACAACTTTCAATCATTTATCAAGTGTCGTTCAATACAGCAGAGATAGCCTTTATTACAATTCACTTACGCGGAGCAAAAAGAAGAAAAGATGAAGAAAACTCTAATATTCAAGTTCGTGATGATAATAAGATTTCACAATTAATTGCTTATGTAGAACAGCATTCTCAATATGAATTTGATGATAAACCTACATTGGCGTCAGGTTTGAAATTACATTTAATCCCTGCTATCAATCGACTGAATGCCAATATTGAAACACATAATCCATTAACCGACATGATTCGCACTAAATATGCCAGGTTATATGACAGCGTTGAACAGGGTTTAGCTGAAGTTTGGCCGGAACTGAATTTTCCAAGCAGCGAGGTTGCATTTGTTGTTCTGCATTTCGGAGGTTCAATTAAACATCTAAAAGAGAAAGCTTTAAATATTTTAGTTGTCTGCAGTTCTGGTATCGGTACGAGCAGAGTACTTGCCACCCGGCTCAATCAAACCTTTTCAGAAATCGGTGAAACAACACAAGCTTCACTCAGCGATTTGAAGCAATTGAATTTGAAAAGTTATGACGGGATTATTTCTACGATTGGTTTAGATATCGAAGAACCATACATTACAGTAAATCCCCTTTTACCAGATCAAGATGTCAATTTCGTAGCAAATTATTTAAATACTAGATATTCGTCAGAATATAAAACAACACAAAAAGGCTCTGAAAAATCAACACCTGAAGCAGTAGACCTGGTTGTTAGTCAAATAAGTGATAATTTAGATGTACTCAATAACGTTCAAGTTGATGATGCTGCGATTTCGAACTGGCAAGATTATTTATTGAAGCAACTAAGTAAAAATCATAGTATCGAAAGTAAAAGTCAATTTAAGCAAGTGCTTAAAGAATATGCAGAGGAAAGAGAAATTGTTTTAGACCCCTATCCTATTGGTCTACCACATATGAAACATGCGCTGATTCAAAAGCCGATGATTTTATTTACACGATTGAAAAAGCCGCTTTCAATTACTTCATCAGGTCAAACAAGGGAAATTAACTATTTAATCAGCATGTTTTTACCTGAAAATAGTCCAGCTTCTCAAGTTGTAAGTGCTATATCAGAAACTATTACTTGTAATTTGCATAGAATTGATGATTTAATGCAAAACCCAATTGAATTGCAAAACAGTATGAAGCAAGCCTTTATTCAAGAAACGAAAAAAATATTAAAAATGGAGTGATCGATTATGACTGAATTATTCAGTAATGAAAACATCTTTTTAAACCAATCTTTTGAGGACCAAAACGCAGCAATTGAAAAAGCAGGACAAGCACTTGTAGATGCTGGTGCAGTTACTGAAGATTATATTCAAGCAATGAAAGATCGTGAAGCAGTTGTATCTACATTTATGGGGAATGGACTTGCTATCCCTCACGGTACTGACGAAGCTAAAAATGCTGTACTGCAATCTGGTCTTACACTTTTACAAATTCCTGAAGGTGTGCAATGGGGAGATGATGTTGCTAAAGTAGTAGTCGGTATCGCAGGTAAAGACGGTGAGCATTTAGACTTATTATCTAAAATTGCGATTACATTCAGCGAAGAAGAAAATGTAGACCGTATAGTGAATGCAAAATCTCCTGAAGAAATCAAAGCAGTTTTTGAGGAGGCTGACGTATAATGAAAGCAGTTCATTTCGGAGCTGGGAATATTGGACGAGGTTTCATCGGCCAAATTCTTTCAGATAATAATGTAGAGGTTACCTTCTCAGATGTCAATAGTGCGATTGTAGACGCGTTAAATCATGATCATCAATATGACGTCATTCTTGCTGATGAAGCACGTACAACATCAACAATTAAAGGTGTCGATGCAATTAACTCAGGTCAAGATCCAGAAAAGCTTCACCAAGCATTATTAGAAGCTGATATTATCACAACAGCTGTAGGAGTTAACTTACTTCCAATTATCGCAAAATCACTTGCACCTGCATTAAAAGAAAAAGAAACACCTGTAAATGTTGTTGCTTGCGAAAATGCTATTATGGCTACAGATACTCTGAAAGAAGCGGTTTTAGATATTACAGGTCCGCTTCCAGAGCATATTCATTTTGCAAACTCTGCTGTAGACCGAATAGTCCCGCAACAAACGCACGATAATGTTTTAGATGTACTAGTTGAACCATTTTTTGAATGGGTTGTTGAAGCTGATGCTTGGGATGGCCCCCAATTAGATCACATTAAATATGTTGAAGATTTAACACCGTACATTGAACGTAAATTAATGACTGTAAATACAGGACATGCTTATATCGCATATGCAGGACAATATTATGGTCATCAAACAGTATTAGATGCAATATCTGATGAAAAAGTGGAATCCGGATTACGCAAGGTTTTAAAGGAAACAAGTCAATATATCATTAATGAGTTTGGTTTTTCTGAACAAGAGCAAGCAGATTATGTTGAAAAAATAATCAGCCGCTTTAAAAATCCTAATTTATCAGATGACTTAACACGTGTGGGTCGTGGCACATTACGTAAAATTGGTCCAAAAGATCGAATTATTAAACCATTAAACTTTCTTTATCAACATGGTTTAACACATGAAGGATTAACACATGAAGCAGCTTTCTTGCTTAAATATCAAGATGATAAAGATGCTGAAACTGTTGAAAAGAACAAATATATCCAACAATTTGGTGCTGAAGCATTTTTAAAAGAATATGCGCAAATCGACACAAAATTAGCTGAAGAAATCGAAAAGATTTATAATCAGCTTTAATTAGAATAAGACTGGTAATTCATTCTTTAATAGTGAATTACCAGTCTATTTTTTTCATTTAGTGGTATATAAGAATAAATAGATACGACAGAACAAGGAGAATTAAATATGATGTTTCAACTTGATTTGTTCTTGCGCATTTTTGTTGCTGTTATCTGTGGTGCTACAATTGGATACGAAAGAACTGTTCGGCTTAAATCCGCAGGAATCAGAACTCATATCTTAGTTGCTGCAGCCTCTGCACTTTTTCTAATTATTTCTAAATATGGTTTTAATGATATCTTACATGAAACAAATATTAGTTTAGACCCTTCTCGTATTGGCGCCCAAGTCGTCAGCGGCATTAGTTTTATAGGCGCAGGTACAATATTAATAAGAAATCAGAATGTGAATGGTCTGACTACTGCTGCTGGTATTTGGATTACCTCAGGCATAGGTATGGCTTTAGGATCAGGGCTTTATTTTATTGGTATTGTTTCTACTATTTTAATTGTGATAATTCAATATGTTTTCAGAGAAGATATGCTGTTTAAATCAATCCGCTTAAGCGAATCAATAAAAGTACATATTCAAGCCGATTACTCTGAAGATATTCAAAATAAAATCGCCAAAATTTTCTTATATCATCATGTGAAAAATATACACATTCAAATTCTAAAAATTGATAAAGAAACAATTACAATGAATGTGATGGGCAAAGTTTCAATCAAGCGTGCTTTTGATCACAATAACTTATTAGAAGACTTGATACAACATGATGAAATCAAAATGGTAAGATAAAAACGGACTGGACACCAATGTATCCAGCCCGTTTTTTAAACATTATTTTATTTATCCAAACCCATTTTATCTTCTACAACATCAGCAATCTGCTGTGCGTAGCTTTGTGCTTTTTCATCAGTAGCCGCTTCTACCATCACACGCACTAAAGGTTCTGTTCCTGATGGACGAACTAAGATACGGCCTTCTCCGTTCATATCAGCTTCAACACGATCCATCTCTGCTTTAACATCTTCATTATCAGTAACACCGTGTTTATCGCTGACACGTACGTTAATGAGCGATTGAGGATATTTTTTCATTTGTGCGGCAAGTTCACTTAATGATTTGCCAGTTAGTTTTACAACTGCAGCTAATTGAACACCTGTAAGCAATCCATCACCAGTTGTATTATAATCCATTAATACAATATGACCAGATTGTTCACCACCAAGGTTGTAATTACCTTTACGCATTTCTTCCACTACATAACGATCTCCAACTTTAGTTTTGTTAGATTTAATTCCTTCAGCTTCTAAAGCTTTATAGAATCCCAAGTTGCTCATTACAGTTGAAACAATCATATTATCATTTAATTCTTGGTTTTTAGCCATTTCTTGACCAATAATAAACATGATTTGGTCGCCATCTACAATGTTACCTTTTTCATCAACTGCAATTAAACGATCTCCATCTCCATCAAAAGCTAAACCGAAATCACTTTCTGTTTCTACAACAGTTTTCGCTAAAGCTTCAGGATGTGTAGATCCTACACCGTCATTAATATTATAACCATCTGGACTGCAGCCGATTACTTCTGTATCTGCTTCCAAATCTCCAAATAAGAACGGAGCAAGTTGTGAAGTAGAACCATTCGCACCATCTAGTGCAATTTTAAGTCCATCTAAATTTACATCAATTGTTGATTTAATATAGCTTAAATACTTCTGAGCACCTTCGAAATAATCTGAATAATGCACAATTTCATTACCTACTGGACGAGGTAAATCAGGATTTTCTTCATCAAGTAACGCTTCAATTTCATTTTCTTGATCATCAGATAATTTAAATCCATCTGAACCAAAGAATTTAATACCATTATCAGCAACTGGGTTATGTGAAGCAGAAATCATTACACCTAATTCTGCATCCATTTCTTTTGTGAGATAAGCAACGCCTGGTGTAGAAATAACACCTAATCTCATAACTTCAGCTCCGATAGATATCAATCCTGCAATTAGTGCTGATTCTAACATTTCGCCTGAAACTCGAGTGTCACGTCCTACTAGTACTTGAGGATGTTTTTTATCTTCATTGTGTGCTAAAACATATCCTCCATATCTGCCTAGTTTGAATGCAAGTTCTGGTGTAAGTTCTTTATTTGCTACACCTCTTACACCATCAGTCCCAAAATATTTGCCCATTTCAAAATTCTCCTTTAAATGCTTAAAATTTAGTGATTTGATAAATATGCTTTAATATCACTTGGATCAGTATTAGTTACTTTTTCAGGTACTGTTAATTTTACAGGTGCTTCATCTGAATTATCAAAATCTGAAAGATCAATTTCTCCTGTAATTTCACTAATACTATTTAAGTCTTCTCTATTTCCAAATATTTCAATTTGTTGTTTTGATAAATCAATATCATCTGCTTTAATTTTAGAATTGGCTTTGCCAATTACTTTTTTCTTAATGTCCACTTTTTTACTGTAAGGTTTTAATTCCACAGTAATATTAACACTGCTCGGTTTAGTAATAACATCAATTTTATTCAAGTTTTTATCAAAAGCTACTATTTCCCCAGCATCAGTAGTATCTTGGCTGATGTTTGAAGCATCTTTAAACGTTGCTTTTAAATAAGCAATATTATCAACTTGATGTTCACCGCCGATTATTTTTACTTTTTGCGGTGAAACAGATTGATTTGCAATCTGATAATCTGAATTGATATCTTTATTACTCACATCTGGTTGAACTGTCAATTCTTTCGTAACTTTTTTCTCTAGAGTGATATTAGCTTGTTTGGGGTTGACTGTCCCTTCTACATCTTTATCAAGTCCTTTAATAACATAGTCCACTTTATGTTTGCCTAGTTTAGTTTTAGTCAAATCAAGTTCGACTTTGATATCATCAGACTGTTCAGCTCTTAATACTTTAGATTGTGAGCCTTTTAATTGGACATCAACATTATCAGGTATACCTGATGCGTACAATTCTTTACTATTATATGTAGCTTCTACAGGAACATTTTGTATTGTACGTGTTGTGCTTTGCGTTAAAGCTGAAGAACTAAAAATGTTTCCGAAAACATTGTTCACTGTTAAAAAGAAGGCTAATGCTAAGACAAATGCAACAAAACGTAATCCCCATTTGCTCTCAAACATTTTAATTCACACCTTTCTTTTGAAGTCTTGTATCAAACCAATGTTCAGCTAAAAGTTCTTCGAAGACTTCCAATGAAATATCTTTTCTCAATTTACCGTCAAATGTAATAGAAATTGAGCCGGTTTCTTCAGACACAACCGCAGTAAATGCATCTGATACTTCTGAAATACCTACAGCCGCTCGGTGTCTTGTACCTAAGCTTTTAGATATTTTTGAGCTGTCAGAAAGCGGCAGGTAGCAAGCAGCACTTGCAATCTTAGTACCTTGAATAATCATCGCACCGTCATGTAATGGAGTGTTCGGTATAAACACATTTGTTAAAAGTTCTTGTGAAATATCTGAATCCATTGGAATACCGGTTTCAATGTAATCTTGCAACCCTGTTTTCTTTTCAAAAACAATTAAGGCTCCAATACGTCTTTTAGCCATATACTGTACAGCACCTGATACAGCTTTAATCATTTTTTGTTGATCAGCTGAAGAGCTGTCAGTATAACGTTTGAATAGATTACCTCTACCCAGCTGCTCTAAAGCGCGTCGAATTTCAGGTTGGAAGATTACGATAATTGCCAAGAACCCCCATTGAATAACCATATCAAATAAGCGAGCTGTTGTTGTTAAATCCAAGGCAGCACTCACCCAACGGCCAATTACAATCACAATGATTCCTTTGAGGAGTTGAATTGCTTTTGTACCTTTAAATACAGTGATTAGAAGGTAAATAACATACCATACGATAACTAAGTCTAATACACTTGTTATTAACTTTACCGTGTTAAAATTTTCAAAAAAGCTGCCAAAATTCATAGCATCTCCTCCGGTAACCTAATTACAATGATAACCATTTTATCTTATTGATAAATAGCCGTCATACACACAAATTATATCATAAAAGTAGTAGTATCCTTGAATGAAACTACATATTTATTTAAATAATATCTTTCACTAATTTAAAAAAGCGCATAAAAAAAGCACTCTTAAAAGAGTGCTAAGAGTGAGCCATAGAGGATTCGAACCTCTGACCCTCTGATTAAAAGTCAGATGCTCTACCAACTGAGCTAATGGCTCTAATGGCTGGGCTAACTGGATTCGAACCAGTGAGTGACGGAGTCAAAGTCCGTTGCCTTACCGCTTGGCTATAGCCCATTAAAGATGGTGGAGGGGGGCAGATTCGAACTGCCGAACCCGAAGGAGCGGATTTACAGTCCGCCGCGTTTAGCCACTTCGCTACCCCTCCAGCAAATATTCAGTTCATTAAGATGGTGGAGAATGACGGGTTCGAACCGCCGACCCTCTGCTTGTAAGGCAGATGCTCTCCCAGCTGAGCTAATTCTCCAATATGTAAATGACCCCGACGGGACTCGAACCCGTGTTACCGCCGTGAAAGGGCGGTGTCTTAACCGCTTGACCACGGGGCCATATGGCTCCACAGGTAGGACTCGAACCTACGACCGATCGGTTAACAGCCGATAGCTCTACCACTGAGCTACTGTGGAATAATATAATTGCCTGGCAACGTCCTACTCTTGCGGAACGTAAGTCCGACTACCATCGGCGCTAAAGAGCTTAACTACTGTGTTCGGCATGGGAACAGGTGTGACCTCTTTGCCATTGTCACCAGACAATAGAATGATTATACATTCAAAACTAGATAGTAAGTAATTATCAATTCAACCAGTCAAAACTTGAAATTGGATTAAGTCTTCGATCGATTAGTATTCGTCAGCTCCACATATCGCTATGCTTCCACCCCGAACCTATTAACCTCATCATCTTTGAGGGATCTTATAACCGAAGTTGGGAAGTCTCATCTTGAGGGGGGCTTCATGCTTAGATGCTTTCAGCACTTATCCCGTCCATACATAGCTACCCAGCTATGCCGTTGGCACGACAACTGGTACACCAGAGGTATGTCCATCCCGGTCCTCTCGTACTAAGGACAGCTCCTCTCAAACTTCCTGCGCCCACGACGGATAGGGACCGAACTGTCTCACGACGTTCTGAACCCAGCTCGCGTACCGCTTTAATGGGCGAACAGCCCAACCCTTGGGACCGACTACAGCCCCAGGATGCGATGAGCCGACATCGAGGTGCCAAACCTCCCCGTCGATGTGAACTCTTGGGGGAGATAAGCCTGTTATCCCCGGGGTAGCTTTTATCCGTTGAGCGATGGCCCTTCCATGCGGAACCACCGGATCACTAAGTCCGTCTTTCGACCCTGCTCGACTTGTAGGTCTCGCAGTCAAGCTCCCTTATGCCTTTACACTCTATGAATGATTTCCAACCATTCTGAGGGAACCTTTGAGCGCCTCCGTTACACTTTAGGAGGCGACCGCCCCAGTCAAACTGCCCGCCTGACACTGTCTCCCGCCATGATTAATGGCGCGGGTTAGAAATCCAACACAGCTAGGGTAGTATCCCACCAACGCCTCCACGTAAGCTGGCGCTCACGTTTCTAAGGCTCCTACCTATCCTGTACAAGCTGTGCCGAATTTCAATATCAGGCTACAGTAAAGCTCCACGGGGTCTTTCCGTCCTGTCGCGGGTAACCTGCATCTTCACAGGTACTATGATTTCACCGAGTCTCTCGTTGAGACAGTGCCCAAATCATTACGCCTTTCGTGCGGGTCGGAACTTACCCGACAAGGAATTTCGCTACCTTAGGACCGTTATAGTTACGGCCGCCGTTTACTGGGGCTTCGATTCGTAGCTTCGCAGAAGCTAACCACTCCTCTTAACCTTCCAGCACCGGGCAGGCGTCAGCCCCTATACATCACCTTACGGTTTAGCAGAGACCTGTGTTTTTGATAAACAGTCGCTTGGGCCTATTCACTGCGGCTCTTCAGAGCGTGAACCCTAAAGAGCACCCCTTCTCCCGAAGTTACGGGGTCATTTTGCCGAGTTCCTTAACGAGAGTTCTCTCGCTCACCTTAGAATTCTCATCTTGACTACCTGTGTCGGTTTGCGGTACGGGCGCCAAATCTCTAGCTAGAGGCTTTTCTCGACAGTGTGAAATCAACGACTCGAGGAAAACATGTTTCCTCTCCCCATCACAGCTTGACCTTGAGAATGGCGGATTTGCCTACCATTCAGTCTTACTGCTTGGACGTGCACTCCAACAGCACGCTTCGCCTATCCTACTGTGTCCCCCCATCGCTTAAAACGATCATTGGCGGTACAGGAATATCAACCTGTTATCCATCGCCTACGCCTGTCGGCCTCGGCTTAGGACCCGACTAACCCAGAGCGGACGAGCCTTCCTCTGGAAACCTTAGTCAATCGGTGGATGGGATTCTCACCCATCTTTCGCTACTCACACCGGCATTCTCACTTCTAAGCGCTCCACATGTCCTTGCGATCATGCTTCGACGCCCTTAGAACGCTCTCCTACCACTGTCCGAAGGACAGTCCACAGCTTCGGTAATATGTTTAGCCCCGGTACATTTTCGGCGCAGTGTCACTCGACTAGTGAGCTATTACGCACTCTTTAAATGATGGCTGCTTCTAAGCCAACATCCTAGTTGTCTGGGCAATACCACATCCTTTGCCACTTAACATATATTTTGGGACCTTAGCTGGTGGTCTGGGCTGTTTCCCTTTCGAACATGGACCTTATCACCCACGTTCTGACTCCCAAGTTAAATTGATTGGCATTCGGAGTTTGTCTGAATTCGGTAACCCGAGAAGGGCCCCTCGTCCAAACAGTGCTCTACCTCCAACAATCATCACTTGAGGCTAGCCCTAAAGCTATTTCGGAGAGAACCAGCTATCTCCAGGTTCGATTGGAATTTCTCCGCTACCCTCAGTTCATCCGCTCACTTTTCAACGTAAGTCGGTTCGGTCCTCCATTCAGTGTTACCTGAACTTCAACCTGACCAAGGGTAGATCACCTGGTTTCGGGTCTACGACCAAATACTCAACGCCCTGTTCAGACTCGCTTTCGCTGCGGCTCCGCATTCGCTGCTTAACCTTGCATCAGATCGTAACTCGCCGGTTCATTCTACAAAAGGCACGCCATCACCCATTAACGGGCTCTGACTACTTGTAAGCACACGGTTTCAAGTTCTCTTTCACTCCCCCTTCCGGGGTACTTTTCACCTTTCCCTCACGGTACTGGTTCACTATCGGTCACTAGAGAGTATTTAGCCTTGGGAGATGGTCCTCCCGGATTCCGACGGAATTCCACGTGCTCCGTCGTACTCAGGATCCACTCAGGAGAGAATCGACTTTCGACTACAGGACTTTTACCTTCTCTGGTCCAACTTTCCAGTACGGTTCGTCTAATCGATTCTTTTGTAACTCCATGCAGAGTGTCCTACAACCCCAATGAGCAAGCTCATTGGTTTGGGCTCTTCCCGTTTCGCTCGCCGCTACTCAGGGAATCGAGTTTTCTTTCTCTTCCTGCGGGTACTAAGATGTTTCAGTTCTCCGCGTCTGCCTTCAGACATGCTATGTATTCACATGTCGATAACACAACATAATTTGTGCTGGGTTCCCCCATTCGGAAATCTCTGGATCAACGCTTACTTACAGCTACCCAAAGCATATCGTCGTTAGTAACGTCCTTCATCAGCTTCTAGTGCCAAGGCATCCACCGTGCGCCCTTAATAACTTAATCACGTTATTAATTATGTGAGTAATCTTCTTTGCCGTCGGCAAATTGATTACTAGCGATTCATTTAAATGAATAAAGCTTTAAAACTCTAATTCACTCGGTTTTGCTTGGTAAAATCTATTTATTACTTACTTATCTAGTTTTCAATGTACAATCATGAATACTCGTATGAGCATTCAAAACTGAATACAATATGTCAATGTTAATCCGTCAGTTTCTGTTGAAACTGTTCCGTATATATCCTTAGAAAGGAGGTGATCCAGCCGCACCTTCCGATACGGCTACCTTGTTACGACTTCACCCCAATCATTCGTCCCACCTTCGACGGCTAGCTCCTAAAAGGTTACTCCACCGGCTTCGGGTGTTACGAACTCTCGTGGTGTGACGGGCGGTGTGTACAAGACCCGGGAACGTATTCACCGTAGCATGCTGATCTACGATTACTAGCGATTCCAGCTTCATGTAGTCGAGTTGCAGACTACAATCCGAACTGAGAACAGCTTTATGGGATTTGCTTGACCTCGCGGTTTCGCTGCCCTTTGTACTGTCCATTGTAGCACGTGTGTAGCCCAAATCATAAGGGGCATGATGATTTGACGTCATCCCCACCTTCCTCCGGTTTGTCACCGGCAGTCAACTTAGAGTGCCCAACTTAATGCTGGCAACTAAGCTTAAGGGTTGCGCTCGTTGCGGGACTTAACCCAACATCTCACGACACGAGCTGACGACAACCATGCACCACCTGTCACTTTGTCCCCCGAAGGGGAAGACTCTATCTCTAGAGCGGTCAAAGGATGTCAAGATTTGGTAAGGTTCTTCGCGTTGCTTCGAATTAAACCACATGCTCCACCGCTTGTGCGGGTCCCCGTCAATTCCTTTGAGTTTCAGCCTTGCGGCCGTACTCCCCAGGCGGAGTGCTTAATGCGTTAGCTGCAGCACTAAGGGGCGGAAACCCCCTAACACTTAGCACTCATCGTTTACGGCGTGGACTACCAGGGTATCTAATCCTGTTTGATCCCCACGCTTTCGCACATCAGCGTCAGTTGCAGACCAGAAAGTCGCCTTCGCCACTGGTGTTCCTCCATATCTCTGCGCATTTCACCGCTACACATGGAATTCCACTTTCCTCTTCTGCACTCAAGTTTTCCAGTTTCCAATGACCCTCCACGGTTGAGCCGTGGGCTTTCACATCAGACTTAAAAAACCGCCTACGCGCGCTTTACGCCCAATAATTCCGGATAACGCTTGCCACCTACGTATTACCGCGGCTGCTGGCACGTAGTTAGCCGTGGCTTTCTGATTAGGTACCGTCAAGGTGCGCATAGTTACCTACGCACTTGTTCTTCCCTAATAACAGAGTTTTACGATCCGAAGACCTTCATCACTCACGCGGCGTTGCTCCGTCAGGCTTTCGCCCATTGCGGAAGATTCCCTACTGCTGCCTCCCGTAGGAGTCTGGACCGTGTCTCAGTTCCAGTGTGGCCGATCACCCTCTCAGGTCGGCTACGTATCGTTGCCTTGGTAAGCCGTTACCTTACCAACTAGCTAATACGGCGCGGGTCCATCTATAAGTGACAGCAAAACCGTCTTTCATTGCAGAACCATGCGGTTCTGCATATTATCCGGCATTAGCCCCGGTTTCCCGGAGTTATTCCAGTCTTATAGGTAGGTTACCCACGTGTTACTCACCCGTCCGCCGCTAACGTCAGAGGAGCAAGCTCCTCGTCTGTTCGCTCGACTTGCATGTATTAGGCACGCCGCCAGCGTTCATCCTGAGCCAGGATCAAACTCTCCATAAAAGTTATGATTTGTTTGACTAGCTCATAAAAACTAATTTGTTTTAAAACGTCTAAGACGTTTGTTAATTTGGAATTAACGTTGACATATTGTCATTCAGTTTTCAATGTTCATTTTTTCAGTAACGTTATTTATTATAACACTTCTTTTCGAAGAAGTCAATAACTAATTAACATTACTTTTACAATTTTAAAATATTTTCTTCATTTAATCAAGAGTCAATTTTACACTCTTTGTTTTCGCTTTATTTTTTTCAGCGACTTTATAAGTATATCATCGATAAGTTGTTAAGTCAACAACTATTTTCAGATGTTTTTTGTAAGCTTTGAAATAATTTGCTATCTCTCGCTCACAAAGATATATTCTATCAGGATTATAAAAAAATGCAAGAGAAAAACGCATATTTTTTTAAAAAACATGCGTTTTTTTGCTTGAATGACTATTTCATTGTTTTAGTGATAATCTTTTGCGCCATTTCTTGGTATATTTCACCTAATTTATCCGTAGGTTGATAAATCGATGGTGAAAAATCTTTTGGATCCCATGTTGGTTGCGCTAGCGGCAATTGACCTAATAGTTCAGAATTAAGTTCGTCTGCTAACTTTTTACCTCCATCTTTACCAAATACGTACTCTTTATTTCCTGTTTCCTTACTTTCAAAGTAAGACATATTTTCAATAACACCTAAAATTGAATGTTCTGTATGCTTAGCCATAGCGCCCGCACGAGCTGCTACAAAAGCTGCTGTCGGATGCGGAGTTGTCACAATAATTTCTTTACTTGAAGGTAGCATTGTATGTACATCTAATGCAACATCACCTGTACCTGGAGGTAAATCTAATAATAAGTAATCTAATCCTCCCCATTTAACATCAGTAAAGAAGTTAGTAAGCATTTTACCTAGCATTGGTCCACGCCAAATAACTGGTGCGTTTTCTTCAACAAAGAATGCCATAGACATTACTTTTACCCCATGGCGTTCAACTGGTTTAACTGATTTTCCTTCTATACCTGGTTTAGTATCGATTCCCATCATATCTGGAACACTGAAACCATAAATATCAGCATCAATCAGTCCAACTTTTTTACCTTCTCTTGCCAGTGCAACTGCTAAATTGACAGCAACTGTTGATTTACCAACGCCGCCTTTACCAGAAGCAATTGCAATAAATTCAACCGGATTATCTTTTGAAAGCAATCCTTCAATTGTTTGAGGCTCAGCATTAGGATCTTCACCTGTAAATTTAGCTACAGTTTCTGGATTCAATTCTTCAAAACGAATACCTACTGTATTTGCGCCATTATCTTTTAATGTTTGTACGATTGCCATTTGCAAGTCTAATTGTGGTTTCCCACCTAATTTAGCTATTGCAACTTTAACACTGGCATGTTCGATTTCTTCTTTTATTGTGATATTTACAATACCACCTGTATCTTTAAGCGGTACATCTAAAATAGGATCTTTTAGATTTCCAACTAATTTGTTGACTTGTTCAACTGTTAACAAAGCTTGTCACCCCAAATATATTAGTATTTACTTTCTTTATTTTAACAAACTTAATGTATAAGTGGTAACGAATGAGACAATCATTCCTCTTAAATCTGCGCATTATTTACAAAAAACCAGTAAAAACACCCAAAAAGCTGTCTTTACTGGTAATTTAATTACTTATTCAAATTTCACGTACATTTGGTGCCTTACTTCCTTTTTCTTTATCTCTAACAAATAATCCTATAATTAAACCAATAATCACTAACAATGTTATTACACCAAATGATAAATCTACACCTCTAGCAACCGCTTCTCTTTGCAGTAATTCTTTAGAAGCAGCTTCATGGGGTTTTGGTGCAAATACTTTAGCACCAGTAGTCATCAATGCGACCATTAATGCTGTACCAATAGACGAAGCCATCATTCTAGCAAAGTTCATAATTGCTGTACCATGTGATATATCTTTGTTAGGCAATGCGTTAACACCTGCTGTGTTCAAAGGCATTGTCAATATGGAAACTGATAACATTCTTAAAGCATACACAACAACAAGCAACCAATATGGTGTATCTACTTTTAAAAACGCTAAAACCCCAGTCAATACAATCAATGAAGAAAACCCAATTATAATTAAAGGTCTGACACCGTATTTATCATAAGCTTTACCCGTATAAATAGACATTGCTCCATTTATAATTGCGCCTGGTAAAATAACCACACCAGATAATAACGCAGATAAGCCCATCGCATTTTGAACATACATTGGGATCAATAAGGCTGGACCTATCATTGATGTCATTACAATCATTGAACATATAGTTGTCAGAGTGAATGTTTTATTTTTAAACACTCTTAAATTTAATATAGGGTTAGAAATTGTCAATTGACGTTTAATAAATATTCCAACTACGATTAAACCTAATAACAGCGGTACATAAAACATCCAACTTGTGAAACCTGATGATCCAGCGTTACTAAATGCATAGAGAATCACACCGAAACCAAGTGTTGAATATACAACTGATAATTTATCTAATGTAATATCTTTTGGCTCATTATAGTCTGAAATACTCGTTGCCCCGAATATGAATCCTGCTGCTGCGATAACCGCTACTGCAATGAAAGGTACACGCCAACTACTGATATCGATAATCAAACCAGATAACGTAGGACCAATTGCTGGAGCAAATGAGATAACTAAACCAGCTAAGCCCATTGCAAAGCCCCGTCTGTCTTTCGGGAATAATGAGAATAAAGTAAATTGCATTAACGGCATGATAATTCCAGCACCAATTGCTTGGATAACACGCGCCGTCATCAGAATTCCGAAGTTAGGTGCGATTGCTGCTATAATCGTACCTAGTAAGAATATCCCCATAGAAAAAAGATACAACGGACGCGTTCTTACTTTATCCATTAAATACGCTGTTAACGGAATCATAACACCATTAACGAGCATAAAACCTGTTACCAGCCATTGCGCTGTGTTTTCTCCGACATGGAGCCCCCGCATAATTGCTGGCAAAGCAGTATTAAGCAAAGTTTGGTTTAAAATAGAAATAAAACCACTTAATATCATGACTGAAACGATTATATTACGTCGATGCTTTGATATGACCTGTTCGGACATCTAAACACTCCTTTTTATACTTACCTTTGTTATGATGCAACAATAAAGGTTAGCAAAGCAAACTAATTGCTTGCGGAGGTCACTTATTTCTGTTCAGATTTTCGCTATCTGGGTAAAATACTTCCTTACATACATATAAGAAAGCCATAATAAGCATAATCACCCAATAATCTATATTGATATAAGTGTAATGAATATGCACTATGAAGAAAAACATTACTGTTGTCACAGAATAGGAAATCAGATGAAAGATTTCTCCATGGAAATAAGGACTTTGCGGCAACTTCTTCTTAAAGTAATCCATTAAGTATTCAACGGTAAACATCGTAAAATAGCCAAGTACAATATAACTACCATAATATAATAGATTTTGATAAAAACCTTTATTATAACCAAAATACCCCAGATGCCAGAAAATAAGCAATCTGCTGAGGCCATATAATACAAATCCTAAAAGTGTGAGGAATACTGTTCCTGAAATCACAAATACAAAGATTACAATTAAGGTCGATATAAGATTGAAAAAATTGAATTTAAAAAATTTCAAGCCTCCTCACCTCATTTCTTATCGTAATTTTACAAATGTATCATAACACATTCACTATTATGCATTAAATTAAAAATATCCCGCTTCAAAGCGGGATATTTACTAAACTTTAGATGTTTGATTTTTATAAAGTGCAATCCAGAGTATAAATAAAATAACGATAAATATAATAATCAATGTTACATTATTCAAAATACGCGCACCGCCGATTACAAATGGCAAAGCATAAATGCCGCCCATTATTGTAGATCCAATTGAATTACCAAGATTCTTAGATAAAGAGTAAAACGACATCATGCGTTTCATTTCATGCGGAGATGTTTCTTCTTGTACAATCACACTGTCTTTTGTATAAACTACACCAAAACTTGCGCCGGCAAGTAATAAAGTAAATGCTAATAAGACAGGTGCTGCATGTGTGGCAAAGATTAATATACTGCATACTAATAAAGAGGTAAATGCACCAATGTACAATGTTTTTCTTGTAATATTTGCTTCAATACGATGCAGATTGAAATTAATCAGCAACCATGCTACTGAAATCGGAAAGACAACAAAACCACTTTGAAGTGGTGATAATCCTAATTCTTCTTGTAAATAAATCGGCATATATAGGTTATAACCCATCAGCATCATAGCATAAATAAAATCAGTTACGAATACTAATGTAATTGTGCGGTTAAATTCAGCTACTGGTAAAAATGGAATACGCATTTTCTTTTCCACTTTAAAGAGTTTATAAGCTAATGCCGCTCCGATGATTAAAGCAATGATTTTCAACCATAGTGGAATCGGAGTTGTGACTGCCCCAATAATAAAGATTAATGTTAGATAAAAATAAGAAAGTCCTTTACTATCGAACGGTTCTTCATTTTCAACTTTATCTTCATCAAAATGAAATGTAATAAAAGCTAAAGTACCTGCCACAATTGCAATCGGAATATTAATAAAGAACAACCAATGCCATGTTGCAAATTCTAAAATTCCTCCGCCTAGTAACGGACCGATTATACTTGAAATGCCCCAAACACTTCCGACAATACCCATAATTTTATATCTTAAGGGGATTTCAAATGCGAGTTTAGGTACTATTTGACTCAACACCATCATAATCCCTGCGCCTAGTCCTTGAACAAAACGCGAGATAATCAATAATGTAAATGTTGTACTTAATCCTGAAAACAAACTTCCTATTGTAAATAACAGCAATCCAGTCAATGTTACATATATCAGTTTAAAACGCGATAATAATTCTCCTACTAAAGGATTTACAATCACAAGTGCTATAAAATAAACAGAAAACACGAGCGAAATCGATGCGGTTACATTCAAATCATTCTTAATGGTCGGTAATGCTAATGAAATAATCGATGTTTCAATTGCAGACATAAACATGATTAATACAAGAGCAGTCACTACACCAATAGACTTCAACTTCATAATTCTTATTCCTCTTTTCTCAAACTCTTTTCCAACATGTTCACAATAAGAAAGAGGTTGAAATGGTTAAATAACAAATTGAATTTGTTATTTAACATTTCATCCTCTCATGCTTATCACTACATATAATATAAAATACCTACAAAGTGACACAATGAAGCAATCACAATAAAAATATGCCAAATCATATGAAAATAAGGTCTATTTTTTTGCGCATAGAACCATGCGCCAATTGTATATGCAATGCCGCCTAGCAAAATAAACATCATAAATTGCCATGAAGCTTCTTTCCATATAATAGGGATATAAATAATTCCGACCCAACCCATAATTAAATACATGAATAAACTTAACTTAGGATTGACCTTCTCGGCAATTGCCTTATATAAAATGCCCCAAATCGTGATACCCCACAATAACACCATAATAATCCAGCCGAACCAACCGCCGACTAATACTAAAGATACTGGCGTATATGTTCCAGCTATCGCAATGTATATCATACTGTGATCCACAATTCTCATAATATATTTATGAGAAGAATTGTTTTGCATAACATGGTAAACAGTAGAAGACAGTAACATTAAAAAGATACTGATTACATATATAGAGACACTTACTGATGACAGAGTGCCGCCTTGATTATAACTATGGACTGCTGCGTAGGGTAAGGCAATTAATGTCACAAATGCTGCTGCGCCATGAGAAGCAGCATTTCCGATTTCTTCACCAAAAGATAACGGAATAATATCTTTAAATCGACTCAATGTACTTTCCTTTTCCGTGTTTGAAGCCTGTTTCAATAATGACTCCACCTTTGCTGTTAAATAAGATTTCTACGTTTCAAATCCTCTGTTGCAGTTTCAACACTATCTTTTCCTTCACGGTTTTTAAGTGGTGAGAATTCTTCTTCTCTTGGAACTTGCAATGTAATAAAACTTGTTGCGTATTTAAAAATATCAAAATAGAACAACTCAAATTTTAATGTCGGTTTTGTCACAACATCAAAATCTTCATCAAGCTGTGCTAACTGTTTCACTGCTAAATGATATGGTAATTCTCTATCTACTGCTGATTGAATGAAAGCCAATTTAAATGCATGGATCCCAATATTCGCATTATGGAAAGCATCTGCTTCTTTTTCATCCAACTCAGAATACTCAAGCACACCGTCTTTACAATTGATATTAACTAAGCGGCCGACACTTTCACCTTGTTTAGGTTCGATTGTTTTAGAGCTGATGTCTCGGTTGAACTCTACTGTAAAACCAGCAAATACTGGATCTAAGACACGTGCCAACACATTATCAATATTATTCATAAAGATAAATTTAACACCATCTTGTTCCATTTTTTCTAAGTAACCTTGTTCATCTAAAGCTTTGAATACACCGCCATTTCCATTCGGCGTTTCCATCACTTCACCATTATCAGCTAAAACAATACCGCCTCCTTCATTTAAAGCAACAATGTTTTGTTGTTTGAAAAAATGAACGAAATCAGAATCATAGCCGAAATAATCATGTTCTGCAAAGAATTGACGTGTCGCTTCATCATTGATATCACTCGCCATGATATACCAATCCACTTTGCGACCTGCTTCTTCAGCAAGTTGAATCAACTGTCTTGCTTGTAATTCAAAAAGACTCACACCTTCAATTTCAAACGAACCTTTCGGGCCGTCATAACCTAAACGTGTCCCTTGGCCTCCTGCCATTAATACTACGGCAAATTGACCTTCTTTAATCGCATTTATGCCAGTTTCATGAAAAGCATTAAGTTCTTCTTCTGTATAATCTTTACGTACTTTATATTTAACTTCTGTTGCTTCTTCCGCTTCTTTATTTTTATTTTGTGATTTCTCAACATAAAGCGATTGATACATATCTTGAATAGCAGATAAATCTAAAGATTCTAACTTAGCAGCAATATTTTCTTTTTCATTCGAACTCATTAATTTTTCATATTCTAGTAAGTGCTGTTGATTATTTTTCTCTAATTTGTTCTTATCCAACATGTTAATGTTACCTCTCCTTAAATTCTCCGCGATTAACAAGCATTCAAAATTCCAATGATTGTCGTTACTCTCAATATTCTAAAATTATATCATATATTAATCAATTCGGCTTAATTACACTTAGAAATGAACATTAACTCTGTGTAAATGTAAAGTGCCGATTCAAAGGTAATATATACCCTATTTTTGATTGATATAGACCATTAAAACGGCAACGTAATAAATTGATTCAACCATTGATTAATAACCTCGCGAAATATAACATAGGTACCACCAAATGTAAATGCAGTAGCTAAAGATAAATCTACCATTCCACCAGTTTTAAATTGAATCGGGAGTTTGACAGATAATGGTAATGGATATAACAACTTAACCCCTCGAGGAGTCAGCATATCCAAAATAATGTGTGAGGCCATACCACCTATGAAAGCTGTAAAATAAACTTCTGGTGTATGTATTGTTTTGAGTAGTATTGCTATCAATAATGTAAACAACAACGAATGTGTAAAAGTTCTATGTCCGAACAAAATACGAACAAGCCAACTTAAAATTTTAAACCTGCGACCGATTTTACTTTGAGTGTGGCAAATATCTGGCAGCATACTTCCAGCAACCGCTAAGACAACAGTTGTGATAGATGTGAATATATCTGGATGATAATAATTAACTGCGAGTGTGCCAATTAAAAACCCGCATGAGATGTGCGTTTTTCCTGTCATCTTAATTCTCCCTTCTGATTTTAATATTTTACCACAAAACGCACATAAAAACGAACATATTTTCGGTGTTTCTGTTCGCCTTTTTTCATTAGTATGACATATATCCAAAAAAGTATCTCACATTTGTTGAAAACGTTTTCTAAATAGTGTATGATGAATTTACAATATTTCAAAAGGATGTGTTCTAACTATGGCAATGACAGTTAAAAAAGATAATAATGAAGTGAGAATTCAATGGAGAGTTGCAAATATCAAAATTCCTACAGACAGCATTAAAAGCGTTAGAGAAGACCAAGATCTTCACGCAGTTCCAGAAGAAGGCAAAGAAGTTTCAAGAATCGGTTCAACATTCGGTAAAACAAACCGCGTTATTATTGATACTGACGACCACGAATACATCATTTACACATTTAACGATAAAAAAGTATATAACGAGTTAACGAAATAAATGAAGTAATAACGAAGCGATCACAAAAAATATGTGGCCGCTTCTTTTTTAACTTATTATAAATATTTATTTAAAATGTTCTTATTCTCACCATAATACATTCCACATAATAAAAGTATAGCTGAAATTTCTACAATCGTAATTATATGAATATTTGTAATCACTAATCCTAGAATTGTCGCTACTAAAATAATACCTACATATACTTTTTTCCCTTTATCAATATCTCGGTGTAGGATTGTATCAATGAATATGCCGAATAAGAATAAGCAAAATGCTAAGGTATAACCAATCTGTTCGTCATTACTTAAAGGATTTGCCGATAATGCTTTATGCATAATCAAGAAAACTATATTAGTAGCATAGATTATAAATAAATGTATATAAATTGTTATTAAGCCTGAATCATCTGTTTTTTCTTGATCCAGACTGCCTTTATAATGAAATGAGTAGATGATAAACATACTCACAATGAGGATGAAATATACAATATCTAATACATTAAAATTAGAAAGTTTAATCGTTGGTACAATTTGAACAATTCCTTCTCCAAATAATATAATCATGAATAAACTCAATCGTTCAGTTAAATGGGAGAAAAATACAGGATTTTGTTGAGATGCCCTCCAACAAACGCCTGGATTTGATACAGCAATAATAATCCCAATGAGAAAGAACCAGAAATTAATGTTTTTAGGCAATACCAGTCCTAAAATGAAAAATATAATAGTTAAGCCTAGACCGATTAAGTAGACACAGATCAGACGATTGCTGAGACGATGTCTAATCAACATATGATTCAAGAAATATTGCACCATTAAACTCACGTAGATACAACCCGTTATCGATGCAAAAGGAGTAAATGTTTCTTGGAAATTACTATTAATAGCTTTAGATAGACATAAAATTAAAAACATATCTGTAAAAAGGAATACATATTGATACCATTTTTGCTCAAAGAAACGGTTAATCAGCAATGTATGATAAACCCAAATCGAATAAAATACTAAAAATAGTACTAAGTTTTTTCCTAAACTTTCAAAACTTACTAATGATTGAGAAACATGTTGAACAGTTTGATTGATAGTAGACAAAACATACACAAATACTAAATCGAAAAATAATTCAGCCATGCTGACTTCTTTTTTCTCCATTATTTCCCCCTTTCCTTTTTCATTTCACATACTTTGTAATTTTTACCACTAATAATTTTTCAACAAACACTTTTCTGAACTATGTATGCTTTTTACTTCTAATCTATTAACAATTAGGGTAAAAATAAAGAAAGAATATTTTAGATAAAGGGGCGATGTATGATGTATATCGTTACAAATAGAATTGAAGTAAAAAAAGGATTTGCAGAAAAAATGGCGCCGCGTTTCACTTCTAATCCAAAGTTAGAAGAAATGCCTGGATTTAATCGTGTTGAAGTTTCTTTAATCGAAGATGACAACTCAGATACTGAAGAAATGTATGTGACAACTTGGTGGGATACAGAAAAAGACTTTGAAAATTGGAAGAATAGTGATGCGTTCAAACAAGCACACCAACGTTCAGATAAAAAAGAATCGGATGAAAAAGAAAAGAAAGAATCACCAATTATCGGCAGCAATCTTGTAAAATCTCATGTGCTTACAGCACTCGGTAAATTAGAATAGTAAACAAAAAGGAGTGCACTCATCTAAATCAATGAGTGCCTCCTTATTTTTTAGAAATATAAATGTGCCATCAAGGCAATAATCGGTAAAACAATAATAGTTCTAAGTAAGAAGATTACAAATAACTTGCCGATACTGACAGGAATCTTAGATCCTAAGATAACACCGCCGACTTCTGATAAATAAATCAGTTGAGAGATACTTAACGCACCTACAACAAAAAGTGTGATTTGGCTTTTCACACCGTCAATTAAAATAGACGGTAGGAACATATCTGCAAATCCGACAAGCATTGTTTCAGATGCACGACCTGCTTCAGGGATTTGCAATAACTCCAATAATGGCACGAAGGGTTTGCCGATAATTTCAAAAAATGGCGTATAAGTCGCAATAATAGTTGCTAATGTACCAATAGTCATAACAACTGGTAAAATTGCAAACCACATATCTACTACTGTACCTAATCCTGATTTAAAGAAATCTACAAAGCCGGGTGCTTTAATTCCTTTGTCAGTCGCTAAGTTAAAACCATGACGCACAGCAGAAACACCCTCTGGTTTAGATTCATCTTTACTGTACTCACTATTTTCTACTGCATACTCATCAGGTACACTACGTAATGGCCAAATTCTAGGCATAATTACTGCAGCAACTAAACAAGAAACGATTACAGTTAAATAGAAATAAAAGAAATGATTTTGCATTCCGACTGTTTCTGCTACGACAATTGCAAAAGTTAATGATACTACACTAAAAGTAGTCGCAATAACCGTTGCTTCTCTTCTAGAATAAAAGCCTTGTTCATATTGACGGCTTGTAATAATTACACCTACTGTTCCATCACCGATAAATGATGCTAAATTATCAACAGTAGATCGTCCAGGCAATGTGAACAATGGTCTCATGACCGGTCTGAATATCGGCCCAAGCATTTCTAACAAACCGAATTCTAATAGTAGCGGTAAAAATAATGCTGCAAAGAAAAATACTGACAATAAGGTTGGTAATAAATCAGAAAAAATCAAGTTGCCTGTATCATCTGAATAGATTACTTTAGTCCCGATATGTAAGAATGTCATCCATGCAAACACAACAGCTAACAATCTGACTATCAACCAAATTGGTGTAACATTAAATACGGTATTCATTAAGCCTTCAGGATTGATGCGATTTTTTAAAATAGTAGAACATAATAAAGTAAACAATCCAGAAAGTGTAATAACAATCAGCAAGATATACGGCATAGAGCCGCCTAAAATTTCTTTTAACCAATGTGCTAAAAATGCAACAGTTAATGTTGTTTGTTTCTTTCCATCTTCTGTCACCGGTATTGGAATCAAGAAAAGCATAATCCCAATTAATGACATAATAATGAATTTTAAACGTCCTTTTATAATTTGTGATTTTGTATATTTTTCCATAACCTTCTCCCTCTCGTTAAAATAAGTATAAGCATAATTAAGAGAGTTAGCAATAGAAACATAAATATTAATACAAAAAAATGTATAAAACCAACAATTATAATACACTTTTGTTTTAATGATAATGATTCTAATTGTTGCTATCACTCTTTTTAGACAACTTCCCTCTTTTAAAAGCAAACATGCATTTTGCATAGAGCTCACTATTTCCATAAAAAAAGAACCGCTTCTCAATTGAGAGAAACGATTCTGCATATTTACTACATTTTTCTTAATACATAGATGAAATAAGGTGCACCGACAATTGCAATAATGACACCGACTGGTATATCTAATGGAGGATGGATACCGCGTGCTAATGTATCACTGACAATAATTAAAATTGCACCTACCAAACCAGACATCGTAATAATATGGATATGTTTATGTCCGACAATAGTTCTCGCTATATGCGGGGCAATTAATCCTAAGAAACTTAAACCGCCTACTACTGCAATAGAAGAACCTGCAAGCATTACTGCTAAAATCAACATCACCATTTTAACAGTTCTGACTCTTGTACCGAGAGCTGTTGCAACTTGGTCACCAAGATGAATAATATCTAGTCGCTGTGCTAAGAATAAAATCAATGGTACCGTCACAATGAACCACGGTAAAATCGAAAGAACATGATCCATATTACGGCCAAATAAACTACCAGTCAGCCACACGAGTGCTAGATTAGCTTCGAGCGGGAAGCGGATTAGTAAATATTGAACCGCTGCCATACAAATTGCACCGATTGCTAAACCGATTAAAGCCAGATTAGATCCTTGTACATCTTTACGTGCGATTAAATAAGATAAGATTAAACTTACCACTAATGCACCAATGAAAGAAGCAACAGGTAATGCATAAATAGGTGCTTTAGGGAATAAAATCAACACAGTTACTGCTGCTAAACTTGCACCTTTTGTAATACCGATTACATCTGGAGATGCTAATGGGTTTCTGACAACACCTTGAATCACTGCACCTGAAATGGCGATACTGCTTCCTACAAGCAAACCGACAAGCATACGCGGTTCTCTGTATTCATTAATAATAAAATCATCTTGCATAATCAATCCTTTAACAGCTTCAAGCGGATTGACAAAAACAGCACCCACTGAGAGTGAAAATAAAGAAACAATAATTAATATCGCAATGACAATAAGATACTTTCTACCTATGTTCTTCGTCATACGCGCTTCACTCCTCTCAATGTTAATGATAAGAAGTAAATTGCACCAACGAAGGAAGTTACAATACCTACCGGCGTTTCAAATGGATACGCAATTAATCTGCTGATGACATCTGATAAAAGTAATATTGCAGCACCAAATATCATCGTTAGTGGAATAATTACAAAGTAGTTATTTTGCGTATAATATTTCACAATATGCGGAACAATTAATCCAATAAAACCAATCGGACCTGCAATTGAAACAGAAGCACCTGCAAGTACAATTACTAAAATACCAAGGATGAGACGTGTCAATTTGATATTTTGTCCTAACCCTCGTGCAAGCTCATCACCTAATTCTAAAATTGAGATATTACGAGCCATTAATAATGCGGCGATAAACGCAGCAATTAACCAAGGCATTATCGAAAGTACATCTCCCCATTTCAAGGTAGATAAAGAACCGACCAACCAAAAATAAACTGTTGTTGTCGAATCTTCATTCAGTAAAATCAATCCTTGCGTCAAACTCGTAAAGAATAAATGTACCGTCATCCCTGCCAATGCTAATTTAACAGGTGTCATACCTTTGGTCGAATCAGACAGCATATATACAATACTTCCGCCAATAAAAGCACCGACAAATGCAAGCAAAGTAGAGATAGGTGTTAAAGCTGGAAACATAATTGTTATTACAACAATCACAAACGAAGCACCTGCGTTCACACCAAAAATTTGAGGTGAGGCAAGCGGATTTCGTGTCATTGCCTGCATGAATAAACCAGCTACAGCTAAAGCAGCCCCAATAAACAAACCGCCAATCATTCTCGGCATGCGTAAATTATGTATAACTAATGTGTTTTTCGTATCATGATGCCATATCAAATAATCTGCAATGTCTTTCAACTTCATATTTGTTGTACCGACAGTCAAATTGAAATACATCACAATAAAAAGAAAACACACACTCCCTACAAAAAGGAGCGTGGTGCGTTTTCTTTGTTTCTTTTCAATTTGGCTGTGGTCAGGTTGTGTACTCATAACCATTCACCTTCTCTAAATTACTTACTGCTTTGATCGTTTTCATGTTCTTTAGAAAGCTTCACTAAATCTTTAGCAAGTTCTTCTGAAGAAATCAATCCGCGTGATCTAGACCACGTACTGCGGTCTGCAGTGTATACACGATTATGTTTAACCGCATCGATAGTTTTCCAAACTTCATCGTTTTCTTGTTTATCTAATAATGGTTTATCTTTTTCATCAATCATGATAAACATTTGTTGCGGGTTCACTTTAGCTAATTGCTCAGTTGACATTTTCAAGTAAGGACCATTCATATATTTTGGTAAATCTTTAGAAGTTCCTTTATTTAAAGCTTCTTTAAATCCTAATTGATGGAAAATTTGTCCAACATAAGATTTATCTGAGTGTGCCATGATATCAGATTTTGTAATAACTGCTGGTAACGCACTTAATTTTTTATCAAATTTAATATCTTTAGCGTAGTCATCCATTTTTTCGTTATGTTCTTTCAAACGTTTATCGCCTTCTTTTTCTTTACCTAAAGCTTTAGCGATTGTTTTGAATGCATCGATATTTTGTTTATAGTCACCATCAAAACTTGGCAAGAAAATTGTTGGTGCAATTTTGTTTAATTCTTTTTTAATACCTTTATGACGTTGTTGGTCAGCAAGAATTAAGTCTGGTTTTTCTTTGCTGATTACTTCTAAGTTAGGTTGTTTACGTGTTCCAACTGATTCATATTTACCGATTTTTTCGCGAATAGGTTTGATAATACGATCTGGTTTATTATCATCAGCGACGCCAACTGGTGTCACACCTAATGAAGCCAAAGCATCTACGAATGAATATTCTAATGCTACAACGCGTTTCGCACCTTTTTTAACTTTTGTTTCTCCACCGTCATTTTTGATTGTGATTGTATCTTTAGAATCTTTTTTGCTAGATTCTTTAGATTTATCACTATTACCATTGCCACATGCTGTTACAACAGTTAAAGCTAATACTAATACAAGAATACCAAGAAACTTCAATTTATTCATTTCTCTGTCTCCACTCCTTTATATTGGTAGATGCTGCTGATACGGCAAATGAAATTGCTTGTTCAACTCGGATGTCGGAAAGTGCCAAGTTTCAAATATGTAAGCGCAGAAAGAATTCATAAATCATATATCATTTCATTTGCTGTTCATTCTTCCATCTTTACTTATAATACTATTGATAACGATTCTCATTGTCAACACTATTTTTCCATTTTCTCAAAAAAACCGAGCATTATCGATGCCCGGTTCTTCATGTAATATTTATCATTCTATATTAATTATTTAATTTTATTTTTTCTTCTGAAGTCTGAAATGTATCAACCAGCATTTGAACGCCCGGTTCTCTGATATATTCGTGCGGTATCGTATTTTGATACATGCTGTGTGCTAATGCTTGGTATCCTAATTTGAAAGTGATTGTATCTCCTACTTTATGGAAATCGGAATTCTTCAAATCTACCATTAAGTGATCACTTGTTGCTCCCATTATTCTCACATTATCATACATTGGAAAGATATCTTTTGTCACAGTATCAATTTGTCCAATATCCAAGATAGCTTGTAAATAAGAAACATCTTTAGTTGTATCAATACGTGGTTTGATTTCAATAATCTCTGCATTGAGTGTAATCGCATCTTGGAATAAGTAATGAATCGGTTGCTGGTCCACTGTATTGACCCCGCGGAACAGTGATTCTCCGACACGCAAATCATTGATACGGCCGAATGTACAATAATCAAGCAGCGGCAATGCACTTGAGTTGCCGCCTGAAATCATTTTCAATGGATAACCTGTTTTCTTTTCTACAGATTGTATAAATTGATTAATCAGCAAGATATCTTCTTCTGTTGGCGGTATATCTTGGAAACACATAAAATTAAATGCTAATCCAGCAAGACAAATATGTTTCATACGCATGATTTCATTAATATATTCTGGAATATCATATGTCAATACTCCTTCTCTGCTGTCTTTCCAGTCCACCATTAATAAAATTTTATGCTTTTTATCAAGGGAAGCTGCAATGTCATTGATAAGGCGGATTGTTTCAATATCAGTTTGAATACTGATACTTACTTTTGATACCATTTCTTTTAATTCACGACGGTTTGGCGTGCGAATCATCATATAAGATAAATCTTCGTCACTCAATTTATCTATATTTGAAAAACGTGCATCTCCTACGTGATGAATACCTAATTGTTTTAATGCTTCAACAATAGATCGATCTCCTGCAATGCATTTAATAACGGGAGTGATGTCTAGGCCGCGTTGTTCTAACTTATGTTTTAACATCAAAGTATTATATTGAATTTTAGCTAAATCTATTTCTAAGTATGCCATCGAACTCACTCTCCTTTCCATAATGGGTTAACAACTTCTGTATTCACATATTTTTTCACTTTGCCTTCCATTCTCATGCGCATTAATGACTTAACTTTCATTGTAGGTGCAAAAAGTACTTCATTTAATACTTGCGCATGCGGTTTATTAGGATCGATTGCATTGAGTGTAATATGACGGATAATTTCAAATAACTCATCTTCCTCGATACAATCGTACTGTTGAAAATGATAAATTAATTCACCCATCTGATTTTGAATGACCGCATGTTGAAACTTCGCAATCACATCTTCAATTTTTTCAGCAATCAGGCTTTGGTTTTCAATAACTACATTCGGTATCTTGTCTTCTAATGAAGCTAAATCAATACGAGATCCGCCCAAATCTCTGACTGCAAATGCCATTCTGTAATCTTTACCCAATTTTACAATTGTGTTTTGCATATGTGCTTCTAAAGCAATGCCGTAATCCTGAATATATGCAATGAGCGGCGGTATCAAAGTATGTGCATAAACCGTCATAAACTGCTTAATTGTATTTTTAGAAATTTCATTATCTACCCATTCTAAATAACTATCTACAATGGTATGGTCATCAATCGGGTTAGGATTTACTAGGCTTGCTGTTACAACCGCGACACCTTCTCCATCAATAAATGGTTTTTCTCGCACAATATAAGCCAGCTGTCTAGCTTTATCCGCTTCAACATTCGCATACAGTCCATAAGGCTCTTTAGCAATTTTAAGTTGCGGAAAAAGATGCAGCATATTTTGTAATTCATAACTTAATTTAGGTCCATCAATCGTCGTCACAGCAGATACAGTACGAATCGCACTCGTTGCTTGTACTTCAACAGGCAATTTAATATGATACGGATGATTAAGCAAGGCCATTGTTCTAAATGATAAAGTTGCTTTCGAAGGTAAAACAACAGGCGTCGGAATCAAACGTCTGTCTGCAATCCAATCTTTAAAGCGCTCTATGATAACATGCTCATATTGCCATGGATGCACAATCACCACATCATAATCTTCTAATTTTAAATTCAATGCTTTAACAAAGTTTTTTAAACGCTGCTTTTCATCTTTTAATACTTCATTCAGCATAAAATCAGGATCAAGAGAAGCTGAAGTTGCAACGGCATCTTCTTTTCTAATCAGCATCACTTTCAGTGGGATGACCTTTTCAAATTCTGGTGCATAACGCTCCACTTCTTCATTTGTTAAAGGCAACTTCGTTTTTGATAAGGGATGTGTCGGGTGTCCTTCTAGTGCCAAACTTTCTGAATAAAGTAAATCATTCATTTCATCTAATGTATTCATATGCTGCATCCAGGCGAAATAATTAAGGCTCACCGGCATTCTAGAAAACTTCATACTGTCATGAATCAATTTACGTCGCTGATTCATTTGCGCATAAGTCAGATCAAACCCGCGTCTGCTGTGAATCAATTCTTTTTCTAGACGTTTTGGAATTTGAACATCAAAATCTTCTTCTAATATTTTTAATAATTGTTCAAGTGTTTGCACACTTTCTTTTTGGTCTCTGATTTGAAAAGTCAGCGGTCCACTCATCGTAAAACGTTTAAACGCTGCCTCGCCAGAAATTGCGACAGATAAAATCCGACCTTTATATTGAACTTCTAAATAATGATTTGAAGTATTAACTCTCGTTCCTTCTGGAAATATATTTTCTTTGATCATCGCATTAAAAACACGATGCTGCATATTAATATCTGCACGTTGAATGGTTGTTTGTATCATACTACACTTCCTCTATTCTTCATTTCTTTGATACCAAAGAATATTACTGCAACTACTATTGTACTGACACCCATTGTAATAAAGGTCGGAATAATCCCAATCCACTCTGTCAAAGCACTCATAATTACTGAACCTAATGGAATCATACCGCGATCCATCATCACAATACTCAGTATTCGTCCTCTGCGGTCATCTTCAATATGTGTTTGGAAATAAACGCGATTTGTTGTCCTTGCACATTGACTGAATAACCCAATAAGGAATATAAATCCAAAGAGCAATATTGTATTCGGCATAATGACGGCTATTAAAGCAAGACCAAATAATATTGAACTTAGATAATACACATTGATTGAGTAGAAAAATTTCAATATTTTAGGCAATAATAAGGTTGCGGTAATACCGCCGATTGCACTAAATGTCATCGCCATACCGAAGACTGAAGCTTGACCCGGAAAATTCAAACTGGTTAAAACGGGTAAAAGCGTGGTATAAGAGAAACCAGTTGCCATGATAATTAAAGATGTAATAAAAATATTAAATCCTTGTACATGGGTTTTAAAATAATCCGCTACAATTGCAAATGAGAATTTAACTTCCTCTTCTTTATCAGGTGCTGCAACTTTAAAATGCAATGGCAGACATAGCAGTGCTGCTAGGCAATACGCAATCGTTTGCGCTAAGAATGCATATTTAACATTCAACGCTGCAATAATGGCACCAGCTATCGCAGGACCAATTGAACGGCAAATATTTATAATAAATGAATGGTACGAAACAGCCTTAACAGTGCTTAGCGAACGAGACAAGTCGGGTAAAATCGCTTGTCTGATTGGTGTCTCTACAGCATTGAGTATGCCTCTCCCACAGGCATAAATCAATATAATATATATAGGCAATTCCCCCATTTTGAAACTAAGAAAACATAAGATTGCAGTTAAAACGGTTGATGAAGTGATGGTAATACGAATTAACACACCTCTGTCATATTTATCTGCAATTGACCCCGCCCAAATACTTAAAAAAAGTATCGGGATGAGTCTTACAAAATTCACAAGTCCTAAATAAAATGCATTATGATATGACTCATATACATACCAATTTAACGCAATTTGACCAATCCAGTTCCCCAAAAACAGAAGGAATGAACTTGGAAAAAAATACTTTGCCATTTTTTATTCCACCTGTCTTTTTAATTGATAATGATTATCATTACCGATATGATGGATTATACAAATCTTTGGTAGTTTTGTAAAATATTTATTGAAGAGGTGTACTATGAACAGTAATATAGAACCACAAAATATAAATTCTTTAATTCTTACAAAAGAAGAGCAACATGCATTTGATTATTTATCTGCACATCATCCAAAATGGGCAGAAGCCTTTCAATCTGTCTTATTACAAGCAAGGGACCTAGTTTCAAAACGATTGATTGTTTCAATTTACAGAGAAGATATGGTCGGACAAGGTAAAAACAGTGAGATTCTTTCAAATGATATGCTTTCTTTTGAACTATCTTCTCCCACAGGTAAAGTAATGAAAATGACTTGGCCTAAATCAAGCAAAATATTATATGCACCGATCAGCGGTTTTCATGCATTTGACCGCATTGATATGGAAGGTCCATTTTATTTTTCTGACCTTAATGGCGGTGAAAATGTTGAACGTATTTTGCATCCTGAAGAAATTCTCGATGTCATTTTAACAGATGCACCTGAATATAAAGGGGCTGCAAGCGACCAGTTCAGCGATGATGTGATGAACAGTGCTGCCAATATGGCTATGGCATTAAGTTACCAACATTTAGCTTTAAAAGATGAAAATCGTGCCATGTTAGAAATCATTGCTGATAATATTGATAGCTATCTGCGTTCTGAACAAGCTGTGGTAGAGGGGCATCCGCTTCACCCTGGCGCAAAATTGCGCAAAGGCTTAACTCCAGAAATGAATTTGCAATATTCATCTGAGTTCCATCAATCGCAAAACTTAAAATTTATCGCAATACACAAAACATTAGCGCGCACACAAGCACTCGGACATACATACAATGCAGTGATGTTTGATGCGTTCCCTGCTTTAGAACAAGCATTCAAGCAAGCTTTATCCAACGACCTGCAAGCAGATTATCAAGTGATGGTCGTGCATCCTTGGCAATATGAGCAAATTCTGCATCGTGATTATCAAGATGAAATCGCACGCGGTTTAATTAAAGACATTGACTATAACACAGAATATTATGCAGGATTATCATTTAGAACATTGATGCCCAAATCACCAATACTGACACCGCATATCAAATTATCGACGAATGTGCATATCACAGGTGAAATCCGTACACTGTCTGAACAAACGACATTTAACGGCCCGCTGGTGACAGAAATCTTGCAAGATATTATGCAACGTGACACTTTATTCCAAAATATCAAAACCGATACAATACCAGAAGTTGCGGGTATCCATTTCTATGACTCATCTGATAAAGGCGAATACCAAACAGAGCGTAGCGAACAACTTGGTTCCCTTTTACGTACTAACATTTACACTTTAGCAAAAGACAATACAATTAATCTCATTCCTTCAAGTTTGATTGCTTATAATCCGAAGCAAGGAGAAGCAGTTGTAAATTCATTAATTCATCGTGCACAGTTTGCAGGACAATTTGATAGTTTTGAACAAGCTGCACGTGCATGGCTTTCTGATTATGCCAAGTCCTTATTAGATATGGTGATTCCATTACTCGTAAAATACGGTATTGCTTTAGAAGCGCACCTGCAAAACGCCATTGCTTCATTTAATCAAGACGGTACACTCAATCGTATGTTCATTCGAGATTTTGAAGGATTACGTATTGACGAAGCACAGTTGAATCGAAGCGGTTATTCTACAGAGCATTTCCATGAAAAATCACGTATTTTAACTAACAAACCGACATCTGTATTCAATAAAGCATTCTATTCTACTGTGCAAAATCATTTAGGTGAATTGATTCTAACAATTGCCCAACATACAGATAACAGCATTCAATTTGAAAATGCACTTTGGTCAGAAGTACGTATTCTCATTCAAGATAAATTTAAAGAAATGCGTGAGTCTCATGAAATTGATGAAGCACGTTTAAATGAAATTGAATCCATTTTCTTTGATGAAAAAATTGATTACAAATGCGTCACAACTATGCGTTTAGAAGACGAAGCACATGAGTATACTTATGTGAAAGTCGATAATCCGTTGCATAACAAAAATTAACAGCATTAAAGACGCCTACAAATAAAAATAACCCTATAAAGCAATTGCTAAAAGGTAAAGGCTTTATAGGGTATTTCTATGTCTAAAAAAAGTGATGAACATGCACTATGCTCATCACTTAATAAAATATTATGGATTATTCTAATCCTTTATTTTGGTTTTGTTGCTGTTGTTGATTATTTTTTTGTTTTAATTCAAATTCTTTACGTGTTAATACATCATCAACACGCATATTCACTTCAACAACTTGTAAACCAGTCATATGTTTGACTTGTTCTTTAATTAAGTCAGTTACTTTTTGGAAAATTTTCGGAGCTGACTCACCATATTCTAAAACTACTTTTAAATCTACAGCAGTTTGTTTTTCTCCAACTTCAACCGACACACCTTGTGTCACATTTTCAGTACTTGAAAATTGATTGCTTAGGCTATCTACAAGGTTACCTTTTAATGACAGAATACCTTGTACTTCACGTGCTGCAATCCCAGCAATTTTTTCAATAACTTCATCTGAGAAAGTTAATTTATTATGGAATTTAGGTTTTGAATTTTCTTGATTTTTTTCTTGTTCAATCGCATCTACACCAGTTTCTTGATCATAAGCTTGTTTTGCTTTTGTATTATCTACAGCCATAATTTTTATTCCTCTTTTCTTTTAAAATTTTTCTCGCAGCTTGCTTGCATTTTATAAAAGAGTTTAACTCCACCGATTTAAGAAATTTAAAAATTCTTGTCTACGGTCTTTAATGTACCCGATACCTATGCCGATTAAACATAGCACCACAATGAGTACCGTCTTCCAAAAACCGAGTGTTAAAAATAAAATCGCAATAATCAGAAACACTAAAAATCCAATAATTCTTCCAGCATAACTTTTTATAAAATTAATGACATGCTGTGTTGAATCATTTGGCTTTTGATTGTTATTCGCCATGATATCCCTCCTTATAGTACTCTTGGACTTGATGGGCTTTTTTGATCTTTCACATTGACTTCCAGTTTGCGAATCGGTACCTCAGAAAAATATTCAACTTTCTGTTTAATATCTTTTCGTACACTTTCGGTCAACGTTTTGGCATGCGTATCGTCAGGCAAGAAGAAATCCGCTTTAATGTCTATGTAGGATTTTTTCTTTTTACTGTAGCATTTTGTTACTACGTTCGGTTGCATTAACTGTTCATATTGCGCTAACGTATCATACACAACTTTATCTATTGATTTTCTGGAAATATAGATATGTCCGTCTTTATAAATTTTATAAAGCCCTGGTTTGCGATGGGTTGGCGCAAATAAACTAAATACTAAAATCAAACCGAGTAGTATGAGCAGCCCGGATAACACAAAGAGCACCGGCAAGAACCAAGCAAATGTTAATAATTGTTGTCGATATGTTGCAATCTGCGGTACTTGAGGCACTTTAACAACCATAAAGACCAACATGCCTACTACTACGACAATGAGCAAGCCTAAGATGAAATTCTTCAATCTTCTCACAATGCAGCACCTCCTCATTCCAAATACTTAATTTTCTTATATTTTAAAACTACCCTCGTAAATATGTTAGAAAACTCATTAAGTTAAATTTATTTAATTTTTATGTATAAACGAAAAAGCATAAGCTCTTGACGAACTTATGCCTTAACTTTATTATTTTTCTGGATTTTTCTTATACAGAATTTCACGATATGTCTGTTTCGAATTATGATACCTCGGTTTTTCTACAGCGAGCGCTTTAAATAATGACCACATCATCAATATAATCACAATCGAAAACGGCAGCGCAGCAATGATTAATAGATTTTGTATTGCTTGTGTGCCTCCAGTATAAATCATAATTAAAGCAAATAATGCTAAAATGACACCCCAAGACACTTTTACAACAGAAGCTGGATTAATACTGCCGTTTGAACTCAACATACCTAACACATACGTTGCAGAGTCAGCTGATGTCACAAAGAAAATCATAATCACGACTAAAGTGACTAAACTTAAAATAAATCCAAGCGGATAATGTTCCAGTGTCGCAAAGGTTGCTGTTTCAGTTGCTTCTTTCGCGATATTAGCAATATGATTTTCTTGCAAATAAATAGCAGATGCGCCAAATACCGCAAAGAAGAAGAAACATACTAATGCCGGCACAAATAATACGCCTAAAATAAATTCTTTAATCGTACGTCCTCTCGAAACACGGGCAATAAAAATTCCTACAAATGGCGCCCATGAAATCCACCAAGCCCAATAGAAGATTGTCCAGTTCTGCATCCACTGGAACTTCTCTCCGCCGTTTTGCGGAATACGCAAACTCATTTTAAAGAAATTAGCAATGTAATTACCTAATGAGTTAGTAAACATATCTAGAATATAAAGCGTAGGTCCTACTGCGAATAATACAATTAAAACAACAAAAGCTAAAATCATATTGATATTACTTAATGTTTTAATTCCTTTATCAATACCTGACCAAGCACTCCAAGTAAATAAAACTGTAGAAATAATTACAATAATCACTTGCACACCGAAATTAGAAGGCACTTTAAATAAGAAGTGCAACCCTTCGTTAATTTGCAAGGCGCCGAACCCTAATGTTGCAGCTACACCAGTTACCGTCGCTATTATCGCAAGAACATCAATCATACCGCCAAGCGGTCCGCGCATTCTTTTCTCTCCAAGCAGCGGCACTAACGTCGCACTTACTAAGCCCGGATAACCTCTATGGAAACTGAAATATGCAAAAACTAATGCCACAATGCCGTAAACAGCCCAAGCATGAATACCCCAATGGAAAAATGCAAACTGCATGGCATCATCAATAGCAGCTTGTGTACCCGCTTTATGTATTGGCGTTTTGGTAAATGCATGGCTGATAGGTTCTGCAGTCGTCCAAAAGACTAACCCGATCCCCATGCCTGCGCTGAACAACATCGCAAACCATGATTTTAAAGAAAACTCAGGATCTTCTCCCTCATCACCTAAGGTAATATTAGAATATCTAGAAAATAAAAGATACACACATACAATTAAAATAACGAGCACTAGTAATAAATAATACCAAGTAAAATTTTTCGCAATAAATGTTGTAATTTGTTGCGTACCCGTTTCAAGCTGTTTTGGAAAAATTGCACCAAAAGCGACAAAAATCGTGCATATCGCTAAGGCAAACCAAAATACTTTCGTCATTTTTTTCTGTTTCATAACGAAAAAACTTCCCCCTATTAAGTTGATGTCTTATAATTACCCTCTTTTAAGTCATCGAACCTTTTAAAACATAGATTCAACATTTCACCACACAATGTAGCATATATCTGACTTTAAAATAAAAAAGCTCAACCCTCAAAATAAAGAGTTGAGCCTAACTGATTAATCTTCTTCCATATTAATAACTAGTTTACCAATCATACTGTGGCTTTCTAATTTTTCATGTGCTTCATATAACGTATCAGCTGTTAGACCATCAATTACTTTGGTCACTGTTGGTCGATAAGCGCCGCCTACAGCTTTATTAGAAATATCATTCAAGTAACGATGATATTTAATCACATCATCATCATATAATGCACGTGTATACATAAATTCGTGCGTAAATGTAATGCTTTTATCTTTCAAGAGATTCAAATCTTGCTTTTCTTCAAACGCTACAATGGTTGCAATATGACCTCTTGGTTTAACCAGATCTATCATTTTTTCATAATATAAATCAGTATTGAAAGTACAGAAGATATAATCAATTTGATCAACACCATGTTGTTTTAATTGAGCTTTCATATCTTCTTTATAATCCAGAACCAAATCGGCTCCCATAATTTCTGACCATTCTTTCGACTCGTTACGTCCTGCCGTTGTGATGACACGTAAACCGTATTCTTTAGCAACTTGTGTCGCAATACTGCCGACACCGCCAGCACCATTAATAATTAATAATGTTTTATCTCTGTTATTATCAGGATTAGATGAAATACCGAATACATCAAATAAAGTTTCATAAGCAGTTAAGCCAGTTAATGGTAAACTCACCGCTTCATTATTCGTTAAATTATCTGGTTTGCGTGCTACATAACGCTCATCCATAATTTGATACTGCTCATTTGAACCATCATAATTAGGCGAACCTGAATAAAACACTTCATCACCTACTGTGAACAATTCCGTTTCCGGACCTGCTGCTACAACCTCACCTACCGCATCAAATCCTAAAATTCGGGGCGGATTTTTAACAGGTGATTGACGAATCTTTGTGTCTACTGGATTGACACTGATAGCATTTACTTTAATTAACAATTCGTTCTTTTTTGGAATAGGCTGGTCTTTTTCAAATTCATAAAATAAATTTCCTTCTGACAAGGAAAATGGTTTATCTGCACCGATTGCTTTCACACTACCACCTCATTAATCTAAAATATTTGAAACTTTAATAACTTGCTTACCGAAGTTTTCACCTGTAAATAAATTTCTGAATGCATGAGGAACTTGATCAAATCCATCTGCTACAGATGTTTTTGTTTTAATTTTACCTTCTTGTACCCATTGTGCAAGTTGTTTTCCAGCACTTTCAAAGTTTTTCTCGAATTGCATTACTAAGAAACCTTGCATTAAAGCTTGATTTTTAATTAAAATCGGTTGAATCGCTGGTTCATAAGATACTTCTTTATCATTATACTTAGAAATCGAACCGCAAACTGGAATTCGTGCAAATGTATTTAAGTGTTTGAAGACTTCATTTGCTACCGTTCCGCCGACATTTTCAAAATAAACATCCACACCATCCGGCACAGCTTCAGCTAATTTATCAGCATAATCATCACGTTTATAATCAACCGCGTGATCAAATCCTAATTCTTCAACTAAATAACGATTCTTTTCTTCTCCGCCTGCAATACCGACCACTTTAGCACCTTTGATTTTTGCAACTTGTCCAACAACTGCACCGACTGCACCAGAAGCTGCTGACACAACAACCGTTTCACCTTCTTGAGGTTTTCCGATTTCAAGCAAACCATTATAAGCCGTTTGTCCTGTCATTCCTAAAACACCTAAATATAAATACGCCGGCACATCTAATTCAGGTACTTTTCTAATATTTTTCGCATCAACTGTCGGCAACGTCGCCCAAGGCATCATTCCTGTTACAATATCGCCTTCGTTAAAATCACTGGCATTAGATGTTTTGACCTGTCCAACACCTAAACCGACAACCGGTTCATCAAGTTGAAATCCATCAATATAAGAATTTGTTGATGGTTTCATTCGATTTCTCATATAAGGATCTACAGAAATATATGCTATTTCTACAAGTACTTCACCCTCTTTTGGCTCTTGTACCTCAACATCTTCAAATCGAAAATCATCATCTTTTGGTATACCGTCTGGATACTTTGCGAGTACGATTTGCTGATTTTGTACCATCATTACATCTCCTTGTTCATATTTAACATACTATTTACATTGCCGTTTTATGAAAAAACTAATCTTATTCTTTTACTTCCATAAGAAATCAATCAGCTGCTGAGCAACTTTAGGATTTTCATGCAATTGACTGTGTTGACCGCCTTTTCCTTTAATCATTACTTCTTTGTAACTTTTAGTATTGCCTTCTAATAAATACCGCAATGATTTTGAAGATGCATTCGTTACACGTTCATCACTATTCGTGCCATCTTCAACATTTCCATAGATATTTAATACTTCTACTTTAGGGTATGTTTTATTTTTTCTGAGATTTAATAAATCAACAAACTCATCAGTCATTCTGTTCGGTTTGCCATCTTCATTCAACTCAACTTTTCCCGGCTCATCATTAATGCCGATGATACCATTGAAAGTACCCGCAATATTTACTTCTTTATGCAGTGTCGGCAAATCCGGGTTATTGCTGTACTGAAGCATATAATATGAAAACGACAAATTACTCATAGAATGTGTCACCATATTGAATTGATCAAACTGATACTTCTGCTGCAATGCATTTAAAACATTTTTAATCCATAATGCATTTTGCTTATAATCTCCATTTTCATTGTCCCTTAAATTAACCAATACAACTGGATGCTTTTCATTTTCAGGTATCTTTCCTTTTAAAGTGACATGACCATTAGGCGTAACATCAGCTACAATTGGTTTTTTCGTAATCTTTTCTTTTTCAATTTGATGCGCAAAGTACTTTTCTGACTTTATACTTCCGCCATAGCCGTGCATCAATAAAGTCGGCGTTCCGATAGATTTGTTTGTCGTGTCATGATTACTTTGATGGTTCCCATCCATCATATATTTAGCAATACCTAAAATCCCAAGAATAATTGCTGCAATCATCAGGATAAGCGTCGTTTTTTTACTAGGTTGATCTTGTTTATCCATCCTTCATTCCCCTTTGTCTTTTCTTTTCAATTTAGAGATATTTGAATTAAGTATAGTTGTTTCAAGAAGACTGCGCAATTTGTATGTATAGAAAAAACGAATGAGCCAAAGCTCATCCGCTTCTTCTTGTTCATCATTTATTTTTATTCTTCAGCAACTTGCACAACTTGTTTGCCGAAATTTTGGCCAGTAAACAGATTTTCAAATGCTTTTGGTACTTGATCAAAACCTTCTGCAATAGACGTCTTAGATTTAATTTTTCCTTCTCTTACCCACTGGGCTAATTCTTTAGATGCACGTGGGAAATCATCTTCAAACTGTCTGACAATGAATCCTTGCATTAAGGCTTGATGTTTAATCAAGATAGGCTGGATAGCCGGTTCATATTCAGGCACATCAGCATTATACGTCGAAATCGCACCGCATACTGGAATGCGCGCAAATGTATTTAGATGTTTAAAAACTTCGTTTGCGACATCCCCGCCGACATTTTCATAATAGACATCTACACCGTCAGGCAAGGCTTCAGCTAATTTTTCCGCATAATCCTCTCGTTTATAATCTACCGCTTCATCAAATCCAAGTTCATCGATTAAATAACGATTCTTTTCTTCTCCGCCTGCAATACCGACCACTTTAGCACCTTTAATCTTCGCAATTTGTCCTACTACAGAACCCACAGAACCTGATGCTGCAGACACCACTACCGTTTCGCCTGCTTTCGGCTTACCGATACATAATAACCCGTGATATGCTGTTTGTCCTGGAGATCCTAATGTACTCAAATAAAGATACAAAGGTCCTGCAGGGTCTTCAATTTTCTGTAATTCTTTGCCATCCACTGTATTATATAAGCGCCAAGGCATTGCACCTACTACAAAGTCGCCCTCTTTAAAATCAGGATGTCTGGATTCTGTCACTTTACTGACCATGCGTCCTACAATAGGTTCATCTAATTTAAAAGAAGTAACATATGGGTCATGTTTACACATACCATTTCTTAAATACGGATCCATAGATAGATAAATCGTTTGGACTGCAACTTCATTCTCTGCAGGTTGCTGTAATTTAATATCTTCATATCGAAAATCATCTTTGGTTGGCATTCCTTCTGGAAACTGTGCTAAAACAATTTGTTGATTTTCAACCATATCAACATCTCCTTTACATTTTTTAGTGCTTATCTCTTCCCTGAATTTAGATAAATTAAAAGACTGCGCTTGAGTGTGAGTGCTCAAACACAGTCTGATGTATATATTTTTTATGTGAGAAGTTCATTTAATTTTTATATGTGCGGTTCTTAAAGAAAAAGTAATTGATATATGAAAAGGATAAGCTTTTCACTTATTTTCTATTTAAATATTTTTCAATGTAGAATGCAGATTCTTCAATAGATTTGTATTCTGTGTTGATAACAGTCGCATTAAATTTTGAAAAGACCTCTTCTGCATAGCTGAGTTCTTCTTTAATACGCTGCAAACTGTTATAGTTTGCTGAACCTTTCATCCCCAACACACGAATACGTTCTGTCCGGATATTCATAATGTAGTTCGGACTTGCTGTTAAACCGAATACCAGCATTTTTTTATTGAATACATCCTCAGGGATAGGTGCTTCAGGCACTAATGGAATATTTGCTATTTTATATCCTTTATTAGCAAGGTACATGCTGAGTGGTGTTTTAGAAGTACGTGATACCCCTACAATCACTGCATCAGCATCTTCCATACCTTCATACACTTTCCCATCATCATATTTAACCGAAAATTCCATTGCTTCAATACGTTGGAAATAATGCTCATCTAACTTTCTGAGTGCACCGCTTTCTCGTAATGGTGAATGATGTGTCCGGTCTTCAATAATACTTAATAAGCCAGACATATAATCCACATAAGGAATATTTTCTTCTTGGGCAAATGTTTGCCCAATGCGGTTGAATTTCGGACTGACTAACGTTGTTACTACTACCGCATTACGTTGTTTCGCTAAATTCAAAATCGTTAAAAATTCTTCTTCGCTTTTAATAAATGGAAATTTTTTAATTTCTGCTTGTTCTTCTAAATCAGGAAACTGCGTCAACGTAGCATGTGCCATCCGCATTGCAGTTTCACCGATAGAATCTGACACGATATACAAAGTTAAATTTTCGTTATTTGTTTCCACCGACCAATCTCTCGCTTTCTACCTGACTTTGTGCAGCAGCTAAAATCGCGCCTGGCACTCGGAAAGGTGAGCAAGATACATAATCAATTGCTAAATCGTTAAAGAAATGAATTGATTTTGGATCGCCGCCAAGTTCACCGCAAACTCCAATTTTAATTTGAGGGTTGCTGGCTTTTGCTTGTTCAACTGCTGTCTTAATCAATTGTCCTACGCCATCAACATCCAATGTTTGGAACGGATCAATTGTTAACAAGTCTCTATTAATATATTCACCAATGAATTTACCCGCATCATCGCGTGAGAAACCATAAGTCAATTGCGTTAAATCATTTGTACCAAAGCTGAAGAACTCAGATTCTTGTGCTAATTGACCTGCGATTAAGCACGCTCTAGGTGTTTCTATCATTGTACCAATAAGATAGTTGACTGTCTTGCTTTCTTTTTCTTCTAATTCAGAAACTGTTGTCTGAATTGTGTCTTTCAACGTTTTAAATTCTTCTACTGTTGATACAAGCGGTATCATGATTTCTGGTTTGCTTTCAATACCTTCGTTCTTCAAACGCATGACACTGCCGATAATCGCTTCAGCCTGCATTTCAGCAAGTTCCGGATATGTGACAGCTAAACGGCAACCACGGTGTCCGAGCATCGGATTTACTTCATGCAAGTCATTCAAACGTTTTTTCAATATATCCGGCTGCACATCTAATTGATTAGATACAATTTGAATTTCTTCATCTGATTTTGGAAGGAATTCATGTAATGGTGGATCGAGTAAACGTACAATAGTCGGACGGCCATTTGATAATCTGAAGATTTCTTCAAAGTCTTCTGTTTGGTATTTGCGAATTTCATTTAATGCATCTACACGTTCTTCTTTTGAAGAAGCTAGGATGAAACGACGCATTTGTACTAAACGTTCTGCACCGAAGAACATGTGCTCAGTACGGACAAGTCCAATGCCTGATGCATCAAATTGGTAGCCTGCTTGAATATCCGTTGGCGTTTCTGCATTCATACGTACACCTAAACGCGCAGCTTCTTCTGCCCATTGCATAAAGCGGTCGAATTCTTCACTATGTTCAGCACTTGTCGTTTCAATCTCACCAAGGTAAATATTTCCAGTTGAACCATCTACTGAAATCACATCACCTTCATGAATTTGTTTACCGTGATAGTTCACGACTTTATTTTCTGTATCAATATTTAAATTTGAGCATCCCGTTACACAGCATTTACCCATGCCACGTGCTACAACTGCAGCATGTGATGTCATACCGCCATGTGTTGTCACAATCGCTTCACTCGCTACCATACCTTCAATGTCTTCTGGTGATGTTTCTGGTCGCATTAAGATGACCTTTTCCCCTTGTTCAGCTTGTGTTTTAGCGTCTTCAGCTGAAAAGACAACTTTTCCTGTTGATGCACCTGGACTTGCTGGCAAGCCTGCTTCAGAAATTGCTTCTGCAGCTTCTAATGCTTTTTCTTCAAAAGCTGGGTGCAGTAATGTATCGATAGATTTCACATCAACCTTTGTCAGCGCCTCATCTTTTGTAATGACACCTTCATCTACTAAATCGACTGCAATTTTCATTGCGGCTTTAGCTGTGCGTTTGCCGTTACGTGTTTGTAAGATATAGAGTTTTGCATTTTCTATTGTAAATTCAATATCTTGCATGTCTTTATAGTGTGTTTCTAGTTTTTCAGTCACGTCGACAAATTCTTGGTATACATCTGGCATTTGTGAATTTAATGTTGCAATTTCCTTTGGTGTGCGAATGCCTGCTACTACATCTTCCCCTTGTGCATTCAGTAGATATTCACCAAACAGTTTATTTTCGCCAGTTACTGGGTTGCGTGTAAATGCAACGCCTGTGCCGCTGCGGTCACCGCTGTTGCCGAATACCATTTCTTGAACATTGACTGCAGTACCGATGTCGTGTGGAATGTCGTTCAAGTCACGATACACACGTGCGCGGTCGTTGTCCCATGATTTGAATACCGCTTCTACTGCTTCTGTTAATTGTTTGAGTGGTTCTTGAGGGAAAGGTTTGTATACTTCTTCAACATAGATTTCTTTGAAGCGGTCACTAATTTCTTTTAAACCTTCAGCTGGAATATCTGCATCTACTTCGTATCCATGTTCTTCTTTATATTTATCAAAGTATTGATCGAACGCATTCATTTGAATGCCGTATACGACTTGACCGAACATTTGCAGCAAACGTCTATAACAGTCATAAGCAAAACGTGCATCACCTGTTTTATCTGCTAATTTTTCAACGTTTTCATCATTTAAACCTAAATTTAAAATTGTATCCATCATACCAGGCATTGAAATTTTAGCCCCGCTGCGTACAGATACAAGTAATAAATTTTCATCTGATGAAAATGCTTTGCCAGTACGTTCTGAGAATGCTGCCAATTGATTATGTAATTCTTCTTTTAATTCATCTGACAGTGTTGAACCATGTTTCAAGTATTCAATACAAGCTTCTGTTGTAATTGTAAAACCATCTGGAACAGGCAAACCAAGTCGTTTCATTTCTGCAAGATTGGCTCCCTTTCCTCCTAGAAGATCTTTCATAGCTTGACTACCTTCTGAAAATGCATAAATGTATTTTGTCATTTGTAGATCACCTCATATATTTCTTTTTAATGTGTCATACTAATTATTTTAAAGTATGTCATACTGAAAACGTTTTGACAATAAAAAACATACTAATTCAAAATATTTTTCGAAAAGGTTTTCATCAAATCGTAATATTTTGCTCTTTTCGAGAGAATTATTCGTCCTTCAAGATAAAAGTGATATACTAATTTTAACTAAATGAATCGAGGGGATAATATGTTGAAGAATCAATATCCAATTGGCCATTATGTACAGCCGGAAACTTTCAATCGTGCTGATATTGAAGGGTGGATTGATGCAATAGAAAAATTACCTGAGGAATTAACAACATTGACTAGCAATCTATCACAGACTGCACGGCAGGCAACATACAGAGAAGGAAGTTGGGATGTCCAAACTTTAGTACATCATATTGCCGATGCACATATGCATGGGTTTATTCGTACAAAATTAATTTTGACTGAAAATCAGCCCAATGTATGTTCATTCGAAGAAAACGAATGGGCTGAATTGCCGGATAACGAAGTTCCTTTAGAATATTCTTTAGACCTTATCAATGGCATCCATAAACGCTGGGCATCGTTATTATCTTCATTACCAGTAGAAGCTTATTTCCGTACAATGTACCATCCTGATGGAGGTGTTCAAAATTTAGCAGACCTTATTTCCAAAATGGCTTGGCATGGAGACCATCATTTAGAACACATTCGTATTGCTTTGAAAGAAGCTGAATTATAAGTAATGTATGCTGTTGCTAAAACGTGATCGTTTTAATTATGACAAAATACTGTCATTTCAAAATTTAATTATGCGTACTTTCAATTAATAAGTTGACGTACATCTATTCAAAATTCTATACTTTAATTGAAAAGAAAAAATGTTAACTAATATACATCGAAGAAGGAGCAGCAACTTATGAGTTATTTATTTTCTAAAGATAGCGTATTCGTATCGAATGCCACTAGTAAAGAAGAAGTTTTTACAGAAGTATCAGAAGCATTATATAAATTAGGAGATGTAAAAGATAACTTTTTAGAACACGTACTAGAACGTGAAAAAAATTATCCAACAGCAATCAGCTTAGCTAACATCAGCAAAGCATATCCTAATGTTGCCATTCCACATACAGAACCTGAATTTGTAAACAATACTAAAATTGTCCCTGTTAAATTAACAAACTCGATTGTTTTTCAAAATATGAGTTCACCTCATAAAGATATAACAGTTGATTTCTTATTTGTTATTTTAAATGCTGATAAAGCAAGTCAAGTTCACCTTTTATCTGATCTTGTCGCATTTTTCGAAACTCAAGATAAAGATGCTTTAGCAGAATTCTTTACTTTAACAGACACTGATGCAATCTATGATTACCTACAAGCTAACTTTAAAGCTTAAATTAAAAAATCATCTTCGATTCTTTTAAAATTCGAAGATGATTTTTCATTTGTTATTTATTTTCTGCATTTCTTTTCATTCTTTGCGGCAAATTGAAGAATGGCTGAATATCTTGTACATATTCTAAAATACCTACATATTCATCATTCTCATCAAATAATGCTTTATAGGTGACATATATGAACTTGTCACCTTTTTTAAACCACATTGATTCAGACTCACGTTGTTTTGTTTTTAAATCTCTGATAATTGCCATTACTTTACTCAAACTTTTTGGCGGATGACAATTTGCAACATTACGCCCTATTGAAATAGGCGTACGAATAAACATCATTTCAGATGATTCGACTAAATCATTAAAGTATTTGAATACGCCATTTTTATCAACAAATGTGATTTCAACAGGTAAATTATCTAAGATTAAATCGGCTTCTTTTGTTGTTAAATATCCTCCGCCGAACCTTAGATTTTGCTTTCCTTTTTTCGCATCTAATTCCGCATCGATAGATTGCGGTTCAATTTCAGGATCATCCCATACTTTAGAAACTTTAATTGCATAACCAAACGCTTTACTTTCAGCTGCAATTTGTGCCCATTCTACCGGACTGATTTGGTCTTGCATTAAAGGCACTAATAGCAAACGCTCTTGCTTTAGCATTTCAATAAAAACCGCTTCAAATTCTACAAAAGCTGTTTCTACATGTCGCCACTCTATTTCTCCAATTTTCTCAATACGTTTTTGCAGTCGTTTCAAATAATTGCGAATAATATCATCATCTGCCCACATCTTTCGAGGAAGAATATAAATACCTCTGCGTTCTAACACTGGAAATAAAATCTTTTCCTTACGATTAAAATGTGCAATCAAACCATTTAATGATGCGACTCTATCTTTTAACGATTTAATGGCATCTGTATTTTCCATCTCTACTTCTTTTAATAATTGTCCCGTTTCAGAAACCAAGCCCTCTAAATATTCAATTTCTTTTGTAAAAATATTAATTGGATGTGCAGCGTCTTCTGAAAGTGTGACTTTGGTTAATTGATTTTCTGTAACTTTATTAAGTTTGATAATGAAATTGGCAATGTCATCAATCGTTGCAAATTTTTCTATATAATATAATTGGCGCAAAGCCTCTAATACTTCCTCGTTTGAAACATTTTGAATAAATTGTTTTAAACTGTCTTGAATGTCTTCTTGATGATTATTTTGATCAATTAGACCTTTTGCTTCTTCCTTTATTTCATTTGAAACCGAACTTATATTAAACATTATTAACACCCGCAATCTGGTTTATCCTTAATACTATTATACCTCGTGTATAACTTAAATAACTTAACGAAAATTCGATAATGTTCATACCTATTGTATATGAGTAAGTTTTTTAGTCTCAGTATCCCACATATAAACAGATGGCATCTTCATTTGAAGAAAATCATTATAATCAAAATCCCCTTTAGTCAAATAATTAAATAATAATGACATTGCTGTACCATGACCGCCAATTAAGAGCGTTTCATAATCATTGGCTTCTACAATGGAATGATATGTTTGTACAATTCGATCTTGTACTTCATTTAAGGATTCTCCATTCTCTAATTTAAAATAAAAGTCTTGCCATTGTTGTTGAGCATATGCGTAAAAATCTTCCACCCAACAACCTATTTTTCTTTCACGTAAGCCATCCACTTGCTTAATAGGTAGTTTTAAACTTTCAGCGATTGGTCTAACAGTTTCGAGCACTCTTCTGTATGGACTAGCGTAAATCATATCGATATTCTTATTTTGAAAGAATTCAATGAGCAACTCAGCTTTTTGATGACCTTCTTTAGTTAAAGGCGCAATGATATCTTCCTTAACACTGTTATCTCTTAAAGAATGCCTAACAAAATAAATTTTCATTTTTACTTTTCATCCTCTTCTTCTACTTCTTCATAAATTGATCAACTTAAATCGATTTAGTCTTCAGATTTTTGTCTCTTTCTATAGCCATTAACATTAATTTTTAATACTCGATGCTGCCATCTAGAAAGATTTTGCCGTATTTGCAATTTACTATATAGTGACTGGATTTAGATTCAATTATATCTCGCAATACTTCTGATGATTTTTCCAAAATGTTCACTTCTTTAATATGTTTAATTTAACTTGGCTTCTACAGTAAACCTACAATATTTAGATAGCTCACATAAAAATATTTTTAGTCGTTGATTAGAAAAATGAGAAATAATTATCAAACAAGCTTGTCCACTTGTTTGATACACATCTTCAATTTCTTTAAATTGTACACTTAAGTCCTTTATATTTTTAAAATATGGACCATTTAAAAATAATCTTATGAACTGCGTGTCATCAAATGATTGTTTAATCGTATATTTTTCAATTATCCCTTTACTTATCATTTGATTAATTCTAACACCAACAGCTTGACCGCTCATATGTACCGCTTTACCAATTTCTTTGTGTGTCAATCGACTATCCTCGGTTAAAAGTTTTAATATCTGTTCATCTATACTATCCATATAATCACCTTTTCATGTTGAAAATAAATGAATGATACTGCTTTCATCAAACCATTATTTTATTTTTAAAGTGGTATTACAATAATAATATCAAAAGTTGGAGGCTTAATTATGACAAAACAAGCATTAATTATTATTGATATCCAAAACGATTATTTCAAAGGCGGCAATATGGAATTATTTCAACCGGAATCTGCTTTAGATAATGTTTTAAAATTAGAAGAACGCTTCAAAAAAGATAATCAACCTATTATATATATACAACATATTAATGAAGATCCTAATGCTAGTTTCTTTGTTAAAGATACTGAAGGTGTTGAATTACGAAAAGAATTGAACCCTTCTGAAAAAGACGACATTATTATAAAACATTACCCTAACAGCTTTTTAGAAACCAACCTGCAGAACAAACTTAAAGAATTGGATGTAGAACAACTTGTGATTTGTGGAATGATGACACATATGTGCGTAGATTCAACTACGAGAGCTGCTGCAGAATTAGGTTATCAACCTATTTTAATCGAAGATGCAACAGCTACACGATCTCTTGAATATGGTCAAAATAAAGTTGATGCTGAACAAGTACAAACAAGTTTTATTGCTGCACTGCAAGCTTTTGCACAAGTTGAATCAACTAATACTTTCTTAAAATAAATTTAAAAAGCATGCTCATTTTAGTATTTATATCTACAACAAGCATGCTTTTCTTGGTTATCCTATATTAGTCGTTTTTTTGGATGCCTTTTAATTTTAATGACGGTATTAACAAGAAGATTAATAAGATAACTGATAATGCGATCCCTCCTTGATAACCGCTTAATTCTTGAGCTATAGAAGGTACTTTAGAAGTCATAAAGAAAGCTGCTATTGTCGCAACCATTGCTGTTCCGAAACTTGATCCTAAATTTTCTATCATATTGATAGCCACACCTGCGGTCGACAAGTCTTTATCTGCCAAGCCGATATAAGCTGAACTTGTAAAGCCGAGCATAATACCCCCAACACTGCCTCCTCTTATAAAGAGCATGAGGTATAGCCACCATAAACTTGTATGAGTCGAAATAAAAATAAATGGAATTGTACTAATGATAGAAATTAGAATTGAAACAAGACTTACAATTTCTGCTCCCTTACTATCTATTAATTTACCAATCAATGGTCTTGTCACTAACATTCCTACACCTTGAGGAATGAGCGCTAAAGAAGCTTGAATCATATTCATATGATAAATATTGATAAACAATAGCGGTAATATAATCATTGGCCCCATAATCGCAGCGTTAGCTAATAGTAGTCCTCTTAATGATAACGAGAAAGACTTATATTTAAATAGTGACAATGGAAGGATTGTCTCACTATGTCGTTTTTTATCATAGAGAATATATAAGATTAAACTTGCAATACCTATAACAATGAAAATATTAGCAGACATATGATTGTTACTTCGGCTTAACTGATTAATGCCATACATAAATGAACCAGAAAATACAATCAGCATAATCATCCCAGCTACATCTAATTTCTTTTCTATATTAAATGGTGTAAATTTCGGAATATATTTATTCATTAATGGAACTGCTATGATTACTACAAATATATTGATAAAAAATATCCAGCGCCAAGATAAAAACTGTGTTAGAAATCCGCCAAGCACTGGACCGAAAATGGGACCAAATATCATAGGTGTACTTACAATTGCCATGACTCGACCTATCTTATCTTGTCCTGCTATTTTTACTAAAAGTGACATCATTAGAGTCGTTATAATACCCGCACTGAATCCTTGTATTAATCGCAAACTGATAAATAGATATACGTTAGTACTTAAGCCAATAATTAAGAAATAACGCCAAAAATGACAGTAGCATTGATAAATACTGCTCTACTATTGTATCTATTCATCAACCATCCAGACACTGGAACCGCCATTGCCAATGCCAGCATATAACCTGTTATGGCCCATTGAATGATATTAAGAGACGAATGAAAATCCTTGATTAAGTGATGAATTGCGATATTAATCATCGTAGAATCCAGCATAGGCGCTATTGCACCTAATGCAATAGCCCAAGCACCTGCTAGGGTTTTTCTTGATAATTTATTAGTAGAATGTTCTATATTAATACTCCTTTCAAATATTGTTTCCTATTCAACAAAATAAACTTTATCACTTTATTGTTTCCTCGTCAACAATAATTGAAAATAAAAAAAGACATTCCTTTATTTTCAGGAATGTCACCTTTAATTAATCGTACGATTTTGCTTTTTAATTTCTTCATTAAGATGTGTTCGATATTGATTAATAAAATCCATCATAGATTGGTATTGCGTATCGTCCATTTCTTCAAATACTTTTTCATCACGCTTTTGAAACTTAGCATGCAATTGTTCGTGAGTATCGAATATTGCTTTACCGGAATCAGTTAACTTGAAGTAAATTTCTTTCTTATTATCTTCTTTTCTATAACTTTCAATCAACTCTTTTTTCATCAATCGCTTTGTAAGTTTACTGATTGCACCTCTAGTCATATAAAGCGTTTCTGCTAGTTTTCTCACATTAGGATCTTTATTTTCTTCTATTGCTTCAATACAATGTACTTCAGTAGATGTTAAACCTTTGAGTGCTTCTTCCATTTCAAACTTATTCAAATAAGCAATCTTATTAAATAAGTCTCTGAAGTTATACATCAATTCTTCTTCTTTATTCATAAGTCATGGCTCCTTAACGTAAGCTTTCCTTTACTTATTATAACGTAAAAAAACTCCCAGAGCATTTGCTCTGAGAGTATATAATCGAAATCGACAATTAACGTTTTGAGAATTGTGGAGAACGACGTGCTTTTTTAAGACCTGGTTTTTTACGTTCTTTCATACGTGGGTCACGAGTAAGTAATCCAGCGCGTTTTAAAGAACCTCTGTATTCAGGATCAGCTTCTAATAATGCACGAGCGATACCATGACGGATAGCTTGTGCTTGACCTGTGAAACCACCACCGTGAACGTTAACTAAAACGTCATAGTTACCTTTAGTTTCTGTAACTTCAAATGGTTGGTTTAAGTCTAAGATTAATGATTCAAATGGTAAATATTCACGTACGTCTTTACCGTTTACAGTGATGTTACCTTCGCCTGGTACTAAACGTACACGTGCTACTGAGTTTTTACGACGGCCTGTGCCTCTATATTCAACTTGTGCCAATGTAATTTCCTCCTTCTAATTAACCACGTAACTCGTAGTTTTCTGGTTGTTGTGCAGCGTGTGGATGTTCAGCGCCACCATATACAAATAATTTTTTACCTTGTTTTTCACCTAAACGGCTGCTTGGTAACATGCCTTTGATTGAAATTTCAAGTAAACGTGCTGGGTTTTTCTCTCTTAATTCACCAGCTGTGATTGATTTAATTCCACCTGGGTAGTTAGAGTGACGGTAGTAAACTTTGTCTGAAGCTTTTTTACCTGTCATTTCGATTTGTCCAGCGTTGATGATGATTACATAGTCACCACTGTCAACGTGTGGAGTATAAGTTGCTTTATGTTTTCCGCGTAAAATAGATGCTACTTCTGATGATAAGCGACCTAAAGTTTGGCCCGCTGCATCGATAACATACCATTTGCGCTCAATGTTTGATTCATTAGCCATAAATGTTTGACGCATAATAATTGTCCTCCTAATAATAACTGCTATGCAAGTTGCTTTTTTTAAAACAATGTTACGATTCAAAGCTCAGATAATATTCATTTAGTTGATTTTCATTCGACTTTGCTTCTATATCTAGTAACACAATAAGTTTCCGGGGCTTATCGTGGTGGTGATATAAAACAATACCGCATATAATCGTATAATTTATCTAAGTATTTGTCAATACGATTCAATCATTTTCCAATGATTTTTTACGATGTATTTTAATATCTGACCCGAAGTCATTGATTAATTCTTCTGGAGCTAAATAGATTTTTTCTAGATAAAGTCCTTCTGCTGGCGCAGTGAAAGGAACTTGCTTACGATCTTTAGCTTCCAAAAGAATAGGAACTTCTTCAGGTTGACGTTTACCTTTGCCTACTTCAATCAAGAAGGCAACAAGTACACGAACCATATTATACAGAAAACCTGAGCCAGTCACAATGTAATCAAACCCATTTTCTGTTTTAATTATTTCACTTTGATATAAAGTACGTTCCTTACTCTCTACTTCTGTTTTTTGTGAACAAAATCCAGTAAAATCATGCGTACCTATAAATTGTTGAGCTGCTTCATTCATTTTCTCTAAATCAAGTGAATCTGCATAAAAGGTTTTCAAACCGCTCATGAACACATCACGATGTTTGCCTTGATATACTTTATATCTGTAACGCTTTCCTACACAGTCATAGCGACAATGAAAGTCATCATCGACGATTGATACCTCGTTGACATAAATGTCATCAGGCAAAGCGCTATTCATCGCATGCTGCCATTTGTCAGGCGCAATATTCAGTTCAGTATCAAAGTGAAAATATTGTTCTATTGCATGTACACCTCTGTCAGTACGACTTGATGGATGAATACGCACATGACGTTTATGCATGCGTTTTAATATTTTCTCAAATTGTTGTTGTACTGTTCTCCCGTGCTGTTGAATTTGAAATCCTAAAAAATTACTTCCTTGGTATGAAATTTTTACTAAAATCCGCACATTTCTACACCCCTATATTTTTCAGTGCAAATAAAACTACAGCTATTGGAATCAACAAAAAGATAAGTAAAGTGTCTTTCCAATGCCATTTTAATTTACGATAACTTGTACGTTTAGCTTTAACATCATATCCTCTTACTTCCATAGCGATGGCTAAATCTTCAGCACGTTGAAAAGCCGAAATAAACAATGGAATGAGTAAAGGTATGAATGCTTTGATTCTTTGACCAATAGTCCCTGAACTGATCTCTGAGCCTCTTGATTTTTGTGCAAGTATGATTTTATCCAGTTCTTCCATCAATGTTGGAATAAAACGCAAAGCAATAGACATCATCATACTTAATTGCTGTACAGGAATTTTAACATAACGTAGTGGTGCTAAAATTTTATCAAATGCATCTGTTAATGCAATAGGACTCGTTGTCAGTGTCATAATTGTTGAAATCATCATAATAAACATTAAACGACAACAAATATAGATACCTTCAATAATGCCGCCTGTTTCTATAGAGATGAATTTCCATTGAAATAAAACCGTTCCTCCTTTAGTCAAAAATAAATGCATTAAAAACGTAAATATCAAGAAGAATAAAATAGGTGTTAGTCCCTTGAGTAAATAAAATAATTTAATCTTCGAGCAATACATTAATATTAATAATATGAGCAGCATCCAACCATACATTGCGAAATTATGGCAGAAAAAAACTAGAATAATATAAAAGAATACAAAGGATAATTTGGCTCTCGGATCCAGATTATGAATCATAGAATCAAGCGGCAAATAACGACCAATTATAAATTTATTTTTCATGAGTTTGCCACTCCTTGTATAGCTGTATAAATTCTTCATCAGATAAGGCTGTATAAGGTAATTTAGTTTTATATTTCTGCTCAAAATCATATTGGAGCTGTACAACATCTGGCAAATCCAAATGATAATCTCTCACACGCTCTAAATTGCCAAATAAAGCTCTTGGAGTCCCTTCAAACATTAAAGAGCCTTTCTGCATTACTTTTACATTTTCAGCATACTGTGCAACATCATTCATATCGTGCGTTACAAGTACAATAGTTTTTCCATAATCTTTTTGAAGTTGCTTAAATAAAGACATCACCTGTACACGACTCTTTGGGTCTAAACCAGCTGTAGGTTCATCTAATATAATCACATCTGGATCCATCGCTAAAATTGAAACTATCGCAATTTTACGCATTTGTCCTCCAGACATTTGAAATGGTGATTTTTCCATAATATCTCGATCAAAGCCTAACTGCATCAATAAACGATATGCATAATCTTTAACATGTTCTAAATCCATTTTGAAATTTTTAGGTCCGAAAAGAATTTCTCTTTCAACATTGTCTTCAAAAAGTTGCGATTCTGGAAATTGAAACACCATTCCAATTTTTTGTCGCATTGGACGAATTGCTTTGTCTTTGGTTTTTTCCATAATTTTCAAATCGTCCAACTCAACAGCACCATATGTAGGCTTTAAAAGTCCATTGAATTGTTGGATTAAAGTAGATTTTCCAGAGCCTGTCTGTCCAATAATGGCATAATAGCGTCCTTCATCAAAATGTGTATCTATATGATGCAAAGCTTCATATTCAAAGGGTGTGCCCTTTTGATATATATAGCTCACATCTTTGAAATTTACCTTCATAAGTAATCCACCAATTCATCATAATTCAAAAACTCTGGCGCATTACCGAGCATTTGATTAATTTTCATTGGAAACGGCAAATCTAAGCCGATTTCTGTTAACGATGACCCTTTCTCGAAAATTTCTTTAGGTGTTCCCATTTCATATACTTTTCCACGATTTAAAACAATCATATAATCCGAATCCACTGTTTCGGTTAAATCATGTGTAATAGAAATAATCGTTACATTCTTATCTTCATTTAAATGCCGCACTAATCTCATTAATGATGTTTTCCCTTCAGGATCCAACATTGAAGTAGCCTCATCTAATATAATGACTTCTGGACTTAATACTAATACTCCTGCAATAGCTACACGCTGCTTCTGTCCTCCAGATAATGCTTGAGGTTCATGATTGCGTTGTGCAAACATATCTACTTCTTTGAGCACTTCAGGCACTTCATCATGCATTTTTTCATAAGAGACCATAAAGTTTTCCAATCCGAATGCAACATCATATTGAACAGTTGATCCTACAAATTGATTTTCAGGATTTTGAAAAACAATACCAATATTCTTTCTGATTTCTGTTAAATTGTGAGGCACAACTCTTTGATCTTTAAAAAGAATTCGACCTTCTTGATATTGCATCATTCCCATCATCAATTTAGCAATTGTCGACTTTCCAGAACCATTGTGGCCGACGATTGAGGTCCATTTGCCTTTAGGTATCTTAAATGAGATATCGTTTAGCGTAAACCATTCATCGCCTTGATATTGGAATGAAACATTATCAAATTCAATTATATGTTCATTGTTCAAAATGGCTCTGTCCCTTCGTTATAAATTCACTCTTTAATTGTACATGAATATAAGTTTTGTGTATATGCACATATATGATAAAAGCCCCTAAACGTAAATAACCGTCAGGGGCTTTAAAAATAAAAAAGCGCGCACCCCATTCTGTTTTTGAGTTCACGCTTTAAATTTATTAAGTTAGATGAATGGGGCACTCTGAGCTAGACAATATTTGTATGTGGCAAACATTATCGTTGCACTCATTTGCTTTATATATTCATTAAGTCTGTGTGTTTATTTTTAGTACAATGATAAGCGCACAATGCTCTCATCGTGTTCTTCTACTTATCATTCTTGCTTAGTTTCAAGTTATAACTTCAAATTAAACTAATTCGATAATTGCTGATTCAGCACCGTCTCCACGACGAGGACCTGCTTTAAGTACACGAGTATATCCGCCTTGACGGTCAGTGTAACGTGGTGCAATTTCACCGAATAATTTTTGTAATGCAGTTTGTGTTGTGTCATCTTCGTTTAAGATTTCAACATCACGAACGATTTTAGCTGCTTGACGACGAGAAGCTAAATCTCCTTTTTTACCTAAAGTGATCAAACTATCTACAACACCGCGTAATTCTTTCGCGCGAGCTTCAGTAGTTTCGATACGCTCATTAACGATAAGTGAAGTTGCTAAGTCGCGTAACATAGCTTTACGTTGATCAGATGTACGACCTAATTTTCTGTAACCCATGAGTTAACCTCCTTTACCTTTATCAATCTTCTTTTCTTAGACCTAAGCCTAGATCTTCGAGTTTATATTTTACTTCTTCTAAAGATTTACGACCTAAATTACGTACTTTCATCATATCTGCTTCAGATTTGTCAGCCAATTCTTGAACAGTATTGATTCCTGCACGTTTTAAGCAGTTATAAGAACGTACTGATAAGTCTAATTCTTCAATAGACATTTCAAGTACTTTTTCTTTTTGATCTTCTTCTTTTTCAATCATGATTTCAGCATTTTTTGCTTCATCAGTTAATCCAACAAAGATGTTCAAGTGTTCAGTTAAAATTTTTGCTGCTAATGAAACTGATTCTTGTGGAGTGATAGAACCATCAGTCCATACATCTAATGTTAACTTATCAAAATCACTACTTTGACCTACACGAGTGTTTTCAACTGTATAGTTAACTCTTTCTACTGGTGAGTATAATGAGTCAACTGGAATAACACCAATTGGTAAATCACTAGTATTATTTTGTTCAGCTAATGCGTAACCTCTACCCTTATTAGCAACTAGACGGATTTTTAAATGTCCACCTTTAGATACAGTCGCAATTTTAAGCTCTGGGTTTAAAATCTCAACATCACTATCGTGAGTAATGTCTGCTGCTGTAACTTCGCCTTCATCTTTAACATCGATTTCTAACGTTTTATCTTCTTCAGAATAAATTTTAAGAGCAAGTTTCTTAATATTCATAATGATTGTAGATACGTCTTCTACTACGTTATCAATTGCTGAGAATTCATGGAGAACGCCTTCGATCTCGATGTACTTAACAGCTGCACCTGGCAATGAAGATAGTAGGATACGACGTAAGGAGTTTCCTAGCGTAGTGCCATAGCCACGTTCTAGTGGTTCAACAACAAACTTACCGAATTTAGCATCTTCACTAATTTCAATTGTCTCAATTCTAGGTTTTTCAATTTCTATCATTATTTACATATCCTCCTTGGTTACGTCGACTTATAAGATACTGCTTATCTCAGTGATCTGCGGAACATAACATTCAACTATAATATTATACGCGACGACGTTTTGGCGGACGGCAACCGTTATGAGGTACTGGAGTAACGTCTCTGATAGCTGTTACTTCTAAACCAGCTGATTGCAATGCACGAATAGCTGATTCACGACCAGGACCAGGTCCTTTTACTGTTACTTCAACTGATTTCAAGCCATGTTCCATAGCTGTTTTTGAAGCAGTTTCAGAAGCCATTTGAGCAGCGAAAGGTGTTGATTTTTTAGAACCTTTAAAACCAAGTGCACCTGCTGATGACCATGATAATGCATTACCGAATTCATCAGTAATTGTTACGATTGTATTGTTGAAAGTTGAACGGATGTGAGCTACACCATTTTCAACATTCTTTTTCACTCTACGTTTACGAGATACTTGTTTACGTGCCATTTAAAATTTTCCTCCTTTACCTATTATTTTTTCTTGTTAGCTACAGTTTTAACTGGGCCTTTACGCGTACGAGCGTTGTTTTTAGTTTTTTGACCACGAACTGGTAAGCCACGACGGTGACGGATACCACGGTAAGATGAGATTTCCATCAAACGTTTAATGTTCAAGTTTTGTTCACGACGTAAGTCACCTTCTACTTTGTATGCGTCAACAGTTTCACGGATACGACCTAATTCGTCGTCTGTTAAATCTTTAACGCGAGTGTCAGGAGAAACGTTAGCTTCTTCTAAAATTTTAGCAGCAGTTGATTTACCTACACCGTAGATATAAGTTAATGAAATTACAACGCGTTTTTCGCGTGGAATATCGATTCCTGCAATACGTGCCATATTATTTTACACCTCTCTTTTATTAACCTTGTCTTTGTTTGTGTTTCGGATTTTCACAAATGATCATTACTTTACCTTTACGTTTAATGACTTTGCATTTTTCGCAAATAGGTTTTACTGATGGTCTTACTTTCATTTTTATACCTCCCTGTAATTATGGAGTGACGAATTATTTATAACGATAAGTGATTCTTCCACGAGTTAAATCGTATGGAGACATTTCTACAGTTACTTTGTCGCCAGGTAGAATACGAATATAATTCATTCTAATTTTACCACTAACATGTGCTAAAATTTCATGACCATTTTCTAATTCTACTTTAAACATTGCATTTGGTAAAGTATCTAGTACTGTACCTTCTAATTCAATTACATCTTGTTTTGCCATTAGAACAATTCCCCCTTTTGCATTATTAGTTAATGTCTATTGGAAAATGTTAGACATACTGCCGTTGTATTTAAGTGTTGAACAAAATCTTGGGAATCATTATCGTTATTTTGTCACTCTTAATACGCTGAATACTAAGAGACTAACAATTTGAGACTACCTTCATTCAACAAACAAGCAGCAATGTTGAATTACTTAAGATTTTCTAGGATATCAATTACAGATTCTGTAACTTTTTCAATATCACCAGAACCATCAATGTTTTTCAAAATACCTTCTTTATCATAGTATTGAATGATAGGTTTTGACTGCTTAACATTGACTTCTAAACGTTTTGCAACTGTTTCTGGGTTGTCGTCTTCACGTTGGTATAATTTACCGCCGTCAAGATCGCAAACACCGTCAACTTTTGGAGGATTGAACACAAGATGATAAGTCGTTCCACAAACTTCGCAAATACGACGTCCAGTGAGTCGATTCATAAGTTCTTCTTCTGGAACTTCAATGTTGATTACTGCATCAATCTTTCTGTCAAGTTCTTTCATGATTTTACTTAATGCTTCTGCTTGTTCAAGTGTACGTGGGAAACCATCTAATAAAAATCCTTTTTTCGCATCGTCTTCAGAAAGTCTTTCTTTAACGATACCCACAGTAACTTCGTCAGGTACAAGTTCGCCACGGTCCATATAAGACTTAGCTTCTTTACCTAATTCAGTTTCGTCTTTGATAGCTTTTCTAAACATATCACCTGTAGATATATGCGGAATAGGGAATTTCTTAACTATTTCACTCGCTTGAGTTCCTTTACCTGCACCAGGTAAACCCATTAAGATGATATTCATATTGCCCTCCTACAGTTTATCTACCACCAAAGCCTTTATATTCTTTTTGGTTAACTTGCGCTTCGAGACTTTTCATCGTTTCGATAGCAACACCGATTACGATTAATAAGCTTGTACCGCCGACTTGGATAGACTGCGGTAAGTTCATAAACTTAGTAGCAAGTATCGGCAAAATAGCGATAACTGCTAAGAATATAGAACCAACAAAAGTTAAACGATATAAAACTTTAGTAATATACTTTTTAGTTTGTTCACCAGGTCTGATACCTGGAACGTAACTGCCTTGTTTCTTAAGGTTGTCAGACATTTTTTCAGGATTAACTTGAACAAATGCATAGAAGTAAGTAAATGCAATGATCAAGATAATATAAATTACCATTCCAATATTACTTGATGGATTGGCTGTATTTGCAATCTCTTGTGCCCAGTCTGCTTTAGGGAAGAACATTGTTAATGTTCTAGGTAGCAAGAAGAATGCCATTGCAAAGATAACCGGGATAACCCCTGCTGAGTTAACTTTTAACGGCAAGTACGTTGCATTTGAACCCAAACGCTGAGTTGCTTGCTTCTTAGCATATTGAATAGGAATTTTACGTACTGCTTGAAGCACGTAAACAGCACCGATAGTCAATAGTACTAACCCAATAGCTAAACCAGCCACTTGCAACCATGCCATAGTTGTATCACTTTGCCCGACAAAGGCTTGTTGATAAAACTGAATAAGCGATGATGGCAATGTTGACAAAATACCAGCAAAGATAATGATTGAAATACCATTACCTACACCATACTGAGTGATTTGTTCACCTAACCATAATAAAAATGCAGTACCAGTCGTTAATACAATTGCAATTAACAAATAACTCATTGGAGAAGGATCAACAATCAATGCACCCTTCAAATAGTTATTAAACTGGAATGCCATACCGATGGATTGGATAAACGCTAAGATAATTGCAAAATAACGTGTAACGTTATTTAATTTCTTACGTCCAACATCACCCTGTTTAGCCCATTCTGTAAATTTCGGAACAATATCCATTTGCAATAACTGCATTACGATTGAAGCAGTGATGTAGGGCATGATACCCATTGCAAATATGGAAAAGTTCTTCAAGGCTCCGCCACCAAAAGTATTTAATAAATCAGTGACACCTTGAGAACCTTGATTGTTATCAAATGCAGCTGGATTGACTCCAGGCGCAGGTATATAAGTACCTATTTTAAAAATAACTAGCATTGCGAGCGTAAAAAAGATCTTGTTCCGTACTTCTTTAGTTTTAAAGAAGTTAACGAATGTTTCAAACATTAGATCACCTCGTGTGCTCCACCTTTAGCATCAATTGCTTCAGCTGCAGATGCAGAGAATTTATGTGCTTTTACTGTTAATTTTTTCTCTAGAGAACCATTACCTAATACTTTGATACCCGCTTTAGCATTTTTAACCACACCAGTTTCGATTAAAAGCTCAGGAGTAACTTCTGTACCTTCTTCAAATCTGTTTAGTTGTTCTAAATTAACAACTGCGAATTCTTTACGGTTAATGTTAGTGAATCCACGTTTTGGTAAACGACGGAATAAAGGTAATTGTCCACCTTCAAATCCTGGTCTTACTTTACCGCCTGAACGTGCTTTTTGACCTTTTTGTCCACGTCCACTTGTTTTACCATTACCTGTAGCAGCACCACGGCCTACGCGGTTGCGTACTTTACGTGATCCTTCTGCTGGATGTAATTCATGTAATTTCATTTCGGCACCTCCTTGATTTTATTTCTTATTTAGCGTCTACTTCTTCTACTGTAACTAAGTGACTTACTTTATTAATTTGCCCGCGATTGGCATCATTGTCTTCAAGTACAACTGAAGAGTTAGTTTTTTTCAAACCTAAAGCTTCTACAGTTTTACGTTGAGTTTCAGGACGTCCAATCACACTGCGAGTGAGGGTAACTTGTAATTTAGCCATTATTCATTTTCCCTCCTTAATTGTATAATTCTTCTACTGATTTGCCACGTAATTTCGCAACTTCTTCAGCATTTTTAAGATTTTCTAAACCATTTAGAGTCGCACGAACCATGTTGATTGGTGTGTTTGAACCTAATGATTTACTTAAGATATCAGTGATACCTGCTAATTCTAATACGGCACGAACTGGTCCACCTGCGATTACACCAGTACCAGGTGCTGCTGGTTTCAATAATACACTTCCTGAACCGAAACGGCCAGTGATAGTGTGTGGAGTAGTACCTTCTACACGGTTAACTGTAACTAATTCTTTTTTAGCAGCTTCTACTGCTTTTTTAATTGCTTCAGGCACCTCTTGTGCTTTACCAGTACCGAATCCGACACGTCCATTTTTGTCACCTACAACTACTAATGCAGTGAAACGGAAACGACGTCCACCTTTTACAACTTTCGCAACACGGTTGATCGTTACAACGCGTTCTTCAAATTCTTTAGCTTCTTCATCTCTACGAGCCATCTATTGTCCCTCCTTTTATAATTAAAATTGTAATCCATTTTCACGTGCTGCATCTGCTAATGCTTTAACACGTCCATGGTATAAGTAACCTCCGCGGTCGAAGACAATTTCAGTGATACCTTTATCAGCTGCTTTTTTAGCAATTGCTTCTCCGACTTTAGAAGATAATTCAACTTTTGAACCAGTTTCATTTTCGAAATCTTTGTCTTGAGTTGATGCTTGAACTAAAGTTACGCCTTTAGTGTCATCGATGATTTGTGCATAGATGTGTTTGTTTGAACGGTATACGTTTAAACGTGGTTTTTGAGATGTACCAGATAAGTTAGAACGTACACGTGCATGTCTTTTTAAGCGTACTTTATTTTTATCAATTTTGCTGATCATGCTTTATTCTCCTTTCTTAGAGAGTTATTTATTATTTACCAGTTTTACCTTCTTTACGACGAACATATTCGCCTTGGTAACGGATACCTTTACCTTTATAAGGTTCAGGAGGTCTTACGGCACGAATATTTGAAGCAGTAGCTCCAACTAATTCTTTAGAAATACCTTCAACCTTAACTGTAGTATTTTTTTCAACACTGAAAGTGATTCCATCTTCAGGTTTGAATTCAACTGGGTGAGAGTAACCTACGTTAAGTACTAAGTTACTACCTTGCAATTGTGCACGGTAACCTACACCGATTAATTCTAAAGTTTTTTCGAAACCTTTAGAAACACCTTGTACCATATTGTTAATCAACGCACGAGTTGTTCCGTGAACTGTTCTGTCTTTTTGAGAATCAGATGGGCGTACAACTTCTAATGTGTTGTCTTCTAATTTATATGACATGCTGTCGTCAAAAGTTCTTGTCAATTCACCTTTAGGGCCTTTGACTGTAATAACGTTTCCTTTGATGTCTACTGTTACATCACTAGGAATTTCAATGATTTTCTTACCTACACGGCTCATTAATGGGCACCTCCTTAATTATTTATTACCAAACGTATGCTAGTACTTCTCCGCCTACATTACGTTTTCTTGCTTCTCTGTCAGTAACGATACCTTCAGAAGTTGAAACTAATGCAATACCTAAACCGTTTAATACTTTAGGTACTTCGTCTGCTTTAGCATAAACACGTAAACCTGGTTTAGAAATACGTTTCAAACCTGTGATAACGCGTTCGTTGTTTTGACCGTATTTAAGGAATAAACGTAAAACACCTTGTTTATCATCTTCTACGAATTCAACGTTTTTAATGAAACCTTCACTTTTTAAGATTTCAGCAATTTGTTTTTTGATATTTGACGCAGGCAACTCGATTTTTTCATGACGCACCATGTTTGCGTTTCTTACACGAGTTAGCATATCTGCGATTGGATCTGACATTGTCATAGATTGTTGCCTCCTTTCAAGACTCTCTTTAATTACCAGCTAGCTTTACGTACGCCAGGGATTTGGCCTTTGTAAGCTAATTCACGGAAACAGATACGGCATAATTTGAATTTGCGGTATACAGAATGTGGACGACCACAGCGTTCACAACGCGTATATTCACGAACTGGGAATTTTTGTTTTTTAGATGATTTTACAACCATTGATTTTTTAGCCACTTAATTAGCCTCCTTTATTTAGAGCTTATTTTTGAAATGGCATACCGAATTGTTTCAACAATTCACGACCTTCTTCATCTGTGTTCGCAGTCGTAACGATAACGATATCCATTCCTCTTACTTTACTTACTTTATCATAGTCGATTTCTGGGAAAATTAATTGTTCTTTAATACCTAAAGTGTAGTTACCGCGACCATCAAATGCTTTTTTAGAAACACCGTGGAAGTCACGTACACGTGGTAATGATACTGCGATCAATTTGTCTAGGAATTCATACATTCTGTCGCCACGAAGTGTTACTTTCGCACCGATAGGCATTCCTTCACGTAAACGGAATGTCGCAACTGATTTTTTAGCTTTTGTGATTAATGGTTTTTGACCAGTAATTAATTCTAACTCTTCTACAGCGTTATCTAAAACTTTAGAGTTTTGAACTGCGTCACCTACACCCATGTTCACAACGATTTTATCGATTTTTGGAACTTCCATTACTGAACTGTAATTGAATTCTTTCATTAAGTTCTCAGTAACTTCAGTATTGAATTTTTCTTTTAAACGGCTCAAAGTGGATCCTCCTTTCAACTAGTTATTAATTATTAGATTTGATTTCTTCGCCTGATTTTTTAGCGATACGAACTTTTTTACCATCTACAAATTTATAGCCAACACGTGTTGGTTCATTTGTTTTAGGGTCTAATAATTGTACGTTAGAAACATGAATTGGTGCTTCAGTTTCTAAGATTCCACCTTCTGGATTAAATTGAGTTGGTTTTTGGTGCTTTTTAATGATGTTAACACCTTCCACAACGACACGGTCTTTTTTAGGTTCTGTAGCTTGTACTACACCTGTTTTACCTTTATCTTTACCTGAGATAACGATTACGTTGTCACCTTTTTTGATATGCATGTGGGCACCTCCTTAGATTTGTTTATTATTAATTATAGTACTTCTGGTGCTAATGAAATAATTTTCATGTAGTTGTTGTCACGTAATTCACGGGCAACTGGTCCGAAGATACGTGTTCCACGTGGACTTTTATCGTCACGGATAACTACACATGCATTTTCATCAAATTTGATGTAAGAACCATCTTTACGACGAACACCTGATTTAGTACGAACTACAACAGCTTTAACAACTTCGCCTTTTTTGACAACGCCTCCTGGTGTAGCATTTTTAACAGTACACACGATTACGTCGCCGATATTCGCTGTTTTACGTCCTGATCCGCCTAATACTTTAATTGTAAGTACTTCACGAGCACCAGAGTTGTCTGCTACTTTCAAGCGTGTTTCTTGTTGGATCATGAATTAAACCTCCCTTATCTTTCGATTGATTAAATAATTACTGATTCTTCAACAATTTCTACTAAACGAAAACGTTTTGTTGCTGATAAAGGACGAGTTTCTTGAATTTTAACGATGTCTCCTAATTTAGCTGAATTGTTTTCATCATGAGTTTTATATTTTTTAGAATATTTTACTCGTTTGCCGTATAATTTATGAGTTTTGTAAGTTTCTACTAGTACAGTAATTGTTTTGTCCATTTTGTCTGAAACGACTCTGCCTACGTATACTTTACGATCATTTCTTTCACTCACTTTTGTAACCTCCTCTTTCAGTTAATTATTGATTAGCCTTACTTTGTTCAATTTCTCTTTCACGAGCAACAGTTTTTAGACGTGCAATCGTTTTTCTAACTGTACGAATACGTGCAGTTTCCTCTAATTGTCCTGTAGCTAATTGAAAGCGTAGGTTAAAAAGCTCTTCTTTTGAAGATTTGATTTGTTCTTCGATTTCTGAAGTGGTTAAGTCTCTAATTTCCTTAGCTTTCATTTGATTCACCACCCAATTCTTCACGTTTTACAAACTTAGTTTTTACTGGAAGTTTGTGACTTGCTAAACGTAATGCTTCACGAGCAACTTCTTCTGACACGCCTGCAACTTCAAATAAGATTCTACCTGGTTTAACTACTGCGATCCAACCTTCAACCGCACCTTTACCAGCACCCATACGTACTTCTAAAGGTTTTTTAGTGTAAGGTGTATGAGGGAAGATTTTGATCCAAACTTTCCCGCCACGTTTCATATAACGAGTCATCGCAATACGAGCAGATTCGATTTGACGAGATGTAATCCAAGAAGTTGTAATAGCTTGTAATCCATACTCACCGAATGTTACGAAGTTACCGCCTTTAGAACGTCCTGTTGTTTTTGGACGATGTTGACGACGATATTTAACACGTTTTGGTAGTAACATTATTATTTTCCTCCTTCACTATTATTCTTAGTAGGAAGAACTTCTCCACGATAGATCCATACTTTAACACCAAGTTTACCGTATGTTGTATCAGCTTCAGCATGTGCATAATCAATGTCAGCACGTAATGTGTGAAGTGGAACAGTTCCTTCTGAATATCTTTCAGCACGAGCAATATCAGCTCCGCCTAAACGACCTGAAACTTGAGTTTTAACACCTAAAGCTCCTAGTTTCATAGCTCTTGAAATAGCTTGTTTTTGTACACGACGGAATGATGCACGGTTTTCTAATTGACGCGCAATATTCTCAGCAACTAAACGAGCATCTAAATCAACTTTTTTGATTTCGATTACGTTAATGTGTACACGTTTGCTTGTTAATTTATTTAATTTATTACGAAGTTTTTCAATTTCTGAACCGCCTTTACCAATTACCATACCTGGTTTACCAGTGTGGATTGCAATGTTGATGCGGTTAGCAGCACGTTCGATTTCTACGTTAGAAACTGATGCTTCTTTTAATTCGTTATCAATGAACTTACGGATTTTCAAATCTTCGTGAAGTAATGTAGAGAAATCTTTCTCAGCATACCATTTTGCATCCCAATCACGGATGATACCAACACGAAGTCCGATTGGATTAATTTTTTGACCCACAGTATTCCCTCCTTAGAAAGTTATTAAGCTTCTTTAGCTTCTTCTTTGCCGTCACTTACGACAATTGTAATGTGGCTTGTACGTTTGTTAATTGCACTTGCACGTCCTTGAGCACGTGGACGGAAACGTTTTAAAGTTGGTCCTTCGTTAGCATATGCTTCTTTTACAACTAATTCATCTGTATTCATGTCATAGTTGTGCTCTGCATTAGCTAAAGCGGACATCAATAATTTTTCAACAACTGGTGATGAAGCTTTGTTAGTTAATTTTAAGATGGCAATAGCTTCACCAACGTTTTTGCCTCTGATCAAGTCTAATACTAATCTGACTTTACGAGGTGCGATTCTGATAGTTCTAGCAACCGCTTTTGCTTCCATTTGTTTCTCCTCCTCTACTTATGAAAAGTAATTTATCTTCTAGTCTTTTTGTCGTCTACAGCATGTCCTTTAAATGTACGAGTTGGAGCAAATTCACCTAATTTGTGACCAACCATATCTTCAGTTACATAAACAGGTACATGTTTACGTCCATCGTATACAGCAAAAGTGATACCGATGAAATTAGGGAAAATAGTTGAACGACGTGACCAAGTTTTAATCACTGTTTTTTTCTGATTACCTTCCTGAGCTTCCACTTTTTTCATTAAATGGTTGTCGACGAAAGGTCCTTTTTTAATACTACGAGCCATTTTGGCGCCTCCCTTCTTATTATGTGCGTGCAGCTTTTAAGCCGCACACCCAAATAAGTTGATATTATTTTCTTTTACGTCCACGAACGATAAGTTTATCAGATGATTTTTTACCGCGACGAGTTTTCTTACCAAGAGTTGGTTTACCCCATGGTGACATTGGAGATGGGCGACCGATTGGAGCGCGTCCTTCACCACCACCGTGTGGGTGATCGTTAGGGTTCATTACAGAACCACGAACAGTTGGGCGAATACCTTTCCAACGAGAACGTCCGGCTTTACCAACGTTAACAAGTTCATGTTGTAAGTTACCAACTTGACCTACAGTTGCACGGCAAGTTGAAAGAATCATACGTACTTCACCAGAACGAAGTCTTACTAATACGTATTTACCTTCTTTACCAAGTACTTGTGCACTTGCACCTGCTGAACGAGCGATTTGTCCGCCGCGACCTGGTTTTAATTCGATGTTATGGATTGTAGTACCTACTGGAATATTTGCTAATGGTAAAGCATTACCAGTTTTGATATCTGCTTCTTCACCATTTTCAATTGTTTGACCTACTTGCAAACCTTTAGGTGCGATGATGTAACGTTTCTCACCATCTGCATATACTAACAATGCAATGTTAGCTGAACGGTTTGGATCATATTGGATAGAATCAACTTTAGCTGGGATTCCATCTTTATTACGTTTAAAATCGATTACACGGTATTGACGTTTATGACCGCCACCATGATGGCGTACTGTCAATTTACCTTGGTTGTTACGTCCCGCTCTTTTCGGTAGCGGTTGTAATAATGACTTTTCAGGAGTCGTTTTAGTGATTTCAGCGAAATCCAATGAAGTCATATTACGACGACCATTTGTAATTGGCTTATAATGTTTAAGAGCCATTGTCGCTTACCTCCTTAATGGTAATTTATATTTTTTAGTTGAATAGATCGATTGATCCTTCTTTAAGTGTTACTACTGCTTTACGTCTTTTATTTGTATAGCCTTGGTAACGGCCCATACGTTTTTTCTTAGGTTTGTAGTTGATGATATTAACTTTGTCTACTTTAACATCGAAAATTTCTTCAACTGCAATTTTAACTTGAGTTTTGTTAGCACGTGTATCTACATCAAAAGTATATTTGTCTTCAGCCATAGCTTCTGAAGATTTTTCTGTGATTACGGGGCGCTTAAGAACGTCTCTTGCTTCCATTATCCGAGCACCTCCTCAACTTTTTTAGCAGCTGCTTCAGTAATTAATACACTGTCAGCGCTAGTGATGTCTAATACGTTTAATCCTGTTACAGTTGTAATTTGAACACCAGGGATGTTACGTGCTGATAATTCAACATTTACATCTTCTGATTCAGTAACAACTAAAACTTTTTTAGGTAATTCTAAATTAGATAATACTTTAGTGAATTCTTTTGTTTTTGGTGCTTCTAAACCGAATGCATCAACAACAGTGAATCCATTTTCTTGCACTTTGAAAGATAATGCAGAACGTAATGCTAAACGACGCATTTTCTTAGGCATTTTGTATGAATAGCTTCTTGGAGTCGGTCCGAATACGATACCGCCACCACGCCATTGTGGAGCACGGATTGTACCTTGACGCGCACGTCCTGTACCTTTTTGTCTCCATGGTTTACGTCCACCGCCACGTACTGCTGAACGATTCTTAACAGAATGAGTACCTTGGCGTAATGAAGCACGTTGTAAATTGATTGCTTCAAAAATAACATCTTTGTTTGGTTCAATAGCGAATACTGAATCGCTTAACTCAACTGAACCTGCTTTTGATCCGTCTACTTTTAATACATCATAATTTGCCATTATGCATTTTCCTCCTTTCGTTAATTAATTATTTATTACCTTTTTTAATTGAAGTTTTGATTTCTACTAATCCTTTTTTAGGACCAGGTACATTACCTTTTACTAAGATAACGTTGTTTTCAGCGTCGATTTGTACAACTTCTAAGTTTTGTACTGTCACTGTGTTGCCACCCATACGACCTGGCATTTTGTGACCTTTAAATACTTTAGATGCATCTGACGCCATACCTACTGAACCTGGTGCTCTATGGAAATGAGAACCGTGAGCCATTGGTCCGCGAGCGTGTCCATGACGTTTAATGTTACCTTGGAAACCTTTACCTTTAGATACTCCAGTTACGTCAATGATGTCGCCAGCTTCAAATGTATCAACTGAGACTTCTTGACCTACTTCGTATTCATCAACATTAATGTTTCTGAATTCACGAATGAAGCGCTTAGGTGCTGTGCCCGCTTTTTTAGCGTGACCTTCAGCTGGTTTGTTTGCATATTTATTTGACTTGCTGTCTTTTTTGTATGCTTGTTTGTCTTCAAAACCTACTTGGATAGCGTTATAACCGTCTACCTCTTCAGTTTTCTTTTGTAATACTACGTTTTGGCCTGCTTCTACAACAGTTACTGGGATTAAGTCTCCGTTTTCACCGAATACTTGTGTCATCCCGATTTTTCTTCCTAAGATTCCTTTGGTCATCGAAAGTCCACCTCCTAAAATTTTCTATTATAATTTGATTTCGATGTCTACACCTGATGGTAAGTTTAAGCCCATAAGAGCATCAACTGTTTTTGGTGTAGGGTTTACAATGTCGATTAAACGTTTGTGTGTACGTTGTTCGAATTGTTCACGTGAATCTTTGTACTTATGCACCGCACGAATGATTGTATAAACTGATTTCTCAGTTGGCAATGGAATTGGTCCAGAAACTTCTGCACCAGAACGTTTTGCTGTTTCAACAATTTTTTCTGCTGATTGATCAATTACTCTGTGGTCATAAGCTTTTAATCTGATTCTGATTTTTTGTTTTGCCATAATTTTCCCTCCTTATTATCGTCTACATTTAGTGATAGACTTCTCCACAAAAACTATCTCACACAACGCCATGGCAAAGCGGCCGGGTGTGTCAGTAACCTTTTGCTTCATCGCGTAATCAAAGTCCAACATTAGATATGTTACACGAATAAAGTCGCTGTTGCAACCATTTCGCGAAACTTTTTTTATATCAGACTTTTCTCTAACACATACTAGTATATTCTACTCTAAACACGGCTGCTCTTCAACCCTTTTGAGTAATTTTTCTCTTTGGAATGTATAAATTTTTTTATTCCTTATATAAATGGATTATACTTAAAGTGACAGGTGGTGATTGAAATGAAATTTGGAATTCGAACTACATTAATTATTTTAAGTATCATTATGATTATTTCTGAATTAATTTATGGTATTCCTTTTTTAGGCGGTTCCATCATTGTTTCATTAGGATGGCAGCCATTGCTCGTCAATGCAGCTATTTATTTTATCATGGTTGTGATACTTGCCTTTGATAATCAAAACTCAATTCGTCCTATGTTGGTTATTCCACTCGTTGCGATTGCTGGATCTCTTGTCGCAATTATCCCGGTAGTCGGAATGGTTACACATTGGATATTATTCTTTTTGATGATTCTATTCTTAATTGTAGTACTTAGTACACCTATTTATATTCCTGATAAAAACGCGCGCGTCACTTATGACGAAAATGGACGTAGAATTAAATAATAAAAAAAGCAGTCGAGATTATATTGTGATTCGCATTACACATTTTGTATTTCAATCACTTAATTAGTCTTGGCTGTTTTTTTAAAATCTTTTCCTAAAAAGAAAGCTTGCTTTTTTAAAACCCATTTTTTGTTCATAGAAACGGTGAGCTGCTTCTTTTTCTAATCCTGAAGATAATTCAATTCCTTCATAACCTTCTTTTTCAGCTCTTTCTTCAACATAACTTAATAATATCTGGCCGTACCCCTTAGAACGGTGTATATCATCTGTTACTAGGTCGCAAACCCAAATTGATTTTTTACTATATAAAGTTATCATCGGCATATATCCAATAACTGCTCTCAATTCATTTTCTTCTACTAATCCAAGCATTTTATAATTTTCTTTTTTTCGTGCTAAATCAACAAGCTTCATATACTCGTCAATATCCAATTGTTTCCTAAGTTGTTTCACAATTAAAAATGCTTCTCGAATTTGCTGTTCGTTTTGTAATTCAACTATTTTCATTTTTCTCCCCCTATTTCTTTTAATTATGACTATCTCTTTTTCTAAATAAAAAAGCAAGCCCCCTTAAGAGCTTGCGATAATTTCTATATTTTAGCCATGTACAAAAACAAAATATAAAATAAATAGAACCATTAGTACATACATAATAGGATGTACTTCTTTTTGACGTTTTGACATCAACATTGTAATAGGATAGAAAATAAATCCGCACGCAATACCTGTCGCAATAGAATATGATAACGGCATCATAATAATAGTTATAAATGCTGGTACTGCAAATTCAAACTTTTTCCAATCAATCTCTGCTAAGTTTCCTGCCATAAGAACACCTACAACAATTAATGCAGGTGCTGTCACAGCACTTGTTACAACAGCCATCAATGGACTGAAGAATAACGCAAGCAAGAAACAGATACCCGTCACAATACTAGCAAATCCTGTACGTGCACCAACAGCAACACCTGAAGTTGATTCAATATACGAAGTTGTCGTTGTTGTACCAAAGATTGCACCGATAATTGTTGCGATTGAATCTGAGAACAATGCACGTCCAGCTCGCGGCAACTTGTTATCTTTCATCATACCTGCTTGAGTTGCAACAGCAACTAACGTACCTGCTGTATCAAAGAAGTCGATAAATAGAAACGTCAGTATAACGATTAAAAATTGTACTGTAAAAAGTTGTGATGGATCTTTAAATGCATCGAATGCTGCACCAAATGTTGGAGCAATGCTTGGTACTTTGCCTACAATGGCATGTGGCATTTGAATTAATCCAGTAATCAAACCTGCTACCGATGTCAAAATCATACCAACAAAAATTGCACCTGGTAATTTTTTAGCATAAAGAATTACTGTTACGATAATACCGAAAACAGCTAGCAATACTTTGCCATCAGTTAAGTGGCCTAATGTTACAAGTGTTGAGTCATTATTAACAATAATCCCTGATCCTTGTAGTCCTACAAAGGTAATAAACAAACCAATACCTGCTGAAACTGCCATCTTCATTTCATATGGTATAGCATTAATAATGGTTTCCCTCAAGCCAGTCATGGTTAATATTGCAAAGAATATACCTGAACATAAAACACCAGTTAAACCAATCTGCCATGGAATCCCCATTGTTAAAACTACAGTAAAGGCGAAGAAAGCGTTAAGTCCCATTCCTGGTGCTAAGGCTATGGGGTACCTGGCGACAAGTCCCATAAATACTGAACCGACAAATGCTGCAAGCGCTGTTGCTACAAAAACTGCACCTTGGTCCATCTTCATACTTTCTGGAATACCTTTTACGCCAGCCAAACTTAAAACTTGCGGGTTAACAGCTAGAATATATGCCATAGATAAAAATGTTGTTAACCCGCCTAAAATCTCACGTCGATAATTCGTATGATACTTATCAAATTGGAAATATTTTTTCACTATGTATGCTCCTTAGTTAAAATACTCTCATATTCTAATACCAATTTATTGAAAACACAATGCTATTTGATGAAAAAACCAAACATTTTTAAGTGAAAATTTAAAAACACACTAATTTTACCTATAATTTTAACAAATTCAATTATCTATTGTTCGTTAAAATACAGTTTATCAACCAGTGTGTTCATAGTTCATTTCATACTTACTATTAAAGTTTTAAATTCTTCAATGCATCTTGGAATGGGTTATTATCTAATTCTTCTTTACCCATATACTTCTTCATTTCACGTTTGGATACCTTACTTTTACCTTTATTTTTATGTCGGCGATCCATCTGTTCTTGTGTTTCAGAATGACCGCATACACAACGATATGTTGCTTGTTTACCTTTTCCGAATAATGTCATTTTTTTATGGCAATTAGGACAACGTGCATTTGTCTTACGCTGAACATTTTTCTTAGTTTTACAAGAAGGATCTTGGCAAACAAGCATTTGACCATTTTTAGTTTTAACTCTAATCATGAATTTACCGCAAGTCGGACATTCTGTACTTGTAAGATTATCATGTTTATATTTTTGTTCGCTGTTTTTAATCTCATTCACAATATCTTTAGTGAAATTTTTCATTTCTTTCATAAATGCACGTGAATCATACTTCCCTTTTTCAATTTGTGTGAGTTTCTCTTCCCATTCAGCAGTCAATAAAGGGGATGTAAGTTCTTGTGGTGCCAAATCAAGAATCTGACGCCCTTTTGATGTTACACGGATTTGTCCGCTTCTCGCTTCTATCGCATTCATATTAAACAACTTATCAATTATATCTGCTCGTGTCGCAACCGTACCGATTCCACCAGTTTGTTTCAATGTTTGCGAATGCTTACTATCTTTCAAATCAAAGAATTTTTGCGGGCTTTCCATCGCTTTAAGCAATGTACCTTCATTAAAATAAGCTGGCGGTGTTGTCTCATGTGTTTGAACATTAAAATTTTGAACCGTATAGCTTTTACCTTTATCAAATGTCGGCATTTGAGATGCAGCCGCTTCAGATTTTAATGCTTTGAATCCAGGTTGAACAGTGACTTTATCTTGGAACTCAAACGTCTCTCCATCTATATTACACAACACTTTGATAGCATCATATTCATAAGGTGGTAATAAGTTTTCGATAAAACGTTCAGCAATCATTAAGTACAATTTTTGTTCACGTTGGCTTAATGCATTCATGTCAGGTCGTATTTCAGTAGGGATAATTGCATGATGATCTGATACCTTTTGATTATTAATAATATTCATCTTCGTGCTGAACTTTTGATTTACCAAAGGACGTACTTGTGCTTTATATTCAGTAGCAAGTAATGCTTGAAGGCGTTCTTTAAATGTATCTATCATATCATCAGTAAGATAATTTGAATCTGTACGTGGATAAGTAGCTAATTTATGTCGTTCATATAAGTTCTGCAAAGTATTTAAAGTTTCCTTTGCTCCCATATGATAACGTTGGTATGCATCTTGTTGTAAATCCGTCAAACTATATAATTTGGCTGGATATTTTTTTTTATGTTTAGACTGTATATCTATAACTTCAGCTTGTTTACCTTTTAACTGTTGTACTAATTTTTCTAATTGCTGTTTGTCTTTAATACGATACTGACTTGCTAATTTAAAAGTTTGACCTGCAATCTTAGCTTCTAAAGTATAATACTCAGTCGGACGGAAATTCTTAATTTCATCTTGTCGCATTTGTACAAGTTGAATGGTCGGCGTTTGAACACGTCCTAATGATAATTGCGCATCATATTTTGTTGTGAGTGCACGCGTCGCATTTATACCTACAATCCAATCCGCTTCACTGCGCGCTAATGCTGCACGATATAATGACAAATAAGCTTTACCGTCTTTAAGCTGCTTAAACCCATTTCTAATAGCTTTGGCTGTGATAGAACTGATCCATAAGCGTTTGATAGGTTTTTTATTATGCACTTTATCTAATATCAAGCGTGCAACAAGCTCTCCTTCTCTTCCTGCATCTGTAGCGATAATAATCTCTTTAACATTCTCTTTTAACATCAATGATTTAACAGTATTGAATTGCTTTTTGGTTTTAGGAATCACCACTGTTTTCATATGGTCAGGAATAATCGGCAATTCTGCTAAGTCCCACGTTTTAAATTTCTTATCGTATTGTTCTGGCGTTGCATTCGTAACTAAGTGCCCTAACGCCCACGTCACAATGTATTGATTATTTTCAAAGTAGCCGTTTCGTTGTTGCGTTACATTCAATGCATTTGCAATATCTCTGGCAACAGATGGTTTCTCTGCTAAAATTAGTGATTTCATTTCTTCGTTTCCTTTCTCAAAAATCGTACATCTATTGTAACACGATTCCTCGCTTCTCGTTTTCCGTACATTTTCTTTTATCTAAACGAGAAACCAAGTATAATAAAAGAAAAGCTGCTGTTAATAAAAGAAACCAAGGAGGTCCCTATGAAAACAATCCAGATTGATTCTTCTCAAGACATCCGCAACTTTATTAATCATTCTAATACCGAGTTCTGTTCTTATTTATATAAGTTGCATGAAAAAAACGTATCTATAGAACAAGGTATTGCTTCATTACAACACGATACCGGTGTTTACGCATTAATCGATGATTCTGATGATATACAAATGCTCTTAGGCGGTTTTGCTTATGATACTCATCATTATAAAATGGTCGGTCCATTTCTTGCTAAAAAAGGCGTACCCGATCCTTCAGAGTTTAAAGATTTATTTGAAACATTAGCAGCACAACAACCGGACGGTACACATTTCAACTTTTCATTTGATGTATCTGACACATACAACAACTCATTAATGAAAATTATTGATGCTCACTATACGTTTACAGATTATTATTTATCTACAGATCATACCATCGAAACAAGTAATGAAGCAGAACGACATATTATCAAATACCACAAAGCCTTTTTCAGCCATTTTGATCGCTTGCATCGAAAAATATTCAGAAGAGATGCATTAACGCCTTCAGAAATTACAAATTCTATTGATGAAAACAATCAACTTTTCTTCTTTGTCAGTGAAGGCATTTTAAAAGGTTACTTATATTTACAGATGCATCCAGAAGCACATTCAGCTGAAATCAGATACTTCTCTTCACACACTGATTATCGTCATGAAGGTATTGCTTTTAACTTGTTAAGTTATGCAATTAACTATGCTTTCAAAAATGATGGGATTGAACGCGTCTATTTTAAAATCAGAAGTAAAAACGATAAATTAGTGGATCGTTTCAGCGAACTCGGCTTCGATATCCGTTCAGAACGCAAAAAATTCAAATATATAAAATAATCAATTTAAGTTTGCCGTTAGAATAACTCTATTCCGGCAAACTTTTTGTTTCCTTTTTTGTTTATTCTCTATTATTATTGTCATAACAAAGGGGTAAAGACATATAGAAAGGAAAGGATGTTGAATGGATTTACTTATAGCTTTACTTCCTGCGCTATTTTGGGGAAGCGTTGTACTAATTAATGTACTTGTCGGAGGCGGTCCCTACAACCAAATTCGCGGTACTACTTTAGGTGCATTAATTGTGGGTGTGATATTACTTTTAACAGGGCACGCCTCTTTTGAACCGAAAGTTATTATTGTCGGTTTAATCTCTGGTGCGTTCTGGGCACTTGGACAAGGCTATCAATTGCGTTCAATACAATTAATCGGAGTTTCTAAAACAATGCCGATTTCTACTGGTATGCAATTGGTAGGTACTACATTATTCAGTGCAATTTTCTTAGGCGAATGGAGTACAATGATGCAAGTTATTTTAGGACTTGTCTCAATGGTATTACTTGTAGCCGGAATTGCATTAACTTCATTAAAAGGTAAAGAAGATACAGCAGAGTCTAAATCAGCTCTTGGTAAAGCAATGCCTATATTGTTAATTTCAACTGTGGGTTATGTTGTTTATGTAGTAATTGCTCAAATTTTCAGTGTGAATGGTTTAGATGCGTTATTCTTCCAATCTATCGGTATGGCAATCGGTGGTTTCATACTATCTGCCAACCACCAAACTTCCAAAAAATATACACTTAAAAATATTATTCCAGGTGTGGTTTGGGCGATTGGTAACTTATTCTTATTCTTCTCACAACCAAAAGTCGGTGTAGCAACAAGTTTCTCATTCTCACAATTACTTGTAATTGTTTCTACACTTGGCGGTATCTTTATCTTGAAAGAGAAAAAAGACAAACGTCAGATGATAGGTATATGGGCAGGAATTGTCTTAATTATAGTAGCAGCATTTATTCTCGGTGGTTTAAAAGCATAATTTAAGAATTGTTCGAACAGATATATAAAGGGAGGCATTTCTATGTTTAAAGATTTAGAAAATAAAGTAGTTGTTGTTACAGGAGGCGCAAGCGGTATTGGACGTGCGATTTGCGAAGCTTTCGGTCAAGCTAAAGCCAAAGTGGTTATTAACTACCGCTCTGAACGTCATAAAGAAGACTTGGAAGAAATGAAAGCACTTATTTCTGAAGCTGGCGGTGAATCAATCGCTGTACAAGGCGATGTATCAAAAGAAGAAGATGTCATTCATTTAGTTGAAGAGGCTGTTAAAACATTCGGTACTTTAGATATTATGATAAACAACGCTGGATATGAAAAACCTGTTCCTTCCGAGGAAATGACAGTTGAAGAATTCAGTAAAGCTATCGATATCAACTTGACTGGTGCTTTTGTAGGTTCACGTGAAGCTGTAAAATACTTCCGTAAAGAAGATAAACCAGGTGTAATTATCAATACTGCAAGTGTGCATGATACAATTCCTTGGCCAAATTACGTTAACTATGCAGCCAGTAAAGGCGGCTTGAAGTTAATGATGGAAACAATGTCTATGGAATATGCACAATTTGGTGTTCGTATTAATAATATTTCTCCGGGAGCTATAGTAACAAAACATACTGAAGAAAAATTCTCTGATCCTAAAACACGTGCTGAGACATTAGAAATGATTCCTGCTCGCGAACTCGGAAAATCAGAAGATGTTTCGAATGTTGCACTGTTCCTTGCATCTGATTTAGCCAACTATGTACATGGTACAACAATTTATGTTGATGGTGGTATGACAAACTATCCTGCATTCATGGGTGGTAAAGGTTAATATTACTTCATATAACAAATAAAGGAGCAAGCGCGATTCTAATATTATCGTGCTTGCTCCTCTTTTTTTAATATACTTTTTAAAAGCATTTGGGTGTTATACAAAGAACAACTGATATAAATAGAGTATGACAATACTGATTAATATCGTCATATTAGTGGTCATTCCAATAATCGGCATCGTACGATATTTAAATTGCAGTGAATATGGAATAACAGCTACACCTATAGGCAGTAGCCAAATCACCATCAATGTTGTTTTAATCATTTGATCAGATACTGGCAAGAAGAAATAAACAAGCATACCTGCAATAATACCGAAACCATAATGAATCACTAGATACTTGAAGGCAATCGGCAGATATTTTCGTTCAATACGGAAATTAAGCATTAAACCTAAAAGTATCATTGACAGTGGCATATTGGCTTGTGATAATACATCAAAGAAATTAATAGCTGCTTCAGGTATATGGATATTACTCATATTCAAACCAAACATAATGAGATAAGTCATTAATGGTACTGATCTTAAAAGATTGATTAATAAAAACTTAACGTTAAAGGTATTATCTCCGTTACTGAAATATCCCCCAACAAAGTATGTGATACCAAACATTACAATCGCACCGCCGATATCAGCCATGCCAAAGTATACCATACCTTCTTTTGGCCAAATAGCTTGTACGAGCGGATATGCGAATAAACCAATATTTAACGAAGCCATCATCATCCCAATGGTACCGCGCATTTCATTGTCGTATTTTAAAAAGAAACTGATTGCAATGATTTTTGCGACAATACCATAGATGACCATCATAATAGGCAGAATAGATAAGGAAATATCTAAATCTGCTTTATTTAAATTGACGATGACCAACGCAGGCAACGTGACATTTAATACAAGTGTTGCAAGTACTTGACTGTCATCTTCTTTTAGAAGTTTTACTCTTTTCAAAAAATATCCTAATGCAATCAGTAATACAATTATTACGAATTTGCCTGTCATACTCATCCTTCTTTCTATCGCTAGATGTTAGAATAATCCTTTGTTTCTCATCAATTACATCTTTCACTTTCCATGCTATACTATTATTATTGATAATAAAAATCAATAAGGTGGTGTTACTTTTGGATTTACAAAGCCAATTACAAGAATTAAAACAAGATTACGTACGTTTGCAAGATGATTTGGAAAAACGTGAGTCAACAGGTCAAGAGGTAGATCCTCTTATTAAACAACTCGAGCAAATCGAAAATTCTATTGCACTCGTCCGTGCTCAAATAGATCAACAATCTTAATTTAACGTGCCCAATGGCACCTTAAGTTGGATTCTGTTTAGAATTTTGAAAGGAAGAACTTAAGATGCAACTATATTTAATACTATTACCCGTTTTATATCTATTTGTGAGTTATATCAGCATATTCAAAATGAATACTATCTATGCTAGCATTTTAAGAATGATAATGGGTGTTTTGCTGATCTTAGTAGTTGCGATGTCTAATTTATCAGCACCGCTAGTTGCTTGGTGGGAATTTGCAGTCATCGTTATGCTTGTCGGCAACGTAGAAATCACAGCTTTTAAATATTCTAAAGGCGATAAAAAAGGTGTATCTATTCTCAATATGATGACACTTTTTATATTTGTAATCAGTGTTATTTTAACACTTGTCGTATATTAATAATAAAGCATCGGCTTGCACAGCCGATGCTTTTGTTTATTATACTAATTTTCCTTTTTTATATACTATCTTTTCTTTTTGCAAGGCAGTAATATCCTCTAATGGATTGTCTTCTATTACAATAAAATCAGCTAGTTTATTCTCTTCAATCAAACCTGCTTTATCATCAATTTTTAATAATTCAGCTGCATTTACAGTTGCTGATTGAAGTGCTTGAAGTGGTGTGGCACCCGCACGAACCATTAATTCTAGTTCAAATGAAGAATTTTTATCAAAATTATTCATCGCTGTTCCTGAATCGGTACCCATTGCAAGTTTTACACCTGCTTTTGCTGCTTTGCCAATACTTTCCATATGTGCCTTTTCAATTGCGAGTGACTTTTCCACCAAGTCGGGCAAAATTTCTGTGTTCTGATTAATGGCCCACGGTGCTGCTAACGTAGGAACGATATACGTATCACTTTCAATAAACATTTGAACTGTTTCATCATCTAAAAATACTGCATGTTCTACAGAATCTACACCTGCTCTAATTGCATTTTGAATTGCTTCTGTTCCTTGAGCATGCGCACAAGCAGTTCTTCCTTTACGGTGCGCTTCAACGACTGCAGCTCTTAATTCTTCTTCATCCAACTGAACATCGTGAGGTGTTTCACCGCTAAATGAAACACCTCCAGATGCCATTAACTTAATATTATCTACGCCTTTTTTTAAAAGTTTTCTTGCATACTTTCTAACTTCATCTTTTCCATCAACTTCATAGCTGCCTTCACTGAAATGTCCTCCTGTCATCGTTAATGGACTGCCAGAAGCAATTATTCCTGGCGCTACCAGTTCCCCGACTTTCTCTAATTTAGATAATTCGATATCAATATCAAAGATAGATCCAACGTCCCTAATATAAGTAACGCCGTCTTTTAATAAATCATTTAAATTTTTCAATGCTAGATATGTTGATTTAACTGCTGTATTATCAGGTGATCCTAACTGATTTATTTTCCCTGTATGATCAGCCACGATATGTGTGTGAGCATTAATCAAACCTGGTATAACATATTTGTTCTTCAAATTTATTTTCTCATCAAAATTATTGTTTGTATTTATAACTTTTCCACTTTTTGTATCTACACCGAATTGCGAGTTAGATACAAACTTTTCCCCATCAAATAATGTTGCATTTTCAAATAAAATATTAACCATTTTTATCCCCTTTCTTTATCTACAGTAATTTAATGAATAAAGTAGTAATAATTATTGAAGCTACTGATACTGTTGCAAACCCGCCTACTAACATTTTAGGCAGCATATTATCCAGCAAATAATTACGTTCCTTTTCATTACTAGTAAGATTTGAAACTACCTCATTTGTAACAATGTAGTCAGCCGGAAAACCGAATAATGCTGTTAAAGAAGTCGCAAATGCCATAGGTCTACTCATTTTAAATGGTTTAGCAAGTATTGATGATGTGATATACATGCCTATTATTCCCAAAATAATCAATACGATAATTTGGATTAAAATACCACTTAGAACTTTAGGAGTTGTCGAACTCAATTGAGAAAATACATAGGCTAACAAACCATACATCAACCAATTGAATACTTTAGCTTTTACTAATATTTGTTTTTCTAAAAATCCTAATTGATGAAATATAACGCCTAATATCAAAGCAATGACATTAGAATTTATAATATCGTTCGTAAACTTCGCTATCAAAATTGCAAGCAAAGCTACAGCTCCAGTTTTCGCTAATAAGAAAGCAGCTGTTTGATATTTTTCATTAATGATTGGTTTTCTTTTCTTCTTTTGTTCGACCACTTGCGGATTATACTCATAATTACTGTTATCATCGTTTTTAATATCTGGATGCTTCAGCAATCTTTCTCCTTCTTTCTTCAACATGAATGAAGTTAAAGGATAACCTATGACGCTATGGGTAATAAACATAGCTACGGGGATTGCTACTAGTGTCGTCAAACCTGCAGTTTTCAAACCATCACTCATTAATGCTACTGATACAATACCTCCTGTTAACGGAGGTACCGCAGCAACGACTGTATGCCAATCAAATATAAAAGTACCAATCGTTAAAGTAAGTACCATCGTTCCCAAAGTACCCGCCAACGCTACTACAACTGCTTTCCATTGAGATAACAGTTGTTGTAAATCCATCATAGTACCTAAGTGAACCAATAGTAAAGGTATACAGATAGCAGCAAAATTGGGTCCGAAATTGGCTTTTGTCACAATATCTTTAGGTAGTATTGTCCAAAACCCAATAACAAACAACACTGCCGTCACAAATACGGATGGTATGTAAGCTTTCGATAAACTTGAAATCCATTCTCCTAAAAATAAAAAAATCATTACAATTAAAAAGTATAATATTAGCTCCATCTGCTGCCCCCATCATTACAAAGAATACAACACATTATAGAACTTAGTTTTACTAATGTGAAGGTGTTTTTTATAATTTTCTAAATATTATGAATAAATAAGCGATATTTTAGTGCTTTTTCTCTGTAAGTGTATTTTTATTAAACAGAAACTTAAACTTTAATTTGTATTACATAAGAAAAACGCATCCTTCAACTTTCGGTTGAGGATGCGTTTATAATGATTCGTTTTTAATTTCTATTAAATAAACGTGCAAGTTTATTTTTTAAGGTGAATAGAATTTCATAGATGACTGGAACAACTATTAAAGTTAATAATGTTGATGAAATCAAACCACCTATTACAGTTGCTGCCAAACCTTTAGAAATTAAGATTGAGCTGTCTTGTCCGAATAGAAGAGGGACAAGTGCACCGATTGTAGCTAAAGCTGTCATCAAGATTGGTCTTATTCTCGTGCCGCCTGCTTCAATCAACGCTTCTTTCATTTCCATACCTTCTCGTTCATTATTAATAACTCTATCCACCAACACAATAGCATTGGTTACAACAATACCTATTAACATCAATAATCCAATCATACTCGGAACTGAAAGTGTCTCTCCAGTAATCACTAATGCCAATACAACACCAATCACTGTGTATGGTAAAGAGAATAATATTGTAAATGGTGCAAGTCCGCCTTTGAAAGTTAATACTAATACAAGATAAACGATAATAACTGCAGCACCCATTGCCATAGACAACTGAGTCAATGCTTTTTGAATATCATCTGTTGCGCCGCCTGTATTAATTTTTACATTATCAGGTTTATCAATTTTATTTGTCTTAGACATCACTTTTTGCGAGATACCGCCAACATCTTTATCGTTAATCGTACCTGTTACTGTTGTTGTATAATCTCCATCTTCTTTAATTAACTTACTTGGCGTTTTAGTTTCTTTCAACGTCGCAATATCTTTAAGTTTAACTTTTCCAGTTGGTGACGGGATCTCTAAGTTGTTTAATTTTTCTTTTGTCCAGTTCGTTTGTTTTTCTTTTTCTACTTTGACGTCGACTTTATGACCTTTTTCGTTAATTGTTGTAATTGTATCTTCTGGGATATTTTGGTTCAGTCCCATTGCAAGCTGTCCTGCTGACAACCCTTTTTCTGTAGCTTTGTTTTGATCAACATCTACACTATATTGCTGATAAACTTCTGACAAGTCAGATTTTACATTCACAATACCTTTTGTATCTTTCATTTCATTTTGAATTTTCTTCACAGTACCTTTAATGGCCTCTGCAGATGGACCAGATACTTTAACTTCGATTGAGTTATTGCCAGCACCAGTACCCATATCTAAGTTTTTCCATTCTCCCTCTTGTTTGAAGGTTGCAATATGTTTCAATACTTTATCTGGTTCTTCTTCAAAATTCGGTGTGTTTTTATCATATTCAATCATAACTGCCATACTATTTGTACTGCCAGTTGGATCCATAGGTGAAGCGCCACCTAATGAATATTGTACTTTCTTCACTTTATCTTTACTGTTTAAGTATTTTTGAACTTGCTCAGCATTTTTCAGAACTGATTCTTTTGTTTCTCCAGGTTTAGGATTATAAGTTAATGCCATATACTTATCCTCACCTGTAGAGATATAACTTGTACCAATTTTAGCAGCACCAAGTGCAATACTGCCGATTAGAATCAATGTTGTCAAAATCAAGACAATCCATTTATGATTTAAAGACCATTTCAATACTTTTTTATAATCTCTTCCTACTCTGCCAAGAGATCTTTTTCTTTTTTCATGAATACCATTTTTGAAAAATGTTGAAGAAAGTGCTGGCACGATTGTGATAGAAACGAGTAATGATGCAAGTAAGCTGAAAGTAATCGCAAGTGCAAACGGTCTAAACATTTCTCCTACTGAACCTGCTACAAAAACAAGCGGTAAGAAAACGATAATCGTTACTAAAGTAGAAGACATAATTGGTTTAAACACTTCTGCAGTTGCACTGACAACTAATTGATTACCTTTAAGCGGCTCATCTTTATCTGACATCCGTCGATAAATATTTTCAATAACTACAATAGAGTCATCGATAACACGTCCAATTGCTACTGTTAAAGCACCTAACGTTAAAATATTCAATGAAACGTCCGAAAGTTTCAACGCAATCATGGCAATTAATAAGGACATTGGAATCGAAACTACTGAAATCGCTGTTGTACGTATATTACGCAAGAATAATAAGATGATGATAATCGCTACAATAGTACCTAGAATTGCTTTTTCTAGCATTGTATAAATTGAATCTTGGATAGGTTTTGCTGTATCCATGATTTTTGTATATGTCATACCTTTATTTTCTTTAATGAACTGCTTAATTTTTTGATCAGTATCCTTTTTAACTTGTACAGTATTAGCATCTTGTGCTTTTATAATCTGAACATCAATTGCATCTTTTCCATTTGTTCTAGAAATCGATTCACGCTCATCTCCGACACTTACATCAGCGATGTCTTTCAATTTAACAATTTCGCTGCTGCTTGATCCTTGCGATGCACTATTTTGGTCCATAGCACTCATACTGCTTGAATCTGACCCGCTTTGCCCTGATTCACTGCCGCTTCCAGATTGTTCTTTATCTCCCTTAGCTGCATCCACAGGAATTTCAAAATTTTTCAATGCATCGACAGAGGTGAATTCCCCATCAATTACAATAGATTTTTCTTTCTTGCCGAACTGGAATAAACCAAGCGGTGTTTTACCTGAAGCACCTTTAATATAATCTTCTACACCACTTGCACTCATACCACGTTCCTGTAATTTACGTTGACTGAATTTAATGGTCGCTTGGCGTTCTGTCTGACCATTCAACTGGACATTTTGCACACCATCTATTGTTTCAAGTTTAGGTACAAGTTGTGTCTTAATATCTTTCGTTGCTTTCTTTAAATCATCATTTTTAGTTGAGAAAGAATAAGCCACGACTGGAAATGCATTCATACTGTTACGCGTCAGTTCAGGTTCTTGCGCATTTTCATCTAATTTAAGCTTATCTATTTCTTTTTTCAATTCTTCCTCAGCTTTATCCATATCAGTTCCATCATCGTAACTGACTTGGACCATTGAAACATTTTCAAGTGATTGTGATTTTACAGTATGTACATGAGCCATTCTGCGAACTTGATTATCAATTTTATCACTGATTTCATCTTGCACAGTTTCTGGAGTTGCACCAGGCATTACTGTATTGACTGAAATCATGGGTTCTTCAACATCTGGCAACATTTCTAGACGCATCTTCAAACTAGAATAGACACCGCCTAAAATGACTAATACAACCATTAAAAATATAGCGAACTTATTACCAAGTGAAAATTTCAGCAAGCGGTTGATCATTGTTTTTCCTCCTGTATTCATACTACTTAACCATAAGTTTACATGAAAAATAATAGATTGTATCTAACTTCATTTAAAAAACTTAAATAACTATAAAAAATAACTGCCACCTTTAATTAAGATGGCAGTTTAATCGGTCAGGATTATTATTTTCCTTTTAATTTACGTGAAGCTTTTATTTTAGCTTTTGTCAAACGCGGTTTTACTTGTTCAACGATATAATAAAGCGGTTTGTTTAAGACGTAATCGAACTCTCCAACTTTTTCACTGAGGTATGTACCCCAAGTTTTTTTGAAGGCCCACAATCCATAGTGTTCAGAGTCTTTATCCGGATCATTATCAGTCCCGCCAAAATCATAAGTTGTAGCGCCTTTTTCTCTTGCATAACGCATCATTTCAAATTGCATGTGATGGTTAGGCAAGAAATCTCGATAATCATTAGATGATGCACCATATAGGTAATAAGATTTTTTACCACAGAACATTAAGAGTGCTCCTGATAAATAAACACCTTCCGGATGCTGGTTGCGTAATTCTTCCATCTGCGCAATCAATTTTTGATTACGTGCAATCTTAGCTTCTGCATCTTTAATTTTATTTAAAGTTTTCTTATCTTGTTTTTTCTGTTTTAATTTTTCAATTTCAGCTTCTACTTCTTTATTTTCACCCGTAATTTCTTTTAATACAGGTTCTGGTTCTAATTTAACTAAGAACAATTCTGCATCTCCATCAGGATGTAAAGCATCATATACATTTTGGAAATAACTGATATCACGTGTTAAGAAACCATCACGTTCACCCGTAATACGCATTAAATCTGCGAAAATAGGCAATTGGTCGCGTCCTGCACGTTCTACTTTAGTTCCGCGCTTTAATGCTAAACGTACTTTAGAGCGATTACGACGTTCAAAGCTTTTAATTAATTCTTCATCTGTTTGATCAATCGGAGTAATCATTGTCATACGTGGTTGAATATAATCTTTAGAAAGACCTTCTTTGAATCCTTTATGCACAAAACCTAATTGTCTAAGATTGGTTAAAGTATCCCCTGCTTTGTCAACTTCAACATCTGGGTCGATTTTAATAGCATATGCACGTTCTTGTCGTGCAACTTTTTTTGTATATTTAAGGAGTGCCTCCAAGACTGCTTTGTCATTGTAGTCTGCTACAAATCCTCTTGATACATAGCATAGGGTATATGGCAATTTAGGAACTTTTTTAAATAAAAGCTGAGCCACTCCTTTAATTTCTCCATTTTCACCTACAGCTACTCTTTTTGAATACCATCCAGTTAATTTTTTGGTTTCTGCCCATTGTGTTAATTGGAGCAAATCACCGTTCGGATGAGATTTGACAAATGCATCATGTTCTTGGTTAGTGATATTCATCTTTTCCATACTATACGCTCTCCTTTATTTTCCTTACAGTAATTCTTATTATACAATGAAAGTAAGTAACTTTCATTTCGTAATCTCACGAAATCAAAACAAAACTACAAATGATTTAGAGGTGAGAAGAATGAGAAATATATTTTTAATTGTCATGATTATTCTAAATATCATCGCAATCTGTATCACATTAAGTGTACAACCAGGTGTTTCTTATCTGAGTTTACGTGTTATTTTTGTAGGCTTTTCTACAATTATTTCATTTTATCTAATGCTGCTCCGCAAAACCAGAACTGACTTATTATTTTCAATTGGTTTATTTGTAGTAGCGCTTATACATGTTTCTGTTATTGCTAGTGAAGTGTATCACTATATTTATTAAGGAACAAAATGATATTCAGCTCCACGCGTCGTAATATTATAAGGCGCATCTGTTTCTTTATCCTGAATTACAATATCATACCCATTTTTACGAGCTTTACGAATTCTGAACTCAATTTTTTCATTCGGTAATGATAAAATTGTAACATCTTCATCAGATGATTTGACCTCCATATCAAACCAATCACGCCATTGATTCACCACTTGATTTTTATTAGTTGTGTGAACTTCAATGGCTTTTATTTCGAATTCAGGCTGGAATTTACTTTTTAATGATTCTTCCCTTTCTTCTTCTGACTTCGACCATTGAATAAAGAATGGCGGTTTCAAATCACTATTGGGCTGGTTTAAATAAAGTAATTGCCAAGAAGTTTGTTCTCCTCTTTTATTTTCACGCCCCATTTGAAGAGGTCCCACTGTATCTACACCTTTTGCTTCGAGTTCTGTTTTTAATTTTTCAATATTATCAGTTCGTAATGCAAATGCTTTAAAACCTTGTTTAAAATTATCTTGTACAATTTTTGCTACGAATGATACACGGCCTTCATTTGTTTTAATCACTTTTTTTAATTTTTCTTCATCACTTACACCTATAATTTCAATATATGCTAAATCAGTATAAGCCAGTTTATTATGTGTTGCATAACGATTATGCAAACCACCCGGAACAACTTTAAGAATTTCCCCTGGATACTGGAATTCATCAATATGTTTAATGTAATGAATGATGTGATCAAATTTTAAATTCTGCATTTCGGTCACCTCTCTAGTTTTCTCCATCTTATCAAATTATATTTCAGAATGCTTTCGCAATGGTTTCTAATTTATTTTCTCTAACCCTCTTGATTTATGTCCTAAATCATCCTACAATAGACAAAGTGAATTAGTTAGCAAAGCTAACCATTTATATAGAAGAAGTAAAATAAACAATTCCCTGCAAATCTTGTTTACTTCGTTTTCTATAAGGGGTTGAGACACTTTTGTCCCAACCCCTTGCTATCTTGTAAAAGGAGTGACTAACCGTGGATGTCAATCAATTGTTTAATAGCTTTACAGAACTTTATAGACCCTACATCAAACGTGTTCAACCTATTTTAGATAAGTATGATTTACATACTGCCCAGTTCCTAGTTTTAAAAGATATTTACTTGCATGAACAAACAACGCTTGTTCAGATTTCAAAACGACGTTCTATTGAAAAACCCTCTGCACGTAAACTTTTAAAAGTCTTAATTGAGCAAGAATTACTTATTGTTACACAAGGAGAAGATAAAAGAGAAAAGTTACTTTCTTTATCCGATAAAGGATTCCAAGTTTATCAAGAAGCTATGAATGAGATCACAGCCTTTCAAGAAAGTATTATCGACCAAGCAGCACTTAATGAAAAAGAAATAAATGCTGCGGTTCAAACTTTTGAAAAGTTAAAAAATATATTATAAGGAGGCATGTTGCGTGGAACAGACAGAAACACATCGCGCACCCATTTGGACTAAGAGTTTTAATATGAATTTCTTAGTCAATTTCTTTGTATATCTTTGTATGTACTTATTAATCGTAGTCATAGCTGGCTACAGTAAAACAGAATTCCATGCCTCAGACAGTTTAGCAGGCTTGGTAACAGGTTTATTCATTGTCGGTTCTTTGATCGGTCGTTTTATCACAGGAAAATATGTCAATGCAATCGGCCCTAAGAAAACATTATTAATCGGCCTTATATTTTTAATTATTACACAGCTACTTTACTTTATTGAAGGCTCACTAGGCTTTTTAATGTTTACACGTTTAATTAATGGTGTGGCCACTGCAGTAGCTACAACAGCTACCGGAACAATAGCAGCTTATATCACACCTCCAGAACGAAAAAGTGAAGGTATCAGCATGTTCTCACTTAGTTTAGTGCTTGGAACAGCAATTGGTCCTTTCTTCGGCTTGTTGTTATCAAGTCATTTCTCTATAGATGTTTTATTCGGACTTTGTCTGGTTTTCGGTATTGTTTCATTGATTCTCTCATTTTTCATCAATATCGAATTTGAAACAACTCCGCTTTCTAAAACTGGTGGCAAAAGTGGATTTAGTCTCAGTCAATTTATCGCATTAGATGCAGTACCGATTGCTATTGTGATTTTAATTACTGGTTTAACTTATTCATCTATTTTGACATTCTTGAAATTCTTTGCAGAAGAGCGTGATTTAGTAACTGTTTCAAGTTATTTCTTTATTTTCTATGCTCTTACTTCGCTTGTTACACGTCCTATTACCGGTCGTTTAATGGATGACAAGAATGAAAACATAGTGGTTTATCCTGCATATATATTCTTATTTGCAACTTTTGTAATGCTCTATTTTGCACACTCTGGTTGGTTACTATTACTTGCAGGCGCCGCATTAGGTATCGGTTACGGCAACTTATCTTCATTAATGCAAGCAATTGCAATCAAAGTCACAACTCCAGAGAAATATGGTCTTGCGACTTCAACTTACTTCATTGGTATTGATATAGGTATTGGTTTCGGGCCATCTTTATTAGGTGCATTCACATCATCAATTACTTATGGTCAATTATATGGTGTGATGGCAATCTTAACAGTTATTACTGCTATCGTATACTTCCTGTTACATGGTCGAAAAGTTAAAAATTTTGTTAGTTAATATTAATAAATCAAAAAAGTGCCTGAACTGCTTCAAGCATTTCAGACACTTTTTTTATAATATCCAACCTTTAGATTCTGCAATTTTCCATGCATCAAAACGATTTTCCGCTGCTAACTTATCAATTGCTGTCGATGTATAATTACGTACTGTGCCATCAGATAAGTATAGCTTACTCGCTATTTCTTTACTCGAATAACCTTGACCAATCTCTTTTAAAATCAGTCATACTTTCCCCTTCTTTAATTCCAAATGATACATTATCAACAGCGAGAACTCCTTTAAAACATTTAGAAACTCTATTGAAATTAATCACCATGACCCCCCTTCAAACTTTCTATTTTTATTTTAAAAATATTTATAAAAGAATATAAGTCACACCTGTCATGTATCGAATATGACATTTGTCATATAAATATGTATTGTTCTTCTTTTTTAATAATTTACTATTTAATAACATTCGATATCATCAAGCAAGAAAGATTATATGCACTTTAATATTATCAATCATAAAAATTATTATTAAAAACGAAGATATGCAGTTTCGAAGCGTTTTATATACCTATATTTGTACTTTATAGTAAATGAAAAACAATAGATTTAATATGACATTCGTTATATAATTTAATAGTAAACAATGCAAAATGAGCTCACTTATCAACATAGAATAACACTAGGAGGAGTAGCAATGACAAAAGCTATAAATCAGTTAATTACTACAGAATGCCAACTCAGTCAAATCAAACATTGGTTAAAAACGACACATCAAATGAACATGGAAGAATTTATTATTTTATATAAAATTCATTCCGTTGAAAAAATGAGTGGTAAAGAATTAAGAGATTCTTTGCATTACGAAATGAAATGGAATACAAGTAAGATAGACGTACTTATTCGTAAACTTTACAAAAAAAATTTAATTGCGAAGCAACGTTCTGAAACAGATGAACGACAAGTTTTTTATTTACTAGATGAAAAGCAGCACCAATTGATGTCATCGATTGTGAAACAAATTGATTTTAATATTGCAGCATAAAAAATGGTTCTATACTAAATCGGACTGGTGAGAAAATCACTCGTCCGATTTTTTGATATAAAAATAGCGCAATTATCTCTATAATTTAAAGTGACCAAACCCAAATTAAAGGAGATAAGTTGCGCCTATGAATCATTTTATATCAACTACACTGGGAATTAAAGATAAAAATATAGAATTCGATACTAAGGTTGAAGAAAAAGAGTATAAAGGAAAAACGTGTCTATTCTACTTTGGAAAATTGACGTACGTTCCTGAGCACTGTGAAAACTGCGGCTTTAAAAATACCGAGTACTCCATTATAAAAAATGGAATGAAGAATTCCCGTATTACGATACCTAAGGTATCTGAAAGACAAGCCTATTTGAACCTGAAGAAGCAGCGTTTTTACTGTAAGCACTGCTGTACGCACTTCACTGCTGAAACAAAAATAGTTGAGAGACATTGCCATATTTCGGATAATACCCGTTTAGCTGTTTTGCAGAAAGCTACCGAAATCCGTTCTCAAAAATCAATTGCTGAATCGTGTGCTGTCGGGGCTTCTACAGTTGCTCGGATGATAGATAAAGCTGCTTCTCAGATTGCTCAAAAGCCGTTCAGCGCTTTGCCTGAACATTTAATGATGGATGAATTCAAAAGTGTCAAACATGTCAGCCATAATATGAGTTTTATTTATGCTGATGCTGTGTCCCATCGTATCGTAGATATTGTTCCCGATCGCAGATTGGCAGCTCTGAAAACGCACTTTTATCGTTATTCACTAGCTGAAAGACAACGTGTGAAGACGGTATCTATCGATATGTACGAACCTTATATGTCTTTGATCAACGAAGTATTCCCTAATGCCAAAATTATTATAGACCGATTCCATATTGTACAATCATTGAATCGTGCTTTGAATATGACTCGTGTCAGTGTTATGAATACTTTCCGAAATAACGACAGACCGCTTTACAATAAATATAAGCGTTACTGGAAACTGCTTTTGAAACCTTATGAACAATTGGAGATGTTCGAATATAATAAAGTTCCTCTGTTCAAACAATGGAAAACCACCAAAGGAATTGTAGATTTCTTATTGGATTTTGATGATAAATTGTTAAACACGCATCACTATGTCCATCAGCTGCGTTACGCTTTAAAAGAAAATGATGAACAGTTATATACATCAACCATACAGGCAATAACCATGGGAAACATTGCCCCCAAACTTCAAATTTCCATCAGAACACTTAAAAATTATCATGACATGGTACTGAATACTTTGGAATATTCGAATCTGACCAACGGTCCGCTCGAAGGTATTAATAATAAGATCAAACTGATAAAAAGGGTTTCTTTCGGTTATAGAAACTTCACTAATTTGCGCAATCGTATTATTTTATGTACGAGACTTTTTTCCTCGAATCCTAAAAAAGAGATTAAGCAGCTAAAAGCTGCTTAACCTCTATAATTTGAGCCACCAGTCCTATTTGACAGAGAGCCTAAAAAATACCCGAATCTCATTTCTAATTAAAAAAGAGAGATTCGGGTATTCGACACTTTAACCACCAATATAGTTCATATTGATTTTTTTACGTTTTCTATTTGCGACTGTTTGTTCTGTACGTTCATCTGAATAACGATCATCACGGATATTCCATAATTCTTCGAACTTCGCTTGGAGTTCTTCATCTGAAACACCTGAACGCATAAATTCTTTAACATTAAAACCATCAACTGTACTGAACAAGCAACCATAAAACTTACCATCAGAAGATAATCTTGCTCTCGTACAAGTAGAACAGAATGATTGCGACACACTTGTAATCAATCCAAATTGCGCTCCATTATCTTTATGACGATAATACTTCGCAACTTCCCCATAATACTTAGGTTCTACCGCTTCAATGTCAAATTCTTCTTGAATCATTGAAAGCATTTCATCTTTTGATACAACTTTACTGAAATCCCAACCATTGTCATTACCAACATCCATGAATTCAATAAATCTGACTTGAATGTTCTTATCTTTGAAATATTGAACCATTGGGATAATCTGGTCATCGTTTACGCCTTTTTGAACAACAACATTGATTTTCACTTTAAAACCAATTGAGACAGCATAATCAATTTGTTCTAAAATTGTATCTGCTTTGATATTACGATTATTAATTGATTGGAACAGTTCATTATCAATTGCATCTAGACTTACATTGATACGTCTTAGACCTGCATCATATAATTTTTGTCCGTGTTTTTTCAGTAACAAACCATTTGTTGTTAAACCAATATCTTCTACACCTTCAATTTCATTCAAGGCTGCAATTAATTTATATAAATCTCTGCGCATTAATGGTTCTCCGCCTGTAATACGGATTTTTTTCACACCTAAGTGTGTATATACGCGTGCGATTCGTTCCATTTCACTGAAACTGAGTAATTCATCTTTGGGTAAAAAGACAAAATCATCACCGAATATTTCTTTCGGCATGCAATAATCACAACGGAAATTGCAACGGTCTGTCACAGATAATCTTAAGTCGCGAATAGGTCGTCCTAGTTTATCTGTTATCTGTTTTACCATCTTTTGACCCCCTTCTATCTGAAACGCTTACCACATTTTGTTAAACGTTAATTATTATTTCTTTATGCTCTCTAAATCTTGGGGATAATTAATATTTTTATACCATTCTGTATTATCGTCTACACTCTTAACATCTATCCAGTCAGATGCAGTTTGTTGATAAACATGACGCATACTATAATCATCTGATTCTAAAGCACGCGCAATAATCGGCAGACAATTAGGACTATAAAAGGCAATCGTCGGAATTGGACGTTCATCTTCTTTAAAGCCGGCAATATCTAATTGATCTTCAATCACATGTTCTACCATGAATTGATACAATTGGCTTATTGCTTTAGCTGTAATAAGCGGTGTATCCACCGAAATCACAAAAAATAATTCTGATTCAAAATCTTGTTTCATAACCGAATAAATTCCAGAAAGCGGACCTTTATTCTTGTGTTCTGAATCATCTACAATAACATGTGCGCCTTTAAATTCAGATGCAAGTGTTTCATTTGAACTTATAATAATTTCATTGAACATATTCATACTGTCTAATACATCTATGATTTGTTCATAAAACATCTTACCACCTATTTTCGCAAATGCTTTAGGCGCTCCAAAACGTTCTGATTGTCCTCCTGCTAATATAATAGCTTTCACTTCATTAACCCCCACTTACCGGTGGAATCAAAGCAACAACATCTGATTGGTTGATTTTTTCATGAGGCTGTACAAACTCTTCGTTTAAAGCAATTTGAAATTTCTTTCCATCTATCTCTGGATATTTTTCAAATAAATATTGTTTAAATGCTTCCACAGTCATTTCATCATCAATCTGAAATTGATCAGTATCTTTTTGCAAAATCTCTTTGATTTCAGCAAAATAAAGGACTTTCATTAATTTTGCCCCCTTTCAACTGCATCTTCATGGTAGCCGCGTTGATGGCCAATCCATTCAGCACCATCTTCCCAAATTTCTTTTTTCCAAATGGGAACGATTTCCTTAATACGATCTATTGCATACTCATTTGCTGCGTATGCATCTTTTCTATGCGGAGAAGATACCGCAATCAATACAGCGATATCTGAAATTTTTAATGGTCCGATTCGGTGAACAATACTTACAATTGTACCAGGCCATTGTTCATTAATTTCATCACCGATTTGTGCGAGCTTCTTCTCGGCCATCGGAATATAAGCTTCATATTCTAAATGTTCAGTACGTATTCCTTTAGTCCATTCTCTGACATGTCCTGTAAATACAACCACTGCTCCTTGGTGCGGATTAAGTGTAAAGTCTCGATACTGTTCTGTTTGTATCGGTTCTGTTACAATCTCAAACTGTTTCATTCTGACTCATCCTTTTTTATATCAATCCACGATTCAAGCCAATTTTTAAAAGGCTCTAAATCACTTAATTTTTGAAACGGCAACTTATATTGTACATGACTGAGCGCTGTTAAAGAAGATAATTCTTCAGGATTTTTATAAATAACAACTTTATCATAGTCAGCATTTTTAAATCCTTCAGCTAAAATGATGTCATATTCAATTGTAACAGCTGAATCAATAATTTGGGATAAAGAGGCTTCAGACGTGCGGGTAATCGTTTCTCTGAGTTCGTGTCCTTGTACGATACTTTGATCTGCTCCCGCTTCAAAATGTTTCATATGATCCACAGTATTATCTTGCAATGTAATATCTTCTCCACCATGACCATGATGTTTGATTGTCACTACACGATAACCTTTATTTTTTAAAAACTTAACCGTTTCAGCTAACAATGTAGTTTTGCCTGAATCTTTATATCCCACAATTTGTAAAATCATAGTAATAGTTCCTCTTCAAATACATCTGTTTCTGTTAAAATCACATCTACTATATTACCTGCATGGAATCCTCTTGTACCACTTGGCAACATCACCATTGAATTACTGTGTGCAATGGCTACAACGGCTCCTGATTTATTAAATCCTGAAGGTACAACTGTAGCTTCCATTCCATTTAAAGTAGCTTTTGATCTAATAAAACGTGTGAATGGGTTGGCTTTTTTGAAATCTTCCATTAAAGTTGCTTTCACAACTTGAGGGAATTTTTCATTAGCACCCATCATATTCAATACGCCTGTTTTAACAAATAATTGGAAACCTGTATAACAAGCTGATGGATTTCCTGATAAACCAAATAAATATTTACCTTGTGCAACCGCTACAGTTGTAACACTGCCTGGTCTCATTTGTACTTTGTTGAATAATACTTCAGCATCTAAAGCTTTGTATATTTCAGGAAGGTAATCAAAATCACCTACTGAAACACCGCCAGTCGTAATGACCATATCATGTGTTTCCATTGCTTGTTTTACGACAGCAATACTGCTTTCTAAGTCGTCTTCTTGAATTTTATAAACTTCGCCATCTAAACCAAATTGATTTAATAAGCCTTCAATCATAGGTCCGTTAGAATTACGAATTTTACCTGGTTCTAATTCATCACCGACATCTAATAATTCACTGCCTGTTGCGATAATTGCAGCAGAAGGTAATTTACGAACTGGAACTTCTGTGTAGCCGAATGTTGCAAGCACTGCAATACCGCCGGCATTAATACGTTGTCCTTTTTTCAATACAACATCGCCAACTTCTGTTTCCTCACCTTTTAAAGACACATTTTCATTGTGAGAAAATGCTTTACGGATTGTAAATGTATGGTCGCCTTCTTTTGTTTGTTCTAGCATAACCACAGCATCTGCACCTGCTGGAACTTCTGCACCTGTCATGATTCGAACAGCTTGATTAGGACCTACAGTTTTATCTGAAACAGAACCTGCACCGATGTGATCAATCACTTCAAATTCAATACGATTATCTCCGCTTGCACCAACTGTATCTTCACTTCTCAAAGCAAATCCATCATAAGGTGATTTATTGAATCTTGGAATTTCATAAGTTGCTACAATATCTTCTGCTAGTACATAACCTAAACTTTTATTTAAAGGCACATTTTGTACTTCAGTTTCAATATCTTGTTCAACTACACGCTTGATAGCTTCTCTAACTGATATTGGATTTCTTTTTTCAACTGGCATAATTTATCTGCTCCTAACATTCAATTTAATTCGTGCTATAATTATTTAAGCGAGGAGGAATAGCATGTCTGAATTTACTCATATCAACGAACAAGGTAATGCGAAAATGGTAGATGTTTCTGAAAAAGAAATTACGAAACGTACTGCTACCGCTCATTCAAGTATTACCGTCAATCAAGATATTTATCAGCAAATTGTCGATCATACAAATAAGAAAGGTAATGTGCTGAACACTGCACAGATTGCTGGAATTATGGCTGCCAAAAATACATCCACGATTATTCCAATGTGCCATCCGCTCTCACTTACTGGTATCGATATTGCCTTCGAATGGGATACAACATCTTCTTATACATTAAACATTGAAGCTACTGTTTCAACATCTGGTAAAACCGGAGTAGAGATGGAAGCCTTGACTGCTGCTTCCGCTACTGCTTTAACGGTTTATGATATGACCAAAGCTTTAGATAAAGGGATGGTCATCGGAGAAACATATCTTCTAACTAAATCCGGCGGCAAATCTGGCGACTATCGCCGAGAATCTAAATAATATTCTTTATTTAAATTATATACCCGTTCTGAGTTATTTAATTTAAACAGAACAAAATACGGAATTGTTGAGCAGCAACATTTTTTATTTAAGATAAAATGTCCGCTCAATGATTCCGTTTTTTCGTATCATATATTAATTATAAATCTCATCCTTGATTTGATAATCGTCTATAAGGATGATTTATTTCGTCAATTCATGAATTAAATGGTTTAATTCTGGTTTGATGAGTTTATTTAATGCAAGTTTCACTGCGCCAGTTGAACCTGGTACTGAGAAAATAAGCTGTTCTCCGACTGTACCTGCTACTGCACGTGAAAGTAATGCACGTGTACCGACATCTTCTGCATAACTTAAATATCTGAATAATTCACCGAAGCCTTCAATTTGTTTTGTAAGCAATGGTGTTACAGCTTCAATAGTAACATCACGTTGTGCGATACCTGTACCCCCTGTTGTGACAATGACATCTACATCTTCAGCCAACCATTGTTGTAATTGCTCTGTAATCGCTTGTTTATCATCTTTTACAATTGCATAATGCTCTGGTTTAATTTCTACATTGATTTCAGACAATAATTCTTTTGCTAAGTTGCCGCCTTTATCTGTTTCTGGTGTTCTCGTATCTGATACAGTCAACACTGCACATTGAATATCTCTATCTAGCTTAACGTTTACATGTTCGTTTTTTGTCATTCGATTGACCTCCGTTATTTATAATCTACTTCTAGCCTAACAGTTGATTCATTAATTTAATAGCCTCAGTCGGCTTTGTCATCCCATGAATTAACATTCTTCCACCTGAAAAACTTACAATACGATGTCCATTAAATTCAAAGCGAAGCATATAGGGATTCGCATGATAATGAATATGATGAGCATCTAAATATTGCTTCAACATTTCCTGGGTAATATTCTCATTACTATATTGTACTGTATCTCTTCCGCATAATGTTGCATATTGCTGATCGGTTTGATGTAAATGAGGATACGTCGGATTCGGTCCGCAAGTCGTACAAGCGGAATCAAACATTCGGCTGAAACCGAATGTATAATGTGTACCTTCCCATATGTCACCATAAGTTAATTTAGGTGTAAAGGATGTGTCTGTCAGTATTTTCAAAGCATCTCTTAACTGCAAACTTGTTGTCATTGTAACAGCTGGTTGTATGACGCCTACTGTATCACAAGTCATATTAATGACTGGCAATTGTGGCATCACACAATTAAAACAAGGTGTTTGACCTGGAATAAAAGCCGCTTCTATATACGTACTTTGTACGACGCCTCCATATATCCAAGGTATATTATATTTATACGCAAAATCATTTACCAATAAACGCGTATCAAAGTTATCTGTTGCATCTAATATTAAATCCACATGTTGTGCATGTTCTTCTAAAAATGGCGCATTTACTTGTTCGATATATGCATCAATTTCAATATCACTTCGTATTTCCGTTAATCTTTCTTTTGCAGCAATTACTTTAGGCAATGCTTCTTCAGCGTCTTGTTCTGTATACATTGTTTGCCGCTGCAGATTGCTGAATTCAATATAATCACGATCAACGATAGTCAATTTACGCACCCCAGCGCGTACTAAACCATCAGCAAGGTGTGTCCCTAAGGCTCCCATGCCGATAATCAAGACGTGCTTTTGCGATATTTTTTCTTGACCTTCCACTCCAATATTTTTAAATAATATTTGTCGTGAATAGCGTTCATTCATATTTTTTTATCCTTTCTAAAATACATTACTTTCATTATATGATGATTCTGAGAACGACACAATTTTCCGAACTCCTTTTTTAAGGACACATTAAACCCGACATGTACTGAATTTTTCAGTACGATGTCGGGTTATGTTTCAAAGTAGCTATGAACCTATTGTAATAATCTCATCTGCAAGCTGCTCAGCTTCATAGTTTGAATGTGTAACGAAAATAATTGGAATCTGCCAATCATCAAACATTCTTTTAACTAAATGCATACTTTCTTCTTTCGTAGCATCATCTAAACTTGAAAAAGGCTCGTCTAAAAGCAGGATATCAGGCCGTGTGCTCAATGCTCTAGCAAGTGCTACACGCTGAGATTCTCCTCCTGATAAACGTGCAGGATATTGTTTAGTTAAATGCACAATATTCAATTGACGCATCAGTTCATCTATATGTTCTGAGGGTTTGGCCATAAAAGTAATATTCTGCATGACTGTCATATTTGGAAAGAGCTGATAATCTTGGAACAGATATCCGATACCGCGTTCTTGAATTTTAACATTCACATCGTGTTCAGTATCTGTTAATAAATGATCATCCATCTTAATGTATGCTCGGTCTGCTTTACGCAATCCTGCAATCATATTCAGCACAGTGGTTTTGCCGATACCAGATGGTCCCCTGATTGCATAAATTTTCGGTTGATCGTCATTAATATCTAGTTGAATAAAATGATCACGCAGTTGATATTCAATTTGGATGGTAAGCATTTAGTCCACCTCCAAATATTTATCACGGTTAATCATATTAATTGTACCGATAACTGTAATTGCAAAAGCGACGAGTACCAATACCCATAACCATGCTTCATTTTCTTTTCCTTGTTCTACTAAGAAATAAATTTCCAATGGTAGAGTGTTAGTTTTATTCGGAATGTAACCTGCAACCATGAGTGTTGCACCGAATTCCCCAATTGCTCTTGCAAATGCCATCATAATTCCTGATAAAATAGAACGTTTAGATAAAGGTAAAATCAAACGAAAGAATATTTTATTCTCACTTGCTCCCATAGTACGTGCAGTATTTAACATTTTATTGTTAATCCCTCGAAATCCTTGTATTGTATGCTGGTACATTAATGGGAAACTTACAACAACGGACGCTATTACAGCGCCCGTCAATGTAAACACTACCGGCATATGTAGAACATTTGCGAAAAATGAACCTACCGGACTTCTTGGAGAAAATACGATTAAGAGTAAGAACCCCATTACTGTCGGCGGCAGAACAATCGGCAGTATAATGATACTTTCTAGAAGAGTTACTATGCGTCCTCGATAACGATATAAAAGTCTGGATATAATAATGCCCAGTATCGAAACGATAATCGTGCTGATTACAGCCACTTTTATAGATATCCAAAATGGCGTTAAATCAGGCATTTATGTTCCTCCTAGTTTTCGAATTTATATTCTTTCATGATTTTTTTAGCTTTATCCGTTTTTAGGAATTTCATCCAATCTTTTGCTGATTTACTATCAGATGTTGCACCTGCTTCATAAACGATTGGTTTTTTCAATTCGACTTGTTCGATTTCTCTTACTTTGTCATTTTTAGTTTTGTCTGGATATAAATCTGTTTTATAAACAAATCCTAATTGAGCATTTCCTTTTTCAACATAGTTCAATACCTGACGGACGTCTTTAGCATAAACTAATTTGTCTTTAACACCATCGTATAAACCATTGTCTTGTAAGTATTGAGTTGCATATTTACCAGCTGGTACTGATTTAGCTTCTCCAATAGCTAATTTTTGACCATCTTTTAAATCTTTAACAGATTTAAGATCTGAATCTTTTTCACCGATAAGTACTAATTTGTTTTTAGCATAGTTATAAGTATCATGTGCTTTTTTCTTGTCTTTCAATGCATCAACGTCTTTTGTATTTGCTGACATAAATACATCAACTGGAGCACCTTTTTCAATTTGTTGTCTTAAAGCTCCAGAACCACCATAGTTAAATGTAATTTTAGCATCTGGGTGGTCTTTTTTAAATTCTTTTTCTAAGTCTTTAGATACGTCCGTTAAACTCGCTGCTGCTGAAATGTGCAATTCTTGTTTTTTGTCATTGCTGTCAGACTTTTTACTATCTTTTTTCTCTCCGTTGTCTGAATTAGAACAACCTGCTAACACTAAACAAATCGCTACTAATACAATTAAAAAATGCTTAATTTTCATTACAAAGCCTCCTAAAATACTAGTTTCAATTTTGATTATACCCCTAACTTCAATAAATTTCATGATATATTAAAAAACTATTTAGTATTTTTACTGCAAAGATTAACAGGTATTTATCTTTTAGTGTTTTTGCAATAAAAAAAGCCGGCAAAGCCGACTTCACAGTGTTTGTATGAATTTTTCAAACCCTTTTTGACCTTCGATGCTTTGTTTAAATACACCAGAATCTTCTAATACACGCTTAAAAATTCTTCCTACTTCTTGATGAATTATATTTTTGGCATTTTCATTATTGAAATTATATTTTTCTTTCATTTCATCTGCCCATTTTTTATGTGAAACTGGGTCAGCATTTGTATCACCAAGAACATAACGTTCTACTTCTTGAAGTTCTTGTTTTAATCTTCCAGGTAAAATAGCCGTCCCCATTACTTCAATTAAACCAATATTTTCTTTTTTAATATGATGAACATCTTTGTGAGGATGAAAGATACCATCTGGATATTGCGTTGATGTTTGATTATCTCTTAAAACTAAATCTATTTCATATTCATTAGCTGTTTGATTGAAACGTGCAATTGGGGTTACTGTATGATGTCGTGTGCCCTCTTGACTATATGCTCTGATTTCTAATGATTCATCACTGTAAGATATCCAGGTTTCAAAGATATGGTTTGCCGCTTCCGTCAATTCATCAATATTATTTCCTCTCAATCGTATAACACTCATCGGCCATTTTAATACCGATGCGCGCACACCATGAAATTGGTCCATTTTGAATTGTTTCATTTCAGGTGCATGATCCATTGGGAAAGTATGACGGCCGGTTTGGTAATGGTGATGAGAAAGAATAGAACCACCTACGATAGGCAAATCAGCATTAGAACCTGCAAAATAGTGCGGGAATTTCTGTACAAATTTTAAAAGATTGCTGAATGTTTGTCTCTCGATTTTCATAGGTTCATGGGCTTCTGATAACACAATACTATGTTCAGGGAAATAAGCATATGGAGAAAATTGAAAACCCCACGGTTGATGATTTAAATCCAACCTCACAATACGATGATTACGGCGTGCTGCTTGAGTAACAGATCCGACAAAACCTTCATTTTCCATACATAACGCATTAGCTGGATAACTCGATTGTTTTGCTTCACGTGCTTTTGCGATTTCTTTAGCATCTTTTTCAGGCTTAGATAAATTGATAGTAATTTCTAAATCACCATATTCAGTTCCAGTGTAATAATGTATGTTTTTAGCAATAGCATCTTCTTTTACATAATGGTTACGTTTACAGATTTGATAGAAATAATCTGTTGCTTTCTCTGGATGCGATTCATATAGTTCCCAAAATTTACGATTAATTGTTGAAGGTTTCGGTGTAATTAAATCTAGTAACTTTGTTTCAACAATTTCTTTTTGATAAATAACATCTTCAAGCAAACCATTTTGAATCATTTGTTGAATCCAAAATTGAGCAATCTCATTCGAAGTTGAATTATTTAATGCTTTATTATCTTTAGTTTCATCAATACTTTCAGCCTTGGTAATCTCTAAAATTAAATTTTGAAGATAATAAGCATCTTCTTTATCATAATCACCATATTGTATTGCATCGTCAATAAATCGATTGACGTATTGCCGATTCAATTTCATAATAGTGCCCCCTGTAATTAATTTGAATATCCGTTCGGATGTGATTGATGCCAGTTCCATGCTGTTTCAATAATCTCATGGATATCATCATGTTTAGGTTTCCATCCAAGTACACGCTGCGCTTTATCACTAGATGCTACTAGTTTACTCGGATCACCTGCACGTCTTTCGCCAATTTCTGCTTTGATATCTATACCGGTTGCTTTACGTGCAGCTTCTACAATTTCTATCACTGAATATCCTTGGCTGCTTCCTAAATTAAACGCACCGCTTTCTCCACCGTCTTTTAAATATTGATATGCTAAAATATGTGCTGCAATCAAATCTGTAACATGTAAATAATCGCGAACACATGAGCCATCTTCTGTATCATAATCTGTGCCGAAAATAGTGATGGCATCACGTTGTCCTAAAGCAGCTTGCAGTACGATTGGAATCAAGTGCGTTTCAGGATTATGATCTTCACCGATACTTCCGTCTTCTTTCGCGCCTGCAACATTAAAATAACGTAACGCAGCATAGTTCACACCATATGCGTTGTGGCACCAATGCATCATTTTTTCCATCATAAGTTTGCTTTCACCATATGGATTCGTTGGTGCTTTTGGCGCATCTTCTTGAATCGGAATAGTTTCTGGTTCTCCATAAACTGCTGCTGTAGAAGAAAAGATAATTTCGTTTACATTATGCGCTTTCATTACTTCTAATAATACCTGCATGCCATAAACGTTATTATTAAAATATTCTAAAGGCTTCTCAACTGATTCTCCTACTAAAGAATACGCGCAAAAATGAAAGACGCCTTCCACTTTTTCTTGTTCAAAAACATCATTCAAAAATGCTTTATCTCGAATATCTCCTTCATAAAAACGTGCTGCTTCTGGTACAGCTTGACGATGGCCTGTGCCAAGGTTATCTACGACTGCTACGTCGTAACCTTGTTCTATAAGTTGATCAGCAGCATGACTGCCGATGTATCCTGCTCCACCTAATACTAAAACTGACATTTCCTTCATCCTTCCTTGATATCTAAACTCTTCACGCCATCACCAATATTAACGTGGTAAAATGATGGTTCATATCCAATCTTCTTTGTATAATTTTCAGTTACTTCTTGTTCTAAATTTTTAATGCGGTCTTTATGGACTAACGCAATTGCACAACCAGCAAAGCCTGCGCCAGTCATACGTGCACCTAGTACGCCTTCTACTTGTTGAGCTGTTTCTGCTAGAGTATCCAATTCTATTCCAGTTACTTCATAATCTTCTTTTAACGAAGCGTGGGAAGCATTCAATAACTTACCGAATTCTATGAAATCTTTTCGATTCAAAGCATCATAAGCTTTTTTAACACGTGCATTTTCAGTTATCGCATGACGTGCACGACGCAATAATACATTGTCTTTTATTAAATAAGCATACTTTTCAAAAGTAGCCGCATCTATATGTCCCAAGGCATCAACTTCTAATTCATGTTGTAATAAGGCAAGGGCTTTCTGACATTCTTCTAGTCTTTCATTATATTTAGATTCTGCTAACTCGCGACGTTTATTTGTATTCATTATCGATATAACATAGTCTCCGAATTCAGTTGGCACATAATGATAGTCTAATGTGGCAGTATCTAAAAGTATTGCTTGGTCTTTGCGTCCCATACCAACGATGAATTGGTCCATAATCCCAGAATTCACACCGATAAAATGATTTTCAACTTTACGACCAAGATGAATCAATTCTAATCTATCAACTTCTAAATTAAAGAGCGATTTCAATAACCATCCCATCAAAATTTCAATAGATGCTGATGATGATAAACTCGCACCATTCGGTATATTTCCTTCTATTAATATGTTGAATCCCGTATCTATTTTATAGTCTAATTCTTTTAAATACTTGACCATTCCTTTTGGATAATTTGCCCAACTATGCGCTGCATCGAACTGTAATTCATCTAGTGAAAATTCAATTGTTCCTGTTGACTCAAAATTATTTGAATACAGGCAAATTTTTCTATCGTTTCTCTTACTTGCTAAACCATATGTGCCAAGTTCAATGGCTGCAGGAAAAACATAACCACCATTGTAGTCTGTATGTTCTCCAATTAAATTGATTCGTCCTGGTGTAAAGGCAGCGACTTCTGGTTGCGTATTAAATAAAGTGTCGAATTTTGATTTCATTGATGTCAGCATTTACTTTTCCCCTCTCACAAAACAGTAAATAATAGTAGTAAACACAACTAAAGTTTATCTGTTTACTAAATGTTTTGTCAAAATATTTTTTACTCTTTTTCAGAATATGACTGCCGCAAAATTAATTGTGTTTGTACAATTGTATGCAAAGCATTAGAACGTACCTTTTTGATTCTATCCTCCGCCATTGCCACAGCACTTTTTCCAAATTGTTCTATGTCGATTTGAACACTAGTCAAGGATGGTGTAACGTATTGATTCACATCTAAGTCATTGAAGCCTATGACACTCACATCTTCAGGTATGCGCTTGCCGTTTTTTTGCAAACCTTGAATCACCCCGATGGCAACCATGTCATTGCCTGCTATTACGATATCAGGTAGTTGAGATGCGGATTCAATTTCTTGTTCGCCATCTTCACGCGTCCAACCAATGAGATGTGCATCTGGTGTTTTATCTTGCGTTTTGCACCAACGTAAATAAGCATGATAACGTGCGTCGTTACTATAAGTGATATCACCATCTAAATTCATTTCTTCACGCATCCCACCGAAGTACGCTATTTTAACTTTGTGATGTTTTTGTATAATTCTGTCCAGCAGCTTATGTGTTGTTTTTTCTAAATCTGAATAAACTGCATCTATAAAATCAGGGACTTCAGGATTATTAATAACAACCATATTGGGATTGTATTGAAAAATTGTTTCTAATGCTGTTTTAGAAAAATTACCGATAACCAATAGTGCGCCCGCTTTTTTAACCTCAGACCAATCTTGTTTTTTCATCCCTGGTTCAACTCTAATTGTCTTTTTCAAAGTAAGATTCAGGCGTTTAATTTCTGTTTCGATTGCTAATCGCAACTCGCGATGAAAAGGATCTGCCATTTCTCGTCTTCTAGGTGCATAAGTAATAATTTGAACTTGACGGTTCATACGTGCCGATTTTTGGTAAGACATTTCTTCTGCTACTTTAAGCACACGCTGTCTTGTCTTATCTGATACCGACAATGTCGGATCTTCATTTAATATACGAGAAACCGTTCCTGGGCTGACTTCAGCCGCTTTTGCAATATCTCTGATACTAGCCATACACCAACCTCCTTTTGTTTACTTTAAGTTTACTATTGTAATCGCCTCGTCTCAACTTAAATTTCATTTTAAAATGATAAATATGCAAATCTTTTTTGAAATAAGGAATATTATAGTATATTCTTTTAATGAGGAGTCAATGCGTATGAATAAAGATATAAATAATGATATAGATGTAATGACGGATCAAAATATTGTCCGTTATGAAGATGGAAAGTTGTTTGAAACTACAGACAGTTATGTAACTGAATTTCCTTTAACAATTATGGTCAATGGAGAAGAGTTTGCAACCGTCATCTGCAGTCCAGACCACATGGAAGAGTTGGTGCTGGGCTTTTTAGCGTCTGAAGGCGCTATATTAAAACGAAGCGAACTAAAATCTATTCAAATAGACGACAGTAAAGGATTCGCACATGTGGAACTAACTAAAGATTTAGGTGACCGCTTCGAGTATTCCACAAAACGAATGATTGCATCATGTTGTGGTAAAAGCCGTGAATTTTATTTCCACAATGATGCAGCAATTGCCAAAACATCAATGTCTCATATTACTTTACAGCCACAACAAGTAGTGAATATGATGACACGTTTGCAAAGTGCAAGCACACTATTTAAACGTACAGGCGGATTGCATAATGCTGCCATCAGTGATGGCGATACATTCTTTGAACACCGCCAAGATATCGGAAGACATAATGCACTTGATAAATTATATGGCTTTTGTTTAGAACGGCATATCCCTGTTCGAGATAAAGTATTAATTTTCAGTGGCCGTATCTCTTCAGAGATTTTAATCAAAGCTGCCAAAATCGGTGTAGGTGTTATTTTATCTAAATCAGCTCCTACTACATTAGCAGTTACATTAGCAGATGATTTGAATATCACAGCAATCGGTTTTTGCAGAGATGGAAATTTCAGTGTATATAGTCATCCAGAACGAATAGAAGCTGCCCCTTCACAAGAATAATTTCTTGTAAGGCGCAGCTTCTTTTTTACAAATTTTCTTTTAAGATTTGATAACGATAGCCAATAAAGGTATAACCTTGTTTGATATACATATCTTTAGCTGTATCTTCACCATCTGCTATTAAAATAATCGGTTTCGCTCCTGCGTAATTCGCAATAAAGGCTTGAATTGCACTCCCTATCCCCTTTTTACGCATGCTTTCGATTACACCGAAACTGTCAATTTCAATTGTTTGATCAGTCTCGATAACATCTATAGAACCCACGGGTTGGTTTTGATAATAAACCACTACACGTTTAGTTTTTTCTCCATCTTGAAATTCTCGACGAATCATATTTTCAGATTCATCAGCATAATCTTCGCCAAACTGAATTGCGAATGTGCGATGAATTGTTAAATAGTCATCTAAGTTATCTTTAGTGACCCATTCGATTTCTAATGTATCAGGAATTTCACCTTGCAAGGCTTCCGCTTCAATCGCATACATTTCCATTAACCCTAACTCAAAGTTTTCTCTTTCCAAATAATCCAGAAAAGATTGAGAGAGCTCTGTATTTTCTGGAAAAGCAAACATAAGGTGATGACTATCTTGTGCATGATGTTGTTTTAATTGCGTTTTTGCATCCTTTAACCATTGTTCAAAATCAGGCATTTCATGATATGTCCATTTATTAGAATAATAAGTTAAGGGTGCTTCAGGTGTCAGATATATGGTTTTCAAGTTATCTTGAAATGCAATTTTCCCTGACTCATCAATTAAATCCATCGAAAGCTTCACCATGGTTATTCCCTCTTTTCAAAAAAATTAGAAACGAATTAACTGTTTAAAGCGTGTATGATTTAACAAAGCTGCCCCAATTAAAGAAGCAATTACTGCTTTCACAATATCACCTGGCATAAATACAAATGATAAGAAGAAAGCTTTAGATAACGGCATATTAGTAATCATACCCATGATTAATGTGCCTACGATATCTAATAGCAATACACCAGCTACAATCACTGGGATAAATATTTGAATAAAGTTAATACGTTCAATTGTTCGGTCACGATACCAGCCAATCAAGAATGCTACGACTGGATATAAGAATAAGAATCCTGCAGACGGTCCTGCAAAAACTCCAATTCCTCCTCGTCCCCCTGATAAAACAGGTAACCCGCATGCTGCTAAAATAAGAAATACAATTACACTGATCGTACCATATTTTTTACCTAATAAAACGCCGGCTAAGAAAATACCGATATTTTGTAATACAATTGGTACTGGCATAAACGGTAATGGAATCGGCGGTACTAAACCGAGCAAAGCTATGATTGCAGTCATAATTGCTGTAAATGTAATATGTTTTGTAGTCATGATAAACCTCCTTGAAATATATCCAAGAAAGATTATACCATAAATGTTAACCTGTATTTACGAAAAGTTTACATTAAAAGTGGATTATTTTTACTTTTCTTAGTCTTCAACCTTCTCTGCCAATTGTGTTATATATTCAAAAAATGCATTTCGGTCTACATCATTTACCACATTAACCAGACGCCCTTCTTCCATTACCTTAACTGTTCGTCCTTGACTTGGACCATGCGGGATTACTTTTACTTTCATGGCTTCAGATTTAACTAACTCCGGTTTGCCTACAAAAGCAGTTGTTAATACATCCCATAAAAAATAGGTTGAATTAGTAATAAAGTGGGTTAAAGGCGGTACTGCTGCATAGCAAACTCCTAAGAAGTCCACACCGATATGTTGGCGTCTATCAGCCCAATATTGGCGCACATCAACTGTCAAAGGCACTTGATTAGTACTTTCTAAAGCAACCATATCTATTTTAATATCACTATCAAATACAGTATGCACTGCTTCTGGATCCCAAAATGCATTCCATTCAGCTGTGCCATCATGTTCTGGTTCCTCAACATTCCCTTTAGTTAAAAATGTGCCGCCCATCCACACTAAACGTTCAATATTTTTTGTAAGTTGCGGTTCAATTTTCAATGCCTTTGCCAAATCTGTCAAAGGTCCAGTAAATAACAATGTTACAGGTACTTCACTTTGATTTATCTTTTCTATAATATCTTGATATGCTTCTAATTCAGATTCAGCAGAACGCTTTTCTATTCTTTTTTCATTCAAGATAGGCAAAGCATCTACAAAGAATGCATGCATACGCCATTCTTTAGGAAAAGGATTCTTCCCTCTTTCATATGACGGTGCCACTGCTAACTTTCTATCAGAAAAACGGTCTATAATTTTTCGAGATGCACTTACAGCCGGTTCTAAATAACTATCAGCACCAATTGCACTTACACCAATCAACTCGATATCTTCCATTTGCAAAAGCAAGAATAATGAGACTAAGTCATCAACGCCGCCATCATGATTAAAATATACTGGTTTCATTCTTGTCCTCCGTGATGTTCTATTTTTCAACACTTCCATTTTATTGACTCTTTAACTTAATTGCAAAACTAAATAGTACAAAAGAAGCTGTTAAATGTGTCTAAATTTTTATAATGCCCTCTCCAAAGCCAACGAATTGATTAAAATTGCTTTTAAGCTATTAATCCGAGTGATACACTAAACTTAATACTTTAGAAACAATCAGGAGGTAGTACGGTGCTAGAATCAGGTTTAATTCATACAGATATTCAACATAAGTGGTTGAAAAAACTTCAGGAAGTAACAGATCAATTCCAATCCTATTCAGAAAAGAATGATTTAGAAAGCAGATTTCCTTATGAAAATATCAACTGGCTTGTAAAAGAAGGTTATACAAAATTAACGTTGCCAAAAGAATATGGCGGCGAAGGTGCAACAATTGAAGACATGGTGATTCTGCAAAGCTATCTCGGTTCGATAGATGGTGCCACTGCTTTATCTATCGGATGGCATTTAAGTGTTGTTGGACAGTTATATGAACACGAAATGTGGGACAAATCTCTTCTTGAAAAATTTGCAGAGGATATTAAAGAAGGTGCACTTATTAACCGTGCAGTCAGCGAAGCTGAAACAGGCAGTCCGACGCGTGGCGGAAAACCTTCCACTCATGCAGTAAAAGATGGTAATAACTATATTTTAAACGGTGTAAAAACTTTTACTTCTATGAGCCCTGCATTGACACATTTCTTAGTCAGCGGCTATGATCAAACTTCTGGCGATTTCGGGTTCTTTTTAGTTAAAAAAGACACACCAGGATTATCAATTTCTGAAACCTGGAATGAACTAGGTATGCGTGCGACTGAAAGTCATGATTTAGTACTGAAAGATGTGCGAATCCCTGCTGAAAACTTTGTTGAAGTAATGGGCAAAGGACCGAAACGCCCAAATGGTTGGATACTCCATATTCCGAGTGTTTATTTAGGTATCGCACAAGCTGCAGCAGACTATGCAAAAGATTTTGCAAAAGAACATAGTCCGAACAGTATCGAGGGTACCATCGCTGATTTGCCGACAATTCAACAATCTGTTGGGGAAATGGAATCTTTATTACTTTCAGCACGCGGTTTCTTATGGTCAACAGCGCGCATTTATAATGAATCACCAAATGCCCCTGTTTGGAATGAAACATCTGCTAGTAAAGTTCTTGTGATGAACCAAGGTTTACAAGTCGTAGATATTGCGATGCGTATTGTAGGAGCGAAAAGTTTAGATATGGAGCGTCCACTTCAACGTTATTACCGCGATATGCGTGCCGGCTTGCATAACCCTCCTATGCAGGATGCTGCATATACAAATATCGCTAAATCTGAATTAGATTTATTTTAAAAAAATTAATTATCAGTCAGTATATAAAGTGTTGTCTTCTTAATATTGAAGATAGCACTTTTCTTTTAAATATCATTTTCGACTCATTTTTAACATGTATTCATTCCACACTATTTTTAAACAAACAACTAATAAAACTCAATTTTTCTAAAAAAATGTTGTGTATTTCTCTATAAGCCTTTATAATTGTGAATAAATGATAATCGTTTTCAATTAGGAGGAAAATTATAAATGAAGAAACTGCTTATCCCTTTGATTATCTTAGTCCTTGTACTTGCGGCATGCGGTAACAAGTCTGAAGATAAAAAAGATTCTAAGAAAGAAACACGTTCATATACTATGGATAATGGTAAAAAAATAGATGTACCAAAAGATCCTAAACGTATTGCCGTTGTAGCTCCTACATATGCTGGCGGTGTTAAAAAATTAGGTGGCAATGTTGTTGCAGTCAATAGCCAAGTCGATGATAGTAAAGTTTTAAAAGAAAAATTCAAAGGCGTTGAAAAAATCGGTGCTACTGGTAGTGAAGATGTCGAAAAAGTCATCAAACAAAAACCAGACTTAATTATTGTGTATTCAACTGATAAAAACATTAAAAAATACCAAAAAGTTGCACCTACTGTTGTATTCGACTATGCAAAACATAAATACCTTGATCAACAACTTGAATTAGGTAAGTTATTAGGTAAAGAAGATAAAGCGAAGAAATGGACAGAAGACTGGAAAAAAGAAACTTCTAAAGACGGCAAAGAAATCAAAGATAAAATTGGTAAAGATTCAACTGTATCATTACTAGATGAATTTGATAAAAAACTTTATACGTACGGACCAAACTGGGGTCGTGGCGGTGAAGTAATCTATCAAGCTTTCGGTTTGAAAATGCCAGCTAAACAAGAAGAACTTGTGAAAAAAGATGGATGGGCTGAAGTAAAACAAGAAAAAATCCCTGAATATGCAGGTGATTATATTGTTTCAACACGCGACGGCAAATCAGAACCTTCATATACTCAAACAAACTTATGGAAAAACCTGCCTGCAGTTAAAGATAACCATGTTATCAAAGTTGATGCAAAAACATATTGGTTTAATGATCCATACACTTTAGATTATATGCGTAAAGATTTAAAAGAAAAATTCATGAAATAACTCAAAAAAGAGCTGACGGAATATGATAATTGTTCCGTCAGCTCTTTGTTTTGTTTCAATCTGATAAGCTATTTATTTTCAGAGTATACCTCTTCTTCCGCTTCTTCAGTTGTTTCAACCTTTTTTCCCGCAAGCAGCATTATCCAAGTTGCTACAATGAAAGGCAATGTAAATACTGGCAATCCAAATGGTTTTAACAAAGTGACCAAACCTGCATGCATTACAACAGTCATAATAATACCAAATAGCATATTCGCATACTTATTAAACACAGAAGCTTCTTTAAATGTTACACCAAGTGCTAATATCACTAAAATGACATTATATCCATATAATCCTGCATTAATTTCATCATGATTGGCCCCAAATATCATAACAACGATTACGCCTACAATATTTGCAATGATTGAAAATACTCCTGCTTCACGTGAAGCAATAAAAATACCGCATAAAATGACTAAGCCGCCTATTGCACTTTTGACTAGGAAAATTTCACTGAATCCATCTAAAAAACTCAATAAACTATTAATAGTATGATGTGAAAACTGAATTTCTTTTACAACAGATGGCAAAATGTTGACACCTGCATTTACATATTCAAACTGGAAGGACATAAATAAAAACATCCAGCTGATAAATACATACGGCATCGTCAACATCGGTAAATCAAAACGATTCAACAACGCCCTGAAAGCTGCTCCGATCGGCATTGTTAACACTACTGCAAGCAAAGTGATGAGTATACTTTTCCATCCCGGCACTAAAAAGACAGTTAAGGCAATACCAGTTAAGACAGGATTGAATCCTGCTAGCCCTTGATTAATTTCTTCTTTAGAATAATTGGTTATAGGTGCAAGGAAATAAGCAATAATACTAGAAAGTAAAGCTGCCAACCCTACTTTCCAATTTCCAATAAACAAACCAATCAAAATAAATAAACCCGTCCAACTATTCTCTAATAAAATGACTTGTGAAATGTTTTTTAATATAACGCATATAAAATGACGCATTTGAACTTCACCTGATTTCCACAATTTGTCAACATACTGATTTTACCAAAAATAATTAAACTTGAAAATAAATATAAATTCTATGCTTATTTGCTCATATGGATAAGCGGTTAAATTTTATTGTATTTCAAGAAAATGAACAAATGATTATAGTTAGATAACACTTTAATTTCATTTTATACTATTTTGTTGGTAAAACACAGTTTTTTTCTGAATTATAAGTGTGTAATTCTTGTATAATAAATCGAATGGTTTTAGAATAAAAAAGCAACATATTATTGAAAAACGTTTGAAAGAAGGGATTATTGTGCATTTCACGCAACGTGAACAAGATAAATTGATGCTTGTTGTAGCAAATGATTTAGCACGCAGACGACAATCTCGCGGATTGAAACTAAACTATCCAGAAGCAGTCGCAATTATCAGTTATGAATTGTTAGAAGGTGCTAGAGATGGTAAAAGTGTCGCAGAACTAATGAGTTATGGCAGACAAATCTTAAATAAAGATGATGTTATGGAAGGTGTTTCTGACATGATTCCTGATTTAGAAATTGAAGCCACATTTCCTGATGGAACAAAACTAATCACAATACACCACCCGATTGTTTAAAAAGGAGGTAAATACATTGAAACCTGGAGAAATTATAGTTAAAAACACTGAAATTGAAATCAACAAAGGTACAGATGATTCTGAAACAGTTATCACGGTAAAAAATATCGGTGACCGCCCTATTCAAGTTGGTTCTCATTATCACTTTTTCGAAGCGAATACAGGTTTGAAATTTGATAGAGAAAAAGCCTATGGAAAACATTTAGATATTCCAGCTGGTGCAGCAGTAAGATTCGAACCTGGGGATGAAAAGAAAGTCCAACTCGTAGAATATAACGGCAAACGTCGTATTTACGGTTTCCGAGGCTTAGTAGATGGTGCAATCGATGAAGAGCGTGTCTTCCGTGTAAAAAATGGCCACCCGAACGCAGGTGTTAAAAATGATGAAGGCAAACAAAATGCCAATAAAGAAAGTGGGTATAATCGATGAGTTTTAAAATGACACAATCGCAATATACAAGTTTGTACGGTCCCACTGTTGGAGATGCTATTCGTTTAGGAGATACAAATTTGTTTGCGACTATTGAAAAAGATTTTGCAAATTATGGGGATGAAGCAACATTCGGCGGGGGTAAATCTATACGTGACGGTATGGCACAAAATCCAAATGTAACACGTGATGATCGCTATGTTGCAGATACTGTAATTACAAATGCTGTAATTATTGATTATGATAAAGTTTACAAAGCAGACTTAGGTATTAAAAATGGTTATATTATGAAATACGGTAAAGCCGGCAACCCAGATATTATGGATGATGTAGATATTATTATTGGGGCATCAACTGATATTATCTCTGGTGAAGGTAAAATTGTCACAACTGGAGGCATTGATACGCACGTTCACTTTATCAATCCTGAGCAAGCCTACGTAGCACTTGAAAGTGGTGTTACAACACACATCGGCGGTGGTACAGGAGCTTCAGAAGGTGCAAAAGCAACAACAGTTGCACCAGGGCCATGGCATATCCACCGTATGCTGGAAGCTGCAGAAGGTCTTCCAATCAATGTTGGATTTACAGGAAAAGGCCAAGCACATAATCATACTGCATTAATTGAACAAATCCACGCTGGCGCAATCGGTTTGAAAGTCCACGAAGACTGGGGCGCTACACCATCAGCTTTAAGCCATGCTTTAGATGTAGCAGATGATTATGATGTACAAATTGCTTTGCATGCTGATACATTAAATGAAGCCGGCTTCATGGAAGATACTATGAAAGCAATTAAAGATAGAGTTATTCATATGTATCATACAGAAGGCGCAGGAGGTGGCCATGCACCAGATTTAATTAAATCTGCAAGCTACCCGAACGTCCTTCCTTCATCTACAAACCCGACCCTTCCTTATACAGTTAATACAATAGACGAACACCTCGATATGGTTATGATTACACACCACTTGAATGCTTCTATCCCTGAAGACGTTGCATTTGCAGACTCTCGTATCAGAAAAGAAACAATTGCAGCTGAAGATGTTCTGCAAGATATGGGTGTATTTAGTATGGTCAGCTCAGACTCCCAAGCAATGGGACGTGTCGGTGAAGTCATTACACGTACTTGGCAAGTTGCACATCGCATGAAAGAACAACGCGGATATCTAGATGGCGACAAAGAGTATAACGACAATAACCGTATCAAACGCTATATTGCGAAATATACTATCAACCCTGCTATTACACACGGTATTTCAGAATATGTAGGTTCAATTGAAGAAGGTAAACTTGCAGACCTTGTCATTTGGGACCCTGCTTTCTTTGGTGTTAAACCAGAAATGGTACTTAAAGCCGGTATGATTAATACAGCAGTCAATGGAGATGCAAACGGATCTATCCCTACTTCAGAACCTTTAAAATATCGTAAAATGTACGGTCAATATGGAGGTAATTTAACAGGCACTAGTATTACATTTGTGTCAAACATTGCTTATATGAATGATATTGAACGTCAACTATCATTGCATCGTATGGTACGCCCTGTTAAAGGCATTCGCCAACTCACTAAAAAAGATATGAAAAATAATAGTGAAACACCTAAATTGGATGTAGATCCGCAAACTTATGAAGTATTTGTAGATGGCAAATTAATTACAAGTGAACCTGCAAAAGAATTACCGCTTGCACAACGCTACTTCTTATTCTAGGGGGTTGAATAAATTATGATAATTGAAGAAATAGTTGGCAATGTTGCTAATCTTTCAGACGAAGAAAAACAAAAACATATCGAAAAAGTATATCTTGAAAACTCTGATTTAGTAAAAAGAATCCAACGTGTCACTACTGATCACGGCAACGAAATTGGTATTCGATTAAAAAATCCAGTTGATTTAGAATATGGAGATATTTTATATCAGGACGACCATAATATGATTGTTGTAGATGTAAATTCAGAAGATATCTTAGTGATACAACCTCGTACATTAAAGGAAATGGGAGATATTGCGCATCAACTCGGCAACCGTCACTTACCAGCGCAATTTACTGAAAATGAAATGCTTGTTCAATACGATTACCTCGTTGAAGATTTATTAAAATCTCTAGGCATCCCTTATACACGTGAAGATCGTAAAGTAAATAAAGCATTCAGACATATCGGACATTCACATGATTGATCATCAAGCTTTACGGTTGTTTCAATTCTGCGACTCTCAATTTCCTACGGGGGCTTTCAGCCATTCTTTTGGCTTAGAAACTTATATCCAACGCGGTACTGTACATGATGAAGAAAGTTTTAAAGAATGGTTGAGACTCTTTTTAAGTGAACAATTAACGTATGCAGATGGGCTAGCTATCCGTCTTGTATACGAAGCATTAAATCAAAGTGATTCTGAAAAAATCTTACACTTAGACCGCATGTTATTTGTTCAGAACATGCCAAGAGAAACACGTACAGGTACCAAACAAATGGGTACACGGATGGTCAAACTTGCCAATGAGTTATATGATAGCGAGTGGATACAATGGTATGAAGCACAATATCAAGAAAAAAATGCGAAATTACATCCTGCTATTTGTTTTACAATGCTCGGTCATTTTCTTGGCATTGATATAGAAATGATAATAGATTACTATCTCTATCAAAATGTTTCAGCGTTGACTCAAAATGCAGTAAGAGCAATACCACTTGGACAAACTGCCGGGCAACGTGTAGTGACTGATATGATTACTTTCATGAAAACAACGCGTGATCATATTTTTGAACTTGCAGAATCAGAATTCGGTATTACTGCACCAGGTTTAGAAATGAATCAAATGGAACATGAAAATGTAAACGTCAGAATATTTATTTCATAGGAGGAATTAATTATGTCTAATCCAGTGAAAATCGGAATCGGCGGTCCTGTTGGAGCAGGCAAAACCGAACTTGTCGAAAAACTTGTAAGTCACCTTTCAAAAGATATGAGTATCGGTGTCATTACAAATGATATTTATACTAAAGAAGATGAAAAAATCTTAGTCAATTCAGGCGTATTACCCGCTGATCGAATTATCGGTGTAGAAACAGGCGGTTGCCCGCATACTGCCATCCGTGAAGATGCTTCTATGAATTTTGCAGCTATTGATGAATTAATGGAACGTCATGGCGATTTAGATTTAATCTTTATTGAATCAGGCGGAGACAACTTGGCAGCGACTTTCAGTCCAGAGTTAGTTGACTTCTCTATTTATATTATTGATGTGGCTCAAGGTGAAAAAATTCCACGTAAAGGCGGCCAAGGTATGATTAAATCTGACTTCTTTATTATAAATAAAACAGATTTAGCACCTTATGTCGGCGCATCTTTAGACCAAATGGCTGAAGATACAAATACTTTTCGTGGTAAACGTCCTTTTACATTCACAAACTTAAAAACTGAAGATGGTTTAGATAATGTGATTGAATGGATTGAACGTGATGTACTGCTTAAAGGATTAGCTTAATGAGTAAATCTCAAGAATGGACAGGACAACTTAACTTGTCTGTCTTTCATGATGGCGAACGTTCAGTTGCACGTGATATCTTCTTTGAAAAAGCATTGAAAGTCATCCGCCCTATTTATTTAAATGGGTCGGATATTCCGACTTTCTATATTGTGAATGTTGGCGGTGGTTATTTAGATGGCGACCGTTATAAATTAGATTTTCGTGTACAAGAAAATGCATCTGTCACATTGACTTCTCAAGGCGCTACAAAAATCTATAAAACATTAAAAGATCATGTTGAGCAATATCAAAACTTTCACATTGAAGATAATGCATATCTAGAATATGTCGGTGATCCGATTATTGCATATAAAGATGCTAAATTTTATCAACACAATCAATATCATTTAGCTAAAACCGCTTCAATGTTTTACACTGACATCTTAACACCAGGTTATTCTCCAGATGAACGTCATTTCACTTATAATTATCTTCACTTGTTAAATGAGATTTATGTAGATGATGAATTGGTCGTATTTGATAATATGCTCTTAAATCCTAATAAAAATAAAGTCGATGCATTAGGTTATATGGAAGGCTATACGCATTTAGGTTCTTGCTATTTCATTCATCCTGACATCACAAAACAGACAATCGACGAATTATATGAAGTAATGAAACCTTTCATGACAGAAAATGATTGCAGAATCGGTATTACCGAGCTTGCAACGCATGGATTAGCCATTCGTATCTTAGCACATCAAACAGATATTATTGAGTCAATTTTAAAAGAAGTACAAAGCAACGCCGTCAATCAATTTTATAATCGCGATGTAAACTTTTTAAGAAAATACTGAAAGTAAAAAGCTGTTCAGCACATAAACAAATATGCTGAACAGCTTTTAATTTTTTCCTTCGATCATATGTGACAACCCCCATCACTTTATCGAAAGGATTTGCGCTCACTCAAAACTTTCCTTTATCTATTTTATTTAATTCGCTTAACCACTTGTTACTTAAATCAAAAAATCTTACTGATGGCATTACATAAGTTTTCAATTTCTTGTCTTTGTTCTGCATCAACAACTAAAATTACAGTTCTTTCATCATTTTTATTTCTTTTTTTGCTTAATAATCCGCGCTCTTTCAATTTTTGAATTGCTTTAGAAATAAAATAAGGCTTAAGATGTGATAATTGGATAATTTCTTTAACGTTAAATTCAGAGCGTTCTTTTTCACTATTTTGAATGTAGTTCAGGATAAATAATTCTTCAAAAGAAATCTGCTGTTCACTTTTGATATGTGCTGTGATTTCTCTCACCTTTTGCGCTACCGTCACAAATTTTGGTAAATCATTAATAACAATCTTATTTTCCATTTTGGAATTCACTCCTTCATGATGTAGGTTCAAGATGTTAGGTGAATTAATCGGGAATTTTGAAATGAGTTTTGCTTATGTAAATCATTCTATAACATTTTTCTATAATAATCCATTTATTTTTAAAATTTAATAAATCATAGCGCTAATTTTCCATTTAAATGAAATCAGTTCTCACTTCTGTAAGTTGATACCCTCTATATATTTTAAGACGCAAGCATTTAATTCAACCTTCCTATTAGCATAATCAAATATTAAAAACTCTAAAATAAAAGCTTCCTTTAATAAACAAAAAAACGATGATATACCTCAAAGGGTATACCATCGTTAACTACAATTTCATATATTATTTTTTGCAACCTGGTAAAGTGATTGTATCAAGTGTAGAAAGACCTGCAAGTTTTAATAAATCTAATGCATGTTGCGCACCTGCTTTTCCATCTCCAGCTTCATAGTGTTTGTAAGCTGCTACACCTAAAACACCAAATGTTATTAGTGAAGCAATACGTGTCATTTTTTTATTGCCGAAGCTTAAAAGATATAATAGACCGCTTGTCGCTTCTAAAGTTCCCGCTACTGTAACCATTTTACTTGGTAAACCAAAATGATTTTCAAATGCATCTTTCATTTGCGGATCACCTTTTAATTTTGGTTCTGATGCTTGTAATAATTCTTTTCCTAATTTAATGTTGTTCAAATAACGTAATAACATATTGGTATGCTCCTTTAATTAATTATTGAAATAATCTTCTATTATAGGCTTTACCCTTTTTCCGTAAAGTTTAATAGCTTTCATTATACGTTCGTGAGGCATTGATCCGACAGGCATATGCAGCATGAAACGATTTATCTCTAATTCTTCAATGACTTTAATCATTTTTTGTGCTACGGTTTCTGGACTTCCGACAAACATTGCACCTTCATCGCTGATTTCTCTTTGGAAATGGGCTTTTGTATACGGCGGCCAATTACGTTCTTTCGCAATAATTTCATGATGTACTTTTGTAGGCTCATAAAATTCACGTTGTGCTTGCTCATCTGTATCTGCAATATAGCCCCATGAATGAACGGCAACTGGCATATCTGTTAAATTATAACCTCTTGATTCAGCTACTGCTCTATAAATTGCAATGTTACGTTTAAAACGCTTGGGGTTACCGCCGATAATTGCATAAGTAATCGGTAATCCATATTCTGCAGCTCTAATGGAAGATTCCGGTGTACCTCCAGTTGCCAGCCAAATTGGAATTTCCTCTTGCACTGCACGAGGATACACACCTAAACCTTTGATAGCAGGACGTAATGTACCTTCCCATGTTACTACTTCATGTTGATTGATTTCTTTCAGCAACTCTAGTTTTTCTACAAACAAGCGGTCATAATCATCTAAGTTGTAACCAAATAAAGGGAAAGATTCAATAAATGAACCACGTCCTACCATTATTTCGGCACGTCCATTAGATACTGCATCTAATGTTGCAAAGCGTTCATATACACGTACTGGATCATCTGAAGATAAAACAGTTACAGCTGAACTTAACTTTATACGTTGTGTTAAAGAAGCGGCTGCGGCTAAAACTGTTACCGGATCAGACACTGCATAATCTGAACGATGATGTTCTCCTAGACCATAGACATCAAGCCCAACTTCATCAGCAAGTGTTATTTCTTCTACTATATGACGAATTCTTTTATCAGCTGATAACTTTTCTTCAACTCCGCTTTCTGTGTGTATGTCATTTGTATCAGCAAATGAAGTCATTCCAATTTCTATTTTCATAGATTTTACCTCACTAGGTATAATTTTTATACTCGTATCATAACCTTTTTCTCAAAGTAAGTCAACGCTTTAGTTTCTTCACTAAAAATTACGTGTTTCTTCTATAATATAGTTAAAATTATTTGCAATAAATCCATCTACAAAATAAATGCAGTTTCTTTTTAACTAATGCGTTTAAACTTTCAAACCTGTTTAACTGCTGTTATAACAAAAATGTTAGCTGAATGTGACTCAATTTAGTATCTAACTACTGTTAAATCACATATTTAAATGAGTTCAAAATTAGATTAAATGCTATTTAAAAATACAAAATCAATATTTTTAATTTTTCTGTCAAATTACAACGTTGTAACATTAGTGATATTTACAATGAATTAATATTGTTAAAAAGTCCATAAAATCAACATTTGCGCCTTATATGTCAAAAAACATGGTTATTACATACAAGTAGTTAATTATTAGAACTAAATTACAAAACGATAACAACGCACACAAACCCAAATTTTTTTGGTAAAGTAAGTCTTGTCGTTAAGAGAAAGAAAAAAAACGCAGTTATAGAAAATTTAAAGTAATGTAAATTAAGACACGAGACTTATTATTAAAATAAAACAATTAGCTTATTATCTTTAGGAGGATATTTTATTATGAATAAAATCGCTACAACTACAATCGCTACATTAGGAACAGGAATTGCAGCTTTAACTTTATCTCACCACGATGCAGATGCAGCAGAAAACAATAATGGATACAACCCTAACGATCCTTATTCTTACAGCTATTCTTATACGATAGATCAACAAGGTAACTACCACTACACTTGGGAAGGTAACTGGAACAAAGATAACCGTTTCAATAATGATTACTCAACTTACGCTCAATACAACAACGGTTACAGCAACTATAACAACAACACAAACTACAATAACTATAGCAATTACAACACATCAAACAACAACTACAGCAACTACACTAGCTACAACAATGCTGGTTCTACACCACGTACTGGCGGAATGGGTGCTACTTACTCAACATCAGATAACAATGTTAAAGTATCAACAACTTCTGCTCCAAAAACTAGCTCAAACACTATGGCTAGCCGTACTTCAAGTGGTGCTAACTACTACACTGCTGGTCAATGTACTTACTACGCATTTGATCGCGCTGGCGGTAAAGTAGGTTCAACTTGGGGCAACGCTAATAACTGGGCTAACGCAGCAGCAGCAGCTGGTTACACAGTAAACAACAACCCTTCAGCAGGTGCTATCATGCAAACTAGCCAAGGTGCTTATGGTCACGTTGCATACGTTGAAAGTGTTAACGGTAATGGTTCAATCACTGTATCAGAAATGAACTACGGTCATGGTCCTGGTGTTGTAACTTCACGTACTATCTCAGCTAGCCAAGCTGCTGGATACAACTTCATTCACTAATTATAATTAATGCTTAAACAACTGGTACTTATTGTATCAGTTGTTTTTTTATTTGTTTAAAAGATCTCTTTAGCTATCTTTCACTAGTTGTTACAACAACAAAATAAGCCGACAATTCATTTTGATACGAACTGTCGACTTATCATACTTTTACTTTTATACGTTTTGTTCTTTACATCCAAAATGCTACCATTACCCAATAAGCAAATGCCAATATATAAAGTAATGGGAAACTTTCGGAAACAGGTCTTTTCAACTGTCTATACAAGACATAACCGCCTAATCCTATGGCTAAAGCTGTTGTAAGTACCATTCTTACAATTAGCATTTCCATTGATGCATTAAGACCAAATTGTGGACTTCTTGTAAGTACTGCACCAATCGAAGCAAGGACAATTAAAATAGTATAAACAATTGTATCCTTCGATTTATTGGCTTGAGATAAAGTCCAAAATATCAATAATCCGAAAATCGTTGTCACAAGTATTTCATGTGCTAAAAATTCCGACATAGTAGAATCAACTCTATATTGCAAAATCGCTACGAAATACAATATAAAGCTGATTACTAAATAGATAATAGAAGGATATTTTAAAGTTAAATTATCTAAATTGAAGTATCGATGAATTCCTAGACACAATAGTAATATCGCTACAATTATTACTACATATAACACGGAATCACCTCATTCATATTATATTATTAACCGTATCAGCGTTTAACTAAACATTCTTTACAATGTTGTTTCTGATTGAATGACTGGAAAATGCAATTCATCCTTCATTGATAACTACAATTGTATTACCATCATTATTTAGTTATACCCATTTCACTTATAATTATTTATAAATATCAACACTAAAAAGCACTTATAAAATCGACATGCCGACTTTATAAGTGCTTTTTGTTTTTAAGTTATTTTGGTAGATTATACCGATTAACCATGTTGTGTGTAATGTGTTTCGTCTGGCGACTTCACTTTTTTTACAGTCCAACCTGTAAATGCATAGAATAAAGCAAATACGATACATAAATAACATGGCACTGTCCAAATAAAGTAAGAATAAACATCTACACCAAGCTGTTGAGTATAATAAATACCTGATGTGCCCCATGGAATCAATGGAATAATCATTGTACCAGAATCTTCTAATGTACGTGAAAGGTTGGTTCTTGATAAGTGCATTTCATCATACATATCATAGAGCAGCATTCCTACTACAATAATAACAACTGAAGCCACGCCCGCAGCAAGCACCATAATTAATCCTGAAACAATTGTGACTAAGATCAATGTACCTGGTGAAGTGACTTTATCTTTAATTGTATCCAACAACACTGTCAGACATCCTGACTTTTCAACGATACCTGCAAAGGCATACCCGCAAAAAATTGTAACAATGACTTGCGTCATACTCATCATGCCGCCTTGTGCAAGCAATGTTGATGCCTTTTCATTCAAATGTATTTGATGTGTGATCATTTCTGGTTTAAATCCATCAAAAGCTGCTTTAAAGCCATCAGCCAGTTTGAAATGATGATTAAAATATCCTACCAATATTGCAGCAACACTTGATACTAACATTGCTGGTACAGTAGAAAAGCGGAATAACAAACAAGTAATAATTACTAATGCAGGTATCCAAACAGATATGTTTAAATGATATACGCCTTCAATTTGATGCAATAATGCATTAATTTGGCTTTTGTCTGCACCTGATTTATGTTTAAGACCTGCAAAGAACCATACGACTATCCCGACAAGTGATGCTGGTATGGTAGTCCAAAGCATTGCTTTAATATGTGAAAATATATTAACATTAGTCACCATTGCAGCAAGGTTTGTTGTATCTGATAATGGTGATAATTTATCTCCGAAAACCGCCCCAGCAATGATTGCACCAGCTGCCATCCCTGCATCAATATTTAATTGATGTGCAATTGCAATTAATGCAATCCCTGCTGTAGACGCAGATCCCCATGCTGTTCCTGTCGCCATAGATGTAATCGCTGAAATAATGAATGCTGAGACTAGGAAGTAATTCGGGTTAAGTAATTTTAATCCATAATATATTAATGCAGGCACAGTCCCTGAATACATCCATGTTCCTACGATAATGCCTACACATAAAATTATGTAGATGGTCGGCATAGCTGTGCCTAGCCTCGCTGTAATACCTTCTTCTAAATCTTTCCAACGCAATCCTACACGCCATGCAATCACAGAAGCATAAGCAGCTGATAAAATGAGAAGCGGTTGTACAGGTATACCAAATACAACAAACCCTACAATAACTAAAATCATCATGACAATAATTGTAGAGGCCGCTTCTAAAAATGATGGTTTTCGCTTCATATCCATTCCCCCTGTTCAATTTTAATCTAAACCGACTTTTTCACGTCCTAAATCATCGATTGTTAAACCTTCTTCAAAGAAATCACGTTCCAAAATAGTCGAAGCAATCACAATAATCGCATCAATATTTGGCGTTTCTACCCCAATTTCACGCCCAAGACTTGACCATAAAACTAATCCATACGCAATATCTTCTGTTAAATAACGGTTTTTAACTTTATTAGGTCCAGGAATTTGTGAGAATACTGGACTTTCATTAAACAATCGATTAAGCGGTTCATCTTCATCATTGCGTTCTAAGTAACCACGTTGAATACGTGCTTCTTTAGCTGTTTGTAATTCAAAACCTAATCTACGTCCTAAAGAAAGGCGTTCTAACTCAACAGCATGTAATAAGCGCACTGTATGTTTAGTAATACCTTCTTTATATAATGAGAAGTCTCCAGAATAATCAATTCGACCCACATTTAACAAAGTTGGACCTGGGTGTACTTCAGGGTTACCATTTTCAAGATTGGTTTTCCATAAGTTTTCTTCTTTAACAATGTTAGGATAAATCTTTTCTACTTTTTCAAAATCATCACTGAGCTGATCTTGATAAAAAGAAGTAAAGTAAAGCTTTTGTACATTAAGCGATAAATCTACGACTGCGTTATCAAAATCAACTCGTGTTCCGTATGTTAAAGTATTCAATTCAGCAAAATGAGGTCGTATATCTATATGCTCATCTTCTAACACATTTACAAAACGTGCTGAGCCCATAGCTGCTGCCATATTGAATAAAATAATTTGGTTTTCATTCACAAACGGCGCCATAATATGTGCATAATATTCAATGAAAGTGGATGGAATAATCACTTGAATAATTTCAGCGTCTGAAATCACTTCTTCAATATCATCACTGACATTTGTGAAGTTCACAAAGTTTTCTTCTCCCTCATTGTTAAAATGGAAACCACCTTGTTCTATGGCTTTATCAAATTTTTCAATAGATGCATTTCGGCAATATAATTTAACATCATGTCCTTGATTTGTCATATCTACAGCTGATGTCACTGCCCCATTACCTGAACCTACAATTGCGATCTTCATAGCTTAACCTTCTTTCTTTAAATTATCATGAGTATAAGAGACCGCTATAAGCTTTATTGCAAAGGATAAAGATATAGACGGTCTCTCACTTAAAATGAAACTTATGTACTTATTTATATAACCTTGATGTCGAAATTAGAAACTGTTATCAGTTAATAGAGTGTGTATGTAAACGCTTACCTAACTGTCACGACAGTTTTCCTCATTTATATAAATAGCATGTTATACGTATCGTAACATGACTAAGCAAATAATAAAATATAATTTTGTTACCTAATACTAATTTTTTCAAATTTATAATTTGAAAGTTATTACATACTTTAAGGGTGCTTCTTTATCTTCATTATCAGACAATATATTTGTAAAAATTGTATGAATTGGATATCTTTATTTCTCATTTATTGATATATTTAACTCAACAAATGGATATAGGAGGTCCACTTATGGATAATAATCCAGAATTTGAGCCTGTTTATGATGAAGTTGAAAAATATGAACAGTTTCCTACACAAGATGAAAGGTTATTCGCAAGCTTAATCTATATTTTAAGTTTTTTCACCTCAATCATAGGACCGTTAATTATTTGGTTAATTAAAGGCTCCGAGTCAGAATTTGTAAACAAAACTGGAAAAGATTACTTTAACTTTGTTATTTCTTATACAATTTGGTTTATCATTTCTGGCATCTTAATGTTAGTGTTAGTCGGCTTTATCACATTCATTGTATTAGCTATCATGCAATTTATTTTTAGTATTATTGCAGCGGTAAAAGCATATAATGGCGAAAAATATTTAATCCCGCTATCTATCCCATTTCTTAAATAAGACAGTTAAGACGAAGCCTTTAGTGCTTCGTTTTTTCATTTTCAAAATTCATTTATTGTAAGTATCATTTAAATTTGAGAGAATATATAATGTTGACAAATTAATATTGATAGGAGGCAGAAAAGTGCGCTGGTTAAAAGTTATTTTAGCTGGAATCGTAGAAATCGTTTGGGTGACTTGTATTAAAAATGCCGACTCAATTCTCAGTTGGAGTATCACTCTCTTAATGATTGCGCTCAGTTTCGCGCTTGTAATTTCAGCATGTAAAACCTTGCCAGTCGGTACGGCTTATGCCATCTTCGTAGGGATTGGTACTGTAGGTACTGTCATTATAGATATGGTCTTTTATAGTGACCCTTTCAGTTTTACGAAGTTATTTCTCCTCGCCTTATTATTGATTGGTATTTTGGGATTGAAACTTTCTACAGATAACGAAGAAAGCGAGGGAACATCCTAATGGCATGGATATATTTACTAATTGCCGGATGCTTTGAAATATTAGGCGTAGTGTTATTAAATGAACTTAACCGTACAGGCAAGAAAATTTTTATTTTATATTTAGGTATTGCCTTTATATTCAGTTTCAGTATTCTTTCACTTTCGATGAGAGATATCCCAATGGGAACAGCATATGCTATTTGGACCGGAATAGGTACAGGCGGCGGTACGTTGATAAGTATGATTTTTTATAATGAATCAAAAAACATTTGGCGTATCATTTGTATTGGTTTAATTGTTGTATCAGCAGTTGGACTGAAGCTTATCACTTAATACAAAGAAAGTGTTTTCATTGTTTCTATAACATCCTTTTAATATACTTGATATAAGAAGTCAGAAAAGGAGTGTTTTTAAATGGCAAAGGTATTTATCGCAGGTCCTATCCCCCAAATCGGATTGGACATCTTAGAAAAGCATCAAATCGAAATTGATATGTATGACGGTCCTGGAGTAGTGGATCAAGATACATTAAAAGAACGTGTTAAAGATGCCGACGCTTTAATTAGCATCCTTTCTACTAATGTAGATATTGATACTGCCAAAGAAAAAGGTATTTATGTTACAAATACACCAGATGTTTCAACACGTTCAACAGCTGAACTTACATTCACACTTGTACTTGCAGTTGCACGTCGCATCCCAGAAGGTGATCAATTGTCTCGTACGAAAGGCTTCGATGGTTGGGCACCATTATTCTTTAGAGGCCGTGAAGTTTCAGGCAAAGTCATCGGTATTGTTGGATTAGGCGCTATCGGTTCTGCAGTAGCAAAACGTGCCAAAGCGTTTGATATGGATGTTTTATATACTGGTCCTCATCGTAAGGAAGAAAAAGAACGCGAACTAGGTGTTAAATATGTAGACTTAGATACGATGTTGGAAAAAGCAGATTTTATTACTATTAATGCTGCTTATAAACCAGAATTACATCACATGTTTGATACTGAGCAATTCAAGAAAATGAAAGATACAGCTTATCTTGTCAATGCGGCTAGAGGTCCGATTGTTAATGAACAAGCACTTGCAGATGCATTAAAAAATAAAGATATCGAAGGTGCAGCACTCGATGTTTATGAATTTGAACCTAAAATCAATGATGATTTGAAATCATTAGATAACGTAGTTATAACACCGCATATCGGAAATGCTACTTTTGAAGCACGCGACGCAATGGCTAAAATTGTTGCTGATAATACTGTAGATGTCATTAAAGAAGATAAAGCTCCAAAATATATTGTTAATGGCGTTGAAAAATAAATTTCTTTTTAAAAACAAAAATCCAGAACATTCATGATTGAGTGTTCTGGATTTTTTATACTTTATTTTTCTTTAGTTTTATAAATAAACTTCACTTGACTACTGATAAGTTTTGAAGGTAATCGCTTCATTAATGTATTTCGTAGTCCAACTAATAAACCATTAGCTAATTGTGCTTGTTTGCCGATTTTTCTAGACTTTTTAATCACTTTCGCTGTATGTTTAACACGCAATTGGTCATATCGATCTAATGCTTCTCTGAAATCATATGCTTTTAAGCAATTTGCCAACACGATTGCATCTTCCATTGCTTGACCTGCACCCTGTCCCAGATTAGGCGTTGTCGCATGTGCTGCATCTCCTAATAATACAGTACGACCATATACAAAAGCTTTTAATGGCGTTAAATCATAAATGTCGTGATGTAAGATTCCTGTTTCGCTTGTTTGATCAAATATGCGACGTACTTCATTTGGATAATGATTATAATATGCTTGAATATATGGTTTAGTAAAATCATTGAACTTTGGATCACCCTGTTTTGCGTTCACTGATATAAACCAATACGCTTTGTTATCTAACATCGGAACAATACCGACACGGCCTTTTGGTCCCCAAAATTCTTTTGCCGTATTCGGATCTGATAATCGTATATCTTCTACCATACCTCTAAATACTGTATAACCTTGATAATTCACAGTTGATTTAGGATCAAGCTCTTGCCGAATGATGGAATGGAGTCCGTCTGCGCCTATACATAAATCAAAATCTGACTGCGCTCCATTTTCTTCTGTCAAAGTAACTTTAGAACTATTTTGTTCAATACGGATGATTTTGTGATTTGTGTGAATAGCCGCTTCTGGTACATAGGATTTAATAATGTCAATTAATGTCTGACGCGGTAATGTCAAATTGATAGTACCTTTTTTCAGATACGCTTTATTCAAAACTTTTCCATGGTCATCTAAAAATTCCAGTTCATTAATTACTTGTCCTGCATTTTTAATGCCTTTAGCCAAGTCATGGTTTCCAAGTTTATCTATCACATTACCGCCTATACCGATACCAGCGCCGACTTCTTCAATTTTATTATGCTGTTCAAATACATGTATTTCATTATCATTTTCATGTAACAGTGCAGCAGCTGTTAAACCGCCGATGCCGCCACCTACGATTGCTATTTTCATATCCTAACACCTCATTTTCACATTATCTTTATTCTATCATATTCCCTCTTTGTTCAATCAATACTGTACTCACATAAAAAAGAGGGTTGCCCCCTCTTATATAGTTATTACTTATAATAATTTTTACGAATGTGGTCTTTTTTAATACCGTACTTCTCATAATAATGATCCATTGCTCTTGCTATTTTACTATCCCAATCGATATCACTCGCATATTGATGCTGACCTGGATTTTTAGGATTCCAACGCATTTGATAAAGTGTTAATTGTTCTTTATCAAAATACTCCTTTCTGACAAAAGAAGCCCCTCCTAATATCGCTTTATCAGGTGAAGTCCATTTTTGTTGCTTCGCATAGCTATGACCATGTTTCATGGCATCTTCGTCAAACGCTCCGATACCGAAGAAATTATAATAACGTTTACCTTTATACGGAATGCCTTTTGCTAAATCAGATTGTCCATTGCCTGTTTCAACTAAAGCATGACTAATTAAATAAATCACATTAACATCATATTTATCTTGCGCCTTTAAAAAAGCCTCACCTTGTTTTTCGAAAATACCTTTGTCTTTCAAAATTTTATTAACTTCTTTTTCATCCATCGGCACTTTCTCAGAGATATCCATATAGTTGATATTGTGATTTTGTTTTTTAACCGTCATTGCATTTTTTACATCTTCTTTAGATGCATTGATGAAACGACCATTGTCTTCTTTAGTATTCAACATACCTTCGCCTGTCTGTAATTTCACAGCATCATCAAAAGTATGTGTTTGATCATGTTTAAATAAATTAGTTTCATTGATAATCATTAGAATCGCAAATATCGCTACAATAACGCTGATTAAAATGATTAAAAACCTTCTCTTAAATGTACGGCTCATTTCCTGTACCTCTCAATTTATTTATTTTAACAAGAAGTATGCCAATATAATTACACCAATTACAATCACAAATGAAATGTTTACAATTATCTTCATTCCTGTTCTATCTCTAAATAAAACATTAAACATCATTAAACTAATCGTAATTGCGACTGCGAACATTGTAATTGCTAAAACGAGTTTCATCATAATTAAAAGTATAAAACCTAAAACTACAAAAATATTAGATATAATGGCTAGTGCTTTTAATATATTAGGGTTGATTGCCCTCACCCTCTTTCTTTCAAAAATCTAATCATTAATAATCGATCTTCTTATTAAATTTTATCATACTATGTAAAAAAAGAGCTGATCCTCTTTCAAAAGATAAGATCAGCTCTAAAAGGTCGACACATTTTATTCTTCGCGTGACATACCTTTTAAGATATTTAAGAAATAAGTAATACTTTTGTTCGCATCTTCGTCTTTCAATAAACCGACTAAGCTGCCGACTGTTGTACGTTGGTTCGGGCTTGCTTGATTTGCATTTTCCAAACCTTTATTTACTTTTTCAAGCATATCTTGTAAGTTAGGTACATTTAATTTACCTATCATAAATACTAATGGAGCTAAGTTGTTCAATACACCTGTATATTGTTCTTTTCTTAACTCTTTCGTAAATTTACCAGTAATGAATCCGCGGCTTTCTACTGCACCGATAGAAGCATCTAAAATCTTAGCATCATCAAGTACTTTCATTAAACGGATTGCTTTGATAATCACGTCTTTGTTTTCTGCAATCGCATCTGTTACTTCTGCAATATCATCTGCTTTTTGCTTTTCCGGCGGGATTTCCATTCGTTTAATTTTTCTAATGTTTTCAGCCATCGTTTCTCACCTGATTTCCTGGGAATACGTAGTCTGGACGTGCCCATTTTTTCTGAACTTGTACACTGTATTGCGGATTACGTTCAGTATCTACACGGAAGTTAGCAGGGTTCAATGGTGATCTGCCTCGGCGTGTAATTACTTCCATACGACAAGATGTACGTTTATATGATGGTGTATCTGTATCTTTATCAACATCACTGTTAGTCAACATGTTGACTGCGCCTAATGTACCATCTTGTTCCGCATCATTGTTCAACGGAATATAGATTTCATTACCTTTAACACGGTCTGTTACGTGAACCATTAATTTAACTTCACCTGTAGATGAAATCAATTTAACTTCTCCGCCTTCATGAACGCCACGACGTTCAGCAAGTTCTGGAGAAATTTCCACATATACGTTAGGTACTTTGTATTTAATACCAGGAACGTGGTATGTCATGTTACCTTCATGGAAGTGTTCTAATAAACGACCATTGTTAACATGCAAGTCATATTCTTCGTCTTGTTTGAAGAAGTTATCGAATGTCAATGGATATAATTTCGCACGTTTATTAGGGAAGTTGAATCCGCCAAGGTACAAGATTGGTTCATCTGTACCATCTGGAGCAACCGGCCATTGTAATGATTTGAAACCTTCTAGGCGTTCATAAGTTACACCAGCAAATGTTGGTGTTAAGCTTGCCATTTCATCCATGATTTCGCTTGGATGTGAATAATTCCAGTCAAAGCCCATTTTGTTAGCAATCATTTGCATGATTTGCCAGTCAGGTTTTGATTCGCCAAGTGGTTCCATAACTTGATACAAGCGTTGGATACGACGTTCAGTATTTGCAAATGTACCTTCTTTTTCAAGTGAAGGACTTGCAGGTAATACAACGTTCGCAAAGCGTGCTGTTTGTGTTAAGAATGCATCTTGTACAACTAAGAAGTCAACTTTTTCTAAAGCTGCTTGTACGAAGTTGATGTTAGCATCTACGATACCAGTATCTTCACCGTAAATGTACATTGCAGAAATTTCATCGTTATGAATACCTTCCATCATTTGATGGTTGTCACGACCTGCTTTCGGTGGTAATTCTACGCCGTAAGCTTTTTCGAATTTCGCACGAACTTCGTCATCTTCGACACCTTGGTAACCAGGGAATTTATCTGGCATACTACCAGCATCACTACAACCTTGTACGTTGTTGTGTCCACGTAATGGATAAGCACCGCAACCAGGTTTTCTATAGTTACCTGTAACAAGCAATAAGTTAGAGATTGCTGTACTAGTATCACTACCGATGTCTTGTTGAGTAACACCCATTGCCCAACAGATACTTACGCCTTCTGCTGCAACAACGTTATGTGCAAATTCAATAAGATCTTCTTTTGGAATACCAGTTGTTTCTTCAGCAAATTCCATAGTGAATGGTGCTAATGATTTATAGTAATCATCGAAATAGTCAACCCATTCATCAATAAATGCTTTATCATGCATATCATTATCAATGATGTATTTAGTTACTGCTGACATCCATGCTAAGTCAGTACCTGGTTTAGGTTGATAGAAGAAGTCAGCACGTTCTGCCATTTCGTGACGACGGATATCAAATACTACAAGTTTATTACCGTATAATTTGTGTCCGCGTTTAATTTTAGAAGCGATAACTGGATGCGCTTCAGCTGTGTTAGTACCAACCAAGACAACCATGTCTGAATGCATAAGGTCATCACTTGAACCTGAGTCACCGCCGTGACCAACAGTTCTGAATAAACCTTTTGTAGCTGGTGCTTGGCAATAACGTGAACAGTTATCCACGTTGTTAGTACCAATTACTTGTCTTGCAAGTTTTTGCATTAAATATGATTCTTCAATAGTACCTTTAGAAGAAGCGATGAATGATAATGCATCTGCGCCTTTTTCCTCTTTGATACGACGGAAGTTTTCGCTGATAACATTTAATGCTTCATCCCATTCTACTTCTACGAACTCGTCACCTTTACGAACAAGCGGTCTTGTTAGACGCTCTTCAGAGTTGACGAAGTCCCAACCGAATTTACCTTTAATACAAGTTGAAACGCGGTTCGCAGGTGAATCATGTTGAGGTTGAACTTTAAGGATTTCACGACCTTTAGTCCAAACATCAAAAGTACATCCCACACCACAGTATGTACATACTGTTTTCGTTTTAGACATATATTCGTTACGCATAGCAGATTCGCCATTTGATACGCCCATTAATAAGCCGTAACCTGGTTCTGCTTCTTTAGTCAATTCAATCATGTCTGCTAAAGTACCTGGTTCAATGTCAGTCATATAACCAGCATTACCAACCATTTTATTTTCCATCATTGCGTTACATGGACAAACAGTTGCACATTGACCACAGTTAACACATGATGATTCGTTGATTGATACATCATTATCCCAAATAACTCTTGGTTGTTCACGTTCCCAGTCAATAGATAAAGTTTCATTAACTTGAACGTCTTGACATACTTCTACACAACGTCCGCAAAGGATACATTGGTTAGGGTCATAACGATAAAATGGACCAAAGTCTTTTTCATATGGCTTCGGTTTATATTCGTATGATTGCTCCTCGATACCCCATTCATCCATTGTGTTATGAATGTCGCAATCGCCATTGTTATAGTCACAAACTGTACAATACAGAATATGTTTTTCTAAGATGCGGTCTAAAGCTTCTTTTTGACTTGCTTTTACATCGCTGTTTGTTGTGTTGACAACCATCGGACGATCAATTGTCGTACCGCATGCGCGCTCGATTTTTCCGTCAATTTCTACTGCACACGTATCACAAGTTTGAATCGGACCTAATGACTCGTTATAACAGATTGACGGTACAAATGTTTCTTGCGACTTAATGAAGGCAAGAAGATTTGTTCCTGGTTCCACAAGATAGTCTTTTCCATCTAAAGTGATGACAAGATGTTCTTGCATATAATCACCCCTATATTCTGAGGTTATCTAAAGAATTTAAGTACTCTGCAAACGAACATGACTCAAATCGTCTCTTATTGATGAGGGTTAGAGACATTTGATAAAAGTCGCAGTCTATCAACAATCGGTGGATGGCGGCATCCTATTTATGTATTGCATCAGCATAAACAAAGCAACCTTCCTATTCTTTATAAATAAAGAATACTTGTATGAATTATGCAACTTATCACGCGCTTACTCGTTACTTTTTTCAAAGTCCAATAGACTCCAAAAATTCAACTCCCTTTATCAAACCTCTACTTTTATATATTATCCGTAAATATTCGAAGACTAAATCTTTTTTGCCCCACGCAATTAAAAAAATAGTCTTATTACTAATATTAGTACTTTTAGTCTTAAATGTTAAGACCCATACTTATATATTTTCTCAAAAGTTGATATATTAAACCAATTAATAATTACTTTCTACTCTTTTTTGCATTAAACTGCTTAAAACCTCATTTTTTTAAAACTCAGAAGTGAGAATAAACGACATTAGAAATCATTTTTAGTAAAAAAGCCGGCATAAAAAATGCCGACTGTTTTTTATTTATCGTGTAATCTGCCTAAAATCTCTTGTTTAACAACATTAATTGCATCATCAAATTCTGATCCGCCATGATTTGCATCAGCATGTGCAATTAATGAGTTGACTAAATCTAAATCATTATACTCACTTACTCTAAGTTTAAATTGATCTAGTCCAACTTCGACAGAACCACCGTCTTTTTGGAATTCATTAATTTTATAATAGCCATCAGCACCTAAGCCGCCTTCGTCTACCATTTCTGAAACATTTTGTTCTTCTTCTTGATTCACTTTGTTTTCGTCATGATTATTTGTCATCATTAATTCCCCCTCTTCATTCGTAATACCCTAAAACTAAAACTTTATTTGTATATAATTTAAACTTTTAGAGTAAAAAAAATACCGAGATTCAGTGGATGACCTGAAACTCGGTATTTTATAATGTTCATTTTATAAATCTAAATTGGATTTTAATAACTCCGTCATATTTTCTAAAGAAGACTCGTCAGGAACAAAGTAGTATAGTCCATCATCTTGAATACCGCCGTTACCTTGTAATTGATGACGTCTTACATTATCATTGGCATTTTTATATTTAGAACGAATTGTATTTAATTCTCCTAAAGTTAAATCAGTTTTAACGTTCTTTTCAATTTCGTTTGTAACACTATTAAAGTTTGTAATAGATTTAACACTTGTCAGCTCATTAGCAATGCCTTGTAACACGAGTTGTTGACGCTCTTGTCGGCCGAAATCTCCGCCAGCACCTTCTTCTTTACGTGAACGAATGAACGCAAGTGCTTTATCTCCGTCTAAATGAGACTTTTCGCCTTTTACAAAGTTATAGCCATCTGTACTGAATGTTGAATTGCTGACAACATCGACACCACCTAGTGCATCTACCATGCCATGCATTCCATCCATATCAATCGTAGCGTAATGATCAATCGGTACATCCATTAATTTTTCTAAAGATTTAACGGCCATATTCGGACCACCATAAGCATATGCATGGTTAATCTTTTCAGTCGTACCGCGTCCTACAATTTCTGCTTGTGTATCACGTGGTATACTCACAATTTCAGTTTTTTTCTTATCTGGATTAATAGATAGAACCATAATTGAATCTGATCGTTCACCGCCGTTAGCGCTTTTACGTTCTGCATCTGAATCTACGCCAAATAAAGCAATACTGAAAGGCTCACCTTTATTTAAATCCACTTTTTCTTTTCTTAGTTCTGATTTATTTCTGTCTAATGGGTTATGTATGTTGCCCCCTACTGCAAAAATTTTCACTGCTAAGTAAATAGCAGCAATAACAGCTAATAAAACTAAAATACCGAAAGCCCACAGTAATACCTTTGGAACTGTCCCCATCTTTCTTTTGGGATCCTCTGTTCTTCTCACCCAACCACTCCTCACACTTCATCTGTTTTTTTAATTTAAGTTACTCAACAAATACATTATATTATAAATATTTTTATAAGACATGATACTTAAGTCTTATTAATGAAATCAGCTTGATATCCGCCTTTTTCATTTAAAATATTTAAAACTGCTTCATGACAACCTGGATTACTGATAATAAATGGGCCTGCTTTTGAAAAATCAATAGGGCCTCCATCTAAATTAGTCATTTTCAAACCTAATTCTTCAGCAAACAAGAATTGAGCTGAAATATCCCAAGGCTTAGAGTTTGTATTAATATGTGCACCAAATTGTCCTTTAATAACTCTCACTGAATCTAAACCACATGAACCAATCAAACGATAACTGAAAGCAGCTTCTTTCAAATCGTTCAATGTTGTTTCATTTAAAACATAAATATTATAAGATAAAATTAAATCTTTAATATCGCGCTCGACAACCATTGGCATCGGCACTTCATTTTCAAAAGCACCTACATCTTTAATCGCTTTATAAAGCACTTTGCGAGGGTAGTCATAGATATAAGACAACTGTGCTTCACCCTCTGAAAAATAGCTTAAGATAATGCAATAATCTGTCTGTTGTTTTACAAGATTCGCTGTACCATCGATTGGATCCATTATCCATACATCGCCATGTTTTGCATCTATTAAATCATTATTCTTTTCCTCAGCAAAGAGTTGATGTGTCGGATAGTGTGTTTGTAAAAACACTTCAAATTTATCTTGAATCATATGATCTACATTCGTGACTAAATCAAATTGATTCGCCTTTGTCTCTGTACGCATATCCGCTATCAATTGTGGGATAATATCATCTAACCCTTTCATCCACTGTCTAATTTCTTTATCAAGATGAATGCGTTCTGTTTTATTCAAACTGTACACCTCAAATCAATTAATTTTGTTATGTATTAATGTTATTTTAGCATGTAAATCTAGAAAAAAGTTAATAACTTTTTATTTTTTCGTATTAAAAAACCGACTAGCGTTACTAGTCGGCATAGAAAGGAAAGTAAGTAATAATATTGAAGATGTTTATTAACTAGTGATTTGCACATTTTTAATAAATCACACGACTATGATTTATCATTACCCCTTTGTTACATCAGTGCTATCTCCTAGTTACTAATGAAAGTGTATCATATCTTTCAAATTAATGTAAGCGTTTACTTTAAAATTTTTCATACTTTTTAGTACTTTTTTGCGAATAAATATCATATTAAACTAAATATGATATAATCATTGTAATATGTAATATATGGGAGGTGGCATAAATGAATAAAGTTGAACGCCAAAATAAATTAATTCAATTTATTGAATCGAACGACCAATTAACTGCTGCACAACTTGCGAAAAAATTAGAAGTTTCTAAGCGAACAATTTTACGTGATATACAAGACCTGGAAAACCAAGGAGTTCAAATCATCGCAAAGCAAGGCGTACTTGGCGGATATCGCATTCAACCAGATCATTCACCCATCAAACTAGAATTGACCGAAGACCAAATGCTCGCTTTATTTATGACATTAAACGAAAGTCAGTCATACACAAAATTGCCTTACCACAAAGAAATCCAGCAACTTATCAAAAAATGTTTAAATCAACCAGCCACCCATATTCGTCGAATTTTAAAACGCATGGATCGATATATTAAATTCGAATCCAACCCTAACGAAGCCTTGCCGCATACTTTTTCTGATTTACTTATTTATTGTGCCGAACGTAATGTCATGTTGGCAGAATATGAATTGAATGGAACATTAGAAAAAGAAAATGTTATTTTTATTGGATTAATATGTCGCAAAGCAGACTGGAATGTCGTTATCTTTGATATCGGCCGAGGCAATACCAAAGAAATTTCAATTGCAGATATTAAAGATATTTCTTATTCTTTCCAAAAAACAGTTAAAACACATGACATCTCGATTTATAACTACCAGAAATTTTTAAATCCAACTGATTCTACAAACTGATCAGTTGGATTTTTTGCATTTATTAAGTTAAGAGTATATACATCTTTTCAACTTATATTCAGTTAAAAAATGCAGTAACGATAAATGAAACAAAATTATTAGCCATATGGATAAATATTGTTGCGCCTGTATTTTTACCTGATTTGAAGTATACATATACTAATGCAACTGCGATAATAAAGTATGAGCCAAATTCAAATGGCGAAGTTGCACCAATCACATGCATACCAGCAAATGCAACAGCAGAAATAATACCCATCACAATATAATTAAATTTCTTTCCTAATTCGCCAATAATTACATTTCTAAAGAACAGTTCTTCTACTACTGGCGCCAATATGACTACAAATAAAAAACTCAATGGTAAAAAAGCAGGGTTTTTAAAAAGTACATCTAAACTTTCTTCATTTTGAGTTTCTTTAAATCCGATACCTTCAGGCAGCATGGCCATTAGCTGATTATATAATGATTCTAATCCCATAACGATGAGGAGTACAATCACTAAAAACAACCAATGTTTTTTAATATATACAAATCCTGCGCGTAAACGACCAGGCATTTCTTGATAATGAAAATAATAAAAAACAGTTAAAACAACTATGTAACTCAGCATTTGTCCAATGGCACCTGCGCCGTTCAGTGTGTCTTCATTAAATGGTGCATGGAAGTTTAAAGCTACAAGTATCTCAATTGCAGAGAATATAAATATCCCTACAAGTGCAATGGGCAGCAGCCATAAATCTCTCCATGCAGGTTTATCTTTTCTTAAAACCATGATGGCCTCCTAAATAAAATTTCATTACAGTATAACGCTATTAATATATTATATTCTACCAATATTTTAATCACAAATATTTTTGCATAAGGAGATTACTTCACATGACTACAACATCTTTAATTGATATTTACAAAAATCTAGCATTTATTTTGAGTAAAAGCGAAGCGTATAATAGTGCTTTACTTCGTTCCAAACAAAAAGTAGCACAATCCAACATTTCTGAAATCAATAACTTTATACAAAAGGAATTAAAACAAATATCTACCACTTCAAGCACGCTTACTTATTTTGAAAAACGATATTTTGATGTGTTAAGCACTTTATCATTGTATCCTTTAACCACAATAGATGTTGGAGATTTTCAATATATAATTGCACAATGGCAGTCCCCTATTAATCAATTAATATTTGAAATCATAAACGCTTCAAATCACTCTCTTCCTACTTAATTATTAGTTTATTATTTTTGAAAATAGGTATTTTAATAGTAGTTGCAGTCAATTTAAAATTCACAATTGTCTAACTTAATAACGTATAGTACACTAGTTACAATTAACTTTATCATGTTGTAAGCACAGATGCTGGGAGGATATCTGACTTACTTTATTGGAAAATATAGCTCTATTATATTTTCTATTAGAATGATATTGGGAACACGTTTACTGCTATCTATGTATTTCACCAAGAACGATTAACTTTAAATATATTAGCTATTCCATAGAGCAGGTGGTTTTTATGACAAACATTTTATATAAGTTAGAATCTAAATACCCTTCTCTCACAAAAAGCGAGAAGAAAATAGCAGACTATATTTTGCGGCGTCCGCAACAAATTGTAGATATGACAACACATACACTTGCTGATCGAACAAGTACAAGCCCTTCGTCTGTTGTACGATTCGGATATAAAATTACAGATGGCGGCTTTCAAGAATTGAAAACGGAAGTTTCAAAATATATGTCTGCCCGCACAAAACCACGTCAACTTGAATTACAATCTAATGAATCACTCGATACAATTAAACGCAAAATGTTATCACGTACAACCCAAACATTGTGCAAAGTATCTGATGCAGTAGATGAAAATGACATTGATAAAGTTTGTGCCAGATTAAAACAAGCACGTACCGTTTTTATTTTTGGTTTCGGGGCTTCATACGTTGCAGCGAGAGATTTATTTCAAAAATTCTCTCGTGTTGGGATTAATGTTCATTGCATTGAAGGTGTGCATACATTAATTAATGTTATTGCCACACATGATGCAAGAGATTGTCTCTTTATCATTTCAAATAGCGGGGAACATAATGAATTAGAAGCCATTGCAAGAGTCGCATCAGACTATCATCTCTATTTGATTTCACTTATGGGTAATAAAGAAAATCCTATCACAAATTATACTGATATTGATTTGATTTATGGAGAAACAGATGAAAGTGAAGTACGTATGGCAGCGACCACATCACTTACTGCACAATTATTCATGATTAATGTTCTGTATTATCGCTATCTTTCATTGGATTTTTCAAATTCTCTGGATTTAGTCACTCAGTCAAAAATGGCTTTAAATAATTACAAAAAACATTTATCTAATATTGAATTTGAGCATTAAAAAAAGAGTTGAGACTTTTGTCCCAACTCTTTTTCTCTTTCATTGATTATTTTAAATGTTGATCTTTGTCTGGCAGTCTATCATAACCTCTAACAAAATAGAATGCTGTCATAAATGCTAAGAAGAGTAAACCGATGACAACTGATACAACTGTTTCTTTATTAAATAACATACCTACTAATACTAATAATAAGAAGGCAATTGTTAAATAACTTGCACCAACGCCGCCTGGCATTGTAAAAGGATGTCCTTGAACTTCTTCAGGATGCAATCTGCGGAAACGAATATGACTGATTAAAATCATAAACCAAGGAATCATACCTGGTAAAATAGATGCACTGTATACATATACGAAAATGCTGTCAGCGCCTTTGATAAACATTGGTAAAACGATATTTAAGATAACACCTACAAAGATACCGATTGCCATTGCTAATACTGGATAAACTGGCACACCATTTTTCATAACTTTCAAGAAAACTTTCGGTAATTGTTTATGCTGCGCTAATGTATAAATCATACGGCTCGCACTAAAGATACCTGAGTTACAACCTGACATTGCAGCAGTTAAAACTACAAAGTTGATTAAACCAGCTGCGAATGTAATACCTACTTTTGCAAATGTTTGTGTAAACGGACTACCGATATTGCCTAATTGATCCCAAGGATATACTGTTACGATTACAAAAATTGCACCAATATAGAAAATCAAAATACGCCAGATAACACCGTTAACTGCTTTTTTAATATTCTTTTGAGGATCTTTTGTTTCCCCTGCTGTAATACCTATCAGTTCTACACCTTGATATGAACCAACTACAATAGATAACGCAAAGAAGAATCCAACCCAGCCGTTTGGCATAAATCCACCATGCGACCATAAGTTTGAAAGACCAATTGCATGTCCACCGTTGCCTAATCCGAAGAAGATTAGACCGAAACCAGCAATAATCATTAAAATAATAGTCACAATTTTAATCATTGCAAACCAGAATTCAAATTCACCAAATGCCTTAACCGACACTAAGTTTGCTCCTGCTAATAAAACAATAACAATAATACCAGGAATCCATTCTGGTAAGTTCGGGAACCAATATCTCATGTATTCTCCGACTGCAATAACTTCACTCATACCTACAACAACCCATTGGAATATATTACTCCAAGCTGTTAAATAACCCGCAACTGGATGAATATAATCACTTGCAAAGTTCGCAAATGAACCTGTTGTCGGATGTAAATAAACCATTTCTCCCATGGCACGCATTACTAAAAATAAAAATAAACCTACGATTAGATAAGCAAAAATAACTGACGGGCCTGTCCATTTAATTGTACTTGTCGCACCCATAAACAAACCAACACCGATTGTGCCGCCCAGTGCAATCATTTGAATCTGTCTAGAACTTAATCCCCGTTGCAATTGAGTTTCTTCCATTAGAAAATACCCCTTCTCTTTTACAAAATTTCCAGGCTTAGCTTGTTTCTTCGATATTTCAGCCCCTAATTCTCATTCTTGCTTCGCAATACTTTAATCCGGTTCCCCTTTTTCTGTCTGAAGATTGCGACAAATTACGCACTAATTCTCTTGTCATATCGAAAGTAGCTTCTATGCCTAATGAGCTTAATTATACTATAAACTTCTATGATGAAAACATAAAAATTACACTTTTATGTATGCGCTTTCATTTTTTTATTTGCAATCAAATTGCAACATAGTCACCATAGGAATTCGTGTAAATTGCACTCATAAAAATATTAGTCCTTATCAGCTTAAAAATAACTTAAAATACCCATTATTGATCTTTTATTATTTTCATGCCTTTTTATAAGAGTTTCATATTATTTTGATATTATAGCACGTCTTTTGTTTAACTTGCAATCTGACTTTTTGAACTTTCGGTATAATAGTTTGTTATCATTCTTTTAGAATTCTTTCTTTTTTATTATATTTACTAAGTTGCTCGGAATTTAAAATACTTCTAATACCTTAATTCATGTGCTTTACCCAAATTTTCATAGATTTAATGTTCTTATTCACGAAAATGACATATTCTAAAAAAAATTTCAAAACTTATTTGTGAAAGTATTCACAAAAATACCTTCACACCTTATACTAAATCTTGTATTTCACAATGTTAGGAGAAAGCAAGATGAATGAAAAGAATATTCGTTGGGATAAAGTTTTTTATGGACGTCAGTGGGTTAAAGACGTCGTTTCAACAATTCGTACGAAAGATGTACTGCAAGCTACATTTATGCGCCGTTATTTACTTCGTGCGATGATGGCCGGTTTTATTATTAGTATTATTTCAGTCTTTGTACTCGCAATCAAAGCAAGCTTAATCGATCATACTAATGCGGGAATCGTAAATATTGTCGGCGCGATTGCCTTCAGTTTTGCGTTGGTGCTGATTTTATTTACAAACTCTGAGTTGTTAACCAGCAACTTTATGTATTTTACAGTAGGAATGTATTATCGTGTTATCAAACCTTGGCGGGTATTCAAAATATTTATGCTGTGTTTCCTAGGTAACATATTAGGCGCATTGGTTTTCTTCTTAATATTGCGTATGAGTGATAGTATGACTCCTGATATGATGAAACAGCTTTCTGAAGTGATTCATCATAAAACAATGACTGCAAGTTTCTTGCAATTGTTAGCTAAAGGTATTTTTGCCAACTTCTTTATTAATATCTCATTAGTAATTGCGATGCAGATTGATGATATTTTAGCTAAAATGTTTGTCATGATGTTCGGTGTAGCCGTATTCGCATTTATGGGTTACGAACACGTAGTTTATAATGCGTGTCTATTTATCGGCGGTATTGTCTATAATGTTGATGTTTTACATTTCTGGCCTGCTGTGCTCAATATTATCGCTGCATTTATTGGTAACTATATTGGTGGCGGTCTGATTATTGGTCTATTTTATGCTTTCTTAAATGATCATCATCAATTCGAAAAAGAATGATTTATATAAGTCCTTTCTATTGATATGTTATAATTTGACTAATCATGTTGAAAGGAGACGTCAGTAATGTCTAAACAACTTGTCTCTCGTGCTATCTTATATACATTTATCTTCGGAGCATTATTCTTTTTCTTGAATCGCATGGGCAGTCAAGCTCCTTTGATGCATACTCTGTTGCTGTCTATTGGTGCAGCACTTGTCTTCGGGATATGTTATATTGCAATGTTTAGTGCGTTGACTTCTCCTGCTAGAAAAATAAAATTTGGTATTGTCCTTCCTATTACAGTTATTCTTGGTATCGTAATCGGCCAATTAACTGGTCATATGAAAATCGGGGTAGGCACCGGTGTAATTATCGGAATTATCATCGCCTTTCTCTGGGACTTGTTATCAAAAGATAGAAATGGAGATTCTGAATGAAAATAATACTCATTATACTCGTAATCATTCTATTAATTGCAAATCTCATACCGAATTATATAATGTATAAACGCTTAAAAGAAAATGGCGAAGCAACATCACGCCGCGCTTTAATGATAGGTATAGATGCAATATTGCTTTTATTAGTCGTAGTAGGATTATATTTCGCAACAAAATAAGAAAAACAAAGAGACTTGCTTTTGTTGATAATATCAGCATAAGCAAGTCTCTTTTTTATAATTTTCCTTTTAAAATTAAGATATAACATATATATGCAGTAATGAGATAAATCGTTGATCCTACCATAAACGCTCTGAAACGAACATTCATCGGTATTTTTTTATTAAATATCGGTCCCAATACCAAATTGCCAATCGCAATAATGATAGGCCCTGCAAGGAAAAATAAAATAATCATAGTTTCACCTGCTTAATTAAAAAATTCAGTATCTATTTGGTCAGCAGTCATATTCTTACCTGCTAATTGCAGTCCATCAAAATCCATTAATTCTGTCATAGCATTTGTGTTAACAACAACGCCAAGTCCTGCTGCTTCAGCTGCTGTTGCACCATTCACTGAATCTTCAATTGCTAAGCAGCTGATAGGATTTAAATTCAAACCTTGTACTGCTTTCAAATATAAATCCGGTGCTGGTTTTACTTCATCCACATCTTCTCTTCCAACAATCACTGACATTCGCTCTGGTAGATTCAAAGACTCTAAAGCCGGTTGTATATTAGAACGACTGCTGCTTGTAGCTATTGCCATTGGAATACTTTTCTTTTCGAGACTTTCCATCAACTTTCGAACGTTTTCAATCATAGGTAAGTGGGTGCTGTTTGTATGATGGTCATCATATAGTGCTTTTGTTTCTTTTTTTCCAATTTCATTTTCTAAATATGTATGCAATTCAGAAGCGGCACCACCGATAGATGCACGATAATAATCAAGAGAAATAGGCGACTTCCCATGCATTTCTAAATGTCTATTAATTGTATCGAATAGATGTTGTTCTGTATCAATAATTGTCCCATCAAAGTCGAATACAACTGCTCTATATTTCATCTCTAAATACTCCTCCAATATGATTTAGATTTAGCTTTATCTTATCATATATTATTTCTATTAAGTTCATTTAGGCTCGTTCATTTCCAGTATAGATTCGTACAAAAGTCCTAGTGAAATTTCAATTAAAGCGTGGTAAAATTTAAATGAATTTGAAACAGCACGTATTAATATTACCTCTTTTGAAATCAAATCCATCTTACATCTCCTGGAGGAATCGTCTATGTTTTTAGATAAATATGACACATTTATTATTAATATCGGAAACTTATCGACATGGCTAAAACGCAGACACCTACTCAACGAATGCAAACAACTTCAAAGCAGTCACGCTGTTCAAACTGAATTCATGAAAATCAGACAACAGCTTGTATTGAAAGTTCATATTTCTAAATGCAACTTGCCTTATTTTATCAGTTTCCTTAGTTTCCATAATTATCCTATTTACCAAGTCTTACCTTTATCTCAAAAAGAATTTATTTTCCAAACTGAAGCAAATATTGAAGCAATGATGCATTTCAAACTTAAAATCGATGGCTTACAAGATGTATTCATTAAAGACAAGATTATTGACATTATGCAGTTCATGACGCACCAAGAAGATATTAATTATATTTTGACACAACAATATATCGACATTTCTTGTACACCAAAAGTTATTTCTAAATTAATTCATGCATTAGCTACCCAAAACATTGATGTCTTATGTGTGAACTACCGTCCAAGAGTTGCTCAATATAAGCACAGCACAATTTCATAGTAGTTAATTTTTAGAATGTTTCTTCTCGAGAAATGTTCTTTTTAGAATTTGATATTTAAAAGACGATGAAAACATCTATATTTTTCATCGTCTTTTAAATTTATCTATATTTTTCTTCAAAATTTTTATCAATCTATTTCTTTAACACATCTGCATATTCAGGTGTTTTATCAAATACACTTTTCGCAAACGGACATAAAGGCACAATTTTTTTATTTGTTTCTCTAGCATAATTTACTGCAGCTTCAACCATTTTATAACCCGCACCTTGTCCGCGTAATTCATCTGAGACTTCAGTATGATCGATAATGAACATTTCCGGATTTGTAGGAACATAAGTCATTTGTGCTTTAAAATTATCTTCATTTTCTCCAATGTAAAACTTATTCGTACCATGTTTAACTTCCACCGTCTTCACTCCTTCAATATATTAGGTTTATCATACACATTGCGTCAAACAAAAACAATAAATAACTATATAATCCACAATACATAAATATAATCATATCATGCTAATTCGTATAAATTTTAAACCTTAATAAAATGTGGTATTTTAATTTTAATATATACCCTAATTTGAGGAGTGTTAAAAATGATAAAAACTTATACTAGTGAGAATATTGATGTTTCTTTTGACCCTAATCGATGTATTCATGCCGCAGAATGTGTAAACAATTTAAATCAAGTATTCGATACCAAAAAACGTCCATGGATTGATCCAGAAAAGGCAGAAGCAGACGACATTGCACGCGTAGTAGAGTTATGTCCAAGTGGTGCTTTAGAATATGACAGAAAAGATGGAAAACCTAACGAACATCATGAGCAAACCGAAATCTCGATTGCTGATGACAATAAAATCATTATTAAAGGCGATTTCACTTTAAATAACAATGGTAAAACAATGCATTTAAATCGTGCTATCCTAAAAGGCGGCCAAAATGTTAAAGAAACCCCTTTTTATTCATTAAATGACTAATAGAAATATTAAGCAGTAGCAAAATCATTCAAATTTTTTCTAACCCTAATATAAAGAAGATTTTCATATTTACGATGGAAGTCTTCTTTTTCATTATGAGGACATTTTGAACTTATTAAATCTTTATTATTACCATTAATAATCGTAATTATAGCGTTTTTAGTAGGTCTAGTAGAAATAAAAAAGAATAATAATATCATTAGATATCTTTTCTGTCTTTCTAGACATTGTAATAACTTGTGTAATTAATGGACTAGCCTTTTACAGAATCAAAAAATTTGGTTCTTGAGCTAATTAGATTTTGATTGAAATTAACAACAAGCAAAGGCGTTTAAAGATGATAATGAAGATATAAAACCACTTCTGAATATCCAAGATGAGCCTGACTTCAACTTATGAATTTCTAAAATAATCTGCCACTATTATGTAAATTTCATGGAAGCGTTGTCTTTTTGTAAATTAAATATTAAAATAGTGTTAATGTTTTGTAAAAAAGGAGGCGTTTCTATGTTTAATTTTTTAAAGCCCCCTTCTCCCCGGAAACCTTTACCGAGTGATGAAGTGGACAATACATATAAAAAATTAAGGTTTCAAGTGTTTTTAGGGATTTTTATCGGTTATACAGGATATTATTTGCTGCGTAAAAACTTTTCATTAGCAATGCCAGATCTAATTGACCAAGGATTCAGCAAAGGTGAGTTAGGTATTGCACTATCTGCTGTTTCCATTGCTTATGGTTTCAGTAAATTTGTAATGGGGATGGTCAGTGACAGGAGTAATGCGCGTGTGTTCTTAAGCCTCGGCTTAATTTTAACTGCCATCGTCAATTTACTTCTTGGTTTTGTACCGTTCTTTACATCTGGAATTCTGATTATGTTTATCATGCTCTTCTTAAATGGATGGTTCCAAGGCATGGGCTGGCCGCCATCTGGACGTGTCTTAGTGCATTGGTACAGCGTAAGTGAGCGTGGCGGTAAAACTGCTTTATGGAATGTTGCACATAATGTCGGCGGCGGTTTAATGGCTCCGATTGCAACATGGGGTATTTCTATGACTGCACTTTATAATTTCGGCTACTTAAAAGGCTTTGAAGGTGCATTTATCTATCCTGCTGTATTCGCAATTGTTATTGCTATTATTTCTTTCTTTTTAATTAGAGATACACCTCAATCTCAAGGTCTTCCTCCTATTGAAGTATATCGCGATGATTATCCGAATGCGTCAAAAGAAACAATGGAAACAGAGTTGACGACAAAAGAAATATTATTCAAATATGTCTTGAATAACAAATGGGTGTGGGCTATTGCATTTGCAAATATTTTTGTCTACTTTGTACGATACGGAGTATTGGATTGGGCGCCAGTCTACTTAAGCGAAGAAAAACATTTTGACATGAAAGAATCAGGATGGGCATACTTCTTGTACGAATGGGCTGGTATTCCTGGAACATTATTATGCGGATGGCTATCTGATAAGTTATTCAAAGGACGACGTGGCCCTGCAGGTTTCTTCTTTATGTTAGGTGTAACTATTTTCGTGCTAATTTATTGGTTGAATCCAGCTGGTAACCCTTGGATTGACAATCTTTCATTAGTTGCTATCGGTTTCTTAATCTATGGTCCTGTTATGCTGATTGGTTTACAGGCACTTGATTATGTACCGAAAAAAGCGGCTGGAACTGCGGCTGGTTTAACTGGATTATTTGGTTATCTATTTGGTGCAGTGATGGCAAATATTGTACTTGGGTTTGTTGTTGATCACTTTGGCTGGGATGTGGGCTTTATTTTATTAACAATTATTAGCTTACTTGCAATGTTCAGCTTTATTTTAACTTGGAACAAACGCGGACAAGAAACAGTATAATACATGAAAAGAAGCGGTACATGTTCACTATATTAGTGATGTACCGCTTCTTTTTCATTTAAAATTCTTCTTGTTCCTTCTGCATCTCTGTCAAAATATCTTGTAATTTCACAAACATATTTTCAAATCCATGTGCAGTTGAATCATGATATTCTTTTTTTTGTTGTTTATATTCCAACGTTGTCCAGCGTCGTTCTTTCGGAACAACAGCAGTATATCGGAAATTCATTTGTGTAATATCAGAACCTGGTTCACGCTCAAAGATTTCAACTTCAATAGTATCTTCTTTATCACTAAGCTCAGGCATTCCGATTGTCATCACAATACGATTCGGTGCTTCTAATTCTTGATAAACACCTGTAATTTTATTGATTTTGCCATTTCGTTCATCAACGATTTCATAACGTCTGCCTTCTTCTGGAATGAGATCTATAGATTTATTTGATCGATTCGATGTCATAAACCAACGTCTCATAATATCCGCATCTGTCCATGCTTGATAAATCAATTCAGGATTGATACGCATTAATCGTTCCAAAGAAATAACTACCACATCATTTTCTATGTTATATCTTGCCACTCTGTCGTCACCTACTTTCACACTCAACATTATTTTAACGCATTTCTCGCACATAAGCCAAAGTAATCAATCTGAAAAACCTTATGGAATGTACTGTTTAATACAAGTATTGCAACATGATTACTTTAACATTTTTCTTGTGTGAAAGTAAAAATTAATTATGCTGCTTTTTTATCTTTCTTTTTATTCAATCGTGGCAAATTGAAAACAATTGCTACTAAGCCACTCACACCAAGTATAATTGGATATATCGAATAAGGCATCAACATAAATGGAGAAATACCTGCTACACCTGCTGCTGCAATAACTTGAGGACTATAAGGTAATAATCCTTGGAAACAGCTACCGAAAATGTCTAAAATACTAGCTGATTTTCTAGGATCGATATCATATTCATCAGCAATATTTTTAGCCAATGGACCTGCCATCAAAATTGAAATTGTATTATTAGCAGTAGAAATATCTGCTGCACTGACTAAACTTGCAATCCCAATTTCTGCACCGCGTCTAGATTTTACCCGGCTTCTAACAAAATTCAACAGCCATGTAATACCGCCATAATGTTGAATTAATCCAATTAAACCGCCAATCATTAATGCGATAATCGCAATGTCTTCCATACCAATCATACCTTCAGAGGCTGCTTTTAAGAATTTTATCCAGTTAAATGAACCGTCTAACAGTCCAATAATACCTGAAAGTATTGTGCCTCCGATCAATACAATGATGACGTTGATGCCAATAAGTGCCAAAATCAATACTAATAAATATGGAATTACTTTTACAAGATCAAAATCATAATCTTTCGAACTGCTGATTGTTGCACTGTGGGTCAATACACCTAAAATAATCATCGATATAATCGCTCCAGGCAATACAATCCGGAAGTTCACTTTAAACTTGTCGCTCATACGTGTATTTTGTGTACGAACAGCAGCAATCGTTGTATCAGAAATCATGGACAGATTATCACCGAACATCGCTCCGCCTACTACTGTCGCCATTGCAAGCGCAGATGGAATATCAGTAGCCTGACTAATTCCAAATCCTACAGGTGCAATCGCAGCAACTGTACCTACTGATGTCCCCATGGAAATAGACACAAACATACAAATGACAAATAAACCGATAATCAACAAGTTTCCTGGAATGAGTGATAAACCAAGATTAACCGTTGATTTTACTCCGCCCATATCTTCAGTCACCTTAGAAAAGGCACCTGCTAACACGAAGATGAGAACCATTAAAATAATATTAGAATGTCCTGCACCCTTAGTAAAAACTTCAACTTTATCTGCAAATTTTTGTTTGCGATTCATAAGTAATGCTACAACCACTGCAATCGTAATCGCAATATTCAACGGCATTTTAGTAAAATCACCTGTGATAATACCGACCCCTAAAAATAAACCGACAAATACTATCAAAGGAATCAGTGCCCAAGCATTACCTTTCTTTTTCTCTTCAGCCATGTTTTCTTCTACACCTCTCATTTGATAAATAAAAAGTCCTTTTTTCTCAGCTAAGAAAAAAGGACAAATATTTAATATCTTATCTCTTAGCAATTATCGCTATGGGATTTGGCACACGCATTTCCATGTTGCCGAGGCTTCAAAGTGCCCTTCACTCCACCTCTCTTGATAAGCAATATTTATTTTTAAATTTTGAATCTTTTTAAACTTATCACGCAAACCGATTTGCGTCAATCGTCAAAAGTTTAACTATTTATTAATAGATTATTCAGTAGGACGTTGAATCACAAACTCTTCTCCTAATTTCGCATAATCATTGCCTGCTAAACGACCTACAGGCTGTAATGCTTTTACATCAATCTTGTATGGATCCATATAGACATCATCATCTATATGGTATTGTACAACGCGTCCGATTATTAAATCATTTCCTGATTCGTCATCTCCTAATTCAATAAGACGATCTAATTTACATTCAAAACGGATGCTTGCACCTTCTATCGCCGGCACATCTACTATACTAGAAGGGACTGTTTTAAAATCAGTACGTTCTAGCTCATTTTCTTCTGGCGCTAGAGGCGCTGCTGTCTCATTAATCCCTTCAATCATTGAAAGTTGAGAAATGTGTACAACAAACTCTCCCATCGTTTCGATATTTACTGATGTATCTTTACGTTTGCCATTGAGATGTCCTGTAGAAATCATAATCATTGGTGGATTACTGCTTACCACGTTAAAGAAGCTAAATGGCGCTGCATTGATATTGCCTTCTTTATCTTGAGACGTCACAAAAGCGATTGGACGCGGCAGCACACTTCCGCTCAATAATTTATAATTGTCTTTTTGAGTTAACTCATTTGGATCAAATTGCTTCATACTTGCACCTCACTCAATTTATATTAGTGTCTTAATCTTAGAAAAAATGATAAATAATTACCAACAAACTGTTTATATCTCAAAACTTAATAACGAATGACAGTCTTGACCGCAATCTTAAACCCCCGACTTTTTGTCGAGGGTTGTATATTCAAAATATATTCTTTTATCAATTTTTGTCTTAGTTAATTTGTTTGCCGCCTGTCACACCATACACTTGTCCAGTAGTATAACTTGATTCATCTGAAGCTAAAAGTACATACGTGCTGGCTAATTCAACAGGTTGTCCAGAACGTCCCATCATTGAGTGTTGACCGAATTCTGGAATTTTATCTTGAGGTTGTCCGCCTGAAATTTGCAGAGGTGACCAGAATGGACCTGGTGCAACTGAATTAACACGGATGCCTCTTTCGATTAATTCTTTCGCAAGACTTTTTGTTAATGAAACAATCGCTGCTTTTGTTGCTGCATAGTCATGCAATAATGGATTAGGATCATAGCCTTGAATAGACGTTGTTGTTGTAATTGTAGCGCCTGGTTGTAAATATTCTAAAGCTTTTTGTACTGTCCAGAAAATAGGATAAACATTAGTTTGGAAAGTGTTTGTAAAGTCTTCTGTTTTAAAATCTTCAAATTTTTCATGATATTGCTGATAACCTGCAACTAATGTGACATTATCTAATCCGCCTAGTCGATCATTAGCAAATTCTACAAGTTCATAGTTAAAGTCTTCATCCGTAATATCACCTGGCAGTAAATAAACAGTACCGCCTTTATCTTCGATAACACGTTTCACATCTTGTGCATCGTCTTCTTCTTTTGGATGATAGTTAATTACAACAGATGCGCCTTCTCTTGCATATGCAATTGCGACAGCACGTCCAATTGCTGAGTCACCACCTGTTACTAACATTTTCAAACCTTCTAAACGACCATGTCCTACATAAGATTCCTCACCGCAATCTGGTTTAGGCTCCATATCTTTTTGAAGTCCTGGCCAAGGTTGTTCTTGTTTTGGAAAATCTTTATCTGTAAATTTTTTACGTGGATCTTGAAGTGCCATTCCTATCACTCCTATTTTGGTTTGATAGTTTTCTTATACCCTTCATGTCAAAATCCATTCATACACACATTAAAATATTTTTTGAATTAATTCTACAAGATAGTCAGGCGCTTTTTCTAAAATACGTTCGTCCGGACTATATTTAGGATGATGTAAATCATAATTGCTTTCAGAACCTATGAATGCAAACACACCAGGTACCGCATCACTCATTGCCGAAAAATCTTCTCCGATTGTTTTAGGTTCTGTCAGATGTTTGATTTGATATCCTGTATTTTCTGCAGCTTCAACCGCCTTTTGTGTTAATACTTCATCATTTATAACAGCATTCGGCAAGTGAATATACTCTAAATTAATCTCAGCATTAAATGCTTTCGCAAGTCCATCACATAATTTTTGCAAGCGTTCTTCAACTTTCTTTCTCGTTTCTGCACTAAAAGTTCGCACTGTTCCTTGCATGTATGCTTGATCAGGGATGACATTCCATGTATTGCCTGCTGATACTTCACCGATTGTGACAACTGCTGAATCAAATGCTGAGATATTTCGGCTGACGATAGATTGAACACTAGTCATCAGCTGGCCTAAGATAATCATTGGATCATTGCTTTCTTCCGGCTTTGCTGCATGTCCGCCCTTACCTTGAATATGAATCGCAAAACGGTCTACTGCTGATGTCATCGCACCAGTTTTTATCGCAAATTCACCGATTTTTAATGTGGGATCATTATGAAATCCTGTGACTGCTTTTACACCGTCTAACACACCCGCTTCTACCATTTGTTGTGCACCGCTTCCTACTTCTTCAGCTGCTTGGAATAAAATACGCACACGCCCGGGCAATGTTGCTTCTTGTGCCTTTAATTTCATCGTTGCTGCTAAGATAGTAGCCATATGAATATCGTGTCCACATGCATGCATTACGCCTTCAGCAGTTGATTGAATATCGCTTTCGTTTTGTTCTATTATCGGCAATGCATCAATGTCTGTGCGTAAAGCCACAACTGTATCCCCTTGACCTACTTCAGCAACAAGACCAGTTTGAAGCGGATAGTCTACAATTTTAATATTATTTTCCTCTAAAATATGACGAATACGTTTTGTAGTTTCAAACTCTTTATATGATACTTCTGGATAACGATGAAATGTACGTCTCCATTCTTTAACTTGATTGATGTCTGTCATCTTTATCCCATCCTTTTTTGAAAAAATTAACGATAAAATAGATAATTGTCCCGGAAATGACACCGAAAGCTAAGTTGTTTGTAGTCAAAGTGACAATCATTGTGATTAAAATAGTCGCTGTATTCTGAACAGGCGCTTTTTTAATTGCTATCCAAGTTCTTCTGTCAAAAGTGTTAAATGCGATTGATATTAAAACCGTAGCCAACACTACCATGGGAATCAATGAAATTACAGGACCTAATACATAGATAGTGAGCAATAAGAAAAATGCCGTGACTAAAGTAGAAAAACGTGCTGTAGCCCCTATTTTCACATTAAATTTAGATTGTCCTACTAATGCACTGCCGCCAAAACCACCAAACAAACCAGAAGCAAAATTAGCTAATCCTTGTGCCATAGATTCTTGATTTTCATTGCTTCTTACATTTGTTAAAACATCTAACGCTTTAGCAGTTAAAAGAGATTGCAGTGTACCGACTATCGCCATCGTCAATCCATAACCAAGAATAACTGATAAAGCATGTGTATTAGTAAATAACGGCAGAACCTCCCATTGCAACTTCGGAATCACCACATGAATATCTGCTAAATCATGCACATATTTCAAATGAGGGTGAATTGTATGTGCGATAATGGTTAAAATAATAATTGAAATAAGCGGTGCTGGTATAAATTTAATCCAGCGCGGTACAAGCCAAATGATTAAAAAAGAAAGTATCGCAAAAATGTATGTTGCAGTTGAAATACCGAATATACTCGGCACCTGAGAAGACATTAAAAGTAGCGCTAATGCGTTCATAAAACCAATAACAACTGCTATAGGGATACGATCAATCAACCAACCTACTTTAAAGATTCCAAATAGTATTTGTAAAACACCCATTACCATACTGGCAGCAATTAAATACATCGGTCCATGGCTGGCTACAAGCGGTGCTGCTACTAAAGCAATACCGCTGCTTGGACCAGTAATCATCAATGTACGTCCGGCCGTCAGACTGAGTACTATCGTCATAATCCCCATACTCAATAAGCCGATAGATGGATTCATGCCGACTATAAATGAATAAGCAATCGCACCAGGCAATGCTGAAAGAGCAATTAGAATACCTGCAAATACGTTATCTTTAATATTTCCTTGCCACTCTTCTGCATAACGTTCAACTCTCACGATTGCTCTCCCCTTCTTTTTCTATATTCCTATATCTTAACATAGTTGTCAGAATATTTTAGAGAACAGAACTTAAATACACATCAAAAAAGAGCTGCAATACTTGTATTTTCAAGTATCGCAGCTCCCATGTTATTTGTTTAAATATTAAGCTTTGCTTTTTTCAGATTCAGTGTTGACTTTGATTGTATTATCGATAAATAATTCTCCGTCTTTATATACATTTTCAGCATGGTTGATACCATAATGATAAAGAATATATTCATAGTTTGGCGCATCCCAGATAACGAAGTTTGCGTCATCGCCAGTTTCTAACGTACCTGCATCTGCATCAATCGCTTTAGCAGCGTTAACTGTAACTGCATTCCAAACTTCATTTGGAGATAATTTCAATTTCAAGCTGGCAATTGTCATTACCAATTGAAGATTGTTAGTCACGTTACTACCTGGGTTGAAGTCTGATGCAATTGCTACAGCACCATTATTATCAATCATGCCGCGTGCGTCTGCATAGCCTTCTTTATCAAGGTAGAAAGTTGTACCTGGTAATAACACAGCGACTGTATTACTATCATGCAATGCTTTTTTATCTTCTTCGCTTGAAGCAACTAAGTGGTCTGCAGAAATTGCATTTTCATCGATTGCTAATCCTAATCCGCCTAATGGATCAATTTCGTCAGCATGAATTTTTACATCAAAGCCTAAATCTTTTGCTGCTTGCATATATTTTCTAGATTCTTCAACTGAAAATACTCCAGTCTCACAGAAGATATCCGCAAAGTCAGCATACTCTTTCACTTCTGGAAGCAAGTCAATCATTTCTTGTAAGAATGCTTCACTAGATTCCGCTTCCTCTGGTACCGCATGCGGTCCTAGGAAAGTGTGTTTCATAGTAATACCATATTTATCTTCAAGTTCATGAGAAACTTTTAATTGTTTCAATTCATTTTCTTTATCTAAACCATAGCCACTTTTACTTTCTACAGTTAATACACCATAAGACATGATTTCACGTAATGCTTTATCTGTTTTTTTGAACAGTTCTTCTTCAGTAGCTTCACGTGTTGATTTTACTGTAGAAAGAATGCCGCCGCCTTGTTCTAAAATTTCCAAGTAAGAAGCGCCTTGGCGTTTTAATGCCATTTCATGCTCTCTTGAACCGCCGAATACTAAATGCGTGTGCGCATCTACTAGAGTAGGTGAAACAACTTTGCCTGTCGCATCAATTGTTTCTTTACCTTCATATTCGTCTGAATGCGGACCAGCATAAACAACTTTACCGTTGTCTACAACAACTGTTCCGTCTTCTACCACATTCAATTGATCAAGTTCTTTACCTTTTAACGGTTTATCTGTTTTTTTCGGTAAAATTAATTGTGCAATATTTTGGATTACTAAATCATTACTCATTAGAATCTTGCTCCTTTAACATTGGAATATCGACACCTTTTTCTTTCGCTGTTTCAATCGCAATTTCATATCCTGCATCTGCGTGTCTTACTACACCCATACCCGGATCTGTCGTTAATACACGTTTTAATCGTTCTTCTGCACGGTCTGAACCATCGGCAACAACAACCATACCAGCATGTAATGAATAGCCCATGCCAACACCGCCGCCATGGTGGAATGAAATCCAAGAACCGCCTGCTGCTGTATTAATTAAAGCATTTAAAATTGCCCAGTCACCTACTGCATCTGAACCATCTTTCATTGATTCAGTTTCACGGTTAGGTGATGCTACTGAACCTGAATCTAAGTGGTCACGACCGATAACAATCGGTGCTGAAATTTCGCCATTTCTTACAAGTTCATTCAATTTCAATCCCATTTTTGCACGTTCGCCATAGCCTAACCAAGCAATACGAGATGGTAACCCTTGGAATGCAATTTTTTCACTTGCCATATCCAACCAGCGCATTAATTTTTCATCTTCAGGGAAAAGCTCGCGCATTGCTTGGTCAGCACGTTCGATATCTTTAGGGTCCCCACTTAATGCTGCGAAACGGAAAGGTCCTTTACCTTCACAGAATAATGGACGAATATAAGCTGGAACGAATCCTGGGAAGTCAAATGCATGTTCTTCTCCTTCATCAAAAGCAACTTGACGAATGTTATTACCATAGTCGAATGCTACAGCACCGCGTTTTTGGAATTCTAACATTTCAGATACATGTTTTTTCATTGATTGAGAAGATAATCTCACATATTGTTCTGGATTTTCTTCACGTAATTTATCCGCTTCTTCTAAAGATAAACCTTCTGGAACATAACCATTTAATGGATCATGTGCTGAAGTTTGGTCAGTAATGATATCAATCGGGAAGTCGCGTTTTAAAATTTCTTCATAAACTTCAGGTGCATTACCCACTAAACCGATTGCTAATGGTTTGCCTGCTTCTTTCGCTTCTTGCGCTTTTTCTAATGCTTCATCTAAAGAATAAGTGATGATGTCACAATAACGCGTATCAATACGTTTTTCAATACGTGTAGGATCCACATCTACACCGATTACAACACCTTCATTCATTGTTACTGCTAGCGGTTGTGCACCACCCATACCGCCTAATCCTGCAGTCAATGTAATTGTACCTTTTAATGAACCGCCGAAGTGTTGATTTGCTAATTCTGCAAATGTTTCATAAGTACCTTGAACAATACCTTGAGAACCGATATAAATCCAGCTTCCTGCAGTCATTTGACCGTACATCATCAAGCCTTTTTTATCTAATTCATGGAAATGTTCCCAATTAGCCCACTTAGGTACTAACACAGAGTTTGAAAGTAACACACGAGGTGCTTCTTTATGTGTTTTGAAAACAGCAACAGGCTTACCAGATTGTACCAACATTGTCTCATCATCTTCTAAACGACGTAATGTATCGACAATTGCATCAAATGCTTCCCAGTTTCTGGCTGCTTTACCAATACCGCCATAAACTACTAATTTATCAGGATGTTCTGCAACTTCTGGATCTAAGTTGTTATACAACATTCGTAGAACCGCTTCTTGTTCCCATCCTTTACATTCGATTTCTAAACCTTTTTTTGCTTTGATTTGTCTGCCGTTTGCAGTTACCTCTTTAGTCATAATCAATCTCTCCTTTGTTTCATTTATTTACTAAAAAATTAATAACGCGAATGGAATTGCAATCAATAGTGTTAAAGCAACACGGATGAACCAGATAAATACTAATTTCCAAACTGGGATCTTAATATCCGTTGCTAAAATACAAGGTACTAATGCAGAGAAGAAAATAATTGCAGAAATACTTGTAATTGCTGTCACAAACTTCACAGCCATTGTTGCTTTGACTGCAATTAATGATGGTAAGAACATTTCAATAATCGAAATTGCTGAAGCTTTTGCCAGCAATGCTTTATCATCTATCGGGAAGATATAGATAAATGGATAGAAAATGTAACTTAACCAATCAATAATCGGTGTGAAGTTTGCTAAAAGTAATCCGACAAAACCGATAGACAAAATAGATGGTAAAATCGCCACCGTCATTTCAAGTCCATCTTTAACGTTCAGCCAAATGTTTTTCAGCAATGGAAGTGAATTATAAGATTGACGTTTAGCTTCGTCGTATGCTGCTTTAAATCGACTGCCAGTCACTTCTACTTCCTTCTCTCCTTCTTGACCTTCATAGTATTTTTCTGACTCGCCGCGAATCGGCGGTAAATGAGCGGAAATAGCAGTGACTGCGAAAGTGATCACTAATGTACTCCAGAAGAATAAATTCCAGTGTTCCATTAAACCTAATGTATTGGCTACGATAACCATGAAAGTTGCTGATACTGTTGAAAATCCAGTCGCAATGATAACCGCTTCTTTTTTGTTATACATACCATCTTTATAAACACGATTCGTAATCAGTAGTCCTAATGAATAACTTCCTACGAAAGAAGCTACCGCATCAACTGCTGATTTACCTGGCGTTTTAAAGAGCGGACGCATAACCGGCTGCATCAAAACGCCGATATATTCAAGCAATCCGTAACCTACTAATAATGAAAGTGCAACAGCACCTATCGGAATCAAAATACTTAACGGCAACATTAATTTATCGAATAAGAACGGGCCATAATCTTGATTGAAAAGTAATGCTGGACCAATCTTAAATACATACATGATACCGATGACTGCACCAAGCACTTTAAAAAGGACAATGACAAAATCAGTCACTGATTTTTTAAAATCTTGCCTGACGATGGGCAATCCTGCTCCAGCTATAATCAAAAGCAACGCTACATAAGGCATTGCCGGACCAAGCAGCTGTCTGATCCATAAATGTACATGGTCGACAATAATAGTATTTGTCCCGCCGATTGTCACTGGAACGAAGAAGCATAGAATTCCAATAAAACTAAATACGTAAAACCGCCACATTTTTACCCCTTTTTCACTTTGGGCAGTTTTTGAATTAGATTGGAGTTCCATCTCTTCAGATAATAAGTTTGCTTCAGTTTTCATACTTGACACCCCTTTGTTTTACAAGTATGTGAAAGCTCTGACTATGATTGAACCTAGATGACTTAAGCTCCATATCATACTATTCACTGAATCTGGTATATAGTTGTCGATGTGCTGCAAGCACTCGAAAGTACGTTTTAACCCCTTATGTACTTTTGCTTGCTTTCGAAAAATCATGTGTTTGATTTCTCCTAGGAAAAGATAGCAAGCGGATAACATCTTAAGAAAGTTCAACAAAAAAGATTAACGCCGATATCGTCTCAATTTGCCATTTCAATAAGAGAATAGAACTTAATCTTATTTCTTGAATTTTCCAAAAATTCAGTCTGAATTGTTTGATGTATCCCTTGCCTCACATCATAAGTATAATATGCTAAAATATAAGCATCAAATATAAATAAACTAATTATTCATAGTTTAAAACTATAAGTAGGTTTAAATCCTTTGATAAAAGCGTTTCAAGTAGCTTGCAAATTGTAAATATATCACATGTTTTTTCAAATTACTTTATAATTTAAAGCAGAACTTAATACATCTTTAATTAAAAATTGAAAGGACTGTTTTGACTATGAAAATCGTACAACTGGAATATTTTTTAGCTGTAGTTCGTTATAACAGCTTTACAAAAGCCGCTCAATTTTTACATATCAGCCAACCTTCACTAACCACTTCTATTAAAAAAATGGAGGCAGATTTAGGTTATCCTTTATTTATTCGAACGACTAAAGAATTGAAAATTACTGAAAAAGGTATTCAGTTTTATAAATATGCTCAATCTCTTGTAGATACCTATCATAAAACTTTAGACCGTATGTATGATTTGAATATTTCAGATGCGCCGCGAATAAATTTTTCTATTTTAGAATCCACAAGTTCTTGGATCGCGATGGTCATACAGCAGCATCATCATGAGTATGAAAAACAACGTTATCAAATCTTGGAGCAGCATAGTATGGAAACTATTATTTCAAGCTTGTTGAATTTCGATGTGCACTTTGCATTGTCTAATGAAAAAATAGAACGAGATAGTATTGTTTCTGTACCTTTATACAATGAGCCGTATGTTTTGATTACACCAAAAGATGCAATTAAAGAATCTGTTCAAAAAGCAGACGACTTGCAGCATCTCCCGCTCATCTTGCCGAATCGTCAATACCAAGTAAGAAAGCATCTTGATGAGTACTTTAAGCATTTAAATATCCATCCTAATATTGTGTTAGAAACTGATCGTTTTGAAGCAGCAACCACATTTGTGCATCGTGGATTAGGTTATACCATCATCCCGCGCTTTTATTATCAATCTTTTTCGGCCAATCATTTAAATGCTGTCAAAATCAAACCGTCGATTGAACGGACCATTTATATCAATTATTTAGAACAGCGAAAATTATCTGAACCAGCCAATACATTAATCGATGAATGTATCTCTTATTGGAAAATATAAAAATAACGGACAGCTGTCATGTATTGAACCCGAAAGTATGACTTCAAGGTTGCAGTACATGAAATGCTGTCCGTTTTGCCTGTTGTTATGCTGTTAATGTATAAAGTTATGCAAGAACAATGCGACTAATTTTGCTGTGCGGTTATCCATATCATATAACGGGTTAGTTTCAGCTACACTGATTGAAACTAATTTCGGATGTCCCACTACGCGACGAGATAACTCTAAAATGATATGCGGTGTTAAGCCATTTACCGCTGGTGCACTTACGCCTGGTGCAAAAGCACTGTCTACAACATCCATACAAATTGTAAACATGATGACATCATGGCGGTTAATAAAATGATCGATTTTATCTTTGATAGTTGGTGAAATTTCATGCAAGATTTCATCTGCTGTTACATATTCAATACCGCGTTCATCCGCATAATCAAATAAACTTTTTGTATTGCTTGCTGATTGAATACCTAACACAAAATAATCTGCATTATCATCGCTTTCAAGAATTTGTCTGAAGCTTGTTCCAGAAGTAGACGAGTCTGCTTTACGTGTATCGAAATGTGCATCAATATTAATCACACCAATTGAAGAATCCGGATAGGCTTTGCGCATTGCTAAATATTGCGCATATGCAATATCATGGCCTCCGCCGACTAAAAATGAATAGTTATGATTTTGAAACATTTTAGCGGCTAAATCAGCATATTCTTCTTGTGTATCGATTAAATGATCATGATCGTGATAAACATTCCCATAATCATATACAGGACATGGTGTAAGTACAGATAAATTTCCGAATGCTTTTCTCACTGCGTCTGGTCCTTCTTGTGCTCCGACACGTCCGTTGTTTAGTTCCACACCTTTATCTACTGCATATCCTAAAATCCCTGTGCCTGCTTTTTTATCCACTTTCGTTTCATTGATGTCCTTCAATTCAATTGTTTGGAAGTGTCGAAATTGCGACTCATCCGTTTCACTATCAATTCTACCTTGCCATAAATCTGGGTTGGCTTGTTTATACATTTCCATATCCTCCTTAAAATCGTCATCACTTTAAGTATAAGTGCTTGTATACCTTGTTTCAATTACTGAATGTTATTTATGCTTTATAGGTCCTCTCTACCCTACTCTCATAACAGTCAAAACGCTTTCATACAAATAGGTCTGATACAACCTTTACAATGGTATTTCAATTCAGAGTCATTTTTTAACAAGTAATTTATTTCTGTTTTATTCAGATGTATAATGCAATTAGGTGTTTTTTGTTTCCATACGGTAAATTTATATAAAATAAGACCGCGATGAAGCGGTTGGACTTTTAATTACAACACCCGTTTGACTTTATAACTCAACAGTGCAATGCAACCGTAGAATATTGTATGGAATCACCCCGTATTTAATTGGAGGTTTCAAAAAAATGAACATGAAACGTATATCAGGTTTCCAATGGGCTATGACGATTTTTGTCTTCTTTGTACTTGCATTTGCCTTCCCATTGATTCTGAAAGATTTTCAGGCAGAGGTACCATTCAAGCGTTTTGTTTTTGACATGAGTACTCTAGCACCTTTTATTGCAGCAATTATTTGTATCATCGTATTTAAAAACAAGCGCGCTCAAATCGCAAGCTTGAAGCTTTCATTAAGCTTTAAGGTGATTGAACGAGTATTATTGGCACTTATATTGCCACTTATTATTTTTATTATTTGCATGTATGTCTTTAATAACTATGCAGATAGCTTTATCTTATTACAATCAAAAAATTTATCTGTTTCAATTTGGACCATTTTAATTGGTCATTTATTCATGGCATTTTTCGTAGAATTCGGTTTCCGCTCTTATTTACAAAATATTGTTGAAACAAAAACGAATACTTTTTTTGCTTCTATTATTGTTGGTGTCTTATACGCAATATGGAATGTAAACACTACATATTCGACTGAATTCACACTTTATAATTTATTGTACAGTTTTTCTTTCTCAATGATTATTGGAGAATTAATCCGTGCAACTAAAGGACGTACGATTTATATCGCAGTTATTTTCCATGCTGCTATGACCTTTGCGCTCGTCTTTTTCTTCAGCGAAGAAATCGGTGATTTATTCTCAATGAAAGTCATTGCTTTAAGTACAGCAGCTGTTGCAGCAGTTTATATCATACTAAGCTTGATTGTTAGAGCTTGTCTTTACTACTTCACTAAAGACTCATTAGAAGAGGTAGAGCCTGATAATTATCTTGATTATCCAAAAGATCATGAAGATGACGATATTAAAACATCACCTGCAGCTGAAGCAGAAGCTAAAGAAAAAGAAGTTCCTGATAAGACTTCAACTGAACAAGAAAACACTGACAAAACTGATGAAGAAACGCGTCCTACATCATCTGCTGTTAAAGAAGCAAAAGATGAGATTAAGCATTCAGAAGAAAATACAGAAGAGAACACTGAAACAAATAAACGTTCTCCGTTTTCAAATAATAATCACAGACGCTAACAAAAAGGCTGATAGATTCGTTGCAGTATCGCATCGAACCCATCAGCCTTTTCTTTTATTTTGCTTTATCCAGAATTTTAACGCCTTCCTTTGTTCCGATAATGACACGATCAGTCACATCAAGGAAATAACCTGTTTCCAAAACACCCGTTAAATGAATTAAGTATTCATGCATTTCATAAGGGTTTGTATGCGGAGGCAATTCTACATCTAAAATATAGTTTCCGTTATCAGTAACGAACGGAATATCTTCAACGTTTCTGCGTGAAACAATTGCTTTTGTATCTTTTGCGATTTTTTTCGATACAAGTAACCAATTGAATTTATCTACCTCAACCGGCAGCTTGAATGTTTGACCAAGATAATCAACAAACTTAGTTTCATCAGCAATCACGACAAATCGTTCTGCCATATCATCAATGACTTTCTCACGGAATAATGCTCCGCCGCCACCTTTTATTAAATTCAAATCAGAGTCAAACTCATCTGCACCGTCAATTGCAACATCGATATAATCAACATCATTCACATCAACGATTTTAATTCCGAGTTCTTTAGCTATCAATGCAGTTTTATTTGAAGTACATACACCCGTAATTTGAGTGCCGTCATCCAATAAAGCTGCAATTCTAGGTAATAATAGTTCAATTGTGGTGCCGGTACCTATACCAACAATCATGCCGTCCTTAATCTCTGTTACTGCATCATCAACAGTTTTTAATTTCAACTCTTTTATATCCATGATGAATACTCCTTGTTTTCAATTTACAACAATTTTTCAATGATTTGATACGTTGTTCTAGAATAAAATGCTTGGTCTTTCTGTAAAATTGACGGTGCATCTTTTCCTAATAAATTAATATCATTCGGTAAGTTTTGAGCTTCTAACGTAAAACCTGAATGTGCTTTATAAATATTCATATCACTTTTCCAACTGCTTGTATCATTAAATGTAAATACGACTACATTCGGCATATCTGTTTTCATTTTCAAAAGGAATTGACTATTTTCTACAAGTAATTCATCTCCAATAGAAAACGGATGGTCTAGACCATTATATGTTTGCATTTGTTTTTTAAGATCGACATTATCACTTTCAAACATTTCTGTTAAACGAATCTTATTTTTATTAAATAAATCTACTAAATCTAATGATGACGCAGCTTCTGGTAAATTCTGGTCATTAAGTAAATGAATATTTAGTTTATCACTTGTAAAATAATGATTATCTACTTCTTTATTATCCCGATTTAAATTGAAATAGACATGATTTGTCGGATTGAATAACGTAGTTTGATCAGATTCTGCATAGTACTCAATAGACCATCGGTTATCGATATCATACGTATGTATAATCTTTAATTTAATATCTCCTGGATAATGATCATCTGCTTCTTTAATCGTTGTCGTGAAAATAATTTGTATATAACCGCCATTTTCATCTTTGATTTCATAATCAAAGAAATGGTGGTCAATACCATTTGAACCACCATGTAAATGGTTTGGTGGATCGTTTTGTTCTAATTGATAGGTTTGATCTTCAAGTTCAAATTTGCCGTCTGCAATTCGACCGCCATAACGACCTACAGATGCGCCAAAATAAAAGGGGTTTTCTCGATAGAATTCATCCGCTTCTACTACATTTCCTAAGACAATATTGTTATCCTCGTATTTCCAAGATACAATTCTTGCCCCATAATTCGTAAATACAATTTTCGCTTCATCGTTATCAATTTTGATTAAATCGAGTCCGTTTCTTTGGTGTTCCACTCTCGTAAACATCATTTCAATACACCCTTTCCTAACTCACCGCTTCAAAATCAGCTTCTGTCAGGCAGCAGCATGATTAAGACACCAATAATACAAACAATTGCGCCCAAAACATCGTATTTGTCTGGTGTCTGTTTATCAAATACGTATCCCCACAAAATACTCATCACAATAAATACTCCGCCGTAAGCGGCATAAACTCGGCTGAACGTCGGAAATACTTGAAACGTTGCGACAATGCCGTATGAAATTAAAAGAATGCCTCCCAGCAATCCAAAGAGCGGTGATTGCGATGCTCTCAACCATAGCCAAATAAGATAACCGCCGCCAATCTCACACAACCCTGCTAAAATAAATATTAAAATAGGATAAATCATTATTGTTTGCCACCTGTTTATTACTTTCCTCACTATATATTTTAACAATAAGGCACACCGATGACTAGATACAATCTAGCAAAGGTGTGCCTTTGATTAACTTTTGAACATAAATTGTACAATTATTACTTTTTAAATGCGCGTTTTAACCCTTTAATGAGTCCTTTTTCGAAAGTAAGTACAGAATCTCTGTAACTGCGAACTGCGATAAATAGCAATAGTACCATCACAATTACAGAAAGCAATACACTGACAATAATTTCCCATAATTGTAACTCTGGCGTAGAAGCTCTTAAGAACAATACAAACGGTGAAATCAACGGAATAAAGCTTGTGATTTTAGTTAGTGTCGTTTCAGGTGTATTTAAACTAAAGATGGCAATATAGAAAGCAATGAAACTCACCGCAGTCATCGGCATTAATGCTTGATTCATGTCTTCAATCCGAGTTGCTAATGAACCCAAAATAGTACCGAGTATCGTGTAGGAAATAACACCAATGATTAAACAAATCACACCGACAATTAGTAATTGTGTTGTAACATCAGTAAATTTAATATTGAATTTCTTTACGATATCTCTTAAATCAGACAGATAAATACTAATTGCCCCTATTACCACAAAAATCAAAATTTGAGTAAATGCCACTGCGATAATTGCTGTGATTTTGGCTAATATGTGCTGGATAGGCGAAATACTTGTGATTACCATTTCTATAACACGTGATGTTTTTTCAGTTGCCACTTCCATGGCTACTTGGTTGGCATAATTAAGGATGATAAAGAACATTAACATAATACCTGCATATAAAATTATAATATTAGCTACTTTATCTTGTTCAGAAAGCTGTTTAGCATCCTTACCAACAGCTTTGGCAGTTACTTTACTTTGTTGCTGTAAAGCTTGAAGATCTTTAGGACTCAAATTAACACTTTTCGCAATGGCTTGTGTTTGTATAGGTGTAAGGATACTTTCTAATTTTTGTTTTGTTTCATCAGAAACTGAATCTTTACTAACAATCTCTCCATCAATTTGTTTTCCTTTTGTTTTAATAATATAGGCTTTATCCAGCTTTTCATTTTTTACATCCTTGATAGCTTGCCTTTCAGAAACATGTTGAAATTTGGTTCCTTTATCTTCAATTTTTTCACTCTGTGATTTTACTAGTTGATATACTTGCTGATTATCAGATACAATTCCGATTTTATCGGGACCTCCGCTAAACATATCAATGATTTTATTAGCATTTGCACCGCCAATTATTAACAACGCAATAATTACTGTCATAATGATAAAAGCACGTGATTTAATTTTATTCATGTACGTTAAAGAAAATGTAGCCCAGAATTTACTCATGAATATCACCTACTTTTTCAATAAAGATATCTTGAATAGAAGGTTCTAACACTTGGAATCGTTTAACAAATCCACTTTTTGTCACTACTTCATATACACGTTCTGCAGTTGCTTGGTCTTCTACAGTCAACGTAATCTCTCGTTTAGATCGATTGACTTGAGAAACCCCTTCTATATCTTCCAATTCTTCAAGCTTTTTATCTGTTTCAATTAAAACTTTTTTTAAATCAAATTGATCTTTAATTGCTTGTATATCCCCTTGTAAAACTAAATCTCCGTGATTTAAAATACAAACATCATCACAAAGTTCTTCTACATGTTCCATTCGATGAGAACTGAAAATAATTGTCGTGCCTTCCTTGTTTAAATCTTTAACTGCAGACTTTAGTAATTCTACATTTACAGGATCTAAGCCGCTGAAAGGTTCATCTAAAATCAATAACTCTGGACGATGAATCAAACTTGCGAGTAATTGGATTTTTTGCTGGTTCCCTTTTGAGAGCGATTCTATTTTTTTATCTTTATTTTCCGTGATTTTGAAACGATTTAACCAATAATCTAATGCTTTGTCAAAATCTTTTTTCGGCATACCTTTAAGTGTCGCAAGATATTTCAATTCATCTTTGACTTTCATTTTAGGGTGCAAGCCGCGTTCTTCAGGAAGATAACCAACTTTATTAAACATGTTTTCGCCCATCTTATTACCATTATATGTAACAGAACCTTCTGTCAGCGGCGTTAATCCTAGAATCATTCTGAAGGTTGTTGTTTTACCTGCCCCATTCCGTCCTAAAAAACCTAACATTTTACCGTTCTCTAGCGTTAATGAAATATCATTAACAACTGTTTTATCGCCATATTTTTTAGTGACATTCTTTAAATCTAATGACATGCGCCTCATCTCCTTTGCGTTATTTTTTAAGTTTTAAATTATATATAATTCTTATCTTAATATTATCATACTGTCAGGACATTTCTGTAGCTTATCTATATATTTTCATAAACTTTACAATATTATTGTTTATAATACTTACTGATTTTGGCATAGTAGAAAACAATATTGAAAATATAGAGTACCATTAACACTGACAATGCTATGAATTGGTCGGTATGAGTAGCAGCTGAATAAAAAGCTAATAAAATTACCATCATCATAATCGCCATAATGTTATAATGATAAAGTTTAAAAAGTGCAGAATAAGATATATATTTTTCTCCCTCATCCATCGCTGAAATCATTTTACCAATATAATTAGAATCATTGTATTTAGGCAATCTTGGATCTATTTTCGGCAACATAATATTATAACTTATTGCAAAAGCGGCACTAATGAGTAAAGGAATAGTCGTTAATCCCCATTGATTATTCATATTTTCTTTAAAAATCGCAACGAGTATCATATTGAGCAATGTGATAACAATAGTTGCTTGATAAAACCAGCTCGCTTTTAAGAACTTCTGGTTATATGCTTGATTATATTCATCAGCGTAATTCTCTAGTGTTTCAGATTTTTGCTTAAAATTATATGCGCTTCTTAAATATTTCAACATGAAAATACCGCAAATTATTACTATTAAAATAGTAATGCCCGTGCTGACTTGTGTATCAAATACATCCATGAAAGCAGGTAATTTAATTCCAGATCGCAAAGAGAATAGAAAACCGATTATTCCTCCTACTAATCCTCCTAATAAAATTTTGCTTAAATAGAGCGTATTTTTCTTTGTATTACTCATATTCATCCTCCTCAAAAATAAATATATCCTCAATCCGTTCTCCAAAAATACGTGCTATCTTAGCAGCAGTAAGTACGGAAGGCATGAATTCGTTTCTTTCAATTAAAGAAACTGTTTGTCGTGAAATTCCTGCTTTTTTAGCAAGTTGTGTTTGGTTATAACCATCTCGTGCCCTTAATTCTTTTAAGCGTGTTCTCATATTTCCAACCTCCGTTATTCAACATACTATATTATCTTTGTCATTTTGACAAGTATATTAGTCAAAATGACGTTAATATTAATCAAAACAAAAAGACGATTTCTAACTAAATCTAGAAATCGTCTTTAGAATATCTTATTCGTAATGTGTATGATGACTGCCTGATGTGGTTTCAGAATATGATTTGTGAGAAGTTGGTGTATGGCCTTGCTCGAATTTTTTACCAGCAGGCCCACGTCCATATTTGTTATCTTCAGGCTGACTTGGTAATAAAACCACTATTAAAATATAAATAGTTAATCCTGTAAAAGTAAGCATAAACAACAATGCAAATATCCAAAGCACACTATTATTCTCATTAATATTTGCTGCAACAATAGGTTGAATAAAGTTATAACCCAAAATGACAGCCATATAAATTATCGGTACAATCATCGATCTCCCAGTGTCATGAAAACGTCTGATTAAAAGTGATAAATTAGGTATGAAAAGTACTAAACATATTAATACAAATAAAATCACACATATAATCAATACAAATAATGAGAAAAACATATCAAGTATCAATCCATTCAGCAAAGTAAAAAACATTGCTGCAACGATAATAATTGCAAGTGCACTAAGTGGTACAAATAAAAAAGAGGACCATAACATCCACCACCAGAATTCTGCTCGTCGAGCTCTTCCAGTGAAATTAATATAATTTTTCCAAAAAAGAATAAAAGCTTCTCCAAAACTTACACGTTCTTCCATACTATGTCTTCCTCTCTGTAAAGTACCTCAACTTTATACTGCTGCTATTTTCTAGTTGGTAATGCTGCTACTATCACTATATAAACAAACAAAATAATATTTACTATAACAAATATCAAAAATACTATTGCCAGCACTGTTATGTCATAGAAATCATCTGGAATAAAATTCGCAAAAAACGACAGCCCATTTGATAATACAAAATATATAATGGGGATTGTCATCTTACGTCCTGTGTCATGAAATCGGCGTATTTTCAATGCCAACATTGGAACAAGCGTCACAAGTGCAAATAATACCCATAAAAATATTGCACCTATTAAGAAAAGCGTCCCCATTAATTGGCCTGCACTGCTGCTACTACTGATCAACACAAAACCTATTAACCCCATAATAAGAAATATAAGGTCTATAATAAAGTACCACAATATCCACCACCAGAATTCTTCTCTGGTAGAACGACCTTTAAAGTTAATATAATTTTTCCAAAAGAGAATAAACGCCTTACCAAACCCTACGTGTTTCTCCAATGTGAATCACCTGCTTGTATACGAGCACTTCCGCGCACAGGACCATATTTATTGTCTCTTGGTTCACTTGGTAAAACTGTTATCACTAACATATAAATTGCAAAAGCCATATAACCTAACCAAATTAATACACTTAAAACGATAGACCAAGCTGCTGCATCAGATACATTGATTGCTATAATCGCAACAATATAACCAATTATTGCATAACCTAAGTAAAAGAAATAAAATTTAGCTGATCTTCCAGTATCATGAAAACGACGGAATAATAAAGCGATAGATGGAAGCAACATTGCAAGTCCGATTAACGTGACGATAATTAATAGACCAAAATATAATAACGCACCGATAGCTATAAGGCCATCTGAATCATTTACACCACCTGCAATCATAATACTCATGCCGATAAATAAAATGATTGTAATTGGAAGGAAAATAATAAAACTCCATAAAGTCATAAACCAGTACTCAGGACGTGTTGCACGTCCTTTGAAGTTCACATAATTCTTCCAAAACAATTTAAAAGATTCACCGAACCCCACTCTTTTCTCCAATAACATCTCCTCCTCATAATGTTTCAACAATATCTATTTACTTTCAGTATTATATTTATCTTATAAGACTAGAAAATTTGATTAAATATTAGAAAAGATTATAGTTTGTCGAAAGTATTTATTATAATATTAACATATCATTCCCGTATCCTCGCCTCAATCTTAATATTTTTACAATGTTTACATTTTACTATTACTGGTTTCACAGTACTTTTAATCACATTATTGTTAAAAACTGAGAAAATTGCTTAAAATAAATATTAAGTATAAACGTATATTTGATAAGGGGGACAGAAATAGAAATGGATTTTATCAATCGTACCACACCAGAAATCGCGAAAGATTTATTAGGTGTAAAGTTAACTTTTGATGATGGTGAAAATCAATTTTCCGGCTATATTGTTGAAACAGAAGCTTATTTAGGGAAAATTGATGAAGCCGCACATACTTATAATGGCCGTCAAACACCGCGTGTACAATCAATGTATAAAGATGGCGGTACTATTTATGCACATGTGATGCATACACATCTACTAATTAATCTCGTTACACAACCTGCTGGAACTGCTGAAGGTGTACTTATTCGTGCACTGGAGCCAGAGTTAATTACTGATCAAATGATAGAAAATAGAAATGGCAAAGAAGGTATCGATTTAACGAACGGACCTGGTAAATGGACACGTGCCTTTAATATGTCGATGGCATTAGATGGTCTTCGCTTAAATGAAGGGCCGCTCTCAATTGATACAAAAGCACGCAGATATCCTGGTTCGATTCTTGAAAGCCCGCGCATAGGCGTTCCCAATAAAGGTGAATGGACGCATAAACCGCTTCGTTTCACTGTTGAAGGCAATCCCTATGTTTCTCGAATGCGCAAATCAGATATGCGTGCTGCGGAAGATACTTGGAAAAACTAACACTAAACTGACACGTTCAATATTTATAAAACAAAAAATCCTCGAGAGTTAGATCTTAAACCTAACAATCGAGGATTATTTTTTTATTCAACTTTTTCGTTTATTAATACTCTTTAACTAAACATGCTGCTAATGAAGATTGCACATCTATAACTCTTTGGTTCAAAGAGCCTTTGTATGGTAATCCAGGTTGATAAAGTTTTTGTACAAAAGGACCATCTATTAGTACATCAATCTGTTCTAATACTGCCCTTCTTTGTCCTGAATCATGCATTAACGTCTCAAAAAGAAATCCTGACCATACCCAAATTGATTTTTGTGTCTTAAATTTTTTACGGAAAGCTTTTATGATACATTCTACTGTATCTAAATTGCAAAAAGGTTCTCCGCCTAAGATGCTTAATCCTGCAATGTAATCAGGAGTACACGCTTCAATTATCATTTCTAAGGTCTCATCATCAAATACTTGGCCATACGTAAAATTCTGTGATGCCTTATTATAACAGCCTATACAATTAAAAGGACAACCGGAAACGTATACACTGCAACGTACACCTTCTCCATCTACAAAACTTTCTCTTTCTATTTTAGCAATATGTCTCTGCCCTTTTTGCAGTTGCTCAAACATTAAGATGACCCTTTCTCTTTCATATGTTTGACACGTGCAGTGATTTCTTTTTGACGTCCTTCAATTGTAGGTCTTTGGACAGGGTTGCCAAGATAACCGCATGTACGTTTTACTACATCCACTGTTTCAGGATTATGATTACCGCAATGCGGACAAGTATAACCTTTAGCAGTGGTATCAAATTCTCCTTCAAAACCACATTCATAACATTTGTCTATCGGCGTATTGGTACCGAGATAGCTAACTTTATCATATGCATAATCCCATACTGCTTCTAACGCTTTCGTGTTATGTGTCAGCTTAGGATATTCGCAATAATGAATATATCCGCCGCTTGCCAAGTAAGGATAGTCTTTTTCAAAATCGAGTTTTTCAAATGGAGACACTGCTTTACGCACATCATAATGAAAAGAGTTTTGATAATATCCCTTATCTGTAATATTAGGAATCAAGCCAAAACGTTCTCGATCCAAACGACAAAAGCGATCAGTTAATGACTCACTAGGTGTGCTGTATAAACTAAAGAAAATATCGTATTGCTTGGTCCATTGATATTGAAAATCTTTCATACGATGTAAAATATCCAACGTGAATGTTTTCGCTTCTGGATTTGTTTCCCAATCAGGACCATAAAATACTGTTGCTGCTTCATACAAGCCAATGTAACCAATTGAAATAGTGGCACGTTGATGTTTAAATAATGACATCACTTCATCATGTTCGCTTAATCTCTTATGGAAAGCTCCGCTCTTATATAATATCGGTGCATTGTTAGGCGTTGCTTCTTGCAAGCGTTTGATACGGTAACTTAATGCGTCATGAATCAATAACATACGTTCATCTAGTAGTCTCCAAAACTCTGCTAAGTTTCCTTCCGTCTCTATCGCAATACGTGGAATATTAAGCGTGACTACTCCTAGATTCATACGTCCGCTATTTTCATTTTCACCTTTTTCATTTTTCCATGCAGGTAAAAATGAACGACAACCCATCGGTGCTTTAAAATCCCCTAATATTTCCACAGTTTTATCATAATTTAAAACATCGGGATACATACGTTTAGTTGAACATTCTAAGGCTAGTTGTTTTATATCATAATTGGGATCAGATGGTGAAAAGTTAGTTCCTTTTTTAATTGAAAATACCAGTTTTGGAAAAATGGCTGTAACATGGTGACGCCCTAATCCCTGGATACGTGTATTCAAAATTGCTTTTTGTATCATTCGGCTATACGTATCTGTTCCTAATCCAAATCCTAATGTGACAAAAGGTGTTTGGCCATTTGAAGTATATAGTGTATTGATTTCATATTCTAAACTTTGCATTGCATCTTTAATATCTTTTTCTGTTTGTATACGTACATATGTATCAAGTTGTTCTTTATATACAAACTGTTCACCGATTTTACGATGTTTTGCAGCATTCATTGCAGCGTATTGACTCAACACTTCATCAATACGGTCTACTGTACAACCGCCATATTGGCTACTTGATACATTCGCAATTATTTGAACAATTTGCGCAGTTGCGGTTTGAATAGATTTTGGAGAATCTACTTGGGCATTACCGATATCAAATCCATTTTTCAGCATTCCTTCAATATCGATCAAACAACAATTCGTTAAAGGTTGAAATGGATGGTAATCTAAGTCATGAAAGTGAATATCTCCTGATTGGTGTGCAGCTGCAACATGTTTAGGTAACAAGCATTCAAGTGCGTATGATTTTGATACTACACCAGCTGTTAAATCACGCATGGTTGTAAAAGTTTCACTGTCTTTATTAGCATTTTCATTTATCACTGTCGGATCTTTATTGATTAAATTACTTAAACTTTGTTCTAATTCAAGCATAAAAATACCCCTTCCTTTACTATATATTGTGTTCCGGTTATTAAATTACCACAATATATAGTAATTGGAAGCGGTATTGCAAGTTTTTAACAGATATGTCATAGCTTTTTGTCTGTATGTTGAATTTAATGTTATATGCAATGCAGTTTAATTTCTTACATTCCAGTACGCCATTAGATGCCAATTTAAATTGAATAATTTAAAGGTCTTTCTTCAGCTTGATGATATGCATTCAACTTTTGATTTTTAAATTCAATCAAATTGCAATCCGGAAATTGCGCTTGTGTACGATTAAGTAAGCAACCCAAATATAAGTAATTATCTTTACTGTTCACATATGAGGTAATGTCATAAACATAAGTGGTCTGTGCATTGCTGATTTCCATTCTTATATCATGATTTAATTCAACTAAAACTGTAGTATTTTGTTTTGAATTAATCGTTAAATAATAGCCATGATGCGGATTGTAATTTTTAATATTAAAATACTGTTCTACGATTTCTACTTTTGTATTAAAATTTCTGAGTGCTGGACGTTCCCATTGAGAGAGATGCTCCACATGATTATAAGAATGTTCAAAGTCAAAATCTTCTAATTGAGCTTTATATGATTGTTTAATTGTGTTCATGCATTGCTGAACTGGATTAATTGTTATAGCATAATTATTCTTCACTTGATATCACTCCAGTAAGTACTATTATTTTCTAATAAAAATTTAGCATGAAATTTAAAACAGTCACATGGCATTTAGTTTCCAATTACAGATGATTTGTTTCCAATTTATATTTTATGAATATTTACCGTCACTATTTATACATATTTCAGTTAATTTTCTCTTTTACGTAATTGAAATAAGCAACTAATTGAATTATAATGTATGTAAGCGTTACCAAGATTGTGATCTCCTTCGCAGTCTTTATAATGCAATTACCAAAACCAAAATTGCTACAAAAAGAAGCCGTTCAATCTTCTACCAATTGAACGGCTTCTTTTTAATTATCTAAACTACGCTGCTCTACCCATGATTTCAAGGACGAATCTAAAACAACTTTAGTTTGCTTTAAGTCTTCGATATTTTGTGCATTGAGCATTACTGCAATTTTCTTCATTTGTTCAATAAATTCTTCGACAAATTCTACCGTTTGTGTAATACCATTATTTTCTACTTGTTCTAAAAACGGACGTGACATCCCAACCGCTTCAGCGCCAAGAGCAAGACATTTAATCGCATCAAGCGGATTTCTCACACCACCGCTTGCAAATACTGTAACTTGGTTTTGCAAGTTTTTGCTTTCTAGTAATGATTCTACAGTAGATTGTCCCCAATTTTGAAGATAAGACATATCCTTAAGTTGACGTCTTTCATTTTCGATATTTACAAAATTGGTACCGCCGCGTCCGCTAACATCGACATAACGAACACCTATTTCTTTTAAATCTTGAATTAATTCACGACTCATACCAAAACCGACTTCTTTTACGATGACCGGCACATCTACAGTTTGGACAATTTCACTTAAATTTTCCATCCAGTTTGAGAAAGTACGGTTACCTTCTGGCATCACGAGTTCTTGTGGTGAATTCACATGTACTTGTAATGCATTCGCTTGCAACATTTCCACGGATTGTTTTGCAAGATCTGCTGGTACATCTGCACCTACATTACTGAATATGATACCTTCAGGGTTGGTTTTTCGAACAATATCAAATGAACTTGCCATTTTATGATTACGCAGCGCAGCATGTGTAGAACCCACAGCAATTGCTAACCCTGTTTCACGGGCTACTACAGCTAATTTTTCATTGATTTGTTTTGTCCATTCACTGCCACCTGTCATAGCATTGATATAAAGCGGAGAAGACATTGAAAAATCCGGAAGATTTACAGATAAATCAACTTGATCAACATCTATACTTGGAATGGAATGATGCACAAATCTGACTTTATCAAAATCAGTCAGCTGCGGATCATTTTGCGCCATTGCAATTTTTACATGATCATCTTTTCGTTGTTCTCTTTTTGAATCGCTCATCGCATTTCCTACTTTCTGTTCTCTTAAACTTATATTATTGTAAGTGTACCAATCTAAGCTTGCTTCTGCTACCCCTTTGCTATAATCAACATTAAAAATCAAAACATATTTTTACGTTTAAAATACCAAATACACGCCAATGAAATTAACACCATAAGTCCTAGTGTTGCATAGTAACCATAATGCCATTTTAATTCAGGCATATTTTCGAAGTTCATTCCGTAAATTCCAGCAATCAACGTAAGCGGTAAGAAAATCATCGAAACAATCGTTAAAATCTGCATCACGCGGTTCATTCTAAAGGAAGTATAAGATTCAAAGTTATCTCTGATTTCTCTCGTAATATCACGAGCTGTCTGCAACATACTTTCTTCTTTATCAATATGATCTGTAATGTGTTGTATATACATTTTATGACGTTTATCTTGTACTAACTGGCTTTCATTTTGCAGTGTATCAATAAGGTCTTTCATCGGCATAATCACACGATTTAATTTAATAATATCTGAACGTAAATCAAAAATATTGTCCATCATATATTTATTAGTACGGTCAGTTCCATGTTCGTCTTCAAAAGTAAATACTTTGTCTGAAATGTTTTCGATATAGTAAAAATAATTATCTACAATATGGTCTAGCATATACAACACAATGTCTTCACAATCTAAATCTTTATCAAAATTATCTTTAACTTGCTTATAAACCTCGTTCACTTCTCTAATAACATTATGATGATACGTGATAAGTATATTGTTTATAATAAAAATATTCAGTACTTCAATTTCATAATCTCTTGGTGCAATTGTATGAAATACAATATTCTGGTAATTGTCATATGCTTTATATTTTGCTCTGGGATTCGCATGAATCGTATCATCCATTTCTAACGGATTAAAATCAAAGCGATTAAGTAATTCATCACTTTCTTTTTCTGTGGGTTCATTTAAATCATACCAAATGATAGTTGCTTCTGACGGTATCTCTTTTGCATTTTTTACAGATGTTAAAGGCTTTTCTTTTGTTTGGTAATATATCGAGACGCTCATTTCTTTCCCCTTTCACTTAAGGTCAATCAGTATAGTTTCTTTTATGTGTAGCATAATGGTATTTTTAGTAAAATAGAAGTAATTCTGATTTCAAAAAGGAGAATGCGTAATGCCGGAATGTTTTACTATCAAAGGCCATGTTGATGATTCAATGATAGACCACAATCAACATATGCATGATGCTGATTTTAATAAAGTTTTCAGCGAAGCTTCAAATGCTTTTAATTACTCTCATGGCCTATCATTAGAAGACCGAGAGCGTTTGAATTACACTATTTTCACCTTAGAAGAACATACCACTTTTTTATCGCAACTAAAATTAAACGATGCGTATTTCATTCGTATTTACCTCTATAACTACGATTATAAACGTGTCCACTTCTTTTTAATGATGTACGATGAAAATGAAAATCTAGTAGCCACAAATGAGTTAATGATGATGGGAATAGATAAAAATACAGAGAAGTCTGCGCCATTTCCTGAACAATATCTAACTCAGATAAAGGATTATTACAAAGAGCAACCTGATATTAAATGGCCAAAGCAATTAGGTCATCTTATCGACATTCCTGATAAAGGAGGGAAATCATGACACAATTATTTCAAGATGAAATTAGAATAACTTTGTATGATTTATCAGACGAAGTAAAGATGGAACTCAGCGAATTGAATCAATCTGATGAAAATATTACACGTGGACCTGATCACAAATTGTTCGAACGCGGTATTTTATTAGGCTATTTACAAGGAAGACGCCAAATGATTCATGCAATCGAAGAGTTATTGAATCAAAGCGTAAGTGATGAAGTATTCAAAAGCGAATTAGCCGATATTGCATCACAAATTGAATCTGATCTTACATCTGAGCAAGATACTCAATATAGTCTTAATAACGAATTGATTTGGACTCCAGAAAAAATTTATCAATCTGCTCTAGCACTTTCGCATAATTATGAATTACAAGGAAAACGCTATATTGTTAAAAGTATTGGTGCTAAAATAAAAGAGATACATTTAGAAGGCGAGTAAAAAACAACAAATGTTTTACACAAGGAAAGGAGTTGTTTATTTTAAGTATGAACTCTCAACGATCACATCGCCAGTTTCAAGACATGCTTGAGCAGCAACCGTTGCACCGCGGTCATAAGTATTCTGCTAAAAGAAAACGTTCGTGGGTAAGCCTGATTATCCACATTATAGTACTTATCTTGCTTACAATTTCAATGTACAGCATGTGGAAAGAACCTATTTTCAATTTGGTTTTGGTCAATGAACCGATTCATTTCTCACAAATTTTGAATTTCCAAGAAACATTGAGAAATATCTCAACCCAAAATATCGATTTAACACAAATCAATCAACTTCAAGACAACATTGATAAATTGAAATTGTCTTTTTATATTTTCTTTTTTGCGGGCGCTCTGAGTGCGATATTAACCATCTTAACTTTAATTTTTAATCGTACAGTGATTAAAATTGTAAATATGGTTATTATCGCAATTATGTTTGTCATTCCTTTTAGTTTATCTAATATTATAAATGAGACTGCCAAACGTGTTGCGGATACACTTAGTCAATATTTCTTAAGTTTCAAACCTGAGCAGATTTTAACTACTGCTGATGCACTTAATAATGCCGTCACTTTATTAGCATGTTGTTTCGGTTTATTATTCATTAGCCTATTCTTTAGAAATCGTCGTATCAGAATTAAATAATAATTATTTGATAAAGCAGTGAAGCAATTCTAGTTGATAGATTGTTTCACTGCTTTTTATTATTGATAATAGGAATTTTTAGTACCTTTTTTGAATAAAAAAACGACAGTGCCGCTACAACACTGTCGTTTACCCCATAATATTTAATTAACTTATTCGCTATGTTCTTTTGCGTATTTAGCAGCTTTCTTTTTACTTTGAATAAAGAAGCTCATAATTAACGCGATAAGACTAAAGATAGTTGCAATCCAGAATGCGTCATTAACGCCTTCAACTGTCGCAAGTTTTTTGAAATATCCCATCAATACTTGCATTGCACCATCTTGTCCGCCGAACTTCATAGCTAATTCTTTCATTTGATCTTTAATTGCTGGATTTGTTTTATCTAAATCCTGTGCGAAAGTGTTCATATGTTGCGTAGTTTGGTTAGTCATCACTGTAACTAAAATTGCAGTACCGATGGAACCTGCTAATTGACGCAACGTGTTCACAAGGGCATTACCATGTGAAATTAATCTTGCTGGTAAAGCATTCATACCTGCTGTCATAATCGGCATCATAATGAACGCCATACCAAATGAACGTAATACATAAATACCCATTATTGATAGATATGGTGTATCCATGGTTAATTTAGTTAACTCCCAAGTTGCGTATGTCATAATTGCAATACCGAAAATAGCCAACGGTTTAATTCCAATCATGTCATAAAGTTTACCTGCAACTGGTCCTAACAGACCCATTACTAAAGCACCTGGTAAGAGAAGCAATCCTGAATCAATTGCTGTAAAGCCACGTAAATCTTGTAAATAGATCGGTAATAATAACATACCGCCATATAAACTCATCATAACAACAACGTTGATTAGTGTTGTTAATGTGAATGTTGGGAATTTCAATACTTCGAAATTCAACATAGGCATTTTCATTCTTGTTTCTCTGATTACGAAAAGAACAATGAAAATAGCGCCTAGAATGAATGAAATTACGACTGTTTTAGAACCCCATCCATCATTACCTGCTTCACTGAACCCGTAAAGTAATGAACCGAATCCAATAGTACTGAAAATAATGCCTGGAATATCTGCTTTTGGATTTTGTGTACGTTGGTACAATCTGAACCAGATAAAGCCTACTAATACAGCTACTAATCCAATGAAGAACATACCATAGAACATTACATTCCAATGATAATTTTGAACGATATAACCAGATAATGTTGGTCCAATTGCTGGTGCTAAGATCATTGCTACACCCATAATACCCATTGCAGAACCACGTTTTTCTGGTGGGAAAATTGTCATAATAACATTAGAACCTAAAGGCATTAAGATACCAGCACCTGCTGCTTGTAATACACGGCCTGTCATCATAATCGTAAAGTTTGGCGACAAAGCACAAACTAAAGAACCGACTGTGAAAATAACAAGCGAGAATAAATACAATCTTCTATATGAGTATCTTTCAAATAAAAACGCACTGACTGGTATGAAAATACCATTGACCAGCATAAATCCTGTCATCAACCATTGGCCAGTTGATGCAGAGATATTAAAGTCGTTATTGATTTTAGGCAATGCCACGTTTAAAAGTGTTTGGTTCAAGATCGCAATGAACATACCAAATAACATGGCCCCTAAAATTACATTTCGTGATACACCGTTACCAAAACGGAACATAGGTTGTTGATTATCACTTGTTTCATGCGCTTCTTCTTGGTTATCTGTATTTTCCTCTTCTTTTCTTTCATTTGAATCCTCAGGTTTTTCTGAGTCTGTTTCTTGATTATCAGAATCATTTCCTGATAAAGGTTTTAAGTTTTCGACTGATTCAGTATGATGTTGCTCATCACCTTGTTGCCCAGTCATTTTTTCTTCACTTGAGCGTGATGGTTGTTTGTCTAAGTCGCTCGCTTTAAATTTAGATGTTTGTTTTCTATTATAACGTGCTTGACGTTGTTCCAGTTTTCGCGAAGCTTGTTTCTTATTACGTTTGCGAATAAACACATTTACGAACGCAATAAGAACCAATGCGACAACAATATATATAACTAAGGCAAGTGTCATTTAATGACCTCCTTAATTCTTATGAATACTTACTTCAGCATTCATGCCTGGAACAACGGAATTAGAAGGTGCAGAGTCTAAAGAAATTTTAACAGGAACAACTTGAGAAACTTTAGTATAGTTACCGTCACTGTTTGATGAAGGCATTAGTGAGAAGCTAGCAGCTGTTGCTTTACCTACTTCATCTACTTTACCTTTAACTTTAGAATTTTGTCCGTCAATTTTAACGTCTACATCATTACCTTTTTCAACATCAGAAATATCTTTTTCGTCAACGTTTGCTGTGATGTATAAGTCATCTAAATTATAAGCGTATGCGATTGGTGAACCTGTTTGTACCATGTCACCTTCTATACCGTCAGTTTTAACGATAGTACCTTTTTGAGGCATTTCAATATCCATTTTTTGCGGTGAACCATCTTCACCTTTGCCAGTTACTTCAGCAAGTTTATCGCCTTTGCTGTAATCTTTATTTTCTTTAGCATCAAATGAGTCTAATTTACCAGAAATAGGGCTGGCAATTTTCATTTGTTCTCCATCCACTTTTGCGTTATCTGTTTTAATATATCCTGTTGCTTGGTTATAGTAGTAGAATCCTCCGATTCCGATAAGTACCAAAACAATAATTGTAATGATATTAACCAATATTATCTTCTTCATTTTCTTTCCTCCTATTTGCTATTTAAAGTCACTTTATCTATTATAAATAGGTGTAACTAAAAAAAATACCAACATTTTATAGAAATGTGTCGGACTGTTTTATCTCATTTAGTAGAGGTGCCTTATAATGAAGAAAAACGCAAAACGTAAAATATTTGTGAGTACTATTGATTTAATGGAAGAATATTCAATTGATGAAATTACTATCAAAATGATATGTGCATATAGTGGTATTAATCGTTCTACTTTTTATGCTCATTTCACAGATAAATATGATTTATTCGAACAAATTCAAGAATATCATAAAGCAAGATATATCAAACTTACTACTACCTTATATCAAAATTTTGGTAAAGTTAGATACAATAAACAAAAACTATTACAATTTTTCCGTATTCAATTTAAGTATATCTACCGCTATCAACGTTTTTTTCATGCTGTGTTTATCAGTCATCCTCAAAAAGACTTTGTGATAGAAATGGTCCACCTTACATACGATTCTTATGAAAAAGTAATGGATGAATACACTGATATGGAACATCATATGTATTTCGTACAGTATTTAATCGGCGGACAGCTGGGTGTGGTATTTTCATGGTTGAAACGAAGATGTAAAGAATCCCCAGAAGAAATGTCACGAATTATGTTGAGAAATACAATTAAAATGAGAGAGTTAGAAGAAACTGACCTGCCCAATTGAAATGATATAGGGTGGGCTTTTCTTTACAATAAATTCTCTATCAACTATCATTTAAATGTATTACTTTTGTTAGTTGCTTTAGGTCAACTAATTTGAATTCAATGCACATTTCAACTAAAGGGAGGTTGCTTATGAAGACCATATTGAAGTTCAGATGGGTAATTTCAATTATTGTGGTTATCGCAATTGCATGTTCTATTATTTTCGCTCCAAATTTAGCACAACTAGCTAATGATAAAGGGAGCATTGCCCCACCTAAAGACACTACATCCCAACAATACGATCAAAAATTGAAAGATGTTGGTGCTAGTTATAAAAGCATCAGTGCTGTGGTGCAACTGGATGATAAATTGGATGCATCCAGCAAAAAAGATTTAAAAGATTATATCAAAAAGGTCGAAGATGTTAAACACGTTAAAACTGTCATTGACCCGTTTGAAAACAAAGATGTTGAAGATAAGTTAGTATCTAAGGATAAAAAATCTGTGATGATTCCAATTGAAACAACGGATGATAAAAATAAAACTTTAGACGCAGTAAAAGATATTAATAAAATTGAACATCATGATTTTAAAGGTGCCTACGTCACAGGTAATGAAGTTATTAATGATGATATTAATAAAAGCGTAAACGAAGGCTTAAAAACAACTGAAATTATTACAGTTATTTTAATTTTAGTCATTCTATTTTTAGTGTTCCGTTCAATAGTAACACCTTTCGTACCACTTCTACTTGTTGGTTTAGCTTATGCTTTTTCACAAGGTGTATTAGCATTCTTAGTAAAATACATTGATTTCCCTATTTCTATTTATATCCAGCCATTCTTAATTGCATTGCTTTTCGGTATCGGAACCGATTATTGTATTCTTTTATTAAATAGGTATAAAGAGGAATTAGGTAAAGACCAAAGTAATTTCGATGCAGTATTAAATACATTTAAACATGGCGGTCGTACTATATTGATTTGTGCGATTACAGTACTTGTTGGTTTCGCGGCATTGTTCTTTGTAGAATTCAGCTTGTTCCGCTCTGCTATGGGTATCGCAATAGGTGTCTTGTGCTTAATGATTATTCTCTTCACATTGTTACCGACACTATTGCTCTTACTAGGCGGTAAAGTATTCTGGCCAAGTAAGAAAGCGGCTGACCATAAAGATAATAAATTATGGGGTGCATTAGGCAAATTCACTAATAAGCGTTCTTTCTTAGCATTAGTCATTGTGTTAATTATTATGGTACCGATTATCGTTTTCGCACCTAACACGATTACGTATGACAACACGAATGAAATCGGCGATGAATATGATTCTATTAAAGCTATCAATATCATTAAAGACGATTTCAATATGGGTCAAGCATTCCCTGTAAATATCGCTATTAAAGACGATAAAAAATTAAACAATGCTAAAGGTGTTAATGATTTAGAATCACTTTCTCAATCTATTGAAAAAGTAAAAGGTGTTGAAAGTGTAAGTACCATAACAAGACCTACTGGCAAACCTATTAAACAATTATCAGCTACTGATCAATTGAATCAAATCCAAAGTAAATTGACAGATGCTAATAATGGTCTTAGTCAGGTCAATGATGGACTCGGCCAAATGGATTCACAAGTTAAACCTTACACTGACCCAAGTCGTGTTCAACAAACGATGCAACAAGCTAATCAATCACCGCAACAAGCCGGACAACAAGTAACGCAACAAGCCGGTGAAATGTCTAAAGGCTTAGAACAGTCTCAACAAGGTATTTCTAAAGTTCAAAATGGACAATCACAAATTCAAGAACGTCTTAAAGACATGTCTGAGGATAAAGGTATGAATAAGTCAGGCATGTACGTTACAGATGATATGTTGAAAGATAAGAAATTAAAACAATCTGTCGATCAATATAGTAAAGGTGACGGTAAAGTTCTGTTATTGAATGTCGAATTAAAAGATGATCCGTTCTCTAAAGATTCAATGAACACAGTTGAACGTATTCATAACACTGTGGATAATCAAGTTAAAGGAACAACATTCGAACATAGTGATATCGAATACGGCGGTACATCTTCTTCTAACAACGACTTGCAAAAAACAATTGATAGTGACATGAATAAAGCCATTGCACTTATTACAGTATTCTTGTTCATTGTGTTATTAATCTTTGAACGTTCAATTATTATGCCGTTGTATATGATTGCTTCTATTTTAATCACTTACTATGCATCTATCGGTGTCGCTAATTTAATCTTTAACGATATGCTTGGCATGGGAGGATTACTATTAGTCGTTCCATTCTTCAGTTTCGTTGTATTAATGGCACTCGGCATTGATTATGCAATATTCCTGGTCAATCGTTTCAGCGAAGAAGTAGACGATGGCAAATCGATTACTGAAGCGTTGCTGACTGCAATGCGTAAGATGGGTACGGTTATTATGACAGCATGTGTCATCTTAATCGGTACAGTCGCTGCACTATACACTTCTGGTGCTATGACATTAATGGAAATTGCAACAGTTATAATCTTAGGTTTAATTATCTATAATATCTTCATGTTGCCACTCTTCATTCCAGCATTAATTAAATCATTCGGTCCTGGAAATTGGTGGCCATTTAAAACACATGTTAAAAACCATAAAGACTCTTAAGACAAAACAAAAAAGGAGCGTTATAGCGGATTGAATGCCGCTATAGCGCTCTTTTCTTTTGTTCCATTTACTTTCCAGCTATTTCATTTCCTGCAAAGGCTTTTGCAATCATAAGGTGGAGTATGATTAAAACTATTGAAGCAATACTTATAATTATGAGGTATGGAATATAACTGTTTTCGCCCATTAAACCAACTAATGGTGTACTGATTCCGCCTATCAAAGTTTGTACCAAACCTAACAAACTCGATGCACTTCCGCTGCCTCCTGTACGTTCATCCATTGCCACTGAAAAAGAGACAGTTGCAATACCTGTTACAGGGCCCACTAATGCTAAAAATGAAATAAATAATGCCCATATTGGTAAATGTAAGATTAATACAGTACTAATCATTATGACGCCTATAATTTGCACTACAGTATACCCTCTCATAATCGTTAAAGGCTCAAAATAGTCCACAAGTTTACCTGCTAACTGTGACGAAATAATCAAACCAATCCCAATTGTCGCAAACATCCAACTAAAAGCTTGCGGTGAAAGCGAATAGATACGTTGTGTAATAAAAGGAGAAGCTGATATGTAACTGAATAGAATTACAAAGGTCATACCTTGCAATAACATCGGCAACACAAATTTAGGCTTCTGTAATAGAGATTTAAATTGTTTCAAAATAGACATGATATCTGCCGGTTCACGCGCTTCCTTACTTAACGATTCAGGGATACGCAGTCCAGAACTTATAACCATGAAAACACCGAAAAGTGTCAATATGATAAATACCATATGCCAATTTGAAAATATTAAAATAATACCACCTAGCGTAGGTGCAATAACAGGAGCAACTCCATTGACCAACATTAATACTGCTAAAAATTTAGTCAATTCTTTTCCACTGTACATGTCACTAGCAATTGCACGTGAAATGACAGCAGCAGCCCCTGCACATAACCCTTGTACAAGTCTAAGACCAATCATCATCGAGATGTTAACAGAAAATATAATCCCTAAGCTCGCAAGTGTATAGATGATCATCACAACCACCAATGGTTGCTTGCGTCCCATAGCATCCGAAATTGGTCCCATAAATAAGTTGCCAAAAGCGAGTCCGACCATAAATAACGTCAGCGTCAATTGAGCTGCCGAAGTCGTTGTATGAAAATCTGATCTGATTTGAGGCAGTCCCGGTAAGAACATGTCAATCGATAATGCACCAATAGCAGTTAATGCCCCTAATATGATAACCAGAAAAACTGTCGGTTTTTCTTTTACTATATTGGAGTGGCTCACATAATTCCCTTCTTTCTCTTTTGAATCAATATTAGTTTAATCGTATACTTTAATGTTGTTAAAATAAAGAGCAAAAGTACGAATATAATATAAAAAGAACGAAACAGAAATCCCAAACTAGATTCCATAGCTTCGTCCTTATCATTCCATGAATCAAAATATAACTGTAATCGATTTAAAAGCGTTTGTTTATTCTTGATTGCTGACAATTTTCAAATCAGAATCATCGCCATCTTTTTTTGAATCCTTTGCAGTATCTTCTAATTTATATTTAGAAGTAACCCAAATACCTTGGTTATTAATATTTAATACTTCTGCATAGATATCAGATCCATCTTGCGAAACATCTACCACTTGCGGGTTTTGCATCAAAGATTGCGTACCTTGACCAGTTTGAAAAGATTGTTTCATTGATTTGTAATTCTGTGTATCAGGTTTTAAAAAATTAGAAATGCTCGAAAAGTTATTTGCACCTGCAGCTGTGTTCAAGGCTGAAGTATACTTATCGAAAAATTTATTCACTTTATTTTTTAAGCTGTTTTCTTCCTTCTCTTTTTCCTTTACATATTTATCAATTTTATCCTTTTCAAATTTTAATCTTACTGGTGTATTTGCTTTTAATTCATTCGGATATAGTTTCACAGTTTCTGATTTAAATGTCTTACCTTTTACCTTTCCTTCTGCAGACACTTCAATTTCATCTGTCACAGGATAAGGTCCATATAATTTAGTGTTATCATAGCTGAACTGTTTGCCGTTGATTTTTACTTTAGTGTTTTTATTATCTAAGTGCTCTGCACCATCCAGTTCGACATTCAAATTGGCTTCTGGGAAGTTTTCATGAACATCAACAGTTTCACTGTTGCTGCCTTTAAATGAGAATGTTAAATACCCAACAAATTTACCATTGTCGTTTTCTTTTGTAGCCGGAATTTTATAGTTGCCGGGAATAAAATAACCAAACATTGTTGTTTCATTCGGTTCAGCAATCACTTTTCTTTTTTTATCATCTGTTCGAAAGACATAAGTCGTTTTAGCTTTTTTCTTGATAATTGCTTTTTTAGTTTCAGTAGCAAAACCTATATTATCAAAGAAGATATAGCGACGACCATTCATTGTAACTCTCAAAACATTATTGCCATCTGGTGTTTTGATATAACCTGCATCTTTATCTTTTTTATCAATATCATGAACTGTATCATTTAATTCTTGATTAAATTTCTTCAATCCAATTTCATGTTTGATATATTTAATGTAAGTTTCTGCCTCATCACTGCCAACTTTATTGTCACGCGTGCTTAAAATATTGGCGATTCGTTGCGTATCATTATTCTTAACAGCGTTTACAAATATCTTTGCTTGAGCTTCCGGAGAGTTGAAATTTTTCAACAAGAAAAAAAGGATGATAAGGAGAATTACAATAAATGTACCAATGCCCCAAGGAACCATTTTACGTATGTTTTGGTTGATATTCTCTCTCGGTGCCTTGTTTGTATTCCGCTTCTTATTATTCGAATGTTTTGAAGCACTACGCTTGCTATTTTGAGATTGCGCCATAAATACTCACCTCAATTATTCCGATTCTCATATAAATTTATTTCCAGGGAAATATCTGTTTTATTTTCCACTTATGTTAATCAATATTTTATACTTTCTATGTAAGTATTGTCTTAATATAAAAATAATATTCTTTACATTTAACCCGCACAAATTTTACAGGTATTTTACTTAAAAGTAAAATTATTTCTGCAGTTATTTTTGCACTTAAATACTATTATAATGTACCTCGCATCAAAATAATATACCTATTTAGACTTAGAGAGAGGTAGGTATCATGTAAAAAAGCCGATGCATCACTCAAATATGCATCGGCAACCCATTCATTTATTCAGATTATAATTGATTCTTTTTCACGTATTCTTTGATACGTTTGTCTATAATACTCAAGTTTTCAGCTGTATCTTCAATTTGTTTTTCGCTTAAATCTTGTACTAAGTAAACAGCTACTTCACTAATTATTTTTTTTGAGCGTTCAATATATTCGCGCCCTTTCGGCGTTAACTTCACGTATTTCAAACGTTGATCCACACTTGCATTTTGTTTTTCCCATTGAATGAGATCTAAATTAATCAACTTTTTCACACGACGGCTGATTGCAGCTTTATTAACACCTTGCTTTTCTGTAATTTCAGACAAAGTAAGTGATTTGTTGTTATCTAACAATAATACAGCTTGAGATTGTTCCATAGACACATTATATTCATGGCGCAAATCTTCTAGTAGTTTGGCAACCATAGAATTGATATCTTCTAAGAAATGTCCCATAAAGTCGATATGTTGCTCTATATTTTGCATGAATTTTCTCCTTCATTTACTTTAATAAATTTGAAGTGTCGCTAGGTTTTAATCTACGATATTCTTCTTCTGTACATCTAAGCATACCATATTAAAAGAATCTTAAGAAAAAATAGGGTAGAATTAAGTACACGAATTTTTCGAATCGAGGTTAATAAAGTTGATTCTTTCTATGTTACTTAGCTTATTACTCCTATGCTGTTATTTTTATTTATTTTTAAATCAACAGCCTGGATTAAACATTATATCGTTTTTTCTCAGTTTAATCACTGGTTTTGCAATAATTTTTATACATTTAATTACAGATACTTTTCCATATGATATAGCAATTGTTTGTTTAGTTGGTGGATTGCTGCTCTTATTCAAGCACCGTTTGATTTTTGAATGGAAAAGTGCACGGATGTTTCTATTACGTTTGTCAGGTATAGCAGCTGCTTTATTTATATTGGCTTTTGCTTTTTATTTACTCAGCTGGCTTCCAGTTCCATTTTTAAACGGCCTTTTCTTATGGCTATGCTGGATAGCTGTAAGTACATTATTTGCGCTCATCCATTATTTGAGTTGGTCCTCTGCATACAGTATGATTGAATCTACAAAACCAACCAATTTAATCGTTGTTTTAGGCGCTGGGTTATATCGAGAAAAAGTCACACAAATGTTAGCTTGGCGCTTAGATCGGACTGTTGCTTTGTATTTTGCACAAGAGAAGCCTGCTTATATCATCGTAAGCGGAGGCAAAGGTGAAGGAGAACGCGTATCTGAAGCAGAAGCAATGAAGGCCTATCTTATTGAAGAATATATACCAGAAAATCATATTCTAATAGAAGATGAATCACACAGCACATATGAAAATTTGATGAATACGAAACAGATATTACTCGATAAATCATCTTTTCGTTCCGAAAATATGACTATTGTCACAAGCCAATTCCATATTTTACGTGCACTCCGCTTCGCTCAAATATTAAAGCTCAAAGCATTAGGAATTGGCAGCCGTACACCCTATTCTTTTTTTGATACAGCACTGATTCGTGATTTCTTGGCTTTAATGTATTGTTATAAGTTATTACTTACAATTTACTTCGGTTTATTATTTATAGCGAGTATGTTGGAAGCTAACCCTTTTTTGTCAAACTTATTAGGATTTTAATATGAAATATAAAACAAGCGCCCTATAAGCTTCTTACTTTGTAAAGTCTGCTTATAGGGCGCATATCTATTTAGCTTAATATAAACTGCTTAAACAATCTCGCTTTTATCTTCTTTATTTAAAATTTTACCATCAAACAAATCAATAACTCGATCTGCATATTTAAATAATCTTTGATCATGTGTAATCATAATACCTACCATATTTTCATTTGTAATACGATCTCGTATCATCTGAGTCACTTCTACAGCACGATGTGCATCTAAACTTGCTGTCGGTTCATCAGCTAGAATAATTTTAGGTTCATTCATAAAGGCACGCATAATTGCCACACGTTGCTTTTCACCGCCAGACAACATATGCGGATAAGCTTTCAAACGATGTTTCAAACCAATTTGTTCTAACAATTTACGTGCACGTTTGTCCGCTTCTCCTTTACTCATTCCTGCTTCTCTGCCTACAATTGTTAATTGTTCTAATACTGTAAGGTAAGGTACTAAATGAGAAGCTTGGAAAATAAATCCGATTTCAGTCAATCGCATTTCCGCTTTCGATTTATCTTTCGTAAATAACGGTTTTCCATTATACAAAATCTCACCAGAATCTTGATCTTGCAGACCGCCTAATATTGTTAAAAGTGTGGACTTACCAGAACCAGAAGCACCGCTTAAGATGATAAACTCACCTTGTTTCACATCAAAATCGACACCTTTTAATACATCCGTTTTAGCTTCGCCTGTACCAAATGATTTTGTGATATCTTTCACTTCTAATGTCATTAAGCTTCCCCTCCTATTGCTTGTATTGGATTCACTTTGACTAATTTAATAAATGATAATGAAGCACCGACAATAGCAACAACAATGAATACACTAATAACAAGCAGCATATTCGTGATCGTGATATGGAATGGCATTGTAACTGGCATCAATGTCGATAATCCGCTAATAAGCAATACGGAAATAATAACGCTGATCATCGTTACTAATAAGATTTGGAAAACTAATGACCATAAAAGATGACGTGTTCGAATACCGATCGCTTTCAAAATTCCGATTTCTGAGATTTTTTGTATTGTCATAACATAGAAAAATGCGCTGAGTACAATTGCTGTTATGAAGAATAAACTGATAATCATCATATTCAACGGCGCTTGTTCTGCATTATAACTTGGGATATTATCAGTTAAAGTTTTTTCATCGACTACCTTTACACCTGAAATATCATTTAATTTGTTTTGTTCTGCTTTTGTCATATGTTTTACAGGATAGAATGAAGCAGCATGCGGCATTAACTGATCAAATTCTTGATTGGTTGTCATGACTGCTGAACTATGTGCATACATTGTGTCATTCATTACACCTACAATTTTAAAAGCATCGTCATGACCTTTCATTTTGATTTTATCCCCTACTTTTAATCCTTCACCTGTCAATTTTTTATTGATTGCGATTTCATTATCATCTTTTGGATAATGTCCTTCAGTCAATGAAGGCTTAAAATCTTTTACAGGATTGATCAACAAAATATCCAAGTCATTTGTTTTATCTGAAACCATCGTTTGCTGTCCTAGTTTAAATGGTTTCTCGTTAATTACTTTTTCAACTTGATTTTGTTGGTCAGGTTTAATATTAGATTTTTCAATCACAGGTTGTTTGATATCTTGTACTACAAATTTTTCAGCATTCATGTTGTTTAACATGGAAATATTTTCACGGCCAAGTCCTTGAGCAAGTCCGCTTATAAAAAGTACCATGCTAGATAGCAACAAGATAATCAACATAATTAAGATGAATTTAAATTTGTAGAATGTCATTTCTTTCCATGCTAATTTCATCGTCATTTCTCCTTCTTTTTTTATGATATCTATATTGTAGAGCTACTATATGAACTGAATATGAACAATCATGAAAAAATAATGGCGAACATAGCAGAGCTGTTGTTGTGATATCAAAAGAATATGTATAATAAATCTAAATCATATTGTTGGAGAGGATATAATGACAACATGTTTAATTGTAGATGATGATTACCAAATTCTGCATTATGTTTCATCTTACTTAGAAAAAGAAGGATTTAAGACAGCAACACAATCAAACGCAGTAGATGCTTTAAAATATTTAGAACAGCATCATGTTGATATTGCAGTAGTAGATATCATGATGAATGGGATGGATGGTTTTGAGTTATGCCAAAAAATCAAAGACAACTATACGTTGCCTGTCATCATGTTAACAGCTCGCGATGCATTAAGTGATAAAGAAGAAGCCTATTTAACAGGCACTGATGACTATGTTACCAAGCCTTTTGAAGTCCAAGAATTAATTTTTCGTATTAAAGCTGTTTTACGACGCTATCAAATCAACGCTGAAAATGAACTTGAAATTGGCAATTTAAAATTAAATCAATCCTATTTAGAAATCGCAACTGCTAATAAAACAATGACCTTGCCGAATAAAGAATTCCATCTTCTATTTCTTTTAGTCAGCCATCCCAAACAAGTATTCAGTCGAGAAGAATGTATCGAACGCGTTTGGGGCTTTGATTATGATGGAGATGATCGTACAGTTGATGTACATATTCGGCGTTTACGCAATCGTTTATCTAAAATCGGCAGCGATGTCAGTATTGAAACAGTACGCGGCTTAGGTTATAAGGCGGAAGTACATGTTTAAAACACTTTATTCAAGGATTGCGATTTATACAGTTGTCATCATGTTATTTAGTGCGATTTCGAGTTTTATTCTGTCGAATATTTATTACCATGTTTATTTGAAGCCTTCTAATGATCAAAAAATAATGACGACACTTCAAGAAGCCAAACATTACCAAGAATCAACACACACCCAAAATATGAAAGCTTATTTCCAACATATCAGCGAATTAAATTTTCAGGTACTTACAATCAATAAAGCAGGGAAGCGACATTTTTATGGTGACAAATTCCGTCGTGATAACCTCTCTAAAGAAGCAGTACGTCAAGTATTCAATAATCAAAATTATCATGGCATCCGCAACCATCCTTACCAATTATTTGTAACAGGATTTTTTGATAATGAAACTGCCAATACTGTAGGTACAAGTTTTAACACACCGCAAGGTAAAGTGGCTGTATTTATACGTCCTGATATCGGTAAATCATTCAGTGAGTTCCGTGTTTTCTTAGCCATTTTACTAGTCTTATTACTAATGATTTCAATGATTTTAATTATTAGTTCAACTTATGCCTTAATCAAACCTATTTCTCAATTAAAGCGTGCTACAAATCGTTTGATGGAAGGTGATTTTAATACACCGATTGCGATTACACGTAAAGATGAGTTCGGTACTTTACAATATCGCTTTGACCAAATGCGCCTATCCCTAAAGCAATTAGATGATATGCGCCAGCATTTTGTTCAAAACGTCTCACATGAAATCAAAACACCTTTAACTCATATCCATCAATTATTGAATCGATTAAGTACAGCTGATAGCGAGGAAGACCGTACATTTTATATATCTGAAATTTATGATACAACAAACCGATTAAGCAACCTTACACGCGCCTTATTATTACTTGCTGAGTTAGATAATCATGAACACCTTGAATTCAAAGATGAGATTCAACTTGCTGAAATTATTCGTTTGATTATTCGTCATGAACAATACTCTGTCGATGCTAAAGATTTAATTATTATGACGGATACTGAAAATGTAACCATTCAAGGTAATTACAGATTGTTGTACCAAGCTTTTCAAAATATTATTTCAAATGCTATTAAGTATGCTGAGCAAGACGGCAGTATCGATATAGATATAGCTACTTCAGAACAAGATAATGATGAAATCGTATGTCGTATTTCTGATGATGGTCCTGGCATGTCTGAAGATACAAAAACTCATTTATTTGAACGTTTTTATAAAGGTACACATTCTGCGACTAGTAATGGCCTTGGTTTAGCAATTGCTCAAATGATTATTCAACTTCATGGCGGTAAGGTCGAAGTTGAGAGTACACTTGGAGAAGGCAGTACGTTTATTATTACACTTTCAAAAAAAATATAAAAAAAGCAGATGCAAACGGTTGTCAATCGTTGCATCTGCTTTTCATTTTATGATTGTAGTTTTAAATATTTATCTTCTTCTGCTTTTACTTCTTTATAAAGTTCTGGGTTTTCAGCTAAAGGTTGTCCGAATGACGGAATCATCTCTTTAATTTTACTTTCCCATTGTGGGAATTCATCTTTGAAACAACGTTGTAAAATATCCAACATTACATCCACTGCTGTTGAGGCACCTGGAGATGCACCTAGCAATGCAGATAAACTTCCATCTTCGTTTACAATTACTTCTGTACCGAATTGTAACGTACCTTTACCTTTGTCTGTATCTTTAATCACTTGTACACGTTGGCCTGCAACTACAGGGCTCCAGTCTTCTTTTTTAGCATTAGGAATAAATTCTCTTAATTCTTCAATGCGTTCTTCATCAGACAGCATTAATTGCGAAATTAAATACTGTGTTAACGGCATTTCTTTCACACCTGCCGATAACATTGTTAACAAGTTATTAGGTTTTACAGATTTGATTAAATCCATGTTTGTACCTGTTTTCAAGAATTTTGGTGAGAACCCCGCAAATGGGCCGAATAACAATGATTTTTTACCATCGATATAACGTGTATCTAAGTGAGGCACAGACATTGGAGGTGCACCTACTTTAGCTTTACCGTATACCTTAGCATCATGTTGTTCTACGATTTCTGGATCTTGACATACTAGGAAAATACCACTAACTGGGAACCCGCCGATATGTTTAGATTCTTTGATATTTGTTTTTTGGAGCAATGGCAAACTTGCACCGCCTGCACCGATAAATACAAAATCAGATTCGTATACTGTAACATCGTTTGTAAGTAAATCTTTTACTTTAACTTTCCAAGTACCGTCTTTTTGTTGCTTAATATCAAGCACTTGATGCTCATATTCAACTTGGACATTGTTTTCTTCTAAATAGTTGAATAATTTACGTGTTAAAGCGCCGAAGTTAACATCTGTACCTGATTTATCACGACTCACTGCAACTGGTACTGGACTTGTACGGTTTTCCATCATCAGTGGCAGCCACTCAGCAATTTTATCTTTATCTTCAGTCATCGTCATTTCTTTGAAAAGTGCATTTTCAGTCAATGCTTTGACACGGCGTCTTAAGAAATCAACATTGCGTACGCCGATTACAAAACTCATATGTGGTACAGTGTGAATGAATTCTTCCGGCTGCGTTAAGTTACCATGTTTAACTAAGTAAGCCCAAAATTGTTTAGATACTTGGAATTGTTCATTGATTTTCAATGCTTTTGAGATATCAAGAGAGCCATCTGGCATTTCTTTTGTATAGTTCATCTCACATAATGCAGAATGCCCTGTACCTGCGTTATTCCAAGCATTTGAACTTTCTTCTGCTGGTTCTTTCAGTTTTTCAAAAACCTTAATTTCTTTTTCCGGTGCAACTTTTTTTAATAAAGTACCTAGTGTCGCACTCATAATTCCGCCACCAATTAAGATGACATCTGTTTTGCTATGTTGTGCACTCATAACAAATACAGCCCCCTTTTTAATAATTAAAGATGACATTTTCTTAAGCATGTTTCTCAACCCTCTCTTTCAACCTTCTCTTGAGAAAGCGCTTTCTACTATAAAAAAACAAACACACCTAAGAACGTCTTTAGTTGTTAGGTTACAACCACTTTGATGTAATGAAGAATATTTTGCTCTATTCTTTTATTATATACGTATTCATCTTAAGACAAAAGGGGTAAGGATACTTAATCAGCAAATTAATATAGATTGTTACTTAAACGCAATGTACATTGTATTCAATCATAGGTAATATGCTATAATTAGATGAAAAATTACAGGAGGAGCTGACACAAAATGAAGTCAATTACATTCTTAATGCACAACATATTTGCTATGGGCGGAACAGTTAAAGCAGTAACCCAATTAGCGAATGTATTGGCAGATAAAGGGCATGATGTAGAAATTATTTCTGTATTCCAGGGCAGCAAGTCTCCTTATTTTAAACTTCATAACAAGATTAAGGTTACGTCACTTATAGATTATAATCTAAGACCCAAAAACATTTTAAATATCACAATCAATCGATTACGTAGATGGACACCTTTATTCAAACCTACTATCTTATCAAGTTACGAACCTGGATTAAACCAATTTTCTAGTTATGTAGAAAAGAAAATTGTTCGTGCTATATCAGAAGTGGACACAGATATATTAGTCGGCACTCGTGCTAGTTATAATATTTTAATCGCAGATCATGCTCCTTCTTCTGTCATGACTATCGGTATGGAGCATATGAACCTCCATGCGCATCCCACTTCTTATCAAAAAGAAATCATAGAAGCTTATAAAGATTTAGACTGTATTACAACTTTAACGAATACAGATCGTAAAGTTTATGAAAAAGCGACACATGTTCCTGTTTATACAGTGCCTAACATGATTAATGAGTCTCGTATTGAAATCCCCAAAAAGCCTCAAATTATTGCGGCTGGTCGCTTAGAATACGAAAAAGGATTTGACTTGTTGTTGCAAAGTGTTGAATTAATTCAAGAAAGTTTACGTGAAATGAATTATTCACTCAAAATTTATGGGGATGGTCAACAAAGAAATGATTTAGAAGACTATATTCAACAACATCAATTAAATGATATTGTGTCTATTCACCCTTCTACAATGCATTTGCCGCTTCGATTAGCAGAAAGCACGATCACTGTAGTACCTTCTAGAAATGAGGGTTTCGGTCTGATTATTTTAGAAGCAATGAACCAAGGTGATATCGTGGTCAGTTTTAAAGGCAACGCAGGTCCTGAAACTTTAATTCGTTCTGGATATAATGGTTATCTTGCGAAACAGCAAAACTTTGAAGACTTGGCAGATGATATTTCAAATGTGATTTCTGCACCACCTTCCGAACAAGGAAAAATTATAGAACGCGGTTTCGAAACAGTCGCTCAATATTCTCCTGATCGTGTCTATCATGATTTTATGAAAGCTGTCGATAGTCAACAAGAAACCCAAATCAGCTAAAACTGACTTGGGTTTTTTGTTTTTAAAACTTTAATAATTCAACTAAATGAAAATACCGCTGTATGCTTAATGCTACGCATACAACGGTAATTTTTTGAATTTAGAATATTAATGATAATATGAATGTCCAGATACAGATAAATGCTAAAATACCAACACTGAATCTTAATGACATTTTTAAAAGTTCAGATTCTTTACCTACTTCTTTAACAGCAGCTGTGGCAATTGCGATAGATTGTGGAGAAATAATTTTTGCCGCAACCCCACCAGCAGTATTTGCTGCTACAAGCAATCCACCGCTTACTCCGATTTGACTTGAAACTGATGCTTGAATTGGTGCAAACAATGAGTTGTTGTTTACAACAGATCCTGTCATAAATAGACCGATCCAGCCTAAAATTGGTGATAATAATGGGAAAATACCGCCTGTTTTAGAAATACCTTGTCCCATTGCAGCACTTAATCCCCCATAAGTTGTTAACTTAGATACTGCTAAAATGAAACAAATTGTAAAGATAGAAATCCATAATTCTTTGAATGTTTCTCCTAATAAATGACCTGCATCGCCAATTGTTGTATTTTTAGATAATAACAATGTAATGATGATTGTTAATAAAATAGCTGTTCCTGTTTGACCAATAATATTAAAGTTCAACACGATTGATTTATGAGTTGCTTCGCTCATTGTTCCAGGTAAAGGAATAGCCGCAGTTAAAAAGCTTAAAGCGCCTCCTGGCAAGAACAGTTTTTTAAAGAATGGCATACTCCAAATCATTACGAAAATTGTTAAGATGTAAAATGGACTCCACGCATACAAAACCTCTTTAACAGATAACTTTTTGATTTTAGGTGGCTCTGCATCTTTTTGAATTCGGAAAATATGTTTTGGTTGGAATTTTCTGCTGAATAAAGCAAGTGCTCCCATTGATGCAAGTGGCGGGATAATATCTGCTAATTCAGGACCTTGTGCCAAAGTAAGGATACCTTGAAGTACAGTATAAGTAATTGATACAACTAAAATTGCTGGCAAAGTTTCTTTAATTCCTTTAAACCCATCAAGAATAAACACTAATAAGAAAGGAATAAAGAAGTTAATAAATGCTAATGTGAATGTTGAATAACGTGAAACTTCGATTGCTGTGATACCGCCATGCAAGTTTAAAGTGTCGATAACCGCTACTGGTAAACCAATTGCTCCAAAAGCTCCAGCTGCTGCATTGGCTACTAAACATAGCATCGCAGCTTGTAAAGGTTTAAATCCTAAATAAATTAAAAGTAAAGAACAGATTGCAATTGGTACACCAAATCCTGCTGCACCTTCTAAAAATGCGTTAAAAGAAAAACCGATTAATAATAACTGAATACGTTGGTCTTGTGAAATACTGGCAATACTGTCTTGAATCATACCGAATTGACCTGTTTTAGTTGATAATTTATACAACCATACAGCCATGATTACGATATAACCGATCGGCAACCAACCTTGATAAAATCCTTCAACTACCGCTCCTGCAGCTGAACCGCCTGGCAATTTGAAAATGAATACTGCTACAATCAATGTAATAACTAAAGTTGTAATTGCAGCATAAATCCCTTTCATTTTAAAAATTGTTAAGCATAATAAGAATAAAATAATTGGAATACTTGCTATAAGACTTGATATTGCAAGATTATTGAATGGATCAAATGAAGATACTAACATAACTTACCCCGCTTCTTTCTATTTTTTATTTTATTGATAGTTTGTATATCATTGACTTTATTTATTATTGTGAATTAATTCACATATAATATACCACGATTATTACCACTGTACAATCTTTTTTTAAAACTTTTTTCAAACTGTTTTTCAACTATAAAAGCCTTTAACATCAATGTATACGCTTACATTTAAGCTGTTACTCATTTTACTGTATCAGTCCTTAAATCTATTTTTACTAATACAGTTTTGCAAAACTAATTTTTAAAAACTTTCTCATTTAACTTGAAGGTTCTCTTTCCTTCTTTTTAATTGAAGTGATAAAATAGAGATTAATAGATTATGATAACTATGCATTAAAAAACATTGCATTTTATTCATATGAAAATCAAAGAGGTTTTACAATGAAAATAATAAAATTAGAATATAAACAAGGGGATGAAATGCTATTTGCTTTAAAGAAGGCAAAGAAAGATGGCTATTCGCATTTTATTCCAACTGACTTGAACATAGATATTTATCCGGATCAAATGGATGCTATAACACAGAAAGATACAAAAGAATCTGTCATTATTGATTATACAGTAAACCAATATTACCAAAATGACTGCCGTTACTTCGGTAATACTTCACTTACTTTTGACGAATGGATGAATAACATCAATCATTATCCAAATATGCTATTCAGTATTCAACAAAGTATCAAACAACTTAAATCTGAAAGTTGTGAAACTGCATTTGACTTAGCAATAGCAATATTACTATTTCATAAAGTAAAAGTGGATGGTCATGTCGTTTTTGATTTTAAAGAAAGTTGTCGCACTTCCGCTTCTTTCTATACAACGCTTCAAGATCAAACTTTTTCGGAATTAACACATTTTAATTTAAATAAATTAGCATACTTACACCATCATAAAAAACCATTTAAAACGAATCACTGTGCTCTGCCAGAAAACCCGCGTTTTATTGACAAGATGCTATGGAATACTCGCTTCAAAGCACCTCATTTCATAACAAGTTCAGTGCTTGATAGAAGCAATGAAAAGCATCAAAAATCAAGTAATATATACGAACCGACTTCTGCGAATCTGAATGGTGCAGTTGTCTTTTTAGGATTTGATTATGGATTTAGAGGCAATTCTCGATATTTATTCAATTATTTTGCCAAACATCATTCTCAGTATCCTGTTTATTTTATTACTTCTGAAGCAACTGGGCCGCATTTCATACAACCTGATGATCCTGAAGCCGAAAGATTAATTGAAAATGCAAGCGTTGTAGTAGTTGAAAGTTATATTCCAGACCACTTAAAACTTAATGGAACTATTATTCAGTTATGGCATGGTACACCTATAAAAAAATTGTTCTTAGATAGTAAAGAACCCTTTCAAAATAAAGATATATACAATTATAGAGCCAGAAAATATAATAAGTGGATTCAACAAAATTATTTAATTTGCGATAGTATGAGAGCCGCTGATTTATTCGAATCAGCTTATCCTATGCAGTATAGTGAAATGGTCGCGTGCGGGTACCCACGTGTACGATATTTAATTGATAAAAAAGACGATAGACCGTACGTCCGTTTTATTAAAAAGGAACTTCAGTTAGATTTAAATAAACCGACATTACTATATGCGCCTACTTGGCAGACAGACAGTCATAAAGAGAACCTCTTGCCAATCGACCAAAAATTATTAGCACATTATAACGTCGTTTATAAAGGGCATATTGAAGAATTGAAAAATATGGCTGAGTACTTACCAAAAGAAGTCATTATACCTTCAGCACATATAGAAACTCAAGATTTAATTTTAGCTTCTGACGTTGTATTAAGCGATTATTCATCAATTGTCTTTGATTCATTAACGATTAACTTACCTACAGCGCTTTATACACCGAATATAGCTGAATATGAAAAAGAGCGTGGCTTATATCCAGAAGTACTGAAAACTTTTGACCGTATACGCTACAAAGATGCAGATCGGTTAATTAATGATTTGATTGAACATCGCATTAAACCTATTGGAAATCCTTTCCTTAACCGAAATAACCATTCCTTTGAGACAATTTCTAGTTTGATTGTTCAAAATTTGCCTAGTTCCATGCGTAAACGTAATAAGTAAACTATCATAAAAAAACTCGAGCACAAGATTTTGCGCTCGAGTTTTTTACTATATTCACTTACTGTTGACCATTATAAGCTGGATCAAGAACACTTGCTTCACCCTTTTGATTTACACTGACAATTGTGTATGTTCCAGGGTTCGCTTGATTTGCAAAACTGAATACATAAGAATAAGTTCCATTGCCAAGGCTATCAATACCATAATCATTGTATGCATTTTGTTGGCCATTTAAAGAATTCGCTGCGTTTTGGGCTGTATTTAATGATTGTGGGAAATTAGGTAAATTTCTTAAAGCATCTTGGTTGTTAGATGGTGCCTGCACAATATTGCGTGCTGCTGGTACAGCATTTTGGCTTTGATACGGTGCTACATAACCTGTTTGAGTTGTATTAGCATTTTGGTTTCCATCCGCACTCGCACTTGTTGTATCTGCACTGTTTCCATTTTGATTTGTCTGATTTTGGCTGCTGCCGTTGTTAGTTACTTGTTGATTATTTTGCGATTGGTTATCAGCATTATTATCAGAAGATGTATTATCTGCTGAATTTGAAGTACCGTTTGAATCATTATTTGTTGCAGCGTTATCAGAACTGCTGTTGTCAGAAGATGATGATGCATTATTTTCATCTGATTTAGAATCTTTAGAAGTGCTGTCCTTACTATTCTCATCTTTGCTATTCTTATCTTTGTCTTTGTTGTCTTTACTATCAGTTTTTTTACTGCTGTCGCTTTCTTGTGTAGTTTTATTCTTATCTTTGTTGGCGTCTTCTTTTTTGTTGTCATCGTTACCACAAGCAGCGAGCACTAACATTAACGTTAAAATGCCGGCAAATAACTTTTTCATTGGTTTTCCTCCTCATGTCATATATCTTTTTTATTCCTTATTAAACTATTCACTTCCATTATATTTTATAAACATTAAAATTGTTAATATTCTTTTAATCTTTAGTTCTTATATACCTTTTATGTTCATTAGATGTCAGAAATTCTCTTGGTTGTTGTCGACTTTTTTACGTGTTAAAATTTTTTTAGTTTAATCTATCGAAAGGAATCAATATATATGACAGAGACATTCCAAGCTTATTTTTCAGATAAAGTTGAAGGGAAAGTATCTTCATCTTTCAAAGATTTATCTATAGAGGAATTGAATGAGGGAGACGTATTAGTTCGTGTGGCTTATACAAGCATCAACTTCAAAGATGCGCTCGCAGCAGCTAAGGGAGCTGGCGTTGTAAAAGAGTATCCTATTATTCCTGGTATCGATTTAGCAGGTACAGTTGTAGAATCTAATTCTTCTGCACATAAACCAGGCGATAAAGTGATTGTGACAAGTTATGATTTGGGGGTCTCACATCACGGAGGCTTTAGTGAACTAGCGAAAGTGAAAGAAGAGTGGATTGTTCCACTTCCTAAAGATTTAACATTAGAAGAGGCAATGATTTATGGTACTGCTGGTTATACTGCTGCTTTAGCTATTCAAAAATTAGAAGATAACGGATTAACTGTTGAAGGCGCGCCTATTTTAGTTCGTGGGGCAAGCGGCGGCGTCGGTAGTCTAGCTGTTATGATGTTAAGCAATATTGGTTATAAAGTCGTTGCAAGCACTGGCAACAATGAAGCAGCAGATTACTTAAAATCCTTAGGTGCTAAAGAAATTGTACCTCGTTTAGAAGAGACATCTGACAAGCCGCTCGGCAAACGTGAATGGCAAGCAGTAGTTGATCCAGTAGGCGGCAGCCATGTCGGCGATGTTTTGAAACATTTGCAAATCAGAGGCAGCGTTGCATTAATTGGAAACACCGGTGGTATTGAATTCAATGCAACAGTGTTACCTTTCATCTTACGCGGTAATAATTTATTAGGCGTTGATTCAGTTGAAACGCCGATGCTCTTACGCAAACAAATCTGGCGCCGTTTAGCAACAGACTTGAAACCTGAACAATTGCATACGATTAAAAATACCATTGATTTTAAAGAGTTGCCTGAAGCAATTGAAAATGTATTATCTCATCAAGTAACCGGACGTTATGTTGTAAAGATTAATGCTGAAAATTAATGGCATATGATACCATCTCTTCTTTTGAAGGGATGGTATTTTTTAATAGAAAAACATCAGCAAATTTTTCTGAATCAAACCGATTTTACTTTTAATTCTAAATAATATAATTATTATCCACACATTAAAATGATATTTACTTTAATTTTATGAAAGCGTATACTTAATCTGAATTCAATATACTGGAGGTTTACTTATGGGGAAAAATTTTAACAAAAGCCTCATCTTTTTCCTAGGAGCATTAGGCGGTTTATTATACGGCTATGACATGGGAATTATCTCAGGCGCATTATTATTTATCGGAAAAGATATACACTTAACAAGTACTACTGAAGGACTTGTTGTGTCATCAATGTTAATTGGCGCCATCGCAGGTTCTGCACTTAGCGGACCTGCTTCTGATAAACTTGGTCGCCGACGCGTTGTGTTTGTTATCGCAATCGTCTATATCGTCGGTGCTTTAATCTTAGCATTTGCACCATCTATGCCATTCTTAGTATTGGGTCGAATTGTTATCGGACTTGCAGTCGGAGGTTCTACAGCAATCGTACCCGTTTATTTATCAGAAATGGCACCGACAGATTCACGCGGTTCTTTAAGTTCATTGAACCAATTAATGATTACAATCGGTATTTTATCTTCATACTTGATCAATTATGCATTTGCAGGTATTGAAGGTTGGAGATGGATGCTTGGATTAGCAGTCGTACCTTCTTTAATATTATTAATCGGTGTTGCTTTTATGCCGGAAAGCCCAAGATGGCTTTTAGAACACCGTGGTGAAAAAGCAGCTAGAAAGGTAATGCAACTGACATTCCCAGCAAATGAAATCGATAAAGAAATTGCAGAAATGAAAGAAATCAATGCGATTTCCGAAAGTACTTGGAATGTATTAAAATCACCTTGGTTACGTCCTACTTTAATTATCGGCAGTGTCTTTGCATTATTCCAACAAATCATTGGTATTAATGCGATTATCTACTACGCACCGAAAATTTTTACTAAAGCAGGATTAGGAGACTCAGCTTCGATACTTGGTACAGTAGGTATCGGTATAGTTAACGTTTTAGTGACAATCGTAGCCATCATGATTATTGATAAAATTGATCGTAAAAAATTATTGGTAATCGGTAATATCGGCATGGTTGCTTCATTAGTGATTATGGCTATTTTAATCTGGTCGATGGGTGTGCAATCATCTGCATGGGTCAGCATTATCTGTCTAACAATCTTTATCATTTTCTTCGGTATTTCATGGGGACCTGTATTATGGGTAATGTTGCCAGAGTTGTTCCCTATGCGTGCACGTGGAGCAGCAACAGGTATTGCAGCATTAGTTCTTTCAATCGGAAGTCTATTAGTTGCTCAATTCTTCCCAATGCTAACAGCAGTAATGCCGACTCAAGGTGTATTCTTAATCTTTGCTGCCATCGGTATCGGCGCACTCTTCTTCGTGGTTAAATACTTACCAGAAACACGCGGACGCAGCTTAGAAGAAATCGAAGCAGAATTACGTGCACGTACTTCTGCAACATCAGCTAACTTAGATCGCCATAAATAAAATAGTTAAAAACTAAAAAAGTGCTATTTTCATTTTATTGAAGATAGCACTTTCTTTTTATATTAAAAGACTAAACCCGCAGAAACTTATTCTTCCTACGGGCTCTTTTAAATGTTTATTCTTGATTATACTTTTCAATAATCTCTTTATTTTCTTCTTTGAATATTTCGTTATGACTTGATACATACCCCTCTTCAGCCGCTTCAGGTTCAATATATTTTTTTGCCAAGTTTGCAGCGTTACCGGCGTCACTGAAGGCACTTGCAATTAAATGTGCTTTAGCACCATGATGGATTATATCACCGCATGCAAATATACCATTAATACTTGTTTGAGTATTGCCTTGTCCTTTTATTTGATATTCATTTTCCATTTCTAATTGTGTTGCAGCTTCTTCTAACAAAGGATTTTCAATATCAAACCCATGGCTAATAATTACTTCATCAACAGGTATTGTCTCTGCTTCACCTGTTTCGCTATTCTCAAGTACGATTTCTTTAATTTTTTCATGATTATCATCACCAATTAATGCTGTGATTTGAGAGCTCGGATGAAGCATGACACCTTTATCGCATAATTTAGCTTGTGTTCCTTCATAGCCTTTCATTTTATCTTTTCGATAAACAAGTCTCACACTTTCAGCATAAGGTGCAATATCGCAAGCCCAATCAAGTGCTGCATTGCCTGCTCCAGAAATCACTACTTTTTTCCCTGAGAAGCGTGAAAGTTTCTGAACAACGTAGTGTAAGTTAGAAATTTGATAACGTTCAGCATCTTTAATATCGAGTGGTTTAGGATTAATAATTCCTCCGCCAACTGCAATAATTACTGACTTCGATTCAAATACTTCATCTTTGTCTGTCGTAATCTTGAAATGACGTTCGCCTAGTTTTTCAATATTTGTCACACGTGTTTCTAAATTAACTTCCAGTTGAAAATGCAAACCTTGTTCAATCATATCTTTAATGATTTGGTAACATGGTTTAGGTCCGATGCCACCGATATCCCAAATGATTTTTTCAGGATACAACTGCATCTTGCCGCCTAATTTATCTTGAACATCTATTAAACGCACCGACATACCACGCAGGCCAGCATAAAAACTTGCATATAAACCAGCTGGACCGCCGCCGATAATCGTAACATCTTTCATAATTTTATCCTCCAATTATCTATCTAGAAACATTTTTTAATTGAAAATTATTCTCAACTATATTTTACAACACTTTCTCTTGTTTAGCACCCTTTCCATTCCAAAAACAAAAAAGCATATCACTAAATTAAGTGATACGCTTTAAATCTTATTTTTGATTTTGATATGGCTTCCCATCAATCGGATCAGTAAGAATTGCTTTCTTCAATAAAAAGAATAAAATAATGAAGCCGGCAGATAATGTCATATGTCCAAGCCCTGCAATACCTGCAAGTCCTGGTGAAACATGTGCACCAACTACCTGCATTGTACCTTTAATAGCCATCATACCAACTGTGACTACCACACCAATGTTATAAACATAGTAGAACCAATTAAACAAATAATATTTACTTAGTTGGAAAAGTTTTTCAAAAACAATTAAAATCAAGAACATAAACATACCTAACATTAATGTATGTGTATGTACTACTACAAGTTGTGTATCACCTGTAAAATCATAAGCTTTTGTCAGCTCACGATAATATACGCCGCTTAGTAAACCAATAATGGTATAAGTCAAAAATGTATATAATATTCTGCGCATAACAGTTCCTCCTCTATATCAATTCATATTATATATGATATACAGCTTTTCAGAAAGCTCATTTCATATAGTCAGACGATTGACACATAATGTTTACATTTCATCAAGTTCTTGCAAATTATCATGCATCGTTATTAATATAGATTTCAAGGCATCTCGGTCAGCCTCAGGTATTCCTTCAAAAATCACAGCTTCTACTCTATTCAAAACTTCAATAATATCTCGAACTTCTTTATAAGCTGTGCGACTAAGACCTACAAGTTTTTTTCTAGTGTCTGCTTCATCCACAAAATGTTCTATTAATTTTCTTTTTTTCAAACTTGTCAGTGTGCTGCTTACTGTTGCGCCTTTTAGATTGAATGTTTCTATTAAATCATTTTGAGTAATTGCTTTTGATTCGTGTTCAAAAATAAAGCGCAAAATTTGAGCTTGTTCTTGTGTAATCCCATAAGGTTCTAATAAGCGATCTGCTTTTATTTTCATTTCATTGGAAATCATTCTGATTAAATACTGAATTGTTGTCGCCACTGCTGGCACTCCCTTTCAAGTTAGACTACACAAATAATTAAATTATGGTACTATAATTAAGCGTATATTTATTAGATTAAGCAAAGCGTTATCCTATATTGTAAACTAATTTATATTTTTTAAAAATCAATTCAAATTTTAGAAAGGGAGTTCCCTCAATGATAACTGCATATAAGCATAATATTCATCAAGATATCCACACAACTTCCTTAGACGAAGGGCTATGGATTAATATGATTGAACCGAGCCGCGAAGAAGTGGAAACATTGATTGAAAAATTTAATATACCCGAAGATTTCCTTAAGGACCCCTTGGATGCTGATGAAAGTGCCCGTGTTGAATTTGATGATGAAACGGGGTATTCATTAATTATTATCGATATTCCTATCGTAAATAAAAATAACCATAAGATATTATCTTTCATGACAATTCCACTGGGTATCGTAATTGGACATGGCCGCTTAATTACTGTATGTGATCATGATGTTGATTTTTTAGAACACTTTACAAAACCTGGCAATAATTTGCACTATCGCAGTCAACTTGCTTTAAACATTCTTGTCACAGTATCGAATCATTATAACCGTAATTTGAGATTACTGAATAAGTCCCGTTTACGTATCGAACGTGATTTAAAAAAATCGGTAACGAATAAACAACTTTATAATTTAATGGAAGTTGAAAAAAGTTTGGTCTACTTCTTGGCAGCACTTAAAGGTAATGAAGATGTGTTTAAAAGACTATTTAAATTACCTCCGATTAAGCGCTTTGAAGAAGATGAGGATTTAATTGAAGATTTATTTGTCGAAACAAACCAAGCTATTGAAACAACTGAATTGCATACACGTATCTTAGAGAGTATTACAACGTCTTATGAATCGCTTTTATCAAATGATATGAATACTATTATGAAAACTTTGACACTCTTCACTGTTTTTCTTACATTACCGACATTGGTCTTCAGCTTCTTCGGGATGAATGTTCCACTGCCGATTAATGACCACAGTCCAATCTCATGGATTGTCACATTATGTATTTCTTTAGTTCTAGTAACTGTCGTTTTCATTCTCTTATGGAGACGCGGCAAACTTTGAACTTAAAATATCGCATCACATTCGCTTATGAATGGAATGTGATGCGATATTTTTAATATTGACGTATGTTCGGTGAGTGATAATGCTCTACAAATTGGATTAACTCCTCATAATCATTTGTAAAACACATTAAATTTCTATCATCTTCTGATAAAAAACCTTCTTCTACCATCTGATTATAAAATGCTTGTATTTTATCGTAATAACCATTTACATTCCAAAATACACATGGGTTATTATTTTGGCCAATACGAGACCACGATACCATTTCAGTTATTTCTTCCAACGTTCCAGGGCCTCCTGGCAGTGCTAAACAAACGTTTCCCCGTTCAAGCATTGCTGCTTTACGTTCTGCCATAGAATCTACAATAATCAATTCATCCAGACCTTCGTGTGCGATTTCTCGATCTGCTAAAAATTGCGGCATAATACCGATTGCATGACCGCCATTTACTTTCACAGTATCTGCTAATGTTCCCATCAACCCTACTTTTCCACCACCGAAAACTAATCCATAATTTTGTTTGGCCATCCACTTACCAAGCGATTCAGCAGCTTCTTTATAAACTGGGTTATTTCCTTCACTTGCTCCGCAATATACAATGATGTTCATTTTAAACGCCTTCCTTTCTCGTATATCCTCTCTATTGTAACAAAGTCTTCTTTTAATATAATCACTTCTCATTGCATTCTTAAGATATTTTATGTATAACTAACTATAAAGAGAAAGGAGCAAAAAAATGAAAAATAAAAAAGCTTTAGGCTTCACACTAATCGCTGTAATGGCAGTAATTTGTGTTGTTTTAGTCATTATGATGATGTCTTCTGGTAAAAAAGATACATATTACGGTATCATGAAAGATAATCACACTGTAGAAAAAATGGTACGTGAAAAAGACCAAAAAGTTGAAAAAGACGTACACATTAAAACAGATGACAATTTCAAACCTGAAAAAGGCCAATTTGTTATGCTAGTTAAAAAAGAAGGTTCTGATGAGTTCAGTAAGAAAAAAGTAGTTAAACATGATGATATTCCTCATGGGTTAATGATGAAAATTCATGACATGAAAGGTATGCACATGGATCACTAATCAAATATAATTTTATCTAAGTTGGAACATTTGATTGTTCCAGCTTTTTTTCAATTTAAAAAGGCACTAGTCAAAAATACGACTAGTACCTCATAGAATATAAATTATGTCAGAAAGTTTAATTGTGCGTAAGACCGAAGTCTTCGCTATTTTTTTAATTTGCTTAAATAGAATTTAAATAATCTTTGTTTTGTTCTTTGTCAAATACGCCTTCCCATTTAGCAATTACTACTGTAGATAAAGCGTTACCTACTACGTTAACACAAGTACGTACCATATCTAAAATACGGTCCACACCGATAATCAATGCAAGTCCGGCTGCTGGTAATCCCATAGAACCTAATGTTGTTAATAAAACAACAATTGAAGTACCTGGTACAGCTGCCATACCTTTAGAAGTAATCATTAAAGTAAAGATTAAGACTAGTTGCTCAGGTAAACTTAAATGAATGCCGTACATTTGTGCTACGAATAATGCTGCAATTGATTGGTATAATGCAGATCCGTCTAAGTTGAAAGTATAACCAATCGGGATAACAAAAGATGTAATATCTTTTGGCGATCCAAATCTTTCCATTTTCTGCATCATTACTGGTAATACTGCTTCAGAACTTGATGTTGAAAAGGCAAGTAAGATTTCGCTTTTTAATACTTTTATAATATCAAATACACTTGTGCCAGCTAATTTCGCTACAATTCCTAATACAACGACTACAAAGAATATCATTGCGCCGACTACAACAAGTACAAGTTTTAATAACGGAATTAATGCTGAAGCACCAAATGTCATTATTGTTACACAAATAAATGCAAATACGCCTAATGGAGCGAGTTTTAAAATTTTATTAATCATCCAGAATGTCGCTTCCAACACACCGCCTAAGAAATCTTTGACAGGTTTACCTTTTTCACCGATTGCCGCAATACCTAAACCGAAGAATACTGCGAAGAAGATAATCGGAAGCAATTCACCTTTGGATAATGCTTCGAAAAAGTTCGTTGGAATAATGTTTACAATTGTATCGATAAAATGATTACCATATGTAGAATGTTCAGCAGCATGTGCTGATGATTCATATTTTGAAATATCACCTTTAGGTAATTTGTTTGGATCTAAGCCCGTCCCCGGTTTAAATAAATTAGCAAACAATACACCTAAAGCAATTGCAATTGTTGTTATAATTTCAAAATATACAATTGTTTTCAAACCATATCGCCCAACTGTTTTAGATTCACCAACACCTGATATTGATAATGCCAGTGAACAAAATACTACTGGAATGACAATCATTTTAATTAAGTTTAAAAATATGTCACCAAGCGGCTGGATATAGTTCGCTATATCTTTATGTCCATATAATAATAGTCCTACAACAACGCCAAGAACCAGTGCAATCATAACCTGCATTGGTAAACTAATTTTTCGCTTAAATAAAGCCATTGATGCATCTCCCCTTTTTCTGACATTGTTTAATTATATCAGAAAATAAATAATTAGGATAGAAAAAATTAAAAGTTCAACCTAATATTACACTAAATGATTAAAAAGAAAATATGAATTAGTGTAATTAGTGTTAAAAGGCAACTTATAACTTTCTATCCTAATTATGAGATACACACTATTAATCTTTGACGACAGCTAAGAATATGACCATCAATACAATACAACCTACACCTGCAACTTGCCAAATACCGAAAGATACACCTAACCATACTACTGATAATAATATCGCAGTTAATGGTTCTATTGTTCCTAGTACACTGGCCTCTTGAGGATATAGATAATTCAAACTAGAAATGAAGAGCCAGAACGCAAACATTGTTCCTAAAATAACTGAAATAAATATATAAATCAGTACTTTTAAATCCCAATTCGACGTATCAACTTGCCAAATCGGATGTAAGAAGTTTAAGAAAATACCTGCTATAAACATAGCCCAACCAACTACATTCACAGTTCCCCATTTAGCTAATAACTGAACTGGATATATTGTATAAAAGGCCATTGCAAAAGCCGACATCAGTCCCCAAACAATTGCTGGCATAGGTACTGACAATGTTGCAAGTGAACCATTTGTTAATAACAAGAATGTACCGCCCAACGCTAATGTAACTGCGATACCTTCTTTCCATTTAAAGTTAATAACTTTAGTTGCAACAAGATATAAAATAATGATAACTGGACCTAAATATTGCAGCAATGTAGCTACGGCTGCATTACCATAATGAATTGTTGCCATGAAACAATATTGCACACCCAGCATACCCAAGAGCGAATACACAATTAATTTTATTACGGCTTTTTTATCTGTTCAAATTGTAATTGTTTTCTTACCTTCTAAGAAAAATGAAGTAAGAATTAAGAGTAAACCAGATACTAATAATCTCACACCTACAAACCAAGTTACCGGTAAATGTTTATTTTCAAATAACCATTGGGAAACCGTTCCCCCGACACCCCAAAATATTGCTCCTACGATTACTAAAACAAATCCCGGCCACCGTTTTTGATTTCTGTGTGCCATACTGTCCCTCCTATCATGTTATTTCTCTATGCTGATACTAAAGGTGTTATAACCATTTTGGGTGATATTAATCACATTATGGTAAAGTTGATGAAAATGTCATTAAATCGATTCATCGACCTTTAAGTTATAGAACTTTTGTTTAACGCAAAGAAGACACTAAACACTACTTATCGTGTTTAATGTCTTAATCACATTTATTTTAACATACTTAATAGGTTATTTAAGCTTATAATTGTCATCAAAGAAATTATGTTTCGCTTTTTTTAGATGTTTTTTGGTTTGTGTATCGAAAGCTTGCGCAAATAATCCACGTGAAGTGCCCATTGGTTGAATTACATAAGTTTTGTCTGGTTCATCTGTAAAGACAACTTCTTTATAATAAACGCCATCTTTTGCATTAAACTTTTTCTTCTCTGACTTAATCTTATTATCTAAATGATGCTCTGTAATGTATTGATCCACTAATTTTAGATTTTGCTTACCTTGATATATTTTTAACCCAAAAAAGAATAAGGTCGCTAAAATAAGAGAGCCGATTAAAATCAATATAAGTGGTAATATTCTTTTCTTCTTCATTTTTCTTATGACTCCTTTTCGCGATATGATGCGATACTATGCCTGCATTCACTCTATCTTTACAATTATGAATGATTTCGCTGAATTTAGTAACTATTTTGTCCCAATTGTAACAAAATTGTCGTAAGTTAAAATGGTTTTAAAACTAGTCTTCTTAAATAAACAATTCCGTTTCGTTTCCTTTTAATATATCACCTTATAAACCAAATGCATTCCATATAAATAATGTTTGGCTTTTAGCATTAGAGGTATATTATTAAGAATTTAAATTCAAATATAAATAAAAGAAACAATTACATTTATTTGTTTCGTTCTTGACAACTGAAACCGTTCATAATATCGTGGTTTTTAATAAGGAGTGATTTAATTGTACGAAAACAACAGTTTTTTAGAAAAACAATTATGTTTTTTATTCTATGTTTCATCAAAAGAGATTATCAAGAGATATAGCCCTTACTTGAAAAAGTATGATTTAACTTATACAGGATATATTGTACTTTTAGCATTGGAAGAGCATGAGACCTTAAATATTAAAACATTAGGCAAACGTGTATTTTTAGATTCAGGTACATTGACTCCATTGCTTAAGAAACTTGAAAAGAAAGAACTCGTTACAAGAAAAAGAGAAGAAGATGATGAACGCAATTTAAAAGTTGCACTTACACAAAAAGGTATAGATACCAGATATGAAATTTCTGATATTTCTAAAGAAGTTTTCAGCGGTTTAGATGTCTCTTTTGAAGATGCAAAAACAATTAAATCTATCCTCTCTAAATTCATCGTAGATAACTTTTCAAAAGAATAGCAATGAAGTAGCTGAAATTATCTATCCTTTTAGTATCGTGGTATAATCATCACAAGAACCTTACTTCATATTCAGTAAGATTATGTATCCTTATCACAGGGTAAAATTTAAATAAAGCAAGGTTTTTAAATCAAAATGATTAAAGGAGAGATATGATGGCTTTTGAAAGTAAACCAACAGATTTGTTCAAAGAATTCGGACGTCAATTTATAGATCAAATCCCTACAATCAATCCTGTAAAAACAGATATTAGCGAAAAAAATAACCAATATATCTTAAAAGCAGATTTACCAGGCTTTGAGAAAAAAGATATTAACCTATCTTACGATGAAGGTACTTTGATTATAAGTGCAAAACGTTCAATTGAAAGTCGTACAGAAGATGAAGAAGGCCGTGTGATTCAAAGAGAACGTAGTGATAACAGTGTTAAACGTGAATTCTCATTCAGCAATATTAAAAGCGATGAAATCACAGCGCAATATAGAGATGGCGTTTTAACTGTCAAATTGCCTAAACGTACTACAGATTCTTCAGTAAGCTCTAACATTTCAATTGATTAATCAAACTGAAATGGATATTTAAATCAGATAAAATTAGAACCCCTTGAACCTAGTATTGCTAGTCAAGGGGTTCTTTAATTATGTTATTTTCTTAAATCTTCAAGAATTTCTTCGGCTTTTGCCATATTAGCTGTATCTGCTGTTTTTAATGCATCTGCAACCTTTTCAATTTCATCGCCTTTAGCACCTGCTACAATTGCTAATGACTTATATTGAAGACTCATATGCCCTTCTTGAATACCTTCAGATACTAATGCACGACAAGCTGAAAAGTTTTGTGCTAATCCTACTGCTGCTGCTACTTCACCTAATTCTTTGGCTGATTCTACATGTAAAAGTTCTTGTGCTAAGCGGGCAATCGGAACTACTTTTGTTCCGCCCCCTACTGTCGCAAGCGTCATTGGTATTTCAATAGTACCGCGAAGGCGTTCTTTGCTTGGTAAGTATTCCCATTTAGTCATACTGCGGTACTGTCCTTCTTTACAGGCATAAGCATGTGCACTTGCTTCAGCACTGCGTGTATCATTGCCTGTTGCCAAAACTACTGCATGAATACCGTTCATAACGCCCTTATTGTGTGTAACTGCGCGATAAGGATCTACATAAGCTAAAACAGATGCTGCTTCTAATCGACGTGCTGTTTCTGCTCCATCCATATCTCCACGCGCTAAATCCGCAATGTCTATTTCTCCAGAAACACGTACAACTGATGCTGTCGCATGATTAGATAAAATACTCATCAAAACATTGATATCCGGCCATTCACCTTTTAAAAAGCCTGAAATACCTTCTAAAATAGTATTCATCATATTAGCACCCATCGCATCTTTTGTATCAATGTATACCTTTAAAGACACTAGTTGTTCTTCTGAGAAAGTATCTACATCAATTTTTTGATAACCGCCACCTCTTTTTAAAACAGAAGGATAAGCCGTATCTGCTATTTGATGAATTTGCGCTTCTTTTTCTAAAAGCTGCTCTGATAATTTGTCAGGTTGTTCAACATCCATAAAAACAATTTGTCCAATCATTAAGCGTTCACTTGACTCAACATGGAAACCACCCGTTTTATTAACAAGTTTTGCCCCATAACTAGCAGCCGCAACTACAGAAGGTTCTTCCACCATCATCGGTACTGCATAATGTTTACCGTCTACTTCAATATCTGGAAGCAAACCTACTGGCAAAGCCCCTTGTGTAATGACGTTTTCAATTAAACTATCTGCAACTTCTTCAGAAAGTAAAGGATAATCCCATAATTCTTGTCTGCTTTCTTTTGAAATCCATCCGTTTTCTTCTAAACGTTGCAATTTATCTTTTCTTGATAAATGTCTGAAATCTTTCCCCAATGCTTTCATAACAAATTATTCTCCTTTTTCAACTGCTAATGCGATACCTAAGCCTCCGCCGATACAAGCTGTTGCGATACCGTTTTGTTTATTTTCTTGATGAAGTTCGTTTACTAACGATGTTACTAAACGAGCACCGCTGGCACCGATAGGATGACCAATTGCAACTGCTCCGCCATAAATATTTAGTTTTTCATCAGGAATGTTCAAGTTATCTTTAACCGCAATACTTTGTACAGCAAATGCTTCTGTCATTTCTACTAAATCGATATCATTCATTGTTTTGCCTGTTTTTTCTAGTAACTTGCTTACAGCATAAAACGGTGCAATACCCATAATTTCAGGATCACAACCTACTTCTGCATAATCGCCAAGAGTGGCTAACACTTCAAAACCATGTTCTTTTGCATAATCTTCGTCCATTAAAATTAATGCTGACGCACCATCATTAATACTTGAAGCGTTACCCGCAGTTACAGAACCATCTTCTTTAAAAATAGTATCTAAAGTAGATAATTTTTCTACATTACTGTTGCCTCGAATACCTTCATCTGCTGTCATCATTTCTCCATCTGCATCTTTTAGCGGAATCATTTCTTCATTATATTTACCGGCATTTGTCGCTTCGTATGCTTTTTGATGTGATTTAACAGCAAATTCATCTTGTTGTTCACGAGTCACTTCATATTGATCAGCAATACGTTCTGCTGTAATACCCATAGGCACATTTTCAAAGGCATCTGTCAAACCATCATGCATAAAGCTAGGCACAGGTTTTTCTTTACCTTCGATAAGCAATTTAGGTGCATTAGTCATACTCTCAACACCGCCTACTGCTACAACTTTTGCTTCGCCTAATTGAATCAGTTGTTTACCTAAAATGACTGCTTTCAGACCAGAACCACATACTTCATTAATAGTCATACCAGGAGTTGCAGTTGGTAAACCTGCATTGACTAATATTTGACGTGCTGGATTTTGTCCATTCCCAGCTTGTAATACATTACCGAAAATAACATTTTCAATTGAATCTTTCGGCAATTCGATTGCATCGATAGCTGCTTCTAAAGCGATTGTACCAAGTTGAACTGCAGAATAATTTCTTAGTTTACCTCTGAATTTACCTACTGGTGTACGTTTAGCACTGACAATTGCAATTTTACTCATAATCTTTATCTCCTTTTTTATCACTAGCTACTAATTTAAAATTGTATTTCTATGCCTTATTTTGATATGATTTAAAGTGATTTAACATACCAAGAAAGGATGTTGGTTATTTATGACAATTGGTATCGACCAACTTAATTTTTATATTCCGAACTTTTACGTAGATATGGCTGAGCTTGCTGAAGCTCGCGGTGTGGACCCAAACAAATTCTTGATCGGCATCGGCCAATCACAAATGGCTGTAAGCCCTGTGTCTCAAGACATTGTTTCTATGGGTGCAAACGCTGCACAACCTATTCTAACAGAACAAGATAAGAAAGATATTACCATGGTGATTGTTGCAACAGAATCAGCAATCGATTCTGCAAAAGCTTCTGCTGTGCAAATTCATCATCTCTTAGGAATTCAACCTTTTGCACGTTGTTTTGAAATGAAAGAGGCATGCTATGCAGCAACTCCAGCAATTCAATTAGCAAAAGATTATTTAGTACCACGTCCTAAAGAAAAAGTGTTAGTTATCGCAAGCGATACTGCACGTTACGGATTGAATAGCGGCGGTGAACCTACACAAGGTGCTGGTGCTGTTGCAATGGTTATCAGCCACAACCCGAGTATCCTTGAATTACACGATGATTCAGTTGCATATACAGAAGACGTTTACGATTTCTGGCGTCCATCTGGTGAGATTTATCCGCTTGTTGCTGGTAAATTATCAAAAGATGCTTACATTAAATCTTTCCAAGAAAGTTGGAACGAATACGCGAAACGTCATCATAAAACATTGTCTGACTTTGCTGCTTTATGCTTCCACGTTCCATTTACAAAAATGGGACAAAAAGCACTTGATTCCATTTTAACAGATAGTGCCTCAGAAGATACACAAGCAAGACTAAATGAAGGTTATAAATCTGCAACTGATTATAACCGCTATGTCGGAAATATCTATACAGGTTCTTTATACTTAAGCTTAATTTCACTTCTTGAAAACCACAAATTAAGCAGCGGCGATAATATCGGCCTCTTTAGTTATGGTTCAGGATCAGTCGGTGAATTCTTTAGTGCAACACTTGTAGATAACTATCAAGACCATCTTGATATTAAAGCACATAAAGCAATGTTAGATAATCGCAAAGCACTTTCTGTTGAAGATTATGAAGAGTTCTTTAATCGCTTCGACAATCTAGAATTTGATACTGAAACAGAATTAGAAGTAGAACCTAAAGGCAACTTCTATCTAAAAGAAATCTCAGATAATATCCGTTATTATGATACCGTAAAATAATAAATATAGCTTGTTTAAAGCAATGCTTTACTTTGAAGTCTCGAACTTGTTTCGGGACTTTTTTTGCGGATAAAAATATATTTTTTTATCCCACCTTTTCTTTCATTATTATAAATCAGATAATTATCAATAAATCTTTCATTTACAAAATAATAATGGACCATCAATCCTTGCGATTGACGGCCCATACATTTTTAATATTTACATTTTTCATTCATCCATACCGTTCTTATTTATATGCAAGCGAACGATTTTTCTTGCTTAAATGCCACATTGTACCAAGTGCTAAAACACCAAATAGTGCTAAGAAGATAAAGGCTAAGTGGCTTGTTCCTGTAACGCTTGTTACATAAGTAATCACAAGTGGCGGGAAGAAACCTCCAAGTCCACCCATCATTGAAACAATACCATTTGCAACCCCTGCTTCTTTTTGGAAGTATTGTGGCACCAATTTGAATACAAGCCCATTTCCGATACCTGCGCAAACACTGACTGTTAAACAGCCCACTGTGAATAAAACAATATTATTGGCAAGTCCTAAAATGATTGCACCAATAATCATAAAAGTAAAGTCTACTTTCAATGCTTTTACAGCATCGATTTTGTCTCCGATAATACCACCGAGTGGTCTTAAGAATGTAGCAATCGCAATGAAGATACCTGCTCTGATACCTGCATCTACTGTAGTAAGTTCATAATGATCGACTAAGTATTTTGGTAAAAAGATACCGAAAGCTACAAATGAACCAAAAGTAATAAAGTACCAAAAACTCAAATAATATGTTCTTAAGTCTTTTAATAAATCTTTTGTTTGTGCTATTAATGGAATTTTAACTTTAGGTTCTTTTGAATCACCTAAAAAGAACATAATAATCGCAAATACAGCCATTACAATCAAATATAATCTAACAGTTGATTGCCACCCTATTACACCAGCAATCGGAGGTGCTAAGAATGAAGATACAGCTGTTCCTAAATTTCCCATTCCATAAATACCATTTGCCAATCCTACTTTATCTTTAGGGAAATATTTAGGAATTGAAGTTACTCCTACTGAAAAGATAGCTCCAGCTACACCCAAAAAGAATCCTGCCAACATCAGCATATTCACTGATTGTGCTTGGCTAAGTAAAAAAATTGGGAATAATAATATGATAAAACTAGAGAAGAAAACCCATTTAGCTCCAATAATATTTGTTAAATAACCAAATGGGATACGTAAAACTGACCCTAAAATAACAGGAATTGCAAGTACAATTGAAATTTGTGAGCTTGTAATGTCAATATCCTGCGAGATCATCGGCATTAATGGTGCAATAATACTCCACACCATAAAGCCGGCTACCAAGCTTAAAGTTTGGACTGTTAATTGTAAACCGCCTTTTGATTTGTTCATTTTTTTCACCCTAACATTTTCATATCAAAAAAGAGTAGCAGTACCTCAGTGCATTTTTTACTTTGAGTCGAAGTTTTTTAATATTCTAAGATACTGCTTATAGTTTATATTTTATAGGTCGTGTGAAAGATTGAACATAAGGGCTTTCCCTTAAAACATTCGGCTTTTCCCTAATACATATTTACCAGCCTCAAACCTTGTCATATCAGTGTTTATAGTCACATTTCTGCCACAATTAAAAGCCAAAAAAAGAACCTGTCTTTAATCGACAGATTCTTAAAATTCATCAAAAATCAAGCAACTTTTTCTTTAAAGCATACTCTACCAGTTCAGGTTTTGATTTTAAATTCAATTTTTGCATAATATGTGTTTTATGTGCTTCTACTGTTTTAACTGACACAAACAGTTTTTCAGCAATTTCCTTGTTTCCATAACCCTTAGCAATTAACGGCAGAATCTCTAATTCTCTTTTAGATAAAATACGAAATGGATCATTTGTATTTTTAGCATCTTGACCTGTATTATTAACAAATTCATTAACTAATGAAGTTGTCATTTTTGGATCAATATACGTATCACCGCGATAAACAGTACGAACAGCAGAGATAAGTTGCTCATCCGGTGCATTTTTTAAAATATAGCCCTTAGCGCCGTTTCGTAAAACATGGAATAGATACTCTTCATCATCATACATTGTTAAAATCAAAATCTTAGTTTCAGGAAAGCTTTCTACAATTTTACTTGTAGCAATAAGCCCTGACTCACCAGGAGGCATGCTTAAATCCATAATTAAAACATCTGGTTGGTGCTGCATCACTTTTTTATATGCTTCTACACCTTCAGCAGCTGTATCAACAACTTCCATATCCTCCTGAAAATTCAAAATCATAGAGAATCCAGTTCTTACAACTGCATGATCATCTGCAATCACTATCTTCAACTTAAAGTCTCCTATCGTATATCAGTTATTGGAACTTCCAATGTTACAATGGTGCCGCGACCGATCTGAGAATCTATATTAACTGAACCATTCACTAATTCTGCACGTTCATTCATGCCGAACAAACCTAATCCTGTTCCTTTTGGATTATCTCCCCGTTTAAATCCGACACCGCGATCGCTCACTTCTGCAATAATATTATTTTCATTTAATTGCAATGAAACTTCAACCACATCGACTTGTGCATATTTCAAGGCATTAAATAATGCTTCTTGCACTACTCTATATACCACAGTTTCGATTTCATTATCAAAGCGTTGTGCAGAAAAATTAGTATGATAATCTATATGGATGCCATAATTTTTCTCGAATTGTTTAAAATAAGAACGAAAAGCAGCATCTAATCCTAAATCATCAAGAGAAGACGGACGTAATTCTACTGATAAATTACGTACATCATCAATCAAACGTGACATGATACCCTCTATTCGCTTCGAATTATCTATCAATTCATCCTTTTCTTGCTGATATTTTAACAAACGCAATTCCACGTCTACATTGATTAATTCTTGTACAATGCCATCATGCAGTTCTCTTGAAATACGTTTTCGTTCATTTTCTTGAGCGGAAATTGTTTTTTGCATCATTTTTCGTTGATACATACGTTCTTGACGCTGAATTTGCGGAGACACGTTGTGTAATGTAAATGCGTAAATTCCTTTTTTATGATCGATCAATTCATAAGATGCTGTGTAAGGTTGAACTTTATTTTCTTTTGTGCGCATAAACACTTGGAAGCTGCCTTTTCCTATTTCCAAAGCCTCTAAAAAGCAGTTTTCACAAGACATAATGTCATATTCATTGGAATAACCTTCACATCTGCGGCATACCGCATTGGTCATTTGAGAATAATCATTATCTTCTGCAAAAACTTCTTCAGCTGCTTCATTTAATGCAATGACTTCCCCTGCACTATTTAAAAAAACCATTTTTTCATTGGTATTCAAATAATATTGTGTTAATAAATCTTGTAATTTGTCACGGTTACTTATTGATTTCATCTGTAAAACTCCCTAACCGTTGATTAATACGGATTGCTCTGCTACCTTCAGGTAACGGACGGCCTTCGCGCTGGCCTAACAACAAAGCACCATAAACTCGGTTGTTCTTCCATAAAGGAATCGCAACCATGGCTGTTAACGCTTCGCTTAAAACAATCGGATAACCTAATTTGTCATTTTGACTTAACTCAGCATCTACATCATCGATAATTTTTCTGGAACCCGTACGTACCACGAGTCCAGCTAAACCTTTGCCTGGTCTTAAAACGATCATTCGATAGCGGTTATTGATATTACCGGAAGCATACTTCCATTTAATGACTGCACTATGCGAGCCATCTTCAGGCAATGCAATCGCTGCAAAATCAAATTTCTCTATCACTCTGATTTCATCCAAAGCTTCTTGGTAATCAAAGTAGTCTGAAGCAATTACACTATTCAACATCAACATCTCTCCTCCTCACTATTATGATCTGGCTTTATTTTTACGATAAATAATATAACTTCTGCTTGCATAAGTTAATGGAACACTCCACACGTGAACTAAACGTGTAAAAGGCCATAATGCAAAAATAGAAAAACCTAAGAATATATGCAGTTTAAACGACCATGGCACATTTGTCATCAAACTTGCATTCGGATTAAATGTAAATAAGTGTCTGAACCAAATAGAAATAGTTTGTCTGTAATCAAAATCTGGTGATATCGCATTGGTTACAAGTGTAGAATATAATCCCATACAAATAATCACAAGTAAAAAGAAGTTAACTACCATATCTGAAGCAGAACTTAAGCGTCTGATATTTTTAATAGATACACGGCGGAATGTTAATAAAATCATACCAATTAAGACCATAAAACCAAATAAGCTGCCGATATAAACTGCACCAATATGATAAAGGTGATTATTAACGCCAATACCCTCTAACCAAGAAGCTGGAATAACAAGTCCAACAAAGTGACCTGCAGCAACAGGAATAATACCTAAATGAAATAATAAGCTTCCCCACTTCAAACGTTTCTTTTCAATAAACTCACTAGATTTTGCTGTCCATGAAAATTGATCATATTGGTAACGCGCAATATGGCCAATAACAAAAATCGCAACACATAAATATGGATAAATAACCCATAAAAATTGATTAAGCATGGTGGCTCACCTCTTTGCTCGGTTGTAAACATAATTTTAAAGTCTCTCTTAAGCCCTTAATCAAAGGAGCATAAGGACTATCCATTTCTCTAAGTTGTTGGAGCATCGCATATGAACCATCTTCAATGACCATAATAATAAATTCAATATTACCTTCTGCACGGTCATCATTTTGCCACTGTGCTGCATATAAAAATTCAAGCATCAAAGGCAGGTAATCTGATAATTCATTATCAACCATCTCTAATCCGAACATTTCATAAAGTACTTTTAATTTCGCCAACATTTGACCACGCTCTTTTTGTGTATCAAATTTATTATATGTCATATAAAGCGGCGCTTGTTTATTAAAATCAAAAGTATCTGTATAAAGCTGCTTGATTTCAGTCAATGTATAGCTTTGAATTTGTTCACGATACGCTACCACCTCAGCGTATGCTGGGTGGTTTGTATCGAAAATGTCGTTAAATGTTTTAGGATGAAATGTTAATTTTTCCGGGAAGTTCAATTGTTGCGCGAAATAACCGATGGATTCTTGATATTTATAAAAATTATCTAAGTTAATCACGGAAAATCCCTCCATAAAAGCTTTCGTTATAAGCTTCTTGTCCAGTTTGTCCAGGTTTCATTGCTACTGGTGCACCACAACCTTCACAACCGCTTCCGCTTCCAGTACCATTCATTTGATCGCCGAATGAATAACCTTGGCTGCCTTGAGCAGCATAAGTATCCATATATTGTTCTTTATGAGAAGTCGGAATCACGAAACGGTCTTCATACTTAGCAATTGCTAATAAGCGATACATATCTTTTGTTTGACGCTCAGTTAAACCAAGACGTGCTAAACGGTCTGTATCAAATTCCTTACCTGTAACTTGTGCACGCATATAACTTCTCATCATCGCCATACGCTGCAATGCTTCTTTCACTGATTTTGTATCACCTGCAGTCAATAAACTTGCAAGATATTCAATCGGCAAACGCATTTCTTCAATTGCAGGGAAGATTGCATCTGGATTTTTAATAGAATCTTTACCTTCAAAGTAGTTCATAATCGGACTTAATGGTGGGCAATACCAAACCATTGGTAATGTACGATATTCAGGATGCAATGGGAATGCAAGTTTATATTCAATTGCTAATTTGTAGACTGGAGAGTTTTGAGCTGCTTCAATCCAATCCATTGTAATACCATCTTTTTTCGCTTGTTCAATCACATCTTCATCATAAGGATTCAAGAACAATTCACATTGTTTTTCGTATAAATCTTGTTCATTTTCACAAGATGCTACTTCATGTACGCGGTCTGCATCATATAATAATACACCTAAATAACGCATACGTCCTGTACAAGTTTCAGAACAAACTGTCGGCATCCCTGCCTCAACTCTTGGGAAACAGAATGTACATTTTTCAGCTTTATTTGTTTTCCAGTTGAAGTACACTTTTTTATAAGGACAACCTGTCATACAATAACGCCATCCGCGACAAGCATCTTGGTCTACTAATACAATACCGTCTTCATCACGTTTATACATTGCACCAGATGGACAAGAGGCTACACAGCTAGGGTTCAAGCAGTGTTCGCATAGACGCGGCAAGTACATCATGAAAGTTTGATCAAAATCAAATTGAATTTTTTCTTCAATACGTTGAATGTTAGGATCTTCTGGACCCGTAACATGTCCGCCTGCTAAATCATCTTCCCAGTTAGGTCCCCAGTGCAAATCAATTTTATCGCCAGAGATAACTGAATGTGCAGTCGCAACAGGAGAATGTTTACTAGCTTTAGCTGTTGTTAAATGCTCATAGTTATAAGTCCAAGGTTCATAATAATCTTTGATAACTGGCATATCTGGGTTATAGAAAATTTTACCGAAAGCAATTTTTGACCATCTGCTGCCTGCTTTCAAATCTAATTTTCCTTTTTTATTTAACGTCCATCCACCTTTATAGTGTTCTTGGTCTTCCCAACGTTTTGGATAACCGACGCCAGGTTTTGTTTCTACATTATTAAACCAAATATATTCTGCACCTGGACGGTTTGTCCAAGTATTTTTACACGTTACACTGCATGTGTGGCATCCGATACACTTATCCAAGTTCAATACCATGGCTACTTGTGCTTTAATCTTCAAGCCAATCTACCTCCTTCATCTTTCTCACTGCTACATAAACATCTCTTTGGTTACCTATTGGCCCATAATAGTTGAAGCTGTAACTGATTTGCGCATATCCTCCGACTAATTGTGTCGGTTTCAAATGAATTCTTGTCGGCGCATTATGTGAACCACCACGTAATCCTGTAATTTCAGATCCTGGTGTTTGAATGTGCTTATCTTGTGCGTGATACATAAACATTGTCCCTTTAGGCATTCTGTGCGAAGTTACGGCTCTGGCAGTCACGACACCATTACGGTTATAAACTTCTAACCAATCATTATCGTGAATGTCATGTGCTTCTGCATCTTCTTTTGCAATCCATACTGTCGGTCCACCACGGAATAGTGTCAACATATGCTGGTTATCTTGGTAAGTAGAGTGGATATTCCATTTACCATGCGGTGTTAAATATCTTAAAACTAAATTGTCTTGTCCGCCGATAACTTGTTTATCTTTTGTACCAAATACCATTGGCGGTAAAGTAGGTTTATATACCGGCAAGCTTTCACCGAATTGCTGGAAGATTTCATGATCTAAATAATAACTTTGACGTCCTGTTAATGTACGGAATGGTACGAGACGTTCAATATTTGTTGTAAATGGTGAATAACGTTTGTTCCCTTTATTTGAACCTGAGAATACTGCTGTCGGAATGACTTCACGCGGTTGAGATGTAATATTCATAAAAGTAATTTTTTCAGCACTGCGGTCACTAGAAATATCAGTTAAAGGCATTCCAGTTTTTTCTTCTAAGTCTTTATAAGACGCTTGAGATAATTCTCCATTGGTTGCTGATGAAATGTTTAATACAACATCTGCTGCACGTCTTGCTGTGTCAATTCTTGGACGTCCGTCTTTGATTGTGCCGTCACTCCATGCGCCCACAATATCTTTTGCTTCTTCGTATTGTTTTTTAACCGGGAAGCTTACACCATGTGCACCTAATTTTGCTGTTTCTAATAAAGGTCCAGCAGTGACATATTTGTCATAAATAAGTGTATAATCACGATCTACTACTGCAAAACCTGGCATTGTTTTTCCAGGAATTGCTTCAACTTCACCTTTAGTCCAGTCTTTTACTTTACCGTAAGGTGTCGCAATCTCTTGTTTTGAATCATGTGCTAATGGTGATGTCACGACATCTTTATAAGTACCTGGCATATAAACTTTGGCCATTTCAGATACTGTCTGACTCAGCGATTTGAAAATATCCCAGTCAGAACGAGATTCCCATAATGGATCAATCGCTGGATTAAATGGATGTACAAATGGATGCATGTCTGTTGACGATAAGTCATGTTTTTCATACCATGTTGCAGCTGGTAATACGATATCTGCTTTAAGCGGTGTTGAAGTCATACGGAAATCTAAAGCAACAATTAAGTCTAATTTACCTTGTACATCATCACGCCAAATCATTTCTTCCGGCTTATCTTCTTCATTCGGTTCAGCTAATAATCCAGAACTTGTACCTAACATATGTTTCATGAAGTACTCTTGGCCTTTAGCAGAACTTGATAACAAGTTAGAGCGCCAAATAAATAGTGATTTCGGATGATTCGTACGTAAATCCGGATCTTCTACAGCAAATTTAGTTTCGCGGTTTTTCACAGATTCTACTGCACGTTTCAATACTTCTTCATTTGTGAATTCTCCCGCTTCTTTCGCATCTTCTCCAAATCTCAAACTGTTTGTATCAAACTGCGGATAAGATGGCAGCCAGCCTAAACGTGCTGCAGTAACGTTATAATCTGCAGGGTGTTTATGTTTAAGTTCACCTGCAAGCGGTGAAGCTAACTTATCAACGCCTGATTCTTCATATTTCCATTGATCTGTTGTGAAGTAGAACCAGCTTGTACCATTTTGCAGACGCGGCGGACCTTGCCAGTCTTTCGCAAACGCAATCGTGCTCCATCCTTCAATCGGACGGCATTTTTCTTGTCCTACATAATGTGCCCAGCCTCCGCCGTTGACACCTTGGCAGCCGCAAAGCATTACCAAGTTTAAGACTGCACGATAAATCGTATCTGAGTTGAACCAGTGGTTAATACCAGCACCCATGATAATCATTGAACGACCGCCTGTATCGATTGCATTTTGTGCAAATTCGTTTGCAACTTGTGTAATAACGTCTTGTTTTACACCTGCTACAGCTTCTTGCCATGCTGGCGTATATTGTGTTTCAGCATCATCGAAACCTTTGGCTTCAAGTTCGTGATTGAAACGACGGATACCATATTGGCTTGTCATCAAGTCATAAACTGTTGCCACTTTGACTTTCTTGCCGTCTGCTAATGTCACTTCACGAGAAGCAATCGGACGTTCGAAAATACCATTGCCTGCATTATCGAAATAAGGGAATTTCATAATATCGATGTCATGTTCACCTTCAGCAACTGACATTGCTGGATCTACTCTAGAACCATCTTCATTTTCTAATTTCAAGTTCCATTGTTTGCCTTCTTCCCAGCGTTGTCCCATTGTGCCGTTCGGAACCATGATTTCGCCAGATTCATTATCAAAAATAACTGGTTTCCATTCATTGTTTTCAGATTCCATTCCTAAATCGCTGGCACGTAAAAAGCGTCCTGCTTTGTATCCATCTTCATGCTCATCAAACATTAATAAGAATGGCATATCTGTATATTGTTTTGCATAGTTGATAAACATTTCAGAAGGCTCATCCACATAATATTTTTGTAAGATGACATGTGTCATTGCTTGTGCCACCGCAGCATCTGTACCAGGGTTCGGTGCTAGCCAGTTATCTGCAAATTTTACGTTTTCAGCATAGTCTGGTGCGATAGAAACTACTTTTGTTCCTTTGTACCGTACTTCAGTCATAAAGTGGGCATCTGGTGTACGTGTTAATGGTACGTTAGAACCCCACATAATAATGTAGTTGGCGTTATACCAATCACTAGATTCCGGAACGTCCGTTTGTTCACCCCAAATTTGCGGTGAAGCAGGTGGTAAATCGGCATACCAATCATAGAAACTCAACATTTCTCCGCCCATCAAATTGATGAATCGTGCACCTGATGCATAACTCAACATAGACATTGCCGGGATTGGTGTAAAACCAGCGATACGGTCAGGACCGTCTTTTTTAATTGTGTATAATAATTGCGCTGCAATCAGCTGCAATACATCTTTCCAAGACACACGCATGTGTCCGCCTTTACCACGGGCATTTTTATAAATTTTTGCTTTTTCAGGATCTTCTACGATTGAAGCCCATGCAGCAATGTTGTTGCCTTCATGTTCTTCTAATGCTGTTGTCCAAAGTTCCCATAACTTGCCGCGCATATATGGATAACGTACACGAAGCGGGCTATATTCATACCAAGAAAATGACGCCCCACGCGGACATCCACGCGGTTCAAATTCAGGCATATCCGGTCCGCAACTTGGATAGTCTGTTTGTTGGTTTTCCCAAGTGATAACCCCATTTTTCACAAACACTTTCCATGAACATGAACCTGTACAGTTTACACCATGCGTTGTACGTACGACTTTATCGTGACTCCAACGTTCACGATACATTTTCTCCCATTCTCTGCTTTTATCTGTTAAAACCGACCAATTGCCGTTAAATTTTTCAGTTGGCTTAAAAAAGTTCATTCCAAATTTCGCCATATATAACATCCTCTCATCAAATTACGTACACATTTAGCTGTTAAATTATCAGTGACTGCTTTTTCGACTTACTTTAATTGTATATTTTGAAGCGTCTTTCAGGTATTAGGGATTCTCCTATATGCCTAGGGGGATTCCCTACTTTTATTGCACACGAGGTTTAGAATACAGTCCTTGGATTCAACTTCGTGTTAATTGGCATTCTTATTTATTCATCGATTTGGAGTATAGTCAGGCATGACTTGTCTCTATAAACAAACAAAAAACGGGCCGAAGCCCGTTTTTTATACTCTTGCTATGCTCTTACAATCATTGTATTGTCATTTACTTGCATATAGCGGTAAATCAAATCTAACTGACTTTGATGATAATGATTGTCGTTATTCGGATCTATCATACACCAACCGCCAGCATCATATATTTCAAAAGCTTTTTCAATTGCTGCTTCTCTTGGTCCAGTAACTATACACTCTTTACCAAAATATTTCGTAGTTTCTTCTAACTGGATATGTGTATTTTCATCAGCATATTCTAATGCGTCTCCGACAAGCACAATACCAGGAGCATCTTCTGGTGCATCAGCTTGCACTTTTCTTTCAATATCAGAAAGATGTCCAGTGATGACTTTTTGTGTGGCATAAGATACATCAAAAACGACACAAATCGGATAATCCTTGCCGACTTGTTTATAAATCTGTGTAATAATCGTATGCAAACGTTTGATTCCCATATAGATCGCTAATGTGCCGCCATCAATTAAAGAAGCAATATCAATTTCTTGTTCTTCTGATCCTTTAAAACTTCCTGTCGTCAATGTCACGCTCGTTGACACATTGCGACAAGTCAGGCCGACACCGAGTGTTGCAGCAGCTGCACTGGCTGTCGTAATCCCGGGTACAATTTCACAAGGAATATGATGTTCTTTTAAAATATCTACTTCTTCATGTACTCTGCCGAAAATAGCAGGGTCTCCACCTTTTAATCGTACTACCTTTCGATGTTTATAAGCAGCATCTAATAACACTTCGTTGATTTCACTTTGTTGAACATGTCTGCTGTAAGGCTTTTTACCTACATCAATAATCTCTATTTCAGGCGGTGCAAGTTGTAAGATAAATGGATTAACTAAGCGGTCGTAAAGAATAATATCCGCTGTTCGAATAAGACGTTCTGCCTTACGTGTTAATAGGTTTGGATTACCTGGTCCTGCACCAATAAGATAAACATGGCCGGTTGGACTTACAGACATAAATATACATCTCCATCGATGATTTCAACTTCATATGTTTCAACGCAGCCAGTGTCAGGTTCTTGGACAAGGCCTGTCTCTAGATCAATTTGTTGGTCATGAAGCGGACAAAATACGGAATGCTCGCTTACAGTTCCTTCTGATAAAGGACCTTGTTTATGCGGACATACATTATTGACCGCAAAAATCTTACCGTCTTCCGTTAGAAACACTCCAATTTCTTTATCGCGTACGATAACTTTTGTACCGATTAAAGGTGTTAAATCCTCTAATGCTGCTACTCTTACTTTTTCCATTGCTCGCATGCTTACACCTTCTCTACTTTAAAGATTTTTTGATCTGTTTGATCATTAACAATTTCTGACCATGGTTCTTCCGCCACAGCACGTTTCGCATCCATAATACGATCATATAAAGCTTTTTGACGTTCAGGATCTAAAACATATTCTTTTACATTTTCAAAGCCCATACGCTCTAACCAAGGTGCAGTACGCTCTGCGTAAATACCTGTTTCACGATAATACTGCATATAAGCACCGCATAATTGAATTACGTCTTCTTCAGTTTCAACTGTAGTTAAAAATTGACCTTTCGTTACTTCAGTACCACCGTTGCCTCCAATATAAATTTGGAAACCATTTTCTACGCCGATTACACCGAAGTCTTTCACTCCAGATTCAACGCAGCTACGTGGACAACCAGAAACACCCATTTTAAATTTATGCGGCGTATCGATATATTCAAATGTTTCTTCTAATCGAATACCTAGACGTGTTGTATATTGTGTACCGAAACGACAAAATTCTTTACCAACACAACTTTTAACAGATCGTGTTTTCTTAGCATAGGCAGACGCTGAACGCATGCCTAAATCTTTCCAGACTTTCGGTAAGTCTTCTTTGCTGATGCCATATAATCCGATACGTTGTGATCCAGTTACTTTTACCAATGGCACATCGTATTTCTTCGCAACCTCACCTAAACGGATAAGTTGATCAGGATTTGTAACACCGCCGCGCATTTGAGGTATAACAGAGAATGTTCCATCATTTTGAATATTGGCATGATAACGTTCATTTGCAAAACGTGATGCTTTTTCATCTTCATGTTCATGAGGATAAACCATATTCAAATAGTAGTTGATAGCTGGACGACACTTCGGACAACCGCCTTTATTTTTCCAGTCTAGAACATGACGTACTTCTTTAGATGTTTTTAATCCTTTGGCACGAATCTGCGTTACGATTTGATCACGCGTTAATTCTGTACAATCACAAATACCTGCTGGCTTAGAAGCTACAAAAGCACCACCTAATGTATGTTCTAATAATTCACCGATTTGAGGTTTACACTTACCGCAAGAATTACCTGCTTTTGTTGCTTTAGTCACTTCTGCAACTGAAGTTAAACCATCTTCAACAATTGCACTGACAATTGTTCCTTTTGATATACCATTACAACCGCAAATTGTTTCACTATCATCCATATCAGCAACTGAAGATGATGCTTCTTCTCCTACTTTTTGTAAAAGAGAGACAAGTGTATAGTCTTCAATTGGTTCGCGTTTTTTCATCATATTGAAGAAACGTGTACCATCATCTGTATCACCATATAATACGGCCCCTACAACTCTTTCTTCTTTTAAGAAGATTTTTTTGTAGACATGATCATGACTATTATAGATTTCTACACCCTCTACTTCTTCATCTTCTTGAATTTGTCCAGCACTATATAAATCACAACCAGACACTTTCAATGAAGTGAATGTAGTAGAACCTTGATAACCTTCAGTAGGACGGCCTGTTAAATGATCAGCTAATACTTTACCTTGTTCATATAACGGTGCAACCAGACCATAAACTTTTCCGTTATGCTGTGCACATTCGCCTACTGCATATATTTCCGGATCACTTGTACGCATGAAATCATCTACGACAATTCCGCGTTCAACATCGATGCCTGAATCAATCGCTTCTTGTGTAAATGGTCTGATACCTACTGCCATAACAACTAAATCAGCAGGCAACACGCGGCCATCTGCTAATCGAATTGCTTCTACATCTTGATCTCCGACGATTTCTTTTGTATTTGCACCTAGTTCAAATTTCATACCTTGTTTTTCTAAATCTTCACGCAGCATATCTCCTGCTTGACGGTCTAATTGCATTTCCATCAACCATTCAGCAAGATGTACAACTGTGACATTCATGCCTTGATCGAGTAATCCTCGGGCACATTCAAGACCTAACAAACCACCGCCGATAACAATGGCTTCTTTTTTATTTTGTGCAATCTCAATCATACGCTCTGTATCTTCAATCGTACGCCAACCGATAACACTTGGTAACTCGTGTCCTGGAATCGGTAAGACAAATGCTTTAGAACCTGTCGCGAAAATACAGATATCGTAAGGAATTTCACGACCTTTTTCAGTTTCTACTATATGTTTTTCACGATTTACACGTGTTGCGCTTTCACCTGTAATTAATGCAATCCCATTTTCTTCATACCATGAATAAGGATTCATTATTGTTTCTTCTACTGTCATCTTTTTCTGTAAAATATTGGATAACATGATACGGTTATAGTTCGGATAAGGTTCTTTCCCAATGATTGTAATATCAAATTTATCAGGGTCTCTATCTATAATTTCTTCAATCGTTCTTACTCCGGCCATCCCATTACCGATCATAACTAATCGTTGTCTAGACATCCGTTTTCCCTCCCATAATCTTCCTGTAAATACTTTTCTATTGCTTTTGAAACTTGTTTTGCTTTTATATAATCCCCACCGTTTGAACGCACACTGATAGCCAAATCTTCAAAATCAAATTCTCTCATATTGAAAAAATCCGATTGCAATTTATCACCTGTATGGTTCACTAATTGATGCGGCTTAGTATCTTGTTTGATTTGATCGTTGATTTCTTGTGAATCTGTCGCAATAATCACAACATCCGCTTCTGCAATATCTTCTTTGTCATAGTCTTTGGTGATTAATTTAATACCAGGATAAGATTGTTCGAAAAATTCAGGCAAAAAAGCTTTGCTGATAACCGTTACACTGCCGTAATCTGCTTTAGCAAGCTGCTTGAATTTACGAAAACCAATGCGACCACCGCCTATCAGTGCGACACGTTTATTTTTCAAATTAAGTTGTATTGGATACATTACGAAATCTCCTTAACTTCATTTAATCGTGCTGCCAACATCTCATCTAATTCCGGTTCAAAATTTAATGCAGGGGCAACTGTAATATCTGAATCTCCTTGAATCGCATTAATCTTCTTTTTGATTTTATTGACTAAAAATCCGTCATAGAAAAACACCGGAATTACTAAAATATGTTCAAAGTTATCTTTCATTTCTGGTAAAAGTTTCTCAAACTGCAAGTCTCCATAAAACATCATCGTATAAACTGGACGCTCTGTTCGACACTTTGCTTTCAACATATTTAATTCATCATCAGGTTCAGTCAAAAATGGACTGCCATGACCGATTAATACAATTGCAGAATTCAAATTATTTTGATATTTCCATGCATCAATTCGTTTTTGAATCCAGTTTGTCAGTGCTGGATGATAACAAAGGGGCTGACGGATTTGATAATGAATACTTCCTGGAAACATCAACTGCATTTCTTTCATTATGGCTGGTATATCTTCTAAATAATGACGACCAGAAAAAAGAAGTAATGGCACGATGGTAAAATAATGCTCGCCTTCTGATAAATGTTTTCTTATAATTTGCGGCAACGATAATTCATCACTTTCAATAAATGCGACATCAAATTCACCATCTACTTGTTTGCCCACATGTTCTAATTCTTCCATTAATAATTGGTTTTGCTTACCACGTCTCATACCATGCATCACGATTATCGTTTGTGACATGATGTGTTTCCCCCTTTATTGCATTGTACCTTATTTTAATTCCTTATGTGAATGCATTCACAACTTTCTTATAAAAATAGGGAATCCCCTTATCTCAATTCTGAGGGGATTCCCTAACAAGTTTCAATTATTTTTGTTCTTCAATATAATGGTTTCTTTTTCCATTAAAGTAAGCATATAACAGACCTACGAAAATACCGCCGCCGATATAGTTACCGATAAATGCCCAGACGATATTTTTCAACACATCAATCCAAGATAATGCATCTAAATTATAGAACATCATACCTGAGAATAAGTTAGCGTTATAAACAACGTGTTCATATCCCATAAATACGAAGACTACTACACCGCAAGCGATGAAGAAAGCTTTAGATAAACCTTCTTTGAATTGAATAGAGACATAGATACCGATATTGATAAAGAAGTTGGCAAAGATGGCTTTTACTAAAATACCGTCCCAAGTACCAAGTGTTGTTTTCTTATCAACAATTTTTGTTAATGCTTCAACCATTTCTGGTGTCATTACGCTTGTAAATTTCAGCAAACCGAAAAGTACAAATCCCCCGACGATATTACCGATAAAACATACTGTAAATAACCAAATAATTTTGCCGATCGGCACTGATCTATAATATGCACCAGCTGTCATATACATAAAGTTACTTGTTAATAACTCAGAATGTGTAAGAACGATTAATACCAAGGCTAAACTAAAAGCAAGAGCCCCTAATAAGTTAATAGTACCTTCATTGATACCGTTATGTTGTGTTTTGATTGCTAACATGAATACTGCCACGATTGACAATAAGAAACCTGACATCATTGCTTTGAGGAAATAACGCACTGGCGTCTTACTCAGCATGACTGATTTCATTTGAGATGAACTTACTACACTGTTCATTGTCTCACGTGAAGCATATGTATCTTCAATCGTTTTATGATTTTGCATAACCATAAAAAATACTTCCCCCTATATATCATTTTGAGATAGATATATTATATTATTATTTATTCTCTATGCATAGAGTAAAATTCAAAATTTTGTCATAAACATCTATGAGCTTAAATAAATGTTTGCAGTCCATTTTTTAATATACAAAAACTGTTTTATTTGTAGCATATATTGCAAAAAAATGAAGCGACAAATTGCCGCTTCACCTCAATATTATTAAGCTTGTTTTTTATTTTTTCTTTTGACCATAAATTTTAAGCCAGCAGAAAAGATACCGCATCCTGCAACTGTACGCAAGAACCATTTTAAGAAACTGTTAGATACACATTTAGAGCTAAATAAAACAGAAGGTACTAATGTACTTAAAATGTACAGAATAACGACTTTAACGTAACGTTCATTCATTCTTTTCACCTCTTTATCTCAAAAGCAAATCAAGTCTTATGTCATTTATAGTGTAGCACTTTCATTTAATAAGCGAAATGAGGTAAAACAGAAATCAGGGAATTCCCATCACTTTTTAAGTAATTCCTCTAACTGATCTAATGTGCTTTCCATACCTTCTTCTACTCCCATATCAAGCAATTGTTGTGCTGATTGTTCTGTTGGCATGATAGAAATAGATTTAACCTCTGTTTGTTCAGCATCTTTAGATTCAAAATAAATTTCTACTTTCATGCCGTTCATATTAGGGTTAATCTGACCTTTTTCATTTGCGAAATAGTCATGATAGATAATTTTATAGGGTGCTTCAATCTCATCATATTGCATAACCGTATAACTTTGACCATCTGGTGCATTAATTTTGAAGAAGTTTTTACCTCCTGGTCTTGCATCAAAATCATAAACTTCGGTGCTTGCACCTTTTGGATGAAACCATTTTTCAAATTTTGATTTTGTTGTATATGCATTAAATACATCTTGGATTCGTGCATCAAAAACACGACTAAAAATAATTTTATTGCCTTCTCTTTTAATTGCCACTCTTCTTCACTTCCTTTTTTATATGGATACTTTAGAAATTTCTATCTTCATTATGGTATATATTGAACTTGAATTACCAACAAAAAAGAAAAAGACTGCAGCACAGTCTATATACTGCACTACAGTCCATTTATTAAAAATTAGTCTTCAACGATAAATTCTAAGTCTGCTTCGAATTTAACATCTTTACCAATTAATACGCCGCCTGTTTCTAATGTTTGGTTAAATGACATACCGTATTTTTCGCGGTCTACTTTACCAGATACTGTGAAACCTGCTACGTTAGTATCGTTTAATGGGTTTTTGCTGACACCTTCGAAATCAAGGTCGAATGTTTCTTCATTCGTAACACCTTTAATTGTTAAGTCGCCTGTTACTTTGTCTTTTGCTACATCTTTAATTTCGAATTTAATTTCTGGATGATTATCTGCATCAAAGAAATCGTTTGTACGTAAGTGGTTGTCACGATCTTCTTGGTTTGTGTCGATTGATTTTACATCAATTGATGCTGAACCTTTCAATGAACTTAAATCATTTAAGTCACCTGATAAATCAGCGTTAAATTGTGTAAAGCTACCTTTCACTTTAGACACCATTAAGTGTTTAACTTGGAATTCGATAGAAGAGTGTGCTGGATCAAAAGTAAATTTAGTCATAAATGAAACCTCCAATAATTTGTTTGTATATTTAGTATACCAGATACAAAAAATATATCAACAATAAAGTTCTTTTAATCGAACTCCTCTTTTATTTACCCAAATTACAGTTTAAATATGGCCTTAAATAATTGGAGATTTCAGTTTTTCTAAATGACTCCCGATAACAACCAAATAATTTTGTACTTTCGACTCTATACTGATAGGCGAAATTTCTACTTGTCCGGCACTATATTGCACTAATTGTGTTTCAGGGTGTTCTTTAAAGCGAATAAAACCTTTTACACGATAAATAGATTGCGGTAATTTTTCCAACCATCCCACCAATTGTTCTAAAGCAATTGCACTATCAAATTCAAAGTAACGATGTCCTATTCCATCATGATGCCTGTGTTGAGAGGTATTGCAAGATGAAACATTATCTTCTATCGCTTCACGTTTTTTCATTTCTTTTTGCTTAAATAAATCACTTTCAATATGTCCATAACTACCTATAGTGATTTCTGCTTCTGGATTAAGAATATTAAGATCGCTGTAAATCTTTGCAACTGCTTCTGTTTCACAGCAATCAATTTTATTAATAAATAGGTGGGAACAATGTGCTAATTGTTCATAATAAAGTTTCTGCATTTCACCTGGATATGTTTCAAGTTTCGCGTAAAGCGAAGCATCAATCACACCGATTACTGCTTGAATTGTTGAAATCGGTGTAAGTGCTGGAGTTAAGCAAGCATCAATTACGGATTGTGGTTCTGCAATCCCGCTGCACTCTACAAAGACCACATCCGGTTGATAATCCAAATAGAGTTGGTGGAGCTGTCTTGATACATCTCCTTTCATTGCACAGCAAATACAGCCTTCAATAATCTCGTCCATCGGTACTGTTTGATCAACAAGAAAACGATCGACGCTAGCTTTACCGAAATCATTCATGATAATTGCAGGTTTTAATTCATGCTTAATGGCTTGCTTAATTAAATTGTTAAGTGTCGTTGTTTTACCGCCACCCAGAAATCCGCCGAGTATAACAATATCCATATTGAATCCCTCTCTTTAGTGATATTAAAATAAAATACCAGCTATAAGTGCTAAAAATAGTGTACAGATGACAGCTGTTGTCATTTGACGACCTACAATACTGGCACCTTTTTTCAATCCTAGATGCTTTACCATCATAGAGACAGTTACCATGCACGAAGAAAATGTAGAACTGAAAAATATAAGTATCAATAAGCTGGCTGGTGCTAATGATTGCAATATTGTTCCGTGGTCAAAATTAAAGAGCAGCATTCCATCTTTACGTATCATAGAGAATAAAATACCAGGTGCCATGGTGTCTGGTATATGCAATAATGCAAGCAATGGCGTAAATACTCCTGAAATGATTGTTAATATAGGAGTCAGTGATAAGACGCTGACTACAATGCAAATTGCAATGAAAATCGGTAATGCTTGCAGTAAGAACATTTCAATCGTACCCCAGATTTGGTTGAGCAGCGGCTTACCTTTCGGCCATTGTAGCTTTGAACGATAAATCGGAGGTGTCACATGAAATGTTGTGGGTTTTCTATACCATAATTTATTGTGAAGAATACCGCCTGCAAAAACGAGCAATAAATAAGGTGCAAAAAGCCAAGAATGATGTGCTGCACTGAATAATGAAAGTGTTGCACCTATTTGATAACTACATGAAGAACCAAAGCTGATAATGCTCATACAATTTTCTTTTGTACAGCTGCTGCATTGGCTGTTGGCTTGTGTAATAGCAGCAGCATTGCAACCAAATCCTTCAAGCACAGGAATAATATCTTGTCCATCTAATCCAATCTTTCTCATTGTAGGTTCAATCGACCACACTACATATTCTTTGAGATGAGTCTGGTCGATGACCGCAGTAGATATTCCTATCATTACAACAACAGGAAGTGCCCATACGAGCGAGTAAATACCAAGAGATAATACACCATAATCTCCATAAAGGATATGATTTATCCATTGATAAGGTGTGTTCGCTTGTTTAGTCATTTGATCAATCCATTGTGTAACATAAGTGCTTTGCAGCCAATCTGAAAAATGGTAAGCCAAATAAATTGGCAGTGCGAACATTAAAAATATAATGAGCCATCCAAGTATCGTATCTTTCATTTTCGGATGGTGTTGACGACTTTCTTCTATATATTCTTTTAATTTTCTAAAGTCCGATTGTGTTGTTTGTACGTCTGATTCTACTGCATTATAGGGTGATGCATGAATTTGTTTTCGTAAAATAAACTGGCGCAGCAAAAATTGCTGGCCAGTTGTCAAACGATCATAGTGCGTAAGTTTCAGGATATGCGGCTTATCTGGGATAGGTGAACTCTGACCTGTTGCTAAATTAAATTTAACTTCTAACATGAGCAATCCACTTCGCAGCAACTATAATCATCTAAATACATATTATTAGCTTTATATGTTTCTAAAGCAGTTTGGTCCACCTCTAATGCTTCTCGTTCCATGACTTGTTCTGCAAGTACTGCAAAACGAGAACGGAATTTATAAATATAACATAATATCGCATCCGCATGGCGTACTGTAGGGCCTATAAGAAATACATTTGGGTAACGTGTAGACTCATCAAGTTCAGTTAATTCAATTTCACCATCAGCTGTACTGAACAATTGACGTACAATCGGATTAGTAGTGGCATCAAAGCCTGTTGCTAAAATAGGTTCATTTCGTGTTGCCGCTTGTTTACCATTATTAAATTTCACCACATATTTACGATCCATATCTGAAAAATCAATAGTTGAAGCTGTATATCCAACATTCAATTCTATAGCTGCACCGTTTTTCACTACTTGTTGCAAGCGTTGCTGTGTATAAGGAGACAATCTGATACTAGGGTCTGCATTATCTTGTTCTAATCCAGTAGTATGTGTATAGATTGATACTTGTTTTCCTTGTTCAGCCATACAAATCGCAGCATCAAAAGCACTTTCATTGCCTCCGATAATGACATACTCTTCTCCAGGCATTTTTGTAAAATCTTCAACTTCACTATAATGTTGTCCATATTTAAATGGTTTACGCGCAAATGAAAAGTCACCTGTTGCTACAAAGATATATTCACTTGTAATTAATCCTTGCTCTGTTTGTATTTCATAGTGACCATCCACAAATTCAATATTTTTAACTGGTGTATTTTCTTGAATAGGCAATTCATAATATTCTGCGACCGTCTTCAAATAGTCTGCATAAGTTTCTCCTGAAATGTGTTCTTCATTAAATGTAAATGCAGGTGAAGTTTCAGTCGAAACAGCATTAATATCTGGCATGCCAAATCCGTTAGTTGTAAATGAAGGAGTTATCGTGCGTGTAGATTTCGGCCAATTTAAAAATGATTGCCCTATTTTCCCTTTATCTAAAACAACCATATCTTCATTGTCTAATCCTAATTGTTGCAAAGCGATAGACATACCGACTCCAGCTGCTCCTGCTCCGATAATTGCTATGCGATAATGTTGCATAAAAAATACTTCCTTTCCTTATATATCTACCATCATGTTAGATTTCAATCCTCAATAATAAATCGTAATCGTTACGTTTTATACTTGTGTATTTTAGCACTTACCAATCTTTTACACAAGATTGGTACTTGTGTTCACTATAATTTACCCGTATTTTTGTCTGTTTCTAAAATAAAAAAAGACCGACACATTATTTTTTAAATGTATCGGCCTTATTCGTCTTTATATTGCTTTATTTTTCAAGTAAATCTTTATACTCTTTAAAATGATACGGATCATCCAATTTGGTACCATCCACAAAAACAACTGGTACTGTATCTACATTTTTCTTTTTAGCAAATGCTTTGTCTTTTTCAGCATCTTTCCAAGATTTGCTATCTTTTGTTTTATAGTCTTTTTTAATCTCCGACTTTTGTTTATTTGAGATATTTAAATCATCGATTAACTTGTCTAATAATTTTTCATTAATCCAAGGTTTTTTGTGATCTTCTGTATTAGGTTGTGCTGCAAATATTTTCTTTTGGAATTCTAAGTATTGTTTAGGCGCAATATTTTTTACTGCATGGCCTGCACGCGAACCAATAATAGAATCTTTACCTAAAAAAGCTACGTTAACCATTTGATAGTCTACTTTGCCTTTATCAATATAATCTTTTTTTAATTTCGGCATGATATTATCTTCTACTTTTTTACAATATGGACATTTATAATCAGCAAATTCTACAACTTTGATTTTATCACTCTTACTTTCTAAGTCAGAGTCTTTTTGTGAACATCCTTGTAATACAGCTGCGATAATACCAATGCAAATTAATAACACCAATTTTTTCATAAATAAAATACGCCTCGATTCTAATTGTTCTCTATCCACTTGAATCGATTTCTTCATTCTTAAATCATGTTTCCAATTCATAGTGTTTATTCTTTTTCTTTAAACTCTCTCAAAATTCATCATACACTGTATCTAGATAAAGTGCTATACGTAATTATGACAAAATAAAAACTCTCGATTTATAAGTAATAAATCGAGAGAAATGAATTTAAATTTCTTGTTCTTGAATCACATTTAAGAAGCGTTGCAAATCCTTAGATTTCGGATGTTCAAAAACTTCAGAAGGCTTCCCTTCTTCTCCAATTACACCCTCATGAATAAATACCGTTTTATCTGAAACTTCTTTCGCAAAGCGCATTTCATGGGTAACAATGACCATTGTCATACCTTCGCGTGCAAGCTCTTTAATAACTCGCAATACTTCATTTACAAGTTCCGGATCAAGCGCAGAGGTTGGTTCATCAAACAACATCACTTTAGGATTCATTGCTAATGCTCTTGCAATTGCAACACGTTGTTGTTGACCACCAGATAAAGCACTTGGATGCTGATCTTTAACATTTGTTAATCCTACTTTTTCAAGTAATGATTCAGCACGTTTTCTTGCTTCTTGTTTATTCATCTTTTTCACAACGATAAGACCTTCCATTACATTTTCAATAGCTGTCTTGTGTGGGAAAAGATTATAGTTTTGGAATACCATCCCTGATTGTTTTCGAACACGGATTTGTGATTTCTTATCATTGTTCGTATAAGTTTCACCATTCACCCAAACTTGTCCTTCAGTCGGTAATTCCAATGCGTTCATCATACGTAGTAAAGTTGTTTTGCCAGAACCAGAGCGTCCAATCAACGTTACAACTTCACCTTCATTTACATTAAGATTAACGCCCTTAATAACTTCCTTATCACCGAAAGATTTTTTAATATTCTTCAATTCAATCATGAACGATAACCTCTTTCTAAGTAAGATTCATAGAAGGATTGAATCACTGAAATGATAAAGCAAACAACCCAGTATAATATCGCAACAAGAATATAAATTGTTAAATATTCATATGTTGTCGAAGCCACTTCCTGTGCTTTTCTGAACATCTCTGCTACTAGAATAAATCCTAATAAAGATGTATCTTTCAATAAGCTGAGGAACGTATTACCAAGTGCTGGTACTGATACTCGGATAGCTTGCGGTAAGATAATACGTTGGATTGTTTGACGATAATTCATCCCGATTGAATACGCCGCTTCAGTCTGTCCTTTAGGTATTGACAGTATTCCACCACGGATAATCTCTGAAGCATAAGCACCGACATTTAAAGATAAACCTATAATTGCCGCTACTACAGAAGGCAATGTCCACTGTGTATCAGGATTATTCGTAACCAATCTGCCGAGTTCTGGTAATCCATAGAATATGATGAATAATTGAACAATCATTGGCGTTCCACGAATAATAGACACGTAAACTCTCGCAATGCCGCGTAAAACCTTACTTGTGCTGATTCGCATTAATGCTGTAAATAATGCAATAATCAATCCTAAAATAAATGTAATTAAGGTAATAGGTATTGAATACTTGATCAATCCGCCTAACATAGGAAGGAAAGCTTGTCGTGCTGCATCTAATGCATGTAACTGCTGTTCATTCAAAACGATTGCATTAAGGTTTAGAAACATCTTGACCAAACCATTTCTTATCGATTTTAGCTAGTTCGCCATTTTTTTCTAATTTATCTAATGCTTTGTTTACTTTTTTAATTGTTGCATCGTCTTCTTTTTTAGTGAAAGTGAAAGCAGTTTTACTTTTTTCTGCATTACCTTTGATTTCTTTGATTTTTGCATTAGGTTTTTGTTTTTTATAATCTAAGTAAGATAAGCTGTCATTGAAAGTACCTTCAACACGGTGTGATTGTAATAAATCCATTGCTTGGTTAAAACCATCTACTTTAACAAGTTCAGCGCCTTTAGATTTTGCAAGTTCACCGTAATTAGATGTGAATGTTTGCGCCATTTTTTTACCTTTAACATCGTCAAAAGATTTAATGTTTTTATTATCTTTATTAACTACTAATACACCAGATGAATAAGTGTATGGTTTAGAGAATTTATATTTTGCTTCTCTATCCTTATTAATACCAACTTGGTTGGCAATCATATCGAAACGACCTGAATCAAGACCTGCAAACATTGAGTCCCATTGTGTTTCTTTAAACTTAACTTTGTATCCCATTTCTTTTGCTACTGCTTTTGTTACATCAATATCGTAGCCTGTTAAATTCCCTTTTTTATCATGGTATGTAAACGGTGCATAAGTTCCCTCTGTACCTACCACGAGTGTTTTATTATCATCTTTAGACTTTGATGATTTGTTATCACTTGAACCGTTGCCACATGCAGCCAAAGCCACTGTTAATACGATTGTTAAAACAGTTAATAATATTCTCTTCATAAATTTTCTCCTTTATCCTTATCATTCTAATCGGAATAACATTAATTTTAAGCCTTGCGCCCGTTCCCGTCAATATTTAAATCAATAACTGTATTCCTGAAATTTCCTTATAATATGTATTCCCATAATTTGCTCAATTACACGATATAAAATATTAACTGTTTATTAAATCGTAATCATTACTATTTACATTCTGCTGAAAATATTGCATAATAGAGAAAGTCCATTTAGGAGGCGAAAATTATGAAATTAGATTTATCAACTGCACGTCGTAATTTGAATAGTCCTAATATCAAAACACGTAAACGTGCTTTAAAAGTTATTAAAAGTCACAAACGCAATAAGAATAATTAATAAATAGATAAATGACTTTGCAAATGATCCTTTAAACACTAATAATTCCAATCCGTTTCACAAACTGAAAACAACTTTCCCAGGTTGTTCCCTAGTTGTGTGTCTCTCTGCATGCGGGTTAAACAGTATTTCATATTTATAAAATATTCCCTAATTTATTATTTAAGACGTTACTAAGTCTTTTCTTTTAGAAAACTCTATCCTGGTCATTTGCAAAGAAAAAGGATTCCGAACCATCTTGTGGTTTGGAATCCTTTATTTTTTTCGTTATAAATAATGTTTAGATACAAATCCTAAATTTTCATCTAATTCGTAAATAAGCGGAGCACCTGTTTTGATTTCATAACCTACGATATCTTCATCTGATACACCTTCAATATGTTTGATTAATGCACGCAGAGAGTTGCCATGTGCAGAAACCAATACTGTTTTACCTGTTAGTAATTCAGGAGCAATAGCATCATTCCAATATGGAATAACTCTTTCTAAAGTATCTTTTAAACTTTCCGATGTTGGAATAACACGTTCATCCAACCCTTGATATTTACGATCAGCTAAATCAGCCTCTCGTTGTTCAGCTGTGGCATCAGGAGGAGCAATATCATAAGATCGACGCCAAATATGCACTTGTTCTTCGCCGAACTCTTCACGTGCAGCATCTTTATTTAACCCTTGCAAGCCGCCATAGTGGCGTTCGTTTAAGCGCCAGTTTTTATATAGAGGTACAAATAATTGGTTTGAACGGTCAAGCAAATGATAAGTGGTTTTAATTGCACGTTGTAAAACAGATGTAAATGCAATATCAATTTCAATTCCTTCTTGTTTTAAACGATCACCTGAAGTTGTTGCTTCTTCTACACCTTGGTCTGATAAATCAACATCAGTCCAGCCTGTAAATAAATTTTCAGCATTCCAAACACTTTGTCCGTGTCGGCATAATATTAATGTTGGCATAATTAACATTCCTTTCTTTGTAATCTCTCATATGAAATATATCACTTTCGTTTATAATAGTATAATTATTCCGAACATTTATCCTGAGATTTTTCAATCATATTAAAAAAAGACAAAAAATTTTCGTTTTGAAATGGTTTGTCATATTCATGTTACATTTTAAATTTTTCGTAAGTATTTTGTGAAAAACGTGTAACCAATGCAATTATTTAAAATGTTAAAGTAGTTTTTGTGAATTACGAACGAATGATATAAATTCAATTCAGGAGGATATTTTTTATTATGAAAAAATTATTGTTGTCATCATTTGCTGCTTTTTCAATCGCTACAGCAGCAAGTGCAGGAATTCAAGCAGATACGAACACTAACACAGCACATGCAGCTGAACAATCAAGTACACAATCAGTACATGACCGTTTTATCGCTGCAGGAGGTACTGAAGAAATGTGGGAAAACATTGTAATGCCTGAATCAGGCGGCAACCCTGATGCTGTAAATGAATTAGGATATCGAGGACTAGGACAAACGAAAGAAGCTTGGGGAACTGGTTCTGTTGAAGAACAAACTAAAGGCATGATTCAATATGCTGAAGATCGTTACGGTTCAATCGATCAAGCTATTCAATTCCGTGAAGCAAACGGCTGGTGGTAAAACCATTTTAAATATAATCTCTTAACGACGTTAAAATACTTGAGGCATAAGTCTCAAGTATTTTTTTATGCAAAAAAGATATCAAAACAATTTATGCTCCGATACCTTTTAAAATCAATATTTTATTATAACGTTGACATTGCTACGGTAAATCTTTTTCAGCTCTTTCTGGATGATACGGTTCAGGATGCACATAAACTGATGAAACACCTTTTTCATGCATATATGTTTCGACTCTATCGCAAATTTCATGTGCTTCGTCTAGTGTAATATCGGGTTTCACTACAATTGTTACATCTACGAAAACACTACTGCCGTGATAGCGTCCTTTGATTGTCTTTACATCTATCACATCAGGTACTTCTAATACTTCTTGACGATATAATTCTAAGTCTCGCTCATTAAAACCATCGCTTAATGTAAAAATAGATTCTCTAAAAATTGAAAAACCTGTATATACAATAAGCAAACCTAAAATCGTGGCTAAAATGATATCAACGATTGGAAAGCCGAATTGAGTAAATATCAGGCCGACCCCTGTTCCTAAACTGACAATACTATCAGATAAATTATCTAATGAGGAAGAATGTAATGAACGGCTATTTGTACGCTTTGCTAATCTGAAATTGTAATAAAAAACAGCAAGCATGATGATGCCACTGATAAAGCTGATTACAATCGTCACTGGATTAGGGGTGTGATAATCATTGCTGAAAATTCTCGGGAAATTTTGCATGACGACTTGAACCCCTACAAACATTATAATAAAAGACACAAGTAATGTAGCGATATTTTCAGATTTCAAATGTCCGTATGGATGATTTTTGTCTGCAGGTTTGATTGAAATTTTTAATCCTACAATGACTGCAATTGAAACTAAAATATCTGTCATATTATTTAAAGCATCCGCACGTACAGCTGCTGAATGATAGGAATAACCCACAATAAACTTAGCTGCTGAAAGGATGATGTAAACAATTAAACTTAAATAAGCACCTCTTTGCGCTTTTTGTAAATTGTCACTCGCTGACATCCTGCTTCCCACCTTCTTCTTTCTTATATTTAATTATGCGTCATATTTTAGATAGATTCAATTTTTTTATTTTTAATTATTTTTTAATTTCTTATGCTAATTTTTAAATTAGTCTCACCTAAAAATTTACCGCTAAAACCATTTAAGTCTGAGCGGTAAATTTTCAACCTAATCAACGATCACGTAATATATATTTGGACATAATAAAGGTTACAGGAATCGTTAAAATCAATCCCGCAAATGGTGCAATCACAGAAGAAATATGCAACCATTGTACGAAAATATATAACAATAATGTCTGCATTCCCATATTTACAACTTGTGTTAATGGAAATTGAATAAATTTTCTCCAGGTTGGTTTAACTTTATAAACAAAGTAACAATTTAAATAGTATGAAATTATAAAACTGACAATAAACCCTGTAATATGGCTTATCATATAATTAATTCCAATACCTTTTAAAAGAATTAAATACACAAGATAGTAGTCTAATGTATTAATCCCGCCGACAATAATAAATTTGATGATTTCAAAATGGGTTTTGGTAAGTTTCATTTTGCTGCTCCATTACTTTTATTTAATGCACCCTATGGTACAAATTCAATTTTTGTGTTTTGTGGATTCTTCCAATACGCTTTAAGATCACGGTTCTTATTTTTTGAAGAAGATGTCGACCTTTGTATTAAAGCTTCAAAAGGAAGATGTATGACTTTTATTGAGTGAAATTTTCTATGATGATGTACTATTTGTTTTCTAACATCATGAATTCGTTATACATTTGTATAAACTACAGTAGAAAGAATGAATAACATAACACCACAAAAGATTATAACAAAACTCAATAGCATTTTGCTGACCATTTGTTGATTAAATTTTATATTTTCAAACAATATCAACATAATGACTACCCAATAAGTATAAACTCTAGGTCTTATGGAAGAAGCTATTGGCATTAGAAACAAGCAAACGAATACTGTAATCAGCGCTTTACGAACATATTACGTATCAAACAATGCTTAATCACTCTAATATCAAAAACATCTACATATTTTACTTTTGAAAAACAAAAGAAAAATGAGTGATTTACTATTGATGCCCAAATAAATATGTATTCATTCGAAACCAATGCTTATTTTAATTCAATTTTAAAAAATAAAATACAGAAAGGTCGTTACAAATTTCAAGTGAAATCGTTATAATGGATAATAATTGATTGAAGAGGAGAAAATTTAAAATGATTAAAAACGAACAGGCGCGGCTGCCATTAATTATGATTATCGTTTTAGGTGCGATGACAGCTTTCGGTCCGATGTTGGTAGATATGTACAACCCTGCATTGCCGCAAGTCCAAGATGACTTTGGTGTTTCAACTTCTACATCTCAGTTAACATTATCTTTTGTAATGATTGGGATGGCTCTTGGACAATTTATCTTCGGGCCGCTTTCAGATATTTATGGGCGTAAACGCACAGTGATGACAATATTGATTTTAATGGCACTTGTTTCATTAAGCTGTGTTTTTATTAGTTCTATCGATGTATTTTTAGGCTTACGCTTTATTCAAGGTTTACTTGGCGGAGGTGCAATTGTTATTGCACGTGCAACTGTCGGTGATCAATTTGATGGAACTGCTTTGACTCAAGCATTAGCTGCTTTATTAGTTGTAAATGGTATTATCACTATTATTGCCCCACTTGTAGGCGGCTATACGTTAGCATTTACCTCTTGGAAAATGATTTTTGCTGCTTTAACAATTATTTCCCTGGTAATATTTGTTGCCGCAATGATAATGATGAAAGAAACACGTTCTGATGCTGTAGCACGATTGAACTTTGGTGAAATTCTCAAAGATTTCGGTCATTTATTAAGCAACGCAAGATTTGTTGTACCGATGTTAATGCAAGGTTTAACTTATGTTATGTTATTTAGTTACGCTGCAGCTTCACCATTTATCACTCAAAAAATTTATCACATGACACCTCAAGCATTCGGTTGGATGTATGCTGTGAACGGCGTAGGTTTGATTCTCATGAGCCAAATTACAGCATTCGCTGTGAAATATATTTCACGTGAAAAATTATTGCATATCTTGACTGCTATTCAATTAACAGGTGTTTTCTTAGTGATTATTACAACTTGGTTCCATCTTCCACTCTGGTTACTTGTTATTTCTTTCTTTATCATGGTTTGTCCTGTCACAGGAATTGGCCCAGTTGGATTTGCCTTAGCCATTGAAGAAAGATCTGGAGGAAGTGGAAATGCTTCTAGTTTACTAGGATTATTCCAATTTATATTAGGCGGTATCATCGCACCGCTTGTTGGTATTAAAGGCGGTACAAATGTTGGTCCGTTTATCATCATTATCGTTATAACAAGTATCTTAGTCATTATTTTAAATATTTGGTTGAGCAAGTTGATTAAAAAAGCATAGTTTTCTTTCAACGGCAAGGATTCTCCTTGTCGTTTTTTTAAACAAATCATTATGTTCTCTGCGCTTCAAGAATTATAATAAAATTATTAAGCTACGAGATGGAGCGCATTTTATGTCCAAAAAAATATTAGATGTTAAACCCAAAAGTCAATTATCGCCTATTCCTATGGTCATGGGTTGTGAAGGTACAGCCGCTTCCATGCTGTTAAATTATAACCACATTTATGTACATCCCTTTTCATTGATGAAACGATGGCCAAAACATCCAAGCAATCCAAACAAAGGATATGTCGGACACTTTCTAATGATTAAACCTGGTGCACATCAAACAATTTTCCCTGCTGCATTTGCACCCTATCTGCAGCTTTATGACACTAAAATTATAGATGGCACAGGAACAACCCTTGAAGAGTTAGAAACTTTAATTGATAACGGGCAGCCAGCATTGATTTACCATACAGTATTAGGTCAAACACCGCATAAACGAACTTTCAAAGTAGACTCAGGACGCAAAGAATGGGTTTCCAATATTCATATTACTTTATTAATAGGTTATGATGATGAACATTATTACTATATCGATCCATTGTGGTCTCAGTTTGGAAAAAAATTAATCCTACCTGCCATTATTCCTTCTAAGTTTCAAACCATTAAAATTCCTAAAGATAAAATGAAAGAAAGCTATGATTCGGTTGGCCGGTTAGCAATATACCATAAAATCCAAAATTGAATCGTTGATAAAAAGCCAGCTTCTATGAGCTGGTTTTTATTATATGTATTTCGAAAAGTGGAAAATTACATAATGATATTGTGTTTATTAGTGCTCTTTATAGGATAATAATAACTTATGCAATTGATTAAGTTGACTTATAATTTATCTATTAATAATTGCAAAATTAGAATCTTTTCTATATCATTAATAACAACATTTGACGACAACACTAAAACCCCTTTGTCATATATAAATCTGAAAGGGTGTCAATAATTTGGGACAAAAATTGCAAAAGGAGCTTTCCAATAGGCATATTCAATTGATTGCCATTGGCGGAGCAATCGGCACAGGGCTTTTCTTAGGTTCTGGCCAAACTATTAAACTTACAGGTCCGAGTATTTTCATCGCATATATCATCATTGGTATGTTTTTATTTGCCTTTATGCGCGGACTTGGTGAATTGTTACTCAGCAACACGAAATTCAACTCATTTGTAGATATAGCAAATGAGTATTTAGGACCATTCGGCGGATTTGTTATAGGATGGACATACTGGTTCTGTTGGATTGTTTCAAGCATGTCCGACTTAACAGCGATTGGTCAATATATCGCCTATTGGCTGCCGCAAGTACCAAACTGGATTTCAGTTCTTTTTGTAGTACTTGTATTAATTGCATTTAATTTATTAGGTGCCAAACTTTTTGGGGAGTTAGAATTTTGGTTCGCTTTGATTAAAATTATTACGATTCTTGCTTTAATCGTTGTAGGTTTAATCTTAATCTTCTTTTCATTTAAAACTGATCACGGAACAGCAAGTTTCAGCAACTTAGTGTCGCATGGCGGGATGTTCCCGCATGGCGCATTCGGTTTCTTAATGGCATTCCAAATGGCAATCTATTCATTTATCGGTATTGAATTGATTGGTGTAACAGCTGGTGAAACGAAAGATCGCGAAAAAACGATTCCAAAAGCTATTAATAATGTTCCTGTACGTATCTTGCTTTTTTACGTAGGTTCATTGATTATCATTACATCTGTTGTTCCTTGGAATACATTAAGTGAAAACTCAAGTCCTTTCGTTAAGGTATTTGGTTTAATCGGTATCCCATTTGCAGCAAGCTTAGTTAACTTTGTTGTTATTACAGCCGCAGCATCAGCGACAAATAGCGGTATTTATTCAAACAGCCGTATCTTATTCGGCTTAGCTGAACAAGGCTTAGGTCCGAAAGTTTTAGGCAAAGTCAACAATCATGGTGTACCACATATTTCTATGTTGCTTTCATCATTATTATTGTTATTTGCAGCATTGCTGAACTATGTATTTCCAAATGCTGTTCAACTCTTTATTTACGTTACAACACTATCAACCGTATTATACTTATTCGTCTGGACATTAATCATCATTTCATATATCGTATATGCGTTTAAAAACAAAAAAGAACATAAAGCTAACGATTTTAAATTACCAGGTGGTCCATATACCGCTTTTGCTGTATTAGCATTCTTTATCTTTGCGTATGTATTATTATTATTTACAGATGAAACACGAAAAGCACTATTTGTTTCTCCAATTTGGTTCATCTTTATGATTATTATGTATCAGAAATATAAAAATAATGCCCGTGCCAATGTACAAAAAATGAGAGAAGGCAATAAGCCTAAAGCTGATTAAAAGCTTGAAAGCCAAGTGCACTCACATAAAAGTGCAATTGGCTTTTTTGTTTTCAATTATTGTTGTGCTTGTTTCACTTCTCCTGTAGCAGGATCAAAAGTAGTTAAAGAAGCTTTGCGTAATTGATCTTTTTCTTGTGATGATTTACTGTAATCGTTATTGTATAAAGTTGACTCCCAGCTGCCGTACATTGGATTTGGGAAAATGATATACTTGCGTCCAAATTCTTCTTTTTTCTCATTCACTAAATCAGTACGTGATTGAGCTGTTTTAGCTTTAGGATCCTCAAAGTCCAATAAGTTATCGCCGAACAGCATCAATAAGTTATGGTTCTTTTTCACATAATTACGACGGCTTTCTTTATTTTTATCATTTTTACCTTTGAGCAAAATATGCGATTTATCATTTTGCGGTAAACCTTGGGCTTTTAAGTTTTTAGAAGTCGCTTCTAATTCAGTATCTTTGTCACGGTCGGACACGTAATAAATTGCTACTCCTTTTTTATTCGCATAATTTAAAAATTCTTTTGCACCATAAACAGGTTTAGCTTTAGCAGCCATTACCCATTCATGCCAACCTTTTGGGAATGTAGTATTATTCAATGAAGCATAAGCTTGATACGGAGAGTTATCTAATACTGTTTCATCGATATCTAATACAATCGCAGGTTGTTTCTTACCTTTTCCTTTGCCGTGATAGTGCTTCAATTGCTTATCTAAATTGTCTTTAGCAGTATTATAACCTTGCAAATATAATGCTTTGGCTTCTGCTGAGTTTTGATACCATGAAACACTCATCGTATTTTGCTCGCCTAAATTAACTTCTTGTTGTGTTGTTTGTTGTTCTTTCACTGTTGTTGCTGCTTGGGAACCACCTGCAGCATGCACATTTGCTGGTCCTGAAATTAATAATGAACTAGCAATACCTACGATTGCTGAATACTTTGCAATTTTATTCATAACGTTACCACCCAATTATGTATTTAAGAATAATTCACAACTAATCAATTGATGTTTTTCTAATTATTCTTATTAAAATCATTATACTTTAAGCATAATATTATTTCATTGATATTTAGAATAAAAATGTAAAAAAACGTCAATCCTTGAGACTGACGTTTCTTCTTATTTTTTCAACTTCATTGGAATCATAGCTAAAATACAATTTTTTTGATAGAACAATGTCCATCGTAATAAAATTCCTGTTTGATTATGCAGTAAATTTTGCCAGGGTTTATTGGTAATAAATTGTGGCACAATCACTGTAATTACAAAATGTTCATTTTCTGCTTTACTTCTTATTCTATCAATAAAACGTGCTAATGGTCTTGCTACACTTCGATACTCTGAATGTAAAATAACCAGGCGAATATCAGGGTAATGTACTTTCCATTTTTCTTGCATAGCTTTATCTTTTGCTGCATCAAAAGACACATGTACTGCAATCGTACGATCAGCAGTCAACTCAGCATATTCAATAGATTTATCAACAATCGATGATACACTGCTGACTGGTATTAATGCTAAGTTTTTATCAACATCTTTTAATTCTTTGAATTGTGCTTCAGTACGTAACTGTTCTGCAATATCTCGATAATGCGAACGGATTTTTAATAATACTAACACTACAAATGGTAAGAAAATTAAAATCGGCCATACATGTGAGAATTTAGTAATCAAAAAAATCATAAACACAATGAATGTTATAGTGCCTCCAAGTGCATTTGCTGATAATTTCAACAACCAGCCTTTAGGACGTTCTCTCACCCATTTTACAACCATTCCATATTGCGCAAGTGTAAAGGGTATAAATACGCCCGTTGCATATAAAGGAATCAAATTTTCAGTAGCACCTTTAAAAGCAATGATTAAAACTATCGCGACGCTTCCTAAAATAATCATAGAATTCGAATAACCTAATCGGTCTCCACGAACTGTAAACATGTGTGGCATATATTTATCTTGAGCCATATTAGCTGCTAACATTGGAAAAGCGGTAAAGCCGGTATTGGCTGCCAATACTAAAATCAATACTGTTGTAGCTTGGATAAAATAAAAGGCTACATTTTGTCCAAAAACATGTGTCGCTAACTGCGATAATACTGTCGTTTCCATATGCGGTACAATACCATACCAGTATGATAAACCTACAATGCCAACTAATAAAAAGGCTAAAATGCTTCCCATCGCAATCAATGTTTTCACAGCATTTTTGGGTGCAGGGTTATGAAAACTAGTAACGGCATTTGAAATAGCTTCAATACCTGTTAATGATGAAGCACCAGAAGAAAATGCCCGCAACAATAAGAATAATGTTACACCTGGAACTGCTGTGCCTACTGATGCATGCATATCTGGTTGTGCTTGTCCTGTGGCAACTTTAAATGTTCCGTATAAAATCAATACGATCATTCCAAAAATAAATAGATAGACCGGATAGGATAATACAGTTGCAGAATCAGTTAATCCACGTAAATTTAAAACTAAAATAATTACGACTAATAAACATGCGATCAATACTTTGTGTTGATATAAATTGGGAAAAGCCGCAATAAATGCATCGGCTCCAGATGAAATACTTACAGCTACGGTTAATATATAATCAACCAGTAATGAACCACCAGCGAGTAAAGACATTTTCTCTCCTAAGTTATATTTTGTAACAACATAGGCTCCTCCGCCTTCTGGATAAGCATATATAATTTGTCGATACGACAAAATTAACGCTAATAGCAAGATTAATACACCTGCTGTAATCGGTAAGGTAAACCAAGTTGCTGCTGCACTCACAGCTGTTAAAGTAATGAGTATTTGTTCAGGTCCATATGCAACTGACGACAGTGCGTCTGAAGATAATATAGCGAGTGCTTTAACTTTGCTGATTTTTTCATGAGACAATTCTCGGTTTCTTTTGGGTTTACCAATCAACATATGTTTTAAATGATAAAATATCATAATTCATGACCTCTATATCTTTTTAGATCTCTTTATACTTGAAAACTAGGACATATATTTCTTTAATTCTATATGCAAAAACCATGTACTATTGAATGAGAAAAATATACGCCTATCCTTTAAAAATGTATAGTGCCCAAGACTAAAAAAATATAGAACTTTTACACTTTTATTAAATGATTAACAAATGCGTAAATAAGTTGTAAAAAATTTTTCAAAACAGTGTTCAGTCTAGTTTTAAGCTAAAATAATGGTATACTGTTTTATATTTAAATCCTATTGAAATGAGCAAAAATCATGAAACAATTTCGATTTAACACCATTTATTATAAAGTTTTAATTCTGATTATCATTGTTATTTTTCTTATCACATCTTTATTATTAACGATTCAATACACACAAACATCTTCTAAGCATGCTAGTCAACAAACATTAAATCATTTTGCAACACAAAAAATACATAAAACTATGCAACAACAACATATTCCTGGCATGAGTGTTTTATTAATACAACACCAAGATGTGATATTAAATAAGGGATTCGGTTTTCAAAACCAAGCCAAACATCAACATGCAACAGAACATACACAATATGAAATTGCATCTAATACAAAAGCTTTCACTGGATTTGCAGTACTTCAATTAGCAGATAAAAAGAAAATAGATTTGAAAGCACCTGTTACAGATTATCTGCCTTGGCTGCATTTTAATTATCATGGTAAGCAGGCAAAAGTAACAATCGAACAAGTAATTGCACAAACCAGCGGTATTGATGACCGCATGTCTAGCGAGAAGGAAGGCGAACTTTCTAAAAATGAAGACAATTTGAAAGCACGTGTCAAAAGTATTAATAATGAAGAATTAAAAGATCAACCTGGGAAAAACTTTAATTATGCCAATATGAATTATAATGTGTTAGGTTTAATTATCGAACAAGTTTCACATCAATCTTATGAAAGTTATATACGACAAAATATTTTAATGCCGCTTCACATGAAACAAACTTATTTTAAAACTGAAGCTGCTTCGCCCCTACAAAAACGACATCTTGCTCAAGGATATATTGAAAAAGACGGGCACGCTGAACCTGATAACCCTGATTATTTCAAAGGAGACACACCTGCTGCTTACATGATCAGCAGTACAGCAGAAATAGTGCCACGGGTTCAAAAACAATTAAATCCAACAGGTACTGACAAATCACTTATCGAATATTCACATCAAAGCGATGCAGATACACCTCATGATGTGAATGCTTCACAATATGCTACAGGATGGTTTTTAAATCCTGATGAAAATCAAGTATTGCACCCAGGCACCCTACCAAATTATTCATCCTTTATTCTCTTAAATACAAAAGATAAAAATGCAGTAGTAATTTTTGCTAATCTTAATTCACGTGCCGTACCAGACTTAGCACGCACTTTGAACCATCAACTTGAGTTTTTTGACCAATATCATCACCTCAATGATAATATTCAAAAGCATGCTTTAATCATTTCAATACTAATTTGGATAGCTATGATCATAAATGCAGTAGTTTCGATCAATATCAGCCATATGATTTATCAATATAAACATCAACATTTTTTAAAACGTTATCAATCTAAGTCAATAAACAACATTATCAGCATGCTGACACTGATTTTCATCATTTTAATAGGTATTGTTTTCTACAAAACACCAAGTTGGATGATTCATTCAATCAAATGGGAGTCAGCACTTTTAGGCTTTTCTCCTCCATTAATTATACTGATATTACTTGTTTTTATAACAATCTTACTCTTTATCCTACGTGTAAGTTTATTATTGTTATGGAAAAACAATCGTCAAAATTAACACAGACTCAATAAGTAACTTGTTACAAAAATTTTTCATTAAAAAAGAGCGTGCACATGTTGCAGATGACATGTACGCGCTCTTTTTCTTAGTCTAATAAATCCATGAATAGTACGAACACTAAGATTATCATTATGATAATGGCAGTATATAATGTTTTATGTGTTTTATGAGTAATCTTATTTTGAACAATGTCGCGAATACCTATTATTAAAGCAACTAAAACAACAATTGCTAATGTAAAAGACAAAGCGTCCATGTATCCTCACCTCTTATTCTTTCTTAGATACCCTACTCAACCTTATTTTTAACAAAAAGACGGAACAATCTTCGATAATACAATTTCCCTCATAAACTGTATCATCAATGATCATTCCGTCTTTCAAGAATCATATTTACCATACAAATGCGTGGTGGCAATTTTTAGTCTTTTTGATTAACAAGTTTCTCCAGTAGATTTCGGAACTAAAATCCAAACAACTAAGAATGCAAAGATACCTAAAAGTATATTGAATCCAATTCCTGCCATTGCACCTGCCGCTAAGTTCACATGGTGTGATACAACAGCATAAATCGTACCAGAAATTGCGATACCAAAAGCATTACCTAATGATGAAGCCATCTTATAGATACCTGATGCAGCACCAACCTTATTATCTGGTGCAGTTGAAACAGCTGTATCTGTAGATGGTGTCGCATACATACCTAAACCGAGTCCGAATAATAAATATCCAATTACACTGCTGATTACGTAAATACCTGTCGGTAAGAAAGTAAGTGCAATAAGCAGCATCCCAACTGAATTTAATAAAGCACCAAACATCATTGGACGTTTTGCGCCTAATTTTTGCATAACTTTTTCACCAATTCTAATCATTACGAGTACAGTAATCAGATATGTGATACTCATCATACCTGATTGGTTGGATGTAAACCCTAAACCTTGTTGAAAATAAGTATTAGCGACAATTAATGTTCCGGCTACCGCGTTTAACGCGAAGTTGGATAATACTGCTCCAGAATAAGCTTTATGTTTGAATAAATTAAAGTCAATCAATGGATTCTTAAGTCGTTGTTCATATATTGCAAAGAAGACGATTGAAACAATGAACACCACAATTAAACTTAAAATTAATGGCGATAAGAAACCATAATTTGATGATTGTGTAATAATTACATTTAAACTTAACATCATAATAGCTAAAACAATTAAACCGACAACGTCTAATTTTCCGCGTTGTACATCACTATCTGAGTCTGCTTTGGTTTCTGGAGTATGTCGCATTAAGAACATCGCAAGCAATGCGACAATAATTGAGATGATGAATATCCAGCGCCATCCTACAAATGTAGACATCAATCCACCGAAATAAGAACAGATACCTGATCCGCCCCATGAACCGATAGACCAATAACTTAATGCACGCTGTCTATCCTTGCCAATGTAATATTCATTCACAATGGCGAGTGTAGCAGGCATGATACATGCTGCAGAGAAGCCTTGAATAATACGGCCAATAATTAAAAAAGCAGGTATATTGGTAATAATAATCAACAATGATCCCACAACACTGAGGATTAAACCAATATATGTAATTTTCACACGTCCTACTTTATCTGCAATACTTCCGGCACCCACAACAAATAAACCGGAGAAAAGTGCAGTCAAACTAACCGCGGTATTAATGATTCCTGCATTTGTATGAAAGGATTCCTGCAGTGTCGGTACTACATTCAAAACTGATTGTGCAAATAGCCAGAATGTAATGACACCTAGAATAATGCCTAACAACAATTTGTTGTCTCCTCTGAAAGATCTTGTTGCTGTCATATTTAATTCCTCCTATACCCCTGCAAAAAAACTGAAAAAAATAGCGATTTAGCTTATGATTAAAATGCAATATAAACTAAACCTATCATTTTCAATATATGAAGTATCTTACACCAAATTCAAGCGAATTTCTATTAATACATTAAAGCAATTCAATTATTTCGTAACAAATTACATATTTAGTATAAACAAATTTCATTTATATGCTATTTATCTAAAAATTCTAACATTTAAGGTGATGCTCTTGCTTAATTTATTCATTTTACTTTTAGAGCGCGTCGGTTTAATTATCGTACTTGCTTATATTTTGATGAACTTCAAGTATTTTAAAAATTTAATGCAGAATCGTGAAACGTGGCGTGCAAAATGGCAGCTGACTGTTATGTTTGTGATATTTGCATTACTATCAAACGTAACCGGCGTTGTTATTCGTGATTCCCACATATTATCAGGACAGCTTTATACACATCTGGCTCCAGATACATCATTAGCGAATACGCGCGTTCTGACGATTGGCGTTTCAGGACTTGTCGGCGGACCGGTTGTGGCATTAATTGTAGGTGTTATTTCTGGTATATACCGCTTCTATATCGGAGGCGCTAATGCCTTTACTTACTTTATTTCTTCCATATTGATTGCACTCGTATCTGGTTATGTCGGCCGTTATTATTTAAAAGCACGTCGTTATCCGCCTGTTTTATTAGGTGCGTTGATCGGTGCATCATTAGAAGTTATCCAAATGCTTTGTATTCTATTTTTTGCAGAAAATAGTGGACATGCTTGGTCACTTGTCAGTTTTATTGCATTACCAATGATTTTAATCAACAGTATCGGGACAGCAATTTTCTTATCTATTATTATTTCAACTTTAAAGCAAGAAGAACAAACACGTGGCGTACAGACTCATGATGTCCTGCAAATTGCCAATGAAACATTACCTTATTTTCGTGAAGGTCTTAATGAAGCTTCAGCTAATAAAGCAGCACATATTATTAAAGATTTGATGCAGGTATCAGCAGTAGCAATTACAAACCGTCATGATATTTTAGCTCATGTCGGTGCAGGCAGCGATCATCATGTACCACAAAAAGAAATTATTACAGAATTATCTAAAGAAGTGATTTTGACAGGCAAACTAAAAGAGGCACATTCTCGAAGTGAAATCGGCTGTAATCATCCAAATTGCCCATTACAAGCAGCGATTGTCATTCCGCTTCATATACAAGACAAAGTCGTCGGCACACTTAAATTATACTTTACAGACGCACATCGCCTGACATTTGTCGAAAAGCAGTTAGCAACAGGTTTAGCAAATATTTTTTCCAGCCAATTAGAATTAGGACAAGCAGAAGCTCAAAGTAAGTTATTGAAAGATGCTGAAATCAAATCATTGCAGGCGCAAGTGAATCCGCATTTCTTTTTCAATGCAATCAATACTATTTCTGCTATGGTCCGTATTGACAGTGAGAAAGCACGTAAATTATTATTGCAGCTCAGCCAATTTTTCCGTTCCAATTTGCAAGGCGCACGTAATAATACCATCACTTTGGATAAAGAGCTGCAACAAGTAGAAGCTTATTTATCGTTAGAACAAGCTCGTTTTCCTAATCGTTTCAACGTCAATTTCGACATTGATCCAGCATGTCGCAATGCACTCTTACCTCCTTTCATCATTCAAGTTTTGGTAGAAAATGCAATTCGACATGCATTTAAAGATCGCAGAACCGACAATCGAATCGATGTCATTGTACGCGATGAAAACGGCCAACTTTATTTAGAAGTTAAAGATAACGGTATTGGTATTCCAAAAGACAAATTACCTTATATCGGTAAAGCGATTGTACATTCAGATACCGGAGGGACAGGCAGTGCACTTGAAAATTTAAACTTACGTTTATCTGGATTGTTTGGAACAAATGCTTTGTTGCATATTGATTCTAATTCAAACGGTACTGCCGTAAGTTGCCGTATTCCATTTCGTTCAGACAACAAGGAGGTAGAAGAATATGAAGACACTCATCGTTGACGACGAGCCTTTAGCACGTAATGAACTCAATTACTTACTCACACAAAATGGCAGCTTTGAAGTAATTGATGAAGCTGAAACAATTGGTGAAACACTAGAAAAACTATTATATGAAACCTATGATGTCATCTTTCTTGATATTAATTTAATGGATGAAAGCGGATTGGATTTAGCAGAAAAAATTCAAAAAATGAAACAATCACCGTATATTATTTTTGCAACTGCTCACGATACTTTTGCTGTGAAAGCCTTTGAACTTGATGCAACCGATTATATTCTGAAACCTTTTGAACAAGACCGAATTGATCAAGCAGTGGCACGTGTTGCATCTAAATTGAATCATTCTTCTTCACCAAATCAACACACAACTGAATTACAAGATAGTTCAGAAAAAGTCGGAGAACTTGTGAGGCAAAATCATTTCAAAACTTCTGAGCACTCAATCAAGCAACCTTCAGTTTTACCAATAGAAGTTGATGAACGCATTTATGTCTTAAATCAAAAAGATATTATTGCTTTGTCTGTTAACAATGGCAAAACAACTTTGCATACTTTGAATCGAGACTATGAAACTACAGATCCATTAAATAACTATGCTAAACGATTAGATGATACGCAGTTTTTGCGAATTCACCGTTCTACAATTATTAACCAAGCACATATTCAAACCATTGAGCATTGGTTCAATTATACGTATCAAGTCACTTTGACTGGTGATTTAAAAGTGCAAGTAAGTCGTTCATATATGAAGCCATTTAAAGCTGCAATAGGTTTGATATGAACTTACTAACTCCCTACAGACTATCAGATAGTATAGGGAGTTTTTTTGATGTTTAACCCTTCATTTTGTGCATCTCATCCTATTAAAAATTCCTGTCACAAATATAGTTTGAAACTCATCTTGTGAATGGTGCAACTCACATCCTGATTCTCGCATTTCACCTTGAAAACGCACACAAAACACTATTTTAGTCGTACACTTTAATCAAGATAAAGAAACGAACGGAGGCAGAAATGCTATGGAAAAGGTCAAATCAAACGCAGAAAACGTGGGCAAAGCGTCAAAAACCTATTCATTCTTACATCAAGTATTAGTCATCGGAGTTATATTATTAATTTCTAAAATTATCGAAAGTTTCATTCCGATTCCTATGCCAGCATCAGTTATCGGACTTGTGCTAATGTTTATTGCATTATCAACTGGAATTATTAAGCTCGGCGAAGTTGAGGGCGTCGGCAGTGCATTAACAAACAATATCGGTTTCTTATTCGTACCAGCGGGTGTATCAGTAATTAACTCACTTGGAATTTTGAGCAAGAGTCCAATTTTGATTATTTCATTAATTATCATTTCTACAATTTTACTTTTATTATGTACAGGATTTGTGTCACAAATGTTGGTTAAAGGATTGCCATTTGCACATAAATCTCACAAACATATCGCTAAAGGTCACAACAAAGTTGCGGAGGAACATGTATGATTGAACATTTAGGTATCAACACACCTTATTTCGGTATCTTATTATCTGTGATTCCATTCTTGATTGCCACTTATTTCTTTAAAAAGACAAACGGTTTCTTTTTACTTGCCCCTCTATTTGTCAGCATGGTTTTCGGCATTGTTTTCTTGAAAGCAACTGGCATCAGTTATGCAAATTATAAAATCGGTGGCGACATCATTAATTTCTTCTTAGAACCCGCAACAATTTGTTTTGCGATTCCATTGTATAAAAAACGTGATGTATTGAAAAAATACTGGGCAAAAATCTTCGGCGGAATTGCACTCGGTACAGTAGTAGCATTGTTCGGTATTTATGCAGTAGCTAAAATCTTCCAATTCGGCGGAGATATTGTAGCTTCAATGTTGCCTCAAGCAGCAACAACTGCAATCGCATTGCCTGTTTCAGATGGAATTGGCGGTGTAAAAGAATTAACTTCTCTAGCAGTTATCTTAAATGCGGTTATCATTTACGCACTCGGCAACAAGCTTTTGAAATTCTTCCATATCGACAACCCGATTGCACGTGGACTTGCGCTTGGAACTAGTGGTCATACACTTGGGGTATCAGCAGCAACTGAACTTGGTGAAACCGAAACTTCAATGGCCAGCATAGCTGTGGTATTAGTCGGGGTTATCGTCGTAGCAGTTGTACCATTCTTAGCAGGTGTTTTACTTTAATTAAAAAGACTTGATTGAAAAAGAAGCGACAAAAGGTTGCTTCTTTTTTGTTTTCATGAAGCTTTGCTGTATTTTAACGAAGCAAATAACCTGTAATTTTCTCATATTTTCATTTTCTAATACTCCCAACAATTATGAAAACGCTTTAATATAAATTAAAATTTAATTTCGCTTATAAATTAAGTTAAAGTTATTTACATCTAAGAGATGTCGTATTACACTAAAACTAAACGATACGTTTCGTTTATAAATTACTATAGGATTGGAATGATGATAAGTTATGTTCGGCATTTCCTTAACTAGTTTGATCATTCGTTTTGTCTTTGGCGGATTAGCTGTTGCTTTGGCAACTGTTATTTCTGCAAAACTTGGCGGCAAACTCGGCGGTATCTTTTCTACTTTTCCAGCTGTCTACTTAGCAGCTTTAGTTACACTAGCTGTAGATTTCAGAGGTCAAAATCTTATCCAAGAATCGATTCATCTTAGTTCAGGTGCAGTCATCGGTATTGTTGGTTGTATTTTGAGTGTGGCGCTCACAGCTTATGCTGTTCAAAAAATCGGTTTCAGACGTGGCGCTATCTTCTCAGTAGTAAGTTGGTTTATCTTATCTTGTATTATTTTGGCACTTAAACATATTTAATTGGAGGCATTCTTTAAAATGAAAATGTTACTTGTAAAATTTCTTGCAGGTGGTGCATCAGTAGCGCTTAGTTATATTGTTTCAGTAATTATGCCGTGGAAAGAATTCGGCGGAATCTTCGCAGTGTTCCCAGCGGTATTTCTTATTTCACTCATTATGTCCGGTGTACAATACGGTGATAAAGTCGCTTCGCATGTCAGTCGTGGTGCTGTATTCGGTATGACAGGTGTGTTATTCAATATTTTAGCAACTTGGTTTATGCTGATTTGGACAAATGACTGGATTTTAAGTATCATAGTGGGCGTTGTAGTTTGGTTCTTAAGCGCTATCATCATTTTTGAAATAGTAGAAAAAATTTCGCATATGAAACGAGGTCATTAATATGGCAGGAAGACCTAAGGATCCCAAAATCAACACACGCATTTATGAGGAATTGGGGAACCTTTTAAATAAACAACCTTATTCAACAATTACCATCGATGAACTCGCAGAAAACACACAAATTTCCAAAGCGACAATTTACCGTCGTTGGAAAGATAAAGATACCATGATAATTGATATGTTTTTAAATGAAGTACATGGTACCTCAGAAATAAAAGGAGAATTTTTCAATGATTTATATGCTTTACTACTTAAAATGACACGGATATATACACGTCCTCTCGGTAAAGCAGTGATTCAAATTTTATTGACTAATAGTGAAAATGAATTGCGTAATCATTTTATGGATGATTATTTTAATGAATATAGACAGTTATTACGTTCTATTGCCAGTACGCGTATTCCAGAAAAGCAGCAGGATATCTTCATTGATTTGATTTTCTCCCCTATCTATTTCAACATTTTAATCAAACCTGAGACCTTAACAGATGAATATATTTATGACATGTTAACAACAGTGATTCGTTCGTTTATTCCTGACGAATCATTTTAAAGACAAGATGCATTTTCCATTTAAGCATCTTGTCTTTTTTTCATAAAAAAACTGCCACGAAATTTAATTCGTGACAGTTATGCTTTTAATTATGTTCTTTTCCGGCAAACCATTCTAATGCATATTTGATTGCTTTATCCCAATAAGCATAGTCATGGATACCGGGTCCATCTACAAACTGATACGGCACTTTTTTCTCATCTAAGAAATGAATAAAGTCCAAATTATCTTGATATAAATCATCTTCTGTACCACACATAATCAAGAGTTCTGGGATTGTTTTATCTTCCTCTAAAGCTTGATCAACAAGATAATAAGGATCTAGTATCGTTCCTTCAGCACTTTCTTTTTCACCTAAGATTGCTTTGCCTGAGAAGTCATTCCAATCAATTTCCATTAAGAATTGAGGTGCAAATACTGCAGATAATGGTGCTGCTTTGCTAAAACGGTCACCTTGTGATAATGCATACTTGATTGTGCCGTATCCGCCCATTGAATGACCTGCAATAAAGTGATCTTCGCGACGTTTTGATAGCGGTAGAATTTGTAAGGCATAATCAAAAACTTCTAATACATAGTCATAATAACTATGACCATATGCCATATTTGCATAACCGCTATGATCTCCTGCCGGCATTATCACTGCAATACCATTATCTTTCGCATAGCGTTCCAAACTTGTAAATCTTAGATACGACGTTTCATCACTAGATAATCCATGCAGCAACAATAATACAGGCAGTTGCTTCGGTGATTTATCTGTCTGAAATTGAGATGGATCTTCTGGCAACATCGCCATGAAACGTTGCTCTTTTCCTAATACTTCAGAATTATAATTAACTTGCATCCATGCCATCTGTATCCTCTCCTTTTCTCTTTGAAAAGAAATACTAGAGCACACGTAATTTAAGTGTTAAAAAGCAAAGCTGCTCTATATTCCTTAAATATCCATACCTTGAGGTTGAGGTCCTTTTTTCTTTTTCACAGGATCCAATCGTTTTTCGAGTAGTCTTAGTAAGACATCAATCAATACAGCGATTAATGCAATTGGTAATGCACCTGCTAAAATAAATGTTGTACCATCTGTAGCATTCGTTCCTCTGATGATAATATCACCGAGTGTCGGTGCTCCAATAAATGAGCCGACTGCTACGACACCAACTGCTACAACTAAAGCAATACGCAATCCGCCGATAATAACTGATAAAGCTAAAGGTAGTTCAATCATACGTAAAATTTGGTTACGTGTCATCCCCATACCTTTACCTGCATCTTTAATGTTTTCATCTACTCCAACAATACCTGAGTAAGTATTTTGGATAATTGGTAACAATGCATATAAGAAAACTGTCACGACAACTGTTGTCGGTCCAAGACCCATAACGAGCATTAAAATCGCCAGCATAGCAATAACTGGGACAGTTTGGATAATATTTGCGATTGTAATCACTAACTTAGACATACGTCCGAAACGTGAGATAAAGATTCCAATCGGAATACCAACAATCGCTGCAAATACGACGCCATAGACTGACATCAATAAATGTTGAAAAAATAAACTCCATAAATAGCCGGCATTCAATGAATAATATTCAAATAATTGTTGTAATAAATTGCCTTTCATTATTTTTGCCCGCCTTTCTTACCATCAAAATAATGATGTTTTTCTAAAAATTCTTCAGCAACAACAGCTGGCTCTTTCCCTTTGCCATCCGCTTCATAATTCAATTGCTGCATATCTTCTGTGGAAATCTTGCCTTCTAATTTGTCTAATGCTTTATTAATTTCTGGGTGTTTCTTTAAGACTGCATCTGTTGCCACAGGACTGGCGTCATAAGGTGGGAAGAAGTGCTTATCATCTTTCAAAACTTTCAAATTATAAGCTGCAATACGTCCATCTGTTGAATAACCTAATGCAACATCTAATTTTTTATTATTTAACGCATCATAAACTAAACCGATTTGCATCGGTCGAACTGTATTAAAATCAATGCCGTATTCTTTTTTGAAACCAGGATAACCGTCACCTTTACGATTCAACCAAGAACTATCGACACCAAGACGCAAATCTTTTTCGTGTTTTTTCAAATCTGAAACTGTTTCCAGATGATATTTTTCTGCCGTTTCTTTCGTTACCATGAAAGCATACGTATTATCAAAACCATAAGATGGGAAGAATTTTTGGTGAAATTTCTTTTGGAACCCTTCTTGCGTAGCTTTTAATGCTTTCTTCGGATCTTTAATCGGCTCTTCTTGTAAAGCCCCTACTAAATCTGTACCTGTATAACGAACACCTGAAATATTAGCGTCACCATTCATTAACGCATTATGTTGAATAGTACTTGAACCCATATTATTTAATAATGTAGGTTTTATTTTGTCATGTGAATCATGTTCTATCATTAATCGCACCATGTGCGACATAATTTGTGACTCGCTGGTAGCAAGCGCTGTGATTTTGACATCCTCATTTGAACGACTATCACCAAGACCAGGTAGACTGCATCCAGATAAGATAACCAGACAAGTCACCATAAGAATCAAATAATACTTCATTGTCTTCATAAAGTTACAATGTCCTCCTATCTAGATATTTTCAAACCTTTTGGTACTGCCCATTTTTCAACTACACGAAGTAGATAGTCTACAATCAATGCTAACGCTGTTACTAGCACAGCCGCACTGACAATCATCACTGGATCATATAAATTCAAGCCGTTAAAGACGAAGTCTCCTAAACCGCCTGCGCCCACATAACTGGCTAAAGTTGCCCAGCTGATAACATAAACACTTGATAAACGAATACCGCCAAGAATTAATGGTAAGGCTAACGGGAGCTCTACATCTTTCATTAATTGCAGTTTTGTCATTCCCATACTGATACCTGCTTGGCGAATATCAGGATTGATATTTTGGACACCTAAGACAGTGTTATTCAAGATAGGCAATAATACATAAATAAATAATGCAATAATCGCTGGTGTTTTACCTACACCGAAAATCGGAATCATGATAGCTAATACTGCTAATGTTGGAATTGTTTGTAAAACACCTGCAACTGTCAATACAACACTTGCTAATTTCTTTGTCTTCGATAATAAAATACCAAGCGGTACTGCAATAATAATGGCGATTAGAAGCGAAACAATTGAAATATAAAAGTGTTCACCCGTTTTTTGCAGTAATTCACCGCCGTATTGTTCTAGGAATGCCTTCATTAGCGTTCAACTCCTGAATCTGACATTTCGTCATGACCTACATTATCCTTTTCTGTTGTTTCAGAAGATGTATGCTTTTGTTGTTCGCTTTGTTCCGCTTCTTTTCTTTCAGCTTCATATTGAGCTTCTTCTGCACCTTCACCCCAAATACTGTCATATACAATATCAACAAGGTTCGCACGTGTGATTAAACCTACTAAAGTATCTTGATCATTTACCACTGGTACATTACGCACATTACGTTTTAAAATCGTACGGACTGTATCTTGCAACTTAGAGTTGACATTCACTCGATAAATATCACGCTGCATTGTATCTATCAGTTCTTTACCAGAACGTAAACCTTGGTTGATATCCTCAATATCCATGTAACCGAGGAATTTGTTTTGATTATTAACAACAAAAATCGTATCAATACGATGGCGACGCATAATATCAACTGCCGTATTCAATGATTCATTTGCACCAACTGTAATCGGTGTAATCATCGCATCCTGTACTGTACGCATATTAGGACGATCTTGAATCAAACGGTTCTGACCAATAAAGTCGCGAACGAAATCATTTGCCGGGTAACGTAATATATTATCAGGCGTGTCGTATTGCACAACTTTCCCATTCGACATAATACAGATTCTGTCTGCCAATTTAATCGCTTCATCCATATCATGTGTTACAAAAATAAATGTTTTCCCTAATTTTTTCTGCAATTCTTTGACTAAATCTTGCAATGTATCACGTGTAATCGGATCTAATGCTCCGAAAGGTTCATCCATTAAAATAATATCTTGTTCTGCTGCTAATGCCCGTACTACACCAATACGTTGCTGCTGGCCACCAGACAATTCTGAAGGATAACGATCTAAATATTCTTCCGGCAGATCTACCAATTTAATTAATTCACGTGCTTTTTCATCTTTTTTCTCTTGAGACCATTTCAACAATTTAGGAACCAGCACAATATTTTCCTTAATTGTCATATGCGGCATCAATCCGATTTGCTGAATCACATAACCGATACTTCGACGTAATTCTACGGCGTTCATTTTTCTAACATCTTTACCATCAATCATAATTTGACCGCTTGTCGCCTCAATCATACGGTTAATCATTCTCAGCGCAGTCGTCTTCCCACTACCACTTGTTCCGATAAACGCAACAAACTCGCCAGACTGCACATCTATAGAAACATCATCTACCGCTTTTTTGTTTCCTGAATAAATCTTAGTTAAATTCTTAATACTAAGCATGCATTTAATTCCTTTCTATATCGAATTCTATTTAAAATTAAGAGTAGAAGATTGGAAAAGTATCCCTTGGAGAATTGAATGGGTAAAGGTTAATCTTTGACAGAAGAAATAAATTATTTAGGAGAATTGCTTGCTATTTGTAGATTTATTGAATGTAAATTGCATATATTGAATTGAAGTAAACCTATCTTTCTCCTTATACAATAAAAAAAGCATTTGCAGCAATGTTTCATTAACTTACGGATAAGCTCTAAAACTAAGTCGCAAATGACTTCTGTTAGACTATCGACAAGACACATTCATTTAAAGGTGAATGTTCTTTTCTCAAATCACTATGACACAACAACAGCCTTATTCTGTTGTTTATTTTAACTTTCAATATAATCTATGTTGATAATGTGTCCTACTCTTTTAGTAGATTACTCAATAATTATAGCATAAAAAAGAGGATAAATGACGTATAATTACCATATTTTTTAATTTAAATGTCCATGTTCAAACATTAGACAAATAATTCAGTGATAATTGTGAAAATGGTTTAAAATACATTTTTCACCATCAACTGAACTGCAAATCATGTTTGCGTTTACAGGGATATAATGTTCGTTTATACAATTATAATTTTAATAAGTGCTTTTTGGGAATATTCCTTTTCTGCTTTGATTTGTACTCACCACAAGAATTCAAGCTTGCTTTCTAACAATAAAAAAGCATCCCAATCGTTAGAATTTTTAATTCCAACTTTTAGGATGCACATCAAAATTATTTTTTTAATCGTTTAACCCTTTGCCTTGTAAAATCATCGGTTTATATTTATCTACGCGATTTTGTCTTGTTGAGGCACGTTTTGCTTGTCCGATTGTATACATATATTGACGCTGACGTCCTGGTGTTAAATTATGGAATGCTTCATCTAATGCCTTGTCAGCCTCTAATGCTGCTTTCAACTCTTCAGGCATATCGTATTCTTCTGTACGCTTCATTTCCACTTTTTTACCAGATTTTTCAACTGCTACAGCCTCTTTGACATAATCACGAATCATATCTGCTTCTTCAAGTATCTGCGCAACAGATGTAAAACGTAATTGACGTGCTGCTTGCACATTTTTAGTTTGTTGTATTAATTTGTTTTCAGGATCTGGTAATAAAACACCTTTATGAAACAACAATGCACAATAATCTTTAAACCCATGTATTAACACGACATTATGCCCTTCATATGTATAACATGGCTTCATCCATTTATAATCTTCCACTAAATCCGGATTTTCCATAATAATCTTTCTTAAAGCTTCATACTCAGCCTTCCACTCTTTCGCTCTTTGAAAAAATGCTTCTGCTTTAGGATTTGTTCTTTCTTCAGTCATCTCCATTCTCCTTTTCCTATTTTTTACAATTGTAATATATCACATTACGTACACATTATATCATTTTTTAGCACATGTGATTTACACATAAAGTTTAAAATGAAACTTTTAAAATTTATTTTGAATTTTTTAATCAATCTTCCCAATGTCTTGCTGTTTCTATCTTTGAAGCGTTTTGCTACTTTCATTGTAATATAAAATTCAAGTTTTAAAAATGTATAAACGAAGCTGAGCCTAAAACTATCTGTTAAAGGCTTTATATTAACGCTTGAACATTATTTTTTGTATTTATTTCGATATTCATATTCAGTTTAAATAACGTATATTCATACATATAAATTTATAAAATACAGAAATTAAATTGCATTTGACTTGAAATGACGACCTTGTATAATGTTTTACCATGAGTTAACGAAAATCAGAAAATTGTGTTTCACTTTTCAGATTTAAAAAAGAGCAGACATGTAAGACTGACATCTCTTGCTCGTATATAATAGGAGTCTTTCGATGGAAAATAAAGAAAGCAATAAAATAAATCTCTCCCAACTCGTCTTGTTGGGCCTCGGATCATTAATTGGTTCTGGTTGGCTATTCGGGGCTTGGGAAGCTTCATCTGTCGCAGGTCCAGCGGCAATCATTTCTTGGATTATCGGCTTTATCGTTATTGGAACAATTGCATATAACTATATTGAAATTGGAACAATGTTCCCGCAATCAGGCGGTATGAGTAATTATGCCCAATATACGCATGGCTCGCTACTCGGCTTTATCGCAGCATGGGCTAACTGGGTATCACTTGTAACGATTATCCCGATTGAAGCAGTTTCAGCAGTTCAATATATGAGTTCATGGCCTTGGGACTGGGCTAAATTCATGGGGAAATTAATGCATAACGGGACCATCAGTACATTAGGTTTATTCGCTGTATTTGCGATTATCATTATCTTCTCTTTACTGAATTACTGGTCTGTAAAGTTATTAACTTCATTCACAAGTTTAATCTCCTTCTTCAAATTAGGAGTACCAACTTTAACGATTATATTATTAGTTATTTCAGGATTTCACCCTGGTAATTACGGACATAGTTTGAGTAGTTTCATGCCATATGGCAGTGCACCGATTTTTGCAGCTACAACGACATCAGGAATCATCTTCTCATTCAACGCTTTCCAAACAATTATCAATATGGGTTCTGAAATACAACGCCCTGAAAAAAATATTGGCCGCGGTATTGTGATTAGTTTAACACTGGCTGCAACATTATATGTTATCTTGCAAATAGTTTTCATCGGCTCTATGCCTGAAGGAATGCTTTCAAAACATGGATGGAACGGCATTCAATTCAACTCTCCGTTCGCAGACATGGCAATCCTTTTAAACTTGAACTGGTTAGCAATTCTTTTATACATTGAAGCTGTTGTTTCACCTTTTGGTACAGGCGTTTCTTTCGTCGCAGTAACAGGTCGTGTTTTACGCGCAATGGAACAAAACGGTCATATTCCGAAATTCTTAGGCAAAATTAATGAAACATATAATATTCCACGTGTTGCAATAATTTTTAATGCAATCATCAGTATGATTATGGTATCTATCTTCCGTTCGTGGGGTACACTTGCCAGTGTCATTTCAACAGCGACGCTTGTTGCCTATCTGACAGGACCGACAACTGTTATTGCATTACGCAAAATGGCACCCAGTATGCATCGTCCTTTCAGAGCCAATCTTTTAAAAGTCATGGCGCCACTTTCATTCGTACTGGCCTCTCTCGCCATTTATTGGGCAATGTGGCCGACAACAGCAGAAGTTATCTTGATTATTATCTTAGGATTGCCGATTTATTTTTTCTATGAATATAAAATGAATTGGAAGAATACGAAAAAACAAATCGGCGGCAGTTTATGGATTATCATTTATTTATTAGTATTAGCTTTACTGTCCTTTATCGGCAGTAAAGAGTTCAAAGGTATGAACTTCATACATTATCCATATGACTTCCTTGTAATTACAATTGTAGCTTTAGCATTCTATAAACTGGGTACAACAAGCTACTTTGAGAGTATTTATTTCAAACGTGCAAAACGTATCAATACAAAAATGAACAAAGACATGACTGAACGTTTAGATAATGATACAGATGATTTAAACCAAGCAGTTGAAACAAAATAAGAAATAGCGCATAAGACGGGAATTCAATCTCGTCTTATTTTTATTGAAATAATTTGTGTCTTAAAGAACGGTAGACTATAGTTAAATCAAAAGGGGATGAATAGTATGGAGACGATTATACGTGAAACTGTTGCTGGAACTGTTAAAGGACAGACTCAAGATCAATTAGAAATATATCGAGGTATTCCTTATGCTGAACCGCCTATTGATACAAACCGCTTCAAACATGCAAAATTAAAAATGCAATGGGATAACAACAACTTAGACGCAACTTCATTCGGCCCCATCCCTCTTCAACCATACAATAAACTTGAAACTTTCTTTTCTACACATAACCAAAACTTCGAACAAAGCGAAGACTGTCTTTACTTGAATATCTATAAACCGCTAACTACGAAACAAAACGAAACATTCCCTATTATCATCTGGTTTTATGGCGGCGGTTTTCTTAATGGCCATGGATCTGCTGAATTATATCAACCGCAACATCTTGCTGAAACTGCACATGCAATTGTCATTACATTCAATTATCGACTTGGTGCACTAGGCTATACGAATTGGCACTTACTTAATGAAAACTATGATATGAACTGCGGGCTTTCTGATCAACTTGCTGTACTCAAATGGGTACAATACTTTATCTCAGACTTTGATGGCGATAAAGATAATGTCACTTTAATGGGACAATCTGCGGGTGCAATGAGTATCCAAGCTTTATTGCATTTCAAAGAAGCAGAACCTCTTTTCCATAAAGTTGTTTTGAGCAGCGGGACTCTTAATTTTGATTCAATTGAAAACAGCAGAGTCAATGCTTATCGCTTCAAAATAATGACGATGCTGCAATATAATCAATCATTTGAAACTTTAACGAGGCCTCAAATGATGAAAATAATGGATAAAGATTTGGAAGATCGCAAACCTTCGAAAGGACTTGAACTTTTCTATCGTCCTATTTTCAACCCTGACACGATGTCAGAAAGAATTCTTGGTGATAAACCTGTTTTAGCAGGCTATACGGCTCGTGAAGGTGATATTTATATTCGCGGCAGATTTCATAAACTTAAACCTAAGCGTTTTATGGAAGTCGCAGAACTCAATGATATTAATATTGATACCCAGTTGTTCAATATTAAAAAGCATGACGGACAAGCCGTTGCAATCACAGAATATTATTTTAAACAACCTTTACTCGTTTGGTTGAACCACTATCCTGGTTCAAAAAAATGGCTGTACCGCTTTGATTGGTCCAATCCTGAATCCAAACATTTCCGATCACCTTATCATATTCTTGATGTCATTTTCTGGCTCGGCCATCTCGATATTTTATCAGCACAGGGTGCACCTGCTGATAGTGAGGCACTTGAACTGGAAAATGAGATGCAGGAAAGCGTAGCAAAATTTATAAGAAGCGGAGAATGCGATTGGAAGCCATACACTCAATATGATGTTTCACCCCACATTTTCAAATAACTTTCCACCTGTAAACACAAAAAAGCACTCAATCTCTCTGGATTAAGCGCTTTTAGTGTTTACAGCATTTTGTACTGGTGTATGTCGTACTTTTTTCAAGAAAAGAATAATAATGACGATGATAAATCCAAGTATGCTGGAACTATATGTCACAGCATTCACTCCGAGATGCGATACAATCAAACCTCCAAGCATACCGCCTGCTGCGATACCCGCATTTAAACTCGACATGTTCCAGCTGAGTACTTGGCTTGCATCTCCTTGAACATGTTCAATAATACCGCTTTGTACAGCAGGATTTGTGCTCCATTGCATTACATTCCAAATAAAGATAATAATGATAAGCATCCAAGAAGCAGATAAGAACCAGTTAATAACTGCTAATGCGACAGCAAATGTTAATGTTGCTGTTAGAAGCCAAGTTTTACTAGACCATTTGTCTGCTAAGAAGCCGCCCATAGATGTTCCGAGTGTACCTGCGATACCATTGATTAATAGTACAAATGAAACGAATTTCAAATCATGGCCATTTGAAAGCATCAATGGGTTAATATAAACGAACGTGATGGAGTTCGCTGTGAGCAATAAGAAAGTAATCGTTAGATATTTAATCACTTCTTTACGATTTAAAATTTTCGATTGCGGTGTTTGTCCGCTTTCTTGTCCTTCTGAGACAAATGAAAGCTCTGAAGCAGTCGGCAAGTAGCGTATCATTAAGATAGCTGCTAGTACACTGATAACGATAATAAAAACAAATGTTGCACGCCAACCTAACCAGCCGCCGAGTATTGTTCCAATCGGCACACCTAAAACATTGGCGCCGCTGAAGCCTGAATAAACAATCCCAATCATTTTCCCTCTATGCTCAGGTGCAGTCAGCATCGCTGTCAACGCCAATACTTTTACAATAATCAATGCGGCAGCTGCAGATGAAATAATACGTCCGATAATTAAGACTGCAAAATTAGGTGATACGACAATCATAGCGTTACCTGCTACGAAAGCCACAATCGTCCATAATAAAACAGATTTTGCATTAAATCGATTAGTCAGTTTGACTAAAATCGGTCCGCATACTGCAAAAGTCACAGCATATAATGTTACCAATTGACCGATCCATGCTTCAGAAACATGCAAATCATGGCTCATCAAGTTCATAATTCCAGCAACCATCATTTCCACCATTCCGACGATAAAGACGCTGATAATAAAGGTCACAATACGCATGAATGACATGGTCCATCACTCCTTTCATTTTTAAATTAATTTGTAAATTCAACCTATCTATTATAATTGAAATTTGCAAAGAATGTAAGACGTGAATCATAATTCTTTCATTTTTAGACAAAGTAAAAACTGGGAAAACGGTATGCAGCATCTGATATTCTGCACTTTCCGGCTCCCAGTATTCAATACATTTATTCTTCGTTTTCATCTAACATGCTTCCGATTAATTGATCGCGATTATTAAAGAATTGTTTATAGCTTAAGTATGTTGCAATTAATGCAGACATAATGGTTGCAGTTGTGTGGATAAATACAACAAGCAATTGGAATTTGATGGCTTGAAGCGGATCTACACCACTGATAATCAATCCAGACATCATTCCCGGAATAGAAACTAAACCATATGTTTTAACTGAATCGATTGTTGGCACAATAGCGAGTTTAATACTTTCTTGAACTGCTGATTTTGAAGCGAGTTTCGGTGAAGCCCCTAATGAAAGCTTGCACTCTATTGTACCGTACTCTCTTACAAATGAACGGTCTAAGTTTTGATATGCCAAATTGATAGCGATTAAACCATTATTTGCCAACATACCTGCGATTGGAATTAATTCATTCCCTGTAAACTTGATAGCTCCTGCTGCCACAATAACAATTAATGGCAACGCAGTACCTATGAAGATTGATATAAAAGAAATCCAGAATACATTATGCATAATTTTAGAAGCACGTCCGATTGTATTCCAAGATGCATTAACTATAATCACTAAAACGAAAAGAATTAAAATCCATGGTGAATTCAAGTCAAAAATAAAATGTAAAATAAAACCAAGAATCACTAATTGAATTACTGCTCTGATAGAAGCAACAATTAATTCTTTAGCAATATGCAATTTCTCTTTAATGGAGATGGCTATCGGAATAATCAAGAGCATTGCGGAAATACATAGAGCTGTTGTACTCATACATCAATGTCCCCCTTATTATCCTTATTAATTTTGCCATCGACAATATCAATACGACGATCAAAGTGAGACATACTTTGGTCATAGCTATGTGTAATCCACATTACTGATACACCTTCATCTTTGGCTAAGCTGAAAATTGCATCTTCTGCTTTTTTTGTGTTGTCTGCATCCAGTGCGCTTGTTGCTTCGTCAAGCAGCAATACATCCGGTATGTACATCAATTGACGTGCCAGACAAATACGTTGACGCTCTCCTCCAGATAAAAATTCTACATTCGTATCGAGCTTGTAATCACCTAATCCAAAACTAGCTAATAATTTTTTAGCACGATCTGAATCAAATTTGTCATTTCGAGCCAGTGCAGGAAATGCTAGGTTTTCACCTATTGTTGAATCAAACAATTCTGTTGATTGCGGCATATAGCTGATTTGCCGGCGCAACGATTCTGGTTGGTAATCTTTATAAGGTTTCCCTTTATAAAATAATTCGCCGTCAGTCGGACTGATTAAATTGTTCAATAAATGAAAGAGTGTGCTCTTACCACTTCCAGATGGCCCGACCACTGCTATTTTTTCACCGTCTTTAACTGTTAAATCAATGTGGTCAATAATCAGACGTTTATCTACTTTATAGCAAACGTCTTTTAATTCTAGTATAGTAGTCATCGCTTCTGCCCCTTTTCTAATACATTGGAAAAGTCTATTTTCACAATACCTATCTATTCCCTTTCCTATACAATTTAACATATTTAGATTTTGAAAAATATGACAATTTAGAGCATGAAGACCACCAACTTATTAAAGTCGATCGTAAAACATAGATAATACAGCTATCGAATTGTTAAGAATATGATATCCACAAGACACTGCTAAGTTTTTACCTGATTTCAAATATACAAAAGCTAAAAAGAAACCACCATATAAATAAGGTATGACTTCAAATGGTGATGAACCCGCATGTACATGCATTACCGCAAAAATCAACGTAGATACGATTGCTGCTCCGATATAAGTAATTTTCTTTCCAAGCTCATGAATCAATATATGACGAAATATTAATTCTTCAGCAATCGGTCCCAGTATCCCAGTAGTTAAAAAGAGTACTGGCCACAACCATGGTGTATTAAATTGTTCAATAATCACTGTTTGATTTTGTGATTCTTCGAATTGATAGTGTTTCGGCAAAAATTGCAAAGCATAGGAGTAGGCGTGATCTACAATCAAGTAGACTATATAGGTAATAATAACGAGCCAGATATAGGCCTTCGCTTGCTTAATCCGTTCAATGACAATCGGAATGATATAGTGTTGGTGCATCTTATAAAAAATATAAAATAGCAATGAAAAACTAATAATGTCGCCAAAACTGCTCGCAATCGCATTACTGTTATGTGGAATATTCATGTGGAATGTTTCTATGACAATCAGGCCAATGCCAAGTACGATAATTTGACCAACGTTTAGCAATAGAAAATACAATGGAATCAGCCCAAAGTCGCGTTTCATGACTTTCGGGGAATCGAATGGGTTATTAATCATGATGTTCGCCTCTTGATGTAAATTTTAATAATTATACCATAGGTAATATTATTATTTTTTAATCTTGCGTTGCAATGCTTTATAATACCCGAAATTAAGACTGCTGACATCTCTAATTTAGATATCAGCAGTCAATTTTTATTATTTAAGATATTGGACAATGATTGAAATAAATCCGATAGCGTTAATCAACATATGCAGCGAGATAGAGACCGCTAAGTTTCTGCCTGATTTCATATAAACATAAACTAACGCAATTGCCATGATGAGATATACCCCGTATTCAAATGGTGAGTGGGCACTTGTCACATGTACAAAGGCAAAAACTAATGCTGAAATAACTGCTCCTGCGATATAACCGATTTTTTTTCCAAGTTCATGAATAATCAGATGACGGAAAAGCAATTCTTCCACAAATGGAGTTAATATCACGATATCTATAAATAAAACTGGCCAAGCCCATGGATTATCGAACATTTTCAATATAAGCATCTGGTTTTGTGTCTCGGTAAATTGGTAAGCTTTAGGCAATAACCTCATTAATCCGTCGTAAGCAGCTGTTACTACCATCATCGAAATATATGCCAAAACCACAATCAGTATGTATTTCTTTGCTTGTGCGAACCTTTTAACTGCAAGCGGAATAAGGTACTTACGATGCATTAAATAAAATATAAATAATAAAATTATCTCACCTAAAACTGTACCGATTGTCAAAATAAAGGATTGGGTCGTTTTAGAAATATGTGAATGTATAGATGATTCATACATCCATACCGGTAGAATTAATAAGAATGGTACGATATTTAAAAGAATAACATACAGCGGTATCAACCAAAAATCTCGTTTCATAATTTTAGTTGAGTCAAATGGATCCTTAGACAATGGCTGCTTTATATGTTCTGTATTTGTAAATAGATCCGACATGTTTTCACCCCTATTTTCAAATGAGTCAAAAATTTTCACTTCAGAAAAATAATCTTACTTATGTATACTTCGAAATCAAATTATACCATATAATACAAAGCACAATATTAACTGCCTGTAACCATTCTTTAAAAAATGATTTAAAAAACTGCAGTATATCATTTATCTAATAATTAACTGCAGTTTCAATACTTTATTATTCATTATCTTTCAATGGTTTCTTTTCCTCAAAACCAGCTTTTTTCATTGCACGCTGTACATCTTTCATATTGACATAGTCTTCGCCTTTTGCCGGACCAGTAATACCTAATTTCTTAGTCATTTTTTTCACATCGTCAGTCTCATAATCAATCTCTACTTTTTGAATCGCTTTATCTTTTTTTACTTCCTTTTTATAAGTAACACCTTCAACGTCTTTGAATATCTTTTCTTGTTTATCCAAAATTTTCTCAGCGTCTGATTTTGAAACACCGTTCTTATCATAATCAATTGTCATAATACTAGATTGTTTAAGCACTTTATCACCTTTATAAGTAAGTGTCGTAAGCACTTCTGCTCCTTGAAGATCACCTTCATAGGTTTTCGATTGTTCTTTATCGCATGCTGTCATTAAGAAAATACCAGCTATCAATGTTGCTATTGCAAGGATGCTTCGTTTCATGTCCGCTACCTCTTTCTCAGTTTTAATTATGTATGTATTATATCATCATTATTGTAAATAGACTTTTACATTATCCTCATTTATATCTTAAATTTTAAAAACAACAGTTCAACTTTCTCTGTAAAAAGTGCATTAATACCTAATTTTAGTCTATACAAATAATGTGCAAACTTGCACTTTGTGATAAAATTAAAGTGAAGTAGAAATGTAATTTCCTCTTGCCGCACAAGGCATTAAGCGATTACATTTTTCAAAGAAGGAGTTAGAAATCTATGATATTTCCAGCTAAAAAATTTTTCACTCGCATGCTGACTTCTTCTAAGCAATCTGAGGGGGTTATTATGAAACGCATTGGTTTAATTGACATCGGTTCCAACACCATCAGACTTGTTGTCTTTGAATATGATAAAGAAACAGGTCTTTCAGAAATACAAAACATTAAAACACCAGCACGACTTAGTCAATATTTAGAAGACGATTTGACTATGAATCAAGAAGGAATTGATGTATTAATTGATTCCTTAGAAAGTTTTAAAAAAGTAGCGGATGCTTACAAAGTAGATGAATTGCATCCTATTGCAACTGCGGCGATTCGTCAATCGAAAAACCGTGATGATATTTTAAAACAAACTAAGAAAAAATTAGGTATTAAAACCTCAATAGTACCTGAATTAGATGAAGCTTTCTACGGATTTTATGCCATCATCAATTCTACCGATATCGAAAACGGATTATCTGTAGATATCGGCGGCGGATCTACTGAAGTTACATTATTTAAGGATAAAGAACTTATCCATTCCCACAGCTTCCCATTTGGTGTTGTCACATTAACACGTAAATTCTTTGGTGATGAACCACATGATAACAAGGATGCTATTAAAAAAATGCAGAAATTCTTGGAGAAAGAATTCAGTTCATTGAGCTGGATTAACAATCAAAAAGTTGCTTTAGTCGGTGTGGGCGGTTCTGCACGTAACACCGCTCGAATTCATCAATCTGAAGTATCCTATCCTATTGGTGGCGTACATTGCTACTCAATGACAGGAAAAGATTTAGATCAAGTGTTCAATCTTATCAAAGACAGTTCTCGTGATGAATTAACTAATTTAGATGGATTAAGCCGTGACCGCGTTGACATCATTCTACCTGCGGTTGCCGTCTTCAAAGCATTATTCAAACAAGTAGATGCAACACAATTTACATTCTCTAGAAAAGGGCTGCGTGAAGGTTATGTAATGCATCATTTGAACGAAAAGTATCCAGACGCTTTTGATCGTTTCAATGTTCAAGATCGAGCACTTTTCCAATTATCAAATGCTTATAAACACGAACAAGCCGGTGCGCGACAACGTGTTGTACTTGCACGTGACTTGCTTGAACAATTAACAGCAATAGATAAAATTTCTTTAACTGACAAAGAAAAAAGACTATTTGAACAAGCTGCATATGTTTACTATCTAGGACGTTTTATCGATTCAGATTCAGGATCTCAACATACTTACTACATTATTTCCAATTCAATGATTGACGGCTTTAACCATCATGACCGTGTTAAACTCGCAATGATGGCAAGTTTTAAAAACAAATCATTATTGAAATTTTATAACAATGAAACAGGTTGGTTAGATAACGATGAACTCAGTGATTTACAATCATTGGGCGGAATTATTAAATTTGTTGATGCCTTAAATGTTTCTCATACAAACCCTGTTAAACGCGTTGAACTTGAAAAAAAGGATAAAGATAACTACATTCTCAATGCCTATCATACAGGCAATCCCATTGCCGAAGAGTATCAAGCCAATCGCCAAAAGAAACATTTAGAAAAAGTATTAAAATCAAAAGTATCCATTAACTTTACAAAATCTTAACATTTCTATGTTAATGTACTAATGGATGTATATGAAAAAAATGAACATGTGCACAAACATTTTCTTTTAACATTAAATTGTATTTCATCATCCGTCGAACTATTAAATATTAAACAACTAACATCTTAGATAGAACATTCATGATGATTATCATTTAATTTTTCTTTAAATTAATATACAAACAGTCTATTTATTTACCGTGGGGTGGCTATTATGCAAAATCAAGTCGTAGAGAAAGACATCAATAAACCAGAGTACTATAACAACCGAGAATTAAGCTGGCTCGATTTCAACTATCGAGTATTACAAGAAGCCAGCGACAAAACAAATCCTTTATTAGAACAATTAAATTTCATTGCAATTTTCGCATCTAACTTAGATGAATTTTTCATGGTTCGTGTTGCCGGTTTGCAAGACCAAGTTAAAATGAATTTCAATAAACCGGAAAATAAATCTCAAATGACGCCAAAAGAACAATTAGACGCCATTAAAAAGAAAAATGCAGACTTAGTTGATTTACAATATGAACGTTATAACGAACTTACAAAAGATTTACGTGAATATGATGTCATTACAACAAAACCTGAAAATTTAGATGAAGCGTTACAAGAACAATTAGAACGTGAATTCAGAGATAATATTTTGCCGACACTTACACCACTCGGCATTGATGCGTACCATCCTTTCCCTAAATTGGTTAATAAAAGTTTAAACATCTTCGTTGAATTAGATACTGATGATTCTATCAATACTGCGATAGTACAAATTCCATCCTTGATTGATCGTTTTATGATCATGAAAAAAGATGAAAAGCAATATGTATTAATGGTAGAAGATGTTATTGATTACTTTATCGAATACCTTTTCCAAGGATACGATATCCGTAATACATTTACATTCAGAATCACTAGAAATGCTGATTTAACAATCCATGAAGATGGTGCTGAAGATTTATTAATTGAAATTGAACGTTTCTTAAAAATGCGTAAAAGCGGTTCAGCTGTTCGTCTTGAAGTTGATGCTCGTAATGCAAATGAAGCTGACATTCAAGAGTTGAAAGAACAATTAGAAATTCATGACAATGACGTTTACTTTGTAGACGGTCCATTAGATTTAACAATGTTATTCGGCTTAGTTGGTCGTTTAACACCACAATTAAGCAACTTGCGTTATGATCCTTATACACCGCAAGTTCCAGCTTCACTTGGTTATAACAACGTTTTCGATTTAGCGTTGAAGCGTGATATCTTCTTCCATCATCCATATGAATCATTTGAACCAATTGTAGATTTTATCCGCGAAGCTGCTGATGATCCAAATACAATCGCAATCAAACAAACTTTATATCGTGTAAGTAAAGATTCACCTATTATCAAAAGCTTGAAAAACGCTGCTGAAAAAGGAAAACAAGTCACAGTACTTGTAGAATTGAAAGCACGTTTCGATGAAGAAAATAACGTTCACTGGGCTCGTATGCTGGAAGATGCCGGGTGTCACGTAATTTATGGTATGACACACTTAAAAACACACAGTAAAATCACGTTAGTTGTTAAACGACTAAAAGGTCAGTTAGTTCCATTTGTACATTTAGGTACAGGTAACTACAATGATAAAACTGCTGAAATTTATACAGATATGGGTATTATCACTACTGATAAAGGTATTGCCGAAGATGCGATCAACTTCTTCAACTACCTGAGCGGTTATTCATTAAAACCACATTATAATGAATTGATTGTGGCACCTTTTGATATCCGCGATGTGTTTGTAGAACGAATCGATACTGAAATACAAAACCATAAAGAGCATGGTAATGGTCATATCATTATGAAAATGAACTCTTTAACAGATAAAACAATTATCAAGAAGTTATTTGAAGCTTCTCAAGCAGGCGTTAAGATTCAACTTGTTATTCGTGGTATCTGCTGCTTGAAACCAGGTATTCCTGGCGTAAGTGAGAATATAGAAGTAGTCAGCATTGTAGGTCGTTTCTTAGAACATTCACGTATTTATTATTTCCATAATAATGGTGACGAAAAAATCTATTTATCATCTGCAGATGCAATGACACGTAATATGATTAAACGTGTAGAAATCTTATTCCCTGTACATGACCAAAAAATTAGAGAGCGCTTGTTAAAATTCTTGAATTTACAACTCTCTGATAATCAAAAAGGACGTTATCAAGACAAAAACGGTGTTTATCACTATGTGAACAATAATCAGCTACCGTTGAATTCACAGCTATATATGATGCATGAAGCGATTGAACGTGCAAAAGCTATTAAACATGAAACACCTGTTATAGAAAACCGTCCTCAAAAACCATCACGCCCTAGACGCGGTTGGATATCTCGTTTGAAAAATTCATTCAACAGCAATCGCTAAAATAACATCATTAATACTTTTCACCGACTTGTTAAGACAGGTCGGTGTTTTTTATATTCTTTTAACATAAAGAAGCAGTCCTCAAAATACCAGGACAGCTTCTTCTTTTTAAATTTCATTTTTATTTTTCAGGTTTCTTATACCAATTTTTCAAGAAATCATACAACACTTCACTATATTGTGCTAATTCTTTCTTTTCTACTTTTTCATCCACACTGTGGGCTTCTGTTAAACTACCAGGTCCATATAAAATAGTTGGTATACCAAAATCAGCTAACCAGCCACCATCTGTTACAGTCGTTGTCATACCAGAAACTAATGGATCTTCATGAATCGCTTCATGCGCTTTTTCTAACATTGCATAGCCCGGATGATTCAACGGCAACGTAAAACTTGGGAAGACTTCACCGCGATCTTCTATCATCGAAGTACCTCCCCATTCAAATTGCAATGGATTATTACGTAACCAGACATCCGCTTCAGCCACTCGATTCAAATAATCTTCAATCTCTGCTACAACCTCATGGTAATCTTCATCCGGTAAAAAATGGACTGTTACCCACAAACGACATTCATCTGCAATGAAAGCTGGGTTACGTCCACCTTCAATCACTGCCGGGTTAATCGTATTGGCACCAGGAGGCATATCAGGATAAGATTTCATCACAGCCCAATGTTGTTCCAACTCTTTCAACGCCGTAATAATTTTTGCCATCTTCTCAATAGCACTCGCTCCATATAAACCTCCGCCGGCATGTACCATCTGACTGCGTGCACCATCATGTACTGTTTCTTTACTTTGCACCGTAATCCAGCCAGTGATGACACCGCCTTGGCCAAGTGCTTGATTATCACTGGTATCCATCACTAAAGCTAAATCTGCTTTTGGACTCATCTCACAAGCATATTTCGTCCCTGCTTCACCAACTTCTTCACCAACTACAGATTGTACTATAATGTCACCTTCTGGCTGAATACCCTCAGCATTCAAGCGTTCCAGAACATAAAAAAGTGATGCAACGCCACCTTTCATATCACTTACACCACGTCCGTACAACCAGTCGTCAACTTCTGTCAATTCAAATGGCGAATAAGTCCAATGCTTTGTATCCTCTACATTTGCGACATCAACATGTCCATTTAAAATCAGTTTAGGTGCTTTTGGGTCTTTGCCTTTTAAAATACCTACTACAATACTATCATTGTCATACAATTTACGGCGCTTTACTTCAAATCCATTATCCTCCAAAAATGCTTGAATCTCATCTTGTAATGGATCAGTATTACGTGCAGGTGGGCTTTCTGTATTATACTCCACCAATAACTTTAACAAATCAAAATGACGCGTATCCATCCTTCGAATCTCCTCTCTAGAAAGTAATATGCTTTGTATCCCTAAGCTTTTTATTTATGTACTTATTTTACCCTCTTTTAAAACCAGCCATGACAACATCATGAATTAATGCTTGAGTACCCATATATAACCACCATGGCAATGACGATTCAAAGCGGTAAAGAAAAGTTTGAAGTTTCGTTTGACTAACTTTTATAAAAAAGAACGACATTAAAGAATTAGATATCTTCTTAGATAGCAGACCATCGGGCAAAATACGCAACCTTATCCCATCTATAGCATCCATTGATTCTGGTTGCATAGCAATTAAAGGACATTTGAATCCTTTCGCATAAATATTATAACTTTGCGGCAAACCACGTACTTCAACCAGACCAAATGTAATCTTTCTTAAGTATTTCATATAATCAACAAGCAATTTAGAAACTGAATCTTCAGGCTGCACTTTCATCGATTGCAATGAAGAAGCAGCTTCTGTATGAACATTGCAATTACTATAAAAATAAGATTTAGGAAGCTCGTAATATTTTGCTTTTTTAAACACTGGCTTCTCTTTTTTCATTTTTAATTCTAGGATATCGGCAGGTTGACAGAGATTTACAAATCTACTGATTAAACGTCTTAAATCTGATCGCCGTCCATGCCATAAGCTGCTATTGAACATTTTAGTATGCACATTAAAAATAATAGTATCTGCATCTCTCAGTTGAAGTTCCCAATCTTTTGTATTCATCCAATCAATAGGTTGATAAGTAATATGAGGAACTGATACAGATGGTTGCATTGAAGCATCTACTAATACTGTCAATGGTTTTTCTGCTTCTGAGAATGTTTGTATAATAGTTTGCGCAATCTGAGAAACGCCTTCAGTTAAAACAGTCTTTGTCATCTGCTATCACCTTTCTTTCTGATATCTTCACTATAACAAAAAAATCGGCAGCCGTAGCTGCCGAAAACTGAGTTTATACAAATAAACTGATAAATAGAATAAAGATAATACCTGAAACTGAAATAATAGTTTCTAACAGTGACCAAGTTAAAAATGTTTCTTTAACTGTTAAACCAAAGTATTCTTTAAACATCCAGAAACCTGCATCATTAACATGAGAACAAACAACGCTACCTGCACCGATAGCAAGCACTACGAGCGCTACATTTACATCGCTAGCTTGAAGCAATGGTAAAACGATACCTGTTGTAGAAATCGCTGCAACGGTTGCAGAACCAAGTGCTAATCTCAATACTGCTGCAACAATCCATGCTAGTAATATTGGAGACATTGTAGAACCTTCGAACATTTTCGCAATCGTATCACCAACACCGCCGTCGATAAGTACTTGTTTAAAAGTACCACCGCCACCGATAATCAAGATCATCATACCGATTGGATAGATTGCTTCTGTAACTGAGGTCATAATTTCTTTATTTTTACGTCCTTGTTTGACACCCATCGTAAACATTGCGAATAATACCGCAATTAACATAGCTGTATCTGCTGTTCCGATGAAGTAAATTATTTTTTCAATAATATTTTTTCCACCATCAACAGAACCTGTTGCGAGTTGTACAATTGTCGCAATCAACATTAAAATAACAGGCAATGTCGCTGTTAAAACACTAATACCGAAACTTGGCATTTCAGAAGGTTTAAATTCTCTTTGTGCACCTAATGATGAAATGTCACCTTCACGTGTATAAGCTGTCGGTGTTAACTTCGGTGCAATTCTGCCGAATAATGGACCAGCAATAATTGTAACTGGAATCGCAATAATAATACCAAACATTAATACTTGTCCTAAATTAGCATGTAACTCTTTAGCAATTACTACTGGACCAGGGTGCGGTGGTAAAAAGCCGTGTGTTACAGATAACGCTGTAATCATTGGCAAGCCAATTTTAAGCGGTGATACTTTAGTACGTTTTGCAAGTGTAAATACAAGCGGAATTAATAATACCAATCCTACTTCGAAGAATAAGGCAATACCGATTACAAATGCTGCAATAACCATAGCCCATTGCACATTTTTTTCTCCGAATTTATTAATCAATGTATCAGCGATACGTGTCGCACCGCCGCCATCTGAAAGTAACTTACCTAAGATAGCCCCTAAACCAAAAATAATCGCGATGTGACCGAGTGTACTTCCCATTCCTTTTTCAACGGTTTCTACAACTTTATCTAATGGCATTCCAAGTAAAACTGCAGTTATCATTGATGTAATAATCAATGCAATAAACGTATTTAATTTCAATAATATAATCAGTGCTAATAAGATTAAAATACCGATTACCACTGTAATCAGCGGCCATATTTCTCCAAACATAATTTTTCCTCACTTTCGTATGACTGAATCTCAATATAGGAAGCGTTTACATTAACTTCCTATAAAAACATCAGCTTTCAAACTGATGTTTTTATTGTCAGATTCATCTTTGCTTATTAAATTTTTTATAAATGATGACGCTGGAAGTCTGCAATCTTAGCGTATTGACTTTCAAGAGAACGACTTAAATCGATAAAGATACTAATTAATTGCTGATACATTTCTACAGCTTTTTGGTTTGGTTCATGTGCATGTGTTGTACCGACCATTTCTTCAATGATTGAAAAATCATCGATTTCCCCAAGTGCTTTCAAACCAAGTACACATGCTCCTAAGCATGAACTTTCATAACTTTCAGGTACTATAACATCTGTCGCAAAGATATCTGCCATCATTTGACGCCATACTTCACTTTTCGCAAATCCCCCAGTTGCTTTAATTGCAGTAGGTGTTTCCCCCATTACTTCTATTAAAGCAAGATAAACGGTATACAGGTTATATAATACGCCTTCAAGTGCCGCACGTATCATATGTTCTTTTTTATGAGCGAGTGTTAATCCGAAGTATGAACCACGCGCATTCGCATTCCATAAAGGTGCTCTTTCTCCAGCTAAATATGGATGGAAAATCAATCCTTTTGAACCAGGTTCAACTCGGCTGGCAATTTTTGTTAAAACATCATAAGGATCTACGCCTAAACGTTTCGCAGTTTCTACCTCACTTGCTAATAGTTCATCGCGCAACCATCTTAAAATGATGCCGCCGTTATTAACCGGTCCTCCAATCACATATTGGTCTTCTGTTAAGACATAACAAAAGATGCGTCCTTTTTCGTCTGTGCGCGGATGATCGATGACTGTTCTGATAGCGCCAGAAGTACCGATTGTTACTGCTACTTCCCCTTTTTTATAACTATTCACGCCAAGATTAGATAAAACACCATCGCTTGCACCTACAATAATAGGTGTGTCTGGATTAATACCTAGCAAGTTAGAATAACGATGTTTCATACCAGTCATAATATGAGTTGTTGGTACTAATTCAGGTAACTGTTCTTTTGTAATTCCTAAAAGCTTTAATACATCATTATCCCAGCTTAATGATTCTAAATTCATCATTCCTGTAGCTGATCCAATAGAATAATCCATGACGTATTTACCATAAAGTTGATATAAAATATAACCTTTTATATCGATATATTTTTTCGCATTACTATAAACTTCCGGCTTTTCATGTTTCATCCAAAATATTTTCGATAATGGCGACATCGGATGAATGGGTGTACCTGTACGTTTATATATTTCATGTCCTTGATGTTCATCGCGAATTATATCTGCATAGCGACTAGCTCGATTGTCTGCCCATGTAATACTTTCAGTAATAGGGTTTTGTTCGTTGTCCATTGCAATCAAACTGTGCATTTGTGCACTGAATGAAATCAATTTAATATCATCTGCTGCTACTCTCTCTTCACGAATTACTGCTTTGATTGTCATTAAAACCGCATCAAAAATTTCATCTGGGTTTTCTTCAGAAGTGTCGACATCTGGTGTGTTCATGTCATAACCAATATTGTGCTTACGCAAGAAATTCCCATTTTCATCATACAAAACTGATTTTGTACTTGTTGTTCCGACATCGACCCCAATCATATACTTCATGATTTTTCCTCCTTAAAAAATAAAGATCATCTATAAAACAAACCTGCAATATTATCTCCAACATCATCAAAATTTAAATGGAACGCTTCTTTTAACTGAGAGACACTATTTTGTTCTACCGCTTCTGCATATACTTCATGGTTATGATGAATACGTTCGAAATCTTCCGGTTCTTCACGCATTCTTTTTCTCATAGATAACAGTATTAAACAAAGCATCAATGGCTTTAAATTATCCCAGCTGCTAAGCAGATAGCGGTGCTGCGTTGCATAAATCAATACTTCATGAAATTTGATATCGTGTTCTGTATAAGCTTCAGCATCTTGAAATTGCACCGCCACTTTCATCATTTCTAAGTGTTTGCGCATTTCTTTTGCTAAACGTACTCTTTCATTGCTTTTAATTTTCGCAAAAGCAAAAGACTCCATCATAATGCGCAAATCATATATCTCACGGCGCTCTTCTTCTCCAAAATGGAGTACATCTGCGCCCATACGTTCTAGACAAATTAATTGATCTTGTTTCAATAATTTAAAAGCATCACGAACAGGAGAACGGCTGACATTGAATTGCTTAGCAACTTGATTTTCAGTTAAGCAAGCATCCGCTTTAATACTGCCTTCTACAATTTGCAAACGTAACTCAGCCGCAACTTTCTCACCTGTCGTCATACCTTCCATCCAATGTTTCGGATAATTTTCTCCCATCTATAGTACAGCCCCTTGTTTCTACATACTTGTATACAAGTATATTAATACAAATCTACAATAATTGCAACCGCTTACATTAATTTTCATAAAAAAAGGAATAGTAAAGTAAGATTGAGAGGCGATACTAATGTATATTCCTAAACATTACCAAGAACATGATATAGATAAAATTAAACAATTCATTGATACACATCCATTCGCTACCATTATTTCAAACGATAAAAACCACAGACCTTTGGCGACACATTTACCTTTAATGATTTTGCATAATACAACTCGTTTTATTATCACCGGTCATTTTGCTAAAGGAAATGAGCAATGGAAATCAATAGAAAGCAATGAAGAAGTACTCTTAATATTTCAAGGACCAGATGCGTACATCTCTTCAACTTGGTATAGTGATGAAGATGTTCCGACTTGGGATTATCAAAGTGTTCAGCTATATGGCAAACCCTATTTATTAAGCGAAGATGAAGTTAAGCAAGATTTGATTAACTTATTAAAGCGATTTGAAAAGAAAGATGGTGCACGGTGGGAAAACATGTCTGATGATACATTGAAACAAATTCATGGGGTAGTAGGTTTTCGTATTGAAGTAACTGAAATACATGCTGCTAATAAACTCAGTCAAAACCGCACTGCTGCTGATTATGAAAATATCATTCAACATTTGTCCAAAGAAAACCCTGAGATTGTTGAAGCCATGAAAAAAGAAAGAAAAGACAAATGATAAAACCACCGTAACAAAGTTTTGCTTTCAACCTTGATTACGGTGGTTTTTAATCTCATTTTTACGAATTCAATGATTTACAATCTAACTTGCAATTTCGGATATAAATTTAATTCCTCAATTACTCTGCTTATCAGAGTTTTCATTGTCAGAAATTGTGTCATCCTCTTTATTTTTCTCATCTTCTTCTTCACTTTCTTCTTCTGCCCATTTGTGGTCTTTGATATATAAACGGACCATCGCAAGCGCAATCCAACTGATCAGCAAGACAGGCAAAATGATGATATTCAATAAATTCAGATCTAATGTATGTGTTGATATTTCTAGTTTAGCGATACTTTTAAGATTTTGGGGGCTGGATGTTAAGAATTGATAGAGCGTGAAAAAGATAGTTGTCCATTGTATGTAGTACTCTAAAATAGCAACAAGCATCTCATTATAACCATTCCATTTTACAAGTTGATGTACAACAAAATAATTCATGATACCTGCAAATAATATAATGATAATGCCGAGAACAAAAATACTGCTGCGGTCTCCTAGCAACCGAATCAACAGCCAATACACAATAAACCCAGAAACCAATAACGAAATAAACCCTGAAATCACCATACCGATACTGAGTAAAAAAGATTTCGCAAAGAGATATTTATCCTGATATCGTCCTGATAAAAATCCTGTTAATAAAAAAAGAATGAGGACGATAATAATATTTAAAATGAACATGATATAACCTCTTTCTACTTAAGCATTGAATTTTTTATTATAACTTTTTTCACATACCTTTTTGTACCCTCTTTCAGCACAAATTAAAAAGCACTTCGCCTCATTCGCTAAGGAATGAAACGAAGTGCAATATGATAAGCTATTTAGGATGTTTTATGATATTTCTATCATTTTTCTTATAATGAATCTACTTTTTCACCATTGATTAAGATGTTGTCATCTTCTAATGTGACTTTCACATCTTTTACATCAGTGTTTTCTAGATAGTAGTCAGTGATACGGTCACGTACTTCTCTTTCAACAACTCGACGTAATGGACGAGCACCCAGTTCTTCATCGTAACCTTGGTCAATTAACCAATCTTTTGCATCTTGGCTGACTTCTAGAGTAATACCTTTTTTCTCAAGTGTATCTTGAACATCATCAAGTAATAAGTTGATAATGTCTTGTAATGCATCTTTGTCTAAGTGAGTGAATTCTACGATACCATTGAAACGGTTAAGGAATTCTGGACGGAAGAATTTTTTAAGGTCTTCCATTAAGTCTTCACGTTCTTTTTCACTTTCATCACCGAAACCTGCGTTTGAAGTACAGATGATAATAGTGTTTTTGAAGTTAACTACATTACCTTGACCATCAGTTAAGTTACCGTCATCCATAACTTGTAATAATAAAGTTAAGATTTGAGGGTTAGCTTTTTCGATTTCATCGAATAAGATAACTGAATAAGGATTACGTCTTACTTTTTCAGTTAAAGTATTTGAGTTATCTTCATAACCGACATAACCAGCACTTGTACCGATTAATTTAGATACAGCTGTACGATCCATATATTCACTCATATCTAATTTGATTAAAGCTTCTTTATTACCGAATAAATCGATAGACAATTGTTTAGCTAATTCTGTTTTACCTACACCAGTAGGACCTACGAATAAGAAGCTTCCGATTGGTCTGTTGCCTTCATCAAATCCAGCACGATTACGACGAATAGCACGTGATACCATTTCAACTGCTTTGTCTTGACCGATAATTTTGTCTTTTAAGCGTTTTGAAATGTTTTTCAAACGAGCGATATCATTATCGTCCATTTGAGATACTGGAATACCAGTAATACGTTCTACAGTAGCAGCTACATCTTGTACTGATGCAGTTGTAGCTTCACCGCCGCCAGATTCTAAGCTGTCTTGTAATTCTTTGATTTCTTTTTGATATTTATCTGCATCTGTATAAGCTTCTTCGCTAACTGCTTTAGATTTTTTATCTTCTAGTTCTTTAATTTGTTTTTCAACTTCCACTTTATCAACTACTGGATTTTTAGCAGCTAAGTGTGCAGCTGTAATATCCAAAATGTCTAAAGCTTTATCTGGCAATAAACGTTGTGGGATATATTGAATAGATAAGTCTACACAAGCTTTTAAGACTTCATCAGGTAATTTCACATTATGGTGTTTTTCAAATGTTTCACGAACACCTTTTAAGATTTCTTCAGTATCTTTAGCTGAAGGTTCTTTTACTAATACCTCGTTGAAACGACGTGCTAAAGCCGGATCTTTTAAGATATTATTACGGTATTCATCTTGAGTAGTAGCACCGATTAATGAAATTTCTCCACGACCTAATGCTGGTTTAATAATATCAGACAAGCCTTTGCTTCCTGAATCTCCGCCAGTTGAACCAGATCCGATAATTTGGTGAATTTCGTCAAAGAACAAGATAACATTTTTTCTTTCTTTGACATTGTTGATTAAGTTTTGGATATTTTCTTCAAATGCACCACGATATTGTGTACCTGCTTCTAATGAAGAAATATCAACTGCGATGATTTCTTTGTCTTTGATTGCAGCTGGTACATTACCTTTTACAATCGCTTGTGCTAAGCCTTCTACAATTGCTGATTTACCTACACCAGCTTCCCCAACTAAAATTGGGTTATTTTTATTTCTACGACTTAATACTTCTGCAGTATCTTGAATTTCTTTGTCACGGCCGATTACTGGATCTAATAATCCGTCTTTTGCTTCTTGTGTTAAATTACGACCGATTTTTTCTAAGTAGTCATCGCCGCCTTGGCCGCCTCCAGCTTGTCCTGGTTGACCAGGTTGAGTGCCTTGGACTGGTTGTCCGCCTTGAGCTTGTTGTTGCTGTTGAATTTGTTGCAATTGCTCAGGTGATACTTCACGTCCGTTAATATAATATTTTTTGTTTCCATCTGCGTTTTGCATATCTTGCATCATTCTTCTGAAAATTGAGTCAAAATCATTTCCGAAAAATCCGTTATTCATAAAATCATAACCTCCGTTAAATGGTGAAACTCCATAACACAAATTTCTGTTTGTTTCTAATTCATATTACTGTTTCACACTTTTTTTAAATTTTTATCGTTTTCGTTTTCATGTGACATATGACACAAATTAAAATGTCATCTTTTAACCGTGTCAACAAGTGAGTGTTAAAATCTTGTGATGAATGCTGCAAATTCGATATATCATACAGATGTAACACTAATTTGTTCGAATAACATTCATTAAATATGAATATCACTCTCATTGGTTACAATGTATTTATATCCTTTTTCAGCATTCCTAAAACACTTTCCAAATTAATATTTTTTAAGTTTGTAGTTTTTATAAATCATTTTGAGTTGCAACTTTAATAAATTGTTTTGATTCTGCAACAAGTTCCGTTTAAGATTTAATAGTCATTTATTTATTATCGTATATTTATACTTTGGTCAATTAAAGTCAAAAATCATAAAACCTTTAATTATTCGCTTTATCAACCTTACATATGTAAGTATAACGCATAAATATACATAAATCAAGTATTAAATATGCATTTTTTTCAAACTTTTTTTCTTTTTCTGTGCATATTAGTGTTTTTATTTAGCAACTATCGGTTAGTTTATCGATTAAATTGTTTATCAATATCTGAAAAGAAGTCCAAATTAAAAGAAGCTGAATATCATTGAATAATGATAGTCCAGCTTCTGATCTATTACTTAATCCTGTTTTAGTATTTCTCCATGCATATGCTGCAACTTATTTTCAACTTCTTCAATTTCTTCAGCACATTGTTTTAAAGTATCTTTATATACCTCTGTATTCGTTGCATTTTTGTAACGTAATTTGTGCTCTAAACTTGCCCACATATCCATTCCGATTGTACGAAGTTGTATTTCAACCGGTACATGTTCAACGTTGTCTGTTAAAAATACCGGTATTGAAACAACAAGGTGTAAACTGCGGTAACCATTGTCTTTAGGGCTTTTTACATAATCTTTTCTTTTTAACAATTTAACATCTGCTTGTTTTAATAATAATGAAGCTACTACTTCTAAATCTTCTAAATAATTACATACTACACGGATTCCAGCAACATCTGTAATATTCGCACGAGCTGATTCTGTAGTAACAGGCAATCCACGCATCTCTAACTTACGTACAAGGCTGCTTATTTCTTTCACACGTCGTTCCATATGGTGTATCGGATTATGTTCATAAAGGATTTGAAAATCATTATCTAATATACTGAGTTTTGTGCTGACTTCTTCCAAAGCGGATGCATATAAATGATGTAAACTGACAAAATCCACAAGTTCTTCTATTTGGTAATGTTTACTTTGAAATTTTGAGATATTTCGTTGCACATCTCGTTTGAGTGCATTCAGATTTAATGTTTCTCTTCTTTCTACATACATAACATGTCCTCCGTTCTTTCCACACTTTTATTATAACGGAGTTCAGATTTAAACAAAATTTTTTCTATTGGAAAATAAATATTTTGAAAATAACAAATGAAAGAATATTCTAAATGAGAATATCAGTTTTAGTATCATTTCGATTTTCTCCTATATATCATATATAAAGGTAGAAAAATTTCTAATAGCCTTGCACCACCCTCTATTTTTCTATACAATATAAATCGTAATTATTACGATTAACAGATGTGCATATAGATAAATAGGAGGATTTTTTTATGGCTAAAATACCTGTGACGGTACTGAGCGGTTATCTTGGCTCAGGAAAAACAACATTATTAAACCATATTTTACAAAATAGAGAAGGATTACGTATCGCTGTTATTGTTAATGATATGAGTGAAGTTAACATTGACAAAGATTTAGTTGTGGAAGGCGGGGGGCTTTCACGTACTGATGAAAAATTAGTTGAATTATCAAATGGTTGTATCTGCTGTACATTACGTGAAGACTTATTAAAAGAAGTTGAACGTATTGTTGAACGCGGCGGTATCGATCAAATCGTCATTGAATCAACAGGTATTTCTGAACCCGTTCCAGTGGCACAAACATTCTCATATATTGATGACGAACTTGGTATTGACCTTACTAGCATTTGCCGTTTAGACACAATGGTTACTGTTGTAGATGCGAACCGCTTCATCAACGATATTAAATCAGAAGATCTTTTAGTAGATCGCGAACAAGGTGCTAGTGAAGAAGATGAACGCACAATCGCTGATTTACTCATCGATCAAGTAGAATTTTGCGATGTATTAGTATTAAACAAAACAGACTTAGTCACTGAAGAAGAATTAGATCGTCTAGAAAGTATCTTGCGTAAATTACAACCTACTGCAAGATTCATCCGTACTGTCAATTCAGAAGTCGAGTTGAGTGATGTGCTAAATACGAGCTTATTCGATTTTGAAAAAGCCAGTAATTCTGCAGGTTGGTTACAAGAATTAACAAACGGCGGTCATGCTGAACATACACCAGAAACTGAAGAATACGGCATTTCATCATTTGTTTATGAACGCCGTTTACCTTTCCACGCTGAACGTTTCCATAACTGGTTAGAAAACATGCCGGACACAGTTGTACGTGCTAAAGGTATCGTTTGGTTAGCTCAATATAATCATGTTGCATGCTTAATGTCTCAAGCAGGCTCTTCTGTATCAATCCACCCTGTTACATTCTGGGTTGCAGCAATGTCAGAACCAAAACAACGCGCTATTTTACATGAACGTGAAGATGTACGTGAAAATTGGGATCCGGAATTTGGTGACCGTCATACACAATTCGTAATTATCGGTACAGACTTAGATCAAGAAAAAATCACAAAAGAATTAGATGATTGCTTACTTACAACTGAGGAATTCGAATCAGACTGGTCTCAATTACCTGAACCATACGGATGGCATATCACTCAAGCTTAATCATATTATTAAAGGAAAATGCTGAATCAGTATTTTCCTTTTTTCATACAAAAAAACCTCTTAAAGCGGCACTCCCATCTGAGTAACCCTTTAAGAGGTCAATTAAGTTAAATACAGTTTTACTTATCTGTTGCTCCCTCTTAATTCGTTCATCAATAGATGATACGAATCATTAAATATTAAATACCACTTTAAAAATTAGATAATCATGTAATTCTCAAAATTCTATTCGCCAGCTTTTTTCACATGCACTTTAGTTCCGCGGTTATTCGCAATATGTTCAGCGCGCTTAACCGCTTCATCTTTAGAATCATAATCATCTGCAGCGCGTTTCGCACCATAAGTACGCACTTTCCATTTACCATCTTCCTTATAAACTTCTACATCGTTTTCATTTAATTCTGGATTGGCATCTTTGTCTTTTTTATGCTTCGTAATGTCTTTGTTTTTTAATTCATCCAATTCTTGTTTTGTCGCATGTTGATACCATTCTTCAGCTTGTTCCGTAGCAATCGGAATCGCACGCCCTTCTTCATAACCATCTTCTAGCATTGCATTACCGATATCAATTGCTTTTTTACGTTCTAATTCTTTAAGATTTTTCCAAGAGTCTGGGTAATCATCTAAAGTCCAAGGCATAAGCGTCCTCCTCTTCATTTTAATATTACTTCTCATATACCACTATTCACATATAATAAATCTTTACTTTTTGTCAGTATTTAATTATTCCTGCAAACGCGTATATTGTTGGATATTCAACAATGAAGAACGTATATTGACATATTGAGGTAATGAGGGCAATCCAGTACCGAACTTCATTGGTATACCTTTTTCGAAATGCAATGCAATCTCTTCAAATGCAATCAAATATTGACCCATATTTACATCATCTATCGTTTCAGGATGCGGATTATGCTGTGCTCGAGATAACATAAAACTGATTTCTTCCAATGCAAACATCACTGGATAATAACGGCTGACTTTTTGAGTATTTGTAAATAATTCACCATGCGCATTATTATACATACCATTCATATTACTCAATTTAATGCTTAACTTCATTTCATCAAACTTTGGTTCATGATGTTCAATATAGCCATTTTTTGAAAACAGATAATAGAAAAACGAAGCTTCATACCGTACAACTTCTGAAATGGCCAAGGGCAGTGTTTGTGACGCGTTTTTCCGTCCTAAAATAAGCAAGCCGATCACTGCAATTACGACACCCATCACTACATCCAACATTCGTGGCAGCGCAATTAAAATCGATAATTTTCCCGAAGCCAATCCATTTAATGTAATAACTTGTGTCGTGATAAAAATCATAGCTAACGCATAATTGGCTCCCACTAGTGCTTCAGTAAACATGGCACTGAAAGATAATATAAATATACTGACAAGCATGGAAGGATGAAATGCCAGAATAATACTTAAGGTAATTACACCTGCAAAAGTACCGATAGTTCTAGCTACTGCACGTTCCATACTATGAATTGTATTCGTGCCGATTAAAATCGTATGTGCGGTTAACGGCACCCAATATGCTTTATCGAAATCGAACATCAGTGCAATAAAAATCGCAATACCCATAATGACGCAATAACGCATTGTATTCATAAATACTAATGAGTCTAAGGTCAAATTATAAATTAACTGCTTGCCATATAATGGTTGACGTAAATGTGCTTCATATTTAACTTGACCTTCTGGACTGTATAAAATTTCATCCGTACGGTAAATTTGTTTTTCTAATCGTTGGAAATCAGGAGATAATTCTACTTTTTCATTCCACTCTCCTTGATTATTTGATGTATTATTCTGCAGAACACTTTGTGCAACGTATTTCATCATTTCAAGCAATATATCCGGAAGTACTTTAACTTCTTTTGTTTTCAATTCTAATACTTCAGCGAAAATACCTTCTGCGTTATTATGCAGCAGATATAGACGTTGTAATTCATTTGGCTGTTTCTTACCTGAACTTGAAGAAGTAATCAATTGTTTGTTGGCAGATTTAAATTGACTCACTAATTGTTTAGTTGTCATTCTAAATTTTTCTTCGTCTGAAAAATCTTGAAAAAGTTGTACTAAAAGCTGATATTCATTTTCGACTGCACTGACTTCCCCACTCTTTTTTTGAAACTTCAGCATTAACCAAACTACAAGAATAGTCAACATTCCTCCGCAAAATACCATTAAACCTCGCATTAAAGCCTCTTCAGGTGCAACTGGCATATTAATAGGTAAAGCGAATGTCACAATAAAGAAGGTAGATGAAGGACCTGGAATTTCAAGTGCGCTAAAAATGTAATATGCTATCACTGTCACAATAAGCAGCAATAAACCGAAGAGGAGCGGAATAGGCACTGTAATAGTTCCTAATATAATACAAAGTGTAAATCCAACTGCACACCACCAAACAATTCGTAATTTCGATTTATCTGAACCACCAAATACATAGATATTTGTCAGTGTTCCTGTCGCCATCAATAATCCCCACTGGAACTGGCCAACAAAATAGCCGACCAATAAAGGAATCAGCATTAAAAGACATTGTCTGCTGCCCTTTTTAAAGTTCACATTTTGACGTGTAAACCGAAATAGCGAACTTATGTAATGAGCCATTATATAGACCCCTTTCTCTCTCTTTTACTTAGATATCTATCAGTTACCATTGTATCATCTCTTTCAAACTTGGTAATTCCTGGTGAAAATGAGATCATTTAAAAAAGCAACTTCCTGCAAAAGAAGTTGCCTAGTTAAATTGCTATATTATTCTGCTAAACGAATTTCTTCATCAATATTTTCGTAATCAATATCTGCATTGAGGAATTCTTCATCGTGAACTGGGAAGTTTTGTTCAAATGTTTCTACATCATTGATTTCTACAGTGCCGCGTTCTAATTCAAAATCTAAAACATGACCACCGACTGTACGTTCTTGATCTACAAAATGTAAATGGAAGCCAGCTGTGCCGACACCATGGAATAATTCTGGAGTAAAGAAGCCGACAATTGTTCCATTAATTGTATCAAATGTTAATTCAGGTTGTCGGTTTACGGATTCCATTAAGCGTTGGTATGGTGGCTCTTGTTTTGGCATCATGCGTACATGTACCTTTTTAAAACTGCCATGAATTTTAACCGCTGAGAACAAATTTTGGCTTTTCATTCTAACCAAGATTGTATCTAATAAATTTTCCGAAGTTATCAAATTTGTAATATCGAATTTTTTATTAGGTTTAAAGTCTGTAACAGTCGAAAAAGGTGTCATTTCATCACCATTCAGCTTTTTGAACTCGCCGTACTCATTTGCATGAAATGCTTCATTATCTAGAATAATGACTTCACCATCGCATCCATCCAACGTTCCGATGCCTAAATCACCATGTTTTAACATTTCATCGATAGAGGCTGTACCTTTAAGCATACCGGCCATCAAAGTTCCTAAAGTTCCATGTTGGTAAATCATAACACTCAGACTCCTTATCCATCTTAAATTTTCAGGAATACATTCTTTTTTTACCTGTTTATGAATACCTCTATTATAGCATTTTTATGATTTTTTAGAATATCGTATCATTAAAAAAATGATTATTCATAACTGATTTCATCGCTATCTTCAAACATCTGAATTGTCGGTTCATTGATGCAAAGTTGTGTAATTTCTTTCCAATACACTTTAAAATGATCTGCTTCTACGTGAGCATTCAAAGCTGCTCTATCTTTCCATTGTTCAATAATAACGAATGAATTAGGAATATTTGTATTTTCATAATGTTCATAGCTCACATTGTTTTCTTCTGCTTGAGAAGCAACTACAAGTTGTCCTGCCAAGCTGATATATCTATCATAATTCATATCATTTACATTTGTTTTCGCAATAACTGTAATCATGTTGCTCTTCCTTTCTTGAAATACATTATTTACTCCTTTTACTTTTCCCGAAAATCAAAAATTTGAACCACGTAAAAAGAAGTACCTCTATACACAGCAGCCCTTTCTTTGCCTATCCATATGAGGTACTTCTTATTCAACTTATTTTTAATATTTATCTTCTTCAGCAACTAATGCTCTGTCTGGTTTTACAAAGAACCACATGAAAATCGCGATAACTACAAGTACTAATAAAGATTGTAAAGTCCAAGTCCATCCGATTAAATCAGCTAAAATACCTGCAAGTAATGGACTAAGCATTGCACCAACATTGCCCCATAAGTTCATCCATCCTGATACAGTACCAGAGAAGTTACGGCCAATATCAGCAGCTGCTGCCCAGCTCATACCAGTTGTAATACCCATACCGCTTAAGCAGACTGCCAGCCAAGCAATATTTACTTCTAAGACTTCACTGCGGATAGCAAATAAAAGACCAATACTGAAAATAATCATTCCGATAATAGCAATTGAGCCACGTGCTACAAAACGTGATTTACCAGCTTGTAAAAGTCTATCTGAAAGTGCACCGAATCCCATAATACAAAGCAGCATTGCTAACCATGGAATCCCTGCTAATAAACCTAAAGAAGTATATTTCACATGATATTGTTCCATAACATAAGTCGGTAACCAAATTAAGAATAAACCAACGATAAATTGTACTACAAAGTATTGAACTGCAATCGCATAGAAGCTGAAGTGTTTGAAGAATGCACTCCAAGGTGCGCTTTGTTTTTCCCCAGCATTTTGAACATCACGATTTTCAATAATATAGCGTTTTTCTGCTTCGTTTACCATTTTGTGATGTTCTGGCAAGTCTTTCGCAATAATAGCCCATAAGATTACGATTAAAAAGCCGACAGCCCCGAAAATATAAAATACAGCTTGCCAATTAAACATTGTGACAATTAACACTGTTACACCAGGTGCAATAACTGGTCCAAAGTATGAACCAGCAAGCAATGCGCTTGAGGCACGTCCTTTTTCACCGCGTGAGAACCAGTTTGAGTTGAATACTGCATTGGCAGGATACATAGGTGCTTCTCCAATACCAAATAAGAAACGTACTAAATATAATAAACCATGATTTTTAACTACACCCGTTAAAATCGTAAATGCACTCCACCAAATCAATGCAATTGACAGCATTTTTTTCGGTCCGAATTTTTCAGCAAGAATTCCTGAAGGAACTTGCATTAAAGCATAACCTGCTGAGAAGAATGTTGCTAATAATCCAAATTGCGCCTTTGTCATATGTAAATCTTCCATCATCGGCCCTGCAATTAAGGAGATGTTTGATCTATCCATATAAGCGATAACCCCGATAATAAAGAATGCCAGTGCAAAAAACCAACGAACATTACTCTTTCTTTCAGTCATTTATATCCCAACTTTCCTGAATAAAGATACATTAGGTCATCATATGGCCTAAGTTATTTTAGTAAATATTACCATGTTTAGAAATCGTTTACAATAACTTTTTTACAAAAATATGAACTTATAGTTGTGCGATATATTATATTCAAAATCATTTTATTCGTATAACAAACTCGTTAATGACGGTAACAAGGCTGAGTTACTCAGTCAGATTTTTTATTTTAGATTACTTATTTCATAAGAAATACATATAAAATATATGTGTTTTATATAATTTATATTTCAGCAAAGTGAACACGCTGTTCTATATCAAGATGAATATTTATTAATTTCACCTAAACTGTTAGTAACTCTAGCCCTTTTGTCTTCTACATCTTAAGACGTATTTTTCTATTTTTCAGCCTCAAAACATGTGTAACTTTCTTTGTTCTTTAGTACAATTGAATTCGGCGTATGTATCTTATTTCGCCTTACAAATTACATAATTACTTTTCAAATAAAAATTTATAAGGAGTTACATCTTTAAAAATGGAACAAATTCTAACGGATTTTATTAGTCGCTGGGGATACCTTGCAATCTTTATCCTCATCCTTTCAGAGAACATTTTGCCTTTTGTCCCTTCGGAAGTTGTGCTAACTTTTGCTGGTGTCTTATCAGCTAAGTCACATATTTCTATTTGGATATTATTGATTGTCGCAACTGTTGCTTCGTTTATCGGTTTACTTGTCTTGTATTATATTTGTCGCTTAGTCAATGAAGAAAAATTATATCGTTTTGTTGATAAATACGGTAAATGGATTAAATTAAAAGGCAAAGATATCAAGCGTGCCAATGATTGGTTCAGAAAATATGGTGCAACTGCAGTATTCTTATGTCGTTTTGTTCCTGTTTTACGTGTCTTGATTACCATTCCAGCTGGAATCAGCCGAATGAATGTTGTTACTTTTGCTGTTCTTTCTTTATTAGGAACTACAATTTGGAACTTCGGTCTTATATATTTAGGTAAGGCGCTTAGTGATAACTGGCACCAAATCTTAAACGCTATGCACACATATTCAACAATTATGTTAGCAATCTTAGCAGTTTTATTTGTTATCTTTGCCATTCGCTTCATTTCAAAACGTCGTAAAAATTCAAATGCAAACTAATTAAAAAACGTATGGACATGCTTAATTAAAAACTGCATGCCCATACGTTTTTATTTTAAAAGTTTGTTTTCTTAAATTTGTTTAAGCCTATGAAGTAACCTACTACTGTTACAATCAAACTAACCATAATAAAGACAGACTGTCTAATTAATTCAAATTCTAAATGCTGCATGGCATCACCACCTGATTCATAAATAGAGCCGCCTATGATGAGTGAAATAAAATTAAATACAAAAAAGAAGCCAAGTGCGATGACAGTTACAATAACTTGAATCATATTGGATTTATCCGCACCAACAGAATAAGTAAAAGGATACATAAGCAATACCCACAACCCTATAGAAAGGCAAATTCCAAATGTAGTAACCGCATTTACAACAGATATAGTTCCAAGCATTATGCCCGCTATTAAAGTAACGATTACTATACCTACACCCATCATCATTGTGATCAAGTAATACAGATAATGACTCTGTACAATTTGTTTTCGGCTCACAGGAAGTGAAACCGCAAATTTATACCATTGCGCTTCAGCTTCGTTTTTTAAGTTATCAGTGGCTGCTGATACCATTAACATCACTATTAATAAACACACAAAACCGCTACCTGAACCACTGAGAAAAATTACTCCTAATGCTAATAAAATAGATATAATCAAATAGATGCTCAGTACTTTTGCAGTCGCATAATACTGTCCTATAATCAATCCTTTCATGATGATACTCCTCTCAAGATGATTTTATTCACTTCGTCTACACTAGTAATTGAGCTGATATTTTCTAAGGCGCCTTTCTTTACAATCACCTCGAATTGTCCTAAATGTTCTCTATAGGCTAAGATACTTTCTTTGTCTAAAGTACTGAATTGCTTTTCATCACAACCTAATATTCCAAACGATTCAAATAATTCTTTCTTAGCAATCTGTAATAACACTTCCCCATTTTTAATAAAGATTAGACGCGTCGCTAATCGATTGATATCTTCAGCAATATGTGAAGTCATTAAAATCGCACGTTTCTCATCCTGTACAAATTTTTCTAATTCTTCATGTATTTCATCGCGGCTTGCTGCATCTAACCCTGCTGTAGCTTCGTCTAAAATCAATAATCGACTTTGATGCGAAAGTGCAGCTGCTATTGATATTTTCATAGTCATTCCTCGTGAGAAGTATTTGACTTTTTGCTTCATCGGCAAGTCAAATACTTTAATCCATTCAAAAAATGCTGTACTGTTCCAATTTGTATATAATTGATTGAATATCTTATCTATTGTTTTAACTGTGAATTTTTTAGGGAAATTCAATGCATCAAAAACTACACTGATATCATTTTTATAAGCTGTTTGATGCTCATTTACTGTTTCACCAAAAAATTCTAATTTACCTTGATCAATCGGATAATCACCCACAATCAACCGAATCAAAGTAGACTTTCCAGAGCCATTCTTGCCGATAAGCGCTACAATTTCACCTTCACATACTTCAAATGAGACATTATTAATTTTAAAAGTGCTGTCTTTGAAAGTTTTGTTCAATTTTTCTACAGATAATAGTGATGTCATAAGTCCTCCTGATGAACAAATTATTATATTAAAAAATAATAATATCATATACATCTACAAAATTGTGCTGGATAATAAAAAATACTGCTTAATTCTCTCTAATATATGAAAACGTTTACTTTTAATGTAACTAATTTACAACAATTTAACCGCTACCATTGAAAATTTTACAAAAAAGTACAATAATCAAATGTAAGCGCTATTACTATAGAAGCACAGGAGGAAGAAATGAAGACCACAGATCGTGAACTTAAACATAAATACTTTGACTTACTTGCAGAAAAATTCAATCACGAAGAACAGCTCGCTACAGAAATCATAAACTTAGAATCAATTCTAGAATTACCAAAAGGTACTGAACACTTTGTCAGTGATTTGCATGGCGAATATGATTCTTTCCAACATGTATTAAGAAATGGTTCTGGTAATGTACGTACAAAAGTTAATGATATTTTTCAAGATACAATGTCAAATCAAGAAATCAGTGATTTCACTGCTTTAATTTATTATCCAGAAGACAAATTGAAATTGGTTAAATCTAGTTTTGATGCAAAAGAACCTTTAAATCGATGGTACGAAGAAACTATCGAACAAATGATTCAAATGATTTTATATTCAGCTTCAAAATATACGCGTTCTAAATTGCGCAAAGCTTTACCGAAACAATTCGTGTTCATTATTGAAGAACTGCTCTATAAGAATAATGGTTTGGATAACAAAACACCTTATTACAATACTTTGATGAATCAAATTATTGAGACACAACAAGCTGACGATTTAATTATCGGCATGTCTTATACGATTCAACGCTTGGTCGTTGACCATCTTCATGTAGTCGGTGACATTTATGACCGTGGTCCAGAGCCTGAAAAAATTGTTGAAACACTAATTGATTATCATTCAGTAGATATTCAATGGGGCAACCACGATGCAATTTGGATCGGTGCTTATGCAGGTTCTAAAGTTTGCTTAGCCAATATCTTAAGAATTTGTGCACGTTACGATAACTTAAACATTGTAGAAGATGCGTATGGTATCAATATACGTCCACTTTTAAACCTTGCAGAAAAGTTTTATGGAGACAATCCGGCATTCCGTCCTAAATTGCGTTCAGATTCAAATTTATCAGAACAAGAACAGCTGCAGATTACAAAAATTCATCAAGCCATCGCAATGATACAGTTCAAATTGGAAATACCAATTATTAAACGTCGTCCTTCATTCGAAATGGAAGAACGTTTGGTATTAGAACATGTTGATTATGACAATTTGACTTATACACTGCATGGTAAAACACATGATTTAACCGACACATGTTTTGTGACAGTCGACCCTGAAGATCCTGCAAAATTATTAACAGAAGAACAAGAAGTAATTGATAAATTATTGATTTCAGTTCAAGAGTCTGAAAAATTAAAACGTCATATGACATTCCTAATGGATAAAGGATGTCTTTATTTACCTTATAACGGCAACCTTCTTATCCATGGCTGTATTCCAATTGATGAAAACGGCAAAATGGAAGGTATGGAAATTGATGGCGAATTTTATTCTGGCCGTCATTTGCTTGATCAATTCGAAGCATATATGCGCAAAGCATTCCGTCATAAAGATGTTACTGATGACTTAGCAACTGACTTAATATGGTATTTATGGACAGGTAAATATTCTTCATTATTCGGTAAACGAGCAATGACTACTTTTGAACGTTATTTTATTAAAGACAAAGCAACACATAAAGAAGAAAAAAATCCTTATTATTCTTTACGTGAAAATCCAGAAATTGTCGGACATTTATTAGAAGAATTCGGTTTAGATTCGGAGCAAGGCCATATTATTAACGGTCATACTCCAGTCAAAGAAATTGACGGTGAAGATCCTATCAAAGCAGATGGTAAAATGATTGTTATTGATGGCGGCTTTTCAAAAGTATACCAATCAACAACAGGTATCGCTGGTTATACATTACTTTATAATTCATATGGTATGCAGTTAGTGGCTCACCAACATTTCAATACTAAAGAAAATGTATTACGTTACGGTGCAGACGAATTATCAACAAAACGTATTGTAGATGAAGAATTAACACGTAAACGTATTCGTGATACAAATAAAGGTCAACTAATCCAAGAAGAAATTGATAACTTGAAAGATTTAATGTCACATCGTTATTTTGAATAACAATTAACCAAATAATAAAAGGCAGATAAACCGTTTTTTACGGTCTATCTGCCTTATTTTTATATAAATTCTTTGAAATCGACACTATAATTTAAATGATAAAACGGACCATTTACTTGGTAACGTTCAGGCAGTACAGGACCGCAACTGTTTGTGCCTATACCGCTTTGTATCGCATCGATGTGCACAAATGAATATGGCTCTTTTTGCAGTTTATCATGATGTTTTATCATAGTCATTTGTTCATCTGAATAATGTTTCACATTAAAACTAAAAGGTTTACCAGCTGAAAATCGAACTTCTTTATCAACACTTTTTATACTCAATGAAGTGACATTATCATGACTGCCGTCTTCTTGAGGACGTATATGCGGTCTGAAGTTTTCATCTACTGTTGTATCGAACCATCCTAAATGACATGCTAAGTTTTTATCACTATAACTGCTGAAAGGTCCGTTCCCATAGTAGCGTACTTTTTCATAAACTGTTTGCAGCTTCCAAATCATCCCAAACCGCGGCAATGCCGGCATACGCATATTACGTTCCATATCCATATCGATTTCAATATGGCCTCCTGGATAAATTGTCCATTTGTAACTTATAGATAAAATTTTAGGAGAAAAGACACTATAAAAACCGATATCAAATGAAATGATTATTTTGTTATCTTGTTCATCAATATTATAACCAGCTACCCGTGTAATCGGATTGAAATAGCCCATTTCCTTCCAACTTTCTTCTAGGTGTATATCATTATCTGTCGGTGCACGCCAAATCGCAATCTTTGTAGGTTCATCCATCAAACGTTTGTTTTTATGTTTAACCAAATTAAGCGCAGCTGTCTTTTTATCAAAATGATATTCCCATTCTTTAAGTCGAAGATAAATACTTTTTGAGCCTATGATGATAGATGCTTCTCCTTCAATTGAAGCGTTTTGATCTTCCACTTTATTAATTACCTGGCGTTGATAAATAACTTGATCATGCCCAAGATAAGTATCTGAAGTTAATAACGCTGTTCTGAATTTCAACCGATACGTCAGCATAATACTGCTCAGTTCTTCAAATTTGAAGTGGTAAGATTCAACAATAGCACTAAAATCAAGCTCTTTTTCTTCATGGGGCATTATCTCAGGCAATTCAAATGGAATTTTCTTACTTTCCCCATCTATCGTAGTTAATAGTAATGTAACGTCTAAATATTGATTAACATTGAGAAAATCAAGTTGATTACGAACCGTCCATCTTAACCCGTCATATTTTTTCAATGCGAGCGGACGGTGTATTTCTTGAAATTCATAAAAACCTTCATGCGGAATACGTTCAGGATTGACGATTCCATCAACACAGAAATTACTGTCATGTAAAGTTTCGCCTGAGTCTCCTCCATATCTGAAACGATAAAACCCTTCTTCCATACCTGCAGTCACTGCATGATCACACCATTCCCAGACAAATGCGCCAATAAATGCAGGATATTTTTCCATCAATTCATGATATGCTTCTAAACCGCCTGGTGAATTTCCCATAGCATGAGCATATTCACAAAGTATAAAAGGTTTTGTTACTTCTTTGTTGTCTAAATAACGACTTTCAATTTCTTCTGGTGAAGGATACATACGACTGATAATATCGAGTTTACTGTAGTCTTCTCCGCCTCTCGCATAAAATGCACCTTCATAATGAACGGGTCTTGTATCATCTAATTCATGTGCGAGAGCAGCTGCTTTTTTGATATTTTGGCCATAACCTGACTCATTTCCCAATGACCACATAATGATGGACGAATAGTTCTGTAATTGCACAATTGAAGCTTCTACTCTATCTAAGATTGCTTTTTCGTATTTAGAATTATCTGCTATGATATTAAAATCTTCTATATTCTCTATTCCGTACAACATGACAACACCGTGAGTTTCTAAATCCGCTTCACTCATCACATAAAATCCATATTCATCTGCCAATTCATAAAAACGCGGTGATTTAGGGTAATGTGCTGTACGAATTGCGTTAAAGTTAGCTTCTTTCATCAATTTCAAATCAGTAATCAAACGTTGTTCTGAAACCACATAACCTTGCAGCGGATCACTATCATGATAATTCACACCTCTTAATTTAACACTTTGCCCATTAATCCAAAGTTGCTGATGTTCAATTTTGACCTCACGCACTCCTATTTTCTGTTCAATAATCTCATCTTCAGTAAGGAGATAAAGTGTATATAGATTCGGTATTTCTGCTGACCAAAGCTTAGGTTCAGTAAGTGGGATAGTTAAATTTTTATTTAATTCCCCTCTTGCTACTTTGTTTTGATAAGGATCAAACAAGGCATATTCAATTTCTGGATTGCCATTTGTTTTTCGGATATCTATGTTTATTTCACCTATATTTTGATCTGAATCTACTTTGGTATCAATCTTAAAATCTTCAATTCTTTGTTCAGGTCTTTCTACAATATAAACATTTCTAAAAATACCTGAATGACGGAACATATCTTGATCCTCAAAATAAGTACCATCTGAATATTTCACTACCAAAACAGCAATAGAATTTTTTCCTTCTTTTATAAAATCAGTGATATCAAAACGAGAAATTGAATGCGACACTTGACTGTAACCAACAAATTGTTGATTTATCCATACGTAATACCCACTGCTGACACCATCAAAGTTTAAGATATATTGTCGTTTTTTTCGCTTATAGAGTTTGTGCAAGTCAAAATGGCGTTGATAAAACCCACAAGGATTTTCCTCAGGTACATTCGGCGGATCAAATGGAATCGGATATTTGATATTCACATACTGTATTTGATCATACCCAAATAAATTCCATACACTCGGAACAGGCAACCTGCCTTTACTTTTTTTATGGGGTGCCTCTTCAAATTCTTGTACACTTTCATAATAATCAAAGTTCCAGTCACCATTTAAAGGTGTTACACATGCTTTATCTAAATCTTTTTTATTGTCACGTATTTCAGTTTTTCTATGATATGGAACAAAGTAATTTGTATAAGGTAATGTATTCACATGTAACTGTTTTAAATTATAATGCAAGTCTAATTTCAAAACTTAACCCTCCTGAATTTAAGAAATATCACGCTGCTTTCGCAATATTTTGCATGTTATAATATGTTTATTGAGAGAGAAAGAGAGCGTGATGGTTGTGCAATTGCTTTGGAAAAAATTTAAAAAAGAAAATTTCGAGTCTAATATTGATGAATGCGGTATTGAACTTGGTACACCTAATGTCGGTTATACATACACTGTAACTAAAACAGCTGTCTTGCACGTCATTACAAAAGGCACAGGTACATTTACTTACGATGGCCACACCTATCATTTGAAAAAAGGAGATTTATTCTTGCTGAAAGAAGGTATGGAAGTCAGTTATACCGCTTCTAAAAATAATCCTTGGACATATTACTGGGTCGGAATGAGCGGTAAACAAGTGATGAGCTATCTATCACGTTCAAGCATTATAGATAAAGTAGTTGAACAACAACAAAATATTTTTGATATTTCCCGGGTAATACAGGAGATTTGCCAGACTGCAGAAAACATGCAAATCGAAAATTCTGATGATATCTTGCTGAATCAGTACTTGTTTGAATTACTTTATACACTGCAAAAAGCATTTCCGAAAAAATTTTCATATACTGAACAAGAAGTTGATCAAAAAATTCAATTTGCACTCCAGTTTATGAATCAGAATTACATGTATGATATCTCCGTATCTGCCATTGCAGATGCTTCTAATTTAAGCCGAAGCTATCTCTATAAAACTTTCCAAAAACATTTCAGTACTTCACCTAAAGATTACCTTCATAATTTGCGCATGTACCATGCCTCTCAATATTTAATCAATAACAATGAGCCGATTTATGCCATTGCCGAAATGGTAGGATACCACCATGATCCTTTAATTTTCTCACGTGCATTTAAGCGTCATTTTAATATGAATCCATCTGAATATCGTACAGTTTTCGGTATTACACAGCATTAAAACCAAAGTTTTCTATTATGAATGCGTTGCTGATGATACACCTTCTGTTTGCGGGGGCTCATGATGAATAGGGCTGCGTCCTTCACGTTTACGTTTATACTCTAATGTCTTTTCAATATCTTTTAAGAAGTCACCTTTTAAATTAAAGGCTTTATGATAGAGCAGACTGCAAATGATAATAAAGAAAATCGGGATTCCAATCATGCCGATACGAATACCCCAAATCGTTTCTGCAGTTTGTGCAACATTAGGGGTATAACCTATGATTGATAGTCCTATACCTACGCTTAATCCCGCAAAAGCTTGCGCAAGTTTGACTAAAAATGTCTGAGTAGAAGTAATCACACTCTCATTACGTTGACCGAATTTCACTTCGCTATAATCAATCACATCAGCTAAAGCAACCGTATTGATACCTACTAATGTTCCTGTTCCAAAACGGATACAAGCGCCACCGATAACGACCCATAACGCTGTATGAGGCGCAATAAAACCAGCGATGAGTATCACCGTCAAGCCGACAACAATACCTGAAACTGCATAATTGAATACTGCACTACGCCCTGCTTTTTTCACTAAATATGGGAAAATCAATAGAGACGCCATCTCCATTAAAATCATCGTATTGAAAACTGAGAATAAACTTTCCACCCCTGCAACATACTTGAAGTAATATAGGATAATACCGTTAATCATTTGTCCGCATAGATTGAATGCTAAAATTACACCGATAATTGCAAGGAGTTCTTTGTTTTTAAAAAGAATACGCCATAAGTCTTTAAACTGAACTTTAATCGCATTTTGGCGTTCTATTTCAGTATCTTCATGTACACAAAAAACTGTAATTCCAATCGTGATTAAAAAAGTGATACTGCAAATAACAGCAAGTGCAAAAATACCTGCTCCTTTAAAAGGATGTCCTAACCAGTTATCAAGCTGGTGAATAAACAATAATCCGAAACTGCCGATAACAAAGGCTGCAAAACTTGCAAAAAATCGAGGGACTACTGCTACTTCTTCACGTTCTCTCGGATTATTAGTTAGATTAGGCAACCATGACCAATAAGGTATATCCATAATGGTATAAGTCATTCCCCAAATAATGTAGATGACTGATATATAGATATACATGCCATTGCCCGGCAAATCAAAATTAGTAAAGAGCAAAATGGTAATCACTGCATTGATTAATGTACCGATAACCAACCATGTTTTAAACTTGCCGAAACGATTATGCGTATTATCCACAATCATCCCCATAATTGGATCATTAACAGCATCCCAAATACGTGCCGCAAAGAAGAGTATTCCAACAAACGCCGGAGACAGACCTACAATGTCTGTTATGTAAAACATTAAAAATAAACTTACAATATTAAAAATGGCATCTTTTCCTACTGTTCCAAAACCAAATGCATATTTTTCAAAGCGCGTTAATTTTCTTTCCAAACCTTCTCCACCTCTGTCTATAGAATGTTATGTCTAGTTGTTACCAGTCGCATATCATCGATGTCTGCTCTCTTTGTTCTTCCTTAATGTAAACGTTATCAAATACTCCTTTATTTTTACATGGCAATATGTTTCCACTTTCCGATAATTTGTTTCCTCTTTATATATTTTTTCTTTAAAATATTGAAAGTACCTATGTGAATATCTACTTAATTTAGATATCAAAAACATAATCCTTGTATTACGCTACATTAGAAACATAGCATCTCATTTTTGATAACCAGATATTAAAAAATAAAAAAGAGCGAAATTTGAAACCTATTGATAAGGTTTAAATTTCGCTCATACTTTATAGTCATAGTTTTATAAAATTATTTTGATTGCAGAGACATCAGTCATTACCTAATTCTAACCTGTCTTCTTTTATAGGTGAATTGGTTTTAAGTTTTGTACCAATTGTTCACGTTGACTTTCGAATTGTTCTGGCAACATCAAATGTTGACCTAATTCATTCACATCTTCATCAACTGTAAAACCTGGGCCTTCAGTTGCAATTTCAAATACAATATTACCTTTTTCTTTGAAGTAAATTGCTTTAAAGTATTTTCTGTCTTTAACTTCAGTGACATGATAACCTGCATCCATCATGTGTGATTGCCATTCTTTATGTTCAGCTTCATCTTCAGCATTCCAAGCTACATGGTGTACAGTGCCGACACCAAATCTTCCTTGCGGCATTGGTGAAGTTGAAATAATAATTTGATGTGCTTCGTCTCCACGTGTTTCTAAATGAATTTTAGCTGGATTTTCACTCACTACATTCAATCCCATATCATCAACTAATGTACTGCGTGTACCTTCTGGATCAGCAGAAAGCAATTCTGTTCCGTGGAACCCTAAAATTGCATCATCGTCTGCTTCTTCTTCACCTTCTACTAATGCAAGTGAGAGTCCATGCACATCTTCAAATTCTAATGTTGCATCATCAAACAATCCTGAAATTTTAGATTCTACACCTTTATCTTTCAACCATGCTTGCCATCTATCAATTGAACCTTTAGGAATTCTGAACGCAATTGTGCCGACTTGACCGCTTCCTACTCTGCCGCGATGTTCATTCGGCCAGTTGAAGAACGTAATAACCATTTCTTTGTTTTCATCTTGTCTTGAGAAGTAAAGATGATACGCACTTGGATCATCAAAATTAACTGTTTGTTTAATTAACTGCAATCCTAATACGTCTCTATAAAAATCCAAGTTTTCTTGTGGATCTCCTACAATTGCTGAAATATGATGAATACGTTTAATATCTTTCATAAATAATATCCTCCTCAAATTTATCTCGTTTTCGAGATAAATTATTTTCTAATTAAAGCACTTATGCTTAAATCGTTTGTGCATGAGTGCTGATTTTTTTTAATAACTGATTCAATTGTGCAAGTTCATCATCATCTAATGTGGCAAAAGCTTCTGTTAATGTTTCTGCATGTTGAGGAAAGATTGCTTCCATCAATTGTGTACCTTGTGCTGTCAGTGCAACATTAAATACACGCTTATCTTGGTCATCTCTTACTCTATTAACAAGTTGTTTTTTCACTAAACAATCTACAACATACGTAATACTGCTGCTCGCAATTAACACACGCTTACGGATATGCTGTACTTGTTGAGGTCCTTTATGAAAGAGTAATTCTAATACCGCAAATTCCGTAATATTTAATTGATGCTTTCGAGCATCTTCTTTTGCAATGTGTTCTAAAATATCAGTAGTTCTCGTTAAACCGATAAATGCATTTAACGCATTTTCTTGTCGCGACATTATCATCACCTTCCATTTATTTCGAATTCGAGATAATTATAATACGGTGTCCTCAAAAAGTAAAGCGTTTTGACTATAATTTTTATACTACCTAAATATCCTCTTTTAAAATAAAAAAACACACATGCTGCGTTAACAACATGTGTGTTCAATCTTTATATTATTCATCTAAAGCTTTTTTCAATGATTCGATATTTTTCTTCATCAATGATTGATAAGTAATATCTTTGTCTTTTGCTTCATCTTTAGTCAATACAGACAAGTTATGGAAGCTTAATGGTTTTGTATTTGTTTCTTTTCTGATGATGTCAGTTACTTTAGAAGGAATGTTTTGTTCATACAATACGTATGGTTGTTTAGATTTTTTAACTTCATCGACGATAGCTAAAATTTCTTTTTGACTTGGTTCATCATTGTTCATACCATTAACGCCTTCTTGTTTGAAGTCATAACGTTTAGCTAAGTATGATAATGAATCGTGTGAAATGATAACTTTATCACGTTTTTTGTCTTTAGAAATTTGTTTCATATCTTTATCGACATCAGCGATTTCTTTATCTAATTTTTTATAGTTCTTTTCGTAGTAATCTTTGTGGTCTGGGTCTTTTTTAACTAATTCGTCTTTAATTTCTTTAGCGAATTTTTGGTCAATAACTGGATCTAACCAAATATGTGGATCATATTTACCATGATGATGGTGTTCTTCACCATGTTCATGGTCATGGTCATGTTCTTCACCGTGTTCTTCGTGATCACCATGTTCATGCTCGTGTTCATGTTCTTCACCAGGAAGAATGTCTTTTTTGCTGATACCTTTTGTTAATGACAATACGTCATCTTTATTTTTAATTGTTTTCGCAATTTTACCAGCTGCTGGGTCCATCTCTTTATCTGTATAGATGAATAAGTCACCTTTAGAGATATTCAAGATTTCTTTTTGTGTTGGTTCGAAGTTATGTATGTCTGAACCAGGCGGATAGATTGAATTAACATCTACATATTTACCACCGATTTGCTCGGCAAAGCTTTGGAAAGCAAATACTGTCGTATTGATTTTCATCTTATGCTTTTCGCTGTATTCTTTCTTATCTTTACTGCTGTTGTCTTTATCGCTGCTGCCATTTCCGCAAGCTGCTAAAGCTACAGTTAAGACAAGAGATAACAAAATGAATAATGTTTTTTTCATTTTCAAGTTACTCCCTCCAAATCGTAATCATTATGGTTTAAACTATACCCCTAAAAGAAATAAATTGCAATGGTATTTGACAAATCTTTTAGATTCCTAGTATTCTGAAATTTTTCTGATTAAATTTTATGCTTTAATTTGAAATATTGTACTCTTTATTTTTTTGATTTCTCTTTTAAATCAAAAAATTCTGGAACAAAATGACAAAAAAGTGTCACAATTTATTGTCTACCCTTTTCTTTTAATGTAAGATTTAATATGTAATTAATTTTAAGTAAAGAAGGGGTATGTATGACAGGTTTGCAAATGGGTGAAAATCAATTTTATATCGGAGATGCAGCACAACCAGATGCTATCATCCAATTTCGTAACGTTAACGAAAAGACAATTGATATTTACTATGCAGCTGTAAGTGATACTTTAGGCAATCAGGGTATGGGGACCAAATTAGTCGAAAAAGTTATCGACTATGCCAATGAAAATGATTTAAAAATTACTTGCAGCAGTTCTTATGCGCGTAATGTCATTGATCATTTTCCAGAATTCAAGCAATTTTACGCAGGCAAAGAATAATTTACATAAGCAAAACAAACAGAGAGGTCAGATAAATATCTGATCTCTCTGTTTTTAATTTTGTCCATTTTGCAATAAAAACATATTATAGTAAATTCCTTTTTGTTTAAGCAATTCTTCATGCGTACCGCGTTCAACAATCTCACCTTTATTCAAGACTAAAATCTGATCTGCATCTTGAATTGTAGAAAGTCTGTGCGCGATGGCTAAAGTCGTGCGGCCTTTACGCATCACTTTTAATGAATCTTGTATTTGTTCTTCAGTTTCCGAATCAATATATGCCGTTGCTTCATCTAATATCAATATCTTAGGATCAATTGCCATAGTACGTGCAAAAGCAATCAGTTGTCGTTCTCCGCTTGAGAACGCACTTCCTTTTTCAACTACTTTATGATTATATTGATTTGGCAATTGATTGATAAAACGATCAGCATGTACAAATTCCGCTGCATTTTTAACTTGTTCAAAAGTCATCGTAGGATGATATAACTTAATATTAGTCAAGATGGTTCCATAGAAAATAAATGGGTCTTGCAATACCAAACCTACTTTCTGTTTCAAATCTTGTTTTGGTATCGTTTTAATTGAATTTCCATCCACTAAAATTTCGCCGTGATGAAATTCGTAAAAACGCATAAACAAATTGACAATTGTACTTTTACCAGAACCTGTATGTCCGACTAACGCTACAGTTTCTCCTGGATTTGCTGTAAAAGTAACATGCTTCAAGACATCATGTTCTCCATCATAACTGAAAGTCACATCTTTAAATTCAATTTTACCATCTGTAATGACATGATCTGGAACCGCTTCTTGTTTCGGTTCTAAAGTATCGTTATCAAGTAATGCAAAAACACGGTTAGCCGCAACTAATGCTTGTTGGAAAATATTCAGATTCTGACTGACTTGGTTGATAGGTTCAAAGAAACGCTGCATGTATTGTACAAAGGCATATACGACCCCAGCTGTAACAGAAGATGAAAAGCTTAACAACCCGAAATAGCTTAATATCATAACAGTCGCAAAAATACTCAACATCCCAATTGCAGGTCGTAATAATAAACCATCTAATCGAATTGTTTTCAAATTATATTGGTAATATTCTTCGTTAATTTCTGCAAATTCTTCTTGCAGCCTTTTTTCCTGATTGAAAACTTGAATCATCCGGATACCTTCGATTGATTCTGCTAACTTAGCATTCAAACTAGATAAACGCTCTCTAGCTTCTGCAAAAAAGATAGAGGCATATTTACGATACAGTGCCAGTACTAAAATAATAATCGGCATAAAGAACATTGCCATAAAAGCAAGTCTGACATCTAAAACAAACATCATAATAAAACTTGAAATAACGGTGAACAGCGCCATTAAAAAGGAAGAAAATACACCAGTAAACATGTTTATAATCGCTTCTGTATCATTCGTCAGACGAGAAACAATGCTGCCGCTCGGTACTTCATCAAAATATTTCATACCTAATTCACCAATTTTATCAAATGCATCAATACGTAATTGCTGAATAATTCTAAATGCAAAATTTTGGAACATATAGATGTTGATATACGTTGTCGCAGCACCGACAAGTTCAATGACTATAAAAATCACCACAAGCCAAATGATTTCATTTTGCGGAAAATGTCTAGGTGTTAAATAATCATCAATAAACACTTTAACAATATACGGCGTAGCAACACTGGCTGCTGTAGAGATAGCCAGCATTAAGAATGCAACGGCTATTAACCATTTAAATGAGAAAGTATAGCGAATCAAACGCATCAAAACACGCCATTGGTCTTTTGCACTTAATTGATAATCAGGTTGCACATCATTTGTTTTCGGCATTCGAACCATCTCCTTCCCCTTGCGTGATATCATCAAGATTTCGTGTTAATTCATCACGTAATTGTTGAGATTGATAAGTCTGCCAATACCAACCTTGATTGCGCATTAATTCTTCATGTGTTCCTTTTTCAGCCACTGTACCTTCATCCATAACGACAATCAAATCAGCATGACTCACTGCACTCATACGGTGCGCAGTAATAATATTTGTTTTGCCCTGTCTGTCATTTTGCATATTTGTTAATATATGTTCTTCTGTATCTGCATCTACCGCTGACAAAGAATCATCGAATATAAGCACTAGTGGATTTTGAATCACTGCACGCGCAATAGAGACACGTTGTTTTTGTCCACCGGATAATGAAACACCACGTTCACCTACAATGGTCTGATAGCCTTTCGGAAAATCTAAAATATCATCATGGATATAACTCAATTGCGCAGCACGTGCAATATTTTCTTCTTCCATTGCAGGATCTGCAAAAGCAATGTTTTCCTTTATTGTTGTTGAAAACAAGAAATTATCTTGCGGCACATATCCAAACATGGCACGCAGATGACTGATTTCATAATCTCTGATAGGTATTTTGCCATACGTAATATCTTCTGGTCTTTTCGTATCAAATTCTCGTACTAATAAACGAAGGAGGGTACTTTTACCTGAACTCGTTCTTCCCACGATACCTACTGTCGTGCCCTCTTCTATCGTAAAATGAACGTCTGTTAAAGCAGGATGTTCGGCATCTGGAAAGCGGAAACTTTCAATGTTGAAAGAGATGTTTCCAGTTGGAAAACCTTCAACACTATAGGTTGTATCAATTTCATTTTTTGTATCCATAATGTCACTGATACGTTCATAAGAAGCGTTCCCGCGTTGGATAATATTGAAGAAAAAACCGAGTGCGAGAAGCGGCCATACTAACATACCTAAGTAAGTTGTAGTCGTAATCAATTGACCTAATGAGATAGTGTCATGAAAAATCATGAATGAACCGCACACCATTGCTAAGAAGTAACTTGTCCCAATAACCAGCATAATGGTCGGGTCAAAGAGTGCATCGATTTGTGCAACCTTTAAGTTTTTTTCCACGACATCGTCGCTGATATCTTTAAAGTCTTTCTGATCGCTTTTTTCATAACCCATCGTTTTTGTTACTTTAATCCCAGAGATACTCTCTTGAGTTTTATCATTCAATCGACTAAATGCGGCTTGCGCTTTCTTAAACCCTTTACTCATCAAACGACCATAATAGCTCGTTAAAATCACTAAAACCGGCATCGGCAACATTACAATTAATGTTAATTTCCAGTTAACTGTAATAGCCATTGTAATTAAAATAGATGTTCCTGTGATTAATGAATCACTGATCATTAATATACCTGGCCCTGCTGCCCCTTGCACAGCATTGATATCGTTCGTTGCATGTGCCATTAAGTCTCCAGTACGTCTTTGTTGGAAAAACGATGGACTCATTGATGTATATTTTTCATACAAGCGACTACGCAGGATTTTTCCTAATTTATTACTTGTACCAAAAATTAATACACGCCAAGTATAGCGCAAAATATAAGTCATAATTGCTGCTCCGCTCAGCAACAGCATATAAATCAGCAAAGTATGTCCTGTCAGTTTTTTTGTTCCAATCAAATCAATTGTTTTACCGATGATTTGCGGCGGTACAAGTTGAATCAACGCGATTCCTAATAAGACTAAGAGTCCTAACAAATACTTAGCCTTTTCTTGCTTAAAAAACCACTTTAAATTTATAAAGACTTTCATGTTGAACGTTCCCCCCTTATTTCAATTTGGTTCAACGTTTGAAAGAATGTCTTAATTAATACGAAATTCTGAATCGCCTGTTGTTAAAACTTCCAAGGTGCTGTTAAGCCCGCCTTCTGTTAAATTCTTAACCGCTTCTCCAGTAAAGAATGCAATATGCGGCGACACTAATACATCATCTCGTTCAATTAAATGCAGTAAAATATCATCTTTAATTTCTTTTTCAGAATAATCTCTTCGATAATACTCTGCTTCATTCTCATACGTATCTATCACAGCACCTACAATTTTATCACTATTTAAAGCTGTCAAGAACGCTTTAGTATCCACCACCATACCGCGTGCAGCGTTCACAAAAATAGTTTCAGTTTTGAAATGGCGAAAAACTTCTTCGTCAAAAAGATGATAAGTGTCTTTATTGCCAGGTATATGCAATGTTACAATGTCTGCTTCTGTAATTGCTTCTAAGATACTTTCTTTATACTCTACAATCCCTTCCATTTCAGGTCGTCGTATAGGATCATATCCCACTATTTTGCAACCAAAACTATGAAATAAGCGTGCTGAAATACTGCCGATACGGCCAATACCAATCACCGCAACAGTTAAGTCTTTAACCGTACGCGACATAATATCGCCTTTCCATCTGAAATCATGCTGGTGCACACGCTGTTGCACTAATGGTACTTGTCTTGCAAAATACAAAGCACCCATTACTGCATATTCAGCAATCGAACTTGGAGAATAACTTGGCACAGTTGTAATTGTAATACCCCATTCACGTGCTTTTTCTAAATCATACATATCAAACCCTGCACTGCGTTGTGCAATCTGCTTTATCCCATATGAAGCCAACACTTCAAATAAGTCTGAATCAAATGGACCATTATGACTTAATGAAATACCGTCATAATCTTTTAATTGTGCTGCATTTTCTTTTGTTAATGGGCCATGTTCATAATCTACTTCAATTTGATGTGCTTTCGACCAGTCTTTAATATATTGTTCTTCATAATTTTCTACATCAAACATCTTAATTCTCATCTTTCAACACTTCCTTATTATGTATTCCCTCACTTTTCGTTCTATTTTTGAATAAAGGTTACGGCCTTAATTATAGCATTCATTCTATTCCAGGAAACACAAAATTCAGACAATTATCTCGTAAAAAAAGAAGCTCTTCAATAGCAATTATCACTAAAAGAGCTTCTGTTAAAAAGTTGTTATTTATAAATTTACATAATCCATTCGACTACATCTTCTTGTAATTGGCGTGTTTTTCCACGTTTTGGATCTTCTGCACGATAACCAAATGCAACCATTACTGAAGGCAAGAAATAATCTGAATTCATAATACCTTCATCATTAAGTAATTTTGTCATTTCTTTCATTTTAAGACCTTCCATCGGACAAGAATCAACGCCTAACAATGCCGCTGCTGTCATCATATTGCCAAGAGCAATATAAGTTTGTTTACTTGCCCAATCCCACAACGAACGTTCGCTTTCATATAAGTTTAAGTTGTCATTTTGGAATGATGTAAATCCTTTGACCATACCTTCTATTTTTTCTTCAGGTACTTTTTGAATGTCTTTTAACATATGTCTGAAGTGATCAGAATCTGCTTTGAGATTTTTACGTGCCAAAATAATAACAAAGTAGCTTGCTGTTTCTAATTGGCCTTGTGCACCTGGTGCTACTTCTTTTAATTTTTCTCGCATTTCTTCATTTTGTACAACCACAAAACGCCATGGCTCTGAACCAATTGAACTTGGTGATAAGCGACCTGCTTCTAATATTGTTTGAAAGTCAGCGTCACTTACTTTTTTATCAGGGTTGAATCGTTTTGTTGCATGTCTGAAATTAAATGCATCTATGATGACTTGGCGCATTTCTTTATTATCCATTAAATCTCTGCTACTAAAAACATATTCAAATGTCATTAGAGAATTTCTCTTTTCATCGAGGTTGATTTCATTTGAAATCAGGTCTATGAACCTCTCCCAGAGCGTTACTTCCGATGTAGCCCACCGTAGTTTGAAACTTTATCAATACATTTAAATTGTGTGATAACCTTTTAGCAGTTTTCCTTTCTTTATTTTTATTACACTATCACGGTGTAATCTGTCGCTTGTTTCAAATTAATACTGGCATTGATATCTCTGTCCTTAATCATTCCGCAATGATGACAATGATACGTTCTTTGATTCAAAGGCATGGGTTGTCTGTGACCGCAGTCAGAACATATTTGACTGGATGGATAAAATCTATCGACTTGGCGTAATTCAATACCATAATCTTGACATTTGATTTTAAAACACTCAACAATGTTACCTAGTCCGATCTGTTGAAAACTATTGGCCAATCTTTTGTTTCTCATCATGCCTTTGATGTTTAAATTTTCAATCGTAATAAATTGCGGATTTGTGCGGACAATAGAGAGTATGCCTTTGCGTTTGATATTTCTTTTAATGTTTTTAATACGTCGGTATAATCTTTGTACTTTCAATAATTGTTTATACCAGTTATGAGAACCTTTTTTCTTTCTGGATAATTTTCGCTGGTGTCGTTTCAAAGATTTATCAAGTTTGACAATACTTTGATTCGTTTTGAAGTTTCTGATTTTCACACCGGAGGGTGTGAATACAGCTTCTTTTAATCCCAAATCGATACCGATTCCGTCTGTTTGCTTCGGTTTAAAGCGGAGGGGTTGTTCACAGTCAATCAGTACAGATACATAATAACGATCGAATTCTCTGATAACAGTTGCCGATCTTATATTATTTGTTGGGATGTAACCTTTTTCTTTTAATTTAATCCATCCCAGCTTCGGTAATCGGATGCGATGTCGTTGTACATGGATGGTACCGATCAAATAATAGCTTCCAATGCCTGATTTCTTTTTAAACTTCGGATAACCTTTTTGTTTTTTGAAAAATGTCTGATAAGCACGATGTGCATTCATAATAGATTGTTTGACGGCTTTGCTAGCACTTTGTTTAATCCAATGTTTATCAGGGTTACTGGGTAGGTATTCATTGTTTATCCATTTGCTGAATGTATAACCATCCATATACGATTTTTCTTTTTTATATAGATATTGATTGATTTCAATGAATTTGTTGTAAATCCAACGGCATGTGCCGATAGTTTGGTTGATGGTTAGTCGTTGTTCAAAAGAAGGGTTGATTTCGGTTCTAAAAGCTCTCAGCATATTTTGCCGCCCTCTTTTTTCAATCGGCAAAAACCATAGATACAGTCGCTAAAAGTATGGATAGTTGTTGTGATGTGTTAAAATTTCAAATTGATTTTGTAATGCATTAGGTTGCGATGGATTCGCAGCCAGACTGTATGCTGCATATTTATGATTAGATGGATTGGAAACAGCACTGCTTAATTTTCCAATTATTTCTTTAGTCTTATACATCATTGTCACCTCATTTGAATGATAAATATGTTTGGATATGCTTATAATCGTTTGCTTATATTTTTAGTAACAGTATTGCTCCTCCTCATTTAATTGATAATATCAGTATAGAATAGAGAAGATACAGTTGAAAGGGAAGCGGTTTATTTTAATCACTTTTATACTATTGTTGTTTTTCGAGTTTTTCTAGAAACGCAATGTATCGGTCTGCATTTTCTGCAATATCAGCAAAGTTGCCGATACTATCAGTATCATATATAGCATGTAAGCCAAAATAATGTCCGCCTACTAAGTTAATCACAGCTTTTAACGGCGTCACAACTTCTTCTATCGTGTAACCAATGGATCCTGTATGAGCATAATGGTCTTTTGGCTGTCCGCATGAAATTGCTAAACCAAAATGTTTATCTTTTAAAGCACTTCCGCCTTTAAATGCCCAACCATTTGTATAGACTTCATCAAACCATTTTTGTAGTAAAGGAGGATAATTCATCCAATACATTGGGTATTGAAAGACAATATGGTCATGTTGTTCTACAAGTTTTTGTTCTTTTTCTACATTAATGTTTCCATCGGGATATAACTCATATAAATCATGAGTTGTTGCAAGTTCAAAACGATTTTCAATTGTTTCTTTCCAAGATTCATTAATATTAGCTGATTGAATTCCAGGATGTGCGATAATTACTAAAGTTGACATGTCAATTCATCCTTTCTTTTCTTTTTATGCAAAAGAAAATGAGATGGCTTCCCCAAGCTATCTCATTTTAATTTATATTCTGTTATTCCCTTTTTGATTCAATCACTAACTTAGCATAATAGAAAATGAAGACGAGCATCATACTGATTGACATTGATTTTAAAAAGTTTTGTAATACTTCCCCGAAATCTATCAAATAGTAAGTAAGTGTAGTATTGGCTACAAAAGCGATTAAAATTATAACTAATCTTAGTACCATATCCCATCAACCCCTTTTGACTAGTTTACCCATAATTGTCACAATTTTCAATATAATTTTCTCACAATTTGAATATTTCTAAATCTTCGCCATTTTTATACTTCTGAAAACAACAAAAAAACACACAGTCAGATAACTGTGTGTTTTAGATTAATTCACTATTCAATTAATGCTAATTTTATGATTTAACTTCAGAATCACCGAAGATTTTACGTTTGATTGCTTCACCTGTTGGTGTACCTGCTAAACCACCAAGACCAGTTTCACGTAATTCTGCTGGTAAGTTACGACCAATTTTGCCCATTGCTTCGATAACTTCATCAACAGGAATTCTGCTTTCTACGCCAGCTAATGCTAAGTCAGCAGAAATCAAAGCATTTCCTGAACCGATTGCATTACGCATTACACATGGAATTTCAACTAAACCAGCAACCGGGTCACAAACAAGACCTAACAAGTTACTTAATGAAATTGCTAATGCGTGACCTGAAGCTTCTGGTGAACCTCCGAAAATTTGAACAGCTGATGCTGCTGCGATAGCTGATGCTGAACCAACTTCTGCTTGACAGCCACCTGTTGCGCCAGCAACACTTGCATTGTTTGCAACAACACGGCCGCAAATTGATGCTGAGAATAAGAAGTCAATCATTTGATCTTCTGTAAGTCCATGAGTTGCTTCTAATTTAAATAATGTTCCTGGAATTGTACCTGAAGAACCAGCTGTTGGTGTCGCACAAATGATACCCATAGCTGCATTCACTTCGTTAGTTGCAACTGCGCCCATAACCGCTTGCATCATTTCGTTACCTGAGAGTGAATGATTATTTTCATTATAATTTTTAATTTTAATAGCATCTTGACCAGTATACCCTGTTACACTTTTAACGCCTTCGCCAGTTGTCCCTTTTTTAACTGCGTCGCGCATTACTTCTAAGTTTTGTTTCATTTGTTCACGAACTTCTTCTCTCGATTGTCCGCTACGTTCCATCTCATCTTGAATCATAATTTCTGCGAAACTCATATCATGTTCGTTCGAGTAATCAATGATTTCTTTAATAGTATCAAACATACATTACACCTCTTTATTTAATATATGCAAAGTTTAAGTCGCTATATTTCTCTCTCATTTTATCTAACGTATCTTCTGAAAGTGCTTTGTTTAAGTGCATTGCCATTAAGCAGCCTTCTTGGTTGATTGTTTTAATTTCTTCGTTGATATCTACTCCGTTTTCAATCAAATCATTAATCAAATGATTGATTGTAGCATTATCTGTAGGTCCATCTACTTCTAAGATTGGAAGTCCATGGTTCATTAAAATACATTGACCATTAACATTAATGCTTTTGATTTTAATTGTTCCGCCGCCAATTGAAATACCGTTGACTTCAATATGACGATCGCCACTGTCTGCTTTAATTAATGCACAGTTAGGATGCTCTCCTAAGCTTTTGCCAGATTCTTCAATGAATTTAATTTTAATACCTTCATTTTTCGCAATTTCAACTGAATTTTTGATACGTTCATCAAACGTACTATAGCCTAATAATCCACCGATAATAGCCACATCAGTACCGTGACCTAAATGTGTTTTTGCGAAAGATTCATAGTAATGAATTTCAATATTTTCTGGTGTTCCTTGCAGTACTGTTCTCCCTGCATTACCAATTTTAACTGCACCTGCTGTGTGTGAACTTGAAGGCCCCATCATTACAGGTCCGATGATATCAAATGCGCTCTGGAAATCCTTTTTTCTTGCCATAGCGTAAAGTCATCTCCTTATCTTTTTGTTAAGAAACGATTTATTAATTAGTTTGCTTGAGTTGTTGTTTTACGGCTTGGTAATTTTTCACTAAGTTTATTGAAGTTGATTTTATTGATTAATTTAGCCAAAATCCAACCAAGTATAATACTTGTGATTGCTACAGCTACGATACCGATAATACTAGGAACTGGTTTATTGAAACCGAATAAAACTACTGCACCAGCTATTGGTGTAGCCATACCCGTTACGTTGATTACTAAACCAATTGCAGTAACGATAATAGCGTTGAATACACCTATAATCGCATTTGCACCATAAAGTTGTATTGGATATTTGGCGATAGTGTCAATTTGAGTAAGTGGTTCAATTGCAACGGCAAATGCTTTACCAAGATTGCCGATTTTCAAGCCTCTGAATAACATGAAGTTTGCGAATGAAGCACCTGTACAAGTTAATGCACCGATTGCCATCGGAACTCCAGTTAAACCTAATAAGCTTGTTAATACCATTGAACTTAAAGGAGTCATACCTACCACTGGAATGATCAATCCTAAAATAACTGCTAAGGCATATGGGTTATTGTCTCCAACTGCTGTAATCGCACCACCGATTTGTTTTAAGACACCCATAACTGCAGGAGAAATTAGTCCTGCAATACCGAAAGTTAATGCTGGAGCTACCAAGATTACTACGATCAAGTCTAGCCCTTCTGGAACTTTTTTCTCGATAAATTTAATAACGTAAGCCACAAGATATGCCGCAATAAATGCAGGCAATAATTTAGAATCGTGTAGTACAAGTCCCACAATTACTGCAAAGACTGGTGAAACACCCATGTTTAAGCAAGTTAAAATACCTACGGCAATACCGCTTAGGCTACCTGCTAAGTCACCAATCTTCTGGAAAAATTCAATGTGGAATACCCCACCAATTGCATAACTTAAAAATGCTTGAGGCAAGAATGTCGCACAAGCTGCACCCGAAAGCGCTTGCAAACCTTTCTTACCATAAGGAGCAAATTTTAAAAATAAAGACATTGCAATGAGGACAAGTAATAAAGTCCCTGCTCCCAAGATAATATCCATGTCAAATGACCTCTTTTCCTTTTATATATTTAATTTTCCTACCACCGACATAATACAACCATTAGTAAAGCGTTTTCAATAGCATTCTGAAAATATTAATTGACAATTTGCGAATAAATTCACAATCTTTTTATTAGCTGTAAATTCACTTTTTTATTTTAAATTTATTTTGTAAATTTAGCCTATTTAGCAATAAATCTGTCACAATTAGTTTGCAAATCTGCCATAGTTTCCGAATACTATTGTTCTACAAAAATAAACATGATATAACCCAAATTAATGTTAAAGACTCCCTTTAGACTTTTACCATTAAATTACCAACAGTTTATTTTCCGTTGATTACTATAACACTTTCGAAATTAAGTTTAAACCAACTAATTTGCGTTTTTTGTTGGGAAAACATAGTAAACCTGTTGTCATTACAGGCTTCGACCTAAAATGACCAGCTAAAATGTTCTAATATACTGAAATTTACGAACTTTTCTATTTTTTAAACCCAGCTTAAACACTTCTTAACATTGCTGTGTAATGCTAGTAGTGAAGAGATTGAAAAGATGATTTATATTTGGACCTTGAACATATCCTGCATACACTAATCAATATCAACCCATATTTCCTTTTAATACATTTTGTTCCAGTCCATTTCAATGTCTTCTTATATGTATATCTTGTCGTCTGTCTCATCCACATAGCTAATCGATACCGACAAAATCTCAATGGATGATTAGACACTTTCATTTTGGAATAGGAGTGTTGTTCTTATGAAAATGAAGTTAAGTAAAAAGAGATGCTTGCTTCATGTTTCTACAATCGCATTAAGCGGTTTATTATTTACTAATTCGTCTGGAGTGATGAACGCTGCCGAAAGTAATGATGTCTCAAACCAACAGCCCGTTGAGCAATCCGCTTCTACAACAACTCAAGAAAAGGTTGAAAATCAAAACTCAACAAGTGCAACTCACATGGCTGATGCTGCTACAGATCAACCCCGTCAATCTGATAGCACAGGAACTGCAAATGCTAATGCAGGAGCCGGTACAAATACAGAAAGAAGCACTACAACAAATGTTGATCAGTCAAACAACAGTCAACAAACGACTCAAAAAGAAGAGACACCACAATCAGCAGCAGCTCATGAAAGTCAAGCAGGGAAAGATGACAGCTCAAAATCTAAAAGCGAAACATCATCACACGCTGACTTGCCAGAAGCAGGACACGTCGACCATCCAGAACAGGGTGCTGTCATAGCCATTATTATCGGTATTGTATTATCAACGATTATGTTGATTAAATCGCGCAGACAAACAACTCAAAAATAATCTGCATCTTAAAAATTAAAATATTTTACGAATTTGCAAGCCCCCAAAAAACCTATGTATTAAAAAAGCCCAATATTAAAAGAACCAAAACGTTCAACTTCCCTTTCATCAAACGTTTTGGTTCTTTATTATTTTTAATATTCATTGACTAGAATCTCGGATTATCAATTGAGATGAAAGCCAATTTGATTTAATTTCTTTATCTTCTCCGTTAAAAAAGCGTTGTAATTGCTTAAATATTGCAGCACCGATGTCTTTTGTAGCAATACCTACTGCTGTAAGTTGTGGTTGGTTTGCAGTATTCCAATTGTTTTCTTCTAATGTTACAACAGCAATATCATCTGGAACTTTCAATCCATGATCGTTCAGACCATGCAGGACTCCTGTTAATAAAGCATGATTTGCAGCGATTATTGCAGAAGGTCTTCTATTTGAATATAATAATTGCTCTATTGCTTCTACTCCATATTTTTCCGTTGCGTTCATACTCAAATCACTATATTGATAGGTGATTAGTCGTTCATCCATATTTATATTGAAGTCTTCTAAAGCAGCTTTATATCCCATTCTGCTATCTGCTGCAGTACTGATTTCAGGATTGCCTAGCAACAACCCGATAACTTCATGTTGCTGCTTCAATAAATGTTCTGCAGCCTTATAAGCAGAATCTTCATGATTCAACCCGATATATGGTAAAGATTCATCTTCAATATGATTATCAATAATCAACATAGGAATATCACGCCATCTCTGTGCAATAAGCATTTGTGCAGAAACAGGAGATACAATAATACCATCTACTTGTTGTGAAACAAACCAATCAATCAGTTCATCTTGACGCTCTGCTTTTTCATTAGATGCCATGGCGATAATCCGAATAGACTCAGATCCTTTTTGATGTTCAATCGCATCGATAATCGAAGCATAATAAGCATCATGTCTAGGGATAATAAAAGCAATTGTTTTCGTTTGTTCTCCTCTTAAAGATTGAATGTATCTGCTTGGTTCATAACCAAGCATTTCTAATGCTTCAACCACTTTATCTCTCGCACTATCACTCGCTACATGACGTTTGTCTTCTAATATTTTGTTAACTGTTGCAATCGATAACCCTGAAATTCTCGCAATATCATGTAATGTAGGTTGTGATTTTTTCATTTAAAATTCCTCGCTTTATCTATATCAGCGTACTTTTTAAGACTACCCGCACGCTTAAATTGTTTAATTTTTAATTTTCATCTTGTTCTATACAAGACAATTCAAATTCTAGCCAATTTACAATATCCGATAGTAACATACCGCGATAAGAAGTCACATTTAAAAGCTCGTGATTCAAACCATCATAAATACGCAATGATTTATGAGTTGTGTACGCTTCTTTATAAAACTGAATCGCATCATCTGAACTGACTATCTTATCATCTCCGCCGTGCATGATTAAAACACGATCTTTAAATTGTTTATAATCAATATTAACCTCATGTAGACGTTCACGAAAATCTTGAATCATTCGTTGTTTTTCTAAATTTGTCGGCTCGTCATTTTCCTCTGCAGTATCATCACCAGCGTCATCTCTTAATAAAGGCTGGCCTGTCGGTGACAGTCCTCCGCAAGAAACAAATCCCAACACTTCTTGAGGATATTTAATTCCAAACAATGCCGCGAGAGAACCACCGACACCATGGCCCAAAATAAACACCTCGCCTGTCAGTTGTTTTTTTACATAATCTACTACTGCTTTTAAATCTTCTATTAAAATATCAATACGTTCATGTAGTTCTTTTATACCAGATGTATTTGCATGGCTACGTTGATCATAACGTATCACATTAAAATCATATTCATTAAAGAAAGCTGTTACCTCATCATAATCATCTAACTCTTCAGAAAGGCCATGTACTACAATTAAATTAGCAACTGGACTTTCTCCTAAACTTATTTTTGCATATAAATTTGTATTATCAAATGATGAAATATAATTTATGTCAGACACAATAACAACCTCTCTCTCAATTTTCCATTTATGATTTCTTTACCCCAACCTTAAACAGAACATACACACACTTTCATGATAAGTTATAAAAATTTACTGCTATCATTTTACATTAAATACTTTGAAGGATTAAAATAATAAAGTCATCTACAAAAAGTTATTTTTCGTTGTTTAACCTTTCATGTTTAAAAAGCATGTTCACAATCAACATACTATTAAATTTCAAGCATAACAAACTGACTCACGCATTATAATCATGAAAGAAGGTATAACTTGAACAATCAATATTCAAAATGGAGTTGGGTTCCATACATAACTATTGTTTTCGCACTTCATGTCATCGGCTTTGTTTTTCTTTGGACTGCCGCTAAAGATGCCCACATTCTTTTAGGCATGGGCTTACTTGCTTATACACTTGGTTTACGCCATGCGTTTGACGCAGACCATATCGCAGCCATTGATAATACAGTTAGAAAATTATTACAGCAAAGAAAAGATCCAGTTGGCGTCGGATTTTATTTTTCAATCGGACATTCCACTGTCGTATTTATTATGGCAGTTCTGCTTGGCGTTTCAGTACATTGGGGTAAAGACCAGTTACCGCATTTCCAAGAAATTGGCGGAACAATCGGTACAATCGTCTCCGGCGTCTTTCTTCTATTAATTGGTATTTTGAATTTGATTATCTTAGTTTCACTGATCAAACTATTTTCAAAACTAAAAAATCAGAAGGTCAGCCACCAAGAATTAGACCAATTATTGGATTCAAGAGGATTTATTACACGCTTTATCGGTCCTTACTTTAAATTGATTAATAAAAGCTGGCATGTATTGCCGCTCGGCTTTTTATTCGGACTAGGTTTTGATACTGCTAGCGAAATTGCATTACTTGCACTCTCTTCAGGTGCTTCTCAACATGCAATTTCTTTTATCGGTATTATTTCATTACCTATTCTTTTTGCATCTGGTATGAGTTTATTGGATACATTAGATGGAATATTAATGAAATCAGCTTACAATTGGGCGTTTTTAAAACCAGTACGCAAAATTTACTATAACATTACAATCACAGCCGTTTCTGTTATCGCCGCGTTAATCATCGGTATGATAGAGCTGTTACAAATCATGGGTGATAAATTTCATTTTCAAGGTGCATTTTGGCAACTTATCCAATCCATGAAATTTGACTATATCGGTTATATACTTGTAGCTGTATTCATTCTAACTTGGTTCTGTTCCACTGTAATCTGGAAAATGAACCGTTTTGATAAAAAAAGTTCATAATAAAAAATGGGATACCTGCTGGTTAGGCGAGGTATCCCATTTTTTAAAAGACTAATTGGACTAAAAGCATATATACAATTGTCCCGCCTGCAATTGAAACCAGCATATTACGCTTGATAACATGCAGAATAACTAAAACAATTATTGCGATTAACTCTGGAATGCCATGACTGCCTGATAAAACTTGAGTATTACGTAAGGCATAAACAACTAGAAAACCAAATACAGCGGCTGGCAGTACTGCCCCTAAGTATTGAATATATTTGGGGGTTTCTTTATCTTTCGAAAATATTAAAAAAGGTAAAAAGCGTGTTAACATTGTGCCTAATACGATAACGCCAATTGTTATTATTTGTTGGGTAAGTGTCATATTAAGCCACGCCCTTTCTAGCAAAGTAACCTCTTAATAGAGATAGTAAAATTACAATCAACACCATTGAAGGTAATATGAAATGATTAGGGCCTAATAGAACCAAACAAATAATTGGAATAATTAAGCCGATAAGAGAGCTGATATGATTTTTTTCTTTCAACCACGATTCTAAAAATATGACCACAAAGAGTGCAACCATTACAAAATCTAAACCTTTCGTATCAAACTTAATCATGACACCAAACAAACTACCGATGGTTGTACCAAAAAACCAATAAAACTGATTCAACACTGTTACATAGAACATGAACAAACCGCGGTCTATATTTTTCGGTATATTTGCTAAATTATTGATTACAAATGTTTCATCACACATACCGAATATTAAATAAGGTTTTTTTGCCCCTGTGCCTTTAAACTTGTCTAACATAGATATACCATAAAATAAATGTCTCGAATTCAGCATTAGCGTTAATATAAACGCACTGAAAGGACTGAAAGGTGCTAATAACAAACTTCCTGCTACGAACTCCATTGATCCTGCAAAAATCAATAAACTCATCAACATGGCATAAATAGGCGGAAAACCTAATGAATGCATATAAATACCATAAGCCATGCCAATAAAGGTAAATCCAGCAAAAATGGGTATCGTTTGCGGAAACGCGGCTTTTAATGCTTCTAAATGTGTTTGTTTTGTATGTGTCATTCGTATCAAGCCTCTCTTCTGCTATGTAAAAAAGATCCTCGAATACTCAATTTCGAAGATCCTATATTTGCTGTATACTACTTAGATGTTTCTAAAAACTTCCGGAATGGGTGCAATTTTCTGTTCTTTTATATTAAAGAATCCGCCGTACTGCATTGCAGTCGCATGTAATTTATCTCCTGAAGCAATTTCAAATTCGAATGCCCATTTTAATCGGCTCATTTTTGTAATCCAACATTTTCCAATTGGACGATCATGGATAGTAATCGGTACTTTATAATCTATTTCAGTATGCATAAGGATCGGCGAAAGATCTTGTTTTAGTAATTCTGATGCAGTAGTATGCTTATTTACAAAAATAGTTCTTAAATCTTCCAACCAGCGTACATAGACAATATTACTTACAATGCCCATCGCATCAATGTCATAACCGTTTACTTCGATCTCAGCTTCAGCCACTAATTTACGTTCAGTCATTTTCAAGACAACTCCTTTTCTTCTCTCTACTTTTCTTATTATAGCAAAATTCAAGAAGTTGGTTGATAGGCATTATCTTAGTTTTTATTAGCTTTAGTTTGAAATTCTCTTTTTAATAAAGCATAGCGTACAAAATCTTCAAATTGTCCTCGTTCATATAAATCATCTTTATCAATTCCGACATATGTAAATCCGCAACGCTCAGCAACTTTGATACTTGGTTTGTTTTTCACATTTGCCTTTATCGACAACTTATTTAAATCTAAAGTGTTAAAGGCAAAGTCGCATAGAGTTTGAACACAACGTGTCGTGATACCTTGATTAGTATAATTTTGAGCTAACCAATAACCAATACTTGCTTTTTTATGTGTTTGATTAATTTCATGTAAATCTATTGTTCCAATCAATTCATCATCTGAATAGATGAAAAACAAGCGTGCCGTCCCTCTAGCATGCTGTGCTAACATTAATTTTATATATTCACTTTCATCTTGTACTGTATGAGTATCATCAATAAAGGGTAAGTATTTAGATAAATACGTTCTATTTTCATCTATTACTTGAAATAATTGTTCCGCCATAATTAATTCTGGTTGAACAAGTTTTATATGATTATCTATAGGAATACAAGAAATTTTCATGCTAACACCTCTTTTTATCGAAATAAATATGAGTAAGTAGATTATAGGGTATTTTTCAGAATATTACAATATTAAATTCAATGCACTTAGTTTAATATGTGAATTTAATTGGAGGACACGATAATGAAGCTATTCGATTCACACTTTCATATTATTGATTATAAATACCATATTATAGAGAATGAGGGTTACCTCCCTCCTAATTACTCATTTCAAGATTATAAAAAAGATACTAAAAATTTAAATCTTGCTGGAGGTACCGTTGTATCTGGGTCATTTCAAGGCTTTGACCAACAGTATTTGATACATGCCCTAAGTAAATTAGGTAAGAACTTTTATGGCGTAACTCAACTCCCTATAGACGTAAGCAATCAAGAAATTCTTTCTCTTAAACAAAAAAGAGTTACTGCAGTACGTTTTAATATTCAACGCGGCGGGATAGAAAGTTTAAAAAACCTGCGCTATTTTTCTGAGCGTATCTATGAATTAGCAGGTTGGCACACTGAAATCTATCTAAATGCTAAAACATTAACACAAATCAAAGATACGTTAAAAAGCTTACCTCGGGTTTCAATAGATCACCTTGGTTTATCTAAAGAAGGATTACCTACATTACTAGATTTAGTTGATCATGGCATACATGTCAAAGCAACCGGTTTTGGTCGCGGTGATTTAGATGTCGCTGATGCGATGAAACAAATTCATAACGTTAATCCTGAAGCTTTGATGTTTGGAACAGACCTACCTTCTACACGTTCACCAAGACCCTTTTCAAAAAAAGATATTCAACTTATTCAAGAAACATTTGATGACCAAGCCTGTGAAAATATTTTTTATCGTAATGCATTAAATTGGTATCAAAAAAGATAATAAAAATAGAGCCGCTGGCTATGATTGGGATTGTCATAACCAGCGGCTCCGCTTGGGTATAGGATTATTATAATTCAGCTTATTGTTTCAAATTATAAGAAACGTTTTGCTGCTGTTGATAATGGTGGGATTGCATCAATGTCTAATTTTTTATCTTCAGTAATTGATCTGTAAGCCCATTTAGCATAGTTAATAGCTTCATCAGGTACAATTTTACCTGGAAGTGGCGCTGCATTAGCATCAACATGAACGTCAACAAGTGTTGGTCTGTTTTCTTTCATTGCAGCTTCTACAACTGTGTCGATATCAGATGGGTCAGTCAATGTGTAACCAGCACCGCCGCAAGCTTCAGCAAATTTAGCCATATCCATTTCAGAGAAATCGATAGCATATTCTAATTCACCAGCTGCTTGTTGTTCATATTTAATGAATGCTAATTCTTTGTTATTCATTACAAAGATTACCATTGGCATATTATATTGAACTGCAGTTGCGAAGTCTTGCATTACCATTTGGAATGCACCGTCACCAGCAATACCGATTACTTGGCGGTTAGGGAATGCTACATTAGATGCCATTGCACCTGGTAAAGCACAACCCATTGTACCTAACCAACTTGAAATGATAAATTCATTGCTTGGTTTCAAATTAAGGTAACGTGTTGACCAAACTGTTGAAGTACCAACATCGATAGAGTAAACAGCATCGTTGTCTGCTTCTCTGTTGATTGCTTGCATTAAGTGTTCTGGACGAATTGGGAATGCATTATTATCAAGGTCTTTTTGCATCCATTCTTTCCAAGTTTTAAGGTTATCTAATGCTTCGTTTAAGAATTTACGTTCTTTAACAGGTTTAACTAAGTCAGTTAATTCAGTTAAAGCGATTTTAGCATCACCGATAATACCAGCATTTACATTGAAACGATGACCAATTGCTTTAGGGTCTACGTCAATTTGAATTGCTTTGATATTTTTCTTAGGTAGATAGTCAACATAAGGATAGTTAGTACCAACCATAATTAGTAAATCAGCATTTTGCATTGCTTGGTATGCTGGTTTAGTACCGATTTTACCGATATTACCTAAATTATACGGATGATCATCTGGGATGATTGTTTTTGCTGGCAACGTAATAATTGTAGGGATTTTACCTTTATTGATAAGTGCTTCTACTTCAGGTCCAGCATGTTTTGCACCAGTACCCATTAATAATACAGGTTTTTTAGCTTTATTGATTAATTTAGCAGCTTTTTTAATTTTTGCTGGGTTTGGAGCTGGAATTGTAGGGCGTTTTTTGTTTACTGGTTTATTAGTTGTATCTTTAACTTTGCGTGTTAACAAGTTGTTAGGCAAGATTAAAGTTGCAACGCCTTTTTTCTCATAAGCTGTTTTGATAGCTTCATTAACGATACCGAAAATATCGTCATCTTTTTCGTTAATTTGTCTGTTATATACAGATACATCTTCACATAAGCTTAATAAGTTAGTTTCTTGGAAAGCTTTAGTACCTAGTAAGTTACTGTTTGATTGACCTACAAGAACTAATTGAGGAACACCGTCCATTTTTGCATCATACATACCATTTAATAAATGGATTGCACCAGGTCCACCGATTGCAAGTGATACCCCAATTTTACCAGTTAATTTTGTATAAGCTGCAGCTGCTAAGCTTCCAACTTCTTCATGACGAACATGATAGAATTTAATTTGTTCACTTACTGTACGTAAACTATCAACTACTGCATCGATAGAGTCTCCTGGAATACCGTATAAATGATCAATATCCCATTGTAGTAATGCTTCTACAAGCGCTTGATTTGCTTTGATTTTTGCCATTTTAAAAATAGCCCCTTTCTATTTATAAAAACTAACTGTATTCAAACTACCCTTTAGCGTTTGAAAGGTCGTTATGCTTTTGTCTACACAATAAATAATTCTTTAACTAACCTAATAGAAAAAGAGAATAAGAACAGGTAATAGTACTGAACTAATTACCGCAGTTAATATCATTCCTATTGAACTGAAAGCTCCCGATTCCATGTCCAATTCAAGTGCTTTCGCTGTTCCGAATGCATGTGAGGCATTTCCATAAGCCATTCCTTTTGCAATAGATGACTCGAAATGTCCAATTTTCAGCAATAATGCACCCAATATACTGCCAATTAAACCGGTAGTAATAATAAAGAGTACAGTAATCGTATCAGCGCCGCCCATTTGGTGTGACACTTGTATGCCGACTGCTGCAGTAATGGAACGCGGCAAGAGTGTTACAATATCTTCTTTTGAATAACCTAATAGCTTCAAAGAAAAGTAGACTAACATAAAGTTAAGCACTACTCCTGTAATCACACTTGAAAAAATGATATTAAAATTCTCGACAATTTTATGTCGATTAATATATAGCGGATAAGCTAAGCATACTACTGTACAGCTGAGCAACTGGTTAATTATCTTACCACCAGTCATGTACCCACTATAATCTTGACGAAACAACACTAACACGATAATAATTCCTAGTGAAGCAATTAGGGCTGGATTAAGAAATGGATTCTTATATTTTTGTTGGATCTTCTTAGCGGCAAGGTACATGACTATGGTTAATACAATCATTAAAATACCTTTGATCCAAATCATGATGTGTGATGCCCCTTATTAATGTGCGGTCTATGCGCCATTTTTTCTGCAATAAGTCCAGAAGTAAATGCAACTGCGATTGTACCAAGTATAATAACAGCAAAGAAAACGATGAAGTTTAAATGAATGTCACTTGCAATATCCATTACACCTACAACTGATGGTATAAAGAAAAATACCATTGTAGTTAACAAGAAGTTCGCACCGTCTTTGACCCATTTGACAGGAATTATTTTAAATTGAAGAAGTAGGAAAAAAAGTCCTAGGCCGACGATGCTGCCTGCTAAAGGAATATGCAGCAAGTGTTGGATGGCGTTGCCTAATAGCGTGATTCCATATATCAATAAACCTTGAAATATAATTTTTAACACCCTAGTGATCATAAGCAACACCCTTCCTTTAATTTAATTGTAAAGAACAACTTATCTTCATTGATTCTGGTGTTTGAATCAAAGTGTAAATAAATCATTCTATGATATTTCTTCTGACTTACAATCATTATTCTATGACAACTTTGTGTATAATAAAAATATCGATTTTAGATAGTAACTATTACTTTTTTCTATGTAAGCGATGTCATCTATTATTTTTCTTTCTAATCCGAAGATTAGAACAATTTCCTTACCATTATGGTGTTGTATATACAAAAGACTGAGACCCTAAAAGTTGTCTCAGTCTAAATACTTATTCATCTGCCGTCAATGCAGACTTCATATAATCAATATATTCTCTTGTCGCATAATTGATATATTTTTCTTTCTTCCAAATTACACCCAATTGCCAACGCATTGCTTTATCATTAATTTTCAAACTATGTATTGGCCCTCTCAACATCTTCACAATATTTTCAGGTAGTATACTGACGCCCAATCCTTCTGTCAGTAAGTTTTCTATAAAGTTCCACTGCGATATTTTTGAGATGGTTTTCGGCACAAATCCAGATCGCTTAGCAGTTTCAATAATTTTATCATTCAAATAAAAATCTTCATTAAATAATATAAAATCTTCGTTTGCTAATTCTTCCATTTCAACATTATCTCTATGCGCTAAAGGATGTGTTTCGCTGACTACTAATAATAAATCTTCATTATATAGCGGAATCGATTCAAAAATCCCATTATCTACTGGCAATGTTGTAATACCGATATCAATTTCATTGTTAATGATTTGTTGTTCTAATGCCTTACCGCCATTTTCAACTAAATTATAAGTAATATTAGGATACATTTGATGGAAGTCGCCTAATGTTTCTATAAATTTATTCATATTCATGACAGCCGATAAACCAATACTAATATGACCTGCTTCTAACCCTTTCAACTGATTGACTTCTTTCGGCAAATTATCAAATAGATTCATAATCTCTAAAGACTTCTTATAAAATATCTCACCGCTATCAGTTAAAGTTAGATGACGCTTACTACGATCAAACAAGGGACTTCCAAGTTCATTTTCTAAATCCTTAATGGCTTTACTGATTGTAGGCTGTGCTACATAAAGTTCTTTAGATGCATTGGTCATACCGCCTTGTTGTACGACTGCAATAAAATAACTCATTTGTTTGATATCCATACTAATGTTCCTCCTTTCACTTTTTTATTTTTATATAGTCTCAAGTTAAAGATAGCCAGTTTTAACAAATTATTCAACTTGCAAGCTAAAATTAAAGTTGGGACAATATTCAACATGCCCCAACTTTCTTTTATTTAATAATATCAATTAATTCTTTTTTAGCAGCTGCACGCGCTGGGATCCAACCAAATACAACACCTATTAGTGTAGAAACACCAACAGCAAGCAACACAGAACCTATGCTGACAACACTTTTAATATAATCTGGAGTGACCGCATCAACGAGTGATGCAATAGCAATGCCAAGTATTAAACCGATAATACCGCCTATTAAACACAAGACCACACTTTCGACTAAAAATTGTATTTCTATATCTCGAGCTTTAGCTCCAAAAGCGCGCCGTATTGCAATTTCTTCAGAACGTTCTGCAACCGAAATATACATAACATTCATTACTCCGATACCTGCAATAAAGAGTGAAATACCAGCTACTGCTGCAACAAAATAAGTAATACCATCAAATACTTTAGTAATACCTTTCATCATTTGCTCTGTATCTGAGTACTGATATGTACCAGATGATTGTGCTGTGCCTTTTTCACTTAATTTTTTTGCTACTTTATTCGCAACTTCTTTTTTATTACTTCCCTCATCCAGCTTAATTTCTAATTGTGCAAAATCTTGAGAAAGATTAGGTAAATAGTGATCGAATGTTTTAGAAGGCATATGTACTGTATTAGATTCCATACCTTCGTTTGCAATACCTACTATTTTAAAACCTTCATCTTCAATGAATAATGTTTTACCAATCGCATCATTATCAAAAACCTTTTTAGCAATATGCTTATCAACAGTGACTACTTTTTCTTCAATATCATTGTCATCTGAATCAAAGCCATTTCCTTTTTCAACATCTTGATAATCATGATTTTTATAAATATTAATATCACCTGAGTGTCGGCTATTCGTCATTTTTCCATTAAAAGATTGCCTTTTGTCCTCTTTTTTATGTGCACTTGCGACTCCATTTACTCGTTCAGCAATTTGTATGTCAGAAGGAGAAAACGGATCGGTTTTTTTATTAGATTCACCTGATGGCAAAAAATTAATAATAGCTGCGTCTTTTGAAGCGCCAGAATCAGAAAACTGCTCTGAAGCTGTCTTCTTAAAACCATTACCTAAAGACATAATCGTAATAACTGCTGCTATCCCTATAATAATTCCAATCATCGTAAAGATATTACGTCTTTTATTTTTCATAATGGAACGAAGAGAGACCGACAAAACATTAGAAAATCGATTCATCGTACCACCTCTTCCTCTTGGATTCGTCCATCCAAAATATGAATGATACGATCCGCTTGTTCTGCTACTTCTCGATCGTGTGTGACCATAATCATTGTTGTATGATGTGACTTGTTCAGTTTGGTAAATAATTCCATAATATCTTCAGATGTTTTTGAATCTAACGCACCTGTAGGCTCATCAGCAATGATAAAATCAGGATTATTTACAATAGAACGCGCAATTGCTACACGCTGCTGCTGTCCTCCTGACAACTTGTTAGGAACTAAATTTTCTTTATCATATAACCCTACATCGTGCAGTGTATCAAGTACACGTTTTTTGCGATCTTGACTTCCTATTCCTGCATAAACTAAGGGAATGCTGACATTTTCTAAAATCGTATTGTTTTGAATCAGTTTAAAATTCTGAAACACAAATCCAACAACATGATTTCTAATTTCAGCTAACTGGTTATCGGAACTCTTCTGATAGTTATTTCCATTAAATAAATAATCTCCTTGATAACCGCGATCGATAAATCCAATGATATTAATGAGTGTACTTTTTCCTGAACCAGATGGTCCCATAATTGCAATGAATTCACCTTTTTGTATTTCAAGATTGATATCTTTTAATATATGATTAATCTTGTCACCATTTTTAAAGGAACGATTGACGTGCTTTAATTGAATCATTTTTCCACCTCTATTTTGTCTCCATCTTTTAGAGATGATTTAGGGTGTTTAACGAGTCGTTCTCCTTTCTTCAATCCTGATTTCACATATTTTTCTCCATCGCTTTCCTTAATTTCAATCTTACGCTTTTCTACTTTATTATCTTTATTTACAACAAAGACATAGTTATCTTTACTCAAAACACTTGATGGTAATTTAATGTTGTTCGACTTCACTGATATATCTAATGAAAAGCCAGCTCGGACGGGTTTAGATAAATTGCTGATGATGACATTATATTTAGAAGCATCGTTAGAATTACCTTTACCACCTACATCATTAACTACAGGATTTGAAGCTTGTCCGCTTCCTGCTTGCCCACCTTCAGATTCATCACCAGCACCTGACATGTCTGAAGCGCCAGCCGTATTGCCTTGCCCTTGTAAAGAATCTTCATAACTTGTCGGCAACTCAGAAATTTTCTTGATTTGACCTGTTCCTTTTTCTCCGCTGTTGTTAATTGTAAAATCAACTTGCTTTCCTTTTTCAATTTTATTGATATCAAATTCTGAAACGGTTGTTTTGATTTGAGGTTCATTTGAAATCAATTGCATAATCGTTTCTCCATCATTTGGTTCATTACTTTGAATGATATCAATTTTTCCTGGGAATGAAGCAAACATACTATCATTTATCTGTTTATCAAATTGGTTAAGCGCATCATTCGCTTTTGTTAATTCTGATTGTGCCTTGGGATCATTCGGTGCTTGATTTCTAGCTTCTTGTGCTTGATTGACTTTATCCACCAATTGTTGTCTGGAATTACCGCTCGTATCATAGCTGATCAGTTGTTGACCTTTAACAACAGATTGACCGTCTGATACCGTCGGATATAGATAGTCTCCGATTGAACTATTATTCAAATATGATTTTACTGAATCTGGTGACGCTTTACCTTGCATCGTCAATGGACTTTCATGTTTAGCTTTATAGACTTCATATGTATTTTTGTCATCTGATTCTCCTGTTGCATTCTTTACAATAAGCGCAATTATAAATAATACTAAAACTGCTGCGATGATTGAAATTATCCAAATCAATTTCTTCTTCAAGTTGCTCTCTCCCATCCATATTTTACTTACAATAAAATAGTATCATAATCTAAAAATAAATAAATAGATTTACAGAAAAATAACAATGATGTTAGTTCTATAATCTGTTCTATTAATAATTTTAATTATTTCATTAAGTGTATTGCCAATAAAATTTTAAATCATTATAATTTTAAAACAATGGTTCTAATTTATATTCTTATATGCTAGTATTTTAAATAACTATAAAAACAAAGGAGTACATCATGGAACACTCAAATTTAATTTTAGGCTCGACATTTAGTAAATTTAGAGAACAACCCAAATGGGTGCTTAATCTTATTATTTGGATTATCGTTGTTGTAGCATCCGTATGGTTATCATTCAGTTTTTCAAATGTTACTGAACAAATTACACAACAAAATCCTAATGCAGATATGGATCAAGTCAAAGCGATTTTAGGACCTGTCCAAATTATTAGCGGTATTGTAGGTACACTTTTTACGTTACTGTTTTCTTGGCTTATAGTACTAGCGATTGCACGCATTTTTAAATCTGACGTCAGAAAACGCAGTATCTTTGCTGGAACACTATTCGCTTTATTAATCAGTTCATTAATCGCATTAGTTGTTATTCTAATTCAAATTATAGTGGGATTAGATTTAATTCAATATAAAATTACAAGCCTTAATATTTTCGATAAAGGCAATAAAGTACTTGGTGCATTTGATTTACAAACATTCATTTCAGGATATTTATTTACATTATTACTTAATAAAACTTGCCGCCTTTCAGGTAAAGTTTCTATTATTTTCGGTGTTGTATTTGTTGTTTTATCAATCGCCTTTTCGTTAATCGGTGCGACAATGCAACCTTAAGAACCCAAAAATCAGAACTGTGTATTTTGCAGTTCTGATTTTTTACTATCTATTTTTAAGCGTTTCTTCTATCATATTGTTAAATAAGTCTATAGGAGATTTCTAATGTCTGAAAAATTCTTGTCTATTAAAACCAAAGATGACTACATTTTAAAAACTCACTTAATTCCAGCTGCCGAGAATCCAAAAGGTATTATTATTTATTATCATGGCGGTGGACTGATTTCTGGTGCCCCAAATGATTTAAATGAAAGAATTGTTAACATACTTACACAATCTTTCCACTTGGTACTAGCACCTTATCGTCTTGCTCCAGAATCTGACTTTGAAACTATTATTTCAGATTCATTCACTGTATTTGATGAAATTAAGAGTCTTTATCCAGATTTACCGTTGTTTACTTTCGGTCGTTCCTCAGGCGCCTATTTAGCCATTCAAATTGCTAATCACAGAAATGTTAATGGTATTTTAGATTTTTACGGTTACAGTCAAATTGATATTCCAGAATTTCGAAATGCGCATTCAATTTTTAAAACTAAAACTACTAAGCTGACGAAACCGATGATTCAACTAATGTTGCAGCCTTCTCCTATTACTATCGGTCCGACACAAATTCGTTATCCGCTCTATTTATATACAAGAGGTCATGCGCTTTGGTATCAATACATCGGCATAGAAGCATATACTGATCATCAATACAATTTGTCTGAAAGAGAACTCAGTCAACTTCCACCTATTTTTATTGCTCATGCTGAAAAAGATATTGATGTGCCTTACAGTGAAGCGTTACGATTATATAACTCAACACCACACAATACACTTATCAGCATTCCGACAGATGAACATGATTTTGATAGAATCGCGACTGCAGAAGTTGAAGAGATTTATCAAAAAGCTGTTGCATTTATAGAAAATACACTCATTTAAAAAAAGCGAGTTCACAGCGTTATGAACTCGCTTTATCTATTATTCTTTAAAATCATCTAAGTTATGATGCTCGCATTGTAAGAGTTGTTTTTTAATATCAATGCCGCCGCCGTACCCTGTTAAGTGATTATCTTGGCCTACTACACGATGACAAGGGATAATAATTGAAATCGGATTACTCCCTACTGCTCCCCCAACTGCTTGGGCTGACATTTTCTCTTTACCGCGTATTGCAGCTATTTTTTTCGCTATGTCCCCATAAGTCACTGTTTCACCATAAGGTATTTTAGTCAGTTCATTCCAAACTTGTTCTCTGAATTCTGTCCCTTCTGCTTTGTACGGGAAGTTAATGGCAGGATTTTTACCTTGAAAATATTCATCTAACCATAAGCTAACTGTTTTAAATAACTTTTGTTCTGATTGATTGACCTTTTTTATATTTGGCTTCTCTTTGTCTAATTGACCTTCATAATAAATACCTGTCAGATTTTCACCATCTGATGCGAGTGTTAAAACACCTACAGGTGATCGGTAATCTGTAATATACATCACGCAGCACCTCTTTTATAGTTTCTTCTATTATTAAATGCTTTAGAATTTCTTATTTTATTTAAAACCTTAAATATAGTATGTACGAAAAAGAAGCACACCTCAAATGAGATGTGCCTCTTAGAGTCAGTGATTTAATTATTGTTCTTCATCTTCTTCTTTGCGGCGTCTCCAGAATAAGAAGATAGAACCAAGTACTGCAAATAGTGTACCGAATAGTGATGCTGTTGGTACATTGTCTGTTTCACCAGTTTCAGGAAGTGCTTTTTCTCCATTTCCTTTTTGAGATGCTTCAGTACTTGAACCATGATTAACTTCAGTTCTTACAACTTGTGATGTGTTACCAACTGAACTGATTTCAGCTGCAGTTACAACTGCACCATCTTCTAATGTTTCAGAAGCAGTAGGAACACTGATAGTCCATTGACCATTTTGATTTACTTCTGTTGTTTGTACTGTGCCGTTTGGTAACGTTACTTCCACTTTATTACCTGGTGTAGCTGTGCCTGTTACTGTTGCAGCGTGTTCTGGAACTGGATTGACAACAGGTGCATCTGGAGTTGCTACAGGTTGATTAGGTGTTTGGTCAGATTCTGATGGTGTATAATCACTTGATTCTGCTGGTTGTCCTTCATTTGAGACAGTTACAGATGTCACTTTAGAAGTATTGCCAGCGCCATCTGTTTCCGTTGCTGTCACGACGTCTCCGTCTTTCAATGTTGTGTTTTCTGGTACGTCTGCTGTCCAAGTACCATCGTCACCAACTGTGCTTGTTGCAGTTGAACCGTCTGGGAATGTCACTGTCACTGTGTCGCCCGGTTCTCCTGTGCCTGTTACTGCGTTATCTCCTGGATTTGCCGGATTAATAATTGGTGCGTCTGGTGCTTGTGTATCTGGTTGATTTGGATTATCCGGTTGTCCAGGATTATCTGGTTCACCTGGTGATTCTGTATTGTCAGGATTGTCTGGTTGCGTGTTACCTGTCACTGTTGTTGACGTTTCTTGCGACGTATTGCCAGCACCATCTGTTTCCGTTGCAGTCACAACATCTCCGTCTTTCAATGTTGTGTTTTCTGGTACATCTACTGACCAATTACCATCATTATCAACTGTGCCTGTTCCTGTTGTGCCGTCAGGGAATGTCACTGTCACTGTGCTGCCCGATTCTCCTGTTCCTATCACCGTCTTATCTCCTGGATTTGCAGGATTAATAATCGGTGCGTCTGGTGCTTGTGTATCTGGTTGATTTGAATTATCCGGTTGTCCAGGATTATCTGTTTCACCTGGTGATTCTGTGTTGTCAGGATTGTCTGGTTGCGTGTTACCTGTCACTGTTGTTGACGTTTCTTGCGACGTATTGCCAGCACCATCTGTTTCCGTTGCTGTCACAACATCTCCTTCTTTCAATGTTGTGCCTTCTGGTATGTCTGCTGTCCAAGTACCATCGTCACCAACTGTGCTTGTTGCAGTTGAACCATCTGGGAATGTCACGGTTACTGTGCCGCCCGGTTCTCCTGTGCCTGTAACTGTGTTATCTCCAGTGTTGACCGGGTTAATTACAGGTGCATCTGGTGCTTGTGTGTCTGTCACTGTTGCTGTTGTATCTGTAGATGTGTTGCCTGCTTTATCTGTTTCGTTCGCAGTAACTTCATCTCCATTGTTCAATGTTTTTCCTTCTGGTACCGGTACTGTCCAATTACCATCATTGTCCACTGTACCTGTTCCTGTTGTGCCGTCTGGGAATGTCACGGTTACCGTACTGTCTGGTTCTCCTGTACCTGTCACTTCTGTTGAACCTGCTTCGACTGGATTAATCACAGGTGTATCTGGTGCTTGTGTGTCTGTCACTGTCGCTGTTGTATCTGTAGATGTGTTGCCTGCTTCATCTGTTTCATTCGCAGTAACTTCATCTCCATTATTCAACGTTGTACCTTCTGGTACCGGCACTGACCAGTTTCCGTCATTGTCCACTGTACCTGTTCCTGTTGTGCCGTCTGGGAATGTCACGGTTACCGTACTGTCTGGTTCTCCTGTACCTGTCACTTCTGTTGAACCTGCTTCGACTGGATTAATCACAGGTGCGTCCGGTGCTTGCGTGTCTGTGACTGTCGACGCATTTGTAGGAGACGTATTGCCCGCTTCATCTGTCTCATTCGCTTTCACTTTGTCTCCGTTATTCAGCGTTGTGCCTTCTGGTACCGGCACTGTCCAGTTTCCGTCCTCGTCTACTTTTACTGTATCTGTTGTGCCATCCGGGAATGTCACTGTCACCGTATCTCCCGGTGTGCCTGTACCGGTTACTTCTGTTGAACCTGCTTCGACCGGATTGATTGGCGGTGCATCTGGTGCTGTTGTATCAGTTACTTTCGCTGTCGTATCTGTAGATGTGTTGCCTGCTTTATCTGTTTCGTTCGCAGTGACTTTATCTCCATTGTTCAACGTTGTGCCTTCTGGTACATCTACTGTCCAATTTCCGTCATTATCCACTGTGCCTGTTCCTGTTGTGCCGTCTGGGAACGTCACAGTCACCGTACTGCCTGGTTCTCCTGTACCTGTCACTTCCGTTGAACCTGATTCAATTGGATTGATTGGCGGTGCTGACGGTGCTTTTGTATCTTCTACTGTTGTTGTACCGACAGGTGACGTGTTTGGTTGACCATCATTAGTTGTGCCTACTGTTTGTGTAGCATTCACAACATCACTATCTTTCAATGGATTATCTGTTTCTACTTTCCAATTACCTGAAGGATCAACAGTTGCTGTCTCAGTTGTACCATCTGGTAATGTGACAGTCACTGTACCTTCTGGATAACCAGTTCCCGTTACTTCTGTTGAACCTGCTTCGACTGGATTAACAACAGGCGCTGCCGGTTGAGTTGTAACCGGTACTGTTATATGGTCTGTTGATCCATCCGGGTATGTCACTGTAACTGGCACTTCAGTTGTACCAGGTACTGTTCCGTTTGGAAGTACTGTACCTTCATCAATTGTAATTGTCGGAGGTGTTTGTCCCTCAGGATAATTAGGAACAGACACATTGTTGATTACTTCGTCTGTTGAAGTAGGATCTCCGAATTGATGTGTCACAGGTAAAGCTGTCGGTTCATTTGTTGTTGCTAATGAATCACCTGTATTCACGGTTACAGTTGTATGATCTGTTGTGCCATCTGGATACGTTACAGTTACCGGAACTTCTACTGTTCCTGTAGTTGTGCCATTAGGCAGATTTTCTGGATTATCTACTGAAACCACTGGTGGTTCAGCATCTGCTGGATAATTCGGTACTGTTACATTTTTAATTACTTGATCCGGTATTGTTGGAGTGCCGTAAGGGTTATCTACTGGTTGTGTTACCGGATTATAATTTGCAGCATCTGAATCACCCGTATTGACCTGAACATTAATATGATCAGTTGTACCATCTGGATATGTCACTGTAACTGGTACTTCTGCTGTGCCTGTTGTTTGTCCGTTCGGCAAGTTTGTTGGGTCGTCTACTGTAATGACTGGTTGTGGCCCTTCTGTCGGATAATCAGGAACACTTACATTACCAATTACTTGGTCTGCAGTTGTTGGCGTACCATATTTATTATTGATTGGATTTGCTGTTGGGTCATAAGTGTCAGAATTCTTTTCTCCAATTGTTACTTCGACAGTTGTGTGATCAGTTGTACCATCTGGATATGTCACCGTTACTGGTACATTTGTTGTACCTGGTGTATTACCGTCCGGCAAGCTTGATGGGTCATCCACTGTCACTGTAGGTTGTTGATCTGCTGTCGATGGATAATTTGGTACGGTTACATTATCTGTTACTTGATTTTCTGTAACAGGGTCTCCATAAGGATTGTTCATTGGTTTTGATTCTGGATCATATCGAACCGCTTGTGAATCACCTGTATTAACAGTGACTTCTATTTGATCTTTGGAACCGTCCGGATATGTGACTGTGACTGGTACTTTCACTGAACCAGTTGTTTGGCCATCCGGTAAATTAGATGGATCATCTACTGTAACGACTGGTTGTTCGCCATCTGTTGGGTAGCCTGGTACTGTCACACTGTTTACAACTTCATTTTCTGTTGTCGGCGTACCGAAATTGTGAGTAATTGTGCCTGTTGTCGGATCGTATTCTTCTGCTGTTGAAGGTTGCGTTGTTACGGGCACAACAACTTTATCAATAGAACCGTCCGGATACGTTACAGTCACTGGAATATTTTCAGTTCCTGTTGTATTGCCGTCTGGTAATGTTGTACCTTCATCTATTGTAATTGTCGGCTGCGGGCCGTCTGTCGGATAGTCTGGTACAGATACATTGCTGATAACGTCTTCTGCTGTTGTTGGTGTGCCGTGCGGTTTTGTGATTGGTTCTGCTGTTGGTTCATATTGCAGTGCTGTAACTGGTGTAGTCGTTACGTTGACTGTTGCTTGGTCTTTTGAACCATCTGGATATGTGATTGTGACAGGTACTTCTACTGTGCCTGGTGTATTACCGTCTGGCAATACTGTACCTTCATCTATTGTGATTGTCGGTTGTGGCCCGTCTGCTGGATAATTCGGTACTGTTACATTATCTTTAATTTGATTTTCTGTTGTAGGCGTACCGCTTGGATTTGTAATATCTTTTGTTTCAGGCGTGTATGTGTCTGCTTGCGGATTACCTGTTGTAACAGGCACTGTAATATGATCAATTGTGCCGTCTGGATATGTGACAATCACTGAAACATCCGTTGTACCTGGTGTTGTACCATCTGGCAATGTTGATGGATCTTCTACAGTAATTGTTGGTTGTTGTGCTGCATCTGTCGGATAATCTGGAACTTTAACATTCTTGGTAACATCTTCTGCTGTTGTTGGTGTGCCAAAGTTATTATTGACAGGATCTGCTGTTGGGTTATATTGTGCTGCGTCTGTTGCTCCTGTTGTGACATCTACATCTACGTGGTCTGTTGTACCATCCGGATATGTGACTGTCACTGGTACTTTTACTGTTCCTGGTGTTGTGCCATCTGGTAATGATGAAGGATCATCTACTGTCACTTGCGGTTGCGGACCGTCTGTCGGATAATTCGGTACTGTTACATTATCTTTAACTTGGTCTTCTGTTGTCGGTGTACCATTAGGGTTGTTCACTGGATACGTTGTTGGTTCATAGCTGTTATTTTGCGGTTCTGCTGTTGTAACTGGAACATTGACCGTATCTGTAGTGCCGTCTGGATATGTGACAGTTACTGGTACATTAACTGTTCCTGGTGTCTTACCATCAGGTAATAACGATGAATCGTTAACTGTAATTTTCGGTGCTGGTTGATCAGCTGGATAGTTTGGAATTGTGACGCTGCCTGTTACTTGATCTGATGTTGTAGGTGTATTGTACTGATTATTCACTGGTGTCGCGGTTGGATCGTATGCTTTATTGTAAGTTTGTACAATAAATGAATCCGCTGATACGTCATTGCCTCCAGATACAAGATAAGCTGTGTAAATACTGCCTGCTTTTGCATCTGTTGGTACTTTAAAGCCACCTAACGCTTCACCTTCATCGATGGTTGTAAAGTCTGCAGTTTTTGAGATTACTTTGCCAGTTGAGTCTCTCCATTCGATGTGGGTTGGAAGCGGTGATAATGTAGTACCTGGTAATGCTATTGATACATTACTGCCAGGTGCTGCTGGTGTTGTCGTCGCATTATAATTAAGCACATCAATGGTTACATTAGAAGTTGGCACGACCGCAAAGTTAACGTTATACCACATAGGGTTTGCCACTAAGTTTTGAGCAGGTGATGTTTGCGGCGTCCACGATAAATTATTATTTGGTGCTTGGAATTGCGGACTTGTAAACGATGAATACGTATTGACGATATTGCCATTTGGGTCTTCTACATAACCATACATATGACTTGTATCTAAAGTACCAGCTGGAAATCGTAAAGTATAATTACCGTTTGCATCTGTTTCACCATAAACCGTTGCAGAAATATATTCTGGATGTGCTTCCAATAAAGATTTCGCCGCAGCTGAACGTTGGTCTTGCGGTAAGCTGTTGACTTTAGCATCATAATCTTTTGCACCATCTTTAGTTAATGAAGACATCACAACTCTGTAACCTGCAGCCACTTTATCTCCTAAAGCAAGGTTTTTATTAGGTCCAGTGCCTGAGTTAGCTTGGTCACCAGCGCCAGTTTCTAACCATACATTACCGCTTACAGAATTTTTAGCAGCTAAGTTAACACTCGGAGCATTTATTGGTCCAAGTGTATCATGAATTTGCTCTGCATCCGGTTTTGTCATATAGCCTGAAGTAGGTTTTACTGCCATATAAATGCCAGTACGCTGCATATTCGTTCCAGCTAATGGGAATTGTCCTAAGTTTGAACTTGTTGCAGAGCCAACGTACGAACCTGGGAAGAATCCGCCAGCTTGACGCAGCATTGTTGCTGTATTTCCGTTTTCTGTTTGATAATCATTAATCCATAAACGATAATCTTGGCTTCCTATAGCTGAATAGGTATGTGTTTTACCGTTTAAGTCAGTCCATCCTTGACGTAAATCGAATGCATATGCACCAGGGCCGACTTGACTGCCATCACTACTGCCCAATTTATTTGTAGTTTTCGCAGTATAAACTGGTGATACTGCGCCATCAGTGTCTATCCATTGCATGTAAACATTCGTACCTTCTGGAACAGGAGTTAATCCATTGGACATTGTAGCTGGAGTACCATGATCAACTACCCATGCACGTCCAGAAAGTGTATGTGCAGCGTTAGTCGCATCTGTAGTAGATTTGATATAACCGTCTGCTAAAGCATCCGCTACAATCGGAGTTGTATTAGCTTGTGCTGGAGATGAAAATGTTTGAACTTGCGCTGCTGCATTTCCTGTTGGTTGCGATGATGTTGAATTTGTATTTGTATTCGATGTCGTTGATTCTGGTGTAACCATAGCACGCATCATTCTGCGTGTAGTTGCACCTTGTGGAGCAGTCGCTTGAATTGTATTTGCATCTTTATTATTAGAAGATTGCTGTAACATTTTAGCCATAGCAACTTCAGGAGAATCTGTAGCTTGAACGCCTGCTTCATCAGCCAATTTTTGAACTTGTTGGTTATTAGCTAAACCGCCAGCGTCGGCATTTGTCGAAGCAGTACCATCTGTTGAAACCGAATCAGGATTCACAGTATTAGATGAAGTGTTATCAACAGCTTCTAATGTCTGAGTCTGCGGTGTATTACTATTTTCTATATTTGACTCAGGTTGAGGTAAACTTGTTTGATCAGATTTTGATTGTGGTTCTGTATTTTGCAGTGTTTGACCTGTCGGTTGTTCAGTTGGTTTTGTTATATTACTTTCAGCAGCCGCTTCTTTTGTATTTGTAGTTGTTTGTTTTGTTTGAAGATTAACTTGTTGTGATTCTGCTGTTTGAGTATCAGTTGCTTTAGATTGATCAGTTTGCGGCACTGATTGTGGTTGATCCACTTGTTTAGCAGTTTCTTGTTGTGGTGTATTTTGAGTCTCTTGTTTAACTTGGTTTGTTCCTGAATCTGGTGTTGATGCATCTTCTTTATTTACAGTACTGTCTTCTTTCTGATTAGTTTCAGATGTTGAATTACTATCTTTCACCGTTTCTTTATCAGCTGATGTAGTGGATTCTGGTGTTTGAGTTTCATTGCTAGCACTATCTGCAGATTGTTGTGGTGGTTGAGTATTTTCTGACGTTGATGTATCTTCTTTATTCTGTGATGGTGCAGTTGCGCTTTGTTCTGGTTATTGTTCTGCAGTTGCACTATCACTTTGATCAGATTGTTGTGCTAGTGTATTTGTTTGTTGCCCATCATTTGTTGTTGATGTAGTTGTGTTGTCGGGAGCTTGTTGACTTGCTTCTCCAGTTTGATTACCGTCTTCTGATTGACCATTATTTGAAGAGCCATTCTGGGACGAATTATTAACTTCTGCTGCTCGTGCCTCTCCTCCAATACCAAATACTAAAGTTGCACCTACAATGATAGATGCAGTTCCTAATGTGAATTTTCTTATGGAATATCTGTTACTACGTCTTGCGTCTGCCATAAATGCACTACGTTTCTTTTTCATGTATTGCATTTCCCCTTTCTTTTTCAGGTACATTAATAAATAAGATGTATGTTTTTTATAACATAGTAATCTATAATTTTTAATTAAACGCTATATAATAGCTAGACTTACGATATTTATTTTTTTAAATAATGCACCTTAGTGTTATTATGTCCTTTCTAAAATATATGAAACACGTGGCGTAACATTATTTGAAAACGAATACATTTTATAAATGCACAGAAAAAGAGACGCGCCCTATAAGGACGCGCCTCTCGATAACTTATTCAATATTTATTATTTTTAAAAATTAGTTATCTTTTTTCTCTTGACGACGTTTTCTGAACAATAGGATTGAACCTAATGCTGCAAATAATCCGCCGAATAATGTTGCGCTGCCAGTGTTATTTGTACCAGTTTCTGGTAATTCTTTATCACCTTTAGCTTGTTCAGCAGGTGCTTCAGAGTTGTTCGCAGCTTCTGCTGGAACACCATTTTCTGTTACAACTTGGCCATTGTCAGATGCTTCCATTCCTGGAACAGCTACTTGACCATTATTAGCGTTGTCGTCAGTTCCTACAGCTGTATTTGGTAATTCAGATGCATTATCAGTAGCAGTATTATTATCTGTACCTTGGTTGCTTGGAGCAGGTGCTTCAGAGTTGTCACCTGTGCTTCCAGTATTTCCTTGGTTACCGTTGTTGTCTACTGATCCGTTTGTACCTGGTTCAGAAGTTTCACCATTATCTCCTGGAGTAGTGTTGTTACCTGGAGTTGTATTATCTCCATTGTTTCCAGTGTCACCTTTATCTCCATCAGTACCTTGATTTGGTTCTTCTCCAGTTACTGTTACAGTTGCTTCTTCAGAAACATTGCCTGCTTCGTCAGTAATTGTTGCAGTGATTTTATCACCTTTTTTAACTGTAGTACCTTCTGGTACGTTTACAGTCCAATTGCCATCTTCATCAACTTTACCTGTACTTGTCGACCCGTCTGGGAATGTTACTGTTACTGTGCCGTTCGGTTCGCCAGTACCTGAAACTGTTTTGTCTCCTTCGTCAACTGGATTGATGACTGGTTTATCAGGAGCTACAGTATCTTTTCCTGTGACTGTTACAGTTGCTTCTTCAGAAACATTGCCTGCTTCGTCAGTAATTGTTGCAGTGATTTTATCACCTTTTTTAACTGTAGTACCTTCTGGTACGTTTACAGTCCAATTGCCATCTTCATCAACTTTACCTGTACTTGTCGACCCGTCTGGGAATGTTACTGTTACTGTGCCGTTCGGTTCGCCAGTACCTGAAACTGTTTTGTCTCCTTCGTCAACTGGATTGATGACTGGTTTATCAGGAGCTACAGTATCTTTTCCTGTGACTGTTACAGTTGCTTCTTCAGAAACATTGCCTGCTTCGTCTGTAATTGTTGCAGTGATTTTATCACCTTTTTTAACTGTAGTACCTTCTGGTACGTTTACAGTCCAATTGCCATCTTCATCAACTTTACCTGTACTTGTCGACCCGTCTGGGAATGTTACTGTTACTGTGCCGTTCGGTTCGCCAGTACCTGAAACTGTTTTGTCTCCTTCGTCAACTGGATTGATGACTGGTTTATCAGGAGCTACAGTATCTTTTTCAGTTACTGTTACAGTTGCTTCTTCAGAAACATTGCCTGCTTCGTCTGTTACTGTTGCTGTAACTTTATCGCCCGGTTTCAACTCAGTGCCTTCTGGTACGTTTACAGTCCAGTTACCATCTTCATCAACTTTACCTGTACTTGTTGATCCGTCTGGGAATGTTACTGTTACTGTACCATTTGGTTCGCCAGTACCTGAAACCGTTTTGTCTCCTTCATTAACTGGGTTGATAACCGGAGCATCTGGTGCAGTTTTATCTTCAACTGTGATTGTGAAGTGCTCCTCAGTTTTGTTACCAGCTTCATCTGTTACTGTTACTGTTACTGGATATTCACCTGGTGTCGTCGGTGTTCCTTCGATTTGACCTGTTTCTGGATTGTAAGTGACACCTTCCGGCAAGCCTGTTACATCTACAGTTGCAGTTTTATCATCCGTTACAACTGGAATCGGTATAATTGGTTGATCTTCTGGCACTTTCACATCATCGATTGGATTTACTACTGGAGGCGTTGTATCTTTAACTGTGATTGTGAAGTCTTCAGAAGTTTGGTTACCAGCTTCATCTGTTACTGTTACTGTCACTGGGTATGTTCCTGGTGTTGTCGGCGTTCCTTCGATTTGGCCTGTTTCTGGATTGTAAGTGACACCTTCCGGCAAGCCTTCTACATCTACAGTCGCAGTTTCATCATCAGTTACAACTGGAATTGGTATGATTGCTTGATCTTCTGGTACTGTCACATCATCGATTGGATTTACAACTGGTGGCGTTGTATCTTCAACTGTGATTGTGAATTTCACTTCTTGTGAATTACCTTTTTCATCTTTTACAGTCACTGTGATTGGATATTCACCAGGTGTTGCAGGTGTTCCTTCGATTTGACCTGTTGTTGGATTATACGATAATCCTTCTGGAAGACCTTCAACTAATACTTCTGATTTACTATCATCAGTATACTTAACTGGGATAGGTGTAATTTCTTGATCTTCCGGTACTGTTACATCATCAATTGGTTCTACAATTGGTGGTGTTGTATCTACCACTGTGTATGTGAACGTTTCTTCAGATGAGTTGCCCGCTTTATCAGTAGCAGTTACTGTCACTTCATAAGTGCCAGGGACTGTTGCCGTGCCTTCGATTTGTTTTGTATCAGGGTTATAAACTAAACCTTCTGGCAATCCTGTTACGTCTACAGTAGCCTCTGGGTCATCTACTACTACTGGAATCGGATCGATTTCAGCACCTTGTAGCGAAGAATTATCTGCAATCGGTTCAATAACTGGCGCTGTTGCGTCTGTTACTGTGATTGTGAAGTCTTCAGAAGTTTGGTTACCAGCTTCATCTGTTACTGTTACTGTTACTTGATATTCACCTGGTGTAGACGGTGTTCCTTCGATTTGACCAGTTTCCGGGTTGTAAATGACATCGTCAGGTAAATCTTTTACATCTACAGTTGCATTTTCATCATCAGTTACTACTGGAATCGGTGTGATTGCTTGATCTTCTGGTACTGTCACATCATCGATTGGTTGAATAGTTGGTGGAGTCGTATCTGGTGTCGATACTGTTACGTGTACATCAACTGTATCTGTTGAACCATCCGGATATGTTACTTTCACTGGTACTGTGATGACATCTCCAGGTGTCGCACCTTCTGGTACTACTACGCTCAATGATCCGTTCGGATTTACTGTTACACCTTCCGGTGCGTTGTCGCCTGCTTCGAATTTTGTATTTTCTGGTACTTCAACTGATTCGCCTGTTGTCGGATTTGTGAATGTCGGTGCACCAATTTCTACTGTGCTGCCCGGCAATCCTGCACCGTCTTTATATTCTGGCTCATTCAAATCTGTTTGCGGTGTTGATACTGTTACGTGTACATCAACTGTATCTGTTGAACCATCCGGATATGTTACTTTCACTGGTACTGTGATGACATCTCCTGGTGCTGCACCTTCTGGTACTACTACGCTCAATGATCCGTTCGGATTTACTGTTACATCTTCCGGTGCGTTGTCGCCTGCTTCGAATTTTGTATTTTCTGGTACTTCAACTGATTCGCCTGTTGTCGGATTTGTGAATGTCGGTGCACCAATTTCTACTGTGCTGCCCGGCAATCCTGCGCCGTCTTTATATTCAGGCTCATTTAAATCTGCAATTACAAAAGGTTCAGCTGAGATTGAGTCAAGCGCTAATGCTGTACCTGTAGAAGTAGTACTTACTCCTTGTGAGAATACTCCCGAAGTATAAATTGCTTTGGTATTTAAATCTGTTGGTACTGTCAATGGCACTGATTTTACTGTTCCATCTGCTGCTGCAGTTACTGTCACTGGAGAACCTACTGCAACGCCATCTTTAAACCACTGAATTTGATACTCTGTTCCTGGGAATAAACCATCAGTTTTTGAAACTAATACATCTCCTGGTTTAGCTACTTCAGCATCTGAACCTTCAACTGAAATATCATGCATTGGATTAGTAGTTACAAAAGCGAAGTCTTGACTTGATCCATTATACGATGAAAGCATCTTAGCATCATTAATATCTCTTGAAACATCTGCTGTAGTAAACATATTGTTATAATAGTTGTTACTAAAAGTAGGCGTATTTTCAATGATTGGCACAATATACATATAATCAGAGTTGATATGACGATGTTTTTGACCAATAGTTCCGTTCCATGCCATTAAATTACTGTGACTTATATCTGCATCTTTAACTAATGTTCCAAATTCTGCATCAGAAATTGTTTTTGAAATAGGCGCTCCACTATATTGTTGATACGGACTGATACCATATAAACCTCTAAACGGAATATAGTAATCTCCGTTTTTATCAACTGTACCGACAACGCTTTCAGCAATATGTGAACCTACTCCATTAGTTGCTTGGTAATCATTTACAATTTGTTGTTGCGCACTTCTGAAATCTTCAATAGTAGCATTTGGATTAGCTTTTTTCCAATTATCAAATAAAATTGCAACTTGATCATTTACATATGATGCTACTACTTTTACTCCCGTAGCATTTACATCAGAAGTATCTTTCATTATCCAACGTGCATCTGAGCCATATGGAGCAGTTAAATCATACCAGACAGAACCTGATACTTTACCATAATCACCTGTGTTAGCCCAAATACCATCTGAAGTTCCAGATGTTTCCCATTGTGCTTCTGGTTTAATAAGCCAATCATTTTGCAATGGTTTTTCTTCTAAGATTACTTGGCTAGTAACAACTCTATTTATACCAGCTGTGAAATCCCAAGATTCATTTACACGTTGAAGCCTATTATGGAAACCTCGTATAGAATCTCCTTCTTTTACTACATTTAATGTAGGGTCTGGACTTTCTGCCCATGTTCTAAGCGCAATTTGCGGATCTGCTGCTAAATTGAAAGTATGTTGTTTTCCTGAAGCATCTGTTTGAGCTTTTGATAAGTCAAAAACATATCTTCCATCTTCTCCAGAAATAGTATAGTATACTGGCGAAACATATCCTGTTTTGTCTGTCCATTGTAAATAAACTTTCACTCCAGCGATAGGTTCTTGATTAGAAGTATTATTATATTTACTACCTTCTCGCATAACAACTGCATTACCTTGGTACCCATATGTTTGCATCCAAGTTCCCGGTGAATAGATTGCACTTGCTTCCAACTCTTCTTTCACTGATGGAGGTGCAGCTGCAAATGCTTTAGCAAGAGCCAAAGTATTTGTCTGTGGTGCTGAAACGTTATTTTGTGCTACTTGTTTCGTTGAACTTGGAGCTACTGCAAAACTATTGAAAGTCAATTGGCGTGTAGCAGGTGCTGATTCAGCAGTCGCTTGAATAGTACTAGCATCTTTTTGTTGAGATGATTCTTGGATAGCTTTGTATACTGCTGGGTCAGAAACATCAACTTTTGCTGAATCAATTTGACCATCGTTTGCTAAAGCTTGACCATTTACTGGAGCTGCAGCTACTTTACCTGTCGCAGCGGGTTGATCTACTGCAGTTAGCTTTTGATTTTGAGCTCCGCTAGTAGTATCATTAGTAGTAACTGAATCATTATTTAATTGCTGTTTTAAAGGTGTCGCTGTACCACTTTCAGCAGTAGTAGTTTGTGGCTTCTGATCTGCAGAAAGTGAAGTTGATCCTTTTTCAGTTGGAACTTGTTGATTGTCAGTCGCTTGAGTTCCTTTATTTGGTGTTTCAGTAGTACCTTTTTCTTCAACAACTGTGCTGTTGTCAGCAGCTGGTTTAGCCGAAGAATCTTGTACTGAACTTGTTGGTGCGTCAGCTTGAACTGGTTTGCTATTGTCAGTAGCAGTATCAGCTTGAGCTGGCGTTTTTTGTTGTTCTGTTTGAACTGGTGCTTGTGTTGCTTCCCCTTTTGGTGCTTGAACTTGTTCTGCTTGTGGCGCTTCAACGTTTTGAGACTTTTCAATTACTGGTGCGTCTTGAACTTTCGGTGCCTCAACATTTTGTGGTTGTTCAATTACTGGTGCATCTTGAACTTTCGGTGCTTCAGGTTTAACTTCTGTTGCTGCAGGCGGTTGTTCAGCATTTGTTTCCTGTGCTTTAACAGGTTGTTCTGCTTTAACATCCGGTGCCGGCGTTTCTGCTGGCGCTGCAACGGCAACATCTTCAGTTCCACTCGCAGTTTTATCAATCGTTTGGTCAGCTGCTGGTGCTTCTAAACTACCTTCTCCAGCTGCTGGCGTTTCTCCCGACTGGCCAGTAGTGTTACCTGTTTCTTGTGTCGAAGGTGCTTCTGATTCAGCAGCTTTTGCTTCATTACCTAATCCGAAAAGTAATGTTGCTCCTACAATAATAGAAGCCGTCCCTACTGTGAATCTACGAATGGAATACTTGTTTTGACGTCTCGCGTCAAAACCACGAGAATGTGAGTTATTTCTCATAAAGATGTAATCCCCTTTCAAAATATAAAATTGTAATTTTTACCGTGTGCTTGCTTAAATTGTCAAAAAATTATTACATCTCTATCTTACCATCAATTGTGTGCTTTTCGCATATAAAATTATCTATTTATTTTAAAATTTAGTTGAACTAAATTTATTGGTTAGCCTCTCTAATCTTAAATCATTTTTTAATTATTACAATTTTATTTTAATCAATAATTTTGTTAACGATAAATGTCTAACTATCCTCTTTGTATCAACTTATTACCAGTAGGTAGATAAACGAAAGGATTTTATTATTTATTTTGTTTATAGCCATATAATCACTTAAATTTTAATTTTACAGACAAACATAAATTTTGATTTTTCCTTTTTTTGATATTTTTCACCTCAAAACAACTATATAGTTAACATTAAATTTACAAAAGACACACTTTAGACACATTTATATCTCATATATCAAACTAAAAAATTAAAAAACGACTCCCCAAAAATGAAGAGTCGTCTCAGTACTATATTTATCTAAATAGCCAAAATTTATTCTTTTTCGGCATGCTCGGTACATTTTTTACAACATTTTGATCAGCAATTAATTTTTCTGCATTAAAAATGCATTGATTCATTTCGTCTTCAACACGATTTAATTTCTTATTATTAAAAAGCGATTGCATTATAAAGGGTCTTTCTTCAGTATTATGTGCATCAGAAGAAATAAAATGTGTTAAATTATTTTCCAGCAACTGTATAGAAAAGCTTTGTAATTTTTTCCCTAACACACCTGTCAATGATGTAGATGTGATCTGGCTTAATGCACCTGCATTAATTAAATCATAAAGTATTTCCACATCTTGAATAATCGCTTTATTACGTTCAGGATGTGCAATAACCGGAATAAAACCTTTACTTTGGATCTCAAAAAATAATTGCTTTGTATAATGAGGAACTTCATTAGAAGGGAATTCGATGAGCAGATATTTAGAGTGGTTCAACCCCTTAATCGTCCCCACTTCAATCCCCGTGATAATCTGGTCTGTTATTCTTATTTCTTGTCCTGGATAAATATTAACATCTAGCGCTTTTATCTCTTCATGTTGATTAAGTTCCTCAATACTTTTGATGACTTCATCAAAATCATTTGAATATCTTGTATGCAAATGATGCGGTGTTGCAATAATACCTGTCACACCTTCTTTTTTAGCTTGTTTAAGCAGCATAATTGTTTCTATATCGATTTTAGGTCCATCATCAACACCAGGAATTATATGATTATGAATATCAATCACTTATCTTCACTTCCATAATAAGCATAATAACTAGATGACTTATCTTTTGGAGTCCTATTTAAAACAACACCCAATATTTTTGAATCTACTCTATCTAAAAGAGATTTAGCTTTAGTAATTTCAGTTCTGTTGTTCTTTTCAGCATCTATTACTAAAATTGAATGCGTAATATATTTTGAGTATATCTGTGCATCCGTTACTGTATTAACTGGCGGTGTATCTAAAACAATAAAATTATAACGGTCCTTTAGTGTCGAGATAATTTCATTGAAATTAGATGAACCAATTAATTCCGATGGGTTAGGCGGAATTGGTCCAGACGTCAAAATATCTAAGTTTTCTATCTCTGTTTCTTCTATTGAATCCTCTAACTTTATATTATTAATAATAGTTGATGATAACCCATGATTGTTCATTTTATTAAATATATAATGTAATGTAGGTTTTCTCATATCTCCATCAATAATCAAAGTTTTATATCCAGCTTGAGCATAAGTGATAGCTAAATTAGATGCGATTGTAGATTTCCCAGCTGACGGTTTTTCTGCTGTAACAACTATTCCTTTTATCGTTTCATCAGCTGAAGAAAATAAAAGATTCGATCTGATGCCTCGAAATTTTTCACTTATAACAGATTTAGGTTCATGCAAAGTGATAAGTTGATGCTTTTGATTGTCTTTTTGTTTCATCATTTTTCCCCTTTTAGAATTTATTAATTGCTCCTAATACTGGTAAGTCAAGAACTCTTTCAACGTCCTCTTCATTTTTAATTCGTTTATCAAACAATTCTCTTAATACAGCAATGAAAATTGCTATTACTAATCCGATAAGTGCACCAAGTAATGTGTTTGTAACGGGCTTCGGATATATTTTCACTCCGTTTTCTGCTTTCGACAATACAGATACATTATCAACTTTCATAATGTTATCGATTTCTTTTTTAAAGGTATCTGCTACTTCATTCGCAATAATTTTTGAATCCTTCTCATTATGAGTAACTACCTTTATTTTCAATATTTGAGATTGTGCTGTACTTTCAACATTAGTCATACTTGAAAGCTGACTTCCTGAATATTTATTCTTTAAACCTTCTGATACTTCATCCATAATTCTCGGACTCTTAATAATTTCCGAATATGTATTCACCAGTTGTAAGTCAGATTGAAGTTGTTGAGCCATCATTTGGTCATCTTTTTCTTTTTGATTAACTATAATTTGCGTTGAAGATTCATACTTAGGTTTAATCAAAAAATGAGTAGCTGCAAAAACTAATATTGCTGCTATTAAGGGTAAAGCGATTAATAACCATAAATTCTTTTTGATGGTAGCTAATACTTGTTTATAATCAAGCCGTGTTTCCATTTCTTACTATCTCCCTTGCTAATAATCAATTTATTTAAATTATTTAGAATCAATATTGTATTAAAACTCATTTCTTCAATAAAACAAAATTCTCAACAATTTATATTTTATTATAGTTAATATCCCCCGATAAGTTAACACGTATAACCAATTGTTAATGATAATTTTACATTATCTTTACGTTTCTTAAAGTTTCTTTTTACAATTGTTTTATAACTCCTTGCGTAATCCCCTTAATAAATGTAAACTTTTTATTGTTATTAGTTAACATACTTTGTGAGTAAAGGGGATTTAAAAAATGGATATAGCACACAAAATTATTAACGGCTACGCATTAACAAAAGAAGAAGCTTTTGATTTGTACACAGATGAAACGATTGATACTTTCACGTTATTAGATGAAGCATACGCTGTACGTAAACATTATTATGGAAAGAAAGTAAAATTAAATATGATTTTGAATGCGAAAAGCGGGATTTGTCCAGAGGATTGTGGGTACTGTGGTCAATCTAGAGATATGAAGCGCAAAGATCGTTACGCTTTAATTCCAGAAAATGATATTATCGCAGGTGCAGATGCTGCGGCTGATAATCAAATCGGTACATACTGTATTGTGATGAGCGGAAGAGGACCAAGCGATAAAGAAGTCGATCATATTACGGAGTCAGTTCGTCAAATTAAAGAAAACCATCCTCAATTAAAAATTTGTGCATGTTTAGGTTTAGCTAATGAAGACCAAGCTTCTCGTTTAAAAGAAGCAGGTGTAGATCGATATAACCATAACTTGAATACAAGTGAAAATTATCATGACACTGTCGTAACAACACATACATATGAAGACCGTGTCAAAACAGTAGAAATCATGAAAGAAAATAACATTTCACCATGTTCAGGTGTCATTTGCGGTATGGGTGAAACTGCACATGATAGAATCGATATGGCATTTGCATTAAAAGAATTAGATGCAGATAGTATTCCAATTAACTTCTTACATCCTATTCAAGGTACTAAATTTGGTGATATGGATGAATTAACACCAATGAAATGTTTGCGCATTATTGCCATTTTCCGTTTAGTTAACCCAACAAAAGAAATTCGTATCGCAGGCGGACGTGAAGTCAATTTACAATCACTTCAACCATTTGCATTATTAGCTGCAAATTCAATCTTTGTCGGAGATTATTTAATCACAGGCGGCCAACCTAATACAATGGATTATCGTATGATACAAGATTTAGGATTTGAAATTGATTGCAGCAATTTACCTGAAGATACTGCAGAAAAAATCACTGAGACTTTAGAAGCCTAAAACTTCAAAAACCGCTTAGCACCTATATCGGCTAAGCGGTTTTTCTTATGCTACTCTTTCAGCAACAAAAATTGTTCTTTTTTCCCATACATTTGTTTGAGGATTATAATCATCACAAGTAATCAAAGTCAGTTGATCTTTTTTATTTTTATGTTCATCTAAAACACTGACCTCATCTGGATTCACATCTTTAATAGAAGTCATTTTATACTTACGCGTTTCATCTCCAACTTTAAATGTGACTTTAGCACCCTTTTTCACTTTATGAAGGTTTGTAAATTGATAATCGCCAGATGTATTTGTATGACCCGCTATTGATATGTTTTGCTGGTCTAATGATTCATCGTCTTCTGCTAAACTTACTCCGCGATTAAGTTGTTCTGGTGTTGCAGCTCCCGGGTAAACCGGTTCTTTAATATGCACACTAGGAATGTCTATGTACCCTACTAACTGTGATTTGTCTTTTGGAACTTGCGGCGCTTTTTTATGTTTTTCTTTATTATCTGCTTGCTTTTTATCATATTGTTCTATTTTCTCTTCATTTTGTTTACCTGTAATAAAATGATCTATTTGAGGTTTAAATACGAAATAGATACCTACTAAGATAAGTAAAACTCCTATAATCGTAAATAAACGAGATCGCCATTTCTTCATACTACGCCTCCTAATTTAATTCATGGTGTTAGTTGCTAAAATTATATCACGCTTTCCCTATTACATATAGCCTTTATCACATTCTGGTAATCTGAATAAAAATATTATATAATAATTTTTAAGACCTACTTTATTCCAAGGAGAAAGATAATGTGGAAATTAATTAAAGGACTATTGGTAGCATTAGCACTTGTGGGTGTTTATAAGCTGTGGCAAGATGACCGATTGTTCAGTGTCATTCCGCAAATGTATCATCAACTTGTTGATGGACAATTCGCAGATCAAGTAAATCAATGGACAAACGAATATCCATTTTTACAAAAGCTTGAAAGCTTTACAGAACATCTTCCTTCTTTATATGACTTAAGACATATCGAAATTTCAAATTTCATTCAACATAATGAGGCAAAGCAGTAATTCAATCAAACTCTTTCAGACAAAGATTGAATTACTGCTTTGCTTTTTTATTTATCATGTTTTAATTTTAAAGATTCTTTATAAGCTGCTTCTGCAGTTTGAAAATGTTTACTACGTGGTAACACATGGTTTTCCACTGCATTTTCATACGCAGCTAACTTTGCGCCTTCTTTTTTCTTCGGATCATTAAATACAGCTTTTAATTGTGCTTCAGTAGTAATACCTTTCATTTTCAACTTTTGTGCAGCAACCGCACTGGCATCACGACGTATTTCTGATTTAATCATAAAATAACCAGAACCCATAATAAGCATTATAAGCATGACACCGATTAATAAATTCTTCATGCCAATATACACCTCAATTTAATAAATTCAACTGTATTATACGCTCATATTGTCAATGTCATAGTGATTTGTGATATTGTTCACGAAATTTCCTCATTTTTGTTTTTCCGCTTAAATTTAAAAAAGTGTAAAATAGACACTTTGCATATAATTTATGTACCAAGTATAATAAATATATCTAATAAACAGAGATGAAAGAAGGATATATAATGTCACAAGTTATTTATATTACTGCACACCCACTTGACGAAATGGTTTCTAATTCAATGGCAGTCGGCAAAGCATTTATAGAAAGTTATCAAGAATCTCACCCGGATGACGAAGTGATTCATATTGATTTATTCAAAGATGAAGTACCTGAAATTGATGCCGATGTATTCTCTGGATGGGGCAAGTTGCAAAATGGTGAAACTTTAACTGAAGTTGAACAACATAAAGTAAGTCGTTTAACAGAAATCGTTGATCAATTTGTAGCTGCTGATAAATATGTTATTGCTACACCAATGTGGAACTTATCATTCCCGCCTGCAGTGAAACGTTATTTCGATGCTGTTTCAGTTGCTGGTAAATCATTCAAATACACTTCTGAAGGACCACAAGGTTTGCTTACTGATAAAACTGCATTGCATATTCAATCACGCGGCGGTTTTTATAGCGAAGGTCCTACGGCTGAAATGGAAATGGGAGACCGTTATATCCGTACTATCCTCAATTTCTTGGGTGTTCCTAAATATAAATTAATCGCAGTTGAAGGTCATAATAAAGTACCTGAAAAAGCTGAAGAAATTAAATTAAATGCGATTCAACAAGCTGAATCTTTTGCTAAAGAATTTTAATGATTAACCGAAAAAAGTCCGAAGTGCTGTTAATAGCACATCGGACTTTTTTATTGCTCAAATTGTTCAAAATAAATTTCATCTAAATGATTTAAATCTAAATGTTCTATTTGCAGTGTTGTATGATGGAGACCATACTTGCTTTTTAACAAATGCTCAAGTTGATTGATGATTTGGTAAGCATCTTGACTGCTCTTGCTATCTAAAACAACATGCGCAGATAAAGAATATTGGTCAGAAGTTACACTCCAAAGATGGAATTCATGAACATCGATTACTTGGTCAGCTTGTTTCATATCAGCAATAATTTGATCGACATCAAGCTCTTCAGGTACAGAAGCCATTAGAATCAGCCAAGCATTTTTTAAAATTTTATAACCGCCATTCAATAAAATTGCTGAAATCACAATACTTAATATCGGGTCAATCAGTTGGATTCCTGTAAGTTTAATCAAAACAACTGCTACGATAACTCCGACTGAGTTTAATAAGTCTCCGAAAAAATGCCATAATGCACTTTGAATATTGATATTGTCTTCTGATTTCAATGAATTATAAAGCAGCCATGTTAATACAATATTGACAATTAAACCAATAACCGCAACAACAAGCATAATACCGTCTTCAATTGGTTTCGGGTAAATTATACGCATAATTGCTTCATAAAAAATCCACAATGAAATAACAACTAAAGCAAGTCCATTTAAAAATGCGGCGATGACTTCTAAACGAAGATAACCGTATGTAAAGCGATTGGTAGGAGCTTTACTAGCAAAATAAATGGCTAACATCGATAATCCTAGTGCTAAGACATCACTCAACATATGGAATGAGTCAGACAGTAATGCTAAAGAATTCGAAACTAGACCGCCGACGAATTCTACAATGGTAAATATCAATGTAATAATTAAAGATGCCCACAATGTCCGCTTCGAACTCTGCTGAACTTTACGGTGTTCAACATGATGAAAATAATAATTCCGTGAATAATTTCTTACCATCTTTCTCTCTCCCTTTCGCATCTCTCCATAAAACTGAAGGGTGTACGCGCCTCTTCCAATGCACGTAGACACTTTTTAAACACACTTAATCGTGATTAACACCCCACAGGGCAGTTTCACATGTTTTAATAATTCGCTTCAACACCGCAATTCGTGCTGATTTCTTGTGATCAGCCGGTACGATATACCAAGGCGCATGAGACGTATTTGTTTTTTGTATCATATCAGCACTCGCTTCTAAATATAAATCCCATTTATCGCGGTTACGCCAATCCTCATCTGTAATCTTCCATTGCTTATCTGGATTATCTTCTCTAGCTTTAAAACGTTCAAGTTGAATATCTTTATCCAAGCTTAAGAAGAATTTTATAATAATGGCACCTTCATCTGTCCACATTTTTTCGAAATCATTGATTTCACCATATGCACGCTGCCATTCATCTATTGTTGCAAAACCTTCAACACGTTCAACTAAAACTCGGCCATACCAACTGCGGTCAAACATTTCAATATGACCCGTTCTCGGCATATCACGCGCAAACCGCCATAAATATTGATGCGCTAACTCCACATCTGTAGGTGCACTGATTGCATTTACTTCATAACCCGTCGGATCTAATTTTTCACGAATACGTTTGATGTTACCGCCTTTACCCGCAGCATCCATACCTTCAAAGACAAGAATTAACGGGATTTTTCTTTCATATAATGCAAATTGAATTTCTAACATACGCTGCTGTAATTTTTCAATTTGGTCATTATATTCACTTTTTTTCACTTTAGTTAAATGGTTCTCAAATAAATCTGTTTGGTAATTCTTAGAAAATAAACCATCACGCTTATCTGTACGTTCATGATGTGCTTTAATCGCTTTATTTAAGCGTTTAATAATATGTTCATACATATGAATTGTTGCTTGTTCACGTTCTGTGTAGTCAATGACTTTCCAATCTTTCTGCTTCGGATCATTTAATATTTTATGCATTTCTTCTAAATAGATGTCATCAGGTATTACATTTTCATACTCTTGCGCTTTCCAACGTGTTAGTGGATTTTCTTTCGTTTGACGAATATGATCTTGGCGTTTCTTTTCATCAATTTCAATATAGAATTTAATGATTTCATAATGATCATTTTCAAGCATACTTTCAAAACCATCAATTTGATCACGCAAGACATGATAATCCTTATACTGCAAGTGTTTAATACCATTGACTTTGTAATCGATATAATGTGCATACCAGCTGCGGAAGTAAATATTGATACCGCCTTTTGCAGGTAATGTATTCCAATACTTTTGCAAGAACTGATAACGCAGGTTCTCTTGTGTTGGTGACGCTGTAGCAATAAAGCTAGAATACTTTGCATCTAACGTTAATAAGAGTTCATTAGACAATCGTGTCTTGCCAGCAGCAGGCACGCCTTCGAATACTATCATAACTGGAATCCCTAATTTATGTGTTTCTCTTGTTAATCGTGATGCTTCTAACTCTAAGTCTTTTATCTTAGTTGACATATTCTCACCCCATTTTTTAACTTATATCTAAATTAACACTTTTTTATGAAAAAATGCGTGAATGAGTAAAATTCTACTTTAGATATATTTTCAAGACTAATTCATCCCACAAAAAAACTTCCGTCGCAACGGAAGTTTTACCTTAATGAGCCTATAATTATTTTTGTTTTGCATCTGCTAATATTTTATCCATTGAAGTTTCAACACTACTTTCATACATTGAACCAAACTTCACTAAATGTACCAGCAACAAATACAATTTATAGAATTCAATACGACGTTCTGCCCCATCTGCTAATGGATATGCTTTATCATATGCTTCATAAAATTCTGGAGAAAAACCTCCGAAGACACGTGTTGCACCTAAATCAAATTCACGGTCTCCATATAACGGCATTGGGTCAAACAACGCAGGGTCTCCATTTTTTAAGAACATATAGTTGCCGCCCCATAAATCACCATGCAAGAGCGATGGTTTACTTTTATGATTATCCAATGCTTCAACAATTACTTCACGCACATCGTCGAATTTATTCAATTGGTCTACATCCCATAAATTCTTTTCTACGATTTTTTCACGTAAGTGATCTAAACGGCGATGCACAAAGATTTCTTTCCAAGAATCTGTCCAACTATTATCAAAAGCAATGTCTGGCCCATTATCCGAATAATCAAAGCCGAATTTTTTATCTGGATTATGAAAATCATGCAATTTGGCCACTAACTTGCCGAGTGCTTCCTGACTGCCCGTTGTGCCTTCATCAAGCCAAGTTAGAATCATATAAGCATCGCCTGAAATTTCTCCTTTAGATACAACACGCGGTGCAGTGACATCTGCATATTCGAAATCATTCAAGCCTTCTGCTTCGGCTGAATAAAAATCATACGAGCTGTTAGGTTGTACTAATAGGAAATATTGATCATCTTCTGTATCTATACGATACGCATCATTTACATCCCCGCCTGAAATCGGAACAATATCTTTAATACCGGAGATAGGTAGATTTTGTTGCCATAATTTATCCATGTCTTTGTCCCCCGTTCATTATTTTCTTTACTCTATTCATATACCACTTTCAAAGCATCTCTAACTTACAAGCAAGAAAGTCTTCAGAAGAGATACAACACAAAGCATCTTCTATTTTCAAGATTTTCCTTTTCAAATAAACAGCTATTCAAAAAATTTAAGTAATTTAAGAATCGTTCTATGCTATACTTATGGCAAATAACTGGAGGTCTTAACTAATTCATTATGAAAAAATTATTACATCGTTGGTTTATTCAAGGTTTAAGTTATATGACATTAGGGCTCTTCGGCTCTTTAATTATCGGTTTAATTATGCAGACAATCGGTAAACAAACACTGATTCCTGCTTTAAATTTACATTTCTTAGCTGAAATCGGCACTGTCGCCATGGGTTTGACAGGTGCTGCTATCGGTGGTGCAATCGCCTATGGATTAGGTGCACAACCATTAGTTGTATTTTCTTGTATTATCGTCGGTTCGCTTGGATATGATAAGTTCGGCGGCGGTGCAGTCGGTGCATTCGTTGCAACTTTAATCGCAACAGAACTCAGTCGTTTCTATGCAGCAAAGACAAAAATAGATATTATTATTTCTCCTTTGCTGACTTTAATAATCGGTGGTGCGGTTGCGAAATTTATCGGACCATTCTTAAATGATTTTATGGTGTCATTAGGTAAAATGATTATGTTAGCAACAGATCAACGTCCATTGATTATGGGGATTTTAGTTGCTGTTATTTTCGGTTTAGCTTTAACTGCACCCATTTCAAGTGCAGCCTTAGCATTAATGCTTGATTTATCCGGCCTAGCTGCCGGCGCAGCAACAATCGGCTGTTGTGCACAAATGGTCGGTTTTGCGGTGACAAGTTATAAAGATAATGGTGTCGGCGGTTTGATTTCTGTAGGTATCGGTACAAGTATGCTGCAAGTACCTAATATTTTAATGAATCCTGCTATCTTAATTCCGCCTACTGTTGCCAGTGCAATTATTGCACCGATTATGACCACATTATTCCCGATGACTAATAATGCAGCAGGTGCTGGAATGGGAACAAGCGGTTTTATCGGACAAATTATGACGATTAATACAATGGGAGCATCAGCTAAAACTTGGATACTCATCGCAGTCTTCCAAATTATCTTGCCGGCAGTAGTCAGCTATCTGCTTTATCGAGTATGTAAAAATGCAGGTTGGATAAAAGACGGCGATCAAAAAATCAATATCGGCAATAAAAAAGTTGCTGATTAAATGACACATGAAACAGGCCATGTTGGTCTGTTTCTTTAAATATAAAAACACCTGAGCTTTCCTAACCCAGGTGTTTTTAACTTTCAAGTATCTCTCCTACTTGATATTTTATTTTTCAACATTCATTTCTGATAAGAAGCTGCGGCCATATTCTGGTAATGGCACATCAAAATTATCAGCAATTGTTGCGCCGATTGAACTGAATGTTGTATCACCGCTCAATTCATGCGCTTTATTTTTAAGTTTAGGACTATACAGCAAGACTGGAATATACTCACGCGTATGGTCAGTTCCAGGTGCAATCGGATCGTTACCGTGATCAGCAGTAATAATCACTAAGTCGTCTTCTTGCAAGTTGTCAATCAACTCAGGTAAACGTTCATCAAAGTCTTTGATAGCTTGTGCATAACCTTCTTTATCGCGACGGTGACCATATAAAGCATCAAAGTCGACTAAGTTCAAGAAGCTGATACCTGTGAAGTCATGTTTAACGACATCAATTAATTTATCCATACCATCCATATTATTTTTCGTACGAATGGCTTCAGTCACGCCTTCACCATCATAAATATCATTAATTTTACCGATAGCGATAACATCATAATCATTGTCTTTTAATTCATTCATCACTGTGCGGCCGAATGGTTTTAAAGCATAGTCATGACGATTAGATGTACGAGTGAAATTACCAGGCTCTCCGACATATGGGCGTGCAATAATACGACCGATCAAGTATTTAGGATCTTTTGTCAGTTCACGGACTTTTTCACAGATATCATATAATTCTTCTAATGGAATCACATCTTCGTGAGCAGCAATTTGTAAAACAGGGTCTGCTGATGTATAGACAATCAAATCACCTGTTTTCATTTGATGTTCGCCCCACTCATCGATGATTTGTGTACCTGAAGCAGGACGGTTTGCAACAACTTTGCGTCCTGTCATATCTTCAATTTCTTTAACCAACTCATCAGGGAAACCATCAGGATAAACTTTGAACGGCTGCATAATATTCAAGCCCATAATTTCCCAGTGCCCTGTCATTGTATCTTTACCTACAGAAGCTTCACTCAATTTAGTATAGAAAGCCTCAGGTTGTTCTACTTCATCTACTACAGGTAATGGCGCAATATTTCCTAGGCCAAGTCGTTCTAAGTTTGGAAGTTCTTGTTCAAAACCTTCCAAAGTATGTTTTAAAGTATGGCTGCCTTCATCATTAAATGCTGCAGCATCCGGTCCCTCACCGATACCTACTGAATCCATTACAATTAAATGTATACGTTTAAAGGGAGTTGCCATAATCATTCTCTCCTATCTCTTTCTAATTTAAAAATTATTTATTCTGTAATCACAGTGTGAATCAAAGTCGGTGCTTCGCCTGATGCTGAAATCGTGATGTTGTCATAAATTTTTGCTTTAACATCTTCGATATCTTCAGTATTGCTGTAAATCGTCATCAAGCTTTCGCCTTCTTCAATTTTATCTCCGACTTTCTTATGCAATACTAAACCGACACTCAAATCAATATCATCTTCTTTAGTTTGACGCCCTGCACCAAGCATCATTGAAGCGATACCCATTTCATTAGCTACAATTTCAGTCACAACACCGCTTTCTTTAGCAGGCAATTCAACTTGATATTGTGCTTGCGGTAATAATTCAGGATGATCCACTACTTCTGGATTACCCCCTTGATTGCTTAAGAATGTGCGGAATTTATCTAAAGCTGCACCGCTGTCAATCGCTTCTTGCAATAAATTGCGCGCTTCATCTAAGCTTTCTGCTTTTCCGCCAAGTACAACCATTTGGGAACCTAATGTCATTACAAGTTCTGTTAAATCTTCAGGGCCCTCTCCGCGCAATGTATCCATCGCTTCTTTTAATTCCAATGCATTCCCGATAGCATATCCTAATGGCTGGCTCATATCTGAAATGATTGCCATTGTTTGACGGCCGACATTATTGCCGATTTTAACCATCGCATGCGCTAATGCTTCAGCATCTGCTAATGTTTTCATAAATGCTCCGTTGCCTGTTTTTACATCTAAAACAATCGCATCTGCACCTGCTGCGATTTTCTTACTCATAATAGAAGATGCAATTAATGGAATAGAATTTACTGTACCTGTAACATCACGCAAAGCATATAATTTTTTATCAGCTGGCGTTAAGTTACCTGATTGTCCAATAACTGCTAATTTATCCTCATTAACTAAGCGGATAAAGTCATCTTCAGAAATTTCCACATGGAAGCCATCTACTGATTCTAATTTATCAATCGTACCGCCGGTATGTCCTAAACCGCGGCCGCTCATCTTCGCAACCGGTACGCCGACTGCTGCCACTAATGGCGCTAATACTAAAGTGGTTGTATCACCGACACCGCCTGTTGAATGTTTATCTACTTTAGTCCCTTCAATCGCAGATAAATCAATTTCATCACCCGAATGTACCATAGCCATTGTTAACTCAGCACGTTCATCATTATTCATGTCTTGGAAATAAATTGCCATTGCCATACTCGACATTTGATAGTCTGGAATATTCCCGTTTGTATATTCTGCTATCATCCATTTGATTTCTTCTGCTGATAGTGATTCACCATCACGTTTTTTATCAATCAAATCCACCATTCTCATGCCAATCACTCCTTAATGTATTCTCTATAGACTGTCCAATGTGACTGTAGTTCACTATTATTTTACCATGCGAACACTAGTTTACCGCAACCTTTAACACTTCTTATATGTCAAAAATTAAAACGTTTTACATGTTGTAGTTAAAGTATTTTGTTTTCCGAACATTTCTTGTAATGCACGCAAAATTAGAGGATTAATTTATAAATGTTGTGGGAATGTAAGTATATAATTATAGAAATGAATATTAGGAAGTGTTGCAATGGAAGCTGTTAGAATTCATAAATATGGAAAAAAGATTCAACCTCGTTTAGAAGAAGTATCAATTCCAGAAATTGATGAGAATGAAGTATTAGTTAAAATACATGCAGCTAGTGTTAATCCTATTGATTTCAAAGCTGCACAAGGCGGAATTATGCGCCTCTTTTTTAATGAAAAAACACCCTATACTATGGGCCATGATTTTGCGGGTGAAGTTGTTAAAATCGGCAAATGTGTAACAGCGTTTCGTGTAGGTGATGCAGTATATGGTATGAAACTCGGAGCATTTTCAGAATATATCGCAGTAACCGAAAATCAAATGGCAACGATGCCGAAGCACTTGAGCTATGAAGAAGCTGCCGCATTACCTATGGTTGGGTTAACCTCTTATCAAGCACTGCATGACTATATGCATTTAAGCCAAGGTCAAAAAGTATTGATTCAAGCAGGATCAGGCGGAGTAGGGTCATTCGCGATTCAATTGGCTAAGGTATACGGAGCCTATGTTGCTACCACTACCAGCAATAAAAATCGTGAGTTCGTTGAGAAATTAGGAGCTGATAAAGTGATTGACTATCATCAAACGCACTTTGATGAGGTCCTGCATGATTATGATGGCGTCTTTGATACTCTAGGCGGAGAAGAATTAATGAAAGCCTTTAAAATAGTAAAACCGCATGGTACTGTCGTTTCAATCAACGGTATCCCAGACCAGCGTACTGCTTCAGAACTCGGTGTTCCTTTATGGAAAAAATATTTGATGACATTTGCGGCTCGTAAAATTAATAAAGCAGCAGAAGAACATCGTGTTTACTATCGTTTTATTTTCACACGTGATAGTCGCCAAGAATTAAACAAAATTCGCAAAATGGTCGAAGCAAATAAAATCCATCCTGAAATTGACAAAATATTTGATTTAGCCGATACAAAAGAAGCTTTAGATTATATACACAAAGGGCATGCACGAGGCAAAGTGGTTATTAAAGTCACTGAACCTGAGTTTTAAAAACCATAAAAAAACACCGTATATTCCTATCCACAGCGCTTCACCCCAACTTGCGCGGTGCTTATAGGTACATGCGGTGTTTTTTATTAAATTTCAATTATTGAATACGGATTTCTTCTTCATCTTCTGAATCTTTACCGTCTCCAATAGTAATATGTGTGCGTAACACTAAAGCGTTAGTTGTTTTATCTAAATCGAAATTAGCTAAACGGAACTCGAATGGTTTTTCCACTGATTGTGCTTTTTCAACCACTTGTTCACTTTTAATCTCATACATTTGCAATACTTTATCAGATTCGCCGAAATCTGTATTTTCGCTAGAACCTTCTTTAGGTTCAAGCAATGTTAATCTGATTCTAGAAACTTCCTCATCTTCATTGCCGCCTTTTAAGATGACTTTCCCAGAAACTGTTTCGTCTGCTTTAAAATCTGCTTTTTCTAAGCGTGTATCTACTGTTAGCTCCCCAACTTTTATAGATGTCAAAATTTTATCTAACATAATATGCCCTCCTTAAATTCTCAATCGCTCGAATGTATCATGAATCAAATATAATTTTAAATCCATTTTAATACCACAAATAGTTTAATGAAAATTTCACATAAATGTCAAATATAGTTGGTTATGGTTTTGTTGCATGTGCTAAAAAGAGTGATGCATCTTGGTTCATAAATAATTTTTCGCCTTGATAAAACGTGTGTATCGAAGGCTTATTAAATCCTGCTTTTTCCATCTTTTCTTTCACTGTTTCATGTGTAAAACCTGAATGAATTAACGGATGGCTGACTTTGTCATTTTGATTGAAATCCGCAATTAAGATTTGTCCTCCTGGTTGGAGCAATTTAAATAACTGATTGAGCAATGCTTGTGTATCTGAAACATGCAGCATCACAAGCGACATAATAATAGTATCTACTTGGATATCCGGTAATGAATCTTCCACCACATTGAGCTGCATCGTTTCAGCATTTTTCAAATCCAAAGATGTTATTTTTTGCTGTACAATTTTTAACATTTCATTTTCTGCATCTGCCAAAATAAGTTGATCAACATCATCAGCAAATTGTAATCCTACTAACCCTGTTCCACATCCGTAATCCAATAAACGATGTGCAGGCGTCATAAATGCACGTATCTCTTCTGCAATTTTTTCAGTAAGTTGAATTTGTGCGTCGCTGTCATATTGATGTGCGATACGATGAAATATCCGTTCTTCCATTGTTCCACCAACCTCTCTTTTTGTTAATTCAATCTTAACAAAACAGACGCCTGAATGTAGATTCAAGCGTCTGCTGGGAAATGGATGATTTTATTGAATGGTAAGTGGTGTTGCACCTTGGAAGTTGACGAGCTCATATGCGCGTGCCACATCATCTTCACTTGGTTCTTGCACGCCTTCTAAAGGATATGTTTGACCGAGTGCTTCATACTTGTGCACTCCTAATTGATGATATGGCAAGATTTCAAAACGTTCGACATTATCTAAAGTTGAGATAAATTGTCCGAGCCGGATCAAATCCGCTTCATCATCTGTATAACCTGGCACTAAGACATGTCGAATCCAAACTGGCTGCTTGCGTTCTGATAACATTTGCGCAAAGCGTAGAATATGATTGTTAGGTTTCCCTGTAAGTGCTAAGTGTTTTTCGTTATCTATATGTTTGATATCAAGCAGCATTAAATCAGTATATTGAAGCAGATTATCTAAGTGTTTTAGAAATGTCGGTGTTTCATTAACACAACCTGCAGAAGTGTCAATACAAGTATGAATATCTTCAGCTTTCAACTGTTTGAAAAGCTGCTCTAAAAAAGGCATTTGCAGCAGCGGTTCTCCACCGCTAACAGTAACACCTCCGCCAGAAGCACTGAAATAAGGACGGTACGGCACAATCTCTTCAACAAGTTCTTCTGCAGTCGCTTTTCTTGGCGCATCAGTCAAACTCCAAGTATCTGGATTATGACAATAAAGGCATCTTAATAAACAACCTTGTGTAAATATAATATAGCGTAAACCTGGACCATCAACTGTCCCTAAACTTTCTACAGAGTGAATTCGTCCTTCCATTGTTCGGTACCTCCTATAAGACATACTTCGTCATTTTCATGTCTTTCTCTTTACTGAATAAAGCTTACATTCTTTCGTGGAATGTTCTAGAGATAACATCTAATTGTTGTTCACGAGTCAATTTAATAAAGTTAACTGCATAACCTGATACACGAATTGTTAATTGCGGATATTCTTCTGGATGTTCCATTGCATCAATTAATGTCTCACGGTTAAAGACGTTGATATTTAAATGATGACCTTGCTGCATTGCATAACCATCTAACACAGATACTAAGTTATGATTTTGTTCCATATCCGTTTTACCAAGTGATTTCGGTACAATACTGAACGTGTTAGAAATACCGTCTTTGCAATATTCATAAGGAATTTTTGCTACAGATGATAATGAAGCTAACGCACCATGTTCATCACGGCCATGCATTGGGTTTGCACCAGGCGCAAATGGCTCGCCAGCTTTACGTCCATCTGGTGTATTACCTGTTTTCTTACCATAAACTACATTAGACGTAATAGTTAATACGCTCATTGTATGTTCAGAATCGCGATATGTTTTATGTTTGCGCAATTTTTTCATGAATGATTTTACTAACTCAATCGCAATGTCATCTACACGTGAATCATTATTGCCGTATTTAGGGAAGTCGCCTGTTGTATCAAAATCAACAACTAATCCTTCTTCATTACGGATTGTTTTCACTTGCCCATATTTAATCGCAGATAAAGAATCCGCAGCTACAGATAAACCAGCGATACCTGTTGCCATTGTGCGGTGCACATCTGTATCATGCAATGCCATTTCAATACGTTCATAGCTGTATTTATCATGCATATAGTGAATGATATTCAATGAGTTGATATAAACGCCAGCCAACCATTCCATCATTTGATCAAATTTTGCATAAACTTCATCATAATCAAGAATTTCAGAATCAATCGGTACGAATTCAGGACCTACTTGCATGCCGGATTTTTCATCTTTACCGCCATTAATCGCATATAATAATGTTTTTGCTAAGTTTGCACGTGCACCGAAGAATTGCATTTGTTTACCAATGCGCATTGCTGATACACAACAAGCAATACCATAATCATCGCCATAACTTTCACGCATTAAATCGTCATTTTCATATTGGATAGAGCTTGATTTAATACTCATTTCAGCACAATATGCTTTAAAGTTTTCTGGTAAACGCTGTGACCATAATACAGTTAAGTTTGGTTCAGGAGCAGGTCCTAAGTTATCTAAAGTGTGTAAGAAGCGGAAAGAGTTCTTAGTAACCATTGCACGACCATCTAAACCTACACCTCCGATAGATTCAGTTACCCAAGTCGGGTCTCCTGAGAACAACTCATTATAATCAGGTGTACGTGCGAATTTAACCAAACGTAATTTCATAATGAAGTGATCCACAATTTCTTGTACTTCACGTTCTGTTAAGATACCTTCTTGCAAATCACGTTCTGCATAAATATCTAAGAATGTAGACGTACGTCCTAAACTCATCGCTGCACCATTTTGTTCTTTAATTGCAGCAAGGTAAGCTAGATACAACCATTGAACCGCTTCTTTAAAGTTTTCAGCTGGACGGCTGAGATCAAATCCATAACGTTCACCTAAAACTTTTAATTCTTTTAACGCACGGTATTGTTCAGAAAGTTCCTCACGCAAACGAATTGTACCTTCATCCATCACAGTCGACATATTGTTATAGTCGTTCAATTTTTCTTCCATTAAGAAATCAATACCGTATAATGCAACACGACGGTAATCTCCGATAATACGTCCACGTCCATATGCATCCGGCAATCCTGTGATAATACCCGCTTTACGGCATGCCAGCATTTCTTTTGAATAGGCATCGAACACACCTTGGTTATGTGTTTTACGTAAATCAGTGAAAATACGTTCTGTTTCCTTATCTAATTCATAACCATATGCTTCACAAGCAGCTTTTGCCATACGAATACCGCCGAAAGGCTGCATAGAACGTTTAAATGGTTTTTCTGTTTGAACACCTACAATTTGTTCTAATTCTTCATTCAAATAACCTGCATCATGCGATAGGATTGTGGAAGCAACTTTTGTATCCATATCCCACATACCGCCGCGTTCACGTTCTTCACGTGTTAACTCCATCACTTGGTCCCATAAATCACTTGTAGCTCGTGTAGGTGATTCAAGGAACGATGAATCTCCGTTATACAACGTATAATTCAACTGAATAAAGTTTCTGACATCCACTTCTGAAGACCATTTACCTTTTTTAAAGCTTGCCCATGGTGATTTTCTTTCTTTGATCGTTTCAACCATAATAATCCCTCCGTTGGATTTAATGTGATGTTTTTATAAAGCATGTTACCGTTTTCACAATGAGTATACTTAATCTTGTGAAAAAAATCACTTAATTTCCGAAGGATTTTATATAGTTGTGTCTACCTTGTGAAACTGTATTATATATTTGTACTATATGATACATAGTGTATTAGAACAGTTATTATTCTATTACATAAAAAATAAGTTAGATGACAGTATAGACATCTAACTTCTAAAATTTGTTAATTGATAATGATAGCTATTTTATTATTTATAACCTTGTTCTTTTAAATATTCTTTCAACACAACTGCTTGGTTATGTTCTTCATCTTTAGCAGAATATAATAAGATAACATCTTTACGTGCATCATCAATAATACCTTCTAATACTTTCAACTCGTCATGCTGTTCTTTATTATTTTTCAACTCATCAATATATTTCTTTTTAAAATCATCGAACTTGTCTGGATCATGACCAAACCATTTACGTAATTCTGTACTTGGACCGATATTTTTCATCCATTCATCTAAATTCGCATTTTCTTTTGAAATACCACGAGGCCACACACGATCAACAAGCACGCGTACACCATCATTTTTTGCTTTATCTTCATAAATTCGTTCTACTTTAATAACCATAGCTCTTCCTCACTTTCTTTTTTTAAAGTTTAATGCTCTTTAATATTCAAATACCCTTGCTTTATCGGCACAAACAAAACTACTTCAATGTTCAATATACGCCTCTCGCTAAGTGTTGAGCAGCATCACTGTGGTAGAACAGAAAATTTCAATTGTTACAGCCAATTAAACAGGTTCACAATAATGTCACAGGTGCAAAAAATTTTAGTTCATATTTAGTGATTTTCCTCACATTCTTTGTTAGAGTTATATGTGAAATAGATAACAAAGTTGTTGTAAGCGGATTTGCTGTTCAAGAGAGCGTAGAGATATGAACAGATGATAGATATGCGCTTTTAGCAACGCTATCTATTCAGTTATTACATCCAGCGAAGATTAGAGATTCAATGAGTTTTCTAATCTAAACGCTAATCAGTGAACGAGTTCATCTTAGATTCTGCACCTTAGAAATCATCAAGAAACAGAAATACTGTGGTAGGAATTTCTGTTTCGCAGTACTTCATCTAACACTACGTTACCCCGCGTATTGATGAGTCTGCAGCAAGTATATTTCAGGAGGTGACTTTCGTTTTCCAGGTGATATTGACGATAGGTTAATCCCCCGTTAATACATCGTTATCTGACAATTTTATAAACAAGCAATGAATCAAATGTGAGTTTCCCCAAGCTCCAAGCATTCAGCCTTATATTATACATTCATTCATTGAAACCGGCTCCCCAACCGATTTCAACCAACTCCCAATAATCCCTAGAATGTAAATATTATCGGCAATAAAGTCTTGTGATAAATTGTTAATATCTGCTGATATCGAAACATTTGTATATGTTAAATTATTAATGCTTAATTCAAATGAAGACAGTTCGAATGATAGAGGATTCGACATCGGATTCACTGAATTAAGACATGATTACCCCTTATAATTGTAGGCAAAGCAAGTAATCAAAACATTAAAAACAATCTTATTAAATGTAGCTCCTATTAAATATACAAAAAGAATCGAAGTAATGAATACCTCCCCTTTAGGTTTCATTACTGTAACTCCTTAAAAATTGATATTGTTAAAATGTGAGAGAAGGTTCCCCCAAACCTTCTCTCTTTTTTGTTATTTATTGGTTTAATTTTTTATTGATCATATCTACTAAAGCTTTGTTTTTAAAATAATTCACTATCCATATAATGGCATATACAAAGATAAAAATACCTGTAAAGAATAAGATGTCAGCTAAAGTTAACGGGAACCATCCTGCCAAAATTGCTAGGGGCAGAAATCCTATATAGCAAATGACAATATGCAGCACTGTCTTTTTTAATAAACTCCAATCCGAAGCGTCGTAAATCATACTACCTAAACCAAATAGCACACCAATTATTCCCCATATAACAGCAGCAATCAACATAATCAGAGGTTCAGACAAATGTGCTTCGTAAATGCGTCCCATCAATGAGACAGGTGATACTGGCGAGTATTGCCCTTGTCCAAAAATGCTGGAAAATATAACCGATATTACTGTGCCAATAACAACACCTGTACAAAAATCATTCATGAGCGGCTTCATTATTCTTTTCATAATTTTAACCTCGCCTTCAATTTTTTTAAATAACGTCTTGAGGAATACGTCGCTTCACCATGTTTTAACGTAATATGAATCATCCCATTCGCACCTACGCTCAAATATTTAATATTACGGATATTCAATATTTCTGATTTTGAAATTCTGATGAAATAATGCGGGAGTATTTCTTCTAATTCATATAAAGGATTTGAAATAATTAAGCATTGCGTATAAGTCCATGCATATACTTTCTTATTTTCTGCTTTAATCTGTAATACTTCTTCAATCGGCACTTGAAAAATGCGTTGATATTGGTTTTTACCAGTTAAAGTTGTGAGTGTCTCATCTTGTTTAACACATGCGATAATTTCTTTAATTTTTTGCGTAGCATCCTGTGCATAAATTTCTACACGTTCATCTTCTTCATCTTGATTGAAATAACATTTTACTTTCATGAGCCATCCTCCTTCCTTAACTTTATTAAATCAAAAAGCCTTTCTAATAAAAATATTTTTAAGATAAGCGGTCAGAGGTATAAGACAAACGGTTCAATTAAATCATGTTTTTTCGTTATGTTCAGTAAAAAAGCAGCACGCCTTTTACTGACGTACTGCTTTTACTTCATCTGTTATTTTGTTTCTACTGTATCTAAAAATTCTTTGGCTGCTTTATTCACTTCTTTAAAGTCAATCCCTTGTGCTTGTGCTGCAAATACACAGCCGCAATAACATTGACGATAAATATTATAGTCTTTGCACATCTCTAATGAACGTTCGTACCCTTTATTTTTCTTAAAGTCGCTTGGCAGGTAATTAACATCATAAAGTTTTTGAACTTCAGCGCCGAGTTCATTAATCATTTGTGCATTCTTTTTAGGTGAAAGCGTTAATGCACTGCCGAAATAATCATAGCCGTATTCAACAGCCGCTTCAGCGACCATATCTAAGCGCATTTCAAAACATGCACGACATCTCAATCCGCCTTCAGGTTCATCTGTTAAACCACGCTCTTTAGCCATCTTCATGAACTCGTGCGGCTTATAAGGCGCTTCGATATAACGTACGTTTGTGCCGTTTTCTTGATTAAATTTTTCTATAAAATCTTTTTGAACCCATGCTCTTCGTTCATATTCTTTTTTTGGATGAATATTAGGATTCGCAAAATAAATAGCTAAGTCTGCATATTCAGAGAGAAACTCTAAGACATACGTACTGCATGGTGCACAACAACTATGCAGCATTATTTTCGGACGTTCTTCTGAACGTTCCCATTGTTGAATCATTTTCTTTAATACGCGATCATAATTGATTTTCTGATTTTTCATTTTGGCAACGATGCCATCCATTTCTATCATTGCTGTCGCCCTTTCTGTCATTGGAATCTAAGTTGTCTAATCTGCACGATTAAATATAGTATATATGATTTAACAATTGTATGCTATTCATCTTTGTCAGTGTGCATATTCGGCGGCATATGCATCGGTACAGTACAATGATCGACTTTCGGCCAATCTAAATGTTGCGCAAAGATATCAAAGCCGCTTTCAAATACAGCATTAATAGTATCTAATTCTCTTACATCTCCACGTTGCAGTTCATACACAAATTCAGTCAATGTCGGGTCAAATCTTGCGCCCTCAGGAAGTGATTTATCAAATGTAAAGTTTTTGTCTACAAAAGGATAAGGTAAGACGAAGTATGTCGGACCTTCAAAATCTCCACCGCCGAACCAGAAACCAAACTCAATCATCTCTTCATCAAATGCACCGTATTCAATGACTTGGTCAGGTTTAAATTCTTGATAAAACTTACTGTAAACGACAATCGCAGAAACATCGAATGTTCCCCAGAAGAATGCAGGCCCTGCTGTTCTTGCGCGTAACGGACCAATAAAACGTTTTAGCGAACGTTCTGCATATTGCATTAATTCTAACGCTTTGACTGCAATATCATGGTCATAGTGATGATGTGTTGTATCTTCGTCTAAAGGAATTTTGTTTTCCATTTCTTGAGGGTTAGTATTGAGTTTGACAGTAATGCCATAATTATTCAGTGTGTCTTCTATTTGTTTGTAGTAGTCTTGTATCGTTTTGCCGTTTTCTAAAGTGAATGCGGTCTTTTCATTATTGACACGTACTTCGATTAGGTCATCTAATATATTGACATCTATTGAAAAATGGTTGTCATCTACATATAACAGTCCTGTTGTAAAACCTTCGCTTGTGATGTCTAATGTGACATGTTCCCATTGTGGTTCTTGATAAGCACATTCTACTTTGTATTTACCTAAAATTTGTGCAATGAGGTGTAATGTGAGCTGTTCGTCTTTCCAATCGTCAAACTTTAAAATTTCCATAATCTATTCCTCCTCTTTGCCTGTTATTTACCCATTTTTCATCTATAAATGACAAGTATATTATTTCTTTAAAAATAAAAAAACCGCCGAAGCGGTTTTGATCATATCTATTTAACAATAAGCACAGGCGTATGCGCACGTTTAGCCACTTTATGAGTGACATGTCCTAAAACGTGTTTTAATTCTACACGAGAACGTTTATTACTCATGACTACAATATCGTAATCATTTGCTTCTAATTCAGATAAAATTTCTATTGTCGCAGAACCCACTGTGAATACAATTTCATATTGAAGATTAAGATCTTCAAGTTTCTTAATAAAGGGCTGCATATCTTCTTCTTTTTCTTTAGTTACTTCTTCAAAATGTTTATTTTGATAACGTACATAGTTCGCTAAATCTGTTTCAGAAATTACGTTGAACACAGTAATTTGAGCATCTTCTGAACCACCTGTAAGTTTTTGCAATTGTTCAGGCACATTATTAAAAGCATTACCAAAATCGAATGGTACTAAGATATTTTTATACATATACATCACTCTTTCTTGAAAAAGTTGTTTAATAATTTATTCATTATTAATATACCCTAAACTATTAATTAATAACGAACTTCAAGAAATTTTCACAATCATAAAAAAGAAGATGCTCTCCGACAAGACAACACCTTCTGATTAAAAGCTATAGATTTAAGTTTTTAATATACGCTTCAATTTCATCTTTCATTTCATCATCTTTTAATGCATAAGCAATTGTTGTTTTAACAAAGCCGGTTTTTTCACCTACATCATAACGATGGCCCTCAAAATCATAAGCATATACTTGATCATCTTGATTTAAACGTTCAATGGCATCCGTTAATTGAATTTCACCGCCGCTGCCTTTATCTTGTGTAGATAAATAATCAAAGATTTCAGGTTTCAAAACATAACGTCCCATAATCGCTAAATTAGATGGAGCAGTCCCTGGCGCTGGTTTTTCTACGAATTTTTCAACTTCATATAAACGTCCATCTTGTTTTTCAGGTTTAACAATACCATAGCGATGTGTTTCACTTTCCGGAACAGTTTGTACACCAATCACAGATTTATCTGTTTCATCATAAACATCCATTAATTGTTTAATAGCTGGATTATCTGATTCAACAATGTCATCGCCCAATAACACTGCAAATGGTTCATTACCGATAAATTGACGTGCTGTCCAAATCGCATGTCCTAATCCTTTTTGTTCACGTTGACGTACGTAGAAAATATTTGCGAGTTGAGTAGAATGTTGAACTTTTTCAAGCAATTCATCTTTTCCTTTTTCACGCAAATTATTTTCAAGTTCCATTTGATTATCAAAATGGTCTTCAATGGCACGTTTATGTTTACCTGTCACAATAATGATATCTTCGATACCTGCACGTGCAGCCTCTTCAACAATGTATTGAATTGTCGGCTTGTCTAGAATCGGCAACATTTCCTTAGGCATTGCTTTGGTTGCAGGTAAAAAACGTGTACCTAAACCTGCTGCTGGTATAACTGCTTTTTTGATTTTCGACATTTAAATTCTCCTTTGTAAAAAGGTGGCAGAAGCAGCTGCTAAGCCCTTCTCACATTGAAATCGCTCTTAAATCCACGCGTACTTTTCGTCTCTATGTAAAGAACTTGCTGCTTAAGCCCCGTAGAATGTGGTCAGATTGCCCACTCTCTAAACATTTCCATTATAATCAATACTATGTTTTTCCTACTCATTAGTCAATCAAGAACCACAAGAAAGACAACACGATTCAATTAATATTATAAACTTCATACATACGTTACATCTCTATTCATGATCGATGAAACCTTCATTTGAAAGTAAAAAAGCACCTGCGTTAACAGGTGCTTAAGATTAATTAATTAATTAATTACACGAAAGGGCGGTATGTCATCGTTTCCCTCATCTTTACTATCAATTTTTCCATTTTTATCTTCATAGCGATGGTTGGCTAAATCAATTAATTTTTGTTTATAATCTTTGCTATGAATAATTTCATCAAGAATACGTAATACATCATCATTTTTCATCGTTTCTACTTTACCACGATAGATTTTTTCATATACTTGTTCTGGGTGAATTTCATCTTCATCCAATAACTCTTCATACAGCTTTTCGCCAGGTCGTAAGCCAGTGAATTTAATCTCAATATCACCATCTTTATAACCGCTTAAGCGAATTAAGTTTTTGGCTAAATCTACTATTTTAACTGGTTCACCCATATCTAATACGAAGATTTCTCCGCCTTCAGCAATCGCACCTGCTTGCAGTACCAAACGTGCTGCTTCAGGAATCGTCATAAAGTAACGTGTGATGTCAGGGTGTGTAACGGTAATAGGTCCGCCTGCTTCAATTTGTTTTTTGAACAATGGAATAACAGAACCGCGTGAACCAAGTACATTACCAAAACGTACAGCTACAAAGTCTGTTTTACAATCTTCTTCATTCATACTTTGCACAATCATTTCAGCAGCACGTTTAGAAGCCCCCATCACATTCGGAGGATTCACGGCTTTGTCTGTTGAAATCATAACAAATTTGCTGACTCTAGCGTGACGTGCAGCCTCTGCTGTATTTTTAGTACCCATCACATTGTTCTTAATCGCTTCACTTGGGTTATATTCCATCATCGGTACATGTTTATGTGCAGCTGCATGGTAAACAACATACGGTTGATAATGATCTAAAATTTTAAACATCCGTGAGCGGTCTTGAATATCTGCGATTACAGGAACAATATCAATTTGATCGCCATATTGTTTTTGTAGTTCTTGGTGAATTAAGTAGATACTATTCTCACCGTGTCCGAGTAAGATAATTCTAGCAGGTGCAAAACGGCAAACTTGACGACAGATTTCTGAACCGATAGAACCGCCTGCACCAGTAACCATAATCGTTTGATGTGTTAATTCTTTAGAAATCAACTGCATATCTAACTCTACTGGGTCGCGTCCAAGCAAATCTTCCACTTCAACTTTTTTCAGTTGGTTAACTTCAAGCTCACCAGACATGACTTCTTCAATATTCGGCATTTTCAATACAGTGACGCCTAAATTTTCACAAACTTCATTAATTTCACGTAATCGTTTTTGGGATAATGTTGGAATTGCAATAATAATCTTTTTAATACGATATTTACGTACTAAGTCAGGTACGTCTTCAATTTTACCTTGAACTTTGACACCTTCTGTAATCGTCAATTTTTGTTTATTAGGATCATCATCTACAGCAAGTACAGGTTCCATACCCATTCCAGGTCGTTTCAACATTTGTTGAACCAGCATTGAACCACCTGCACCTGCACCGATAACTAAAGTGTTTTTTGATTTTCTTCCTCGACGATTAACCGTTCTATTGAAGATTCTCCAAGATAATCTTGAACCGCCGATTAACAGAATATGCATCATCCATGTAATAAAATACAATCTTAAAAATGGACCTTCATGTGTGAAGAACGGTACGACAAGCACAGTCAAAGCCATTGAACAGGTTACAGCTTTAACAATAACAAACATCTCATTAATACTGGCATATTCCCATGCACGATGGTATAAATTGAAAACACTCGCAAAAATATGATGCGAACATAGTAAAACTAATGAAGATAATATTAGTAGTGTTAATGAATAGCCACGAAAATATGGTTCTAAAATTGAATAACTTAAGAAGACAGAGAATGCGACGATAAGCGAATCTATAATTAGAAAGAATATCAGACGCTGCTGTCTAACAGGTATTTTGGACACTTTCTTTCACCCCAATTTAAAATGCTCTCTTTGTCTTTAATGCAAGTGATATGTACGTTAAAAAAAGTAAGAGGTTGGAATCCTAATCAAATCCCAACCTTCTTGTTATAGGAGAAGTTTATTGACGCTGATGATTGATGTCATCAACTTCGCCACTCTCAGCATGTTTTTCTAAGTGCTCTTGAGTTAAACCTTCTCTTTTTGTTCTTCTACGATGATGTTGTTGAGTCTCTTGCGTCTCATGATGAGTCGCTTTGTTTTTCTTCGAATTTCTGATCAATTCTAAAATACAAATTAAAATGACAGCTAAAATAAGTCCTGCGATAAATCCGACTGCAGCATTTTTGCCCATGCTTACCGGAGTAGACTTCACATTATCAGCAGATTTAGATAACACGTCGATTTCACCTTTATCTGCAAGTTGGCTAATTTCTTTTTTAAAAATTTCAGCTGATTGATCTGCCATTTCTTCAGCTTGTTTTTTATCTTGATCTGTCGCAGTAAAGTTCAGAACTTGTGAATTCGGCTCGTTGCTGATTTCTACTTTTTCTGAAATTGAATTAGCCGTTTCCCCTTTACCGACTTTATCTGCTACTTTACCTAGCACACGAGGGCTCTTTGCGATATCAGTGTATGTAGCGACGATTTGCGAATCTGCTTGGAATTTCTCAGCCATTGTCAAATCACCTTTATCGCTTTTATTGATGATAACTTGTGAGGTTGCTTGGTATTTAGGATGTACTGCAACAGCTGTAACCAGCACACTCAGTAATAGACATACAATCGGCAGAATTATCAACCACTTCAAATTGCGTTTGATAATCTCCCATAACTTTGAAAAATCATAACCTTTGTTCTCTTCCATATTGCTTCGTTACCTCCGTAATGCGGAAAATTGAATGCTACATGTCAGAAGCGTTGATGGTGCTTAGCTTTCACGACTAATCCGACCGCTTGTGATTCATTATAAGGGAAAAAAACTCAGTTTTTTTGATATTAATTGAATCCTTGCATACTTTTTACATCTAATTTACAAACTTTATCCTGTTTTAAAATGAACTTGTTTAAAGACTTATATAACCTTAAAAATCCCTTTGTATCTGCTCAATATTGCTTACATATTTAACTTTTATGAATTTTTAAGAAGAAAGTATTTATTTTTATATTTCAAATATTTTCTACATAAAATGTTTGTGACTTTTTTTCGACATTTATCACTGAGGTGTAATATCCTAAAATCCCTATTAACACTGAGTTCCTATTCTCTAGCAATCATTTTAGAAATATTACACTTCTATTACTTTTTTAGTTTTAGCTAATATTATTCAAAAAAAGATTGTAGCCCTTTCAATATGGGTGTAAAATATCAATGATAATAATAATCAATTACAATTATTTTTTTGAGAGGTGGCACTCGGAATGGTTCACGCAGCTAACGCCGAAAAAGGCTTAACATATAAAATTACAGGTATTAACTTTGAAAACACAATGCTTGCACACCGACTTAGCGCACTTGGTTTTACAATCGGAAGCAAAATTAAAGTTCGTCAAAAATTTTTTATGAAAGGTCCATGTACTTTAGAGATGGATGGACAATGTATTGGTATTCGTCATTGCGATGCTTGCAAAATAATGTTGGAGCAAGCTGATGCATAACACATATTGTATTGTCGGCAATCCGAATGTCGGCAAGACGACGCTTTTCAACGCACTGACTGGTTCTTACGAATATGTAGGTAACTGGAGCGGTGTCACTGTTGAGAAGAAAGTGGGTATGTTAAAAGATAAGCAAGGCGAATTGGTCGACTTGCCGGGTATTTATGATTTACTGCCGATTTCTAAAGATGAAACGGTAGTTACTGATTATTTGCTGCATGACAATTTTTCAAAAGTCATTAACATCGTAGATGCAGTACAGTTAAAACGTAACTTGTTATTAACGACACAGTTAATGGAATTCGGTTCACCTATTTTACTTTGTTTAAATATGGGAGATGTCGCTTCTAAACGCGGTATTGAGATTAACCGTAATTTATTGATGCGATGATTGAAGATGCCGATATTGCCGATTGTGGCGAGAAGCGGCCAAGGTGTCGACAGTATTTTAGATTTATTGAAAGATGATGACCTATCTACTGCACAACCTTTGAAAATTCCATATAATCATCACGTTGAATCTGCACTATCAGAGTTGCAGCATTACTTCAAAGCACAACTAGAACTGCCAAGTAAACGTCATCGTTTTATTGCAGTTCAATATTTATTAGGTAATCCTGCGATTGAACAGTTTATCGGTGCGCATCATCATCCTGAATTAAGAACAATCCGAGAAAACTTAGCCAAGCAATTAGACGTATCAATAGTCGACAGTATGCGCCGTTCTCGAACTGAATATATTGATGAACTCTTAGAAGATGTTATTACTTATCCTAATAAGAAAAAACAATATCTTACTGATCGTGTGGATAAAATACTTACTAATAAATTTGTAGGTATTCCTATTTTCTTAGTAATAATGTGGTTGATTTTCCAAGCTACCTTCTCGTGGATTGGTACCCCGCTATCAGATAAGTTAGATGAGTTTATAGGCGGCCCTTTTACTGATTGGGTTAATCAAGGAATGGATGCAATCGGTTTATTCCCATTCTTAAAAGATTTGATTACAGATGGCATCATTGCTGGTGTGGGTGCAGTTATAGTATTCGTACCGCAAATTATGATTTTGTTCTTCTTTATTTCTTTGCTTGAAGACTCAGGATATATGGCGCGTATTGCGCTTATTATGGACAAGGTAATGGAAGGTTTAGGATTGAATGGTAAATCTTTTATTCCTATGATTATTGGTTTTGGATGTAACGTTCCTGGTGTCATGGCAACAAGAAGTATTGAACAAGAAAAAGAACGATTAACAACAATTTTAATCACACCATTTATGTCTTGTTCAGCCCGACTCCCTGTTTATGCATTATTTGCAGGTGTCTTCTTTAAAGAAAATCAAGCTTTAGTCGTTTTAAGTTTGTATGTCATCGGTATCGTAGTTGCACTTGTTGTCAGTTTTGTTATGACTAAAACAATTTTGAAAAAGAAAACTCTGTATTTGTTATCGAATTACCGCCATATCGTATGCCATCAGCTAAAACTTTATGGCGCAGTACGTGGGAAAAAGCAAAAGGTTTTGTTAAAAAAGCAGGAACATTTATCTTTGGTGGTTCAGTAGTTATCTGGATGTTGAATTATGCAGGACCAACTGGTTTCGGAGTAAATGTCGATCACAGTTTCTTGCAAATTATCGGAGCATGTATTGCCCCATTGCTTATACCGCTTGGGTTTGGAACATGGCAAGCAGGCGCAACTTTAATTCCAGGCTTCTTGGCTAAAGAAGTAGTGGTAAGCGCTATGGCTATTATTTATGCAACTGACAGTCACGGATTAACAAGAATGATTTCAACACACTTCACACCAGCATCTGCTTATGCATTCATGTTATTCATCTTGTTATATATCCCATGCTTATCTACAGTCGCAGCAATACGTAAAGAAACAGTTTCTTGGAAATGGACAATCATTGCAACACTTTATCCTGTTGTAATCGCCTATGTTTTAACATTCATTGTTTATCAAGGAAGCCAACTTTTTGGTTAAGGAGGAATCTGAATGACTATTTTAATTAACGCTGTCATTATATTACTGATTTTCGGATATGCCGCATATACTTTAATCCGCTTCTTCAAAAAGTCCAAACAAGGGAAATGCGCCGCATGCGATATCAACCAAGGTTGCGGACACGCAATGCCTAAAGAAATGAAAAAACATCAAAAACATGTATCATAATATAAATTTTAAGCTCACTTCTTTTCATTAGGAAGTGAGCTTATTTTTTATCTCCACTCTATTAAAATATGGTTTAAAGCTACTAACATTATAAAGATATGTCCCACTATCTTTTATCGTAAGATAGTTGACAAACCTTTTCTAATCAACTAACTTATATTATAAGATAGTTAGTTCACCGCTATCTTAACGAGGTGAAAAGATGACAGTTTCCAATCAATTAATGAAAGGTCTACTCGATGGCGCTATCCTAGGTTTAATTGCGCACGGAGAGACCTATGGATATGAAATATTAGAAAAACTAAAAGCACAACAATTCCCTGAAATCAGCGATGGCAGTATATATCCTGTATTGCTCCGACTAAGTAAAAAAGGGTATATTCAAAGTGAAATGCGCAAATCAGACAACGGTGGTCCAAAGCGAAAATATTACACAATCACAGAATCAGGCCGTATAGAATTGCAAACTTTTACTGAAAAATGGCAAGCACTAAATCACGGCATGAATAATATATTAAGGAGAGACAAAGATGCTTAGTAAAAAATCAGAAGAATTTCTCTGGCTTTTACGTACTACCTTGATGGAGCGCGGTAAGGAAGACTCGACTATCAATGAAATTGAAGATGAATTACGAGATCATTTGATGGAAGCTGAAAAACGAGGCGATAATATTGATAATATTACTGGTGGATCAGTAAAATCCTATATCAACAAAATATCTGATGAAATGCCGTTAGATTCTACTTATCATAAATTCATATTAGGTATCATAGGCTTTTTATTCATTATCTTGTTGTTGCCAGATTTTTTCCAAGGACCTTTCACTTTTACCATTGGAAAATTAATTCAATTCATAATCGTCATTTTAACAGGCATTCTTTTTTGGAAAGTTATAAAATACATCGTCATTCATTATGGCAGTCAAATCGATCGTGAAAATAAAATACCGCTTAAAGTTTATACAATATGTTTAATTTTAGGAATAATCGCCATGGCTGCATTTATCGGTGGTGCTTACATTGCTAAAAAATGGCCTATTTATACTTTATTCACTTTATCTTCTATATCAAGTATGATAATTGGATTTATAATAGCTATATTGATGTTAGCTATTACATCCTGGTTTAAATATTGGCCACTTTTTGCTGCAATCATCATCCTTATCTTACCTGAACTAATCACGCTTATCATATTCCAAGGCAATGTACAAAGCCTACAGGCTGAAATTACAAGTTCTTTCATTTTACTAGGATTAGTTGGTATTAGTATTATAGCTAGTTTCATTTACATGAGAAAAAATACAGACTAAAAAAACAGAGACCCTGAAGCTGCTAATTACAATCTTTAGGGTCTCTTATTTTATCCAAAACTATATTCATATACTTTTTTCGCATGTTCAACTTCAATTGCACATACGTGCTGGTGGGTTAGATCTACAAGCGATAAATGCTTGCCATGACCTGCACCTGTATCAACATCAATAGTACGTCCTTTGATATGAATTTTATTCTTTTTAGCACCGTATCGGCGTGTCGGCACATGTCCATGTACTAGCCACTTACCTTTAATTTCACGCGCCAATTCAACATTTGATTCAAAGCCTGATACTTCGGATAATTTTTGTTCACCTAATGATTTTGAAGGATTGACGCCTGCATGTACAAACAAATAATTATCAATTTTAGCCATACTATCAAAACCTTGCAGGACAGCACGCCATTTGCGCTTCCGCTTTTCTTTTGATTTCATCCAACGTACATCATGATTGCCTAATAATACAATTGCACCTTCACTATGTAATTTCTTAACCATTTTCAAAGTTCCTGTTGAATCTGGTCCGTTATTGACATAATCCCCTAACAGTACTAATTGATCTTTTTTAGGATTATAATCCACATATTTTAAGAGTTTGGCCAAGGCTGCCCCATGACCATGAATATCTGACGAAACTAGAATTCTCCCTTTCATGATGTCGAACTTAACCTCCTGACTTTCTTACTACCTTTTCGAAAATTACTTAATTATAGTATACATAATTTTCAGTCTTATGTTTTTAAATATTTTGTAAAAAATTAAATCATATATTCAACGGCGGCAAATTATTCAAAGTTTTAGCATAAACTAAATGATCTGCCCACTCCTCATTTTCAAAAATAAATTTTTCACGCGTACATTCATATTTGAAACCTGCTTTCTCCAACAACTTCGATGAAGGTTGGTTGCCAACATTTACATGTGCTTCAATGCGATGATATTTTAAACGTTTATCTGCAATTTTCAGCATTGCTGTTAAAGCTTCAAAAGCATATCCATTACGCCAGAACTGGTTATGAATTGTATAGCCGCACTCTGCCCATTGAAAATGGCTGCGTGATAATGTCACAATATCTAAATTACCCACATGTACACCATCTGTTTTACGAAAAATACCGAATATATAAATTTCGTCCTTTTTTATAAATTGGTGATGCTTCTCTACTAATTGTTCATACCATCCTTGTGTACAAATCGACATATCTAATCGGCCTTCATCATATGGAGATTGAGATTCAAGCCGTCCGCAAAAACCAATAAGCCATTGTTGATAATCAGAATGTTGCAAGGGGCGTATTATTAAACGATCTGTTTCTTCAGTGAGATATTCAAATTCCATATACGTTAACTTCCTCTCTTTATTGGCTTCAGTATAGCAATATCATACCAATTTTTTGACATCCATGATATATTATAGATGAATACTAATAAGAAATAATAAATTGCTAGGAGGGAATATTATGTCATTTAAAGAATATGTTGGAGACATGGTTGAAACGATTAAGCACATGCGTTTCGGCTCTAAAAATGGTCTTATCATGATTGCTTCTATTGTGGTACTAAGTGCAATCACTACACCTATCATCGGCGTTCCAGCAGGTGCGTGGATTGGTTACTATTTAGAGAAAAACGGTAAATAATCTGTAATTTGAAATAACCCCCTGACTTACCAAGTGAGAGGGTTTATTTTTTTAATCTTTTTGAAGTTCCAGTAAGTCTTTTGTCATACGTCTTGTAGCATTATAGGCTTGTTGATAAATTCGGAAATAACTTTCATATGTTTTATGTCGCTTCAAATCTGGTTTGAATGTTTCTGTAAAATGAATAAATTGTTCTGCACACTCAGAGAGACTTGGATACCATCCTAATCCGTAAGCTGCAAGCATTGCTGCACCCATACTTGGTCCTTCTTCATGTTTCAATTTATAAATTTCAGCATTAAAAACATCTGCTTGTAACTGCAGCCAAAAATCACTTTTTGCGCCCCCGCCAGTCGATACTATTTTAGTTACATTTTTACCGACACTGCGTAAATAAATTAAAGAGTCGTATAAAGAATATGTAATACCTTCCACAACTGCACGCGCAAAATCACCACGTATATTTGAACCGCTTATTCCAATAAAACTGCCGCGAATCGAAGCATCTCCATGTGGCGTACGTTCGCCTGCTAAGTAAGGTGTAAAAATCAAACCATGACCACCGATGCCAGCTTCTGCTGCTTCTTCCAGTAATTTTTCAAAGTTATCATCAGGGTAAAATTCTCGTTTAAACCAACTTAAACTATAACCAGCGCTTAAGGTAACGCCCATTAAATAATTAACATCTGTCACTGCATGGTTCATCAGATGTATTTTATGACCGTAACCATCAGCGCCTCCTATAGGCTCACAAATTAATAACACACCAGATGTACCAATACTGCAAATTGCATCATTAGGACGAATTACCCCAGATCCTAAAGCGCCGCAAGCATTATCAGCACCGCCTGCAAATACTGGAATATTAGTATCTAATCCTAACTCAGCTGCTAATGCAGCATTAAAAATACCTGCCTCATCGTGTGATTGAATGATATCTGGATAAATATCAGGAATACCGAATTCTTCACCTAATATTTTATCCCATGCTTTTGTTTGTGGATTCAACAACATAGTCGCTGCTGCATCTGAGTATTCTGTGTAGATTTCTCCTGTTAAACAATAGCGAAGGTAATCTTTAGGTAATAAAAATGTTTCTGCCTTTTTCCATAATTCAGGTTCATTTTCTTTCACCCACAACAACTTAGTTAAAGTAAATCCTTCCACCACTGGGTTGCCGAGTACTTGTTCACCTTTTTTATCTTTAATAGCCTCACATTGCGGTGTAGTACGTGTATCATTCCATAAAACAGCATTCCTTAGTGGTCTTCCTGCCTTATCCAATAAAACTAATCCATGCATTTGACCAGAAAATGACACACCCTTAATTTCTACTTCTTTCAATTGCGGTTGCATCAATAAATTTTTCAAACCTTGTTGCATGGCTGCATTCCACTCATCCGGATTTTGTTCAGAGTATCCTGGATAATCTTGATAAAGTTTGAGCGGTTCACTTTGAGTGCTGAGTACATTACCTTCGCGATCGACCGCAATTAGTTTAATCGCACTTGTACCTAGGTCAATACCGATTACTGCTTCTTTTACCATTCATTTCACCCTTCTCTCTTAAGCAGTCTTTATTTATGCGCTTACATTACTGTTATTATAACGTTTATCTGACAGAATATACATCCTGCGTTCAATTATCTTAGATTTATAAAATTATTGAGAATATGTACAAAAAAGCACGAGCAATATTGCCCGTGCCTTTGATTTTAATTTACTTATGAACTCCAAAGTTCTGCAAGACCTTGGAATGAGAAGATACCTGTAATAATGGTAACAACAACTGCGATGATACCAAATACTAACATCCAAGTTGGATGTTTATAATCTCCGACAATCGATTTTTTCTTACTAGCGACAAGAATCGTACCTAATGTAATTGGTAAGATTAAGCCGTTCAAAGCACCAGCAATAATCAATAATTTGATTGGTTTACCGATGAATAAGAAGATTAAAGTAGAAACAACGATGAATGTGATAACGATTAAGTTACTGCGTTTCATCAATGATTTACTCAATGTTTTTAAGAATGTTGCACTTGTATAAGCAGAGCCAATTACTGAAGATAATGCAGCTGCAAATAATACAACACCAAAAATATTTTTACCAATAGGTCCTAAAGCATGTTGGAATACAGATGCAGGTGGGTTTTCAGGGTCTAATGTAACCCCTGTTACAACTACACCTAATACTGCTAAGAATAAAAGACCACGCATTACACCAGTAGTTAAGATACCAGAAATAGCTGATTGGTTAACAAATGGTAAATATTCTTTACCTTTAATACCAGAGTCTAAAATTCTGTGTGCACCTGCGAAAGTAATGTAACCACCTACTGTACCGCCGACCAGTGTAATAATCGGTAATACTAATGCTGCAGGATTTTCTGGTAATACCATTCTATGTGCTGCTTCTAAATATGGAGGATTTGAAACCACCATTACATACGCAACAATTAAAATCATGAGTACCCCTAAAACCATTGTTACGACGTCCATAACTTTTTGACCGCTTTTACTTACGAATACACCGATTGCTAAAACGGCCGTAATCGCTGCGCCCCATTTTACATCAATACCAAAGATTGCATTTAAACCGAGCCCAGCACCGGCAATATTACCAATGTTAAATGCTAAACCACCGATTGCTATCAGAATGGAGATAAAAGTCCCTAGTCCTTTTACCATCTCATTCGCGATTTCTTGTCCGCGTAGACCTGTTACTACTAACACACGCCAAATATTGATTTGTGCACCAATATCAATAATAATTGATAGCAAAATCGCAAATGCGAAGCTTGCTGCAAATTGTGCTGTAAATACAGCAGTTTGTGTTAAGAATGCTGGTCCGATTGCTGATGTTGCCATCAAGAAAACTGACCCGAGTAACAGGCGTTTATGCTCCTTTGTGAACTCGAAATCCGTCTTTGTTTGGTTCTTTTCTCCCATATATTAACCCCCTAGTTTCGTAATCGAAATACCTTCTTTCGTTAATCTTTCTCTGATTTTTGATACAAATTCTAATGCATGTGCACCATCGCCATGCACACAAATTGTATCTGCTTGAATATCTATTTCAGTTCCATCTTTTGCTGTAACTTTGTTGTCTTTAACCATCTTAACCACTTGATCAATTGCTGCTTCTGTATCTGTGATGACAGCGTCACTTTCTTTACGGCTGACTAATTGGCCGTTTGATTCATAACGTCTATCTGCAAATACCTCAGATGCTGTTTTTAAGCCGACAGCTTCAGCTTCTGAAATAAGCAATGTATTAGATAATCCGACTAAGATGAGTGATGGGTCCACGTCATATACCGCTTGTGCGATTGCGTGTGCAATATCTTTGTCACGCGCACCCATGTTATATAAAGCACCGTGTGGTTTCACATGATTAATTTTCACATCATGAATTCGGCTGAATGCAGATAATGCACCTAATTGATATGCTACTAATGTATAAATTTCATCAAGAGCCATATCAATATTACGACGGCCAAATCCTTGTAAATCATGGAACCCAGGATGTGCTCCAATACCTACTCTGTGTTCTTTAGCTAATTTAACTGTTTCGTTCATAACATTTTCATCACCTGCATGAAAACCACATGCAATATTCGCTGAAGTAATCAATGGAATAATTTGGTGATCTCCGCCAAATGAATAATTACCGAATGCTTCGCCTAAATCACAATTTAAATCTACTTGCATTTTAAGAAGCCCCCTTAATAATATGATGACGGTCTAAGAATTTAATATCTACATCGCTAGCATCGCCATTTGCATATGCAGGATATGACAATACAGCATATAGGAAATCAGCAGTTGTAGAGAAACCGTCAATAACCATTTCATCTAATGTCGCTTTCAATTTATCAATCGCATGTGTACGGTCGCTGCCTTTAACAATCACTTTAGCAACAAGTGAGTCATAGTAAGGCGATACAACGTAATTAGGATATAATAATGAATCTACACGTACATTAAATCCTTGCGGTAAATGCAATGCTTTTACTTTACCTGGTGATGGTTGGAATTTACGTTCTGGATTTTCAGCATTAATACGTGCTTCAATTACATGACCTGTAAAGTGAATATCTTCTTGCGTAAATGGCAACTCATCATGTTTCATTAAGTATAATTGCGCTTGCAATAAATCACGGTCAGCGCGCATTTCAGTTACAGTATGTTCAACTTGAATACGTGCGTTCATTTCAATGAAATAATAAGCATCTTCAGTTACTAAGAATTCAATAGTACCTGCACTGCGGTAGTTAGAAGCTTTCGCTACTTTAACAGCGTCTTCGCAAATAGCGCGACGTCTTTCATCTGTAAGTGCGGCACAAGGTGATTCTTCAATTAGTTTTTGGTTTTTACGTTGTACAGAACAATCACGTTCACCTAAATGAACATAATTTTCTTTACCGTCTCCGATTACTTGAACCTCAACGTGTTTAGCTACTGGAATAAAGGCTTCAACATAAATACGATCATCATTAAAGTATTTTTTACCTTCACTTTGTGCTTCTTTAAATGATTTTGCTAAATCTTCCGGTTCTTTAACGATACGGATACCTTTACCGCCACCGCCGCTTGCAGCTTTAAGTACGACTGGATAACCGATTTCTTTTGCAATTTCTTTAATCTCTTCTACTGAATGTACTGCACCTGTTGAACCTGGGATAATTGGAACTCCAGCACTGTCAACGGTTTGTCGTGCAGTGATTTTATCACCCATCATTTCCATCGTACGTCTTGTTGGTCCGATGAAGTAGATATCATTCTCTTCTACTTTTTGTGCGAAAGTTGGGCTCTCTGATAGGAAACCATATCCTGGATGAATGGCATTTGCGCCTGTTATTTCTGCTGCTGCAATAATACGTTCAATATTTAAATAGCTATCTAAAGGATTGGCTTCTCCGATACAGATGGCTTCGTCTGCCAAACTAACATGCAGACTTTTTTCATCTCCCTTCGCATATACAGCAACCGTCTTAACGCCTGATTCGCGACAAGCACGGATAATACGTACAGCGATTTCTCCTCTGTTTGCAATTAAACAACGATCCATGAATTTGACACCCCTTTATTTAACTTCAATCAATGCTTGATCATATTCGACATTTGTTCCGTGGTCGACTAAAATCGCTGCTACTTCTCCATCCTCATCACTCGTTACTTCGTTCATCACTTTCATTGCTTCGATATAGCCGATAACGTCACCTTTGCTGACTTTGTCGCCAACTTTAACAAGTGGTTCTGTTAATTCTTTTGTATCTTGCAAGAAGAAAGTACCTACCATCGGTGCATTTATTGTTTTACCTGCTGGTGCTTCATCAGCTGCTGAAGCATTGTTGCTTTCAGGCGTTGCATTTGAAGTCGCTTGTGTTTGAATTTGAGCTGCAGGTTGTGATTGTTGCGGTGTTGAAAAATCTAATTCAATTTCACGTTCTTCATCTTTATATTTAAATTTGTTTACTTCATTTTCTTTTACTAAGTTTATTAAATCTTTAATTTCTTCTAATTTCATTATTGTTCCCCCTCTAGTAATTCGCAAATACGATTAGACGTAATTCTTAATTCCCGTAAATCAAATAATGGTTCAGTTTCTACATCTTTCAATATATCTTCGAAACCATTGTTATATTCTTCTAAATCTTTAATCGCATCTTCAATTGAAACCCATTCAAAATTGATTTTTTCTCCAGGTTTCTTTTGTGCTAACACACTTAAGTCTAATTGTGTTACAGTTGCTATTTTTGTATAACCGCCGACAGTTTGCTTATCATTCATTAGAATAATAGGATTACCGTCATTCGGTACTTGAATGCTGCCTAAAGCAACAGGTTCTGAAATTATATCTGCACTTTCTTTTGGTGGAACAGATGGGCCTTTCAAACGGAATCCCATACGGTCTGATTGTTCAGAAATCTCAAATGGTTCCGATACTAAACCTTCATGGCTTTCATCTGAAAAACTATCGTATTGAGGTCCTTCTACAATACGAATTGTATCTGTTGTTTCATGGATTAAATCCAATTCACTCGTAAAGCCTACATGCTTACGATATTGTTCATTCAATTTTTGATGAATAAAGTCATCTTTTTTAAGCGGTCTTCCTTCATGTCCGCCCATTTTTGTACGTGTATGCGTTGAAAAACTTCCAGCTACTTCAGGCACATCTATTGGATGACCGAAGAATAAATAACCGCGTGCACCTTTAATTGCCGCATTCATTGCAAGTTCATCGCCTTTATAGACTTGAACAACAGTTTGATGCGGCACCGGTTCTCCATTTAATTCAGCTTTAAATTCTGCACCTGTAACTACTATCGTATCATCTTCTAAAAAAGTTAGTGTCGGTCCGATGATTGTAGCTTCGATAGCTGGTCCATCATTGCCAATCAATGTTTGACCTAAACAGTAACTATAAATATCTAAGGCACCTGCACCAGAAAATCCGTCTTTTTGATAGCCGATGCGCCCTTCATCTTGAATTGTAGAAAAAAGTCCTGGCTTTTGTATTCTAATACTCATCTTGAATGTTCACCCATCTTTCCATATCAAAATCCGGTTGATGCTTTGTTTCTAAAATCTCATCAAAATCAGCTTCGCTGATTTCATAAAATTGAATATTGTCACCTGCGGCATAAAGTGTCATCGGTTCACGATTTAAGTCAAAAACATCTAATGGTGTGCGTCCGATAATTTGCCAGCCGCCTGGTGAATCTTGCGGATATAAACCTGTTTGATTATTCGCAATGCCCACAGAACCAGCATCAATACGAACTCTTGGTTCATCTCTTCTTGGGGTATACAGACGCTCATCTAACCCTCCGAGATAAGGGAACCCAGGCATAAATCCTAGCATATAAATTAAATAAGTTGGTTCTGTATGTAATTTTATCACTTCATCAGTTGATAACTGATTGTGTTCGGCTACTGTTTCAAGATCCGGTCCGTATTCTCCCCCATATACGACTGGAATGCGTACTACCTTAGAACTTTCAGATGTTTCAATATTATCTAAATCTAAATGATCTAGATTCAATGTATCTATAAGTTCCTTTGCATTAATTTTTGTTTGATCAAAATGAATCATCACCGCTCTGTATGAAGGAACAATTTCAGTAATTGCTTCAACATTTTGTTGTCCTAAATACTTAACAATCTGCTGAACCTTTTTAAAAGTTTCAGGATCAATTTGCGGTTCAAATTTAATCATAATCGATTGCTCATTTATGATTTGATAATCCATCTTATAGCCCCCTTTGTTTAAAATTGCTGCGATTCGGTTAGATGTTAAAAACTAAAAAATACTATCCCGAAATCACGCTATTTTTTATCCATTGTGTTTAGATTTTTATTTATACAGAAAAATCCAACAATATCCATTATAACATTTTTAAATACTCTGTTTCGATCAAGAAGAATATTATTTCTTTGTAAACTAAATTATTACTTAGTTTTAATTTTTTTAATTCTTATTAATCAACACTCAGCCCATATTCGTGTAATTATTCTGATAACTTTACATGTAAGCCTTTACATTCGTATTGTTATACTATAATACATCTTTTACCGAAGTAAAAGACTTTTTTTGTACAAATTTTACACCCTTTCTTCCTATTTAATAGTTCCAGCTAAATACATAACTATCTCAAATTAGTTTTGCGCCTTTATTTTAATACTTAAACTTAATTTTTATCATCCATAAATAAAGAACAGACAACAGATAACTCGATAAGTTTTTTTAATACATTCATACTTTCTCTGCATACTTTGAAACGTATCAAGATTATCTGTCTGTTCTTTATTTTCAATCTATCCTAAGAAATTATAGATGTCTTTTTTATAGATTTTAAGTACACGCATGTATATGAATTGTGTAACAAATGCAACGATAAATGGTACAACAAAGAAAGCAATAGCAACAAGTATGATTTTCATCATAAAGTTGTCACCCTCTAAGAATCTAAATGCATTGATAGGACCAACTAAACCAATGATACCGAACCCTGCAGATTCTTTTGTTCCGCCTATCCCAATAAAACTTGCCACAAACCCTGAAATTGCAGCTGTTGTTGTAATCGGTAATAACATAATCGGATAACGTACCATATTCGGTAACATCATTTTTACACCACCTAAAAAGATAGTAAGCGGCACACCGAGACGATTGACTCCCCATGTTCCAAATACTAATACTGCTTCAGCAGACGTAATACCTATAGAAGCTGAACCTGCTGCGAGACCGCTGATACCGATAGCCATTGAGGTAGCAACCGTTGAGATTGGTGAAATAATGATAATACTATAAACGAGTGAGATTAATACACACATTAAAATAGGTTGCATTTCTGTAAAAGTATTAATCATTTGGCCAATACCTGTTGTCACGAGTTTAACGTAAGGCAAAGTATGTAAAGTAACAAAACCTGTAAACACCGCTACAAATGTCGGTAAAATAATTAAATTCAAACTACCGAAACGTTCTCCGATAAGCAAAATAAGTAACGAAGCCAGTGCTGCTGCAAGCATTGTATTAATCAAATCACCGATACCTGTAACTACCCATGTTCCATTTTTGAACACGGCTGCCCCACTTCCTATAAAAGAAGATCCTGCTACGACCGAAATTCCTAAAGGAGAGAAATTAAATCGATGTGCAACAAGCGCACCTACTAATAACGGCACTCCAAATTGAATTGATGTTGTAATCAATAACAATTCTCCGAAAATAGGATGATGTGGTTTTAAAGCTTTCAAAATTTCACCTAAAATTGCATTCGGAATCAATCCAGCAATAATCGCAATAGCCACTCCATTCAATACGTTGAATAAAAATGTCTTTGGTGTAACTTTAGTTCCTGGTTTAGTAAGTGTGTTTGACATAATAATTTCGCCTCCTAAGTTGTATTATAAATTTTGTACGAATTTATTTTTGTAATATTCTGATAATAGATTGAATTGATTATAAAGTCAATATCAAATTCGAGTTAAATAGTAGGAAATGTGCAATTTTAGTATTTTTATGAAAAAGAAGGCTAGATTTTTCTTCGCATTCCTAGAATTACTATTTTTAAAAGTCAAAACACATAAAATATAACGACCACTTAATATCAATTCCAAATTGTCACACTACCGACATAAAATTTTCAAAATATGACGATTAATTGTCCTTTTATTTATTTGTAAATCTGTAATAATAAAATGTAGCATTTACACAAATCGTAATGGTTCCTATATAAATAGATAAGAGGTAACAATACATGAAAAATATATTTAATCCGCTTCAAAGACTACACTTCTATGCGGCCATCTTCATAACGCCGCTTCTCATCACTCTCACATTATCCGGAATCGCATATCTCTTCTTTCCAGAAGTTGAGAATCATCTTTATAAACACGAATTCTACGGACAAAGTGAGCACAAACAACAACAATCATTAAATGATGCAATCAAGCAAATAGAAAAAGATCACCCTGGATATATGATTAACAAAGTCAGTATGATGGAAGCACCTTACAATAACCGAATTACAATCGGCGATATGGATGGTAATTCGTACTATATCTTCTTAGATAATCATAATCAGATTGTTGCACAACAAAACGCTAAATATACTTACTCAAATATGACAAGAAGTATACATAGCTCTTTATCTACAGAAAACACAGTTATCAATTACCTTGATGAACTGACTGCCTGTTGGACAGTATTTATGATACTTTCAGGTATTTATATGATGTTCCGCAAACGTTTGTTAACACAAAACAGTCGTAACTTGCGTTTCCAGAAATGGCATTCAATCGTAGGTATTATCATTGCTGTTCCAATGTTGGTTCTTGTTTTTACAGGACTGCCTTGGTCAGGATTTATGGGGGATAAAATCAATAAAATCGCAACTGCTTATCCTGCTTTAGGACAAACACAAATTGCTGCTAATCCTCCTAAATCAGAAGAAAATGAAATCCCTTGGGCAATGAAAAAGAAACAAGCCCCTGATTCAAGCGGCGGCGGACATCACGGCGGTATGGCAATGCCGATGACCCACTCACCTGGACAATTGTCATTAGATAAAGTAGTAGCTGATGCGCAAAAAGAAGGTTTAAAACGACCTTACGCTATCGTTTATCCAACAAGCGCAGATGGCTCATTCACATTATCACGCGCAAGCAACAGCGGTGTTACTGGCTTTGATGTATCACCTTATAAAGAAACAACAATGTATATGGATCAATATACAGGCAAAAAGTTAGGACAAGTCAATTACCAAGATTACGGCATTTTAGCTAAGTGGTTGACTTGGGGGATACCGCTTCACGAAGGACATCTATTCGGTATCGCAAACAAAATCATTAATCTATTAGTATGTATTGCCTTCTTAGGCGGTATTATCTTTGGATTTATATCTTGGTTCAAACGTTTAGGACGTATGAAAACACCTCAACCTTTACCAAGACGTATTAAAAGACCGATGTCTATCGGCTTGATCATCACACTTGTCATTTTAGGTATTTTAATGCCGCTATTCGGCTTCTCCCTTATTATTGTCTTTATCATAGAAGCATTGCTTTATTGGAAAGATAGACGAAAAGCAAAACTGAATTAAATTTTAAGGCTGATACAGTTTGCATTTAACATGCACTGTACCAGCCTTTTTTCATTTATAATTTCTCCAAAACGTTGTAGTTTCAGCTTTATCTTTTAAATTATATTCAATGATATCTTTCAATAATTCATAATCTACTTCGTCAGACCATTTAATTCTGAATAAATTTTCCGTATACGTATAACCGTCTTCTTCAAAACGATCAACAAATGGTTTCATCCCAGCCGCTTCAGGATTCACTGACATATGTGCTTTAGCTTTACTAAAACCGATAATATAAGTTCCATGGTGCGTATACATTGGTTGATTCCATTTGATAACTTTTTCTAACTCTGGAAATGTTATGTCTATCCAATCAAAGATATGTTCCATCTTCTGCCTATGTTCTGGTTGTTCAATTGTATTTAAGTACTCATTAAAATAACCCATTATTTTCACCCCTTCAGTTTCTTACTTTAAGTATATCCGAAGTATTAAAAGTGAAGCTATTATTTTTATATGCATTTCAATCAAGAAATAAAGATGCAACATTTCTAATCATTAGTTCTCAATCATTTTAAAATGTACTAAGCTAAATCATCTTCTACTTCACCATGTGATGAAGCTAAACCAAAGATATAAAATAAAATTCCCATTACTATAAGTGCTATAATGCCTGAAACCCATCCTCCTGTTACGTCATGCAACACTCCGACAAAGAAAGGTCCAATTGCTGCCACAAAATAGCCTACAGACTGCCCAAAGCCTGATAATGCAATACTTCCATCACTTGTTCTTGCACGAATAGAAAAGAATGTCATACATAAACTAAAACCAGAACCCATACCGAATCCTGCTAAAATCATTCCGATGATTAATAATGTGAATGACTGTGTAAAGAATAATGCGAATCCAATAATGAAAAGCGCAGAGACAATCGTAATTAATAATTTTTGATTCTTCATTTTAGAAGCAAGAATCGGGAATAAGAAAGTCATCGGTACTTGAGCAAATTGATTCAGCATCAATAAATAACCGGCATTTGACTGGTCAACCCCTCTGTCTACCAAAATCGAAGGCACCCAAGCTACAAATGTATAGAAAATCATAGACTGAAATCCCATCATCAAAGCAATCGACCAAGCTAGTTTCGAACGTGAAACATGATATTTCTTACGTTCTTTCTGCTCTATATCTTCAAGCATTTCTTTTTCAGCTTTAAAACCGCTTTTCATCTGCGGCAGCCAAAGTATTAAGGCAACCATTCCAAAAATCACCCAAAAAGCAAGCGATAAGCGAAAACCGCCTATTTCAGATAGAGGGAAACTCATACCTCCTCCTAAGCCGGCTGTAAAATTCATTGTTCCGCTATATAGTCCTGTCATAACTCCGACTTGCAATGGAAATTTCCATTTCACATAACTCGGCAATACTACATTGTTAAGCGCAATACCAATACCTAATAAAATAGTGCCGGCTATAAAAACGTTGAAGCCTCCTAAAATTCGAACAATCAATGCGATTAAAATAATAATAATTGCCATAAAAACAGTACGTGACATTGTTAATTTAGCAGTAATCTTCGAAACTATCGGCGATATGATACCGAAAATAATCAACGGAATCGTAGTTAGAATACCTGCTACACTATTCGAAATATGAAGCGCTTCTTTAATTTGATCAATAACTGGCCCTACTGCTGTCAATGGTGCACGCAAAGTGGATGCAACTAAAACAATTGCAATAACTAGAACCCAGCTATCTTTTATGCGTCTAGGTTGAAACGGTGTATTCGATGACATTTAAATGCTTCCTTTCCACATCATTTTGTTTTCAAAAAAGTTGAGAGGCATGCAAACCGGATATATCAGTCTGCAGCCTCTACTTAACATTAATTCAATTTTAAGGGGGCAATCATATTATTTCAAGATAGTTCTCTGTCAATTTCATTAATTTTCAGTATTTTTGAAGAACTAAACATTTTTTGTATGGTAAAATAGATGTAAACGATAACATAATAAATACTAGTCGATTCTCTAAAAAATGGAAAGTGTGCGTACATTTTCCATATTATTTTTTAAACAAGGGGGATATTATGAATATAAATACAGTCATGCATCACTTAGATATTTTCAACAATTACGGTTATGATGAAGAAACTGGAGGGATTAACCGTATAGCATTCCGCCACGCAGAAAGACTTGCTGCATTAAAATTTTCAATGTTGTGCCAAGAAGCAGGTCTAGAAGTACACTTTGATTACTTCGGCAACGTGATTGCACGTCGTAAAGGAAAGGACAACTCACTCCCGCCTGTAATGTTAGGTTCTCATATCGACACTGTTAAAGATGGCGGACGCTACGATGGGTTATTAGGTGTAGTTGCAGCTCTTCAAGTCGTACAACATTTAAACGAACATCAAATTGAAACAGACCACCCTATTGAAATCGTCGCATTTACATGTGAAGAATCATCACGTTTTAATAAATCAACACTCGGCAGTAAGTATTTAATCGGTGATCTTACTAAAGATGATATGAAAAAATTAACAGATGATAGAGGTAAAACACTTTTTCATTTAGTAGATACTTTAAAACAAAGTATGCCGTCAGATTCCGACATTTATCATAAAGGTGATTTAAAAGCATACCTTGAACTGCATATTGAACAAGGTCCGATACTGCAAAACAAGCATAAAGATATCGGTATCGTAACGCACATTGCTGCTCCTCACCGTTATAAATTAAAATTAATCGGTGAAACAAGTCATTCTGGTTCTACACCTATGCCGATGAGAAAAGACGCTTTAACTGCAGCATCAGAAATCGCATTGAAAGTCGAAAGCATTGCACAAGCACATCATCAAGAAGGTATTGTCGCAACTGTAGGTTATATCCAACCCTTCCCTAACATGATGAATGCCATTCCAGGTGAAGTAAAAATGTTGATTGATGTACGCGGAAAAGAATCTGACTCAAGAGAAAAAGTCGCTTCTGAAATTGAAAAAGCGATTGAAACAATTACAGAACGTCGAGATATCAAAGTTGAATTAGAAGACTTAGGTTCAGACACACCTGTGAACCTCAATCCAGAAATCGCTGATATTACAGAAGATGTTTGCGAAGGACTTGGATATTCATATCGGTTTATGTTCAGCGGCGCAGGTCATGATGCGATGAATATGGCACTCATTTGTCCTACAAGTATGATCTTCATTCCTTGTAAAGACGGTATCAGCCACTCGCCGAAAGAATCTGTCGAGGTTTCTGAAATAGAAAAAGGTGTCAATACTTTAATCGGAACTACTATAGAACTTGCTAAAAAAGATACAGCTTTATAATTAAAAGGTCTGCCTCAATTATCAAGGCAGACCTTTTGCTATTGGCTATAATTGTTCAAGTTCATTCAAATTTTCATTGTCTAAAACCTCTACACAATAATGCGTTTCACCACAATTCGGGCACTTAAATTTACGTGTTTTAAATGTATGGTTTGCTAACATCACTTGAGTGAAAGTTGGTTTAAAAGTATGTTGGCAATTTGGACATACATAGCTGACATTTTTATAATATATCCAACTTACCCCTGCTGCATAAGCCAATAAAAACGGAGCAGTAATACCAATCGGTTTAAAGTCATGTTTGATGATTGAAGCTGCAATACTGCCATATTGTACGATACCTACGAAGCCTGCTGAAATCATAATATTACGTCTGAAGTGTCTCATTTCAATCATTCCTTCTGAAATATCATTGAATTTGAGGACGTTAGAAAGCGGTTCTTCACTTTTTTGACCGATTACATGATTCAAGTTTTGAATCTGTTTGAGCTTTTCCTGTTGCTTTGCCAATTGTATCTCCAAGGATTCTTCTTTTTGTTTAAGCAAAAACTTCAACGTTTTTATGGAATCCGCTTCTTCCAAAAGAACTTTAATCTCTTTTAAAGAACAATCCATTTCTTTCAACACGTTAATGATTTCTAACCTTATCTTAGCCTTGTCACTAAAATATCGTCGGTTATTTTCAACGCTGTCTGGTTTCAACAAACCCTTTTGATCATAATATTGAACTGTCCTCACAGAAACATTGCACATTTTAGCTAACTCACCTGTTGTATATACCATATTTTCAACCCACCTCAATTCTCTTTAAATTTGCTTATTATCATTGAATCACTTTCTTCCTCAATTTCACATTACAATATGACCCCGCGTCACAAGCAAACAGTATTTAAATCTTTTTTTACTTTTAAGACCCCGCGCAGTCTGAGCCTTTTAACTATTCTACTTACTTCTTAATATTATCTTAATAATCTTATCAAAATAATAACTTTTATAAACCTAGCTATAATGCTAAACTTTATTCAAATACATATTTTTCAGATAATAATTCATAAAGGATGGTTACTTATATGAAAGTATTGATTACAGGGGGTTCCGGTTTTATAGGCTCTCATATTGCCGAAAAGTGTCATAATGAAGGGCACGAAGTGTTTATTATAGACAACTTATCTACCGGAAAAAGAGAGAATATTCCTTTCATAGATGAAACTCATTTTTATCATGAGAATGTTAAAAACTTCGAATTGATAACAGAATTAGTTAAAACACATCAATTTGATTACGTGTTCCATATGGCTGCGATGGTCAGTGTCGTTGAAACGGTTGAAAAACCTGTAGAATCAAATGCGGATAACATTGATTCTACAATCCACTTATTAGAAGCCAACCGTCAATATAATGATCATTTAAAAAAATTCTTCTTTGCTTCATCAGCTGCAATTTATGGAGATTTGCCAGATTTGCCGAAGTCAGTGGAAGGTTCAAATGTCAATCCTTTATCACCTTATGCAGTCCAAAAATTTGCAGGTGAACAATATTCAAAAATTTATCATTCCTTATACGGACTTCCGACTGTCGCACTACGTTTCTTTAATGTATATGGTCCGCGTCAAAACCCAGAATCAGATTACTCTGGCGTATTATCTATAATAAATCAAAAATTCTTAAATAAAGCACCTTTTACCTTCTTCGGAGATGGAAAACAAACACGCGATTTTATTTATATCAAAGATTTATTACAAGCCATCTGGATTGTGATTCAAGATGAAGAGACAAATGGAAAAGTCTATAATGCCGGAACAGGTAATCAAACTGACCTAATTACTGTTTTCAATGCATTCGCAGATTACTTCGGATACGAAGTACCATATAGTTTCAAAGAAGCACGTGCAGGAGATATAAAACATTCTTATTCAGATGTTACGCCACTAAAAGACTTAGGCTTCACTCCTGAATATGATGTGATGAAAGGTATTGCGGAATATCTGAAATACAATCAAGACTGAAGACACAGAAAAACCCAGGCTTAGAACCTGGGTTTTCGCATTTTAATTTTACTTCTTTTGACTTCCATACTGCTTCACTAGATGTTGCATTGTTTCATCCGCTGATTCATCTTCACTTAAGCTGAAAGCATGATCTGGTTTCAAATTAGGATCTTTATCATTGTGGTCTTTAGGCGCAAAACCTGACGATAAAGTTACTTTTTCATCCGGTTTAAAAGTATACTCATAAACATTACCGTCATCTGCAAATAAATATTTCGTAACAGGTTGATTCAAATCTGCTACATTTTGATAACTTTCAATATTCGTTAAGTCCTTAGCTTTAGAATCAAATCCAGTTGTGCCATCTTTTGATTTATACATCACAACACCCACTAAATTATGACGGTCAAATGCTTTAGGTCCAGGTGATCCTTGATTACTGACTTGCATCTCACCTTTTGGTGTCATCGCATACCAATCTCCGTTAGAAATCTCTCCCGCTCCGAAATAGCGGTTTGAAACTGCTAATCCTTTTTGTTTTGCACGCTTATCTGCCCAATCTAATACTTCTTTTTTCATATTTTCACGTTCTTGATCAGATAATTTTTCTTTATTGATTTTAATGTCTTTTGAAGTTGAGGCTTCTTTTGAATGTTGCTGTTCTGTCTGTGCATGTGCATCGCTTGTTTTCTTACCTTCATTACTGCTGCATCCTGTTAAAAGCAAACTCAAACTTGCGACTGCTGCTGAATATGTTAAGAATCGTTTCACGCTATTGCCTCCTATGTATAAAGAATCAGAACTCGTCACTTTCAATCGACGAGTTCCTTTTCTTTGTTAAACCTGCTTATTTTTTATTTCCATCTTTTTTATTGTCATCTTTTGTAATACCGAATTGGTCAATCAATTTAACAGATCTTGGTTCACCTTTGCTGATATCTCCGCGTAGTTGATAAATCTTCACAATCAATTTGTTGCCTTTAACTTCGTATACTGAGAAGTTTTGATCTGAAGAATCACGATTGTTTTCATGACTGTCGTTAAACGCTGCTGTTTTTTGAGGTTGTTCACCTATTGCAAATAAATTGTTGTATTCTTTACGTTGTTCTTCAGTTAACCATTTTAAATCTGGTTGAATTTTCTTAATGTGATCTAATGAACGGCTGTAAATATCATCATATGCTTTTGTACCGCCTGTGTTCGGTAATACGTATACTGAACCTTTAGGGTTGTCATAATATTTAACGCCATCTTTACCTGTCACTTGTTTCGCATCTTCAATCTTCGCATTTACAAAGCTGTTCTTAGTAGAAGTATGTTGTAATACTTTAGTACGTGCTAATACGTGGTCATGACCTTGTAATACTAAATCAACATCTAAATCATCAATTTCTTTTGTTAATTCTTTACGCACTTTTTTAATATCTTCATCAGTCAATGCATGGTAAGACTTAGAGTACATTGGTTTATGCAAGTTTAAAATAATCCATTTAGAACCATTTTTACGTGCTTTTTTAATGTCCTCTTTAATCCATTTCATTTGTTCTTTACCGATTGCTTTTTCATCTGGGTTATCTTTACTTTTCTTATTGTCGTTTGTATTAGCAACTACCATATGTGCATTATTGTAATCAAATGAATAGTATGAACCGCCATTGACTGCATTGTTTGCTTTAGGCACATTAACGTGGCGGTTGAATCGATCTAATAGCTTTTTGTCATCTTCATTGAATGGATACTCATCGTGGTTACCTGCTGCAGCTGCAATAGGTAAAGACATAAATGATGGACGAGATTTATCGTAAATATCATTCCATTCATCTTCCGTTTGTGAATTCTCTACAAAGTCCCCTGTATGCAATGCAAAGTCTGGATTACCTGCTGTTTTAATTGCTTCTGCAATTGTATTTGCACCAAATTGTGCTTCATTTCTCACGTGTTCGTTCCAGTAAGCATTTTGTGTATCCGTATATTGTACGAATTTAAATGGATCTTTTTCGCTGCCGCCTGTTTTAAATTGTCCCACTTGGCTTTGTTCACCATTTTTGCTTCCTACTTTATAGTAGTATTGTGTATTAGGTTTTAAGTCTTTAGCTTGTGCTTTGTAAACATATTCTTTTTCATTTTTCAAAGAAGCTTTACCGTGCTGATCTCCACTTGTCCATTCAGGACCACTTACATTTTCATCCGTATAATAACCATTGATTTTTTCTTTACCATTCTTATCTTTAACAGGTTCACCTTCATCATTTTTCTCTACATCTGCAAAAATAAAGTGTCCTGTTTTGTCTCTTTCTATGTATTGAGAGTCCACTTGTTTTGCTTTGGCTTCAAAAGTCTTAGCATCTTTCATATCTTTAGAAGTTGAAACCCATACTTGAGGTTTTTCTGCTTTATCAGTCGTATACCAGTTGAATCCCATTTCTTTTTGAGGATTACCGTTGAAGTTTGTAATGATTCTATTAGGTGTGTTCTTTTTAGGAATCGGTGCAACTTCAGGTTTTTCTTTCATCAATTTGATACCATCTTTATTTGTTGCTTGTTGTGATTGATCATTTTGCTGTGTTTGTTGGGATGCAGCTTGATTATTTGTATCCGCTTCTGCATTTTGCGGTGTCCCTGCTGCTAATAACAACATTAAACTTGCCATACTGCCCGCTACAATTTTAGTCATCTTGATATTCTTCAATGCCCTACCTCCAAAATAGATATGATTTAATAAGGGAAGCATTCAACCTTAAAAATAGAAACCTTAAAACAGTTAATTATGGTCGTTGACTCCCTTTCACCTAAATTGTAGCAACCAAGTTTTAAGAAATTATTAATTTAATGTTAGGACTGTAAGAATTATTCATGAGAATCATATAAACCAACAATAATTATATTGTTTTGTTTAATCAACGTAATAAAATACTATACATAGTATTTTAAGGATTACATGAACCCAAAATAAAAACTCCCGTATTTTAACAATACGAGAGCTATTGGCACTTCATTTATTCAAATGCATGAATCGTGCCATTTTTAATTGTTGTTGAGACATTAATATTATCATCGACAATAACTAAATCAGCATCTTTACCAACTTGAATACTGCCTTTTTTATTATCAATATCTAAAGCAATCGCTTGATTTAAACTTGTCGCACGCCATACTTCTTCTAAAGATGACTCTGTGAATGCTATTAAATTACGCACGCCATCGTTCATTTTTAAAATACTGCCTGCAAGTGCGCCAGAAGCTAAACGTGCTTCTGATCCTTTAACAGTAACATTTTGTCCGCCTAAATCATACTCTCCATCTGGCATTCCTTTAGCACGCATTGCATCTGTAATCAAGTAGAAATGCTGATTGCCTTTCATTCTGAACGCTGTCTTAATTGCAGCAGGATGTGAATGTATACCATCTACAATTGCTTCTGCATTAATCTCATCATTCGTCCATACTGCACCAAAAACGCCCGGCGCACGATGTTCAAACGGTGTTCCTGCATTATATAAATGTGTTGCATGTTTAGCACCATGTGCGACAGCTTCATTCACTTCATCATATGTCGCAACAGTATGCCCGATTGAAAAAATAATATTATCACTGAGTGCTTCTAAAGCTTCTTTTGCACCTTCTACTTCTGGCGCAAAAGTCATGACTTTAATATTACCTTGTGCAACTGCTTGGAAATGTTGAATCGCATCGATAGTAGGTCTTTGTACATATTTTGGATTTTGTGCACCTACTTTATGTTCTGAAATAAAAGGCCCTTCTAAATGAACCCCCGCTACCTCAGCAGCATTTTCTTTGTCTTGAAACTTCATATATTCCACAACATTTTCCAAAGCACGGTCAATGTTTTCCACAGATTGTGTCATTGTGGTCGCTAAATATGTTGTTGTCCCTTCAGATAATAATGACTCAGATAAATGTTTCATCCCGTCAAAAGATGCATCCATCGCATCTTCTCCATAACCGCCATGAATATGAATATCAATAAAACCAGGCAAAATATTTTTACCCTCAGCATCAATAACTTGTAAGTCACCGTTATAATCCCCTGAACCTACTTCAGCAATTTTTCCATTCGCAACTCTGATGTACCCTTGATCTATTACTCCATCTTCTGTATAAATATGGCCATTAGCCACTACAAATTCTGTCATTGTTTTCCCTCTTTTGCGTAATGTATAGTCATCCGTATTTTACCATATATTTTATAAAGATTTTTTAAAAGACAACTTATGTAATGATAATAATGAAAAAACAGAAGCATTTTCAGCCCCTGCTCATCTCATTTGTTATTTTAATCTTTAACCAATATACCTTTTTATTTTCTGCTCAGCTACCAACAATGCTTATTTAATCAATAAATATTGCACTATACCTATCACTGTCGAAAAAATTCCAGTAAAACCTACTGCTATAGAGAGCATCAAAGTTAAGTCTCTTCTCAAATCCTTGAAGCTGTCTTTTACGTCATTGACACTTTCTTTTACATCATTAACACTTTCTTTTACATCATCTATACATTTGAATATCATTTGATGTTCTTTGCTGTTTAATGCTTTAAACTCATCGATACGCTCGTGTATCATTTGATGTTCCTTAGAGTTTGTTTCCTTGAATTCATCTATTGTTTTATATATTTGCTGATGCTCTTTGCTGTTAGCTTCCTTGAATTCATCTATCGTTTTATATATCTGTTGATGCTCTTTGCTGTTTGTTTCTTTGAATCCATCAATACTTTGATTTAACATACAAACATTGTTTTCTCTAGCCTCTTTAAAATTTTGAAAATCTGTTTCCAATCGATCTAATCTTTTAATAATGATTGAATGTTGCGTGTTACTTTGTTGATTGTTTGGGTGTGTGTTCATGTTGTTTCCTTCTTTCTTAATGTCATTGTGAACGTTAAGCATTTTACCTACAGTTGAGTATGCGATTTTGCCTTTACATTAAGATAAGAAATGTTGGACTACGTTAATGAGAGCTATAGTAGCTGTCACGATAGTAGCACCTAAACCTAATTCCCACTTCAAGTCTTTCTTAAATTCATCAAATTTATTGTTTATTTTCGATTCAAGATTATCTATTTTTTTGTTCATTTTCGATTCTAGATTATCAATCTTTGAATCTAGACTTTCTATTTTATTGTCTATCTTTGCATCTAATTTCTCTATTTTTTCGTCAATAGCATCTATTTTTTCATGCAGACGTTTGTGTTCTTTTTCATTTTCTTTTTCAAAACTGTTAATTTTTGTACTCAAAAGACGATAATTCGTATCCTTATTTTCTTCCAAATGTGTCATTCTTAATTCTAAATGATCTAATCTTGTGATGATTGCTGAATTTTGCGCGCTGCTTTGATGACTATTTTGTTGTGCACTCATGTTGTTTCCTTCTTTCTTAAGGTGTTTTATACTTTGTGAAGTGCCTGCAAAATTAGGATGGTTAAAATACTAAGAAGGTATCACGCAATTCATATTCAATTTTAAAATCAACTTACGTTCTACCTTACTCATCGTTTTTCAACCACCTTTCATCATCTTTCACTTACCACAATCTTTTTATCTTTTACAATAAAATTAAAATAATAATATTATACAAAATTCACAGAGAAATTGCGAGCAAAATCTCACCTTATTTCTGATTTATTTTTCCATTCTCAGACGCTGCTAAAATGCTGTAGATGGTTTCTAAATAAGGTGTATAAAGATCCAAAGATTGTCCTGTCCGATATATAAATCCTTGAATTGCATCCACCTCTAAAGGCGCACCATTGATAATGTCATAATACATACTCGTTCCCATATCATCTGGATACCCTGCATATATTTTCATAATATCTTCTACAATTGTTTCTGGTAACACAATACCTACTGCTTCTGCTATTCTTTGTCCTTCTTCTAATAAATTACGACATAAATTGCGGATTTCTGGCACTTTTAAAACCGAAGCAGTTTGTCTTCCCGCTGCAGTTACTGAATTAATACCAAGGTTGACGAGCAGCTTATACCAAATATACGTTTCGATATATGATTGAAGTTGAAACTCCAAACGCGTATCTGCTAATTGCTCAACGAGTTCAGCAGTATATTCATCTTCTTGCAGCTGCAAAATGCGATCTCTGAAATGTACAACACCCTCATCTGTTTTTTGCCCGCTGATATAAACAACCGCTTGATATACATGAGGATGGTCAATTTTTTCAATTTGACCATGACCGTTTTGTGCCAAAATAATCACGGTATCATCATCAATCACATGTTCCATTTGTTCAATTACACGATCCAATTGATGTGTTTTAACCGCTATAAAGAGTACGTCTAATGTGTCATTGAATCGTGCTAATGTTTCAGTCTCAATAACTGCTTCTTCTTTTGTATCACGTTGTTGATAAAGGACTTCCCCCTCTTTTCTCCCAAACAGATGTACTTGATTTGAATTGAAATTACGCAAAAGTTCATAAGCAATTGTAGTACCGACTGCGCCTGGTCCAATAATTCCATATTGTAGATCCACTTAAATCACCTCGAAATTTCCTTATTTGTGTTATTATATCGTTATATTAAATAAAGGATATGATGAAATGAAACAATTAAGCAATTTATTTGATATGAAGAAGAATAACGAAAAAATAACAATGGTGACAGCATACGATTATCCAAGTGCTAAACAAGCAGAAGCTGCTGAAATTGATACTATTTTAGTAGGCGACTCTTTAGGTATGACCGTACTTGGTTATGATAGTACTGTACAAGTCACTTTAAACGATATGATTCATCATGGAAAAGCAGTACGTCGCGGTGCTCCAAATACCTTCGTAGTCGTCGATTTACCGATTGGTACTGTGGGTATCAGCGATGAAAAAGACTTAGAAAATGCGCTGCGTTTATATCAAGAAACAAAAGCTAATGCAGTTAAAGCTGAAGGTGCACATTTAATCAGTTTTATTACGAAAGCAGCAGCAATGGGTATTCCTGTTGTGTCTCATTTAGGCTTAACACCTCAAAGTGTCGGCATTATGGGATATAAGATGCAAGGTTCTACAAAAGAAGCAGCAAAACAGTTGATTTCAGATGCTGAAGCAGTCCAAGAAGCGGGTGCTGTGATGTTGGTATTAGAAGCGGTACCGAGTGATTTAGCTGCGTTAATTTCTGAACGCTTAGATATTCCTGTTATCGGAATCGGTGCAGGCAAAGATACAGACGGACAAGTATTGGTCTATCATGATATGTTGAATTACGGTCAAGAACATCGTGCGAAGTTTGTGAAGCAATATGGTGATTTTTCAAATGGTGTTGAGGCTTTACATCAATATCATAAAGAAGTACGTGAAGGTATCTTCCCTTCAGAAGCTTATACGTATAAGAAACAAATCTTGGAGGAATTAGATTAATGACTGAGGTAATTACAAGTATTCAAGATATGCAGCGTCTTGCTCGTGATTTTAAATATGACGGCAAATCTATCGGGTTTGTTCCTACTATGGGTGCATTGCATGATGGCCACTTAACAATGATGCGTCGTTCGGTTAAAGAGAATGATGTGACTGTGGCGAGTGTATTTGTAAACCCGCTTCAATTCGCACCTGGCGAAGATTATGATGCTTATCCGCGTGATATTGAAAAAGATACAAAAGCCGCTGAATCTGCTGGTGTCGATTATGTCTTTCATCCAAGCGTAGAAGCGATGTACCCTGATGAAATCGGAGTAGCATTAAAAGTCGGCAGATTGGCTGAAGTTTTAGAAGGAGCGCAACGCCCTATTCATTTCAATGGTGTTGTCACTGTTGTAAATAAGCTTTTTAATATCGTACAGCCTGACCGTGCTTACTTTGGTAAAAAAGATGCCCAGCAACTTGCGATTGTCGAAAAAATGGTTCAAGATTTCAATCATCCTATTGCGATTGTGGGTCAAGATATTGTACGTGAAGACGATGGTTTAGCTAAAAGTTCGCGCAATGTGTATTTGACAGAGCAAGAACGCCAAGAAGCACCTGCTTTGCAAAAAAGTTTGAAACTGGCTGAAAAACTCTATCGTGAAGGCGAAAGAGAGAGTAAAATAATTGTGGAAGCGGTCACTGCTTATTTAGAATCGCATACAAGCGGTCATGTTGATGAAGTTGCCGTTTACAGTTATCCTGAATTAGTCGAGCAGCATCACATCAAAGGTCGTATTTTCATCTCGCTCGCAGTTAAATTTTCTAAAGCACGCTTGATAGATAATCTTATAATCGGAGATGAAGAAATTGATTAGAACAATGATGAATGCTAAGATTCACCGCGCACGTGTGACTGAATCAAACTTGAATTACGTGGGCAGTATTACAATAGATGCAGATATTTTGGATGCGGTAGATATTTTACCGAATGAAAAAGTAGCGATTGTTAATAACAATAATGGTGCACGTTTTGAGACGTATGTGATTAAAGGAGAACGCGGAAGCGGTAAAATTTGTTTGAATGGTGCTGCTTCACGCCTTGTTGAAGTGGATGATGTTGTCATCATTATGACATATGCACAATTAAATGAAACTGAAATTGCAAATCATGCACCTAAAGTAGCTGTAATGAATGAGAAGAATGAAATCGTTGAAATGATTCACGAAAAGGAAAATACAGTTGTGTTGTAATTAAGGATGACCATTTTATATTATCTATAGTTATATTTATGTACTTGTGCATTGAAGAAGGTAAGTAAAATATAATAAATACAACAACATTATGGCATACCAAACCCCTTACTATTGGCGTAGTAAGGGGTTCTTTTTGGTATTATTGGTGGTTATCGTCGTCTTTGCTGCGATGGTTCAACCAATATGCAAACCGCACAACGATGCAGCTTCTATCGTCGAAACGATAAAAGTATATATCGTTTCTAACAAAAAGCCTTTGCTATAGATTTTCAGCAAAGGCTTTTTTGAATTCTATTATTTAATATGTGTACGAACGAAGTTGCCTGTGGCACCATTCATTGCTTCGCCGCCAGCCATTTCTGCTTTGGCGTAATTTGTTGTTGAATTTGCCCATATGTTGTAGCCATACGTACGTAAACCGAAGATTTGATAATTGCCGTTGACCATTGGTGAACCTGACGCACCTGCACGGAATTTATCTTTCGTTTGTAATTCAGTACCGTTTGAAGATTTTTGGATGAAGCGGTAACTGCTCCAATGCGTCTTTGTATTGTCGCCATTTTGCCAAGGATAACCTACAGAATATAACTTCGTGTTATATTTCAGACCATTAATCTGTGAATTTGAAGCTAATTTTAATGGTGTTGCATATTTAGACATTTTTTCTTTCGTATACACCAAAGCGACATCTGCATTTGGTACTTTCACGACTTTTGTAGCATGAAAAGTATAAGGACGTTTAGATCCATCTCTTGCCATATCGAATGAAATATATTTTGGATTAGCTGCAGAACCTTTCGCATTATCAATTACATGTGCATTAGTAACGAAAGTATAGTTGCCGATGACTGTGCCCGTTCCCATACTGTCTTTTCCTAAACCTTTCCAACCATCTTTATTACTTACTCTTCCAACTGCTTTATATTTCGTATTCATTGTATTTGAAATATGATGAATGTCTAAGACACTATTTGAGATTTTTTTAGCTTTCGGATAAGCTGTTGCCTCATTATTACTTGCCATTCCATTATAGTAATAGTCCCCAGCCGCATGTGCTTCTTCTCCGCTCATACCTGAAAAAGAAAAGCCTACAATAGCACAAACTGCTGCCATTCCTACTTTAAAACTTTTAACTTTCATCTTTAATTTGCCCCTTATTATTAATTTAATAATGAATTGTGTTGCATTGAATGCTAAATACATTTTACTTTTAAAAGAAAGATAATACAATCTATTTCTGAATTTAAATTATACTGATAAACTCTCTTTACTTTACCTGTTGCTTTTTCGCCCTACTTCCTTTATGATGATTTTGTAAAGTAATGGTGATGCGGTTTAAGATTATGAAAATATTGCATTAATACCTCGCTACACGATTTGTTAGTGCACTTTCTCGCATTGCTTAACAAAGAAAAATAACAATAAGTCCACTGGAAGTGCCTGTTCATACAGGCTGAGATTCTCATAGGGATGAGAAAATTCTTGGAACCTGATCCAGTTTATACTGGCGTAGGAAAGTGGCGTATTGCACTTTTTGATGCGCTGTTTTCCTATATGGAAGCAGCGCTTTTTTTGTGGCTAAATCGAAGAAGGTATTTAATATGTATGTTGCGATAACGCCATATCGCGTATTAACCCAACAAGATTTAATACACTATATAGAAATTGAATCAGTGATTGATACATTAATTTTCAGAACACCTATGGAACCAAAAGAATTAATAAATCTCATAAAAAATTTAATGCAAGCAGGTTTTCCTAAAGACAAAATTACAATCCATACTGATACCGACACTCTACAAAAACTAGATTTGAATGCCATTCATTTTCGTGAAGGAGATGAACGTGCGTACAACTTTAAAACAGCAAACCCTGATATTTGCGTCAGTATGTCGACACATAACAGCCAAAGTGCGCAAGCAGCTGAGGCGCACAACTTGGACTATATCTTGTTCGGTCACCTTTTCCAAACAAAATCTAAACCAGGAAAAACACCAAGGACAAACTCTGAAATCGAGTCAGTATTAAATGTCAATATTCCAGTTGTTGCATTAGGTGGCATAAATGCAGACACATTAAGTCTTGTGCCAAAAGGATTTTCAGGCATTGCTGCGATTTCGTATTTCAGAGAACAGGATTTAGAGACCATTCGTTCAGCAAAGGAGGCTGAGTAAAAATGTTTGATTTAATTATAGTTGGTGCAGGCGTAATTGGAATGTCGATAGCTCGTCATTTAAAAGATAGCGGTATGCAAATTGCATTAATCGATCGTGATATTGAAGGACAGCATGCTTCTTATAAAGCAGGAGGTATGTTGGGTGCACAGAATGAATTTAAAGAAGACAGTCCTTTATTCCGACTTGCTCTAAAATCACGAGAAAAATTCAACGCTTTAAGTATAACTTTAAAAAAAGAAACTGGTATCGATATCCAGTACCAACAAAATGGACTTATCAAGATTGCGACAAATGAGAGAGACGTAGACGATTTGCATCAACAATACGAATTTTTGCATCAACATGATAACGATGTTCAATGTTTAAATAATACAGACTTAGGCGAATTGACACATTACCTGGTTAAAAGTTCTGAAGCAATGATGTATGTGCCTCATGATCATCAAATTAATGCGAATCATTATACAAAAGCCTTGCACACTTCACTGACATCAGATGATTCAGTAACGCGCTTTAATCATACAAATGTAGAAAATATAGAACGAGAAAATCATCATTATATTGTATCAATTAAAAATAAAAACAAAACGACTGAATTAAAAGCAGAAAAAGTAGTTGTAGCTGCAGGAGCTTGGGCAGGATTTTTAGCGCATGATTCTGAAATACAAGAAAGAGTCAGTGGTGTCAAAGGCGAAGTCTTATTAGTAGAAAATGACGATTTAGATTTAAAACAAACACTGTTTATGACTAACGGGTGCTATATCGTACCAAAACCGCCAAACCGTTTTTTAATCGGTGCTACTAGTTACTTTGATGATTATTCTGTTGGTGTCAGTGTTGAAGGCAAAGAGTGGTTATTGCGAGAAGCGATTGAACGTGTTCCAGAACTTGCGAGCAGCCGCGAATTAAAATATTGGTCAGGCGTACGCCCCTGGACACAAGGCGAACAACCAATTATGGATGAAACAAAACCTGGTCTTTGGGTAATCACGGGTCATTATCGTAATGGCATTTTACTGTCACCGATTATCGGAGAACTGATGGCAGAATGGTTGAAAACAGGTGAGCGACCAGAAGAATTAGCACCTTTTAAATTGGGGAGGGAATCTTATGAAGTGCATCATTAATGGCGATCCATTTACGTTTGATGAAGAACTCAGTATCCAAAACATTTTGGAATCATTAGAGTTAGATCCAAAACGTGTCATAGCAGAACATAATCAAAATTTAATTCAACGTGACGATTTCAAAGACCAAATCGTACGCGAAGATGATCGACTAGAACTATTAGAATTTGTTGGAGGCGGATAAGATGTTAAAAATAGGACCATATGAAATGGAATCAAGATTATTATTAGGAACTGGTAAATTTGATAATGAAGAAATTCAAACAAAAGCGATTGAAGCTTCTGGTACAGATGTCTTAACTTTCGCAGTACGACGCATGAATTTATATGATAAAAATTTACCGAACCCATTAGCAAACGTGAATTTAAAAGATTTTGTAACATTCCCTAACACTGCTGGTGCAAAAACAGTAGATGAAGCAATCCGTATTGCTGAAATTGCAAAGCATGCAGGTGTATGCGATATGATTAAAGTTGAAATTATTGGCGATGATGAAACGTTACTACCTGATCCAATCGCAACATACGAAGCTTGTGAAATCTTATTAGAACGTGGCTATATCGTTTGTCCATATATTGCTGAAGATGTTGTTTTAGCAAAACGTTTAGAAGAATTAGGTGTACATGCTGTGATGCCTTTAGCTTCTCCGATTGGAACTGGACGCGGTATTAATAACCCATTGAACCTTAGTTATATTGTCAAAAACGCAAATGTCCCAATCATAGTAGATGCGGGAATCGGTTCTGCAAAAGATGCTGCTGAAGCAATGGAACTCGGTGCAGACGCGGTATTATTAAATTCTGCAGTATCACGTGCAAAAGATCCGGTTAAAATGGCTGAAGCGATGAAATTAGGTATCGAAGCTGGAAGATTAAGTTATGAAGCTGGTCGTATACCAGTGAAATATACTGCACAAGCTTCTAGCCCTAGTGAAGGACTTGGCTTCCTATGATAGATAACACGCATCATTCTGAGAAAGATTCCAATCATAACATACACTCAGATGAGCGCTTCAGTCGCCAAACTCGTTATACTCCTTTCGGCAACGAGGGACAAAAAGCTCTAGAAAATGCACATATCATGGTGATGGGTGCTGGTGCGTTAGGCAGTCATTTAGCAGAACAATTAGTGCGCATGGGTGTTGGAAAATTAACCATTGTAGATATGGATATCGTAGAAATATCTAATCTACATCGTCAAGCACTCTATGATGAAAATGACGCAATGGAAATGCATCCGAAAGTTTATGCACTTGCAGAAAAACTAACGCAGATTAATTCAAGTGTTGAAATCCATCCTCTTTATCAAGAAATCACACCTACGAATATTGAAGATATGATAAAAGAAGCTTCACCCGATATCCTTCTAGATGGAATGGATTACTTTGCAATACGCTTCTTATTTAACGAAGTGTGTCATAAACTCAATTTGCCATGGGTCTACGGTGCTGCTGTCGGAGGCAAAGGCTCAATTTATGCAATAGATTTCACAGGCCCTTGTTTACGTTGTTTAATGCAGGAAACACCTGAAACTGCAGAAAGTTGCGCAATTAATGGTGTCATACCTCCTGTTATCATGCAAGTTGTGAGTTATCAAATTGCTGAAGTCATGCGGTATTTATCAGGCAAAGGATTTTCAGGGAAATTGATAACGGTTGAGCCTTTTAATATAAAACAACAAAGTATCAATGTCAGTCATCTACGAAACGCTAATTGTCCCGTATGCGGTAACGGGGAATATGAACGTCTTGGCATTGCGCAACCTAAATGGGTAGAAGGCAGTTGCGGTGATACTTATGTGTTTCGTTTCAAACCTCAATATTTTGAAAATGCAGCTCTTTTCCCTGGGAACATTTTAAAATCCAATGCCTTTGTAAAATTGATGAATATTGAGGGACATTCAGCGACGTTGTTTAAAGACGGGCGTATGAATATACATGGAATAGAGAGTGACACTTATGCAGAAAACTTATATCAACAATTATCAAAATCCATGAAATAGGAATTAATAAGATTGATGATAACAAAAATTTCCTTTTTTCTTTTATTTAAATATACCAAATTAATCTAAAACCATTTGAACAAAGCTCCCTATAAAGCAATCACTTTCTCAATGTCTGCTTTATAGGGAGCTTATCTTCTGACTTGTACCATTTTATATGAATATATTAAAAATTGTCGTAATTAGAATATCCTTCTTTAAATCCAGCTATTACTGCATCAATATTTTGAATAAACGATATGCCAATTGTAATCAATACAACAATTGCCCCTATTGTAGCCATACGTTTAAACCATTGCGTCTTTGTCGTTTTTCCATGTTTCGTCATGCGTTCTTCTAAAATAAGCGCAATAATTGTAACGATCATAATTTCCATGAATATAATCATCTTGATGCACCCCCTATGATGTATTTAATTATATTATTCATATCATTCTATCATAATTATTGCGTTTTATATATATTAACTTTATTTTTAAGTGGTTTAGCAATATCTAATAATACATGCCGCTTACACATATATACAATACAAATAAAAAGTGTATTTATCCTAAGTGGGAGCTGCAGTTTAACAACTCCTTTTACTCTATAGCATTTTTATCCAAAGTATTAAAATTTCAAAAATATGGATACTTACGATTGAGTTCAGTCAACTTATAGAATACAATAATAATGTATAATTATAAATTTAAGGGATGACGGTATGGAGAAAGAAAAGCGTCTTGAATTAATTAAATTATTGCTAAAAAATAATAAAATTTCGACTGTTCGTGAGTTATCAGAAATTTTGGAGGCACAATATAATTTGATTTTCAGTATGACAACTGTAGCAAAAGACTTACAGTATCTTAATGTCACGAAAGTCCCAAATGGTGCGGATCAATCATATTATGTATTGCCAGAAAAAAATTCTGCGAAAAGCTATCGCGAAGCGTTCAAAAAATATCGCCAGGACAGTGTTAATTCAATTATTGTCAAAGATAGTTATATCTTAATTAAAACAGAACCTGGCTTTGCACGTACAATCAACTATTGTATCGATCAAATGCAATTACCGCATGTATTAGGTACAGTAAGCGGTAATGATGTCATAATGGTGTTATTAAAATCACCAGAAGAAGCTGAATATGTAAAATATCTTTTATTAGAAAATTGATGAAAAAGAGCAGCTGCCCAGAAGATAAGGCAGCTGCTCTTTTTTATAGTGATTTGCTGATAGTCCAAGTCTGATAATTTTTTAACACGAGGTTTTTATTGCTTAAATCTTTGATAACATGACTGGCTTTTTCTCTGGATACACCTGCCAAACTACTCAATAATGTCACTGTCATCACTTTATCTATTTCATAATATGCACCTTGATCCGTGCCAATTGTATCGCAAAGTGTGCGTAAAGTATTAATAACTTTTTGTTCAGCATTACGTCCCATCAATGCCATATTGCGATTCATACATACTTGTTCTTCGCTTCTCAATAATTTGAATATCTTAACAAAAGTGTCTTCGTTATTCTTACTCAAATATTCAATTAGATTTTTGGGTATGCGTACAATCAATGCGTCGGTCAGCGCTATGCAAGTTTCCTCATAATGATTTTGTTCGAAAAGATGGTTGATCGGAAAGAGTGTACTGTCACGATTCAACATTAAGTAATTATCACCATTTTCATTTAACTGTTCACGAGAAATATATCCTTCAATTAATAAATAAATACTATCTGCTTCAGAACCTTGATAATAAATGACTTGGCCCTTCTCATAATTCCGAACATAAATTTCAGAAAGATGAGGAACGAGCAGTCCTGATGGTACTTCTAAAATTTTAGATAATGTTTGAATAGAAGACTGGTAAGTCTCTGTTACCTTGCTCATACACATTCACCTCATCTCTCTGTCTTTTTGTAAATGGATGTGTGTTCCTGCAACTTAAATTCGTTTTTTTAATTCAACAATCCCATTGTATCATAATCAGTAGTTAACTTAGGAATTGTATCACTACAGACTACTTACATCCCTTTCAAAAAGTTCTTTATATAAGAATATGATTGCTTCAAAACATTATTTCCATTTTGAAATCAATGCCTTTCCACAATCATATTAAATAATTTATATTCTAGAATTAATCATATAAACCAAGTTAAGTACTAAAATACACTAACTGCACCTGTTGCCAATCGGATAATACCTATAATTGCGAAAAGTACAATGAAGCCCATTAATACATAATCACGTGTAATTAATTTTTGACCTTTATTTTTCTGAACAGTGTAGTATACGAAAAGACCTGGTATATAAAGCAGCATTGTAAGCAATAAGTAATCTACACCTGCTGCGTAAATGAGCCATATTGCATAAATTGATGAAATGATACCAATAATTAATTGAACGTGACTCTTACGATCTTCTTGAATTGTATATTTAAATTGGTAGAAAGCACTGAATGCATATGGAATTAATATGGCACTTGATGCGAGTGAAAACGCGAATTGATAAGCACTTTCTGTAAATAACATACTGATTAAGAAGAGTTGCACTAATATATTTGTGATTAATAATGAGTTTACTGGTGCGCCGTTACTATTTTGTTTTGCAAACCATTTAGGGAACATTTTATCTTTTGCTACTACGAATGGTAGCTCTCCAGCTAGGAGTGTCCAACCTAACCATGCTCCGAGCACTGAGATAATCAATCCGATATTAACAACTGTTGAACCCCATGGTCCCACGATGTGTGCAAGTAATGAAGCCATCGATGGTTGATCTAGTTGTGAAATGTGTCCTTGTTCAATTACACCTTGTGCAAGTACTGTTAACAAGAAGTAAATAATTAATACAAGTAAAAGTCCGATAACTGTTGCTGTACCCACATCTTTTTTAGTTTTGGCACGACCTGAGAATACAACAGCTCCTTCAATACCTGTGAATACCCATACAGTGATCAACATAGTACTTTTTACTTGTTCCATGATATTTGAAAAGTTAAGCGGTAACGTAATATTGCCTTTCATTCCTGCAAAACCTGCCATAAAAGTGTCAAAATGGAATGCTACCAACATACATACGATAGCTAGGAATATTGGGATTAATTTCGCAACTGTTACTATACTATTAATTAATGCTGCTGTTTCAACACCGCGTAATATTAAGAAATGCACACCCCAAAGTAAGATAGAGGCCACAATAATACTTGGTAGTGTATTTCCACCTTTAAATATCGGGAAGAAGTTGCCGACTGCTGACATCAGCAATGTCGCGTAAGCAACGTTTCCTAAGAATGCCGCAAACCAGTATCCCCATGCACTAGAGAAACCAACGAAGTCGCCGAAACCTGCACGTGCATAGCTGTATATTCCACCGTCTAAATCCGGCCGTTTATTTGTTAAGTTTTGGAAGACAAATGCAAGTGAAATCATACCGATTGCAGTAATAATCCAGCCAATAATAATCGCTAATCCGCCGGCATTGCTGCCCATATCTGAGATGATGTTGAAGGCACCGCCGCCAATCATCGAACCAATGACCAAACCGATTAAAGCTGTTTTACTGAGTTTATTCTGTTCTAATTGTTCGCTCATTTTCAAAACTCCTTTAACACTTGCAGCTATACAAAAGCAAAAATCAAACTTTCTTTGCTGCTAAGTATGTGTTGTCAATTTATTAAGTTTTTGACGCATACTGCTTTAACAGTTTTTCGTGCGGTCTTCATAAGTACGCGGGCTATTTGTCGACTGCCGCCGTTTTAGATTTGTTTTCAAAGCAGTATTATTAATTGGAAGCAAGGCTTTAAACAAAGACTTCGAATCACTTCTATTGATGCAATCCATTTCATTTAAAGCCAAGCTATCACTTTGAAATTAGATATCTTCACGGTATAGCGGTTGACTCATGCAACGAGGGCCCCCTCTACCGCGAACCAATTCACTACCAGTAATTTCAATTACTTTGATTCCGTTATCACGTAATAATTGGTTAGAAACATAGTTACGGTCATATGTGACTACAACACCTGGACGAATTGTTAATGTATTAGAACCGTCATTCCATTGTTCACGCGGACCAACAATAGGATCTCCATCTCCAGTTGGGATAAATGTAATTTCATCTAAACCTAAAGCATCTTTTAATGTTTCTTTTAAGTTAGATGATTTTGTGATTTTAATATCTTTGCCATCATCGCTTGGTTCGATAGTGAAAATATTCATATCGTCACCTTTTTTCTCGATAGCAGAATGAATTGTGAATTTATCGTAATCAATCATTGTAAACACTGTGTCGAGGTGCATGAAAGCTCTTGTATTCGCAATTTCAATTGCAACGATTTTTTTGATTTTAGATTCAGGGTTAGCGAAAATATGTCTTGCTAATCTTTCAATTGCTTGTGCTGATGTTCTTTCTGAGATACCCACTGCTACAACTTCTTCAGATAATACTAATTCATCTCCGCCTTCAATATTGTATGGTGAATTACGGTCTAACCATACTGGCACATCTGCATCTTTGAAACGTGGATGATATTTTAAAATATAAGTGAAGAAAATAGATTCTCTTCGACGAGCTGGCCAATACATACGGTTGATTGTCATACCATTTCCGATAGATGCTTGCGGGTCACGAGTGAAGTATAAGTTTGGCATCGGATTCATATAAAATGGATAAGAATCATCTAAGTATTCTACAAGGTGTTCTTTTTCTAAAGGAATTTCTTCTTTACGTACACCTGCCATTACTTTTTCCACTAATTCTTTATTGTCTAAGTCTTCGAACAATGCTCTAATCGCATCTTCGTGCCCTAATAAAGTTTCTTCAGATTCTGCTAAAACATCTTCAACAAACTGTTTGCGCACTTCTGGATCTTCAATCGCTTCTGCTGCCAAGTCTTCAAGATAAACAACTTCTATGCCTTCATCACGAAGCGTTTGTGCGAATTTATCGTGTTCTTCTTGAGCTACTTTCAAGTACGGGATATCATCAAATAATAATTCACCAAGATACTCAGGTACTAAATTTTCTAATTCTTTTCCTGGACGTTTAAGCAATACCGTTTTCAATTTTCCGATCTCACTATTTACTTTAATTGGATGTTCATTCATTTGTGAAACCTCCTTGTTCTATTTGTCTACATTGTAAGCCCTTGCAAACACTGTATATGTGATTTAAATCACATAATGGATGTTGTATTTTTCACACTCTTAAATTTATTCATTGCATAAATTTGTATAAATACTACATTATCCCGTCTTTTTTATGCATATTCCATTGTTTCTGCAGCACTTTTCTAGTTTGAATTTCTTTAAAAAGTATTTTATTCATTATTTAGAGAATATATTCATAATATGTGAATACACATTGAAATGTGACCGTGTTAACACGTGTTTTGACATTTATAAAGTGAATATTAATTTATTTTGCATATAACTCATTATGCTTTATTGATAATAAATTATAGACTTCATTAAATTAACGATTATTTTGTTCTTAAACACAAAAACTGCCACCTTGTTTTAGGTGACAGTAATTTTTTAAATATCTTCTCTATATATGGGTTGGCTCATACAACGTGGACCTCCACGTCCACGAACTAATTCGCTTCCTTTAATTTCAAGTACTTTGATTCCCTTATCACGTAGTAACTGGTTAGACACAAAATTACGATCATAAGTTACTACTACACCTGGTCTGATAGTCAGTGTGTTGGAACCATCATTCCATTGTTCACGCGGTCCAATAATTGGATCGCCGTCTCCTGTGGGAATCAGTTCAACTTCTTGAACATGCAATGCATCTTCGAGTGTTTTTTTTAATGAATCTGATTTCTCGATTTTAATGTCATCTCCATCTGGCTCGATAATAAAGATGCTGAATTGATCACTCATCTCTTGAATTGCAGAATGAATAGTAAATTTATCATAATCAATCATTGTAAACACTGTATCGAGATGCATGAATGCACGCGTATTTGGAATTTCAATTGCGATAACTTTTTTAAATGTCGAATCGGGTTGTGCGAAAATCTTGCGTGCAATCTCTTCAACAGCAGGTGCAGAAGTACGTTCTGAAATACCGATTGCTAATACTTCTTTTGAAAGTACTAATTGATCGCCGCCTTCCATTTGATACGGCATATGACGGTCATACCAAATAGGAATATCTGCATCAGCAAATCTTGGATGATGTTTCAAGATATAATCAATAAATAGCGTTTCACGACGTCTCGCTGGCCAATGCATTTGATTCACAGATACACCATTACCTATAAAAGCTTGTGGGTCTCTTGTGAAATAAAGATTTGGTAAAGGATCCATATAAAAAGGATATGGATGACGCATATATTCTGTTAAATGCGGTGTTTTAAGTTGTATGTCTTCTCTTCGTACGCCAGCCATTACTTTTTCTACAAGTGCTTGGTCTGTGAGTGCGTTAAATAAGTCGCGAATTTCCTCTTCATGACCTTGGATTGTCTTTTTTGATTCTTTAAGTACATCTTCTATGAATTGTGCTCTTACCATCGGATCTGCAATACTTTCAGCAGTTAAATCTTCAAGGTAAAGCACTTCTACCCCTTCATCTCTTAACAATTGCGCAAATTGGTCATGTTCTGCTTGAGCTTCTTTTAAAAATGGAATATCATCAAACAACAAACGTTGTAAATAATTCGGTACTAGATTCTCTAATTCTTTTCCTGGACGTTTCAGTAAAACCGTCTTTAACCTGCCGATTTCACTATTTACATTAATTGGTTGCTTTGTCATATGTAAAACCTCCCCTTTGAACTTATACCCCAATATTGCATATTTATTTTTACAATACTTAAAGTTCAAGTGTAATGTGTGAAGCTAACTTTCTATATACTTAACATCTAAAATATATCTCTACTACACACATGTAATTACCATGCATTTTTCCCCATATTGATTAAAAACACTCATGGTCAAAACATCTTCTGCAATGTTGGATTCACAATATATTTGGTCTTCTCGATACATTGGATGGATAAACTTCAATTCGATAGATTGATAATCATGGATAATCTCGTTTGCTTTTATCTCATTACGTCTATTTACGTTGCTCCAATGTTGAATAATCTGCATCGCAACATAGTCTCCTGGGATAACACCTGACTGCGAATGTACAGGATTATCATCTTCCACTTTTGCTAAGTATTTTAAGACATTTGTCCAGTCTACAGTAAATGTTAACTTCTTATCTTTACTCAATTTTTCTTTTGAAATTTCACTTAAATTCGGATGCGATTTTACTTCACGCACTTTTGTTAGATTAAATTTTTCAACATTATTAGTTATCACTACAAAATCACTTAATATTTCTATTGCTATTCCTTGTTCATCCGTTACCGTTAATTGGTATCGGTAATATATCATACTACGTACTTCGCGTTTACTTTTGCATTCTAATGCAGCTTGATATGATTGCCCTTTATGCAATGTACGGTTTTTTAAGATTTTCTTTTTTCTCAGAAGTATATTCAGATTATCAAATTGTTTAAATTCTGGAAATTGATTCCAAATCTTAGTTAAGAAAAAAGGAGCAAACAACTCATTGCTTTCATTCCATTTAAATATCAAAGTTTCCATTTAGGTCACACTTCCAAACAAGCTGGCTATCCCCATACCGCCTCCGATACCGATTGCAGCCATTAATTTATTTCCTGGGTGATATTTTTGAATTGTAACTAAGCGTGCAATAAGATTTGCTCCGCTTGCACCATACGGATGTCCTTCTGCTAATGCGCCTCCATAAGGATTCACTTTTGCTTCTTGCAAACTCAATAAGTCGATAGATGCGAGTACTTGAGAGCTAAAGGCTTCGTTGAATGCAGTCCAGTCTAAATCTGATACCGACCAACCCTGTCGCTCTAAAGCATGTTCAGCAGCCGGAACAGGTCCGATACCTAATACTTTAGGATTCACTCCAGCTACTTCACTATCTACAAAACGTAATGTTGGTACTAATCCTAATTCTTTTGCTTTTGTTTTTGACATTACTAAAGCAAGTGCCGCACCGTCACTCTTAGGACATGCATTACCTACAGTTACAGTACCATTGGGGAATATAGTTTTAAGCCGTCCTAAACGTTCTGCAGTTATGTTTTGTTTTGGCGATTCATCTGTTTCTTACATCTCTCCATGTACTTTTAACGGTGTAATTTCACGACCTATCTCAGTCTGGTGTTGATGATATAAGTGCTGACTGCGTGCAGCCCAATTATCTTGTCTTTCACGAGAGATTTGATACATCTGAGCTACATTTTCTGCTGCCTCTAACATACTTGGATCACCATATTCCGCAGGTGTAAATGGAGCACGTTCATATATTTCTGGTGGTTGTTTTTCGTATAGGGACTGTGGTTTTTGTACTTTCCAAGGTGCACGACTTACAGATTCTACGCCTCCAGCAAGATAAATATTTCCAGCTCCGCTTTGAATTAAACGACATGCTATGTTAATAGCTTCTAATCCAGAACCGCATTGACGATCCACTGTCATCCCTGGAATCTGTTGTGGCAAACCAGCATGCAATAAAGACTTTCGTGCAATATTACCGCCGTTACCAACTGTATTGCCGATAATGACATCATCTATATGTAATGGGATATCCGCATGTAAATCGATTAATTCTTGAATCAAAGGTTTCAATAAATCTTCAGGCTCAAGATGTTTTAAAACCCCTCCGTATCTTCCAATCGGTGTTCGCTTGGCTTCAATAATCACAGCTTCATACATAACGGCTCATCCTTTCCTTACATTTCTTCGTCCGAATTCTTCTTTCATTGCTCGACGCGCTATTTTTCCACTTGACGTCCATATCATATGAGGCACTTTAATCCATCGCATAGGTATTTTGTATCGTTCAAGATGTTTTCTCAATTCCTTTTTTACATCAGGTATTGCAAGTGTTTCTTTACTTTCATAATAAGCAATCAATACTTCTCCTAATTCATAATGAGGCATTGCATCTACCATGACATGGTTAACTGGAATATGCTGCATAATGACACGCTCTACTTCTTCAGGATAGACATTCATCCCTCCGATAATACATTTATTATTTACGCGTCCTTCTAATATCAAGTCACCATTTTCTGTCATTCGTGCATAATCTCTTGTAGCAATGTCATCTTGTGCAGAAATATGCATGCCATCTACATAACCAGAAAACACCATATCACTTTGCACATGAAGCTGCCCTGTAGATGTAAGTTTCGGCAGTTCTTGACCAAAATCGTCACTTAATTTTATTGTCACACCCTTAAATAGCTGACCTACATTATGCGGCTGATAGTCATGAACACGATGATAGGAAATGAAGCTTGCTTCACTCGTTCCAAAAAATTCAATCACTTCAGAGTGAGGTAACTTTTCTTGAAATCTTGCAATAGTATGCGGTTCTAATTTAGCACCAGAAGTTAAAAAAGTGACTTTAATATCGGAAAGTTTTTCGGTCTCAAATTGCAATAATTGCTCCAGTATCGACGGCACTAAAAATACAGCTGCTCCTGAATGGTCCTGTAATTGTTGTAACAATTGTTTCGGGTGATAATGTGTTTGCATGTAACATGGCACACTATGATGGTGAGCATACATCAATGCATAAAGTGTTAATGAGTGTGCTAATGGGCCTGGTGCAATGATAGAGGAAGGAACCCCATTTAAAATAGCATCATTAGCATCATAACTTACCAACCATGAAAAGCGATTACGATAATATGCTTTTGGCATTCCTGTTGTTCCAGAGGTAAAACCAATATGCAACATGTCCTCAGGCGACTTCTGAATTTTTGATAACTTTACTTCATTATTTTGATATTCCTCAAAAGATTCTAAAGTTAATTGTTGTATATGATCGATATCTTTCTTTTTATCAGTAATCAAATATGTGATTTCATAATGCTTTAAAATTTCTTTAAATTGTTCACTTGTCCATTTAGGATCTAATACTACCGGTAATTTCCCAGCTATTTGTACTGCACGGTACACAGTGAGAAAATGAGCTGGATCTGCAATACTGATACCAATTCTCTGATTCGAATATTGCGGCTGTGTATTCGACCACTCTTCTATGTATGCTGCCTTTTTTTCTAAGTTTCTTTCAAAAATATTGCGCATTAATACCGAATTTTCAGTTTGTACCATCACTTTTGATTTGTTTTTCATATGCTCACCTACTTTATAAAATCGCTATTTATTCACTTTATTTTATCACATTTGAATTTTCGAACTAAATTTTGCTATTTTGTATTGTGTTATATCTTTTAACGATGGTTTGTAATATAATATTCATTAAATGCATAACATTATGTTCTAGATTCATTTAATAGCTGCTATAAACATTAATACCTATAATCATCTTGATTTCATCATCTTTAGAGTTAGGAGACGGTTTATACATTATGGAACAATCTCATCGTATACTTAGTATTTATACACGTTTAATTCAACAAAAAGTTGTAAATAAAGAAAAACTTTCTCAAGAGTGGAACGTATCTCCTCGTACTATCCAAAGAGATATTGATAATATTCGTAATTTCTTATATGATACCGACGAGTGGCACGGTTATAGAAATGAAATCATTTATAATCACCGTTCTGCTTCATACATTATGAATAATACTAACGAAGATAACGCTACTTCTATCTACTTTCTCATTACATTGTTACAAACAGTAACACCAGTCGTTGATCAACAAGTTTACAATTATCTCAATTTATTAATCAAAACTTTTCATAGTAAACATGAAAATGAATTGCTGCTTCAATTAGAAAAATTAAAGGTTGGTAATCGATATCAAGCATTACATAATTTAACCGTAGCCAACCGCGCTATTAATCAACAACAAAAATTATATTTGCGTGATGGTCAAGAAATCACTCCTTTATACATCAGATATCAAGGGTTTACTTTCAACTTGGTTTATCATTATAATCAAAAAGCAAAGATAACAAATTTAAGAAAAACTGACATCACATTTAGCCCAGAACATTTCGCACCTCATCATTCCCAAAAGCATTACCAACAGATTACTTTTGAAATGCAGACTTCATTATATGAATCGATGCAGTATTTCTATGAGAACAGAATCGTTAAAACCTCTAAAGACAGTTACTGTATCGCACAATTTAAAATGTGTGCTGAAGACGCTGTAAATCTCTGCTTTTCTTGTCGGAAGCAAATTAGAATTTTAAAACCAGACAATGTTCGACGCGAAGTCTTACATCAACTATTAAAACTGCAAGAAACATATATGATTAATCATGAACCATCCGATTATTAATCACATAAAATCCTAGACAACTTTTTTCATTTCATAAGAGGTTGTCTTTTTTAATGCCTTCATTGATGTGATACGATAAAAGCAAGTAATCATGTGAGGTGAAATACTATGTATAAAGTAATTGTATTTGATGCTTATGGAACATTATTTGATACATCATCTGTAAAAGAAAAATTAGATGAGTATGCAGGAAATAAGAGTGAAGCTGTATCTAAATTGTGGCGAAATACTCAGCTTAAACATACTTTCTTACGCCAAGTAATGGGACGTTATATCACATTTGACGACATCACTAAACAAGCTTTAGAATATGCGCTCGAACAAAACAAAGTACCTTACAACCACCAAGATATTAATACAATTTTTGATGAATATTTGAAGCTGGATTTATTTAAAGAAGTTCCTAATGCACTTAAATCCTTATTGGACTTACAGAAAAAACTATCTGTTTTTTCAAATGGCAGTATGGATATGCTAGACCCTGTGATTGAAAATGCTGGCATTTCAGATAAATTAGATTCTATCATTAGTGCAAACGATATTAAACAATATAAGCCAAGCCAAGCTAGCTATGCACTTGTTTTAAAATATTATCCTGTAAAACGTGACGAAGTCCTTTTCGTTTCGTCTAACACTTGGGATATTTCTGGTGCAGCAAATTTTGGATTCGATACTGCTTGGGTGAATCGCAATCAAAACATTTTTGATAAAAATGGACCATTGCCAAAAATTACAGTTCAAGATTTAGATGAATTAGTTCATTGGTTGAAACTCAATTAAAAATGCATGCATTGCACATTTCTTCCTATTAAATATAACAATTTAGAGAACGAGCAACTTTTCATTAATTATTTTTAGAAGAAAAAAGGCTAAAGTGTGTAATAAATCACAGTTTCTGCAAGTAATGACACATTATGACATTACTTGTGGATAACTATGATTTTTTATTGCGAAAATTTTCTGATAATTTTTAAAAAGTGCAAAAATGTGTCTATCCCTATTGTGTAAAATAGAGACATAACTTAAATATACTCACTAGCAGTATATATTTATGTCTATCACATTATTATAAACAGCCACATTAGGAGGATTTCACATCATGAAGAAAAAACAACTTTTCTCTTTAAGAAAATTATCAGTAGGTATCGCCTCAGTATCATTAGGAACATTAGTATTTTTAGGTGGAGCTCAAGCTGCAAATGCTGAAACTACACAAGCTGAAAAAGACGCTCAAGCAGTTAATGCTCAAGTTGAACTTGCTAAAAAAGCTGGTGCTGAACTAGAAGCTAAAGAAAATACTCAAAAACAAGTCGAAACTGCTCAAAACGTTTCAAAAGAACAAGTAGAAAAAGGTCAAGCTGAAGTAAATGCTTTAAATGGTATTTCTAAAGAAACTAAAGATATTTACAACAAAAAAATCGCTGATGCTGCTACAGCTGACATCCCTGGTATCTTACAAGACGCTAAAGCTGTAAACGCTCAAGTAGAATTGGCTCAAAAAGCTGCGAAAGAACAAGAGGCTAAAGCGAAAGCTGCGAAAGAGTTAAACACGATTACTCAAGTTGCTTATAATACAGTTAACAACTTACACAACTTAACTGACCAACAAAAAGATGCGTTTATTAACCAAATCTTACATGATAGCGGAAATAACAATGGTCAAAACATTAATGCTATTGTTGAAAATGCTAAACAATTAGATACTAACAACGGCAATGAAAAACACGCAAGAGAAGCTGGCGCTAATACTGTTGAAAAGAAAGAAGCTAAAGAATTAGAAACTTTAACTACAGTTGCAATTGACCAAGTAAACGGTCTTCACAACTTAACTGATCAACAAAAAGAAGCTTTTGTTAAACAAATCAAAAATGACAGTGCTAACAACAAAGGCCAAAACTTGAAAGGTATCGTTACTAACGCTAGACAATTAGATACTAACAACGGCAATGAAAAACATGCAAGAGAAGCTGGCGCTAATACTGGTCTTTCTCAAGATGTAGCTGAAAAAGTTAAAAAAGCACATAATGAAGTAGACGCTTTGAAAAACTTAACACCTGAACAAAAAGCTGCTGCACACAGCAAACTTAATGACGATGCACATAATAACGTGAAAAACATTGATAAAGTTGTGAAAGATGCTAAAGCTTTAGATGCTACACAAGCACCTAAAAAAGATAAAGATCCTAAAGAACCAAACGTAAAACCTGAAAAAAGACAAAAAGCTGAACAAACACCTAAGAAAGATAATAAATCTGATAAAGACGATAAAAAAGTTAAATCAGATAAAGGTACTAAACAAGGTTCAGCAGTAACTACTGGTAGTGATAAAGTAGCTCAACCTGGTAAAGATCAAACTGCTAAAGTTACAACTGAACAAAAAACAGATCAAAACTTAGCACAAGCAAAAGTTACTAAAAACGAAGCTAAAGCACAACAAAAAGCTGAAGCTGCTAAAAAACAATTACCAGAAACTGGTGAACAAGATCAAGTATTATTCGGAATGCTTGCAGGTACATTGTTCGCAAGTGCTGGAACATTATTCTTAGTACAAGCACGTCGTAAAGAAAACGAATAATAAAAATTTATTCTAACCAAATGTAATCACCTATACAAAATCCCGGCAAGATAGAGAAAATTCCTTCTCTTGCCGGGATTCTTTATTATTCAAACAAACTGTAAAATTGGTTTAAAGCATTTGCATTGTATGACTCAATATTATATTTTTCATATGAAGGATTGTCACCTTCTAAGAAAGATTTCATTCCTTCTGCAAGTGATTTAGCATCGTTATTTTTTAACATTCCATATCTGCCATTATCTAAAATTTCTCTAGTAACCTCTAAATCTGCCGATAATATATTTTTATTTAACGCTAAGCATTCTAATAATACTAATCCTTGACCTTCGTAATGCGAAGATAAAACAAATAAATCAGATTTATTAATTAAACTGAAAGGATTTGATTGATGCCCTAATAAATACACTCTTTCGCTTAAACCTAAATTATGAATTAAAGTTTCTAAGATTGTACGTTCTTTACCTTCTCCAAGAATATATAGCATCGCGTTTGGATATTCATTTGCAATTTCAGAAAAGCCTTCAATCAGATTGTCAAATCCCTTTTCTGGAGATAATCTACCACAAGCGAATATATTAAACTTAGATTCATCGAAATTGATTATTTCTACTCCAGTTGGAGAATTAGCAATTATCATCGATTTGTTTTCTTCATTTGTTTTTATTATATTTTCCTGTTTTTTAGCACTTTCAAATAAGCCCTTTAAATCTAAAGAATTACTGACTGTTACAAACTTATTTCCAGGTTTAAAGCGTTTTAATTTTTTCTCATTTATTTTATGAATATTTTCAGATACATTTACCAACTTATCAAATTTAGGATACAAAGTCATAAGACCCTTTAAGTTAATAATATGTGGTCGTTTATTCCCTACTACTTTAACTAAATCTTCATTCATATCACTATGTAGATATACAAATTTCTTTTTTGAATCAGTTGCTAATAATAGATTGGACCAAAACATAGAGTAACCACTAAAATCTATTACATAATCAAATTTACTATTACCAAACAACCTTCTAAACTCTCTCTTATAAGCTTTTTTAGGATAAACTCTTTCTTCGATTTTAGAAACCATTCCTCTTTTACGAACAAAATTATTTCTGTAATTTTCATTAAAAGTAGCAAAAAAACCTCCACTTCTCAAAATAATTTTAACATTTTTATTGATGCTATTAAGATTGTCAAGAACAATTTTATTTGTTTTTCTTTGCATAAAAATAATAACTTCAAAACGATTATAATCAATATTTTCAAGCAAATTAAGAAGAGAGCTTGTTATTCCATTATTCATTAATCCACCGGCATATATTAAAACTCTTTCTTTATTACTTTTTTTAATTTTATTAGGGGTTAACTTAAAGATTCTATTTACTAATCTTTCAGTTACTTTTCCATCATCATAAGGAGTGAATCTTTCTTTAAACTCATTATATTTTGATTTATATTTTTGTTGATTGAAACTTTCATTTTTTATAGAAAAAATCAATTCTTCAACAGAAGTTACAGTTGGTCCTGGAAGTTGATCAACATCTATATATAATCCTCTCTCATTTTTATATTTTTCATAATCTGAAGTATAAAATATAATAGGCTTATCTGTAACTAAAAAATCGAAAAAAATACTTGAATAATCAGTTATCAATAAATCAGCTATGCTCAAAATTTCATTAGGATCATAAGTATCCTTTATTAAAAATTTCTTCAATCGGTCATCTTCTACAACATTATCATATAAGAACGGGTGAACTTTTAATAAAATATTATAGTCTGTATTACGTTCTAATTGATTTATTACCTCAACTAATTGTTCTATATCGTCCGAAGGTTCCATAAAATGACCACGATATGTAGGTGCAAACAGTAAATTCTTTTTTCGGGTAAATTTCACACCATCTTTTTTCAAAATCATTTCTAATTTTTTTCTGGAAGTGTTTAAAGTCAGGTCTGTTCTCGGATATCCATCTTCAATAAATTCACCGTCATATAAACCATCCAATTGATACGCTCTTTTAAATATGTCAGTTGTATGCCTATTTTGTGTAACCATATAGCTGGTATTAAAAAAATTTCTCATTAAATTTTGAATGGCTAATAAGCTATTTTCTAAATCAAGACCCATATATTTAAGGGGGGTGCCATGCCAAGTATTTATATAAACTTGCTCAGGTTTTGCTGTGAAATAAATTGAGAATGATGAATTATTTATCAGATATTTACAAATTGATAGTTCTTTTAAGTATTCTTTTCCATGAATAACCACAAATTCAACATTTTTTAAATGTTTATATCTTTTTTTATAATATTTTCTGACTTCATTTGATTCACAAGCCCAAATATGGATATAATCATTAAACTCACTAGATTCCATTAAATACTTAAAAATTGCATATGGTGAATCCGACATACTTTTACCATCCCTTGATTGATAAAGTATTCTATTTTTTTGCACCTCTAATTTTTCAAAGCATTTAGCATAATCCATTATTAAACTAATATTATTCATACCATAATATGATTTTATAGGTCCCATTAAAAAATTAATCTTTCTATCTGCTTGAACAACTAATTTGCCTTTTAAATTCAGTTCTTCGTAACTTATTGACATATGTTTATAACCCTTTCTAACAACCATTTCCTATAAAGTGTAACATTGTTCTTTAAATAATATTTATATCAAATTCATACGTAGTTTCAACCAAAAATAAGAATTGCAGTAAAAACTTTTATTACAACTCGTCCTCTTATATATTGATAACTAGCGAATTTAACCACACATTCTTTACAAATAATTAACAAAAATAATTATAACACAATCCAGACTAGTTATAATAAACTTTTTTATTTAATATTATGACGTATTTCATTTTCCACCATGTGTATTTATATTTAAAAATAAGGAATTCTGTATAAGAAAATGTCCCTTATATTTTAAGTTTGATAACCTTTTCCTACGGCTCCCCCTATTTTTTCTATATATAAGCGAAATTAATTCTTTCTTTTGCTAAAATTTGTTTTTTGTAGGTTGTAATTATATTAATTAGCTAACATTTCATCTTAAGATAACAATAACTTTTAAAATAAAAAGACAAGACTTCTGATTTTACAGAAGCCTTGTCTTTTAGATAAGTATTTTTGTTAAGATATTATCTTGTCAGTTGTAAATCTTTCTATTTCAGTTAGATTATTAAGTTATGTAACCACCTCAAAATATAAATACACTACCATTTACAAATAAAGATGTATCAATTAGGTAATATTTAATTCTTCATGCAACCTCGGATAATTCATTAGAGTATGTCATAACGATAGCTTTGTCATATAATCCCAAATAGATTGAATAATATAATGAGCTGATATTCAAACTGTCTTGCTCCAAGTTTTATTGTTATTTAATCCAAATAGACTCCGGCACTTCGTTCTATCGATAAACCTGTTTCAAATTTCTTAATATACTTACGAAAAGTTTCTACATCTTCTTTTTTCGGTTCGATGACTAAAGCGTCAGAATTCCCAAAAGCTTTTTCTTGTAAGTAGTCTGCGAGCGTTTTACCTTCTTTTGCATCTATCAAGTAACGCGCTAAAACTGCAATCCCCCATGCACCTCCTTCACTGGCTGTCTGCATTACACTTACAGGACTCTCTAAAGCTGCTGCTAAGAAACTTTGTGCGACACGTTCTGTTTTAAAGATACCGCCATGACCTACCATACTATCAATTTCCATCGCTTCATTTTGTTTTAATAAATCAATGCCAATTTTTAACGTACTGAAAGCACTGAAAATATGTGTTTTCATCAGATTTGCTAATGTAAACTTACTATCAACATCTCTAATCAACATTGGGAATCCTTTGGGTACATCAGTTATAAATTCACCTGAAACATATCCATAAGATAATAAGCGACCTAGGTCAGTATCACCATCCAATGCTGATTCAAACATTCGAGTGAATAATTCATCTTTAGAATAATCCACTCCCATTGCGTCTAACACTTCTGCAAAGACATCCATCCAAGCATTAATATCAGATGTACAATTATTAGCATGAATCATAGCTACCTCATGACCTGCTGGTGTTGCGACTAAGTCAACTTCTGGATAAACACGCTTTAATGGATGATCTAATACAATCATCGAGAAAATACTTGTGCCAGCTGAAATATTACCAGTGCGCGGTGCAACACTATTTGTAGCAACCATTCCAGTTGCTGCATCACCTTCAGGTGCACACAATGGCACTCCTGCTTCTAATTCTCTCTCAGAATCAATTAATCGTGCGCCTTCTGCAGTTAAATAACCTGCATTCTCTCCCGCACTCAATACGCGCGGTAATAATTCACGTACATCTTGTTTGAATCCTTTTTTATGAAAAAGCATATTAAACTGTTCTAATAGATCTTCTCGAAACATGCCTGTTTTCTGATCAATTGGAAACATCCCTGATGCGTCTCCAACACCTAGCACACGTTCCCCGGTTAAATACCAGTGAACAAATCCTGATAATGTTGTCATATAACTTACCTTTGAAGTATGTGCTGCACCTTCCAAAGCTGATTGATATAATTGTGCAATACTCCAACGTTCAGGAATATTTACTCCAAATATTTTACTTAAAATTCCTGCTGCTTCATTTGCATTATTATTCCGCCACGTTCTGAAAGGAACTAGCAAATCATCTTTATCGTCAAAAGCAAGATATCCATGCATCATGCCACTGATACCTATAGATTTCACACGTTGAATTGCAACCCCGAATTCACGTCTTACATAGTCCGCCATTTCACGATAACTCTTTTGCAGTCCGATCCACACATCATTAATTGAATATGTCCAATAACCATTTAAAAATTGGTTCTCCCATTCAAACGATCCCGTTGCAACGGTCGTACAATTTTCATCCACAGCTACTGTCTTAATACGCGTTGAACCAAATTCAATACCAATTGACAAGCCGCCATCTTCAATCATCTGTTTTATTGTTTCAATATTATTCGACATAGTATTTCCTTCCATTTCAAATTTACGAATTTCTTAATTTTTCATTTTATATGTATGTTTGTATGATGCTAAGTAATTGTTTATAAAAACATTAGAATATAACGAAAGCGCTGTCAATGAATCGAATACAATTTGATGAGTAAATCGTTATTCTTATATTCTGTTTGCTTTAAATTCTAAAAACATCCCTATACTCAGTAAATTTTTATAATAGAATAACTGTTAATAATATAAATATCTTTCAACATTTAAAACAGTACTTAGAATCCTATAAAAAAAGCGGACCGAAGTCCGCTTTCAATCCTAAATCTAAACTTTTCGATAGCGTTTCAACCCTACAATATTCAAAATTGTAAACACTATAATGAACAATAATAAAATACAAACATCCAACCAGAAATATCCAATTCCTTCTGCCTTTACCATTACCTTCGTCAAAGCATCTCCTGCATAACGCAACGGGAATAAATAACCGATACTTGCTATCCAGCGGTTCACATTATCCAATGGAATAATACCTGAGAATAAAACCTGAGGAACGACAACAACCGGAATAAATTGCAACATCTGGAACTCTGAATTAGCAAAAGTTGAAATAAATAATCCCATTGCTAATGCAGCAAAAGCAACTAAAATATTAATCAACAATACCCAACCAAGATTACCTGCCATTTCTACTTTCAATAAATAGATTGAAAATAAAACGATTATCATTGTTTGTATAACTGCAAAGATACCGTAACCTACTAAGTATCCAAAAACAATTTCACTTCGTTTAATAGATGTTGCTAAAACACGTTCTAACGTTCCTGATGTCCGCTCTCGCAACAATGCAATTCCAGAAATCAAAAATACAAATAAGAACACGAAGAATCCCATTAAAATCGGGAACATTTTATCGAAATAAGTACTATCTGAATCTCCATATAAATAATGAGATTTCATTGATAAACTATTATCTAATTTTCCTGTTTCGGCATTTTTGTCATTTCCAGGCATTTTATTCATTTGAGCTTTCATCGTATTCACTTGTTTCATAACGCCCTGCATTTTATTCTTCTGTATTGCACCACCGAGCATCTGCTTTACAGCATTCGTTTTACTTGGATCTTCATTTGTGTATGTGACCTCTAATTTATCACCTTTTTTCTTCACAAATGCATCAAGGTTATGTTTCTCAATCAGCGATTTTACAGAATCCACATTTTTATATGTAGAGGTGTCTGTTTTATCATTAGGTAAAGCTTTCACAAAACTATTAGGTACGTCGTTTGAAAATCCTACTTTCAAATGTTCATCCGTATCACTATTAAATAAAAAATACATAATTGTTAAAATCAGCAAAGGAACAATAAACATTAATGCTAGTGTACGTTTATCCCTGAATAAATCAGTAATAACACGTACTAAAATCGCTTTAAACCTCATTATTCTTCACCTCCTCTGCTTTTAAGAAAACTTCTTCAATGCTATCGGCATCGAACCTTTCCTTCAACTCATCAGGTGTTCCTAAAGCAAAAATATGACCATCGACTAATAAACCCACCTTATCACAACGTTCTGCCTCATCCATAACGTGTGTGGTCATCAAAATTGTTTGACCTTCTTCAGATAAATGTCGCAACTCTCGCCATATTGATTGTCTTAAACTCGGATCAATCCCAACTGTAGGTTCATCCAAGATTAATAAGTCCGGATGTGCTAATAAAGTAATTGCCAAAGATAAACGACGTTTCATCCCACCAGAAAATGTATTTACAATATCTTTCAATTTTCCTTCTAAATTTACTAATTTCATATAACGTTCAATTTCTGAATTCAACTTGTTACCAGATAACCCTTTTAAATTGCCGAAAAATGTTAAATTTTCTTTTGCGCTTAGGTTTTCATATAGTGCTAAAGTTTGACCCATGTACCCAATTCGATTTAACACCTTGCGATTTGGCATCTTTTCATCATAAATCAATGCCTTGCCTCCATCTAACTTTTCCATTCCAAGCAGACACTTAATCGCAGTCGTTTTACCAGAACCGCTAGGTCCAATCAATCCAAGAATTTGGCCTTTCTCTAGCTCAATAGTAATGTCTTCTAAAACTACTTGCTTGCCGAATACTTTACGGGCCTGTTCTAACTCTGCTACTATCTCAGCCATCTAACCCCTCACCTTCATTCTTTGCTTAGCTTTATTATGCGTCTTACCGTATAACATTGCAATTTAGTATAAAAGAACTTGATATATTGAGCATATAGACATATAAAAAAGCGCGAAGATAGTCAATCTATCTACGCGCCTAATCAGCCTTATAATTCTATTCCTCTATTTTAACTTTATCTAAATCTTCATAGTTCGTGTCAAAGTTATTTTTCTTATACCATTCAACAATAGCTGGAAAATCGATTTCTTTTTCATTATGCGCTTCGATTTCAAAACGCAATTCTTCAATAGTAGTCTTTGATAAGGCATTTTTCAATTCATCGATTGCCTCCTGCAAATGAATCGTTAGTAATTCTCGGATAGATCCACCAACAGGACATACACCAGATAAAGTCTCTGGGAATTTAAAGATTTCATCTATTTGATCAGTTTCAACAGCTTTGTATATATCCCATAATGTAATTTCACTAGCAGAACGCGTTAACTTGGTTGTACCAACGCCACGTTGGATAATCAATAAATCTGCGTCTTTCAACTTTTTATATACATTTCTTATAATCACAGGATTTTTACCAACACTCTCTGCAACCATATCACTCGTGACACGTATTTTAGGAAAATAGGCAATCATGAGTAATGCATGAACAGCAATGGGAAATTGAGTACTTACACGCATATTACTCACTCCTCTCTCTTTAAATTGTAGCAACAAATATTACAAACTACAATTTGTGAAGACCATTAAAAGAAAGATTCCTATGATTTTAGAATTGTATATTTAAGACTTCTTTATATGATTTTCAATGAAATAAAATCAATGTACTGAATCTACTTTTATTATGCTCTCCAAGCTTTAGTTGTGCGATCGATTAATTGTTCAGCGACAACTTCTACACTTACAGGAGGCATTTCATCATAGTCTCCTGCTTTAACACCTTTACCTATTTCATCATTACGATTTTCACTCCAAATGACAGTTGCATCATAATTTGCAACACGTACTGAACCTTCTTGCAATGTTTTCAGCTCATCTTTTTTCATGCTTACAAAATCAGCCATTTCTGGGATACCAAAATCTTGAATACCAACATTTCCAATAGCTTTCAAGTTGTGTTTTTCTGCAAAATCACGAACTGTTTTTACAGCATCTTGACTTCCATAAGTTAAAGTGATGATGTAATCTACTTCATCACCATGTAAAGCATTCTCAAAGTTTTGTGCATCATTTACATCAACTTGCACATGATGTAAGTGTGCACCTTGAATTTCTTTTCTATCGCCACGGCTTGTAATATAAATTTCAGCTTCTGGAAATCTGTTTGCCCATTGCATTGTTATTTCTCTACCTACGAATCCATTTCCGCCTACAATAATTACGTTATTACTCATATCTAATTCCTCCAATTTCAATTTGTAATAATTAATGTTACAAATAAAGTATATTCTCTATCGTCTGTAATTTCAAATATTCAAACTCTATATGAATTTAATTTTGACAATTCTATCAACATTTTTAGTATTCCCCTCTCAACTGAATAAAACCTATTTTTCGTGGTAAATAAATGGATGTAAAGAGACATTTAAAAAGTTTCTATTTCAAAAACTTTTCAAAATATATAAAGATGAGAAGTATTATCCTCATCCTAAGGAGGAAATAAATCATTATGAAATATGTAGTAGTCGGAACATCACATGCAGGTTATGCTGCAATTCAAACATTATTAATTTCAGACCCAGAAGCGCAAATTGAAGTCTTCGAAAGTGCATCATCACCATCATTCTTATCTTGCGGTATTCAAAGTTATTTAGAAGATGTTGCACCTTCGTTACATTCATTGCATTATGCAGATGCTGAGTCGCTTAAAAGCCAAGGTGTGAACTTGCATCTAGAAACAACTGTTACAGATTTAGATACCAAAAATAAAACAGTGACTGTGGAAAAAGATGGCAGTCAATCCGAAGTTTCTTATGACAAGTTATTCTTAAGCCCAGGCGGCGTGCCAAATGAACCTCCAATCGACGGCATAAATGATTATAATAACGTTTTATTTATGCGCGGTGAAGAGTGGGCCGGCAAAATTAAAGAACGTATGCAAAATGCGAAGAAAGCCATTGTAGTTGGCGGCGGTTATATCGGCATTGAAGCTGCTGAAGCATTTACTAAAGCTGGTATTTATACAACTATCATGGATGACGGCGACCGCCTTATCAAAACTTATCTAGATAAAGAATTCACTGATATCTTAGAAAAAAATTCAGCTGAACACGGATTAAAATTCAAAGGTAATGAAAACGTAAAAGCGTTAAAAGCAGATAATAATAATAACGTTACTGCAGTAGTGACTGATAATGGTGAATACGAAGCCGATACAGTGCTATTCGCGGTTGGTGTTAATCCTGCTACAGATTGGTTAGAAGGCAAAGTGGATTTAGGCAAGAAAGGTATTATCAAAATTAATGAACGTTTAGAAACATCAGAAAAAGATGTTTACGCAAGCGGAGATGCTACTTTAATTCCTTATGCACCAATCCATGAAGAACGTTATATTGCGCTTGCAACTAACTCTCGTCGTCAAGGTTATGTAGCAGCACGCAATATGGCTGGTAAGGATATGAAAATGCCACGTGTCTCAGGTACATCTGGCCTAGCATTATTCGACTATAAATTTGGACAAACTGGTGTACATGAAACAGAAGCAGACAGTTATGACGGCAATTTAGGTGCCAAATATATCGAAGTGCCAGTTCGTCCTAAATTCAGACAAGATGATACAAAAGTGCACCTTAAAATTATTTACGATGAAGACTCTCATCGTATTTTAGGCGGACAAATTATGAGTACTGAAGACTTAGTGGAATCTATCAATACGATTTCAGTGGCAGTCAATGCTGGATGGACATTAGAAGATCTTGCATTAGTTGATTTCTTCTTCCAACCTGATTTTGATCGTCCTTGGAATTATCTGAACGTACTTGCTCAAAGCGCATTAGGCAACGATGTTTTCCCTGAAGACAAACAATTATTCTAATAATAATTATTAATTCAACTCATTATCTAAAAGGTTAATATAACGAATAAAGAGGCGATACGCATCATGCGTATCGCCTTCTTCTATCTATAAATTCATTTCTTTTATTCGACGTGCTTGATTAGCCTTTTCTTCTTTTTCTAATTCTTCTCGGTCGTTACGATTTGCATGGTAAGAAACCTGTTCATCAGGTTTAGATATCGCATGATGCAACGGCTCTACCTTACGGTTATCTCTATAGTCTCGATTTGAGGATTTAATACTTGCTACTTTTCTACTGTCGCTATCTTCTTCATTTAAATTCGTTTCTTGCTTAAGATATTTAGGTCTGTTTTTCACTTCATAGTAAATACGGCCAATATATTCTCCGATAACACCTATCGAAATCAGTTGAATACTTCCTAAGAAAAGCACCGCAAAAATTGTTGAAAAGTAACCCGGCGAGTCGATACCGTTTACAAGAATCATAATAAAGTTCACAAGAAGGTAGACAATACTAATTCCAAAAATACCCATGCCAAAATACATAATTGTACGAAGTGGCTTATTATTAAATGAAATTACACCATCAACACCATAATCTAATAATTTAAAGAAAGACCATTTTGAATCTCCTGCCACACGTTCTTGATTCGTATATTCAATTGTTTCTGTAGGATAACCTACCCATGAAAAAAGTCCTTTAGAAAAACGTTGTGCTTCATCCAATTCAGCTAACGAGCGTACAACACGCTGGCTTAACAATCTGAAGTCTCCGACCCCGTCTTCGATTGGAACATCGACAAAACGGTTAATCAATTTATAATAGCATTTGGTCATAAATTTACGTGATGCTTTTTCTCCTTCACGATTACGTTTTGCGATAACTTGGTCTGTACCATCTTCTAAATATTTCTCAATCATTTGCGGAATCAATTCAGGCGGATGTTGTAAATCGCCATCTAAAATAATAACTGCATCCACATCCTGACTATTTTCTAAACCTGCAAACATGGCTGCCTCTTTGCCAAAATTACGACTAAAAGATATATATTTTACCTTCTCATCTTGTTCACTATAATCTTTTATCATATCTATTGTTCGATCCTTGCTGCCATCATCAATAAACAGCAAGTCGTAGTCATAATGATGGAGTTCAGAGTCTTTTGCTAATACTTTTGTCAATTCTTTATACGTGTAATTAATTACATCTTCTTCATTGAAACATGGGATTATCATTCTTACTTTACTCATTCTATTACTCCATCCTTTTTAAAAGTTAAGAATTCCATTAATATATACAAGGTCTCGTATTTTGTATACCCGATTTTACATTAGTAAATTATTTTTACTTTTCTATTTTTTCTTTTAGGATACTTGGCCACTATTATAAGAAAAATTTTTGTGCGATTCGAATAATTATATGCTTCTTTACAGAAACTAAATATTTTTGAAATATAGTAAGATTATCAAATTTGTTATTACTGTCATTATCACTAAAAACTATAAACCTAATGTTAATTTTATGTATATTTTCATTCTTTTTTCCTCTATCAACTCAGAATTGTATTATACTACGCTTAAAAATATTGATATGAGGAAACTACATGAAAATTTCAACTTTACTTTCTTCGAAATCTATTTTAAAAAATTTCGGACTTTATACTATTATTTTATTTTTTGCCATACTAAGTGCTATTATCCCACTTTCATTAGATGACTATGCATGGAAATCAAAAGTAGGTATTAATCGAATGCATCATTGGTTCCATGATTATAATGGTCGTTATCTCAGCAACTTATTAGAACTTGCTGCTGTTCGATCTTCTATTGCCCAAATTTTGATAATGACAATTTTTTCTAGCTTATTAATCATAATGTTACGTCAATTGACTTTCAGAAATACGAAAAGTATCTCTTACATATTGATTTTATTAATCGTTATGATGTTGCCTATACCTTTGTTTGCTGAAACTTTTGGCTGGGTTGCTGGTTATGTAAACTACGTTACATCCGCTTCACTTCTGTTATATATACTTAAAGTTTATTTCGAACAATATAACAGAAATGGGTTTCATCCACTACAACAAGCATGGTATTTTGTTATAGGTATCACCACAACTTTATTAGTGGAACATGTAACACTGTATTTAATCATACTTGCATTATGTGCGAATATTTTTTATTTCTACAAAAGAAGGAAAATAAAGTTAGTTTATTTCAATTTCTTAATCGCACATTGTATTGGGGCAAGTATTATGTTTTCAAATTCGGCATACCGACAAGTCACTGCTGGAAAAGATCCTTACCGAAGTGTAGAAAAGCATACAAGTATATTAGACAGTATTAATCACCTATATCTTTATAACATCACGCCTTATTTTTTTACTACAAATACATTATTACTTGCTCTTCTATTAGTTGTTGTGAGCATCATTATGTATGTTCATAAAGGAAAAGCGCTCTATATTAATTTAATTTTTGTCAGTGTCGTGTTCGTAAGTTTATTATTTACAATGATTAACCGCACTAATTTAAACCGTGTTATTTTTAATGAAGCATTAATAATGATTTCAGGCACCTTGTTCTTTGTATTAATTACTACCTTTCCTATTTTTATATGGCAGAATTTAGAATGGTCACGCCTTAGTCAACGTATATTTTTATATTATGGAAGTGCAATTTTTTTAACTTTACCGTTCTTAGTAATTACACCTTTTAGCGCTCGTTGTACATTCGCGAGCCATATTTTTATCATTTTAATTCTCCTAGAATTGATTAAATATATAATGAAGAATGTCCGTTTTAGATGGAATCCTAGATGGAATAATTACTTGGCCACAGTAGTGATGTCTACGCTCATACTAAGTTATATTGCGCCGATATCTGTAAATAAATATATCGATTATAGCCGTTCAGAAAAGTTATTGAATATGAAGCATTTCCCAAAAAGCGTGACTTTGCAGAAAGTTCCATTTGAAGAATTTCATAAAATCATCAACTTCCAAGAAAATGATTGGATGGTCCCTGCTTATAAAGAAGTGCACAAAGTGCCAAAAGAAACAGAGGTTAAAATTAAACCACAACAATAAAAACGACCCGCTCTTTCACGAATCAATCTGAGAAAAAGCGGGTCTTAATTTATACTTCTTTATATCTGATTATCAGCAATCAAAAGATTATTTTGTATCATATAATCCTTTTGTTTGGTTGCTAGTATCAATAAAGATATTTTTAACTTGTTGATAGTTTCTTAAAGCGCCTTTATAAGTTTCTCTGCCGATACCTGATTTTTTATAACCGCCGAATGGTGCACCTTCTGGTACTTGGTCATAAGTGTTGACCCACATACGTCCAGTTCTCACTGCACGAGCAATAGTTAATGCACGGTTGATATTTTCTGTGAATACACCACCAGCTAAACCATAATCAGAGTTGTTAGCAACTTTAATAGCTTCATCATCATCTTTGACTTTAATGATTGTTAATACAGGGCCGAAAATTTCTTCTTGTGCCAATTTGTCATCACTACTATCAACAGCAATAAGTGTAGGTTCAAAGAAATGACCTTTACCTAAATCGCCTTCAGTAAGACGATGGCCACCTGTTAAAATTTCAGCGCCTGATTCTTTAGCATAATCTACATAACTTTGAATTTTATCAATTTGTGCTTGTCCTGTTTGAGAACCCATTTGGGTATTTTCATCTGTAGGATCTCCAACTTTAACACTTTCAAATGCATTTTTCAGACGTGAAATCAGTTCATCATAAATATCTTCTTGAACAACTAATCTTGATCCTGCACTGCAGACTTCACCTTGGTTGAATAAGATACCCATTTGAATACCTTCTACAGCTAGATCTAAGTTAGCATCGTCTAAAATAATATTCGCTGATTTACCACCAAGTTCTAAAGTAGCAGGTACAATGCGTTTGGCTGCAGCTTCTGCAACTTTGTAACCTACATCAGTAGAACCAGTGAATGATAATTTATCTACACCTTCATGATTGAAAATAGCATTACCTGATTCAGAACCTTTACCTGTAACAACGTTTACCACGCCATCTCGTAATACTTCTTGGAAAATTTTAGCCATTTCAATCATACTTAATGGTGTTGATGATGATGGTTGAAGTACAACTGTATCACCAGCAGCTAAAGCCGGTGCAACTTTCCAAGTAGCTAATAACATTGGGAAGTTCCAAGCAACTACTGCACCTACAACCCCTACTGCTTCGTGACGGATGATACTCATGATATCCTCACTCATATCATTCACAGTACCTTCATCTGTATCAATTACGCTTGCAAAGTATTGATAATGACGTGCTGCAAGCGGAATATCAGTTGTTGAAGTTTCACGAATTGGCTTACCATTGTCTAATGTTTCTACCATTGCAAAATGATCTTTACGTTCTAATAATTTATCGCCAATTTCACGCAACATACGTACGCGTTCTTCTTTCGGTGTTTTACTCCAACTTTCAAAAGCTGTCTGTACTGCTTCAACTGCTTTATCTACATCTTTTTCAGTTGCTCTTGCTATTTTTGTTAATACCTCTCCGTTTGATGGATTTGTTACTTCTAATGTTTCTCCTGATTCACTCGGTACAAACTCACCATTAATAAATAAATCATAACTATCTTGGATATAATCTCTTGCATTTACACTCATGCTTCAATTTCCTCCTTTAAGTTTTTGATTTATATATAGAAAGATAGCTGTCGAATACACTAATCAATTTTTAAATATGCTGTCGAGACTGAAATTCTCCTTCTACAAAATCAATTTGTATATACACGATAGTAGTTTTTCTATAACGTGTTCAAAAGTACTATATACCAAAGAGAATTGTCTAAAACATTACAAATCACATTTTTTATATTTAATTAATTTAAAGTTTACACACAATATAATTTTACATAAAACTTATAAAAAAACCCGCTTTAACTCAAATCTAACTTGAGAGAGCGGATTTTCATTTATTCAAAAATTAAAATTTATGATCATCATGATCTAGAACATCACTTTGTCCTGATTCATATAATCCTTTTGGTTTATTGCTAGTATCAATAAAGATATTTTTAACTTGTTGATAGTTTCTTAAAGCACCTTTATAAGTTTCTCTGCCGATACCTGATTTTTTATAACCGCCGAACGGTGCACCTTCTGGCACTTGGTTATAAGTGTTGATCCAAACTCGTCCAGTTCTGATTGCACGTGCAATATTTAAAGCGCGGTTAATATTTTGAGAGAATACACCACCAGCTAAACCGTATTCAGAATCATTAGCAATACGGATTGCTTCATCATCGTCTCTGACTTTGATAACTGTTAATACAGGTCCGAAAATTTCTTCTTGAGCTAGTTTATTATCGTTGTTATCTACAGCAATAATTGTAGGTTGGAAGAAGTATCCTTTGCTTAATTCGCCATCTGTAATGCGATGTCCTCCAGTTAGAATTTCAGCACCTGAATCTTTAGCAAAGTCTAAATAGCCTTGGATTTTTTCCATTTGTGCTTCGCCTGTTTGAGAACCCATTTGAACATTTTCATCTGTTGGGTCTCCAACTTTAAGATGACTAAATACATCTTTCAAACGTTTCATTAATTCATCATAGATATCCTCTTGTACTAATAATCTTGAACCTGCACTGCAGACTTCACCTTGATTGAATAAGATACCTAATTGAATACCTTCAACAGCCACATCTAAGTTAGCGTCGTCTAAAATAATATTGGCTGATTTACCGCCAAGTTCTAAAGTAGCAGGTACAATGCGTTTAGCTGCAGCTTCTGCAACTTGATAACCTACATCAGTAGATCCTGTGAATGATAATTTATCTACACCATCATGATTGAAAATAGCATTACCTGATTCAGAACCTTTACCAGTTAGGATATTCACAACACCATCTGGCAATACTTCTTGGAAAATTTTAGCTAATTCAATTAATGATAACGGCGTAGAAGATGAAGGTTGGATGACGATTGTATTACCAGCAGCTAAAGCAGGTGCTAATTTCCAAGCTGCTAATAATAGTGGGAAGTTCCAAGCAACTACTGCTCCTACAACACCGATAGGCTCATGACGAATGATACTCATAACATCTTCGCTCATATCATTGACTGTACCTTCATCTGTATCAATTACACTTGCAAAGTATTGGAAATGACGTGCAGCAAGCGGAACATCAATAGTTGAAGTTTCGCGAATAGGTTTACCATTATTCAATGTTTCAATCATTGCAATACGATCTTTTTGTTCTAATATTTTGTCGCCGATTTCACGAAGTAACTTCACACGTTCTTCTTTCGGCGTTTTACCCCAGCTGTTAAATGCAGTTTGTGCAGCTTTAACTGCTTTATCTACATCTTTTTCTCCTGCTTTAGCAACTTTTGTTAATACCTCACCATTTGCAGGGTTTGTAACTTCAAGTGTTTCACCAGATTCACTTGGTACAAACTCACCATTAATAAATAAATCATAATTATCTTGGATATAATCTCTTGCATTTACACTCATGCTTCAATTTCCTCCTTTAAGCTTTTGATTTATATTAGAGAGGCTCATCAAACTGTTGTAGCCTCTCAACTACTAATTTCTTTTTTAAAGCTGTCAAAAGTAAAACGTTTACATTTCTGATTATTATTATCACACATCATTATAATTACGTCATTTAATGTGCTTGTGAATTATTTATCTAAAAAGCTCCGATTTAAACGGAGCTTAACCATCTATCATATTATTCTTGTACAAATTTTAATTCCAAATGATGGACTAAATGTTTTAGCATTGTGTTATTTGGCGTAGGTATTTTTAACGCCTTGCCATAAGCTTCGATTTGACCATTTAAATAATCCACTTCAGTTAAACGACCAGAATATAAATCTTGATGCATTGAAGGATGATGTAAACCTTGTGCTTCTATCGGATACGTATTTTCAATCTTATTCACAATTGTATCGAAATTCAAATCCACACCTCTTGCTGTGCCGACATCTACAATTTCTTCTATTATCGGAACAATCATTTCATGCGCTTGATCATATTCAGCAAATTCTGCAATTGTTTTATCTAAAATTGTACATAAAGGATTGATAACACTGTTCAATGCTGCTTTATTCCACACAGAAACCATTACATTATCGCTGATTGTGGCATTTAATCCAGCTTCTTCAAACACCTTTTGAATCTCATAAGTTCTTTCTGTAACTTTGCCGTCTACACGTTGAAATTCAATTGCACCTGTTCCCTCTAACAACAATTGTCCTGGGCCTCTGAGTCCTGCTGTCCATACTGTAACTGCTAAATATACTTGTTCCTCTGGAATAATTTTAACAAAACGTTCATCATGACCTAATCCATTCATCAACGTTAAAACAGAAGTGTTTTCATTGATAGCGCCATACTGCTTCAAATCACGAAGCATTTCTTCTGAACGCATTGCTTTTGTTAAAATGATGACTAAATCATACGGCTCTGTTACATCACTTGGGTAAATCATTGTCGCAGTGACATTATAAGTTTCTGTTTCGGTTTGAATTTCAAATCCCTTTTCTTTTACAGCTTGAACATGTTCTTTCCAGTAATCAATAAATGTTACGTCATATCCTGCTTGTTGTATTTGTGTACCGACACGGCCACCCATGGCTCCAGCACCTGCTACTGCTATTTTCATATGTATCTGGCTCCTTATAAAGAAATTTCGGTTTGTATCATACCAGTATATATTTATTATTGTACGCTAGAAACTTGTTTGAGGTCTAGAATGAATTTAGAATTTTTAGATAATTGTACTTTTGAAAAAGAGTCGGATGTTTTCCGACTCTATAAGATTTATTTTACACCTTCACGTTCTTCTTGTTTCTTTTTGTAATAATAAATTGGAATACCTAATAACGTAATAATGATACCTATCACTGCAAGTAATGTTTGCGTAAACAGTGTATTAATTAATACGAAAACACCTGCAATCAAAGCAATAAGTGGAATAATCGGATATAAAGGTACTTTATAAGGACGTTCCATATCCGGTTCTCTTTTACGTAAAATCATGACGGCTAAGAATGACATTGAGTAGAATGTCCAAATCACAAATACTAACATATTTGTTATTGTATCGAACGCACCTAATGACATCATAACGTAAGCAATAATTTGTTGTACCAAACCAGCTGCCCATGGCGCTTGTCCTGGTGTTAGTTTTAAGAAGAATTTACGGAATGGCAAACGGTTACGTTCCGCCATTGCATATGGTACACGCATACCTGTCATTAAATAACCATTTAATGCACCATATACTGATACCATGATGCCGATTGTAACAATTTTACCTCCGCCATCTCCGAAGATTCTAACTGAAGCTTCACTTGCTGCATTTAAATTACCGCTGATTTCTGAAATTGGTAATGTCATTAAGAATGCAGCGTTGATTAGTAAATAAACAACCATGACAGCACCTAAACCAATTGTAATTGCTCCTGGTAAGTCTCGTTTAGGATTTTTTAATTCTCCTGCGATTGTACCAACATGCATCCAACCATCATATGCGAACATTGTCGCAAGCAATCCTGCACCTAATGCAGTAAAGAAACCATGATTTTCCCCTGCTTGAAGTGGAAGCAATGAGAAATCCACATTACTGTCTTGGAATAAACCGACAACTACAATCAAAATAATGGGAATCAGTTTGATAACCAATGTGATTGATTGCAACATACCGCCTGCTTTAGATCCTAAGCAGTTAATAAAATAAATAGAGAGTGCTGTTAATATTGCAATTGGAACAATCCATCCTGCTTTCAGATGGAACAAATTAATTAACTGCGTAGCAAATACAATTGCTAAAGCAGCAATATTGGCTGGGAAGTAAATAAATGCTTGTGCCCAACCTGAAAGGTAACCCCAAAAGCTACCATAAGTATATTCAATATATGTGATTAAACCACCTGTTTCAGGGATTGCTGCTGCAAGTTCAGCTGCAGTCAATCCAGCACAGATAGTAACAAGTCCGCCTAATAACCAAACAAACATCGCCATACTTGTAGAGCCGGTAACTTCAACTACACTGGATACTTTGAAGAAAACACCTGCTCCAATGACCGTTCCCATTACAATGGAAATGGCTGAGAAGAATCCGAGATTACGTTTCAACTCATTTTGATTACTCATTCTATCTATCCTCCATTCACTTATACAAGATAAGCAACTAGAGAGATCTGACAGTATTATTCAGTTTTCAGCAAAATAAAAAGACTGAGACTGCAATTCATAAAATTTCGATATACGTTTGTATCGATTTTATAAATTGCGGATCCACAGTCGCTTTTCATTAAACTAACCCCAATAAATTCACTGCAATACTGAAAAATAACATTCTTTTTCTCTCAGTTACTTTTACCCCTAAAATTCTCTGAATCTTAGCATTCTTATACAGTTTAACGCACAGCAGTGTAATGAGCAACAAAGATTGTGTAAAGCTTCTAAAGAAAAAGTACACTCATATTAAAACAACTGAGTGTACTTAAATAGTTTTTATTTTTCATTACCATATAATTCTTTTTTAATTTGAGTAGTAGAGATGCCTTCTGTACGTTTAAGATAGATGACTTCACATTGATCTTTAAGAAAATCAAATTCACCTTCCCAATCATGTCCCATAACAAAAGTATCTACTTCATATCTATCGACATCTTTTGTTTTTTGTCCCCAATCATTTTCGGGGATAACTAAATCAACGTAGCGAATAGATTCTAACATCATTTTACGTTGTTCATAACTATAATAAGATTTCTTGTTTTTAATTTTATTAAATTCGTCACTGGACAAAGCAACTATCAAATAATCTCCCATTTCTCTTGCTCTGCGAAGGAGTTCAATATGTCCATAATGTAGTAAATCATAAGTTCCGTAAGTAATAACTCTTTTCATTATTGCAATCTCACTTTCATTTCATTAATTTTTTTTACTTTCAACATCTTGATGAATCAATTCTCCTATATATTCAGAAGCTTTACCGTTTTCAATAGAGCAAAAACGGTCGTAAAACTCATTAATATTAGATTTGTATTCATTGCTGACTTGATCAATTTGTTTTAATCCACCTGCTAATTCAAAGGGATCCGTATAAATCGGACCAGGCAAATCATTTTTGTAATTCATATAAAATCCACGCAAGCCTTTGTCATACTTATCAATATCATAAGCAAAGAAGAATTGCGGACGTTTTAAAATACCGAAATCAAACATCACAGAAGAATAATCTGTAATTAATGTATCGGATATTAAGTAAAGCTCGGAAATGTCATCATAATTTGATACATCTATCGCAAAATCTTCATATCCTTCAAGGTTAAGTGCATTAGCAATTAAATAATGCATACGTAATAAAATAACATATTCATCACCTAATTCTTTCTGCATGTTTTCTAAATTGATACGCAAATCAAATAGGTATTGCCCTTTTTTGATAAATTCATCATCTCTCCAAGTAGGTGCGTACAGGATAACTTTTTTATCATTTGGAATATTAAGCATTTCTCGAATATGATTTTTAAATTCATTATCATCAGCTCGGTTAACTAAAATATCATTCCTTGGATAGCCAACTTCTAAAATACGTTCTCTATCCATCCAAAATGCCGATTCAAATATTTCTGTAGAATAACGGTTTGGAGAAATCAGATAACCCCATCTTGATGTCTCTTCATGAAAGTTACGTTTATAAGTTGGAGTAGTAGTACCAGGCATTCTAACAACTTTCATATCATTAGCTAATCTTTTTAGAGGTGTACCATGCCATGTTTGAATATATGTTTGATTATCCTTTTTACTCAAATATAAAGGCGTTCGTGCATTGGTAACCCAATAGTGCGCATCTGAATATGCTTCATAGTATGCTTTAGAACCTTTTTCAACCTTTTTTGCATTTCCAGGAATTATATTTTCATCAGGATTTTTAAAAACCCAAATATAATTATATTCTGGATATCTTTTGATCATATATTCATAAATATATTTAGGACTGTCACTATAATTCTTACCTCCGAATGTTTCAAAAAGGATTGTAGTATTTGAAACATTCTCAGGTTTATCCTTAAGTTTATACATAGATCTATTTTTATTTTTTGAATTAGTCACGATATTTTTTGCGTGCCTCAAAGCTGCGCGTCCTTTATTCAATGAGAAAGCTGCTTTTGGCTTATCTAACATTAAAAGACCCATCTCTGCTTTAAATAATCCGTATCCTTCTTTTAATAATGGTCTTTTCAAATGATGTGCTAGTTTTCTTAATGTTTGTTCATGTCTGCTGTATCTTTGTTTGATATCACGGCGTTCCGGGTCGAAATCTCTTTTGATTTTAGCTAACATTTTATGATCTAAAAAATCCCGAATTTTTTTATTATCAGTTTGTGCTACTTGCTTCAAATAGCTTTCAACATATTCCTCAAACAAAACATCAAAGTCTTGTTCTGATAATGTTTCAGTTTCAAACGGATGATATACTTCTCCTCTGTAATAAAACGGGAAGTTGAAAATACGCACAAATCGATTAACGTAACGAACGTAATCTATTAAAAATGAACGATCGATGTATGTTTTCAATGTTTCATCGAATTTAATGTGATGCGCATTTACTATACTTGTTTTGAAAATTATATTACATGCTGTGTTTTTTCTTAAAAATGAATTAGGGTTACTTTTTCCATTGAGATATTCAACTCTCACTTTGTTTCGATCTACATATTGGGGTTGTTTCAGCGTGAATTTATAAATAGGACCTATCAACCCATCTAATCCATTAAGTTTCTTTAAATAAAAATTAACAGCATAAGAAGCAAGTTGGTCATCTGAATCTAAAAACATAAAATAAGGCGTTTCTACATGTTGAATTCCTATATTCCTTGCATATGCATGACCATAATTTTTATCTAGATTAACGATATCTATTTCTTTATCGTAATTTTTTAGCGCTTCATATAGCAGCTCTTCTGAATCATCTTTAGATCCATCATTAACAATAACTACATTAAAATTTTGATTTCTTTGTTTTTTAAGACTATTGATACATTCTGTAATATATTCTTCTGAGTTGTAATATGTGATTACAATAGTTAAGTCGTTCATAAACATATCTCCTCTGAAATTATCTCGTTTATGTCATTCATGAAGAATTCAGTTCAACCTAAGCTAAACCTTATTAATTTTTGTATCATTTTTAAGTGATAATCATTTAATTTGAAGTATCTATATCTTTAAATAATTGTTTAAAGTTTTTTACAGCTTCTTTTTCTGTTAATGTTTTTTTAGTTTTAACATGCTTAAGAGGATGCTCAATAATATTAACCATAGCGTCAGCAATACCTTGTATGTCATTCTCTTTCACAATATAACCATTTTTACCATCTTCAATAATTTCTCTAGGACCATATCTTACATCATAAGCAATGGCTGGGCATCCTTCATTAATACTTTCCATTACAGTGAGCCCAAATCCTTCAATTCTGCTTGTTAACAGAGAAGCTTTTGATTCTCTAAATTCCTTCAATGGATTTTCAGTAAATGCTTCTATCGTCACATCGCTTTCAAGATGGTATTCTTCAATCATCTTCTCAATAGCTTGACGTTCTTCTCCAATACCCGCTCCAAATAAAACCAACTTTGTATTATAGCCTTTATCTTTGAAAATTTTATAAGCTTCTATAATGTGTGGAATTTGTTTTTCAGGTGCAAAACGTCCCATATAAATAAAGCGATCTTTTTTCTCACTTTTCGCTTTTGATTTTTCTATAAAATGCGGAATGACTGCAAACTTATCATCAGGAATATCTAGTTTTCTTTGAATATCCTCTTTTTGATGATTTGTAAGTACCATATATTTGAATACTTTATCTGAATTAAGCAAGGCTGTGCGATATGATCCTTTTAGTTCATCTCCATTGAAATGGGTGCTGTGAAAAACCATTATTGGTTTTATCTTTTTATTACAATTTAATAATGCTTTATCTAGTAATCTTGCATCATCAAAAACAGTATCCCCATCTTTGAAAATATGGTTAAAGAAGTAAGTAAATAAATCTTTTTCATTACTGAAACCTTTTTCCACACGTCCTTGTTTATAAATCAAAATCGAATTAATCCGATTGTTTTCATCTGCATTAAAAAATCTTCGACAATATAAATTACCATCTAAATCATAAAATTGGTCTTCTATTTTTTTATTCATTTTACGAGAAAAGTTGCTGATTCTATGCAAATAACCGTACATATTAAATTCATGACGTTCAATTTTATGTCTCACACCATCTACAAAATAGTCCTCAAATTTAATAATGTTAGACTCTGGAAAGAATTGTCGATACATAAGATATTTACCAGTATCTTTGTCATAATATCTAATGGCGTTACGTTTCTTATCTTCTTTTTCAACATAATTAGAAATTCTAATTGGCTGAGGCTTATATATCTTTTGCTTTTTAAATTTTGTTTTATGAATGTTATAAACATTAAAGTCAGATAACCACTCGTAAATATTTATGATTGGAATACTACTTTTCAATATCTTTCTTTCTTCAAACGATTGATAAACATTTCTATAATTGGGATCATAGTTTGTCGTTAAAATCGTTTGTTTTATTTTCAATTTATCTTGTATAAAATCTATACGCTTTAAAAGCGATTTCGTTCTTCCCCCATGAACCTTCGGTAATGTAGAAGTAATAGTATATATCATATTTAATCCCCTTCTAATAATTACAAATCTTAGTTTTTTATTCTATATCTATGTAATTATTTAACGTAAACATACACAACAAAACTATATTTGTGTAATTTATGTCTATCACGTTTACAAAATTATAACATTTCGTTGAGAACATTTATATTATTAAGGGAACTGTACTTGCGTTAAAGCATAAAAAGCTGAAGTAACTTTACATTACTCCAGCTATATTTATGTTGATTAAATGAATAATTTACACTGTTTTTCGGTTTAGTTTAATTCATCTAATAATTCTAACCATAATTTATTTATTTTCTTTTCATGCTGGCGTTTTGTAATTTCTAATGCATTTTTTTGCATCTTTTCATACTCATGCTCTGGCATCTGTAATATTCGGATTACTTTTTCAGCGGTTTTTTTTATTCTATCTTTGCTCAACTTATCAATTACAAAGCCATCTTGACCATCTCTTACAATTTCGCCTGGGCCGTATTTCGTATTATAAGTTACAGCTGGTACACCACAAGCTAAAGATTCAGTTAGAGATAAGCCAAAACCTTCATAATTGGAAGTAGATAAATACAATTTAGCTTTTTTAAGTTTAGCAACTGTATCTGTTATATGTCCTCTTAGAAAAATATTTTTTTCTAACCCGTATTCATTAATCTGGTTTTGAAGTTTTTCTTTATCAGGGCCATAACCATATATTTCATATTTTACATTAGGAACTTTTTTTACAACTTCTTTTACAATTTCAATAGCTTCAGGTAAATTTTTAGCATTATGGTATCTTGCTAAAGAAATAATTAACGGACTTTTTTTCTTTGGCAATTTTTCCATAAACTTCAATAACTTAGGTTGATGATGAGAAATAACTTTTATTCTGTCCTCAATGTGTTTTATCTGATTAATATCATTTTGTTGTTCTTTAGTCAAAACAACTAATTTATCTATTTTATTTTTTTCTATACTTTCAAATAAATCGTCAACAGATGAAGAAAACTTTTGAATATCTGTAAATGGTGCATCTAAATGATTATTATGAAGTATATAAATCTTTTTTATATTAGTCCCTTTTATCCTATTAAACGGCTTCACATGATCCCTTTTATCAATAAATAATACTGGATTAGGTACATTTTTGATAAATTCTTTTAAGATGTCTACTCCCATAGTCGCTTCATCGGAATATTGGCGCTCATTTAAATGACAGAAGTAATTTACAGGTTTAAAATTGTCTTTATTCAATGAGGAGGATACTATCGGTTTTCCTTCATTTGAATTCAATACTATAAATGAAGGTTTATTTCTGTCATCCATATATATTGCTTTTCTTACTTCACCATTGCTACCATATATTTCTTTTAAATACCGTTTCCAAGGTGTAGTAAAAATATCCTTAAAATTAACCGTTCCATCTTCATGCAACCTTAAATAATAATTATATCTACCTTTTTCATCAAATACTCTATATGTGTTTTTTTGCTTACTATCAGCAAAATAAGTAAAAGAAGAGTTTTTCTCATATTTCTTCATAGTTGAAGCAATATTATTATTTTCATATAGATTGTATATTTCAACATTCCTCGCTATATTCCCAACTTCTTTATGATACTCACATAGTTCTTGAAATTCAGGATCAAAACCATAAGTAAATATAATAGCTCGTTTATATTTCTTAGCTAGTGTGTTTATACGATGATACGCAGCTCTATGCAATCCTCCGTTGACTTTCTTGATGTTGTGTAAAAAAACTATAGGTACTAACTTTTTCATGAAATACTTCCCCTAAAAATTTATTTAAAAATAATTAATTACTGATTTTACTGTAAAACATTTGAATTGCTGCTTTGTTATAATCATTTATATTAAACTCGTGATTATCTTTGACAAGGTTTTGTGCATATTTTTCTAATCCTTCCACTAATCCACTGGTTGAGTTTTCCACAAGCAATCCATTTGTACCGTCTAATACACTTCTGTTACCCGTAATATCTGTAGCAATAATAGGCTTCCCAATAGAAAGTGCTTCTAATAAAACCATAGGCTGCCCTTCATGATTTGAAGATAGAACAAAACAATCACATCGTTCTAAATATTGATAAGGATTGTTTACTTGTCCTAGTAAATAAACACTGTTTTGCAAACCTAAATCTACAATAAGTTCTTGCAGCTCAGAATATAATACTCCAGAACCTAAAACTTCAAGTTGGATACTTATCCCTGGATTTTTATCTTTAAATTTTTTTACAGCACGAAATAATTTTTCATGATCTTTTTCCGGTGATAATCGGCCAATTGTTACCAATTTAATTCCTTCATATTGTTTATTTTCAATTTCTACAATTGATACATCTTTCATTTGCTTTAAAAGATAAATATCTTCTTCAGAATTAGATATAATAAGTTCCCTATCCTTATTACTTAATTTTGACAATATATCATTAAAATTAATGATATTGTTAACAAAATCAAATTGATTATAATTTGCATATTTCTTCAAATTTTTTGCATTAAGTTCTTTAAGAGGTTCGGAAACTGAAAGGACTTTATCATAAAATTTATACAACGAAAAAACTCTAGGCAGAATATACTTATGTTTATATTGTCCTTGTATCTTCTTTTGTGTTTCAGCTAATAAATCATTATGTTGGTACACAACTTTTTTATTTATGTCGGCAAAAGCAAATATAGATGTCCAAAATGGTACATACCCACTAAAATCAACTGCAACATCTAAATTTATATTACCTAACAACCTTTTAAGCTCCCTATTCGAAAAATTTTTAAAATCTCTTTTTCCTAGAAATTCTCTATAACCCCTTCTTTGTGTAATAAACTGATTTTTACGGTATTCGTTAAACGTTGTATTACTTTGTCCAATTCTGAAAACTAGGTTAGCCTTAGTATTAATTCTTTCCATATTATATTTCATCACATCATTTATTTGACCTTTTTCAACGATTATCAAATTATATTTATCATAATTTATAGAATGTGATAAATTTATTGCAGATGAAGTAATCCCATTGGGCAAGAATCCACCACAGTACATAATAATATTAATTTTCCCATTACTTACCTTAAAAAAATTTTCTTCTTTTTTATTTATAATGTTAAAAATTATATCGAAGTTCGGTTGGAATAAACGTTTATCTGTTTGCATAAAATATAGCTCATTTTCTTCATCTATATGATAATAGATATTTTCTTTTCCTATAAAATCTGTTTCTTTATCGGACATTATAATAGATTCATCAAAGTTTAAAGTTTCATTTGGATTATCTTGTGATACTAAAAGATACTTCAATTCCTCTATTTCAGAATAATATTCATACACCTCAGGATGAGCTACAATATAATAATCTGACAAAGCCTCGTCAGCCTTACTTAGTATCTTACTAATTTGAGAATTTGAATAAATATTATTAAGCAAAATAAAACTTTGATATATTTTGCTATTTTTTTGTTTAATGTAAAAATTAGCATCACTATATACATGACCTTCAAATATACCTTTAAGATTGAATAGTGGGAGATATTTATCAACTTCATTCTCTGTTTTGAATAATAAATGCGATGCTTGGAATAATGAATGCTGAATACGAATTTTTTCCCTGTCGAATTGGTATTCTTGATCAAATTCTTTAGTAATACAATCAGAGGTCTGTATCAAAATTTGTCTATCATCTCTAATATAAAAGGTTGGCAATATTGTATTTGAAATAATATATTTACTCGTCGCTAATAAATTCAGAAAAGCACTGTCACTAAATTTCACAATATTTAATTCTTTAAATCCATCACCTATTTCAACGTCATCTTTTATTGCAATGTAAACCTTCTTATTTGAATATTTTTGTTGCAATTCTCTTATAAGAACCAACTCTTGGTTATTCGGCAAAGAATTGATGGCTACAACAATTTGATTTTTCTTTAGTGATTTATTATTAAAAAGAGTAGCAAAATCAACTGCATTTTTAAAGTTTTCTTCTTGTTTGTATTTAACTATAGGCTTTTCTAGTTCTTGTTTTTGTTTAAGTAAAATTTTCTTCAATGTGTTTAGCTTAGACATCCAGTTTCCCCACTCTTTCATTCAATCCTTTTATGATGTTTCTAGAACTTGGTAACTCGTATTTATTGAAAAATGGTAAAAAAACTTCCCAGTTAGGTATATATTCAATGCCTAGCTTTGTTTTCTCATTGATAAAACTTTCATCGCACACTTTTACATTGATACCATTTTCAGTCAAATAGGCTATTTTGCTGTATGCGTTTTTTAAATCATCTAAAACAAAATAATATTCTGCTTTTTGAATAAGTTGATAAAAATCCGCTTTTTCTTTTAATTTAGGAAAAACCAAATCTTTTTCTTTCATTTCTTGGTTAAGCATTTCCAAATGAATATAGTCTACATTAACTATAATTATTCTTTCTTCCCTAGAAAGAATCCCTTGCGTTAATGCATCGTAAAAATTCATAATATCTTTAAATGATTTGTTTTCTGCATCTACTAATATAAATCTTTCATCCAAAATCTTTTGATAAATCATTATAAATTGGTCATTGATTGCATTTGTTAAAATAGGGATGAAGTACCGATTATCTCTTGATTTTATTGTGTTTTTAGATGTCCATTCTTTATCTTGATAATATATAAATTGTATATCTTTATTCTCATTACTGATAGTTAATGCACTAGCTTCAAATGAAATAAAATGATTAAAATTTTTATTTTCAATCTTGTTAAAGAAAAAATCATCTTCTTTGATTAATTCAATATCATCCTTATTTAAATATTGATGCTTCAGTTCTTTAAATATCGGGAAATTACCAAGAATATTTTTCCAAAATTTATCGCTACTCAAATTATATATCTTATTTATATCAATATATCCAAGCAATCTATTGATTTCGTTTAATGAAACTTGTTCTAAATTTTTTTCAGATAAATGTGGATTTTCTTGTTTCATCGAAAGCATGTAATCAATCCATAATTTTTTATTCACATTTAACTTTCCGAATCTAAAAAACAATTTTATATTTTTAAGTTTTTTCAGTGCTTCTTCTTCTTCATATTTCAAATTGCTTTTCGTCAAAACAATAATATTGCTATCCTTTTTAGACATACTATTAACAAATGCTATTTTATTTTCTATATCTTTATCATTAAATTCATCTATAAAAACAAGTATATTTTCTTTTTTATTATCAATTTTTTTAGCATAATTAACATTTGTCTTACCATTAAATAAGACATCAATAACTTTTTCTGTTGAAGAACCATCTTGCCATTCAATGAACTTTTTAATAGAGCATCCTTCTAAAGCGTCCGGATCTCCAATCAATTGATTTAATTCTTTTTGATTATTGGCTATATGACAGCCTAGTTCATTAAAGTCTAAATATGTGCCGCGCTCTCTCAAATAATCTTCTTTATCATACGTATATAAAATAATAGGTTTATTTTTAACATAAAAATCAAAGAAAACACTTGAATAATCTGTAATTAATAAGTCAACGATTGATAAAATTTCACACATATCTATAAAGTCTGGTATGAAAATATCTCCTAATTCACTATCATTTTTAAAAAATTTATATAGTAACGGGTGTACTTTCAAAACTAATTGATAGCTTTCATCTAAGCTATCTTTCATATTTTTGATAATATCTTTAATTTCTTTTTTTATATCTTTTTCTTCACCTACATTTCCTCTCCATGTAGGGGCATATAATGCAATTTTTTTATTTTTATCTAATTTAATATAATTTTCTAATTTAGTTAAAATCTCTTTTTCTTTAGTTTCAGTTATCAAATCTATTCTAGGATATCCCGTTTCTAAAACTTCACCATTATAAATACCAACTAGATTATGAGAACTCGTTAATTTTTCAGTTGTAAACTTATTAGGAGATAAAATATAATCTGCTTGGATAAAATTTCTTTGAAGATTTTTTAGTTGTTCAAGAGGTCCTTTCATGTCTTTACCTAAAGTTTTTAATGGTGTCCCATGCCATGTATTCAAATACACTTGTTCCTTCCTTTTCAAAAAGTATGGAGGAAAAGACGTGTTATTTATTAGATATTTGGAAGTTGCTAAACAATATAAATATTCATTTGAATTCACACTTACAAATTTAACATTTTTGATTTTCTTATATTCCTCATATGGTTCATCATCATTAATTACCCAAATATGTTGATAATCACTAAATTTTTTATTTATGATTAAGTTTTTAAATATAGCATAAGGGTTATCCGTTAAGCTCTTACCGTGAAAAGTTTCATATAAAATTGTTTTTGGTTTTATTGCTTCGGCTTTATAATTATTGTAAATTTCTATCCTTTTTTGTCCTATATTGTTTTCTAAAATATGTTCATATTTATTTTCATAGTGGTGAAAAAGATCAAATTGTGCTTCATTTAGTATATTCTCTTGAGGCAATTATATTCACTTCTTTCCCTTTTCGAAAAATCGAATTTTTATTTATCTATAATTTCTTTAATGTATTCTTTGATTTCATCTTTCATTTCTTCGTTATTTAATGCAAAATCAATTGTTGTTTTAATAAAACCTACTTTTTCTCCAACATCATATCGCAGGCCGTCGAACTCATAAGCATATACATTGTCGACACTATTCATACGTTCTATTGCATCTGTTAATTGAATTTCTCCTCCGGCTCCACTTTCTTGATTTTCCAAATATTTAAAAATATTTGGAGATAGCACGTAACGGCCCATTATTGCTAAATTTGATGGTGCTTTTCCAAAAGCAGGTTTTTCAACAAATTGTTTCACTTCATACAATCTATCGTTTTTCGACATTGGATTCACGATTCCATACCTATGAGTTTGATTGTCAGGCACTGATTGTACACCAACTACTGATTTTCCAGTTTTTTCATATTGCTCCATCAACTGTTTTATAGCCGGTTTGTCAGATTGAACAATATCATCACCTAATAAAACTGCAAAAGGTTCATCACCTATAAACTGTTTTGCACAGAGAATTGCATCTCCCAGCCCTTTTTGCTCTTTTTGTCGAACATAAAATAAATTAACTAATTTTGTCGGGTATTGCGTCTTGCTTAATTCTTCAATTTTCCCTTTCATTTCAAGATTCATTTCTAATTCTTTTTGATTATCAAAATGATCTTCTATAGCTCTTTTATGTTTCCCTGTTATGATTATCACATCTTCTATACCTGCTTTTGATGTTTCTTCTACTATATATTGAATTGTAGGTTTGTCTAATATTGGTAACATTTCTTTTGGCATAGCTTTAGTTGCCGGTAAAAATCTAGTTCCTAAACCTGCAGCAGGAATAATTGCTTTTTTTATCATGTAGTTCCCTCCAAGTTATGGTAATTCTGTTGTTTTTAGATTTATTTGTAGCACCTCTAGTTATTTCTTAATTATCATCTTTTTGGAAAGACATTAAGTTTTGTTTTCTAGATGGTCAAAACCTTATAATTAATATACTACATTAACTTTTTAAATTAAAGATTTACTTTCTTACTCGAGGTAAATCGATTACATAGAAAAATTTATAATATTTTATATTAAAAATCCGAAACCTATTTGATTGCTGATTGCAAATAATATTAAATGATTGTAATTAAAAAACGCACTCACTAAAAAGTAAGTACGTTTCTCTTAATATATTATTCTTATCTATATTCACTTTCGACCGCTTCAACCACTTCCCCATAGTCTTTCCCAGTCGATATATTAACACTCGCTAAAAAGCTGCCTTCCACAATCGGTGCTTCTATCTTTTCCACTCTATAATCACCATCATACATTTCAATGGCCATATCTAAATTCATCTCTGCTGAACCTAAATCATAAAAGCATATAGCGTCATCTTTCAAACCTTCAATCGCTTGTTGAATCGGTTCAAATGAAGTACCGATAGTGCCATCACTGCCGCCAACCGCAATAACTTCTACACCTTCAGTCATTTGAGCAATCAACTTTTGTATACCATATGCAATTTCTTCACTATGACTGACTACGATAATCGACGTCATCTTTAATCATCTCCTATCAAAGCATTCAAAATATAAACACTACTTTGTGCGCCTGGATCAGTATGACCGCGAGACTCTTCTTTATAGTAAGCAGCACGTCCTTTAGTTGCGACCATATGATACGTTTCATCAGCAAGTTGCTGCAAATATGAAATATCAACACTTTCACCCGCTTCGACAGCAGCTCTCGCAGGTTCGATGACATCATACATCGTCTTTTCATTCAACTCCACTTTACCGCGTTGTGCCACTGCATCTGAAAAAGCTTGGAGCAGCTTCGGCAAATTTTCATCCGTAATTTCATCTTCAGCAACTTGTGCCATCTTCACAAAACCGAAACCATACAATGGCCCTGAAGCACCGCCTACTTTAGACATCAATGTCATACCTGTTGTTTTTAATACATCCGGTACTGTTTCAACATTTTCCAATGCTGCTTTCAGCGCTTTAAAACCGCGTACCATATTCACACCGTGATCACCATCACCAATATCTCGGTCTAATTCTGTTAATGTATCTTCTCTTTCCTCAAATGTTTCCTGTAAATTTAACAAACGTTTTTTCAATGTTGCGCCATCCATCAAAATATCCCCCTTGTGTCTATCCAAAATACTTACTTGCTGTTGGTGCTTCAAGTGCCTTTAGAACTTCTTCATGATTTGGCACAAGTGTTAATGAAAATCCTTGCATATCTAAGGAAGTCATATAGTCACCGACAAACCAGCGTACTACAGCAATATCATGATCAGCTAATGTTTTATTGATATATTTTGCTGCAATATTCAACTCAGAAAGCGGCGTGCCTCCCATACCATTCACCATAACAATCACTTCAGATGATGATACTTCTTTTTGCAAAGTCTGTACCAATTCTTCTGCGATTTTAGCTACAGGTTTAATCACTTCACGTTTCAAACCACGTTCACCATGTATACCAATACCGACTTCAATTTCATCGCCTGCTAAATCAAAGCCCAACTGTCCTGTAGAAGGAACAAGCGGCGGAGTTAAAGCCATACCGATTGTACGCATTCCTTCTAGTAATTGTTCAACCTTTTCTACAATCGTATCCAGGTCATCCCCTTGCTCTGCTAAATACCCTGCATATTTATGGACAAAGACAGTACCTGCAACCCCGCGTCGCATATCTTCATCTTCTACAGCAATATCATCACGCACAATTACTTTAGCAACTTTTATATCTTCCATTTCTGCCATCTCTTGCGCCATTTCAAAATTCATGACATCTCCAGCATAATTTTTAATAATTAAGAGCACGCCGTCTCCTGTATCTACTGCTTTAATGGCTTCAAGAATTTTATCAGGTGTAGGAGATGTGAAAATTTCACCGCAGACTGCCGCATCAAGCATACCTTGTGCTACATAACCTGCATGTGCTGGTTCATGTCCGCTTCCACCGCCTGAAACAAGTGATACACCTTTTTCTTTTTTCTCTTTTCGCACGACTACTGAATCTGCTATCACTTCATTTTCTGGATTCGATAACACAAAACCATCTAACATATCTGATAATATCGTCGTCTTTTCTTGTATCAATTTCTTCATTATTCTCACCCTTTATATGGAGTTATTTTGAATACTGCTGAAATATTACTTGGTTATTCTTTACAATATTATTATATCTTTTATGTTCGCTTAATTCATGTGATATCCAAGAAAACACTGTATTTCCTTTTTGATAAATTATATTCATAGTTATAAGAGCAATAAGATTCATAATTATTTAACAATTTTATATGATATACTTACGGTAAGATATAAACTCTTTGAATGCGGAGGTGTTTAAATGATGAATCGACAATTAAAACATCCACGTCTTAAATTATTGTGCGATATTATCGGAATCTTATGTGTTATCAGTGTTCTAACTATCTTAGCATTGAACTTTTATACAAACTTCCAAAGTGCTGGTAAATTTGAACTCGTTTTTCATATTGAAAATACACCTCAAGTCATCACAATCACAGTATTGATTGTGACTTGTATCCTTGCAGATATTACAAGTTATTTTTTGAAAAAACAAAAGAAATCTATGATATAAAAATAACCTCTCACGCCAACAAGTGAGAGGTTTAAGTTTACTTTATTTTCTTGACATAAATAGATTTCAAACCGATTTGTCCAAAACCTGGAATCTTACAATCAATATCATGTCCATCTTCTGGATCAACTAAGCGAATACCTTTAACTTTCGTACCTTGCTTAATCACTGATGATGCACCTTTTACTTTCAAGTCTTTAATTACAGTTACTGTATCGCCATTTACTAATTCTTGACCATTTGCATCACGTACTTTTAATGCTTCTTCTGCTTCTTCTACTGAATCTTGTGTCCATTCATGTGCACACATCGGGCATACAAATAATGCACCATCCAAATAAGTATATTCCGAACCGCAGCTCGGACAATTAGGTAAAGTTTGTTCCATTGTCTCCTCCTGATGCTTAATAACCTACTTAATTTACCATGCTTTGATTGAAAAAGAAAGCTCAAAAAAATTTAAAATTGTGTCAGTGATTTTACTTTTTTAAAGCTTCATCTACTTATTTAAACTCTCCCCTGTATGTGTTTGAAGATGAAACTAAACCTTACAATATAGTCTACTTAGAATCATTAAATGTCTCTCCGTCTGAAACCAATTATTCCAACAACCATACATATTATAAATATGAGCAGCATCCATAATAATGGAGGCCAGTTCATATCGGCTACAGGGAGTCTTGGAACATGACCAAACGGCGTCATTTCTTTCAACCATTTTTTTACATCCAGCAATTGGCCAAGATAGACGACCAAGAAACAATATGCCAAATAGAGATAAACGAGAATACTCATTTTTTCAAGCCATCCCACTACCATAACAGCAAGACCTGCAAATACTAAGATAGCAGGAATATAAACCGCACCTGCAATGATGATTTTTTCAAATGCAATCGGATTTTTCATACTGCTTGCTTCGCCTGCATACATACCTAACGCAGCAAATATTATCATCATTACGCTATTCAGCAAACCAATCCATACAAAGCTCATTAAATAACGTATACGGCTAACAGGATGTGAAAGTATTAATTCTTCACGGTGAAAAGACATCTCTTTACGTATTTTGAATATAGCCATGAGTACCGGAATTGTCGCAACCATCCCCATGATTGCCATGAGTATAGGTACAAATTGCTCTGCATAATTTGTACCATCACCTGTCAACATACGCTTCAACATCGGGTTATTTTTAAAGAATGCATCTAAATCTCCAAATACAGAACCATAAGATAAACCAAGTACAAACATACCGATTCCCCAAGCGATAAGCCCTGTACGTTGCAATCTGAATTGCATCCCTAAGGTCGATTTCAATAACCATCCTGCCTCAGCATGCCCTGAAAACGTCGGTAATAATCCTGCTTCTGCATCACGTCTGCTATTTAAGATAAAGGCGATGATGAGTAAGACTGCAGATGAGGCTATAAGTGTAATGATCGGCCACCAATGATTGTTACTATAAACTTCAGTATGCGGTATCCATCCGAGCGGCATCCAATTTGATAAGCCTTCTGCAGAAACATCACCTATCGCACGTAATAAGTACATAATAAGCAATAAGCTGATACTGATACCTACTGTCTGACTTCTTGTAGCAGATAATTGAGCGACCACCAGCGTCAGCATTCCAAACAGCAAACCTGAAGCAGCTAAGCTCGCCCCATACAAAAAGCTGCCTTCAACTGTAAAATGCGGAATATTAATGAGAGATAAACCGATTCCTATAGCAAGTACCAACACGCTATTGACAATCACTTGTTGAATAACTGCACTTGTGAGTACTGCATCACGTCCAATTGGTAAGGCGCTCATCATTTCTAGACGCCCGTCTTCTTCTTCGCCGCGTGTATCTTTGGCTACAAATAAAATATTCATAATGGCTACAAGAATGATTGTAAATAGTTGCATTTCATAAGCGAACATTGTCGCAAGATTTGCTTGAGATAAATGTGCTTTTCCAAGCATCGCTTCCATTGCCGGACTTTTGAACATTTCAAAAACTGGAATTAATTCTTTATTATCAGGATAAATATTTTTAAATGCAGGCGGTATAATAAGCGTGAGTAATACCAGACCTGCTAACCAAAAGAACATTTTCCATTTATTTCGTTTTAGGTAAAATAACGTTATTTTGGAAGTGTGATATAAATTTTGTTTCATTTTAATCACCTTCTTTAATTTTTTCGCCATAATGACGTAAAAACAGGTCTTCTAAAGTTGGAGGTTGGCTTTCTAATTTTTTCACGTTGAAACGACTTAAGTATTGAATCACTTCGCCAACTTGATCAGTATCTACTTGGAAACGATAAACACCAATTTGTTCTGTTAAATCATGAATTCCCGGTTGTTTGTCTACATCTGTCAGCGGTGTGGATGTTTCCACTGTAAAGCGCATGCGTGTCAAATGCCGCATTTCATCTAATGTACCTACCTCTACCATCTTACCTTTTCGGATAATACCTACACGATCACATAGCTGTTCTACCTCAGATAATATATGACTTGAAAGCAGAACAGTTTTGCCGCGTGCTTTACAATCTCGTACGTAATCTTGAAATACTTTTTCCATCAATGGATCTAATCCTGAAGTGGGCTCATCAAAGATATAAAATTCTGCATCCATGCTTAACGCTGTGACTAGAGCGACTTTTTGACGATTTCCTTTTGAATAAGCTCCGCATTTTTTACGAATATCCAATTCAAAACGTTTAATTAATTCTTGCTTCCGCTTATGATTTACATTTTTTTGCAGGCTTAATAAGAAATCAATGACCTCACCGCCCGTTAAATTCGGCCATAGATTTACATCACCTGGAACATAAGCGATATGTTGATGAATGCTGACTGGATGCTTAAAAGCATCTTGACCGAATAATTTAACGCTACCATTAGTTGGTTTCAACAACCCTAGTATTGTTTTTATTGTGGTTGATTTTCCTGCACCATTCGGACCGATGTATCCAAATATTTCTCCTTCTTCAACTGTTAAATTCAAATGAGATAAAGCCTCGAATTTTCCGAATCGTTTGGTTAAATCATGAACTTCTAACACGTTTGTCATAGCAACCACCTGCTTTACTTTTATTATAGAAAACGCTTTCTTTAACTTGATTTCATTATACACCTATCCTCTTAGATAATATAAAAAAACAGCAATCCTTATGAAAAGCATTGCTGTCCTTTGTCAATTCAGTTGTTGATTGTCTTTATTTTTTAAAAGCACGTGTTTGAATGTCTTTTTCTTTGAGCCAATCTTCAATCACTTTTTGTTGTTTACCATTTACCGCATCATTTTTTATATCTAAATCCTCTAATTCTTTCAACGTAAGCTTTCCTTTTCCAGCACGATCCATTGCAGTATCGATTTTTTCTTCTAAATCTTTTAAATATTGATTTGATGTCATGATATATCGGCTGATTTTGTGAGCGTATTTGTCATAACCTTTCGGTAATTTATTTTGATTGATATAGTTAGAAAAGTTATTATCATTTTCATCTGTCAGCTTACTTGCATGTTTAATTTGTGAGGCTTCTTTTTTAGTTAACTTTTCATCTGAATACATTTTGTCTTCGTAGTTTTCAGTGATTCTTGTCAAATCATGATCTGCATTTAAATATTGTTGGATGTCACGTTTCATTTCTGCTTCACTGATTGTTTTATTCTTATCTTGTTTTTTAAAAATCTCAGGATTCAAATTAATTTTAGCAGTATCTTTTTCAGTAGGTTGTTTTTGCGTTGCTTTTTTCTGCGGTTCTTTTTCTTTATCTGTTTCTTCATTGGATCCTGAACATGCAGATAATATTAATGTACATGCCATTAACGTTGCCAGTTTTTGTTTCACGATAGATTCGCCATCCTTTTCTTTCTGTTCTGAATGGTGTATTTATTTCATTTCATACCCTTAAAGTTTATCACAAATAATCATTTTGAATATTTTTCAAAAATCCTCCAAATATTGTCTTGTTTATATATAAAACGCTTTCATTTTCTTAGAATTTTGAAAATTTAAAAATTTGACTTTCTTTTCAATATTTTTAGTGTATAATATTTCCATACATAAACTCTATTCCGTGCAATACAAAAAAATTGGATGAGATGCAGCGATGATTTCGCAGTGTGCACACCATTCTTTTTTCACAAACTTCAAAGAGGTGCAACTTTATGGAAAACAACGATTTAAAACGTAGTATGAGTAATAGGCATATTCAATTGATTGCTATCGGGGGTGCAATCGGGACTGGTCTCTTCTTAGGCGCAGGTAAAAGTATTGCGTTAGCCGGCCCTTCCATTTTACTTGCCTACATCATTATTGGTTTCTTCTTATTCATTATGATGCGCGCACTAGGTGAATTATTGCTTTCTAACAGCAACTACAATTCATTTATTGATATCGCTGATGATTATCTTGGCCACATGGCCGGCTTCTTTACAGGATGGACTTATTGGTTCTGTTGGGTAGCAACTGGTATCGCAGATATTACCGCTGTAACAAAGTATATTAATTTCTGGTGGCCGAACTTCCCGCCTTATCTGACAGCTATTATCACAGTGTTTGTGCTATTAGCTCTGAATTTAATGACTGTAAAAGCTTATGGTGAAATCGAATTTTGGTTTGCGATTATTAAAGTAATTGCTATTTTATTCTTGATTGCCATTGGATTATGGATGATTTTTACTGGTTTCACATCTGCGAATCATATTAAAAGCGGATTCAGCAACCTTTATTCTCATGGCGGTTTCTTCCCTAATGGGGTTATGGGCTTCTTACTGGCCTTTCAAATGGCAGTCTTCAGTTTTGTCGGGATTGAACTTGTCGGTGTTACTGCACGTGAAACAAAAAATCCTGAGAAAAACTTACCGAAAGCTATCAATAGTGTCGGTATCCGTATCATTATTTTCTATGTGTTAAGTTTGATGGTTATTATGAGTATTACGCCTTGGAATCGACTTGATCCAAAAGAAAGCCCATTTGTTAACTTATTTGTACTTGCTGGTATTCCAGCGGCTGCCGGTATTGTTAACTTTGTCGTATTGACTTCAGCTGCAAGTGCTGCAAACAGCGGTTTATTCAGTAACAGCAGAATGGTTTACGGTTTATCTGTTTCTGAAAGTGCACCGAAATCTTTAGGTAAAGCCAATCGTCATGGTGTGCCATACAATGCCTTGATTTTCTCAGGTGTCGTTTTATTCTTAGCCGCACTTTTGAATTACATCATTCCAGATACAGTCTTTACTGTCGTAACAACAGTCGCGACAATATTCTTTATTTTCATTTGGACAATCATTTTAGTTTGTTATATCAAGTATCGTAAACTGCACCCAGAACTGCATGCACAATCAAAATTCAAAAACTTCTTCGGTGTAGTTGGTTCATATAGTACACTCGTGTTCTTTGCAGTTGTGATTGTGATACTTTTCTTGGCTGAAGATACACGTGTTGCACTTTACTTCTCACCTTTCTGGTTATTGTTGCTTTTTGCAGCATACAAACTGGGTGGTTTTAAAAATCGTCTTTCAAAAAATAAATAGTTGAATATCACAAACAGCGATCACCTTATTAAAGATGACCGCTGTTTTTTTAATGTAAAACATCTTAAATTAAAAAACCGGAACAACAAGGCTGTTCCGGCATCTATTATATATAACTTCGACTCAACAAATTTAGTTCAAACGTGTCGGTGTATCACCAGTATTAATCACGTTCAATGCAGCATTTAAGCCGCCTTCAACTAAGTTACGTACCGCTTCATCTGAGAAGAATGCGATATGCGGTGTCAATTGAATTCTTTCATTTTCGATTAAACGTTTGAAAGTATCATCTTCTAATTCTTTGCCTGACCAATCAAATGTGAAGTAAGGCATTTCGAATTCATACGTATCTACTGCAGCGCCTAATAATTTACCGCTGTCTACAGCGTCAATCATTGCTTCTGTATCTACCATTGCTCCACGCGCTGCGTTGACTAATACAGCACCATCTTTGAATTTATCAAACATTTCCTTATTGAATGCATGATGATTTTCTTTAGTAGCCGGCATGTGTAATGATACGATATCTGCGTCTTTAACTGCTTCTTCAATAGAATCTTTATATTCTAAGAAATCTAATGAATCATTAGGATATAAGTCGTAACCTACAACTTTAGCACCGAAACCTGCAAATAATTCACCAGTTAATGCACCGATACGTCCTGTACCGATAATCGCAACTGTCATGTTTTTCACTGGTTTAGCCATAATTGGTGCTTCCCATGTGAAGTTATAATCTTGAACGCGTTTTTCAATTTGTGGGAAATGACGCACAAGGTTCAACGCAGCTGCTACTGAGTATTCAGCAATTGTTTCTGGAGAGTAGCTAGGAACGTTTGACACGATAATGCCATGTTTTTTAGCTAATTCTAAGTCGTACATGTCAAATCCTGCAGTACGTTGTGCGATTTGTTTAATACCCATTTCTTCCAATTTAGGGTAAGCTTCAGGCTCAAGTTTACCAAATTGCATTGTCGTTACACCATCAAATCCTTCAAGTTGATCTAATGTGTCATAACTTAAAAAGTCTTCAGAAAATGAAACTTCAACGTCATTTTCTTTAGCCCAGTTTAAAGCCATATCTTTTTCATAATCGCGTGTACCAAAAAATTTAATTCTTGTCATAATTACTCCCTCGATTCTAAAAAATTAATGTAATTGAATAATTCTTATCTCACTTATTATTTTATGTGAATATATTCACATAGTCAAGAGACTAAGCATTATTCTGAATTATCTGTTATTTCATTATACCTTTTTCATATGTGTTTTACTATAAAATTATCTTGTATTTTTATATTCTCTCCATATCTCGTTAATAAAATAGTATAAAATTAATCAGTACAATACGGTATTTCTTCCTCATTAATGAAATGCCGAAAAGAAAAACACATCTGAATTCATAGGATTACAATGCACTTTGCTCATAAAAAAACTCTTTTGAAACAATGCTTCTTCAGCATCAATTTCAAAAGAGTCTTTGATGATTTTTTTATTGCAAGAACCAATAGTCTTCCTTCTCACCTTTAAGATAAGTATATGGTTCAGGTTCTTTACCGTGACTACGGATATTATAATTCATCTCATCTCGAACATCCCAGACGAGATGAATAAAGTTTTGTAATTAACTGCCGAACCTTGGTGCTTTCATTTCTAAAACATGATTAATATCTTCAACTGAAACATCTAAAGCATCTGCTAAGTCCGTTTTACTCAAAGATGATTTTTCAAAATGTGCTTGTAATTCATCGCGTGTAATAGCGCGTTGTTCTTTATTTAATGACACTGAACTTCATCCCTTTTCTCCTTGTATTTTACTGTAATATAAAAGAATGATTTCTTTTATTTTTTCTTGTGATACGGTTTATAACTGATTGTCGGCTCTCTTTCACCTTTTCTGAAAGCTTCTGTAATTTCTTTTCTTCTGGCTGCACGCAACTTACGGTTCTTAAGTGCCTCTTTACGATTATAGGAAATGTTCAAAGAGGTACCTTTTCTTTGCGAATCTTTCATATACATGTAAGATCCAATGTTATAAGCTGTACGTACAATCATCTGGCCTGCTACAGGTGAAGTCAGGTATAAAAACAAAATCGTTAATAATGTTCTCACACTGAAATAGTCTCGCATCATTAAGAAGTATATAAAAACACCGATTAAAGATAGTAATACGGATAAAGTTGAACTCTTAGTCGCCGCATGTGCACGCAAGAAGACATCTTTGAATTTAACAATACCAATTGCACTGATCAAAGCTACGATAGAACCTAATAATATCAAGACAGCTGCAAATAAACTAACGATTTCGTTTAGATTCAAAGATACGCCCTCCTTCCACAAAGCGTGAAATTCCGATAGTACTTAAAAATGCTAAGATTGCAATAATCAAACTAGCATCTAAGAAGCTTAGCGTATCAAGTACGATGCTGAGTATGCCCACGATTGAAATTACCATTGCACCTATCGAGTCAAATGCAACTACACGATTAGGCGTGGTTGGTCCTTTAACGATACGATATAAAGAGATGATGACCGCAATACCGTAAATTACAAGTGCAGTATGAATAATCCACATTATTATTGTCTCAATCATTTAAGCACCTCCCAAATTAAGCGTTCATATTTTTTAATTTGCTTAGTTAATATCGCTTTATCCTTTTCAGATACATCAATCGCATGAATAAAGAACCGACTGCCATCAGGCGATATTCTCAATACTAACGAGCCTGGTGTCAACATAATCAACAAAGTCAATAAAGTAATCGCCCAATCTCTTTTAAGCGACGTTTCATAAATTAACAATCCTGGATTCATATCATGTGATTTGAAAAGGATGTAATTGATAGTTGAAAAACTAGAAATAAATAACTGAACATTATACACGATGATAAATTTAAAAATGACCCACACTTTCTTCAAATAGAACACACGTTTAAAGAAGAAGCGATGAATTAAATACACAATCGCGATACCTATTAAATAACCTGTAATGAAAGTGGACAAATGAAATTTATCTTCATCTTGGAACAAAGTCCATAAAAATGCGATTAAAATATTTAACGTTAATTGCGCTAACATTAGTCCACCTCCACTTTCACATCAGGAATAACTGATTTAATATACTCACTCGGGTGCAAATTAAATTCAGCTGCTTGGCGTGCAAAATCTAAGAACCATTCTCCGCAGACACCCATGAAAATAGTTGCAGCAGTTAAAAACATCATTGCGACAATTTTATGCATGGCTAAAGGTGTATTTTTCACTTGAGGTACATTTTCTTGTCCAAAGTACATCACAAAGAAGATACGCAGCAAACTGTACATCGCAATAATACTTGTAATCACTAAAACAATAACACCTGTCACATAACCTTTTTCCATTGCGCCTTGAATAATAAGAACTTTACCCGGGAAGCCGCTGAATGGCGGTACGCCTCCAATTGACAATGTCAGTATAAAAAAGATGATACCTAAACTTGGATGTACATGAATCAAACCGCCCATGTTTTTATAACTTCGAGATCCGCATTGAACAACGAAGACACCTAAAACTAAAAATAGTAACGTTTTGATAATCATGTCATGCCCAGCATAAAAGATAGCGCCCGTTACACCTGTTTCATTCAAAGCACTTAATCCTAATACTGAAAATCCTATAGATAAGATGACTTGATAAGCAGCAATTTTCTTCACGTCTTCGTAGCCTAATACACCAACCGCTCCAATAATCATAGTGATGACAGCCATATAATACATGAGCTGATGTGTAATATCTGGTTGCTGGTCAAAAAGCAATGTCATCACTCGAATCAAAGCATAAATACCTACTTTAGTCATTAAACCTGCGAACAATGCTGCTAGTTCAGTATTCAAAGCAGCATAAGCTTTAGGCAACCACATAAACATGACTAAGGCTGCTTTGCCTCCAAAGACAAAAATCATTATAATTGCGACCATTGTCATTGCAGGTGTTTGATTGCTTTCAGCAATACGCATTGCTAAATGTCCGAAATTCAACGTGCCGAGTGTTCCATATAAATAAGCAATTCCGATTAAGAAAAACCAAGAACTGACCACATTCATCACAACATAAATGACACTAGCACGCAGCTGTTCAACAGTTTGTCCGAGTGTAAGCAGAACAAAAGATGAGATTAGCATAATTTCAAACATGACATATAAGTTGAAAATATCTGCTGTTAAGAAACTGCCATTCACACCTGTTAACATAAATAGAATGAAAGAAGGTAAGAAATAACGATTGGCAAGATGTTCTTTTTTACCGAAACCGAAATAGATAATAACAGTCACGACAAAGTTTGCGATAGTTGTAAAAATGAGTCCTAGCGTATCGCCTACAAATTGAATACCGAACGGCGGCTGCCAGTTACCAAAGTTAATTACTAATGTTTGATGATTAAATACATGAACCAACAAATACACAGAAACTGCAGTTGTAATCACCAACATTGTAATTGCGATACGACGTGTGACCATTAAACGTTCTTTAAAGAAGAAAAGTACCAGACCAGTGACAAGTGGGACGAGTAATGGTATTAATAATAAATTATTCATCTACATCATCATCCTCACCGCGCAAGGCCTCTATTCTATTTACACGCGTCACTTTATAGGTTCTATAAACTAACACAAGCAAGAAAGCAGTCACAGCAAAACCGATTACAATCGCAGTTAAAATTAATGCTTGCGGTAACGGATCTACGTAATTCTTTCCTTCTCCATTTATAATCGGCACATTTTTCCCGTTAAAACCGCTCATTGCTAAAATTACTAAATTCGCAACATGTGTGTAAATTGCAGTACCAAGGACAATACGAATCAGGTTTTTAGATAAAATCATATACGTTCCTGCAAAAGTTAAAATTCCTATAATTATAATGAGTATCGTATTCAACTTTTATCACCACTTATCGCGAGCATTATTGTTGTGACTGCGCCTACTACTGTTAATAAAATACCAAATTCAAAAATAGTGACACTTGATAGATGTATTTTTTCTAATAAAGGTACTGTCACATAAACATCTTCATGAGAAAGTAATGGGTGCCCAAAAAATATCGGTGTCACTGCAGTTGCAATAGAAAGCAAACAACCTGATATCGTCACAGCACGAAAGTCAATCGGAAGCGACTTTACTACTTTTTGTACATCAAAGGCTAAAAACATCAGTATGAATGCAGAACTGAAAACAAGTCCGCCGATAAAGCCGCCGCCTGGATTATCATGACCTGCTAAAAATATATAAGCACCGAATGTCAAAATGATAAACACAGCTACTTTCGATATGGTTTCCAGAACAATATCATTTTCTTTCATTGGACTCATCCTTTCTGATTTTGAATTTAACTAAAGCAAAGATACCAAGACCGACAATCATAATCACAATACCTTCTAGCATCGTATCGAGTGCACGGAAATCTCCTAAAATGGCATTAACAATATTTTTTGAACCGGCTAAATCGTAACTATCTTCATAAAATCTTGAAATTTTCTGGAATGGAGGATCTTGCAATGCAATCACTACAAAAGTCATTACGAAAAGCGCCATTAAGAATGCAATAATGAGTTTAACCGCTTCTCTCCCCCAAAGAACTTTATCTCTTTGGACATTTGGTAAATGATGGAACACCAGTAAAAATAAAATTGTCGTAATTGTTTCTATCACCAATTGTGTCATGGCTAAATCAGGTGCTTTCATCAAGATAAAGACAATCGCAATAGAATAACCGATGACACCATTTAAAATAACCATCGCCATTCGTTCTCGAATATAAAGTAAAGCTGCTGAAAGAATAATGATGTTTACCAATACTAGAATTTCAAACCACGTAAATGGCGTTATTTCAAATCCTTTTATCGGAATCCAACCTACTTTAATAAATCCATATGCCAGCATTCCAAAAAACATCAGATAAATAACATGTAAATATTGATTTAGTTTATTATTCATCATTGTTTGCATATTACGTCGGCTGAAACCTTCACTCCACTTCAACATTGCATTATAAAGTGAATTAATTGAAAGAATTGAAGGAATTCGGTTATATACTTTCATCCAGCGCGAACGCCATAATAACAAAATGCCTATCGTATAAATAATGAGTGTTATACCTAGTTCAGCCGTAAATCCATGCCATGCTGCTACATGAGGGACATATTTCTCTACAACTGCAGTATGGTTGATATCTCGCAGAGCTGGAGTAATAAGATATTTACCCAAAACATTCGGTATGATGAAAAATAACGGTAAGCCGCACACGATAATAACCGGTGCAATATACATACTGATAGGCTCATGGCCAGGTATATGCGGCAACTTTTCTTTATTTAATGGTCCGAAGAAGGTATCTTTTATCATGCGCAAGCTATAAACAAACGTCAGTACACTTGCACCGATTGCAACAACTAACATAATACTCATAAATATTTGGTCATCAATCGGTAATTTTCGTCCATTCACTAAAGTTGTAAAGAACATTTCTTTGGATAAAAAACCATTGAAGAAAGGCAATCCTGCCATAGCCATTGCACTGATTGTCATAATTGTTGCAGTAACAGGCAATAACTTGCGTAATCCGCCTAGCTTTGCCAAGTTGCGTGTACCAGTCTCATGATCAATAATCCCGACTCCCATAAATAATACACTCTTAAATAAAGCATGGTTGATAAGATGGAAAAGTCCTGCAAAGAGACTGATTACGAAAAATTCTACAAATGAATGATGAAGACTATAAGTCAACATTCCAAACCCAACCATAGACATAATCATACCAAGCTGACTAATCGTTGAATAAGCTAATAATGCTTTTAAATCTCGTTGACCAACAGCAACAAATGAGCCCACTGCCAGCGTTATAATCCCTACTGTAATCACGATATAACCAACCCAAGGGGCGTAACTTAAGATAGGAGTAAATCGAAATAAAAGATATAATCCTGCTTTCACCATTGTGGCTGAATGCAGATAAGCACTGACTGGTGTAGGGGCTTCCATCGCATCAGGAAGCCAAATATGAAACGGAAATTGAGCTGATTTTGTAAATGCGCCGATCAATATACAAACTACAGCAAATGGAAACCATGGTGAGGCACTTAAAGTATCTGTCTGTGTTACTAACTCAGAAATTGTATTTGTTTTAGCGATACTATAAATAATAATGAAACCAATTAGCATGAACATGCCGCCGAATACAGTAATCAAGAAAGACTTCAGCGCACCATTTTGACTAGCTTTTCGGTTATACCAATAAGAAATAAGCAAGAATGAGGCGATACTTGTCAATTCCCAAAATACGTACAGCAATATTGTATTATCTGCTAACACAACACCGAGCATGGCGAACATAAATAAAATTAAATAAAAATAGAATCTTGGTAAGTCGTCATGTTCCTTTGATAAATAAGCATTGGCATATAATACAACACCTGTACCTATTAAAGTGATTAACAGTGCAAATATCATCGATAAACCGTCAAGTCGGAATGCGAAATCTAAATCAATAACTGGCATCCATGGTAATGAAATCGAGGTGATTTTACTTTCAGCGGTTTGATTAATCTTAAAGACAAAATATATTGCGCTGACAACAGGGGCAATGAGAGCAATCCAACCTGAGAAACGGGCAAAAGGTTTGATAGATTTTTGTGTAGAAGTTTCTACTGTATTCTCAGATTGAACATCAGTCTGTAAGGTGCTGAATTTTTTTGTTTTTATATTCGTTGCCAAAATCACTGACATGATGGCGACAACAAAAATGAGCAGCCATATAAGACTCATAATGAAGTTAACTCCTTTCTATATATTGACTTGTAATGCTAAAAGTGAAAAATGCAATAACGATAACGCTGCGAGGTTGCTATTAAAAAATGAGATTAAATATCTAAGTGGATTTCAATGGTTTTAGCCACACTTGGTATATCGATAAACCTAATCGTTTCAGCTAACGACTGATGACCAAGATACTTTTGAATCACTGTAATCGGTGTTCCTGCTTTATAGGCATGATAAGCAAATGTTTTACGTAAAGACTGCAAACCGATATGTGAAAGTTCAATTTCTTCCGCTGCTTGATGAATGATTCGATATGCTTGTTGTCGTGATAACTGTTTCTTTGTTCTGCTCGATTGAAAAAGAAAATCTTGAACCATGTATTCATTATCCAAGATATAATCAGTCAAAGCTTTGCGTAAAGCATCAGAAAGCGGTACGACAATTTCAGGAAATTGTGAGTTCGTCCAAGACTTAATAATCATCTTCGGTGTTATGTTTTGAAATGTTTGATTTTTGTTTTCTTTATACTCCGAATTCAAAATGTCAACTACGCGGAGGTTAAGCAATGTACTTAATTTAACACCCGTATGTATCGCGAAATTCAATAATAAATAGTCACGCTGGCTATGTTGTTTTAAAACACGATACATTGCTTCAATATGCATTTTGTCTTTTATCGGCAATACACATTCCATATTTCTTCATTCCTTTTTCTCATCTTTTAACGTACCCTTTGTGAGCAAAATTAAATTATGTTACATATTAATGATAATATATATTTGAGTAACATAAAAGTGGTTTGTTCAAATTTTTCAAATTATTTTAAGTCTAAATAATCTCAAAAGAAATTTTTCATTAAAAAGAAACAAACAACAGTCATAATAAAATAACACTTTTTGTTGTTTAACAAAAAAAGAAATGAACCTCTGTCCATTTCTTTCCATCTATTATTCATCTATACGTTTTGGCTTTAAAAACTCATTATTACCTAGAGTGATTTTATTCATTACTTGATTAATCTCTGCTTGGTTAGTAATATTTTGTTTTAAATCTTGAACTCTGAATTGTTGGGAAGTCCCGCTGTTGAGCGCCTCCTCGTAATTGTTAATAGCACTTTGCGTAGCTATGATACATACATATTCTCTACTCACGCCTACTATCGTTGCAAAAGATCCGCTTGGAGGACTGGCCTCAAAATAACGCATTCCTTCTGGTCCACCATAAATTGGCGGCATCGATCTCCCATCAGACAATCTGTATTCATTCGCTTCAAGAATCACTTCATACGGTTTGCCTTGTTCTACTCCCCAAGTTCCAGGATATTGTCCTTCCAATAATTGTCGTCCATTAATGAATTGCTTTTTCAATTGCGGACTTAGCAACATCATCGCAACTTCTTTTTTAATTTCTTCATCAGACAGAGGTGTATTCTTTTGTGTTTCTTGTTTTTGATCTTCAGTACTATCTTGATTATCTTGCTTTTGATTTTCTTTTTGTTTGGAAGCTTCTGAAGATTGTTTTTCTGAATCTGTTTCCTTATTTGTTTTTGTTTTTTGATGCACTTCTGTTTCTTTTTTTGAATGATTTTCTTTCTCTTGGTCATCTGTTTTTCCACAACTTGCTAATATTACTATAAATCCTAATACCAGTGATATGAATTGATGTTTTTTCATGATGAAATCCCCTTACTTTGTTGGCACTCATTGTATTTATTTAATATTTTACACAACTTATATTTTACACTCAACCTCATTTTCTACGAGGTTTTTAAATAACTAACATGGGGAATTTAAATGCATATGATATTTGACTTGTATTCAAATTAAATTTAAATTATAAGTCGTGAATTTTCCATTAATATAGAAAGGAGGTTGCGAAATGGCGTCTTTTAAAGTAGGTATTATAGCCGCACCTGGATTTCCAGAACGCTTATCAAATAAAGTTGTTGAATCATTACCGACCATTTTGAATCAAGAATTAGATACCGATGCTGAATGGCATTTTCATGTCACTACCGATCCTTTGATTGGTTCAGCTGAAGATGTTAATAAAAGTTTAGATGCGGCGCAAAATGTAAAACAAGAACACAACTGGGATTACGGAATTGTAGTTACTGATCTTCCAATCGTCTCAAATCGTCGTATTATCGTCGGTAATTTGGATGAAACACATTCAACTGCGATAATATCTTTGCCTGCTTTAGGTTGGATGAACTTACGTAAAAAGTTAAAGCAATGCTTACTTTATTTTTCAGAAAGTATTTATCGTTCGCAACATCAAGACGAAGGGCAGCAACAACACAAATTGAATTTATCTTGGATTACACGTATCAAACCTGAAGCAGCACCTTTAGATCAAAAACAAGATAACGATATGGAAACCTCTTCGGAGCAAAAAGATGGCGATGAAACCTCAGAATCCAATACAACTACACGTTTTATACTTAAACCGTTAATTATCAGTTGGATATTTTTACTTTTTGGTATGACGCGTGCTAATGAACCATGGAAAGAGATACCGAATTTCAAAAAAATCATTTCTCTGTCTTTTGCGACAGCTACGTACCTCACAATCTTTTCTACTCCATGGCAAATGAGTATCGAATTCTCTAATTTACGCTTTATACTGATGACAATTTTAGCAGTTGGCGGTATGTCGCTTTGGATAATGTATGCGCATGGACTATGGGAAACTTCTACTTCACTTACTACACGCACATATCGCACTGTTTATAACATTACAACTGTACTGACTTTGCTTATAATCATCGCAATTAGTTACATGATTTTGTTTGCGCTCTTGATGATAAGTGTCGCACTTTTTGTACCGAATGATTTATATAATATGATGACTTCTAATCAAGGTATAAGAAGTTGGAGTCAGTTCTTATATCTCACTTGGTTCCTTACTTCTCTCGGCTTCTTAGCTGGAGCCTTAGGTGCTTCCGTAGAGAATGAAGATAAAATAAGAGATATGACTTATTCTTATCGTCAACGTGTCCGTTATGAAGAAGCTAAAGAATGGGAGTCAACGAAATACTACTCTTCTGATTCAGAACAAAATAAAAATACACAGAAAGGAGGCTAAAATTTGGAACAATTAGTGGTTGGAATTGTAGCAGCTCCTGGCATAGCCAATAAATTATCACATAAAATGGTCTATGACTTGCCGGATTTATTATCAAAATATATTTCATCTCAATATAAATGGAAAATTGAAGTTGTGGTAGATGCTTTGACTGGGTCAGCAGAAGATGCTGAAAAAGCTTATCAAAAAACAGAAGATTATTTAGATCGTTATAATTGGAATTATATTATCAGTTTAACTGATTTACCGTTATTTCATGATAATGAATCTGTCATCGCGGTTGATATCAACGAAGAGAATGGTGCAAGTATGATATCTATTCCTGCTTATGGTTGGCGTCCTTTAACTAAACGTTTAGAGAAAACAATCGTGACAGTCATTCATGAAATTAATGTGCAATTTAGTGATCATGCTCAGAACGGAACTGCTGAAAAAGACGATGAAGAACGCCAAAAAGAATATCGAGATATCTTCCCATTTTCCAACTTAAGAAAAATTCGTACTTTTGCTGATGAAACGCATACGATGCATATACGTTATATCGTTGCTTCAAAAATAAGCGGGAATTTACGTTTACTAAGCGGCATGACTTTTGCAAATAACCCGCTACGCCTAATGCAAAGTATGAACAGCGTCATCGCAATTGCTTTCACCACAGGAGCATCTGGAATGATTTTCTCGACCATGTGGCAACTCGGCAACACCTTTTCAGCAGGAAGACTAACTATGTTATCCTTATTTGCGATTATCGGCATGATTGCTTGGATTATCTTAGCGCATAACTTATGGGAATCTACTAAACATAGTGCCAACCATAAAATTACACGTTTATATAACATGACCACATTAACTACGTTAGGTACTTCTGTACTGATATATTACATTGTTTTAGTTTTACTTTACATTATTGCCGCATTGATACTTCTACCGTCAGGATTCTTAGGTCGACAATTAGAGTTGAAACATGCTGCACCATTTTCTCTATATATCTTTATCGCATGGTTCGCAGCTTCTATTTCAACAATAGCCGGTGCAATCGGCGCAGGTATGCGCAACGAAAAATTGGTACGAGAAAGTACGTATGGTTCACGTCAGCAAATGCGTAAAGCATTAAGCAAAGAACGTAGTGAACATGAATAATAAATCAATAAAAGTCTTCGCTAGAAATGTGTGAGCGAAGACTTTTATTATTTCTTATACTTCCAAATACGATAACCAGCTGGAATGATGATTAAAATGGAAAATAAAAATCCCAACCAGAGATAGGGTCTATCAAATAATAAGTAAATGATGAATAAGACAAGTCCTAAGATTATTGCAAAAAGGTTAAACCATAATTTTTGTCCTATTTCTTGAAAATACTGTTTCATCTTTGCGACGCCCTTTCCGGATTTTCGCAGTACCTTTTAATAACTTTTGTATAAAATCTGCATTGTTTTCACACATTTTCATGCTATCACATGTGTCTTATATAACCCAATCATCCCACAGGTGAGACTGAGGGTTGTCTGAAGTTAGACATCTGTCAGTCTCGATTATCGTTTCATTGTAATATAAAAAGGCAGACTTCTTTAATCTGTCTTGCCTCCTATTGCATATCAACTTTATTTTCTACTTCTTTTAATTTAAGATTATCTTTTTCAGACTTAATAACATCTTTTGTATTATAAACTTTTGCCATTCCATCCATTCCATTTAATAATTCATTGTAACTTGGTATCGGACTTTGAGTTCCATAAATAATCATATTCTGTTCATTCATAGCTACAGTTACTGAATACTGTGAAGGGAAAGGTTAAATTAAATAGAATTTAGTACCTTCAGGTTTATTTTGCATATTAGGGTTTTCTGGCAAAGAAGTCACTTTTAATTCAGGAAGTTGTTTCGTTTTCAAGCCGTCACCGAAGTTTGATTTATATTCACCTTTTAACACGTCATCTGCTGTGATAAATTTCCCTTCCAATCCTGGTTGAAATAACAACATCGCAATTTTTTGCTTATCTGTATACTCAATCACTTGCTTGTAAGAACTTTTATCATTTTGATCTTTATTTTCACTCTTCCCTTTTTCTTTTATCCCTTTAAATCCTTCTCCGTTTTCATTTTGAGATGTTTCTTTCTTTTGACTTGTCTTTTCAGAAGTTTCTTTTTTGCTTTCATCTTTTGAATCATTTTGACTGCATGCTGTAAGAATAATCGTTAAAAATACAGCAACTAATGTCAGTCCCCATTTTCTCATGCGGTACTGCCTCCTCTTGATTTAAATTTCCATAAATATTTTTTACAATTAGATTTTTGATTTCATAAGTAGGTTACCATATTGAAACATAACTTTCTATATGACGTAGTTGCTTATAAAAGTCTATTTTCTCGACCAAAAAATAACTTATCTCTTATATATAATCATAAAATTTTTCAGCGTAATTCAAAGATTAAAATCTAATATTTCACTTTATAAAAACCAATAGCGTCAATATTTCAAACCATATTATTATCATTATTTTATTTTTCATAAAGATGACAAATTTGTCTAAAAAATAAATAACTTGTTACGAAAGTTTGACAAATAAAACGATGCGTATTAGTATTGAGATATCAAGTAGTTGAGAAACATTCTCAACACTTTCTCGATAGTTTAAAAAAATTGGTACAGTGTACTAATTGTGCATCTGGCTAATCAAAAAACTATTGAGCAATTATAGTAATTAAGGCAAAAGCGAACTGACTGTTGCCTTCATATATATTCTTTTCAACGGATTGGTCTTAAGTACTGAATGTGCTGAATACTACTCCCGTCATACTCATATGCTAAAAGCATATCGATGTGATGGGAGTTTTTTGCGCTATTAAGTACTTTTATCAACAGCAGAAAAGAAGACAGCAGCCAACTATCATTTAAAAGGAGAATGATTTTTAATGAAAATTGTAGCATTATTCCCAGAAGCATCAAAATCTACTCAATTATTGTCTAAACAAGAAGCTTTAGGTTTACCAGAATTCTTAAAAGGTACTGATAACGAGTTAATCTTGGTTTCTAGTAATGAGGAAATTGATAACTATGTTGAGGATATGGATGTTGTAATTTCTTCTCCATTCTTACCTGCTTATATCACTAAAGAAAGAATCGAAAAAGCTAAAAACCTTAAATATGCAATTACAGCTGGTATCGGTTCTGACCATGTAGATATTGAAGCAGCTGCAGAACACGGCATTATTGTTGCTGAAGTAACAGGCAGCAACAACGAAAGTGTTGCTGAACAAAATGTTCTAGAAACACTATTACTGCTTAGAAACTATGAAGAAGGCCATAGACAAGCATTAGAAGGCGAATGGGACTTGCCATTAGTAGGTTCTGGCGCATTTGAATTACAAGAGAAAAAAGTCGGCATCTTCGGATTTGGTCGTATTGGTCAATTAACTGCACAACGCTTAAAACCTTTTAATGTTAATATCCGTTATAACGATCCATTCAGAAAAGAAGACGTTGAAAAAGAATTAGGCGTTGAATATGTTGAATTTGATGAATTAGTAGAAACATCTGATGTTATCATTATTCAATCACCGCTTACTCCTGATACAAAAGGTAAATTTGATGCAAGCGTCATCGATAAAATGCAAAAAGGTACAGCTGTAGTTAACTGTGCACGCGGTTCAATTGTTGATACAGATGCAATTGCTAAAGCTGTTGAAGATGGACACATCAGATATGGCGGCGACGTTTGGTTCCCTCAACCAGCACCAAAAGATCACCCTTGGCGTTCACTTAAAAATTCAGGCATGACTGTACACTATTCAGGTATGACTGTTGAAGCTCAAAAACGTATTCAAAAAGGTGTAGAAGAAATGCTTAATAACGCTATGGAAAATACACCTATCCGTTCTGAATATGTTATTGTTGATAACAACAAAGTAGCAAGTCAAAGCTACCAAACTAAAAAAGATAAATAAGTTCGAATATCGAACGTTGTCATAAATTAAAACCCCCTTTGATTTCAGAAACTTAATGTAATGGAATAAATTATCTCAAGGTCGCTTTCTATTCATAAAACTAGGAAGCGACCTTTTTATATATGTAAGTTGCAATAACAATAAAAAAGACTTCCGATTTAACGAAAGTCTTCATTATTTACTATTATTTATTTAAAATGCTGCTTAAATCTTTCGCGAATGCTTCTGGTTCTTGTACATAACCAAAATGTCCACCAGCTACTTCTGCAGCTTTTCCACCTATATCTCGCGCAAATAAATCTGCAGCTTGATAAGCTAATGATCCTTTAGAAGCGCTACCTTTTAACCAAGCAATCTTATGATTTGTCTTACGTAATTGTTCTAAATCTACTTTATAATCCATATATTGTCGCAATTCGTATTGCATCCAGATTTTTGTAGATTCAGCACTATTAGAATCCATTGTGTCTGGTGCGCAAACTGCACACGGTGCGATTGTATCTTCTACTAAGACTTTCATATCTAGTTGTGACGGTTTCATAGTATGTTCAAAGATACGCATTGCTGCAGGTATTCCTTCAATTTCTGCTGCTTGAGAGATTTTTTGAGCTTCTTTTTCTAGTTCGGTTCTATTGGGGAAAACAGTTGCGTTCAGAGGTTCATGTACAGCTGCGCCTACAATTAATTCTGGAAATTTTTCCAACAAGCGCATAGCAACAACCGCCCCAGTATCTGTCCCCATGATATATACTGGATTATCACTTAAATTTTCAGCCAATGCTTGTATATCTTCTGTATCTTTTTCAAGTTTGAAAGTGTCGTGAGTTTGGTTAATTGATGCTGGCATAGGTTGTGTCAGTTCGCTGTATCCATATCCTCTTCTGTCAGGCAAAACAACAGTGAAATGCGATTTCAATTTTTCAGCTGTATCCATATAACTGTCGTTTACACCGCTGGCACCAGGTATCATAATCAGCAAAGGGCCTTGTCCCATTTGTTCGTAACGAATGATTGCGCCGTTTGTTTCTAGTGATTGCACGCCGTTTTCCCCTTTCTGTCGATTTTCTTTATTATCCTCAATAAATCTGTACGATGCAAATTATTGTGATGAATCAATATACATTTCTACTGCTTTTTTAGTTTCACTTAAATGGGCAACGTGCGTTTGATAATCTTTAGATAAGTAAGTATAAAAAAGAATATCAACCGTCATCAATTGAGCAATAAGGGAACTTGTAGCCGCTAGTCGCAAACTTTGTTCAGAACTGGCATCATGCAATAACACGATATTCGCTTCTCTTGCTAGTTTCGAATCGTTTTTACTTGTAATTGCTGCTACCGTTGCACCATAATAACGTGCAATTTGTGCCAAACGCAATGTCTCTTTGTTATGACCTGAATTAGAAATACCTATAAATAAGACATTACCTTTTTTATGGTCGCCAGCCAATACAGTCGCTAATACATGCGCATCAGCACTTTGAATTACTTCTACTCCTGCACGAGTAAATTTTTGATAGATATCTTCAGCAACAATATGACTTGCACCGACACCAAAAACCACAATTTTTTGTACATCATATAATTTATCAACCAATGCTTCTAATGCCTGATCTTCTAATAATGATTCAGTTGTTTCTAACGTATAAGCCGCCCTTGATAGCAACTTCCGTTTGATTTCTCTCGGCGGTTCATCTTGAGTAATTTCTTTATAATTGTTTGTTTCATGTTGCGGTAAATTCCGAGATAATGATAGTTTTAAATCGACAAATCCTTTGAATCCGAGTTTATGTGCACAACGGATTACTGTAGCTGAACTTGTTTTAGTGACATCTCCTAGTATTTGTGCACTCATTTCCAGCACTTTTTCTGGATGCTCTAATATGAATTGTGCAATGTGCTGTTCATTCTTAGTAAGATGTTTCATTTGCTCTCGAATATGAATGATAAGATGATCTGTTTCCATTATTTACACATCCGCTTCATCAACTTCTTGCGGCGCTGTCATATCTTTTGTTGTACCAAAGAAATATGTAGCGACAAATCCACCCGCATAAGCTGCAAGTAATCCTGCAATATAACCGAGATACATATTATCGTAAATCAACGGAATCAACGAAACACCGCTAGGTCCTATCGCTACAGCACCAATATGACCAATACCGCCAATCACAGCACCTCCGATACCACCGCCGATACAGGCAGTAATAAATGGACGACCTAATGGTAATGTCACCCCATAAATCAATGGTTCACCAATACCTAAAATACCTGCTGGTAAAGCACCTTTTAAGAGACGAATAATCTTTTTGTTCTTACGACATTTCACCCATAATGCAAATGCTGCACCAACTTGTCCAGCACCCGCCATAGCTAACACGGGCAGTAAAAACGTAGCATGATTTTGGTTGATCATTTCAATATGAATTGGTGTTAACACTTGATGCAAACCAAACATGACGAGTGGTAAGAATGTCGCACCTAACACAAATCCGCTGAATGGACCGCCGATATCGAGTACCCACTTGATAGCTGCTAAAATACCTTCTGAGACAACGCCTGCAATCGGCATAATTAAGAAGATAGTAGCAAGTCCCATAATTAATAAAGTAATCGTTGGAGTTACGATAATATCAATAGAATTCGGAATAACTTTGTGCAATCGTTTTTCTATCATAGCTAAAATCCATACTGCAAAAATGACACCGATCACACCACCTTGACCTGCAGCAAGTGCATCGCCATTAAAAATATTATGCAGCGGTTTATCAGGTGTCATACCTGTCAGTAATGTAGTACCGCCAATGACACCACCAAGACCAGGTGTTGCACCGAACTCTTTAGCTGAATTAATCCCTACATAAATTGCCAGATATGCAAAAATACCATTTTTAATAATATCGAAAACCATGACCATTTCTTGCCAAAATGCGCCATCGATTCTACCTGCAACTAACAAATTCGAAAGAACTGCACTAATACCGCCGATTAATCCTGCACCAACAAATGCTGGAATTAAAGGTACGAATATATTCGCAATAGTACGTAAAACTTTACGCCATTTCGACGGTTTCTTTTTTTGATTCATTTGACTTTTAAAGAGTTGTGCTTCTTCTTCAACACGTTCTTTATCTGATTTAGGTGAACTTGTATTACTTGAATCATGATGATGTGAAATACGTTCTCCTAATGGTACGCCAATCATTTCACTCATCGCATTCGCAACTTTATTAACTGTGCCGGGCCCAACAATCACTTGTAACGACTCATCTTCTACAACACCCATAACACCATCAATTTCTTTAAGTCCTTCGATATTAACTTTAGAATAATTAATAATATCCATTCGTACTCTGGTCATGCAATGAATAACACGTTCTAAATTTTCTTTTCCGCCCACGTTTTTTAATATTTCCTGGGCAATTCTTTCTTCTTTTGACATCATGTCTCACGCTCCTTAGGTGTTTCGAATAAAACCATCTGCCTTCTTCAATCTTTTTGTTGCTTCTGAATATGAAATATCATGTAAACCCATAACAATCGCCGTTTTTACATTGCCGCGTGCTTCACGAAAAAGCTGTTCACTTTTTTCTATCGGCACTTCTACTATTTCTGAAATGATATTTAAAGCACGCTGTCTCAACTTGTTGTTTGTCGGTTTGACATCAACCATCAGATTTTCATAAACTTTTCCAATACCTACCATTGCTCCTGTAGAAATCATATTTAATACTAACTTTTGCGCAGTTCCAGATTTAAGGCGAGTCGAGCCTGTTAGAATTTCTGGCCCTACTTCAATCTCAATTGCAGTATCTGCAATGTCACCAATTTCTGAATCCTTAACACAAGCTATAGCAGCTGTTTTTGCACCCACTGATTTTGCATATTTCAAACCGCCGATAACATAGGGAGTACGGCCGCTGGCTGCTAAGCCTATCACAACGTCTTTTTCAGTCAGAATATGCTCTTTAAGATCGACTTCAGCAATTTTAAAGTTATCTTCTGCACCTTCAATTGCTTCAGTCATTGCTTTTGATCCGCCTGCTATCAGCCCGATGACTTCATCGCGAGATACTCCAAAAGTCGGCACACATTCTGCAGCATCCAATACACCTAAACGTCCGCTTGTACCTGCGCCGATGTAAAAAAGACGGCCGCCATTTTTAAATGCTTCAATAACTGTATCAATTACGCTTGCGATTACTTTCTTTTCATGAGCAATTGCTTCTGGGACTAATTTATCTTCATCATTCATCACTGTCACAAAATCTTCTGTACTTAATTCATCTAGGTTCATCGTCCTTTCATTACGGTGCTCTGTCATCAGTTTTTTAATGTCCATTCTCGTCATCTCCTTTTGCATTAAAAAGTTTAAAAGGTGTACCTGATTGAATGAGTTTAATACAGTCTAAATCTGCATCTTCAACATGTCCTAACACATTTACTGCCGCATCTGCCGGTAAATCACGTCTTGTGATTTCTAGTTCATTCATATAACGGCCATATAAATTGTTATCTAATGTAATTGCGCCCCGCGGACGTTCCACAGCATTGCTAGCTTCTACTTCATTTTTAAATTCTTTACGTGATTCTTGTGCACGTACCACATCACGTGCAACATCCGGTCTATTTGTATAGCTACGTAAATAAGGACTTTCGGTATCTAAGTCTGTTCGCATCCATACTGTATTTTCAGTTGCATAATGGAAAAATTGTTTCATCATAAAATCATTAATACCGGAGTCGCCCACACAAACAACATCTGTTAACATTAGTTCCAGCTCATACGCTGAAGCTAATGGATGCTGATAGCGATGTGCTTCTAACGTTGGTAAACCTCGATGAATTGGACCGCGGAGTTTTGTTCCTGGTACAAATGCCATGATTTGTAATTCTGGATAAGCCCCTTTCAATCGTTCATTAATATGTTGGAAAAAGGCGGTATCCAAACCTGTATTTGGTCTTGGATAATAATTATGTGCAACATAAATATTTTCTTGAGAAATACCTCGATCATTTAATTCACGTAAAATAGAAAATGCATCTGTACTCGCGTTAAGCATGATTGGATGACCGTCTTCGACATAATCTGCAATTTGATTGATATCTATTGCTTCATCTAATCGAATAATATCTATCCCTGCGTTCTTAATACTAGAAGGATTTTCTAATGATAATCCAAGTTGTTCAAAAGTTTCTCCATTCACATCAGCAATTACTTTTGCACGTGATTGATTTAAAATTGCGAGCTGTCTTAAACGTTCTAAATATTGAGATTGATCATCTTCTGGAATTTGCAAAGACGTAAAAATATAGCGGAATCCTTTATTCAACATTGCTTCAATATATGTTTCATCAAAATCTTCTCCTAAATAAACTGAAAAGCCTAATTGCATGTATGCCACCCCTGATTTAAAGAATAATTTCTACGCTACACTCTACCCATAAAATATTGCCTTTTATTATTGTAATCGCTTTCATTATTGCATAATTGAAATTTTATTACAATATAATTTTAGTTAATGACATATTACGAAATATAATTTCACATACTACTCTAAATAAGCAATCACTTTTTCTATGAATAGTAGCTTCGTTTTATTAAATAAAAGCCTGATTCTGTATATTAGAGAATCAGGCTTTCAATATCATTTATAATTTTTTAACTAACGACATTAAAACAAATTGAAGTGGTAATCTTGCGTAAAGCCCCCACTTCGGAACTTCTTGATCACCTAATGGTAATTTTTTACGTGCCATGTAGATATTGGCTGGAAAAACAGCTAATAAGAATGCATTGATAGCACACTTAGTCCACTTGCATGGACGTTTCCAGAATAAGAGTATGCCGAAAATAATTTCGAATATACCTGTGACATAAACTGCTGTTTTACGCAGAGGTAAATATTTCGGTACGATTCGTGTAAAGCCTTCTGGTCTTAGAAAATGAAGTACACCAGCTGCGCCGAATAGTCCACCTATTAAAAATCTTAGAAATGTTTTCATCATTCATCTCTCCTTTCTCCTATTATTACCACTATACTTTATTTGTTATTTGCATATCATTTACAAAGATTTAAAATATTTACACAAATTTCTGAATATTTGGTTTAATATGTTACTTTTCGAGGAATAAAACTTCTAGTACGGCAGAAATTTTTCAGTCATACAGATATTTCGACAAGGGGGTAGGCAAATGCCTAAGAAATTATTTAGTGTAGATTTGAATAAAAAAATGGATCAACAAGCACATCCTGGACACAATCGATGGCATCCGGATATTCCAGCCGTATTTTCGGTAGATCCGGGTGAATCTTTTCGTATGGAATGCTTGGATTGGACTGACGGACAAGTTGGAAACAATGATGATCCAAGCGACATCAAATATGTAAATTTAAATCGTGTACATGTTTTAAGCGGTCCGGTTCATGTTAACGGCGTTGAACCTGGAGACTTATTAGTGGTAGATATCTTAGATATCGGCGCTTTCCCTGAACACGAATGGGGATTCAATGGTATTTTTGATAAAACAAACGGCGGAAGTTTCTTAGTCGATCATTATCCAAATGCTCAAAAATCAATTTGGGATTTCAATGGCATCTATGCGACGAGCCGTCATGTACCTGGTGTTGAATTTGTCGGATTGATCCACCCTGGATTAATCGGTGTCGCGCCTTCGCAAGAAATGCTTGATGAATGGAATCGCCGCGAAAAAGCACTAGTTGCTACTGATCCGAATCGTGAACCGGTTTTAGCTAACTTGCCTGAAGAAGATGCAGTAGTACTCGGTTCATTAAAAGGTAAAGATTTCGATCGCGTGGCTAAGGAAGGTGCAAGAACAGTTCCTCCTAGAGAAAACGGCGGTAATTGCGATATTAAAAATCTTTCAAAAGGTTCACGTATTTATTTCCCTGTTTTTGTGGAAGGCGCTAAGTTGTCTGTCGGAGATTTACATTTTTCACAAGGTGATGGCGAAATTACATTTTGTGGAGGCATTGAAATGCCTGGATGGATTGATTTACGTGTCAACGTGATAAAAAACGGCATGGAAAAATATCAAATCAAACAAAACCCTACTTTCAAACCTGGTCCTGTGATGCCGAATTATACAGACTATATTGTATTTGAAGGTATTTCAGTAGATGAATTCAGTGGTGAGCAGCAATATTTAGATGCGAACACTGCGTATCGAAACGCTTGTTTAAATGCTATTGAATTTTTAAAAACACGTGGCTTTACCGGAGAACAAGCTTATATGTTATTAGGTACCGCTCCTGTTCAAGGTACCGTTGCCGGTATTGTAGATGTTCCTAACGCATGTTGTACAATCGCAATTCCACGTGAAATTTTCAACGATGATATCGTTCCAAGTTTGGAGCCTGATGAGTAATGCCAAATTACACATACGCATGTCCCAGTCATGGAGAATTTACGTTGAATCAATCAATGAATGAAAATCATGACTCAGCAGTTTGCCCGAACTGCAAAGCAACTTCTAATCGTGTTTTTGTCCCTTTCCAAACCTACAAACTCGATTCTAAGTTAAAGAAGAAAATTGAGTCAGGTAAAGAACCTAAAGTTGTAAAGAGAGAAAAGCTCCCTTTACAACAAAAAAACAATCAAAACCCTAGGCCATGGATGGTGTAAACAAAGTATAACCAATTTAATGATTTATATCATTCATGTCATAACTTAAACCCATGTGTAACTAAAAGTTTTATGCAGATAAAAACTGCCCTAGATATCTGCATTACAACTTTAATAGAGCCGAATCTCCTATACTATATTCTGTGCTCTGTAAAAACAAAATTCTCTTTGTTACTTGATTCTTATCAGCCCTATAGAACAAGTAAAACTTATAGAAGTAGTTAAAAGACTTGATACTTCTAAAAATGCTTGAATGAGATTTACCCTCCTCATTTTGGCAATTAGATGTTCAACCTATTTTCATAACTGATTAAATATAATATAAAACCCACTTCATATTGAAGATGTGAAAGCAAACACACTAAATAACAGGTGTTCAGTTCACCCCTTTGTTAAATATTAGTAGCTGCACTCATGTGAAGATTATCTGTAAATTTCCTACCCCTTCTTTACAGAAAATCTCATGAGTGTGTTACTAGAACTCTCTGAAAAAGGAAACGACTCACGCGCAAGCGTGAGTCTTTCTTATTGTTTACTCAGCAATATTAGGACCATATAACCGTTTTGTATGATCAACGATTTCTCCATCTATTAATTTTCCAATCTCTTCCTTCCATGAAATCGGAGTATAATCACTTTCCAGCAATTCATGGAGTTTTTCCTTATTATTACTATGATGATAGAGTACATCATTCATTTCTGCAATAGACCATTCTGGACACGGACGTTCTATTAAGCGAAAAACATCATATCGTTGAATAGCACCTTCCTTTAATACACGGAAATACCATCCTGTTCTCCCAGTTTCTTGAATACGTCTTCCCCATTCAATCCAACGTACACGTCTTCCTGGTTTCCAACATGGCCTGCGCGGTTGCGAAACTTGTACAGTCGCTTCTCCAATTTGATAGATGTCTCCGATATATACAGAGGTTTCATCCATATCAATTACAGAAACATTTTCCCCATTTAATCCTGGTTTAAATTGAACTTCAGGATATTCAGCTGTCCATTTTTCATAGTGCGATTTACTATAAGCGAATAATGCTTTATCTGGTCCTCCATGATGCTTTTTATCTCCGACATCATCACTGACTAATCCTGTTTTCGTTAAAAAGACTGCTTGCTCTGTCGGTTTTTTAAATGCAGCTGTCGACCATTCTTGTTCTAATCGATTTTCAGCATTCGGATTACCTAACTTTTGAACACCGCCTCTGAATAATTGCTCGATTTGACTCACTTATTTCACCCTCTCTCAAAGCTATTATAACGACTTTTCGACAAAATCTTAAAGGTAAGCGTTTTCTTTGTTTTTTTCAAGTAAAGTATTTGCGAAATTGATTATTTTTTTCCATACTAGACATTGAAAGAGAAAAGCAAAATGCGGAAAGAGGAGTGTCAATAAATGAACCAAGAACAATTTGACAAAATTAAAAATGGTAAAGGATTTATCGCAGCATTGGACCAAAGCGGTGGTAGTACTCCGAAAGCGCTAAAAGATTACGGCGTTGATGAAAGTGAATACTCTAACGATGAAGAAATGTTCAACCTAGTACACGATATGCGTACTCGTATCATTACTTCACCTGCATTTAACGGAGAAAAAATCTTAGGTGCGATTCTATTCGAACAAACTATGGACCGTGAAGTTGAGGGCAAATACACAGGCTCATATTTAGCAGATAAAGGTATCGTTCCATTCTTGAAAGTCGACAAAGGTTTAGCTGAAGAAACTGACGGCGTTCAATTAATGAAACCTATTCCAGACTTAGATAAATTATTAGATCGTGCGAACGAACGCGGTATCTTCGGTACTAAAATGCGTTCTAACATCTTAGAAAATAATAAAGAAGCTATTGAAAAAGTTGTTAAACAACAATTCGAAGTTGCTAAAGAAATCATTGCAGCTGGTTTAGTACCAATTATTGAACCTGAAGTTAACATCAATGCTAAAGATAAAGAAGCTATCGAAGCTAACTTGGCTGAAGCAATCAAAGCTGAATTAGATGACTTGAAAAAAGATCAATATGTAATGTTGAAATTGACTATTCCAACTAAAGTGAATGCTTACAGCGAATTAATTGAACATCCACAAGTAATCCGTGTGGTTGCATTATCTGGCGGTTACAGCCGTGACGAAGCAAACAAAATCTTGAAACAAAACGATGGATTAATCGCAAGCTTCTCACGTGCATTAGTATCTGACTTAAATGCACAACAATCAGATGCAGAATTTAATGAAAAATTACAAGAAGCTATCGATACAATCTTCGATGCTTCAGTAAACAAAGCTTAATCAATGCTTTAATTTAAACGGACTCCTTCTATGAGGGAGTTCGTTTTTTGTTTGTATAAATCTATAAATTTTCTCCGCAAATTTCCTCCTATGTAACATTTCCTTATAAAAATTCTTTTCTTTCGATGTCATACATAATAAAATACAAGAGACTTTTAGAAATACAGAAAAAAGTTGCCAAATTAATTACAGGAGCTGAACATAAATGACGTCTAACCCTATTCCGCGTTATTTACAAGAAAAGCGTGCAAATTTTCATGAACTTTTTTACGATTTGATATTTGTCTACGCGTTACAAAAAATTGCTCACGTGCTCTTACATACAGATAAAAACGGCACACTTTCACTAAATACTTTCGTTGTCTATATTCTAATGAGCTTGTTCTTATGGCTTTTATGGACACATCAAACTGTATTCACAAACCGCTTCGGAGAACTTTCACCAAAAGATGTCGCGTTCACAATAGTAAACATCTTTCTCTTAGTATTCTTATCTAATAGTTTTTACCCAGATTTCAATAAAACCTTTGTGCCGTTCATGACTTACATGTCATTACTATACTTAAGTATCAGCCTTCAGTATTTGTTATACATTCCTCATACACAATCCAAAAGCGATAAAATGACATGTATAACTTCAGGTCTTGTCGCATTAATAGTTGCGGTGTTTTCAATTATCGGGTTAGTTACGCCCCCACCTTATCGGTTTGTACCCGGAAACATCGGACTTTTTATCGCAGCGGTCGGATGGGTTCCTTTTAGAAAGTACCTTGTAGAATCACCTGTCAATATGATGCATCTGGTTGAACGTTATTCCTTATTAACTATTATCGTATTCGGGGAATTGCTTGTAGGAATTGCGGGTATCTTCAATATTAATAAATTCGATTATCTTTATATCTTCCAATTTATGATTTTAATCGGATTATTCTTAACCTATTGGGCTGTCACAGAATTTTACATTAACCATCATCATCGTACTGTCGGCTTCAAATTATCGTACTCTCATCTCATTATCAACATTGCTTTAGGCGGTGTTAATGCGGCAATTGTCTTCAGCTGCAGCGATAAAATCAACCGTTTATTTGAAGTCAACCTTATGTATGGAAGTATTTTATTATTCTTTATAGGTTTATGGTTAAACATTTCATACTTCCATGATTATTATAAAAACATGCGTCTCATAATCGCGCCTTTCCTACTCATCATTACTGGTTACATCTTGAGTCTGCTTTTTGTTAGCTATGATGATGTCTTGGTAATTACATCCGCCATTGTCAATTCAACAATTGCCTTAATATATTACACAAACAAACGCAAATTGAAACGTGCAGATATTGCATCTCATCACCATTAATCTCTTCAAACCTATATTGTTAATTAGCACCACTATTCCAAAAAGATAACTGGACTAGTGGTTTATTTTATAAATTAGCAAACCTATCTATTTCCGATAAACTGAATGATATATTATACACTTCATATATCCAACAAAAAAACCTGACTCCATCTCGAGTCAGGCAATAAAATAATTATTTTTCAACTAAATAGCGATATACATCATCACGTACAGGCGTTTCCATAGCAAGATGCATCGTTACTACATTTTTGCCCTCTGGCATTTTCGTATCTTGTGCGCTATCTTTCATATAATGTGCATTTCCTAGGTAATAAAAGTTCTTACCATCTGCATCTTCTTTTTTCACAAACATATATATCGGTGTATTCAATGCTTGATGATTGATTACATTTTGAACTTCCGGTGATTTTAGGGAACGATTAGAACGCGTAAACCACTTCAACTCATCTTGATTTAAGAATTCATCTTCATAAGCAGTCGTTTCACTAATATCTTCCTTTTTATGATACGTAATAAAGATAGGCAGTGTTTGATATTTTTGTTTATAGCCGTATACAGTTGAAGATTCATCTTTTTCCCAATTCATTATTCTTAAAAAATCTTTACGTGAATACTTATTATATAATACCAAGCGATTACTGTTATGAAAATCATTCAAATGCTTATAATGCGATAGTTGCATTAAATCATCAAAATGTGCGCGAAAGACATCATCCTTCAAGTTGTTTTTGAAATGCTCACTTAAGCCTATATGTTTTCCATTATGACGAATATTAATAACTGGAGGACCATATTGTTTGTCCGAGCCTGCTTTGAAAAATGATTGATCTAGGACTCTTAAGCTTGTCAGTACATCCGCTTCGCTTATCCCGCTATCTTTTTCCTGCAGCTTTTGAACTAAACTGTCAAAACTCTCATCTTGTTCAACCAACACTTCAATTGTCATGTAATCAGAACTCTTCAAACCTTGTACCAGCTCTTTCGAAATAAATGTTAAATTTTTAGAAGCATTTTCAGAAATTCGTTTTTGCTTATGCACTTTCTTCTCTAAAAATTCCTCATAATTCGCAAACTTTGATAATAAGACTGACGGATCAATAGAATTTTGTTCAATAAAATCCATCAATGTTGGGGTACTGCCAATTCTATTTTTAACATTCTCGTAAGCTTCTACAATCATTTTCATTTCATTCAATGTTGCACTTTGTATAGATTCAAATACTTTCTTCTTCGCGACTTCTTCAAAATTAATTGTCGACACACCCTTTAAAGGTGCATTATCTGTTAAAAATTTACGATAATTATCTTTATTATGTGAATGGTCGCCTGACAACGCTATTGGAATCAAATAGTTGTTTTTATAATTACCTATAAAATCGATAACAGTTACATAATCTTTATTAGCGCTTTTACGCAAACCGCGTCCAAGCTGCTGTACAAAAATAATGCTAGACTGCGTACCTCTTAACATCACCACTTGATTGATTTCAGGAATATCAATCCCTTCATTAAATAGATCCACCGTAATAATATAATTGATATCCCCATCTTTAAGTTGTTGAATCACTTCATTACGACGTTGTTGTGAGTCTGAACCAGTCAAAGCTACTGTCGCTACACCATGATGCGTAAGTTTTTCAGCAAGTTCTACCGCTTCATTTTTTCGACTTACAAATATGAGCCCTTTCAATGCGTCGCCTGAATAACCATAATAGTCAGTTCTATCCAGAATATACTTCACACGTTCTTCAGAAGTCAGATAGCGTAATTGACTATTATCATCTACGGCTACACCATCTTGGATATAATCAGAAACACCGAAGTAATGAAACGGGCATAAAATTTCGCTTTCCAATGCTTTTTGCAGGCGTATTTCATACGCAACATTGTAATCAAATTGTTCAAAGATATTTAAATCGTCCGTACGTTCTGGTGTTGCAGTCATACCCAACATAAATGTAGGCTGGAAGTAACGAAAAATGCGTTGATACGTAACAGCAGCTGAACGATGTGCTTCATCAAAAACAATATAATCAAACGTTTCAGGGTCAAATTGATGATAAATCGCTTCTTTAGATAGTGTCTGAACTGTTGCAAATAAATACTTGGCATTGATGTCTTTATGTGTACCTGAAAGTTTGCCAAAAGCAGAAGCAGGTTCTGTTGCCAGTACTTTTTGATAGGCTTTCATTGCTTCATTTAAAATCGTTTCACTATGCACTACAAAAAGAAAGCGTTTAGGTTCTGCTTGTCGAACGTCTAATGCAGACATAATTGTCTTTCCTGTCCCTGTAGCTGAAATAATCAGTGCCTTATCCTCGCCTTGTGCTCGAACTTCTTTTAGAGATTTCAATGCTTCTACTTGCATTAAATTCGGCTGAATTTGAACCGCATCATCCACACGATTAATCAAATCCGTTTGTAAACGGCTTTCTTTAAAAATATCTTTTACAGTTTGAGGTGCATAAACTTTACGATATTCAGTAATCCATTCAGGAGTTAAAGGTGTACTCTGTTCCCACAGTTCATTAAATTGATGTTTTACACGGTGCACTAAGTCTCCATTTTGATGTGTAGAAAAAAGAATGTTATGTTCATAATTTACTTTGAGTGCGTTAGAAGTTAAATTCGAACTGCCTACAATCAATGATGAAAATTGGTCATGTTCAAAGATATAACCTTTAGCATGGAAACCCGGCACTTCAGTCAAACGTACTTCAACATTTTCTAATTTCAGAAGCTCATCATACATTTTAGGTGTATTGAATCCCAAGTAATTAGAAGTCAGAATTTTACCTTTAACTCCCTTTTGGGCTAAATCATATAAATGTGCTTTTAAACTCGCTAGCCCGCTTTCTGTAATAAACGCAACGGAAATCATGAAGGAGTGACATTTTTGCAATTCATCAATAACAGTCGATAATACATTTTCTTGATCATTATTAATTAACAGTTTTGGAACATGGTTTCCTTGATGAACAAGAGAACGATCGATAAATCCTTTATGTAACGAAAGTTTTAAATCATCGATTAAATTTTCCATAGACATTACCCTTCTTCAACAATCTTATCGACTGTCGGAATATCTGCGGGTGCCCATTCTAATTGATGTAAATCTTCTGCATTCAGCCATTGAATTTGTTGATGTTCTGTTAAAGTCGGCATTTGTTTTTGTAATCGGCATTTGTATGTAGTAAGTTGAATCACTGCAAAATCATATTCATAAGTCGTTGTTGTAACCTTGTCTAAAACTTCTAAATCACATTTCATTTCTTCTCTGATTTCACGTTTTAGAGCATCAACATCAGATTCACCTTGTTCAATTTTACCTCCAGGAAATTCCCATAATAAAGGTAAACTCATTTGTTCACTGCGTTGTGCACATAATATTTTATTGTTGTCATAAATCACTGCGCCTACCACTTCAATTAGTTTCTTCATCTCATATCCCTCGCTCATTTAAAAATTCATTGCTTATAAGCAGGATCTCATTTTTAGGTTGAAAATACCATATAATTGCAGCGATTTTGTGAATTTTTTACAAAAAAATGAGACAGATAGATAACCTGTCTCACTAATAATTTATAATATGCTGTATTTACATTTGTGCTTAAGTTGATATATACTTCACTCTACATTTTTAGGATAGACAACTTCACCGTCATCTTCTAAAATCGGCATCGCACCCCATTGTCCTAATTGATGCTCTTGTGTAATGATGTCACCTTTATTATTTTGCATAATATGCAATACTTTCCAACCCTGTGCTACTAAATAATTACTTACAATAAGACGATGGCAGCGTGCTGGGTGATGTTCTGAACACATATAAGCTGTACGTTTTTCTTCAGCTATCTTTTCTAAAATCTTGATGCCATCTTTAAATTCATCTGTTAAAGTATAATCGGCATAATTGTGGAAAGATTCGTTTTGCCAACCTGAATTTAATGTACGTCCGACAGTTTGGCTTGGACGTCGTCTTCCTCCCAGTTCGTGGTCTTGACGATATTCGATTCCCGCTTCTCCTAACCACTCTTTCATATTCTCATCATTGAACTGCGGGTATTTGCGGCTTTTCGTAAAAGCGCGTATATCTTCTAATACTTCAACATCAAATTCCTGCAGCATTTTTAAAAATGTCTCTTTATCATGATTAGAATGGCCAATTGTATAAATTGTCTTTTCTTGTTTCATGTCTGTCACCTCATAGTTAATATAACCTTTATCACAGTTAAGCAAGCCTAAGAAAGCAAAAAAACAGAATCCGCTTAATGGATTCTGTTTAAAATATTACTTGTTTTTTTCAATATTTTCATGAATCATATCACCGATATATTGAGACGCTTTACCATTATCAACACTGCAAAAACGATCATAAAACGCATCTATTTTATCTTGATATTCATTTTGTACTTTCGGTATATCTTTCAAGCTTTCTGCAAGTTGCTGCGGATCTGTAAAAATAGGACCAGGTAAATCTTTTTTATAGTCCATATAAAAACCGCGCAATCCTTTATCGTACTTTTCAATATCATAAGCAAAGAAGAATTGCGGACGTTTTAAGATACCGTAATCAAACATTACAGATGAATAATCTGTAATTAAGGCATCTGAAATCAAGAAGATTTCTGAAACATCATCATAATTAGAAACATCAACCGCAAAATCTTCATATCCGCTTAAATCTAAAGCGTTAGCGATAAGATAATGCATACGTAATAAAATTACATATTCATCGCCAATTTGTTGATATAAATTCTCCAAATCAATTTGCAGATTAAATAAGTACTGTCCTTTTTTGATAAACTCATCATCGCGCCATGTCGGTGCGTACGTAATAACTTTTTTATCCTGTGGAATGTTTAAGTTTTCTCTGATTTCATTAATGTAATCTTGATCGTTTTGACGATTTACAAGAACATCATTACGAGGATAACCAATTTCTAAAATACGATCCGGGTCCATCCAGAATGCTGATTCAAAAATTTCAGTAGAATAGCGATTCGGTGAAATTAAATAATCCCAACGTTCTGTTTCCTCTTTAAAATTTCGTTTATATACAGGTGTTGTAGTACCTGGCATACGCACGACTTTCATATCATTAGCTAAGCGTTTTAATGGTGTACCATGCCATGTTTGAATATAAGTTTGGTTTGCTTTCTTATTTAAATAAAGCGGTGTACGCGCGTTAGAAATCCAGTAATGTGCATCAGAATAAGCTTTGAAATAGTCTTTCGAACCTTTTTGTACCTTTTTTGCATTGCCTGGTACCACATGAGCGCCCGGCTTTTTGAGTGACCATACATAGTTATAATATGGATATTTTTTCTGCATATATTCATAAATATATTTTGGACTGTCACTGTAATTTTTACCGCCGAATGTTTCGAAAACAATCGTAGCATTCTGCACATTTTCTGGACTATCTGTTAATTCATAAATCGAACGATTTTTCGATTTTTTATTCAAAACAATGTTTTTAGCAAGGCGAATAAATTCTCGTAATTTATTAACTGAATATGCTCCTTTAGGTTGTTTCAACATTAAGAGCAGCATCTCTAATTTAAACAACGTTCCGCCTTGTTCTAACAGTGGTCGTTTAATTTTTCGAGCAAGGTTAATTAATGTTTGCTCGTGTTGAGAATAATGAAAGGCGACATCTTTTTGAGCAGGATCAAAAACATTACGGATTTTCTTCGCCATTTTATTAGTTAAGAAGCGTTTAACTTTCTTATTTTTCGTTTTTTGTATGGTATGCAAATAACTATCTGCATAATCTTCAAACAAATCATCTCTATCTTGTTCAGTCAGTTTTTCGGTTTCAAACGGATCATAAACTTCTCCTCTGTAATAAAATGGGAAGCCGAAAATACGTACAAAACGATTCACATAAGGAATGTACTCGACAACAAAAGAGTTATCGACATAAGTTTTCAAATGCTCATCAAATTGTAAATCATGCGCTTGTACAATCGCTGTTTTAAACATGATATTGCAAGCTGTATTCTTACGTAAAAAAGAATTGGGATTTGTTTTGGTTGTCATGTATTCTAATCTGATTTTATTCGAATCAATATATTGCGGACGTTTCAAGCTGAAATTATTAATTGGTGCAATTAATGCATCTAGTCCATTGATATTCTTCAGATAAAAATGAATTGCATAACTTGCTAACTCGTCATCTGCATCTAAAAACATGAAGTAAGGTGTTTTAACTTCCTTCATTGCTACGTTTCTAGCGTGTGCGTGACCTTGATTAGTTTGTAAATTGATATGTTGAATGGATTTATCATAATCTTTGAGTGTTTCTTTTAAAATTGCCTCTGAGTTATCGGTAGAACCATCATTCACGACGATAACATCAAAGTCTTGATTTCGTTGTTGCTTCAAGCTTTCAATACATTCGCGAATATATTCTTCTGAATTATAATAAGTAACGATAACTGTTAAGTCATTCATTGTTTGTTTCTCCTCATCTGTATATAGATATATCACTATCATGCTGTTTCGAATCTGAAACAGATTACAATCTAGCATTATATTTTATTTTCCATAAAATTGAAAACATAAAACCTTTCAAAGAATATTCTTTTTGCACGAAAACTATGAATAAACCTTGCTATATCGCGGTTGGGAATTATATTTAAACTTTATTAATAATTAGGATATTTTTTAAAATCATTGACTATGATTACCATCTTTATTTCACATATAAAGGGCTCAGCCTAAATGACTGAGCCCTAGCTTATTATCTTTAGAATTCTACAATCGCTAAGAAATTTCTATTGGTTGTTTTTATTTATCAAATGTTTAATAATTTCATTCATTTCACTGATGTTTTTGCTTTGCTGACTTAACAAATTATATAAATCTTCTCGTTGTTGTGCGTTCGGTGTGTTATATCTCAATGTTTCATTACCATGAATCACACTTGGAGCATCTGTAGTTTGAGGATGCTGTTCGTCATGGCCTACTTCGTTGTAGCCGCTGCCGTCATGTTGTTTTAAACCATATTGAGTGGCATCTTGAGAATGAGTCTTCTCACTAGCTCCCTCTTTTTCAGTATGTTCACGGTAAATATCAGGTGCATGATCTTTCGCATAAAGCAGCAATGCATTATAAATAAGTCGGTTCGGTTGATCTGTTGTATTACGTAATTCTTTATAAAGATTGCGTGTTTCTGATGTTTCTTCATTTACTACACTGTATTTACGTCGCTCAGCTGCACGTTCTTCTTGTTCTGTAATATAGTCTTCACGAGGCATCATATCTTCTAAGGCATGTCCTTCAATATCAATTTTCGGTAAGATACGGTTCAACCATGCAGGCAAGTACCATGAAGCTTTGCCGAATAAAGCTGTCAGTGCGGGTATCATCAATAATCTCACAATGAATGCATCAAAGAATACACCAAATGCGAGTGCAATACCCATGGTTTTAATCATTACATCATCTTGAATGGCAAAGGCCATGAACACACTAATCATAATAAGTGCTGCTGCAATAATAACTGGACCACTTTCTCTTATACCTACTTTAATTGAATGTTTGTTGTCATGCGTACGACTATATTCTTCATGTATACGTGACATTAAGAACACTTCATAGTCCATCGCAAGACCAAACAAGATACCAATAACAATAACTGGTAAGAAAGCCAGTACAGGTGCTGTTTCATGAACTCCAAAGAGTTGTTTCATAAATCCTTCCTGCATTACGAGTGTGGTAAATCCAAGTGTTGCTGTTAAGGATAGCAAGAATCCGCCTACTGCTTTTAACGGAATAATGATGGAACGGAATACAAGCATTAATAATAAGAATGCAAGTGTCACGATAATACCCGCAAAGACAGGAATAGCATCATTTAATTTCTTAGACATATCTAAGTTGATAACACTTTGACCAGAAATTTCAGTTAAGAAGCTGTATTTATCTTTGGCATCATCATGATAGTCTCTCAAGTCTTTTACTAAATCATCTGTGCTTTTGGCTTGAGGTCCTTTATCTGGAATTACTGTAATCAAAACATAATCATTATCTTTACTCATTTGCGGCGGTGAAACCATATCGACATTATCCATATCGTTGATGTCTTTACTTAAATCTTTTAAGTCTTTTTGCATTTCTTGAGGGTTGTCTTTTTTGTCTTTGACATTAACAAGCATTGGAATTTTACCATTAAAGCCTTCTCCGAATTTATCACTCATAATGTCATAAGCTTTCTTTTGAGTCGTATGATCGGGTTTAACACCGTCATCAGGAATACCTAAGCGCATTTGCGAAATCGGCATTGCAGCTAAACCTAGAATAATCACACCGACTAAAACAGCCGCTAATGGACTGCCTACTACAAAGCGAGACCAACGTGTATCTGCTGTTTTGCGTGATTTACGTTCAACTTTTGGTCTGATTGCTTTATGGAAAATACTAATTAACGCTGGAACGAGTGTCAGTGCACTGATAACAGCAAATAACACACTGATTGCTGACATGTAACCCATGACACCTAAGAACTTGATACCAATGAGGCCGAGTCCACATACTGCAATAATCACTGTAATACCAGCGAAAATAACTGCGCCGCCTGCTGTACCTATTGCTAGACCTACAGCTTTAGGTACGTCGCGTTCCTCCTTAATAATTTGTCGGTATCTGAATAAAATAAAGAGCGCATAATCAATACCGACTGCAAGACCAATCATGACTGCGAGTGTCAGCGTCACATTTGGGACATCCACAATTTTCGTCATTAAACCGATAATGCTGACACTTGTTGCTAATCCGATAACAGCTGAGATAATCGGCAAGCCAGCAGCAACAAATGAACCGAATGTAATTAATAAAACGATAAATGCGACTGCGATACCGATAATTTCAGAAGCACCGCCAGTTTCAACACTGCCGCTCATTCCATTTCCTGTTAATTCAGTTTGCAGATTATGTTTGTCTTTTAAATCATCTAAGTTGTCTTTTACCTTGTCCTTGCTTTTATCACTCAATGATGTTGCTTGAACGTCGTATTGAATGTCTGCAAAAGCAGTGGTCTTATCTTTACTGATTTGTTTATTTTTGTATGGATCAGTAATCTTATCTACACGTTTATCATCTTTTTTAATATCGTCTAATGTTTTTTGAACATCTTTCATGACATCTTTCTTCACAATCCCATCTTTAGAATGAGATTTCATGACCACCGTTATCGTGGCCTTTTCACTATCGACATTAAAATGCTTTTCTATTTTTTTATTCGTGTCTATCGATTTTAATCCAGTCATTTTGATATCATTATCAAATTTGGGCTTATCGATAGTAATCGGCGTTAAGACTGCTGCTAATAAAACGACCCACGCAACAATAGCCCACCATTTATGTTTTGCAATAAATGAACCGAGTTTATAAAGAAATTTTGCCAAAGTATTGCCTCCTCTATAGATATACAGTATAGTTTATTCTACATAGTAGATTAATTACGTATCACATATGCTACATGGTTCATTATTACCTGTACAGATATATTTCAACCTATTTATAGGGCTAAACTACACTAAGGAGGAATTGTAGATTTGAATCCGACAGATTTAAGAGTGATTAAAACCAAACGTGCTTTATCTGAATCTTTATTTACACTATTAGAAAGCACAATGTTTTCTTCAATAACAGTTAATATGATTTGTGACGAAGCTTTAGTACACCGTACAACTTTCTATAAACATTTTTATGATAAATATGACTTGCTGTCTTATTTACTCCAAAATATTACAAAAGACTATTTCGAAAAAGATTTACGCGATCGTATTCATCAACCGTTTCAATCTATCGCAACTTTTATTGATTTTCCTATCACTAAGATCAGCGAGAAACAAAAGCATGACCCTAAATTCTTTGAAACAGGAGCTTCTATTTTCATCGAAAAATTGCGTCAAGATATAAAAGATAATCAAGATAAAATTGAAGTTGACAGTGATATCCCTATCGATTTAGTGGCACGTGTTTTTGAAGCTACGATTCAGGCAATGGGAGAATGGAATAATATAAATGAATGTTATCCAGTGGATTCTAAGACAGGTTCAAAAGTTTCATTAGAAAAATTAGACGAGATGTTCAATAAACTCGTTAATATCAGAATTAAAGATGTTTAGTGAATAGTGCAGCTTAAACGAGCTGTACTATTTTTTTGCTTTCTTTTCAATATTCTTAATGACAAGTTTATATTTCAATAGTAAAATTATATATTATCAACTATCTATTATGAGAATGACATTAGAATCACCAACATCTATATAAGGAGCAGAAAAAACTATCATGATTCAATACGCTATTTATCTCGCTATCGGTATTATTTTCACCGTACTTGATTGCTTATTTATTCGACGTAAGGTTTCCATTTTTAAATGGGTAACTTCCTTCTTTTTCTATACTATTTTTATTAATTTCAGCACTATCGGTATTTTAATTTTTTATTTACATAAGCCAAATAGCTTAGTATCGAGACTTTATCAGACATCATTTGCATTAAAATATATTCTTTTGGCATGTGCGATCGGTATCATTTTATTAGTGATTCAAGCTGTCTTAAACCGTCGTCTGCAATTTGAATATCAAGCACCAAAACGCGTTTGGACAGATTCAATCATTAACATTATTATTGTCTTATTTACTGTTATCGGTTTGCTCGCTGTCTTTTTCGCAGACTGGTTCATTGATTTCTTCGGTAATATCACGCCCGAACAGTTTTTATTCAATTTAAATTCACCTATTAAAGGTACAAGTGATGATATGACAGGTGCGATGATTAAAGGACCGATTTTAAAAGCAGTGTTTTATTCTCTGCCGCTGCTCTTTTTAATCGCCTTTAACCGATTCAACTTCCAATGGGAAACTGCTAAGAATATAAAAACATTTATTAAACGCTCAACTATTCGCTTTTGTTTATTAATTGTAGCAACTGCAGTTTTAGTATCTGGTCTTTTCTATGGTTCAAATAAATTGAAATTACCGGAAGTTTATCAAGCATATAACCAAGACTCGAAATACATTGAAAATAATTATGTTACAGATGAAAAAGCACAACTGAAATTTCCTGAGAAAAAACGTAATTTAATTCATATTTACTTAGAATCAATGGAAAATTCTTATGCCTCAAAAGAACTTGGCGGCTATATGGATGAAAATTTAATTCCTAATCTGACAAAATTATCAGATGAAGGCGTACATTTTTCTAATACAGATAAATCTCTAGGAGGCCCGCAACAAATATATGGTTCTGGTTGGTCTGTTGCTGGTATGGTCAACATGGGAATGGGAATTCCGCTCAAAATACCAATGAATGGTAACAGCTATGGTAAATCAGGTTACTTCTTGCCTGGCGCAGTCGGTATCGGAGATATCTTGCATAAAGAAGGTTACAACCAAACAATTATGTTTGGTGCAGATGCTGATTTCGGTGGTTTAACAACCTACTTTACAACACATGGGCATTACAAAATTTTCGATGTAAAATATGCGCGTAATCAAAAATTAATCCCGAAAGATTATAATGTATGGTGGGGATTCGAAGATGATAAGCTTTATAAATTTGCTAAAGATGAAATCACACGCCTCTCTAAAGAAGGCAAACCTTTCAACTTCACAATGGAAACAGCAGACACACATTTCCCTGACGGCTATCTTTCAAAAAACGCACCGACACCGCATAAGAATCAATATGCTAACGTTATCTCATATTCGGATAAAGAAGCTGTGAACTTTATTAAGTGGATTCAAGCCCAACCTTTCTATGAGGATACAACGGTTGTGATTACAGGTGATCACCGCAGTATGGATAAAAAATTCTTTAAAAACTTTGATCCGAAATATAATCGTACTGTGTTCAATCTGATTTTGAATCCTGCTGTGAAGCCTAATAAAACTATAGACCGTCAATATGCGCCACTTGATTTCTACCCAACTACGCTTTCAGCAATGGGTGTTGAAATAAAAGGACATCGACTTGGCTTAGGTACAGATTTCTTCTCGAAAAAACCTACTCTTATTGAGCGTGATGGTTTCAAAAAATTCGATAAAGAATTAAGCATTCGCAGTAATTATTATGATAAAGAGTTTGTATCAGAGAAAAAGGCAAAATAATTAAACATATATTAAAAACTCCCTATACTGTGTTCACTCTATTGAGCGAGTACTTATAGGGAGTTTATTATATTCACCTGATAATTTTAATGTGCATTGCTATTTCTTTTTGGATTAAAGCGATTGAAGACATGATATGCTATTTTCTTCTCACTATCACTCATAATAAATGTCCATAATACTACAGAGTATAACAATGAATATACAATAATATTAATGCCCAAAATGACTAACCCTTTACCAAAACTATTTGCAATCCATTGATAAACAAAATAATACGCAGCTGTGATGATAATCATCGGCAACCATATTTTGCCCATTTCCAGCCAGAATTTATACATATCCAAACCGATTTTTCTATGGTAATAAACGTTCATTACTAATGTATAACCCAAGAAACTGAAGATACCAATAGATAATGAAACACCATAACCACTATATTGAGGAGCAGTTATCACTGCACCTGCAATCGCAATAATCAATGTTATTGCCAAAACAATAAATCGGAAAGTTTGACGGTTATGGGCTTGAATAATACTGACTGCTGGCAATTGTGAAAGTTGGAAAGTAATTGTGAACATCAATACCACAGTCATAATATAAGCAGGTCTGAAATCTTGTCCTGCCCATATCACAATGAAGTTCTCTCCGAATATCACAAATCCTGATAGGATGAATGTCAAAACAATCAATTGGATTCGACTGATACGTGTCATTTCTTTTAATAACACATGATTATTTGCACCTTCAACAACCAACATCGAAAACCGCGGGAAAGTTACATTATTAATAGATGTCGCAAATTGCTGGAAGATTTTTACGAATTGAACTGCAATTACAAATATCGCAACTGCTACTGTCCCATTGATTGCCCCTAATATCATTTGGCCAAAATTTAATGTCAATTGCTCAATCGCTATTGAAACGAGTACTAAACCGAGATATACATTCAGTTCTTTTTGCTGCACTAAGCTCGTGATATTTACAGAGCCACGCCAATCAAATCTAATTTTCACACGAGATCGGCATAAAATCATTCCAATGACTAAACATGCAAAGTTAACACTTAATGTAATCACGATAATTGTAACAGCACCATATCCCATCAATAAAAATGGTGTTGCAATAATAGAGGGTGCAACCACACGGATTAATAACATCGTTTTAGCAATCGCAAAATACTCATATGCTTGCAAGATACCATTGAATATCCCTGGATAGAACGAAATCATAATGTTGATAATAATAAAAATCAACATCAGCTTTAACTCAGACAATTGCTTCGGTGCAAGAGACTGACCGAAAATTGCATCTGCGTTAAAATACAAAATCACGCCCATGAGTCCGACAATGAGCGAGCACAGAAAATAGATATTTAAAATATTACCAAGGATACGAGACTCTTGTTCTTTAGAACCGTTCACTCGGTTTTGTGATAAATATTTAGCAATCGTATTTCCAAAAGAAAGGTCCATGATATTCAAATATACTAAGAATGAAAGGACTAAGTTGTATAACCCATATTCGGAAGTACCAAGCGTACGGATAAAGAACGGTGTATATAACACCGCCACTAATATATTTCCGAATATGGATATGTAGGATATGATTGCTCCAGCTCTTCTTTGATTCATAATATTAGCTCCCGATTATGATTTTTTCCTTTTGCGATTGAGATAAGGTCTTAACACACGTTCTCCGGCAAAAATCACGATAGCTGTGAAGATGTTCGCTGGCGAGAATGTATCAATAATAAACGCAATCGTACTGGCACGAGGAATAAACAAAATCATTCTAGCCATAATCAAAGCGATTGCAATAACGATAATATGCTTAGCCGTCAACATTTTAGTGAAATATCCAATCAACAATCCAATAATCATGCTGCCAATAATGATGCCGACATACCCGAAATCGTGATACAGCTCTGCTACAAAACTCGAACCATATCCGACACCTTTCAGATATAAGTCTTTCATTATGACATATGAAATTGTATGAGAGTATTGATAGCCTTCCAAAGCACGATCTACTGATTGGCCTGACCAACCGCCTTGCCCGCCAGTTAGGTTACCCCAGATATTGAATTTCACATATTCTGTCAAAGGACCGATTGTATAAATTTTATCTGGAATATCTTTAGCCTTTTCAATTGTATAACCAATAACATTAACACTAATACCTTGTGAGAAAAAGAATGACATTAATGAATCTAAAACCGAGCTGCTGCTCGTAGATGTGCTGCCGCGATTATTTCCCACAAAATTCATTAAAGCTAACAATACTGGTGCCGCGATGATTCCTGTCACTAATGTTTTTTTACCAAACCATTTTTTAGTATGTGTACGTTTAGCAATTTGATTTCGATAACAGAAATAGATAAACAAAATCAATACATCTAACATAAAATCAGAGCGTGAGCCTGTTAAAACAGATAACCCATCTACGAACAGATACGCCAAAATAGGTATCCATGCGCGTTTAATAGCGGGCAGTGTAGCTAAATAAACAAAGAATGCTATAGGAAACATTCTGCTGATCAGCACCATTGGTCCAGGCAAGCTAGATTTAAATGTTGAGAAATATGCATAATATCCTAACGATTGTGAAGCTTGAATTGCGCCTGCTAAGTAAATCAATTTAAATACAATTGCAATCGCAAAAACAATTAAACTGACCAAACGTATATTTTTGATATAATCTGTCTCTGTCGGAACAAAATTTTCGAAACTGCGATGAATGTTTCGATCTAATAAGGCATATCCTAAAAACAGACAAAATAGACTCAAACTCAGCATAATTAAAATACTAATAATTGTGGATTGATCTGTGAAATATGTTCCCAGCAATTTGAATTGGTCTTCTTTATAGTGGAAGAGTTGACTGACAACCATTCTCCCCATTAAGAAAACAAAGAAGGTCACATTAAACATAAAGAAAATGACCCGCTGGTTGAACGATTCAAATCCATATATAATATTGTTCAGAAAAAATAACAGGAGCGCGCTAAATAGCAAATTGATATTTGAGAATATAATTCCCAATGCGAGCACTATCACTGCTGCACTAAGCACACTCCATCTTAATAATCTGGCCAAACTCCCACCTACTCACTGATTCATTACTTTTTGTTTTTCTTTATAATTCGAGTGTTACATTTTTACTGCTAATTTTATAGTTCTATCATAGGTGATGTTGTTAGTATTAGATTAATGTTTTATCTCAATAAGACAACCGCTTCTCGCATAAGCATTCATACTAATCCATACATCAAAAATGTTCTCTACATTTTTCCACCATCATCCCATCCTGCCTCTCCAATGCCGTATAGCCGCACTTCGCTATAAAAAACAGCTTTACTTCATACCTTTTTCTGCTAATTCTTGAGCAAACACTGTATACAGAGTTTCGGAATCACTTAAATCTTTCCATGTCTGATAAGCGCCTTCAGCATAACGCAAATAGTCTTCATTAGACATTTGAATGAAATCTTCAATAGCTGCAGCAGTTTCATCAACACTCAACTCAGATCCAATCAGCAGACCATTTTGTTTAGGTTTTACGATTTCAGCAGTTCCGCCTACATCTGAAGCTACTACTGGAATCGCATTTGCCATAGCTTCCATAACAGAAACAGGGACACCTTCTGATTCTGATGTATTTACAAATAAAGAAGGGTTATGATCATGATACCATTGTCTTACTTCTTTATTCGGCAAGCGTCCGATAAACTCATATTCATCTGCGTTCAACTTTTCTTTAGCACGTGCTTCAATTTTTTCTGCATCTGGACCATCACCGATATGCACCCATTTAAATACATAACCTGATTGATTCAATTGAGCCAAAGCATCAACAATAATGTCCAAACGTTTTAACTGACGAATGGTTGAACAACTTACAATCAACATAGGATCACGTTCAGAAACTTGGAAATCACCCTTTCCTACACCTAAACGTCTTGTTTCAATTTTATCGCTATAAGCAGGAAATTTTTTCTGTAAATATTGACTGCTCATATCAGATACAGGATAAAGTGCGTCTACACGTGACAACATACCTTTACGCATCGGTAAGAAACTAAATGGTTTAATATAATCATTCACATCATAACCATGACCTCGAGAAATTAAAGGGATTGAAGTATCGCCATAATAATCATACTTTAATTTTGTACCTAAATTCGCTGTAATATAGAACCAATAACTATATAAATAAATCTGTGTATCAGGATTGTTTTCAGGCAAAAGTCCTGAATGAATCAAATCATGGTATATAGCATCTGTACGTGATTCAAAATATAAATTATATAACCACTTGTAAGGATTTAATGAACCTGCATTCTTGCCAATCTCTTGTAAACGTCTTCTATTCAACATAATATGCGGCGCTGTCTTTAAAAAGTTAACAGCTTTATTTTTTAAGCCTTGCGGAAAAGGAAGATCTAAAACAGTCGCAGTATCCGGTAAATCACGTGTTAATTTCATTGACGGGCTTACCATAGTCGGTATGACAGTGATATGGTCAAATTCGTCTGCAAGATAATCAATTTCTTCTTCTAAATATTCCTCGCCTTTATAATAGGGGAAATAGTTCGTCAACAGAATCAGTTCTTTTTGCATTGGATTTTCCTTACCCTTCTATTTCTGATTAATATTTTTCTGCAATAAAACAGTCGCTATCGTTTTGTAAATAATAAATGCATCCATTTTGAAACCAACATTTTGAGCGTAAAATGCGTCTAAACGCATACGTTCTTCCATAGAAGCACTATTTCTGAGCAAAGCTTGTGTCAAACCTGTAATTCCAGGTTTCACATGAAACTTCTCTTTATAATAATCAGGATAGCGTGCTTCATTTCCAAGCGGACTTGGACGCGGTCCCACAAAACTCATGTCACCTTTTAAAACATTTAATAATTGAGGCAATTCATCCACGCTTGATTTACGTAAAAAACGTCCAATATTAGTTACGCGTGGGTCATTATCACTATTAAATGTACTGCCGTCCTCATTACGGATATCAGCTGCATTTTCTTTCATTGTTCTGAATTTATGCATCTTGAATGGAAGCATACCTTCACCTAAACGTTTACCGTTATATAAAATACTGCCACGATCTTCTGATTTGATTGCAAAGCTCACTGGCAAAGCAACTAAAATAAGTATCGGCAGCAAAGCGATAAACAATATAATATCTAGCATTCTTTTAATATTTTTCTGGTAATTCATCATCAAGCAGCTCCATTTCCCGATAAATTTCTTGCAAAGCTTCTGAAAATTGATAATAAGGTGAATAAGCAATTTCTTCTTCAGCTCGCGTACCATCCATATAAGATGGCGTAAAGAAATCTGAAACATCTTTATCTTTACGGTTTATAGGTGTGCGGTTATTGAATGCTGTATTAATTGATTCAGCAACTTCTAAATTTGTCAGAGATTCACTACCCTTTACATTTAAAACCAATGATTTTGTATCATGTTGGCTTGCTTGCCAGATAGCTTGCGCTGCATCTTTAGCATATAAAAATTCACGTTGTACATCGCTTGCACCCATAACAGTTAAAGGTTTACCTAAATACGCTAAACGCATAAAGTAATTAATCATGTAATTGTTTTTCTCATTTGCACCGAACAAATGTGAAAAACGTAAACAAACAACATCTAATCCAAAGCGCGTTGCATAATATTCTGCTAAAGCTTCAATATATTTCTTATTCAGCCCATATAATGATTTAGGCACATCATCTGCTGCGGAGTTTTCATGCCATGGTAATGTATCAGGATCTGCATATACAGAAATCGATGAAGCTACAATTACTTTTTTACACTGCTTAGCTTGAGCTGCTTCAAATATATTCTGAGCCAATTGCAATTCTTCAGTATAAGCACTGATATCTTGCTGTGGCCCTCTGCCTCCTGCTAAATGAACGATGACATCATTTCCTTGAAATATGGTTTCTAAAGACGCTTTGGAATAATCCGTCTGTATACGATGCGGATCTACACCTTGTGTTTCTGGTTTACGCGAAAGTACCGTATAGTCACTGCCATGTTCTTGAAGTACTTTTGTAAAATAACGGCCTAACAGACCTGTTCCGCCCGTAATACGAAAAGCCATCTAGATTTCCTCCTTTTTCAAAGGATAGATATAAAATCCGACTTTGTCATAAACACCATTCACGGGGCGAATCATATCACCTTGATTATAATAACGGTAAGACTCCACTGTACCTTCAGGTGTTTTGAATTGATTATAGTCAATTGTTTGATTCGGAGTTTCACACATGAACTCTAAAACAACGGGCTGAACTTCTCCTTCTTTTGAAAAAGAAGGTTTTTGGTTTTCTAAAAGATGTTTAAACGTTTTATCCAGTAAATCATCTTCGTTATAATATTGAATCAATTTGTGCATATGACACCCATCAAATCGTGGTGTAATTTCAATGATAAACGCTTCATCATTCATCACTTTAACTTGTGCATAAACAGGTCCATTATCTATTTGAAGCGTTTCTAAATGTGCTTGAATTGCTGCTTCAATAGAGTACATTGGAAACTTTACTTCAGGATCAATCACGTGTTTATGAATAAGACCTGGATGTTGCGGCCAAGTCTCACGCATAGAAACTAGAGTGAACTGTAATTTTCCATCAACTACATATCCGTTTACACTGATTTCATATCCATCAATATAACGTTCAATAATCGCTGAACCTTCACGCGAATTTTCAATTGCTTTTCTAATTGCATTTGGTAACGCTTCTTTTGTTTCAACTAATGAAATACCTCGTTGTCCCTGTCCATCTGTCGGTTTAACAAAAACAGGATAATCAATTTCAGTTTGATAATCTGCATTTTGTGTGATTTCAAAAGGAACTGATCCTGTAATCCCATTTGTACGTTGGCGCATCTCATCTTTATGGTTACATGCGTAAGCAGTCTCATAACTGACAAAATGCGGTAAGTTTAATGCTTCAGAAAGTTTATTAGCTACTGGCATCGCTAAATCTGAACCTACAGAATATACTGCATCGATTTGATTATCTTTAATATATTGGCTTACTGCCTGTTCATCGATAATATTAATTTCTTCAAAATGCTGCGCTGCATCTGCACCCGGTCCGTCTTTCTTCATCGCAATCGCATAAGTTTCATATCCCATATCATTTAATTTTTCTATGGCTTCAGCTTGGACAGGTGCTACACCTAGAATTAATATTTTCTTCATATTAAAACCTCACTTACTGCTTGGTTCACGTGTTTGACGACATATTCGATCTCTTCGTTTGTCAGTTGTGGGTAAATTGGTAAAGACAATTCATTTTGGTAATGTGCATAAGCATTTGGAAAATCTTTAATATCAAACCCATAATTTTTATAAGCTGTAAATAATGGCAACGGCTTATAGTGCACATTAGTTGCAATACCTGCTTCAGCTAATTGAGTAATGATTTCATTACGCTTTTCTTCTGAGGCACCTTTTATCCATGTTAAATATAAGTGGCAACTTGATTCTTTATCATTATCAAAATGTTTCAGTGTCGTTAATAATTCAGGGTTTAAATGGGCTTCATAAAACTTTACGATTTCTTTACGGCGCTTTAAGTTCTCTTCGTACTTTTCTAATTGATCTAAGCCGATTGCCGCATTAATATCTGTCATATTAAATTTGTATCCTAACTGTTCGATATCATATTCCCAATTTCCCTTTTGCATTTTGGAAAAAGCATCTTTACTTTGACCATGCAAGATAGAAGTTTTAAATCTTTTAGCGATATCAATGCCATACTTCGTATAATCTTCAGTCCAAGTCACAGCACCGCCTTCAGCAGTTGTTAAGTTTTTAACTGCATGGAATGAAAATGTAGTAAAGTCTGCAAAGCGACCACTTCGAATATCACCTTTTTTGGCTCCGAATGAATGTGCACCATCATCAATAACGGCAATTCGATTTAATTTTTGGTGTACCTCATTATCTGTAGAGAATAATGCCTGTTTACGTTCAGCAATATCAAAGATTTTTTCATAATCACATAACTGTCCTGCAATATCTACAGGGATAATAGCTTTCGTATTTTCTGTGACTTTATCTTCTAATTGTTGATAATCCATTTCTAATGATTCTTTTTGAGTATCAACTAACACAATTTTGGCACCTACATGATCAATAACTGAGGCAGAAGCTGTATATGTATATGCAGATGTAATGACTTCATCACCAGGTCCTATTCCTAACAAACGCAATGTCATCTCTAATGCTGCAGTAGCAGAATTCATACAAACTGTACCTTGTGTACCCATATATTTTGTTAAAGCATCCTCAAATTCCTTTGTTTTCGGTCCTGTAGTGATCCAACCACTTCTTAATGTTTCAACTACACTGTTAATAGCATCTTCAGAGATTTGCGGCGGACTAAATGGTATATGCATTGCTATCTTCTCCTTTGAATTCTCTCTTTAAAAAGTTTATTGTTCATATTCATGTGTTGATTCAAAGATGTTTTAACTAAAGGTACGGAAGTTATAATTCAATTCAAAACATGGTGCAGGTAAATAAAAACACTGATTCTTTCCGTACTAAATATATGTTTAATTTAGTAACAGTATAGTCTATTTAATAAAAAGTATTCAATCATTATTGATAATCAAAATTATTATTTAACAAATCTAAATGTAAACTAATAAAATTTTAATCATTCACTTAAATAGTCAAACTTCTGTTAACAATATTTACACTTTATTTACAATACTGCTGCCGCCGAAGTTTTCAAATATTACTTCGAAATATTCATAACTCAAATAAAATATTGTTTACATTTCATTAGTTTTCATATTTTTAGTTAGAATCTCTGAACTATTATAAAAAAACGCCCCTCATATGAGGGGCGCTAAAATTCAATTTTATACTTTCAGAAAATGATTATAACTCACTTTGACAATTTGAATTATTTTCTGTCTTCCTTACGACGTTTTCTTCCAAGCAAGAAGAGTGCGCCTAATCCTGCAATTAATGATCCGAATAATGTTCCATTTGCCTCATTAGAACCTGTTTCAGGTAAAGCTTCTTCTTTATTACCTTTTTCGTTATCAGAACTATTCAAGGCTTTTTCTCCACCATTCATATTATGTGAAGTTAGATGATCAGTGCTTCCTTGAACTGGAGCTGAAACAGTAACAAATGAGTTAGAATAACCAGATGTTAAATGATTTGGCTGGTCAGGTGTACCTGGATTACTTGGTTCATTTGGATTATTTGGTTGACCAGGTTTTTCTGGGTTGTTCGGTTCATCCGGATTGTTTGGATTTTCTGGATTACTTGGTTCATCCGGGTTGTTAGGGTTTTCTGGATTATTCGGTTCATCCGGGTTGTTAGGGTTTTCTGGATTATTCGGTTCATCCGGGTTGTTTGGATTTTCTGGATTGCTTGGTTCATCCGGGTTGTTAGGGTTTTCTGGATTGCTTGGTTCATCCGGATTGTTAGGGTTTTCTGGATTACTTGGTTCATCCGGGTTGTTTGGATTTTCTGGATTGCTTGGTTCATCCGGGTTGTTTGGATTTTCCGGATTGCTTGGTTCATCCGGGTTGTTTGGATTTTCTGGCGGAGTAGTTTCCTCTGGTACCTTATGGAAACCACTATCTATTGTTGGATTATCCGCATTGTTGATTGTTACTTTTACTGTTGTTCCATCAGAATCCTGACGATCGTCTCCATTATTCGGAACCGTCGGCTCATAGCCTTCCGGTGTTTCGAATGTCACTGTATAATCGCCGTTCGGTAAATCTTTAAATTCATAATGGCCGTCTTTATATGTTGTCGTTGTTTCTGTTGTACCGTCAGGTTTCGTCAACGTCACTTTCACGCCTTCGATGCCCGGTTCATTCGAATTCTGGATGCCGTCATGGTTTGTATCTTCCCATACTTTATCGCCCAAAGTATATGTTGCTGGCGTTTGTTCCGGTTCTGTTACCGGCTTAAAGAAACCGCTGTCGATTGTCGGATTATCTGCATTGTTGATTGTTACTTTTACTGTTGTTCCATCAGAATCCTGACGATCGTCTCCATTATTCGGAACCGTCGGTTCATAGCCTTCCGGTGTTTCGAATGTCACTGTATAATCGCCGTTCGGTAAATCTTTAAATTCATAATGGCCCTTCTCATCTGTTGTTGTTGTTTCTGTTGTACCGTCAGGTTTCGTCAACGTCACTGTTACACCTGCGATACCAGGTTCATTTGAATTCTGGATGCCGTCATGGTTTGTATCTTCCCATACTTTATCGCCTAAAGTGTATGTCGCCGGTTTTTGTTCCGGTTCTGTTACCGGCTTAAAGAAACCGCTGTCGATTGTCGGATTATCCGCATTGTTGATTGTTACTGTAACCGTGCTGCCGTCTGAATCCAATGCATCGTCTCCATTATTCGTAACCGTCGGTTCATAACCTTCCGGTGTTTCGAATGTCACTGTATAATCGCCGTTCGGTAAATCTGTGAATTCGTAGTGGCCGTCTTTATCTGTTGTCGTTGTTTCTGTTGTACCGTCAGGTTTCGTCAATGTCACTTTCACGCCTTCGATACCCGGCTCATTCGAGTTCTGGATACCGTCATGGTTTGTATCTTCCCACACTTTATCGCCTAATGTATATGTTGCCGGCGTTTGTTCCGGTTCTGTTACCGGTTTGTAGAAGCCGCTGTCGATCGTCGGATTATCTGCATTGTTGATTGTTACTGTAACCGTGCTGCCGTCTGAATCCAATGCATCGTCTCCATTATTTGTAACCGTCGGTTCATAACCTTCCGGTGTTTCGAATGTCACTGTGTAATCGCCATTCGGTAAATTTGTGAATTCGTAGTGGCCGTCTTTATCTGTTGTCGTTGTTTCTGTTGTACCGTCAGGTTTCGTCAATGTCACTTTCACGCCTTCGATACCCGGCTCATTCGAGTTCTGGATACCGTCATGGTTTGTATCTTCCCACACTTTATCGCCTAATGTATATGTTGCCGGCGTTTGTTCCGGTTCTGTTACCGGTTTGAAGAAACCGCTGTCGATTGTCGGATTATCCGCATTGTTGATTGTTGCGGTTACTGTAGTACCGTCGGAATCCAATGCATCGTCTCCGTTATTTGAAACTGTTGGTTCATAACCTTCCGGTGTTTCAAATATCACCGTATAGTCGCCGTTTTCCAAACCTATAAATTCATAATGGCCTTCCGCATCTGTTGTTGTCGTTTCTGTTGTGCCATCCGGTTTTGTCAATGTGGCTTTTACACCTTCGATGCCCAGTTCATTCGAATTCTGGATGCCGTCTTTGTTTGTATCTTCCCACACTTTATCGCCCAAAGTATATGTTGCCGGCTCTTTTGGCGGTTCTGTTACCGGTTTGTAGAAGCCGCTGTCGATTGTCGGATTATCCGCATTGTTGATTGTTGCCGTTACTGTCGTGCCGTCGGAATCCAAAGTGTCGTCTCCGTTATTCACTTTCGTCGGTTCATAACCTGCCGGCGTCTCAAATTTCACTGTGTAGTCGCCGTTTTCCAAGCCTGTGAATTCATAACGACCTGTCGCATCTGTTTTTGTCGTTTCTGTTGTGCCATCCGGTTTCGTCAATGTCACTGTCACACCTTCGATACCTGATTCACCGTTATTTTGGATACCGTCTTTATTTGTATCTTCCCAAACATAATCACCTAAAGTATATGTTTTAGGTATCATTACAAGACCAAGATCATAAGTAAAGTTGTCAGCTCCATTTATAGTTGCTGTTACTTTCAAACCGTCAGAATCTTTATCATCATTTGCATTATTATTCACATTAGAAATAGTTGCTGTGTAACCATTCGGCGGTACAAATTCAACAGTGTATGTTCCATTTTGCAAACCATCAAATTGATAGTGTCCATTACTATCTGTAGTTGTTGTTTGTCTAATATTGTTAGAGTCATATAAATAAACAGTGACATTACTTGCTGGTATTTCACCTGAATCTTGTAAGCCATTATTGTTAGAATCAAACCAAACATAGTCACCTAAAGAATATAAATTACCACTAGCCTCTGTTTTTTCTGCATATGCGCTAAGTACCACGTTATTAGGATCACTTTGATTAAGATTATTTGCTGTGTATGTTAAAGTATTGTCGACTCTTCTTGTATTACTTGCACTATTATCTTTAACAGCATCATATAAGATAATATATTTTTGCGTTGAACTAATATTACCTAAATCAATAGACATTGTAGTCTTATCAGCATTATAAGTAATGTTTTTAGTTACAGGCGTTAAACCACTTACATCAGGCACGAAACTATCTACCATACGACTCTCATCATTAACCAAATAAATCTTTACGTCATTAATGCCCGTCATACCAGTTAAGTTCACATTATATTTCGCGCCATTAAGTGGTAAATCTGATTGATTAATATAAGCCGTCATTTTATATTCTTGACTTTGTGTATCATATGCAGTAACTGCAGTTACATTTTGCTTAGAAGGTTCTTTTGCACCAGTTTGCGTTTTGCTCTCACCATTTTTATTACCATAATCAACAACAATATTTTTATTATATGTTTCTCCTGCCATAGTCACATTGAATGGGTAAGGTGTTTTATCAGTTGTCGCTGTATATCTATTTGGAGACGCTGAAAAATTAAAACTACCTGTAATATTAGATAATTGATCTACATAGTTTGTAAACGTATATTTAATCGTATTTGTAGCTTGATCATATACACCAGTCGCAACTAATTTCCCAGAGTTATCAACTAAATTAGTTACAGCAGGAGGTGTTTCAATACTACCTGGTCTAAAATAATCACCATAACTTAAAGTAATGTAATCACCTTCATTTACTTCATCAGCGATTGCAAAATCACCAGTGAATTTAATAACATCTCCGCTTGTCGCAAACAACTCTTCTTGCGTTGTATTCGTGTCTTGATATGGTACTGTACGTACAGTACCATCATTTTTAATTGGTACTGCATTCATATTAGTTACTGTTACTAAATTCGCAACGTTGTTACCGCCTGTAGCTGCTTGAGTAGTTACACTATTAGGCATTGCCACAAAACTCACAGTACGCAATGTAGATGCAGTTTCAGCAGTTGTCGTAACTGTATTCGCATCTTTATTATCAGAAGATTGTTTTAATGCATTAAATAATTTAAGTTGTTTTGATCGAGTATTTGTAATACTGCTTTGGCTATTCAAGCCTGATGATGTATTAAGGTTGCTTTGGCTGTCATTTGCATTTGTACCATTTGTACCTGCTGTACCTGAATCTGCTGCTGTAATTTTATTTTCAATTTGACCTGTCGGATTATTTTTATTTAATTGATCGTTTGCTCCTGCAGTTGAATTAATCGTTTCAACTCCTGATTTAGAATTATCAGTGTTCGAAACTGTACTATCCTTAACATTTGTAGTTACTGGTTTAGTTGCATCAGTTTCTATTTTTGTATCATTTGAAGATGTATCGTTAGAATCTCCAGTGTTAACTTGAGTATTATCAACTTTTTTGTCAGTTGCTGCTTGTTGCGAATTTGTTTTTGAAGTTCCATCTGTTATTGGCGCAATGGCCGGTGCTGGTGTTTTGCTTTCAGAAGTAGCTTGTTTTGATGTAGAATTCTCAGGAGAAGGTGGTGCTGGTTTTGTTAAATCATTCGTAGAATTTTCATTACTTTCTTTTGTAGTTGGGTTTGTTGTATTACTTCCACCATTTGTTGGTGCAGTATCTAAAGTTATTTCTTCAACTTGACTTGAGTTCACATTTGAAGTATCTTCAATTTTTGGTTGCGGATCTGTTGAAACGTCATTGCTTTCAGCATTTGTTTCTTGCTTTAATCCGTTGTTCTCATCCGTCGAACTTTCAGTTGGTTGATTTAGCTGAGTAGTTTTTGTTGAATCCAATACTTCACCACTAGCATCAGAACCAACTCCATTTCCTTGTTCTGATGAACTATCGTTGCTCTCCGCAGTATTTGATGTTGTTGTTTCAGCTGCTTTAGCCTCATCTTGAATACCTAATAACATCATTGTCCCTAATAAGATAGAAGCAGTTCCTACCGTAAATTTACGAATAGAGTATTTGTTCTGTCTATTAGGAAGAAAATCTAATTTTTTCATATAAAAATTTCCCCCTGTAATTCCCATTTTTTGTTACTCATCACATTTTCAATAAACCCTAGTTTCAAATAACAGTTGTGTTAAATATAATTTAACGAAAACTTTACTGAAGCACACTTATTAAATTTTAAATTTAGTAACTTCAAGATAATTACACTTAAAAGTTCACAATTGTCTAGTGGTAATTTATATATTATTTTTATCCATTTGTAATTTTTGTATTTTTAACCAGTAATTCGATTAAAAATTCACTATCAGCTATAAATTTTTTTAATTATACTTAACTCAAAGTAAGCTTTATCCCTTTATCTATGCGACTTGCATCTTTTTTTATTATTTTTTGAATATTTTGTGATTTTTTAGTTACAACTTTTTTAAAAGTTTAATATGTTTTGCACTTTTCAAACACCATAATAAAAACCCTTGAAGTTGATTTGTTAAATTCAACCTCAAGGGTATAAAAAGAATCTTTACTTATTATTCTATTTCACTGTACCTGCATCTTTATCATGTACACCGTGTTGATAATAATCTTTATATTCTGGTTCCATTGGATCATTACCTAAGATAATATCTGCTGCTTTTTCTGCAATCATTAAAACAGGCGCATGAATATTACCATTTGTTGTTGTAGGCATTACTGACGCATCTACAACACGTAAGTTTTCCATACCGTGTACTTTCATTGTTAATGGATCTACAACTGCCATTGGGTCAGATGCTGGTCCCATTTTCGCACTGCATGATGGGTGTAATGCTGTTTCAGCATCACGACGTACCCAATCTAAAATTTCTTCATCTGTTTGTACTTCAGGTCCTGGTGAAATTTCACCTGCATTATATGGATCCATTGCTGGTTGAGATAAAATGTTACGTGCGACACGTACTGCTTCAACCCATTCGCGTTTATCTTCATCTGTTGATAAATAATTGAATGTGAAATCTGGATGTTCAAACGGATCTTTTGATTTGATTTTCAAATGACCGCGTGAGTTTGAATACATTGGACCAACATGAACTTGGTAACCGTGTTCAGTATCTGCTTTTTGTCCATCATAACGCACTGCAATCGGCAAGAAGTGGAACATTAAGTTAGGATATTTTACATCCTCATTAGAACGTACGAAGCCTCCGCCTTCAAAGTGGTTTGACGCTGCAGGTCCTTTGCGGCTGAAGATCCATTGTAAACCAATCCAAGGCCATCTTAATAAATTCAGGCTTGGTTGTTCAGAAACAGGTTGTTTAGAAGCGTGTTGAATATATACTTCTAAATGATCTTCAAAGTTTTCTCCGACACCTGGCAAGTTGATACGTGGTTCAATGCCTAATGATTTCAAGTGTTCTGGATCACCTATACCAGATAATTGTAGTAATTGAGGTGTATTGAATGCACCACCAGATAAAATAACTTCTTTAGCTGTAACTGTATGCTCTTTACCATTACGTTTAAATGTAACACCAGTTACTTTATTACCATCAAAATTCAATTTAGTAACGAATGAACGTGTTTTAACATGCAAGTTTTGTCGTTTCATTGCAGGTCTTAAATAAGCACGTGATGCAGAAACACGACGTCCATTATGCACTTGGCTATCAAATGGTCCGAAACCTTCTTGACGGAAGCCATTCACATCAGGTGTTTTATTGTAACCAGCTTGAACTCCTGCTTCAAAGAATGCTTGGAACAATGGGTTTTTAGCAGGTCCGCGTTTAAGTTTGATTGGACCATGATGTCCACGATATTCATCATCTTTTGTTGCTCCGAATGTTTTTTCTAAACGTTTAAAATATGGTAAGCAGTGTGCGAAATCCCAAGTACTCATACCTTCAGGAGCACCCCATTTTTCATAGTCCATTGGATTGCCGCGTTGGTAAATCATACCGTTGATAGAGCTTGAACCGCCTAATACTTTACCACGAGCATGTGCGACTTGACGTCCACCCATATGTGGTTCGTTATTTGTGCTGTAAATCCAATCATAGAAACGATTTCCTGAAGGGAACATTAATGCAGCAGGCATTTGAATAAATAAATCCCAGAAATAGTCACTGCGTCCTGCTTCTAATACCAATACTTCATTGTTCGGGTTAACGCTTAAACGGTTGCCGAGTACTGATCCAGCACTTCCGCCGCCGATAATAATGTAATCATAATCATAAGATGTTGCCATTTTAAATATCCTCCTATTATTATGGTTTGTTTTATTTTGCTTTACACTGAACATATCTGTAGCGATTTCAGCTTTGCTCAACCTTTTCTCAAAAAATAAAGCGGGAAAGCAAGAAGCGCTGAAGCGACTTAATCTTGCTTTGCTCGCTTTTTAATATCTTTAAATTTAGCCTTGGAACCAATTTACAGGTTCTGGTTGATAGTTCGTTAAAATGTGTTTTGATACAAGATATTCTTCTAATCCTTCTTTTCCTAATTCGCGGCCAATACCAGATTGTTTATATCCGCCCCATGGTGCTTGTGCAAAATAAGGATGGAAATCATTAATCCATACTGTACCCATACGGAGACGGCTTGCGACACGTTGTGCTTTGCCGATATCTTTAGAGAAGACTGCACCAGCAAGACCATAAATTGAGTCATTTGCTAAACGAACAGCGTCTGCTTCATCTTCAAAACCTTCAACAGTTACAACAGGTCCGAATACTTCTTCTTGTACAATACGCATTGACGTATCACAGTCTGTAATAACAGTCGGTTCAAAGAAGAAACCATCTTTTAAATCTTCGCGTTCAGAACGTTTGCCGCCTGTTGCTATTGTTGCGCCTTCTTCTTTAGCCACATCCATATAACCTTCAATTTTAGCTAAATGTTCTGCTGAAATAACAGGTCCCATTTCAGTAGATTCATCAAATCCATTACCAATGCGGATTTTTTCGACGCGATCAATCAATGCTTTTTCGAATTTATCTTTAATGCTGTTTTGAACGATGATACGTGATCCTGCTGAACATACTTGACCAGCATGGAAATAACCACCGTTTAAGGCTTGGTCTACTGCTAAATCTAAATCTGCATCTTCAAAAATAACATTAGGGTTTTTACCGCCAAGTTCCAATGCAACATTTGTTACATGGTCAGCTGCTTGTTTCATAATGTGTTTACCTGTTTTAATACCGCCTGTGAATGATACAAGGTCGACATCTGGGTGGCCAGACAATACATCGCCGACCTCTGAACCAGCACCTAAAACTAAGTTAATAACACCTTTAGGGAATCCTACTTCTTCCATCAATTCGAATACGCGAATTGTAGTAAGCGGTGTGATTTCACTTGGTTTCATTACAAGTGAACAACCTGTAGCAAGTGCAGGTGCAATTTTCCAAGAGGCTTGCAATAATGGATAATTCCAAGGAGTGATTTGTGTTACAACTCCCACTGGTTCTTTCACAATTTTACTTTCTGTACCTGGAATCGGTGAATTAATCACTTCACCGCCATCTTTATCAGCAAGACCTGCAAAATACATAAATACATTATGGATATCATCCATATCTGCTAATGATTCTTCATACGTTTTACCTGTATCTAATGTTTCAAGTTTTGCTAATTCTTCGCGATTTTCTTTAATTTTATCAGCGACAGCTCTTACTTTTTGCCCTTTGACTTCACTTGTTTCGTTGGCATATTCGCCTTCATCAAATGCGCGTCTTGCAGCTTCGATGGCACGTTTTGCATCTTCAGGTGCTGCTTCAGCGACTTCAAAAATAACTTCTTGGTTATAAGGGTTAATAATTTTACGTGTAGCTTTATTCGCACTATCTACCCATTCGCCGTCAATAAATTGTTGGCGAGATAAATGGTTTACAAGTTCCATCATTTCGACCTCCGTTAACTTTGTTAAATTTTTATTTAACGAATTTTACAAAATTTATGTTAGCATGGAAATAAGAACAATGTCAAACTAGCAAGTTTGGAAAACAAATTCAACATAGATACTCAAATACAATATTCTATATTTTGTTTTCCCACCAACATTGGACTAATTCATTAATTCACTCTAAAATATATGTAAATGCAGTGGACGGAGGTTTAATTATGGCAAGTTCAAATAACTATGAACAAGAAATTGATGAGGCCAAAGATTTAGTAATCAGTGCCATCGGTGAAACGATGGATTTATACGGCATCAACCGCAGTGTCGGCAACTTATACGGCACTATGGTATTCGAGGACAATATGACACTCGATCAAATGCGCGAAGAACTTCAAATGAGCAAACCGAGTATGAGTACAGGAGTCAAAAAACTACAAGAATACGACTTGGTTAAACAACAATTTACACGCGGCAGCCGCAAACAACATTTTGTAGCTGAAAAAGACTTCTTCACATTCTTTCGTAATTTCTTCAACATTAAATTCAATCGTGAAATTACAGTCAACATGGAATCGCTGAATGAATCAGAAAAAATCATCCGTGAAATACTTGAAGCAGATGATGTATCGCCTGAAACTCGAGAACATGCTGAAAAAATATATGCACAACTTGAACATTCAATCATATACTACAAATGGCTGACACAAATCAGTGATGCTATCCAAAGCGGTGAAATCTTTAAATACTTCCCTATTCCTGAAGAATAAGAAAGACCATCTAACCTAACATACTTATATCTTGATATAAACAAAGCACCAACGTCCTTAAATTAAGGATGCTGGTGCTTTGTTTTTTATTCGATTGCTTATTTCATCGGTGTATCATTATTTCTATTTTCTGCGATTTCATGCATGCTTAAAACCCGCTGTTCTGCTTTTTTCAATCGTTCAGCTCTTAATTCAAGCTTAATCCGATCACGCGATAAGGTGATAATAAAGGATATCATCATGAAGACGAATATCACAATTAACGGCACGGACGCCAAAATAGAAGCTGTCTTCAATACTTCTAATGCCCGTTGTCCACCTACAAGCATAAGTGAGAATGGTAATAAACATAACGCAAATGCCCAGAATAGTCGGTTAGCACGTAATGGTTCACCCACAACTTTCTTTTGTGAAGCTGCTGCTAAGATATATGAACCTGAGTCGAACGTTGTCGCCAAGAATAAGAATGCTGAGATCAAGAATAATACAACGACGATATTACCAAACGGCAATTGATGCATTACTTCAATGATTGCTGATTCAGTACCGTGCGTATTCAAGAATTCAACCACATTAAATTGATGTGTGATTTGTAAGTAAACAGCATAGTTTCCGAAGATACCAAAGAACAATACACACCCTAATGTACCGTAAACAATCGTACCTAAAATAACTTCTTTCAACGTACGTCCTTTAGAGATACGTGCGATAAACAAACCGATAAATGGCGCATACACAATCCACCATGACCAATAGAAAATTGTCCATTGTTGAGGGAAATGTGTAATCTTGCGGCCGTCAATACCGCCGAACGGTTCAAGCCATGTGGCCATTTCAAAAAAATTCTTCAACATGTTACCAAAACTTGTTACTGTCGTATTCATAATAAAGACAGTCGGTCCGACTACAAATACGAAACCTAAAAGCAAGAATGATAACCAGACATTGACGTCACTCAAACGTTGAATCCCTTTTTTCAATCCTGTATATGAGCTGACCGCAAATACGACAGTGATTGTAAATAAGATGACAGTACGCAACAACATATTGCTGCCGTCTAGTCCTGTTAATTTTTCAATACCTGCAGAAATCATCGGCACCCCTAATGCTAATGAAGTTGCAGCACCGCCAAGTAAACCGAAGATAAAGAGAATATCCACGATTTTACCAGGCAATTTATCCGTTTGCCCTTTCAAAATCGGACGGCAAGCTTGGCTGATTTTATAAACTGGTTTTTTCTTCACGAAAACTAAATAACCAATTGGTAATGCTGGCAATACATAAATAGCCCATGCAATAGGTCCCCAGTGGAACATACCGTACATTGTCGCGTATTCCAATGCATGATCTGTCATACCTTTTGCTCCGTGAGGCGGTACTTGATAATAGTACGCCCACTCAATAACACCCCAATAAAGAATATCAGAGCCGATACCCGCACAAAACAACATAGAGGCCCAACTAAAGTTGCCGAATTCCGGGCGGTCACTCGCTTTACCCAAAGTTACATTTCCGTATTTACCGAATGCAATGTAAAGCACGAAGCCTAAAATAACAAGGCCCAATGTCAGATAGACAGCACCAATTGAGTTAGAAATCGATTCGTTAATATCTGTGATAACTTTCTGACTCGCTTTTGGAAAAGCCATCATCGGCACAACTGCAATGAGCAGTACGATAACGGTTCCATAAAAGGTCGTCCAGTCCATAATTTGGGACTTTTTCGCTTTGCTTTCTTTTTTAGCTTTTTGCAATGTTTTTGCACTCCCTATTTATTTTTTGTGTTAAGAAAAATATGCATTTAATTCCCCGACGAACATAAAAATCTCAACAACTTATTTAATAGCTACATAAAGACATTAACGAATTATTTATAATAATGCAAATTCATGCAGATTAAAATAATCTTCCCAATGAATAATTATATATTTTTTGGAAGCGTTTCAACTGAATTAACCGCCGACATCGTAGTGTTAAGTTAAAATTTAACGAATTGAACGAACTTAATATACGGTATTTTTGTATAATTATTCTTTTTCTACAAATAAATATTTTTTTGAAGCTGTCGCTCAAAAGATGCTTAAAACAAAAAATCTTTCGTATTTCATTCTTAACTCACAAACTCAATCTGATTTCATTTTATATCTTTTAACCAATTATCTTTTACCCATTAAAACAATTTGCAAATAACTTTTTAAGCACACAAAAATACCACGGTTGAATGGTAACCGTGGTATCACATCAAATAGTTAACTATTTTGTTTTGCGAAAGCTTTTCCGATAGCATCTAATTTATGCGGTGCATCGTGCATAGCCATTTTCACTTCTACAAAGTGCATCATATCTGGATAAGCTTTGATTGCTTCAAAAGCTTGATCAAGTTCTTCACTCGTAGATACATCATGGATTTTAACAACATCTTCGCCGCCGAAAACAGCAGGCAATGCTTTATAATCCCACATAAAGATATCGTTATATGATGCATTTTCACCATGAATTTTACGTTCAACTGTGTAGCCGTCATTATTGATAACAAACATTACTGGTTTCAATCCTTGGCGAATCATTGTAGAAATACCTTGTACTGTAAGTTGCAGTGAACCATCACCAATTAACAATAAGTTGCGGCGGTTCGGTTCAGCAATTTGTGTACCGATTGTTGCAGGCAATGTGTAACCAATAGAACCCCATAATGGTTGGCCTACAAATTTATTGCCTTTATAAAGTGCTAAATCATAAGCGCCAAAGAAAGACGTACCTTGTTCAGCTAAAATAACATCAGATGGTGCTAAGAAATCTTGCATCATTTTGAAGTACGTTTCTTGAGTCAACACATCGCCATTTAATTCATATTGGCCTGGTTCAGGGCGTTTGAATTTCGGATAATCCGCTTCATTCACGTAATCCATTTCCATTAAACCATCCATCAAGTCTGGCAATGTCACATCTTCTGCTACAGTTTCATTCATTTTGAAATTGTGTTGGTTCAACATCACAACATCATCAATATCAAATTCGAATGAAAAACCAGCTGTCGCAGAGTCTGTTAATTTCGCACCGATATTTAAAATCGCATCGCTGTTATCAACATAATCACGAATATTTTCTTCAGCAATAGAACCATCATAAACACCCATATAATAAGGGTTTTCTTCATTGAAAGCACCTTTACCAAGTGACAATTGTGCTACTGGAATATGTGTTTTATTTACAAAGACTTCAAGTTGTTCATGCAATTTGAAGCTGTTAATTTCATGACCTGCAATAATCACAGGTTGAGAAGCACTTTCTAATTTATCTTTGACCATTGCAATATATTTTGATACATCTTTAACTTTACGTTCTGGAACTTCATATGTGTTTTCTACATCGATTTCTGTCATTGCGACATCAATCGGTAAGTGTAAATGCACAGGGCGTTTTTCAGCTAACGCTGCGTTTAATAAACGTGGAATCTCAGTTTGTGCATTTTCAGGAGTAATATAACCTTGTGTTGTCGTAATTTCTTTGAACATTTTACGGTAATTATCAAATGTACCTTCACCTAAAGAATGATGTACATATTTGCCAGCTTCTTCAACTGCACGTGTTGGCGCACCTGTAATTGCTACAACGGGCACACGTTCAGCGTAAGAACCTGCAACTCCGTTAACTGCTGATAATTCCCCTACACCAAATGTTGTAACCATTGCGCTGATGCCTTTCATACGTGCATAGCCGTCTGCTGCATAACTTGCATTCAATTCATTTGTATTACCGACCCACTCTATATCATCTCTGCTGATAATATCGTCTAAGAATGCCAAGTTGAAATCACCCGGCACACCAAATACTTTGTCAACGCCAGTGTTACTTAAACAGTCCATTAAATATTCTCCGACACGTTTTTTCATAATTCATTCCACCTTTGTCTCTTTTTCTAATACACCTATAGGATAACGCTTTCCTATAAATTAGGTCAATTTTATTGACTTATATGAGTGTTCCTGTCGGAAAAGACGCCTTTAAAATATAATGTTTATCTTATTAAAAATCCCTATCTTGTTTTCGCTTTTTCAACGTCTGCAGGATAGGGATAATATCTGGTGTTTTCTTATTTTTCACTTTTTAAATATTTCACTTCTTGGAAACCTGGTCGATAACTAGCCATCTCTTCCATCATGGCATTCCAGTCATTACCGACTTTTGATTTAATATTCTGCAATAAATCATTTTGTGCTTTATTAATTTCCGTTACGAGTTCATGACCTTTATCGGTCGCAAACAATTCTTTCACTCGGCCATCTTCTTGAGATTTCTTCTCCACTACAAGTCCTTCTTCTTTCAACTTGCGTAATGTTTGATGGCTTCCTTGTTTTGAAATTTCCATGCTCTTCAATAGATCACGGATTGTAATACCCGGAACTTTATCGATAAAGAATAAGAAGCGGTGATGTTGGCGACTCATACCTTTCTTCTCAATAATCTCGTCTGCCGTATTGATGAACGTCTTATATGCAAAATAGAACAAAAGATGTTCATAGTCATTATTATACTCGGTCATTCTATACATTCCTTTACTTCAAATTCTTTCTGAAAATTTCAGATAATTAGTCTTAGTTTATCATAGAAGCAGATTAGTTACTCCCAAAACAATATCCAAGATAATCAAGATAACTTTTCCTAGTGTTTTAATCTCTCTAAACATCAAGAAATAAAGTATTACGAGAATCAAACCACTTAAAAGGCTGGTAAACCCCTTTGGCAATGCAACGATATTAAATAATTGATAATATGCTTAAAATTAAAGTTATTACCAAAATAACGATGCCTACATAACTGACCCATAATTTACTAGGTTTCAAAACCCACACCACCTATTCATCAAATTATTTATATTCAATTATATTATATCGTATTAATATATAAGAAAGAATAGTTGCTTAAACGAATAATCGAATAATACTTACCACTCCAGTAAAACATGCTGAAATAATTATAAAGTATGCAGTTTTTTTGTAACCACTGTGATAAGTACTTAAAGCACAAACTAAAAGAGTGAGCGAAAGCATCAAGCTGCTAAACGCATTTGAAATATGTATAACTTCAAAAACAAATAATGTATTTAAGATTAACAAAACAATTAATACACCTGCTAAAAGATAATCCAATGCACTTCTTTTTCTCATCATGTCACCTCACTATTATGAACTCAATATATGCATCAAACCTATTATCATATCTAGTGCTCCAATAATATAAAAGATAACAGCTATTTTCTTTTTATTAAATCGATGCAATAAAATACCTATAATGATTAAATAACCACCCCATATCAGTGTTTGTATGTCTTGATTTATCCCGATCAATCCAAAAATAGACAGTATATTTACAATGAGCAATAAAACAAGCAGAATTATCATTATCCATTCAATCGGTGTAAAAATCTTTTGCTGCTTCAAGCTTCTCACCTCATATCATTATATTTAACATATGCAGTTCATTTTATTTATTAACTCAATACTTGTACAATCACTATAACAATTCTTAAAGAAGATATTGAAGGTCTCTTTCTTAAAGTTCTTCCTCACTAAGAATATTATCTAAGAATACTAAGAAATAACCAACTAAATAGATAAAAATGTAAACAAATATTCAAAATATAAATTTATTATACGAGGAGATGGGTTACATGGTTAAATTTAAAACCGTGCAAATTTCAGGTTTAACAGATGAAGATTTAGAAGCAATGGGTCAACAAGGACAATTGATAGATGTAAGAGAACCAGAAGAATATGAAGCGGGTCATATAGACGGAGCACAGTCTTATCCGTTATCATCACTCAACACCAAATTCCCGCTTGATCAAAGTAAAACTTATTATCTTTATTGCCAAGCTGGCAAACGCAGCCAACAAGCAAGCCAAATGTTGAGCGATAGCGGCTTTACAGTCGTTAACTTAAACGGTGGTTATCAGGCTATTCAAGATAAAGAAGCAGCTCAAACTGCACCTAACAAAACGGAAACCGAAAAAACAGCAAAAACAGAATCACCAAAAACAGAAACAGCACAAAAAGCTGCCACAACACCTACTCTTAAATCAAACCGTAAGAAAGTGAACTACAGCGGTATGCAGTGTCCTGGTCCGCTCATGAATGTGAATCAAGAACTCAAACAATTAGAGCCTGGTGAACAACTTGAGGTAGTTGTGACAGACCCAGGCTTTGCGAGTGACATCAAAAGCTGGGCTTCTCAAACCGGGAATACGTTAGTAGACTTGAAACAAAATGATAAAGAAGTCACTGCAGTGATTGAAAAAGCCGACCAGCAACCTAAAGACCTCTCTGTACAACACACAGAAAAAGGTACCACAATTGTCTTATTCAGTGGCGAATTAGACAAAGCCCTAGCAGCATTTATTATTGCAAACGGCGCTCGTGCTGCTGGTCGCGAGGTTTCAATTTTCTGTACGTTCTGGGGCTTAAACGCATTAAAACGCCCTAATCCCGGCAAAGTGAAAAAGACAGGAATTGAACGTTTATTCGGCATGATGCTGCCAAGCGGCCCAGAAAACATGCCGCTTTCTAAAATGAACATGTTCGGTTTAGGACGATTGATGATGAAAATGATTATGAAACAAAAAAATGTAGACTCTCTTCCAACATTGATTGATAAAGCGATTGATAATGATATTAAACTCATCGCATGTACAATGAGCATGGATGTCATGGGTATTAAAAAAGAAGAACTACGCCCAGAAGTTGAATTTGCAGGTGTCGGTACTTATATCGGCGATACAGAACATGCGAACCACAACTTGTTTATCTAAAAAATAAGCGAATCCCCTTGTTGCATGAATAGACGCAACAAGGGGGTTCGTTATTTTTATGAAACTATTGATTTAGCAACGACGCTTTTATTTATAAATACTTTTTGTAGAAAGGGACTAACCCTTTTAAAGCTTCATCTACTGCTTTAGGTTGGTCATATAAATCATAGTGAGAAACACCTTTGACAATATTCAATGTCTTTTTATCACTCAATGCTTTGTCGAACAATTCATAAGCACAGCGATAAGAACCAAACGCACCTGGTTTATCACCTGCTACAATATATAAAGGTTGGTCCAACAATTTATCAGCTAAATGATAGGCATCAAAACCAATAACATCAGCTTGATCGATAACACGATATCGGTTTGTTACATTTTTATGATATCCGCGATCAGTTCTATAATAGTCGACCGCTTCTTTGATATCGATATCATCAAGCCCTAATTCTTTACGCTGTTCTTCACTATCAGGTGCATAAGGCATCAACGCTTGTTCGCCGCCTTTAGCTTCTGATTCACGCTGCTCTGCAACTTGATACAATGTTTTCAATGCAGAATCAGGCGTAAAATCTCCTTCTCGCGCTATCATTCCGAAGTTGACACCTGCCACAGAGCTGACTGCTTTAATACGTTTATCAGTTAAGCTTGCATTGACCGCATAACCGCCGCCTCCGCAAATACCTAAAATACCAATACGTTTGTCATCTACAATATCAAGTGTATTTAAATAGTCGATGGCTGCTTTGGCATCATCTACACGATAATAAGGCACTTCAATATTTTTCGGTTCTGCAGCAATTTCACCTTGATGTGCTGCATCAAAAGCTAAAGTTGCGAAGCCTTCTTCAGTTAAACGTTTCGCATAAATGCTTGCAGTCTGTTCTTTTACACTGCTAATCGGATGCATAACCACAATAGTTGGCAATGCTTTGTCTCCCGCATTATCTGGTGTTCTCAAAATACCTGCAGTTTCAACATCTCTTGTTTTAAAGGTTACATGTTGTTCTTTCAAAATAATCACCCTTTTATCTTTATTAATTCTCTCTAGTGTTTTATAACTCTTGTGTGTATAATCTAAATATATCAAGAAATTGCGTATATACAAGTTATACCCTTGAACAGTTGTGTATTAATACACATATTAATAGAACCGGGTTTTAAATAAGGAGATGTTTTATTATGGATAAACGTGTGGTTAAAACACGACGCAATATCACTGAAACTTTTTTGGATTTATTTTATAAAAAAGATTTTGAGAAAATCACGATTAAAGAAATTGCAGATGCTGCAGAGATAGAGCGCAAAACTTTTTATCTTCACTATTTAGATAAATATGACTTGCTTGATGCAATTGTTCAAAAACACTTTGAGCATTTAGATGAGATTTGTGAGGCGAAGAAAGATTTGGGGCTAGAAGAAGGTACTAAAATTTGGCTTAACTTTTTCGAAGCACATCAAATCTTTTTCAAACGGCTTTTCAATATTAAAAATGCTGATGAATACAAACAGAAATTACAAAAATTTATTATACGCCAGTTAGACGGAAGATTAAGTACAGCATTCATGCGCACGCACCATTTAAGCGAACAACTTTTCCCAGAATTTTTTGCTGCAGGCATTGTTCAAATGGTAATGGTCTATATTCAAGATGAAAGTTCAAATAAATCAGCTATTGAAAACCAAGTAGTACAGTTGTTGAAAATAACAGACGATGCTGGAAATAACATCTAATTTAAATACGCCAATGCTGATCAAGTGTTCGTTGACGTATTGATCATTGTCTTTTACAAGAAATAAGAACATATTCTAATCACATATGCATCATGCATCTTACTTTGAGTTATGCTATAATTTAAATCGAACATTTGTTCGTATTTTCTTTGAAAACAGATGTTCAAAGTGCTAAACTAAATTTATGAGTAACAGGCTCAACGACGCATGTGAGTACCTCTTTTCTTTATTCGGCAAGGAAGTGAGGTGATATGGATGCACATTATAATCCATGAACTCACGATTAATTTTTCTTCTATCGTACAAGTGACTTTACTCGCTACAGCTATCAAGTTTTTAATCAGCAAGGACAGCAATAAAAAAGACTAGCTATGCTGCCACATAACTAGTCCATCTACTTTATTCAGCGAGGTATTCACAATATAAATCATGAATCCTGTACTCAGGCCCTTACGTCCTTACACGACTAAGGGCTATTTTAATACAATTAAATCTTATCAAATTTACTTGAGGGTTTCAATCAAATCGAGATAAGGTTGAAATTTAATTGTGTTCTATTGATTAGATTGTCGATTTTGTGCTTCTAACATTTTTTGTCCTTCAATAAAGAAGTTTGCCATCACTTCAGGTGCGTCTTCTCTAAAGAAAGTTTCTAAGTTTTCTTGAGATTCTTTTGCGCGTTCTTTTGAACTTTCATACATATTTGCTTCATACTCAGCAAGTGCTTTATCAAAGTCGATTGAGTCTGCTTGATCTGCGATTGCGTGGGCTAACATGTATGCATCATAGAGTGCCATATTAACACCCTCACCTGCAAAAGGACTCATTAAATGTGCTGCATCACCGATTAATGTTACATTCGGTTGATGCTGCCATTCAAACCCGATTGGCAGACGGTAGATGCGTCTGAACATGATATTATCGTCTGAGTACTTAATATATTTTAGTAAATCTTCATCCCAATCTTGAAATTCTTCTAGTATACGCGCTTTCAAAGCATCATTATCTAGTGCTTTGTATTCATCTAATTGTTCTCTATCTAACTCATAAGCAACATAGACAACAATGCGCCCGTCACCGTTCAATTGTCCTAATATTAACTGGTCTCCGCCAAGTCCCATCATTTTACCATTCTTATTATATTCGGCTAAATCAGGGTATTTTGTATTGACATCAGGTACGCTGAGTTCAATAAATGAGACACCTGTATAAATCAACTCTGTATCAGCAAGAAACGGACGTACTTTTGAAAATGCACCATCTGATCCTATTACTAAATCGAAAACTTCTGTTTCTTGTTGTTCAATATGATTGAAGTCATCGCTATGATTGAAGTTGACTTTAACGCGTCCGCCTTCTAATGTTTCCATGCTTTCAAATTTATAACCATAATGAATACGGCTTGGTTCAATTTTGTTTTGAATTAAATCACATAATTCACCGCGATCAATTTCTGGTCGTCCGCCTTCTCCTTCAGCATCTTCTTCGAAATAGATATGCCCATGTTTATCTACAATTTTAGTGTCTTCGCCTTCAAAGCGTGCAAGTGCTTTAAACTCATCAAGTAAACCTGCTTCGGCCAATGGGAGTTGTCCTGTATCATGATGGATGTCTAATGAGCCGCCGCGTGAACGATTGACGTTGCGGTCTGCTTTTTCATAGATATGGACGTCTAAACCTTGATTTTGAAGGAGTAAGCCTAGCATTAAACCGCCTGGACCGCCGCCTATGATCCCAATTTTTTTATTTGTCATTTCGATCATCTTCTTTGTATAAGTTTTGAGCTTGTTCTTTAATTTGAGTGAGGAAGCGGTCGAATTGTTTACGTTTTTCTTCATCTGTCATTGCTTCTTTGCTCGTTGTTAATATTGCATTTACTGTTTCTTTGATATCTGCACCTAGCGTTTTCATATCTTCTCTATTAAAGTTTTGGAATTGTTTCATACGTTTTGCAAACTCATCTTGGTCTGCGTTTTCTTTTAAGAAGTTTTCACCTTCTTCAGTAATGGTATATATTTTTTTATTGCCTTCTTTTGTGACCGATACAAATTCTCTGTCTTCCAACATTTGTAAAATCGGATAAACAGAGCCTGGGCTTGGTGAGTAAAAACCTTTAAATTGTTCTTCTAAATCTTTAATGATTTGATAACCATGTTTCGGCTCTTCTTTTAAAGAATTTAGAATCATAAACTGTAAGTTGCCTTTTTTAAACATACGTTCTTGTCCTCGGCCACCAAACATTTTCTCAAAACCGCCGAACCCTCTTCCAAAGTCAAACCCTTCACTGTCTCTCATATTTCTGAATTGATCAAATCCACGTCTAAACATATTTAATTCCTTCTTTCGTTTTCTTTATTTCGATATATCGAAAGTATAAACGATATGTCGAAATAGATCAACGATATATCGTTATCTTTTTTTACGATATACATAAAAAAGCTGTCAAACCCTTTTTATAATAAGGTTTGACAGCTTGAATTTATTTTTATTCATTTGCTTCTGAATGATTTACTAGTTTTTCAACGTCCTCTAGATATGGCAAACTTTCTATTGCGCCATACGCTGTAGTTGTAACGCCACCTACTGCATTTGCGAATCTTAAATAATGATTACCATTTTCTATTAAATGCTTTCTATCTTGTTTTAATAGCTGGAATATAATTGCTCCTATAAATGCATCTCCTGCTCCTGTGGTATCTTTTACGGTAACTTCAAATCCATTTTCATGTGCTATCTTTCCGTCTTTTGTATAAATAGAAGCTCCATTTTTACCTTCTGTATAGATTATGATTTCCACATTACCCACAAACAATGATTCAATAGCTTCATTCTTATCTTTAATTTTCGTAATAAATTCTAATTCTTCATCAGATATTTTGAGAATATGCGCTTTAGGAATAAACTCTAAGACAGTTTTCCGTAAATCTTCAAGCGAATCCCATAGTGGAAAACGAAGGTTTGGATCAAAAATGACAGTTCCATCTGCATTCAACATTTTATCTATAACTCCTATATGTGTCTGTTTCATTGGAGATTCTACTAAATCTACAGAACAAAAATGAAGGATGTCAGTTGAATCAAACTGTAATTCAGGTAAATTCTCTGTTTTTAAAAGCATATCTGCTGAAGGTTTACGATAAAATGCAAAATCACGTTCTCCTTCTTTTGTTAAACTTACAAAGGCAAGTGCAGTATTCGCTTTGTCGGTTTTCATCAAATAATTAGTGTCTACATCAATATTATTTAATGTATCTTCTATTTTTTCGCCGAATGCATCTTCTCCTACTTGTGTAATGATTGAAGCATTTCCCCCTAATTTAGCAACACAACTTGCTACATTTGTTGGTGCCCCGCCAACTTGCGGTTGAAATTGCGAAACCTCTTTCAGTTTTGAATCTCGTTCATTTGGTATAAAATCAATCAAAGCTTCGCCAATTGCAAAAAGCTTATTCATAATTATCCTCTTTTCGTTTTTAGATTAACTTCAACTCTTATTATTTATCCCTTGTTAACTTTTGCGCTCACTATTCCCATACTTCTCCATTATGTGAACCTGCGACTAAACGCAATGGCCCATTAAATACAATACGTGAAATATATTTTATCAAAGTATCTACTTCCATGCGATTTTCGTCTTGTACCCAGTATTTGATGACTGAAATCATTGAACCTGTTACATAGCTATGAAAATATTCTACAGGGATTCCTGCTATCTTATTATTTTCATCAGACTGATCTAATAAATTTTCTTTTATAATATCCATTATCTTTTCCTCTATTTTACTTCGACGGTCTAATGTTAAAATAACGCGATAAAAATCCATATTGTTTGACACATGTGTAATCACTTTTTTCATTATATGTTCTGAAAATTCTCTATTAAACTGTTCAGCATTTTCCACATTCTTAAATACATCTCTAAAACGTGTTAAATCATATAGTTGTTTTGCATACTCATCTTCCATTGATTCTAATAAAATATATTTATCTTCATAATGCAGATAAAAAGTCCCTCTATTAATATCTGCTGCGTCTGTAATATCACTTACTGTAATGTGATCTAAATCTTTTTCTTCTAATAAGTGGATAAATGCATTTTTTATTGCTGCTTGTGTTTTACGCACTCGTCTGTCTACTGCCATTTTATTCCCTCCGATAAAAGTTAATGAACACTTTAAATTATTTTGTTCATTAAAGTACAATTAGTCCTAAATTGAGCATTGCATCTATTTATATTCCTATTATAATAGTCAAAGTAATGATAAATCAACACAGTGTTTAATAATTATTTATTGGGAGGTTAAAAAATGAACATTTTTAAAAATAAATTACTTTGGATAGCACCAATCGGATTATTGGTAGTTATCATGTTATTAGCAGTGGCATTCTATCCTGCTTACAATCCAAAACCTAAAAACATACCACTTGCAGTTGTGAACTTAGATAAAGGTACAGATATGCAAGGCAAACACGTTAATATCGGTAAAGACTTAACAGACAACTTATTGAAAAATAAATCAGAAGCAATAGAATGGAAAGAAGTATCTAGTGAGAAAAAAGCGCGTGAAGGCATGGACGATGAAAAATACTTTGGTACTGTTGTACTAGAAAAAGACTTTTCAAAATACGCACTCAGCAAAACACAAGCTTCAGTCATGAAAGCTAAAAAGCAAGAGATGGAAGATAAAGTAAAATCAGGGGAAATTCCACCAGAAGCTGCACAACAAATGGCTGAGAAAATGAAACAATCAGGTTCACAAGATGTTAAACCTGAATCAGCACAACTTAAAACAATCATCAGTCAAGGTGTTAACTTACAAGGCTCTCAAATCGCAACTAAAGTATTAGATGGACTTGGTCAAAAAGTTAATGCACAAATTACAAAACAAAGTTTAGATATTTTAGATAAACAAAACGTATCTATTCCAGCTAAAGATATCGAAGGCTTAACTCAACCTGTAAATGTAGATAATATTACAGTGCATAAAGTAAAAGATCATCAAGCAAATGGTAATGCTTCATTCTTAATGTTTATGCCAGTGTGGATGGGATCATTAATCATATCAGTTATCTTGTTCTTCGCATTCCGTACAAGCAACTTAGTAAGCCGTAAAAATCGTTTAATTGCAGCACTTAGCCAAATTGGAATGACTGCTGTGAGTGCTTTAATCGGCAGCTTTGGATATATCTATTTTATGAAAGATGTATTAGGCTTCCACTTCGATCATCCAAACCGTGTTGCACTTTATATCATGATTGCATTCATGGGATTCATCGGACTTGTACTTGGCTGTATGACTTGGGCAGGCATGAAGATCGTACCCGTCTTCTTCCTATTATTGTTCTTCAGTATGCAACTGTTAATGTTGCCAGAACAAATGCTTCCAGAGTTCTACCGTAAATATATTGTAGGTTGGAACCCATTCAGTCACTATGCACACACACTTAGAGATATCATCTATATGAATCAACATATTGAAATGAACGAAACAATTTGGATGTTTATCGGATTCATGATCTTCGGTATCATTTCAGTTATTGCAGCTGCATTCGTTCGTAAACACTCAGACAAACGTGCAGAAATTCCAGCATAATTTAATAAAATGAGGAAATAAAACCACCATCAAGTTGGGGAACTTGATGGTGGTTTTTCTACATTTATTATTACTGATTTTTATATGATGTAATTCACTCAGCTCTCTTTGATTTCTTGCTTTAAACTATAATTATTTAATACCATCGGATATAGTGTATTTCTTCCAACAATAATTCTAATGTAAGGAATAAACGAAAGCATAATAGCTAATCCTATACAAAATCCTATTGTAAAAACAACTGAAATTAAAATATAAATAATGGGATGTGTAACAAATGATGATAAAGCTAACGAAATATATTTAATAATTATTTGATGAGCTAAATAAATAAAAAAAGAAATTTCACTTATAAGGTAGAGCATGGTTATATGAAAATGACTTAAAAACTTGGCTCCATAAATAACTAATAAAAATGAAAGACAAGAATAAATTAGTAAATCAAACCTTAACGATTCATTTAAAAATATTTTTAAATGAAAGAAATTAAACGCTAAAAAAGACAATGCGAAAAACCATACTGAGATTAACATCCAAATGTGTCGCTTGATGAATTCAAAAACCAAATCATAATATTTTCCTACATAAAAACCAACAACAAAGTAAAATAACCAATAAAGAATAATTGTTCTTGGATAAAGTGGGTAATAAGCTTCCCACCATTTATGATAGTCTTGATTAAAATACATTAAGTATGAATGGAGAGAGCTTACAATAAGAGAGCCTGCTAACAAGAAAAATGGATTAGCTTTATTTAATACTTTATGGAATATTTTATGTAGAATAAAAAATTGGAAGATAACAATAATAAACCAACCAAAAAAGTTTCCTTCCAGTACTATAAATTTGAACAAACTCCAAAATGATTCTTTATTTTCGTTATTCATAAACCTATCGCAGGTCACATAAACACCAAATATAAAGTAAGGAACTAGAATATACTTTACTCTTTTAATTAAGAAATTCTTGGGAATAAACGTTGAATATTTCAATCCTAGCAAAGTTTCAGATAACATTATGAAACATGGTGTAGCACATAGTAATGAAATTTGAAAAAAACCTACTAATCTTTTTTCAATTGTTTGTGTAGTTGAAATTAGTGGATCTATTAAATATCCGGTCACTGCATGGACAAAAACAACCATTATACAAAATATACCTCGTGCATATGTAAGTTCTATTTTTCTTTCCATTTTTATACCTCTTATGTTTAACAACTTAAATTAAATTTAAACTTACAAATGATTATATTTAACTTCTTACATATACACAATAATATTTACAATAACTAAACATTATGATAATGATAAGATGCACTATGATATTATATCTACTTATGAAATTTAAAATAAAAACACTTCCGATATTTCTTTTGAAAGAAATATCGGAAGTGTTTTAGAATGTAATTCGTTTGTTCAACTATCATTAATTTTATATAAATTTAGTTTAAAAATCAATATAATCTTATTTATTAACACCAATAAGAAGCGATACTACAATTTTTCGTGCTTTTTTAATGTAAACAAAACAATCTTATTTAATAAACTTTTTAATACGTTTCCCTATCTTAACAAGTTTATTGTTTTTAATTTTATTTTTGATTTTTTGTTTTCTTCCTTTAATGTATTTATTGTAATATTTATAAGCTCTTTGAACACCCTTTGGCGAACGCTTAAGAGACATTCTTTTATTTTTAGTTTTCAAAGGAACCTTTTTGCCTAGTAGTTTTTGAGTGGCCATTTTATAACTAATAGCTGGAGCATACTCTACTTCAGGTTCATATAAAATAACTGAGTCTTTTAATGGCGCAAAGAATTGTACAATGAAACTATCTTCCGGTTTATTTCTAAAGTAATCAACACCGAAATCATAGAAATTTCTTTCTAATTCATCTTCATCGATATAATTTTTACTATAGAATTCTTGAATAAAGATTGGCAACATTTCATCCATTGAATTGTACAATTTCTTATTATAATTTTTGAAATTAATTATAGGCTCAACTTTATTATCTTTCCATCTATATCCTGGTACACTTTGATAAGGAATATTTGCAAAAATAGACTCAATAAAAATTAAAGAAGTCATTTTGCTTGTGTAATTATATCTGATTGAAGTTCCTACCGATGGATATATACTTCTAGCATAGAAAAAGATTGTATCTATTGTTTTATCAGAAAGATTATTTAATAACCTGTCTAAACAATCTTGTGTATAGCCTCTTCCCCAGTATTCAACAAATGCAAATTTTTCATTAAAATCAATTTCTTGTAATAGATAATCATTTACTATTTCCCTTTCTTCTTTTGCCTTTTGCAATAATAAATTGATATATCTTTTGTTATTTTTAGCAGATAATCTTATTAACTCTTTTGTATTTTTATCAAAATCAACAATCTCCTTGATATATGATAATTGTGGGAATAGTTCATTGAATTCACTCTCATTAATATGAAGTGCATTTAATGCACTTTTAAAATTAGTCAAACCAGTAAAATTACCGAAAGGTGAAAAGAATTCTTCATCAACTTCATCTACAAACGAAGGTATTCTCCATGCTTTTCTTGAACCATAAATATATTTAGTTTTAATGTTATAACCTCGAACAGCAATAATTTCATCAGCAATTTTTTTCAACAATTCTCCGTCTCTAGAAATAAAGTATAGAGTTTCAATATTTTCTTTAATTGCTTTTTTAATTGACCAACTAACATAAGGAACAAAATAACTACTGATATATGAAAAAGCGTAGTAATTCAATTTACTATTATCTCTTTCACGTAATCTTGCTAATTGGTTTGTAAGTAAAAATGTATCATAGTTTTTATTTCTATTAAGCAAATGATTTTCATATCCATTAAATTTTGTGAGTTTATGATGCTTAGTTTTTATATTAAGTTTTTTTGGAATATTAAAATCTGCATGACGGTTATCACCATAATGTATCCACTCTGAATAATCATAATCTAGATCTTCAAATATATCTAAATACATAAGGCTTGTCGATTTTTGATTTCCACTTTCACTTGATAAATATATAGGTAGTTCTGTTAATTTAGGGTCAACTCTCTCAAGCATCTGTACAATAACTTCTTTAGGAAGATACATATCGCTTATTAAAATAACATCTTGATATTTATCTAATAAGTCGTATAAGATTTCGAGTTTATCTGCTTTACCTTCAACATTTTTTAACTCAGCTTCAATTTCTAAATCATATAAGATTTTAGCTTGTTCATCTGTCAAATCATGTATTTTTTTAATTCTACCAATTATGTCAGTAAAACGTATTTCAAATCTTTCTTCATCTCTAATAAACTCAGATTTTTTGTAATAATCTCGTACATAATTTTCTGCTTGAATTCTTACACGCGGATAATTTTGGATTAGATAAAATGGAATACCTGTGTTCATTCTTAACAACTTATCTTTAACATAAAAGAATATGCCGTCCGGTCTGAGTGTTTTCCTTTGAATAATAGTATCAAAAATATCAAAGCTATAAAGCTTAGGTAATACATTATGCTTTATATTAAAGTTTAAGGCTGCATCAATAATTTTTTCAAAGCCATTTTCATCTTCTTTATCATATTCCCAAAAAGTGTTTAAGATTTCTTCATTCTTATTTGCATTTGTTTCTACAGAATCGATATCGGATAAAGCTTCTAATAGCTCATTAAAATTATTAGCAACTTTACCTGAAGTCATTTCTTTATAATCGTACACTAAAGTTCTACTATTAACGTAATTTTCATAATCATAAATATAACGGATAAAATTATTTACACCTGAAGCTAACAAGTCATAGTAAATAGAAGAATAGTCAACAATTGCAATATCTATCCGGTTAAATATCTCATAGATATCTTTACTGCTATCCCAGAATAAAATATTTGGGTGATTTCCATATACTTGTTCAGCTGCTAAATAGTTCACATCATTTTTAACTAAATAATGCATCTTTATTATTAATAATATATTTTTCTCTTCCAATGTTTTTAATAATTCTTCCATATCAGGAATTGCTTCTCCAAAGAAGTTATTCATATCATAATCCCTAAATGTTGGGGCATATAAAGCAACTTTTGTTGTTTCATCCAAACCTTTAGATTTTTTAATATCATGATTATAGGAACTAAATTTAGTTTTATCGTACATATTAGCAGGATATCCTGCTCGTACAATTTGACTTTGATCTAAATTTAACATTTTCTTAAAATGTTCCTCCATTAATGGAGAAGTAGCTAAGAACAGTTGGTTATTGTGATATAACTGATTGTATCTAATATATTTTTGATAAGTTCTATATCTAATTCCTGGAGAATCAACATATCGTTCTATTGGTTTAATTCCTACTCCATGCCATAAATTTAAAATAACAACTTCATCTTTAAATTTAACTGGAAAATGTTCCTTAGCCTGATGTACAACAAACACTCCAGCAACGGATTTTAACTTCTCGGCAGTATCAGAACTATATAATTCTGCGTTAAATCCTAAAGATCTGATATGTTCAACAGTTTCTAAATCGTCACACATCCAATAAGCTTTAATATCTTTTCTAAAATTATTTACGTAAATAAATAACCACTTAGGGTTCCCAATAAAATCATTTGTTGCATTAAAAATCCATATTTTTTGATCTCTCATTTTTACACCTTTCCAATCATTTCTTTTGATTCAGTCGTTTTTGTCGTTTTGTATATATTTCAAACCCTTTAGTAAGTCGTAATACTTTTTCTTCAAAGCTAATATTTGTAATCGTATCAATTGGTTTTTCAAAGTTTATTTTTTCCATCAAATTATCTAAAGGAGCTTTTTCAACATTCTTTTTTTCTCTATAAATATGACCTAAATTGTTTTTTTCTAAAAAGTTTAAAAAATGATCGAAACGTTTAGGATGTATACTCTCTACACTTTTAAAATCAATATCATTAATCAAATCAATTAAACTATCATAATTTTGAATATCTTCTGCTGAAATTGAAGGAAGTGCATGAAATTCTGCTAATTCTCTCATACGTGCATCATGAACAATAGTAATACTTGGGGTACCATTAATTGTTGCTACTATATTTCCATGTAGTCTTGTACCGATACTAAGATCAATAGTTTTTATATAATCAAACCATGTTTTAGCATTCAAAAAGTATTTAACCTTTCCTTCTTTATAAAATTTTGATCCAATATTTTTAGGGAAGTTATAAGGAACATCATTAACCCTACCAAATCCAAAATAATTAATTAAGAATTCATCATAAGATTGTGGAACGAAAAAATAATTACTATATTTAATAGCAATCTCATTCAAAAAATCCATTACTTTTTCAGTAGCAATATTACTAGCATTCAAAGAAACTCTACTATCTCTATTTAAGTTCACTTCTTTTATTTTCAAGTTTCTTCCAAATGTATACATTGATGGACAACCAATAACAGTGAAATCTTTTTCGGGAATAAATCCTAAACTTTCTAAGTAATTCGCTGTTAATTTCCCTCTTAAACCAATGATTTCTGATTTATTTAATACAGCTTTCACAAATTCTTTTACTTCATTATCAAACTCAAATCCTTTTTTGACATCATAACTGTATGGTGCTTTTAACCCAACACCAATCACAATAACAGGAATTTCTAATTTATTAATGAGTTGTGTGTATCTTTTAAGAGTAGGTATAAACTCTTTTCTAAATGCATCAGCAAGAGGGATAACATAACAATCAAAATTGTTATTTATATATTTAGCATTGTTCGGATTCGAAGAATAGTTATCACTTAAAATCTCTACACTTTCTGTCATCAAAGTTCTTACAATACTATTTTGGTACACTAAATTTCCATTATTAGATCCGAATCTATCTCTACTAAGTAAATCATATTCGCTATACGTGTTAGTGGGTAACATGCCACTTCTAATCAAAATTCTTTTCAAAATATCCTCCTTTTAAAATAAATTATTTAACTTTTTAAAAACAAATCTTTTACTATCCTCTTACTCGAATAACCATCAAAATAATTATAATGATTATTTAAAAATTTATTTACTTTCTCAAATTCATAATCATGCTCATATAATGAATTCATAAGTTGATTAAATGTTTTCACTATTTTACCAGGGACAAAAGTTTCATAAGGCTGATAAAAATCTCTATTTAAAATGTATTCTTCTAAATCAAATGCATAGAATATCATTGGGCGTTTTAAAATCGCAAATTCATATATTAACGAAGAATAATCAGTTATCAGTAAATCTGTTGCAAATAAAACATCATTCACTTCTCTGAAGTTCGATATATCTACTAGTAAATTACTATATTCTGGTGGGATTTTAATGTACTCCTTGATAAAAGGATGCATTTTAAATAAAACTATTGAGTTGCTTTGCTGGCAATATTCAGCCAACTGTTCAAAATCAATTTTGTCCATTGGGTAAAAAGCAGTTAAATGACCGCTTCCTCTAAAGGTAGGAGCAAATAATATTACATTCTTTTCTTTAATTAATGGTATTTTTTCAGTTATTTTATTTTTAGCTATTTTTTCATTAATTTTGTGAAAGAAAACATCAGTTCTTGGAACACCTGTGGCAACGATATTTTCTTCTTTCACTCCAAAAGCTTCAGCGTATATTGGTATATCTGAACTTGATGAAACATAAACTTTAGTATATTTTCGATGACCCTTTGAATCGAAGTAAGGTCCATCTCGTTTCCCTATCCTACTATAGCCCACAGTTTTAAAAGCGCCGACAGCATGCCATAATTGAATGATTTCTTGATTCGATCTGAATTTCACTTTACTTAACGTAGGATGAAAATCATCTACAAAAATATAATCAGCTTTACCTAACAAGTATGGTAATTTGAGCTTATCGATAAATTTATATCTTTCGCTTACATGACCTTTGAAAATTTGATAAATTCTATATTCAGAATCTAATTTTTGTTCAAACATTTCACGAGCTATATAATGAAAATTACCAGACATCTCAGTTCTAGACTCAGAAGTAAATAACACAGTACTGTTTTTCTTCCAATGCAGTACTTTTGATGTATTGAATATTAGTTTAAATATACTATCTCGTAAACTCGCATTTATATTTTTCAGGTCAGTCAAAATTTTTTTGAAGTAGTCTTTTCTTTCATATATTTTTTTCGCCTTTTCTTCGTACGTAATACGTATAATTAAATCATACGTTCCTTCATCGAATTTCAATACGGGGCTTACAGTATAATTTTTATGCTTATATTTCGTTTCTTGTTTAAATTCTTTAGAAAAATCATTTAAACAGTATCCTCTTCTCTTATTTTTCTCATTATCTTTCAATATCTCTACATTCACAGCAGTTTTACAACAGTTTCCCTTTTCCATATATACAAGAGCATAATCTCCTATATTCAAATGCATACCATTATTTACTGTAGCAATATTAAAACGGCAAATAAATTCATTCTCTGCAAATTGAACATTATGTAATTCTAAATATTTTTCATTAACAGTGTCATACAGAAAAAAATATCCTTGAGCTATTTGTGATTGCTGTATATAACCTTTTAAATAAATTTGAATTCTTTCCCAAAAAATTTCGTTTACAATTACCTTTGGTTTATTCAATTAGCATTCCCCTAACTACATAACCCATTTAAGAACAGTTTTTCCCCATGATGTTGATAAATCCGATTCAAATGCCATTGTTAAATCCTTTAGAGTTCGAATTTCAAATTCATTGCCTTTTAATAAAGCTAATTTTTCAACAATATCCGGATATTGTTTATACAAGTCAACTACATCCTGGAAATCTTGCGTGCCACTTCTACTACTTCCAATCATTGTTAAACCTTTTTCTAATACTAACCTTGTATTGACCTCTATTGGATATTCACTAACACCTAGTAATGCAATACTACCTTCAGGTGAAATATATTCTATAATCTGGTCAATTGCTGATTGACTACCTTTTCCGCCTACACATTCAAATCCATGATCAAATTCCATGTCCTCAGGTATTTCGTTTATATGATATGTCTTATCCACAAATGAAAAGTGACTTAATTTGTAGTCAGTTTTTCCGAACACATATATAGTAGCTTCTGGATAAAGTTTTTTTAATAAAATCGCTGTAATATATCCAAGGTTTCCATCGCCCCATATTCCAAATCTTTCTTTAATGGAAATAGATTTATTTTCAAATCTTTTTATAGCGTGTAAACTAACTGAAACCAGTTCAGTATAAGAAACTATGCTTTCATCGATATCATTCGGTAAAGCAACCACTCGATCATGGCCAAGAAAAACATAATCTTGCAAGAATCCATCATATCCACTAGATCTGAATTTTGATGATGGAAGATAATTCTCGGCAATCACGTCGTTTTTTTCTACTGGAGTATTCGGAACCATTACTACTTTAGTTCCTTTTTCATATACACCCTTACTGTCAAAAACTACTTCGCCAATACCTTCATGAATTAAAGACATAGGCAATTTTTTCTCTAAAACAAATTCTTCGCGATTACCTGTGTAATAACGTTGATCCGCAGCACAAATAGACAAGTATAACGGTCTTACAATTACATTGTCACTATAAATATTCACATTATTGTATGTAACTTCAAATTGGCGAGGTGAAACTAATTGATAAACTTGGTTAATCAACTGTTATCCCACCTTTTATAATCGCATTTGCTACTTTAAGATCATAAGGCGTAGTAACCTTAATATTGTATAATTCACCTTGAACCATCTTAACTGGTCGTCCTGATTCGATCATAATCTTACATGCATCTGTTAAAATTTCTTTTCTTTCATCAGTCAAATCATAATAGCATTTTTTTAATTCATTAATATTAAATGATTGAGGTGTTTGTCCTTGATACATTTCGCTTCTGACAGGAATTGACTCTATATTATTTTGATCTTTTGAAGTAACAATTGTGTCTGTAGCTGAAATAACTGTATCAACTGCTCTATTCGTTTTTGCGTATTCAATATTTTCTTTAATAATTCTATATGTAAGAAAAGGTCTTACTGCATCATGTGTGACGATAATATCATCATCCGTCAATCCGATGTTCTCTTCTATAAATTGGATAATGCTCATAATAGTGGCATTACGGTCGTCTCCACCTTTTACTACTTCAACGCGAGAATCATTAATTTGATATTTTTCTAAAATATTATTAGTATGTGAAATCCACTTTTCTGGGGTTGCAATAATTATCTTGTCGAATTCTTTCATTAAAATAAATTTTTCAACAGTATGAATGATAATCGGTTTTCCATCCAATTCTAAAAATTGCTTTGGCAAAGGTACGTTTCCCATACGTGACCCTATTCCTCCTGCTAATATCCCTGCATAGTTCACTCGCAACATCCTCCTACTTGTAAATTAGTCCCTATCATTCGTTGCATTAATTTTATTGATACATAAAAATACTCCTAATAATTTTCTTATCAGAAGCTAATTAATTGGTGTAATTTTTAAAACACTAACAATCTATTATTGTTAAATCAATGTAAATTTCTTGTAAATGACAACAACTTTTTAAAATATCTATGTTTTTTTACTCTAAAAAAGAATGTTTATGTATATTAAATCTAGATTATTTCATTGAACTATAAAGGGGCTGGGACATTAATGTTCTAGAATCCCGAAAAAAGGACGATTTTCACAATTGAAAATGAAATCGTCCTTTTTTTATATAATTTAAAGAAAAAATCAGCTCGTAGAGCTGTTAATTTCTTTAAGTTTGTTGCCATACAAGCAATACTAACTTCGGTTTCAACTTTTTCAATGCCCCTTACAGACATTCGAGTGAAACCCAAATTAGCCTTCAAATTACCGAAAAATGTTTCAACATCAATTTTTCTTTTGCTGTAAATTGATGATGTTTTCGGATCTGAAAGCTTTTCTCTAGTGAACTGCTTATAAAATTCCCAAACCATATTTCGACGAATTGTTTTTAATGTATCCGGTTTGGCTTTTGGATTCATACATTCTTGTCTAAGCGGACAATCTATGCAGTCATAACATTTATATTCTTTGAATTGTCTCTGATATCCATATTTATCAGTACTGTATCTGTATCCAGAGAAGAATAGAATTTTATTGTTCGGGCATATATACTTGTCATCTTTTTCGTCGTAATTCCAATTTAATGAATTGAATGGGTTATTTTTATATTTTCTTTTTTGTTCTTTTAAAAACATGCCGTACGGCATTACAGGAGTTCTGTTAAATATATCTATAACTATTCCATAATTGCTTTCGCTGCCATACCCTGCATCACATACTATATACTCAGGAATGTCACTATTAACTTCTTGAATCCTGTTTAAAAAATTTTCTAAAGTTCTTGTATCCGTCGGATTTTGATATACACCTACTGCCAAAGCAAATTGATTATTTGTGCCTACTTGAATATTGTATGCCGGTTTTAATTGACCGTTTCTCATATGATCATCTTTCATTCGCATAAAGGTGGCATCATTATCAGTTTTGGAATAACTATTTCTTGTACCTAAAATCTTCTTTTGTTCCTCGTACTTTTCTTTTTCTCTTTACATTCTGTAATTACTTTCTTATGCTTTTTTAATTCAGTGCGTTCTGATCTCAATATTTTTCTTTGTTCAGTATCATTGCTGGATTCAATATCATCAGTCAGTTCTTCAACCTTCTTATTCAAACAATCTTCGATTGCTTCTAATTCATGAGATTGTATTTCCTTTGAAGACTCTTCTTTTATATTCGGTATGATTTCCTTTTGTAATAATTCTTCATACGCAGCTTCCGACTTTTCCAAGTTGGCATTGCTATAGCGTTCAGTATTCGCTCTCCAAACAAACGTATACTTATTGGCATCAGCTTCGATTTTAGTACCATCTATATAAATAGCTTCTTCATCAATATATTGATTTTCGACTAAAAAAGTTCTGAAAACTACAAAACAATCTTTTATTAACTTATTTGTTCTGGAGTCAGAACGAAAACGGTTGATTGTTCGATAAGAAGGTTGCTGTTCTTGTGCCAACCACATAAACCTAATACTGTCTTTTAATGCAAATTCTATTTTCCGTCCGGAAAATATCGAATTACTATAAGCATACAATATTATTTTAAGCATCATGCGTGGATTGTGAGAAGGGGCGCCTCTGTGATTTTTATAGCTGTCGAAAGCTGTTTCAGGGATTTTTTCGACAATTTCATTAACTATGCTGGCAGTATCACTTTCGGAAAACGTAAATTCTGTTGTCAGTGGCAGAGAGATTTGAGACATGTTATAATTTTTATACATAAAGGTCCTCCTATGATTTGGGTTTGTGGTTATTCTCTAATTATAAGCGAGGCCTTTATTTTTTTGAAATAATATGTATATTTTATATAAAAAAGCCGGTGAAAACTTTTAAAGTTTTCACCGGCTTTTATTTGAGACTGGAATTATGTCCCAGCCCCCAAATATCTCGTTATTATTAGATTTGTTTTTTTAATTTTTATTTTTCTTTTTAGAGTCTTTTTTCTTATTACCTTTTTTACTTCCAGATTTATCAGACTTGCTCTTTTTCTTTTTTGATTTCTTATCAGCCTTTTTAGTTTCTTTCTTTTCATCTGATTTAGATTTTTTTGACTTAGAATCCTTCACAATTTCATCCACTTCAATCGTTGCTTCTACTTCATCAGGTTCAAAATCAACTGTTTCAATTACATCTTCATCAATTTCCACATCTTCAGGCTCAGGACCTTGTCCTACTTCATAAGTTTGTAAATAAACTTGGACTTTGAAATCTTTATATTTACCCTTATATAATTCTTCAATGTCACCTTTTTTAATATAGATATCAGAGTTATTATCTAAAATCGGATTAAAGACAGCTGATTGCAATCTAGGTTCAATAATTTCTTCAATAGAGTAATCACGAGCTTCACGGTGACGGAAAATACTTTTATATACAAGATCTCCTTCTTTTAATTCTGGATAAAGTTTTAAGAATTCAGTTTTTGTTTCAGGCAGCTCAAATTTCTTCTTAGCTTGTACATCGACATAAATCGCAGCAAAATGTAATTTCGCATCTTCTGCAACAGTGTACGTCCATGATTTAGGCGGGTTTACAATTTTGTTCAAGTTATCCTCAATATCTCGTTTAATCGCTTTTACTGCATTTGATTCTTCGACAGTAGGATTCTGTTCGAAATCTTGAACATATACCGACTTCAACTTGATAATATTATTTAATTCATTATTGTTTAAAATAGCTAAATCCAAACGTGCAATCTCTCTTGCTACTGTTTCGCTATCAGAATTTCTTAATAATTGAATGCCTAACAAATCTTTTAAAGTGCCATCATTGCGACTTGTCAAAGTAAGATAAGCTAAATCATCGCCGAAATGTTTAAAATTCTTATTAAGTTTATTTAATCTCTTTTTTAAAAGGTCAGTTACTTTTACATTCATGATTCTTCATTCCCCCATAAAATAGCATTATTTTTTCTTGGTTTAATAACTTATACCCTAATTAGAGTATTATAATATTAAGATTTTATCGTATTTAACCTTATTGATATCCAAGGGAATGTTATTCTTAAAATTTCACTTAAGCTATTTCTAATTGAAACCCTTGAAAAACCATTTTTAAAGAAACAGTTAGATAAATAAGCTTGATAATATTAAAGTTCAAAATGTGCAATAGTTGATTAGATACTGCTATTACAAATAATAAAAAGCAAACAACTATTTGTGCAGTCTCCAGATTTACATTCAGAGACATCATAATGTAACGTCAATTGACACACTAAGACATCTCATTAACTGATGATTTATCATATTGTAAATACTTCATCACTTCTGTATAAACTGATTCAGTAATCGCATGCTGAGGATTTCGGTAATATTGAGTGCTTAAAATAAATTCTCTAGGCGTCATATGGTAGGTCTCTTTGAACCTCTTTAAAAAGGCACGCTGACTTGGAAAACCGAACTCCTCCCAAATGCCATTATCCTCTCCTCTTACTATTAGGTATTCAGCTAAATTGCATAATCTTACATTTGTAAGGTACTCTGTAAAAGTCACATTCATCTCTTCCTTGAATTTTCTAGAAATAAAGCTTTCATTATAGAAGAGTTCTCTAGCGACCACGCACAATTTAAGAGGTTCTTTATAATTATCGTTGATATATTCAATAATTTCATTGATTGTTTTGCTTAAAGTAGGACGGAACAAATAGTTATCGAAGATTTCTAAATAGACACGCAGATAGTTCAACATCTTAATAAAACAAATATCCGCTTCCAAATAATTTTTTTCATACATATTTCTAATTATATTCATAAATGAGTCTTTAATATGATGATGAATCTCAAAATTATTTTCAGTATTCAAGGTGTTCTTCATGTAATATTTTTCAAAGTAATTTTTATGAATTGCTAAATAGATAATACAGCCCTTATTAACCTCTATTTCCAAAGGTATCTTATCTGGTTTTTGAATAAAAAATTCTCCAGTTTTATAGATAAGTGTCTTTCCTTTTCTCAGCATCTTTACATTACCTGAAAGCACGAAATACACATGTACATAATCTTCATCCTTGGTTAAATCTAACTTGCAAATTGATGATTTAATAATACTGTAGCTATAATTCATTGAGGTCCCCCCTGATATCATTTTATAAATATTTAGGTAAAAAATTAGAAAGAAAATATAAAGTGGTCAAACGAAGAATGGTTGTGGCAAAATGAGAATTCAAAGTATTCAAAAAATGGATTGGTTTTATATCTAATCACATGATTCATTCGAAAAACTAATCCCGAATCTCTCACTTTTCATTATTATAATATACTATTTTCTCAAAAAATAAAATACTTTTTAACAAATGGGAGACTCTAACTGTTTTTAATGCATACAGTATACAATAAAAAATTCTGTAGCATTATATAAAAAGCAAAAAAATCGCACTCTTATTTGAGTGCGACCTAATAAAATAGTAATGCTTTAATTCTCTTCGTCTTTATGATCAATCCATTCAAGCATTAAATCGATATGACGGCCTTTAGGTTCAAGACATTGCATATGCCCTAGATGCGCGAACGCATATAAATCAATTGTGTTTTCTTCATTTTGAGACACATATGCTAAGGTAGACTCTACTTTCACACCGCTATCATTAAAACCTTGAATGATTAAAGTTTTTGTTTTTAATGGTAAACGTGACATTGGAGATGCTGCTTCAAGTGCTGCTCCTGTGATATCACCAAAATATTCCTCTACTGCATTTCTTCCTAGTCCTTGTTCTTTTGTGTACGGCACATCAGTTACAGGTGCCATCGCAATAACGCGATCAGCTTCATCTGCATTATTCAAGACTAATTGGCCGCCTACAGAGTGACCGATTAAAATAATTTCTTGATTATCAACAAATCTAGATGATTTGAAAGCTTGAAGTGCTTTTTTAGTATCCTCTTCAGGTATCGGCCAAGCATGTTCTCCCCGTCGATATTCAACGTTCGCAACATTATATCCTTCTTTTGTCAGCATTTCTATTAACTTATCATTTAATGAGCGGTCATATTGTTGTCTCCAGTAACCGCCATGAATTAATACGAGCCATTTATCATCATGTTCAGCTAGTGTATCTGGTGCTGGATAAATATCAATTAATTGTTCTTCATGGTCTCCATAATATAATTCTTCCATCATAGTAGCACTCCTAAATTGGTAGTTTTGACATAACATTAAATAATTACCCGATTTATAAAGCTGGCAACCGTAACCCATTTTTTGTCTTGTATTAACTTTTTGAAATACATTCAAAGTTTTTGATTTTTTTATTAAAAACTTGTTGACGGGTAGGTCATCTTCTTATATAATAAATCTTGTGTTAAATATTGCATGGAGAAATACCCAAGTCCGGCTGAAGGGATCGGTCTTGAAAACCGACAGGGGCTTAACGGCTCGCGGGGGTTCGAATCCCTCTTTCTCCGCTACTAAAAAGCTTCGATTCAGAATACTGAGTCGAAGCTTTTTTATGTTTTAAACTATTTCACTAAGCTCTTAAATCTTCAAAACTTGTGCTTGCTATATTAAAAAACGGTCATCCCTATCTCTAGGAATGGCCGTTTAAACTTTTACTTTATTTTAAGCTGTCTGTAATTTCTTTAATTTCTTTTTGTGACAAGTCAACGATTTTTTCACCGTCTTTAGTGTCTTCTTTCAATGCTTTTCTTGCTTCTTTAGAATGATACAACTCAGCAACTTTTTTATATGTTTTGTTATCTTTGTCTTTATCATTTACAGCAATAAGGTTGATGTAAGGTTTAGAAGTATTTGTATCATCTTTTTCCAAGAAGATTGGGTCTTTTTTAGGATCTAATCCTGATTTTGACGCAACACCGTTATTAATAACTGCGATATCTACGTCATCTAAAGAACGTGCTGTTTGTTGTGCATCAACTGCTTTAATATCTAAATCTTTTTTGTTTTCAACGATATCTTTTTTGCTGCCTTTCAAACCGAAGTCTTTAGAAAGTTTGATATAACCTGCATTTTCCAATAATTTCAATGCGCGTGCTTGGTTGGAAACATCATTAGGAATAACAACTTTAGCCCCTTTTTTCAAGTCTTTAATATCTTTGACTTTCTTAGAATAAATACCTAATGGTGCAAAAACAGTTGTACGGATTGGTGTGATATGTGTGCCTTTGTTTGCTTTTTCATACTCATGTAAGAATGCGAAGTGTTGGAATGCGTTCATGTCGATATCCCCATCGTTTAGCGCCTTGTTCGGTACGTTGTAATCAGAGAATTTCTTGATTTCAACGTTGATTCCATCTTTTTTCGCAAGTTCTTTTACTTTATCCCATACTTTTGTGTCATCTGATGCTACCCCTACTGTTACTGTTTTATCATCTTTCTTATTGCCACCGCATGCAGCAAGTACAACAACTAACGCCATTAACAATACTAATATTTTTTTCATATCCTAAATACCCCTTTGTTTGATTAGTTTCTGCGAATTTTCTTAGCCAATACATTCCCGAGAGATTGAATCAGCTGAACCATAATAACTAAGATAACCACTGTGATAATGATGACGATTGTATCAAAACGTTGGTAACCATAAGCTAAAGCCAAGTCACCGATACCGCCACCGCCAACTGCACCAGCCATAGCTGTTGAACCGATTAAACCAATAATTGCAGTTGTAATCGCTAAAATTAATGAACCTAAAGCTTCCGGCATTAAAAAGTAACGAATGATTTGGAAAGGTGAAGCACCCATGGCGTGTGCTGCCTCAATTACACCTGAATCCACTTCTAACAGTGAGTTTTCAACTAAACGTGCAATGTAAGGTGCCACATATACAGTTAAAGGTACAATCGCTGCTGCTGTCCCGATGGATGTTCCAACAATTAATTTTGTGAATGGCACAATCGCAATTAACAAAATAATGAATGGAATTGAACGGAAAATATTAATAATCGGATTCAAAATATGGTAAACTGCGACATTTTCCCATATTCCGTTTTTCTTAGTTACAACAAGCAGTATGCCTAGCGGAATTCCGATTAATGCACCAATTACTAATGATATCGAAACCATCAATAATGTTTGATAGAGTGCTTCCCATAATTGCGATGAATCTAATGATGAACCTAGCATATTATCCAACCTCCTCATATTCGATATGATGTTGTTTCAAATAATCATATGCGCGTTGTTTTTCTTCATCAGAACCTTTAATACGCAATGTTAGATAACCAACTGAAGTATCTTGAATATCAGACATAGAAGCGTAAATCACATTAACATCTAGATTGAATGTTTTAATCAATGTCTGGATAACTGACAAACCTAATTGCGAGCCTTCCATGTACACTTTCACATCTTGATAATTTTCATCTGTCGGCAACTGATGTATCATTTTTTCACTGATATCAGTACTGATAACAGTTGAAACAAAGTTCTTAGCTGTTTTAGTTTTCGGATGACTGAATACATCTAACACTGTTCCTTTTTCAATCACACGCCCTTGTTCCATCACAGCAACCTTGTCACAAATTTTTTGAATAACACTCATTTCATGCGTTATTAATAAAATTGTGACTTCGAATGTTTCATTGACGCGTTTTAAAAGTTGTAAGATAGAATCAGTTGTTGCCGGGTCTAAGGCACTTGTTGCTTCATCACATAATAAAATTTTAGGATCTGTCACGAGTGCACGTGCAATTGCCACCCTTTGTTTTTGACCACCTGAAAGTTCGTTCGGATATTGTGAACCTTTATCTCCAAGACCCACGAAATCAAGCATTTCCTCTACTTTCTCTTTTATGTATTTTTTGTCCTTGCCTTCAAGAATAAGCGGCATTGCCACGTTGCTGAATACCGTTTTTGAATTTAACAAGTTGAAGTGTTGGAATATCATGCCAATATTCTTTTTGACTTTGCGTAGTGCTTTCTTGCTATATTGATCTATTCGATGTCCATCGACGATAACTTCTCCAGACGTTACATCTTCAAGCTTATTCACCATTCTGATCAATGTACTTTTACCTGCGCCGCTATAGCCGATTACACCATAGATTTCTTGGCGTTCTACGGTAAAACTGACATCTTTCAAAGCTTGAATTTCTGTTGAGCGCTTATGGAATGTTTTTATGACATCCTTGAACTCAATCATTGATTAGCCCCCTCTGATAATTTGAAATAAATGAATTTTGCCTCTATTTAGATTTTTATTTTGAAAAATAAAAATTCCGGGGACAATGAAACAAGTCCTCGGAATAATATATCGGCTCGTCTCATCTTCACAGCTCCGCTGTAGGAATTGGCACAGTAATCATTTTTATCGCTGATCCTGCTGCCGAGGTTTCGTAGGGCCTGTCCCTCCACCTCTCTGGATAAGAGTTTATGTATTCAATTCATTTATTTATATTCCATATATTACATTACTGAGTGAAAAAGTCAACATTAATTTTTAGAAAATTGTTAATTTCAACTTAATTCTAAACACTAGAGCGGTAAGCGTTTGCAAGTTTTCAACACAATGATAAATCTACTCAAAATCAGTTCATTTACTATTTTTATTCTTTTCCATTTTTTCAAAAATAAAATTGATTAATAATGTTAAAACAAAAGCAACTATTACGCTGATAACAAGTTCGAAAAGAAAACTCACCCAACTATTTGTTGTAAAGAAATTCTGTATTATAAACCCTACTCCAAATACTAATATCAAAGTAATTGTAAATCTGACTTCTGCTGACACTTTCATCCATTCTCGCTCCTTTGCCTATTCTACGTTCACCTTATCACCTTAGAATACAATTTAAAAATCGTTTCAATAAAGAGAAATGAATGGAGATAAAAAAATTTAAAAGCTTAATTTGAAATTCAAGTTGCGTTAATAGCCTTCTCTGTCATAGTACTTATAATCACGTATTATTGCTTTTTCGTTTGATATTATTAGTAAATCCATTGTTTAAAATCACTTATTTAATTAATCTTAATTTCAAAAATCCTCATAAATTTTATTTTAAATTAATATTCACATTACAGAAATTTTGTGATAGGATGATTTTAATAGTTAAACAGATGACTATTCACTTTCTTTTCAAAGGAGATGATGGTGCTATACAAATTCCACAAAGACACCCTATTTTCTATCCCCAGTCCATTAAACATCTTTTTATCGAAACAAAAACATTTTCATTTCACACACTAAACTTCTTCTGGAGACCATCTTCATCTTAAAATGCACTTTCTAATTTCAAAGCGTAACTTATAGCTCCAACCTCACATATTTACTCATCGTAACAAAAGACATTCTACAACTTATACTTCGTATCATGTCACTTTCAAATTATTTAAATTAACACAAAACAGAATACTAGGAGAACAACAAATGAGAAAAAGAAAAAACCACTTTGATTTTCTACCAAACATCCGTAACAAATATTCAATCAGAAAATTTTCTGTAGGGACAGCCTCCATTATTGTGAGCAGCTTATTCTTTTTAGGCTATTCTCATGAGGCAAGTGCAAGCACTGAAAATATAAATCCTGATACAACTGTGTTATCCTCGGATCACCAAACTTCAGATTCTGCACCTCAAAATGCGCAACCTGCACAAGGTTCTATTGAAGAAACACCAAAAACAGCAACCGCAGATGAAAAAAATCCAAACCTTACATCCGCTAACTTAAATGCTACTGGAACAACAACTAATCCCACTCAGAATTCAAATACCATCCAAGAAGACAAAACAGATACTTCAAATAAAGTTGAAAACTCATCAGACAACCCAGATAACGCTTTAAAAACAATTGATTCAACAAAACCTGCTGTACCTGCTCAAGATAATACTCAACCAAAACCTCAAAAAGAAGTAACTGCAGACACAAACAACACTGAATCATCAACAATACAAGAACAAGATACGCATCAAAACGTTGAAGCAGATAACAATCAATCCCAATCATCTAATGAAGCTGCTATAAACAATCCCGCTCCAAAACCTGATGTCACTGTTTCAACTCCCCAACCTCAAACACCTGACTTAACTTCTCAATCATCAAAACTTTCAACTTCCAGCACAAATGCAACAGATGAAATGATTGGACCAGATCCAACAATACAAACTAATGTCAACAAAGCTTCTGATCTTCCTGCTTTATCAAAAGAACAAGTCAATAATATCAATCATCAAATTACATGGTTAGATTTTTCAGATACAAATGCTATTTCAAATTACGGACAAAGCGATACGGGACAAATGGCACTGCAAGTCGGTACAAAATACGAAAAAGAAATTATGCCAGGTCTTGTGGTAACAGCTACAGTTAAATCTTTACAACCTTTTGAATCAACACCGATTTATGAACGTCGTGCTGAAGGAGATGCTGATTCTGGTTATAACCCGAAAGCTACTAATATTGTCAGAAAAGATGCGCATGATGATGAAATCGATAAACCTGCCTATGTAGTGGTCACAAAACAAGATCCAAATTGGTCTCATTTGAAAAAAGCAGGAGTAGATACGGGTGAAGGACTGACAAATTTCGGTTCTAATAGAAACTATGGTAATGTCGGTGCAACTTTTGAAGTTAAAACTACTTACAATGGCCGAGAAGTACCTGCTAATATTGTCATGTCCGATGGAGAAGAAGCTAAAAATATCGAAGCGCTGATTTATACTACGAACGGATCAGGTTGGGAATTGTTTGCGAATGTCAAAAATGAAGGCAATCCAGAAAATTATCATCCCATTACTGCTGATGATGGTTATTTTATAGATTCAATTGACAAAGGTGAACATGGTAAAGGTAAATATTATGTTTCCCCTGATAAAAACTTCGGCGGTTTAGGTACTCAAATTTTTGGTCCCAACCAAACAAGACAAGACCATAACAGTGTACCAATAGTTGTCACTACAGGCGCAACTGAAGTTTCCTTCTTTGTAAACTCAACTGGAATACAAACCGTTCAAATGGGCTTTGTTATTTTAGATAAAGGTGATGCCCCTGCTTCTTATGGTGAAGCAATTCACGCTATAACTGAAAATACAAATGTCAGCCAACCATTTTTAGGTACACAAAAAGCAGATATTGATTTTGATGAACTGAATAAACAAGCAATCGCCTGGCAAACAGATGACATCAACACTCCAACAAGCGCCAAAGCAGCTGATGAAGGTGAACAACAATTAGTTGGCGCAAATCAAAATTATGTCGTTTATAATGCTGCCAATCAAACTTACGCATTAGATATCATCGCAAACACAGGTGATAACGACACTTCATATGTGCGTGGATGGGGTGATTATAATCATAATGGCGTATTCGATTCAAACGAAGCATCAGAACTTGTGTCACTTAGCAGAACTGGAGATGAAGGTAAAAAAATCACTTTATTATTCCACAACGCACCTCAAGTTACAGATACCTCTCTTAACTATTTAGGCGTAAGAGTCCGCACTTCTCTTGCTGAAGATTCAGTCAATCTTCCAAATGGTGTTGCATATTCGGGAGAAGTTGAAGATTTTGAAATTAAAGTCATTCACCCGCCAAGAGGCGAAAAGTCTGAAACTACAGGACTTCAAGGTCAAACACAAACTTCTAAAGCAATATTTAATGCTTTTGGACGTGTAGATAAAGAGTGGCCAAAAAAAAAATACAATAGACACTGTTAAAGCAATACAAATCGTAGATACCGATGGAAAATTAGTTTCATCATTAACTGTACCAAATGAAGGTCAATATGATGTGACACCAGATGGCACAATTACATTTACGCCTGATCCTCAATTCAAAGGTACCGCAAAAGGTATTGTTTTACGCGCTACTGATTTAAACGGAAATACATCCGGTTGGACAAGTAACACAGATGAGAATAATTTAGAAAATATCAATCAAGGCATCAATGGTAAAACAACAATGGATGCTGTTTATATTCCAACTGTTACACCTGTGACACCAACAGCCGAGCCTGCTGAAACTACAGGTCTTCAAGGGCAACCGCAAATCGGAACACCTGTATTCAAAGGAGGTAACCCCTTAGTTCCGATTAATGAAACAATCGCACCTCAATTAATCGATCCAAACACAGGAAGCAAAGTTTCTAAGTTAGCTATCCCTGATGAAGGCACTTATATCGCAAATAATGATGGCACAATTACCTTCACACCTGAACCTCAATTTACAGGAAAAGCATCTCCAATCACTGTCGAACGCGTCGATACTAACGGAACAGCTGTTCAAACCACTTACACACCGAATGTCACACCGGTTACTCCAGTAGGTACACCAGTTACATCTGAAGGTCCTCAAGGTCAACCTCAAGAGGGTACACCTACTTTCGAAGGCGGCAATCCTTTAGTTCCGATTGATGAAAATACTGCACCGAAATTGATTGATCCGAATACAGGTAATGAAGTTGATAAAGTAATCGTTCCTGATGAAGGTACTTACACAATTGAGCCAAATGGTAAAGTCACATTCACTCCAGAACCTCACTTTATCGGTGAAGGAACAACTATCAAAGTAAAGCGCGTCGATAAAAACGGTATCCCAGTTACTGCAACATATACACCTAACGTTTCTTCAGTTATTCCAGCAGCTGAACCTTCTGAATCAACAGGGCTTCAAGGACAAAAACAAACAGGCACACCTACTTTTAAAGAAGGACATCCTTTAGTTCCGATTGACAAAAATAGTGCACCGAAGTTGATTGATCCAAATACTGGGGACAAAGTTTCTAAGTTAATCATCCCTAACGAAGGCACTTATATCGCCAATAACGATGGCACAATTACTTTTACACCTGAACCACAATTTACTGGAAAAGCGATTCCAATCACTGTTGAACGTGTCGATACTAACGGTACAACTGTTCAAACCACTTACACACCGAATGTTACACCAGTTACCCCTGTTGGTACACCAGTTACATCTGAAGGGCCTCAAGGTCAGCCTCAAGAAGGCACACCTACTTTCGAAGGTGGAGATCCTTTAATCCCGATTGATGAAACTGTCCCTCCTAAATTAATCGACCCGAATACAGGCGAAGAAGTTGATAAAGTAATCGTTCCTGATGAAGGTACTTATACAATTGAGCCAGATGGAAAAGTGACCTTCACACCGGTTCCTTATTTCACAGGTGATGGTTCAAGTGTTGAAGTAAAACGTGTGGACAAAAACGGCACGTCTGTTACTGCGATATATACACCGAAAGTGACTGCTGTAACACCTATCGGTACACCGGCTACTTCTGAAGGACCTCAAGGTGAACCTCAAGAAGGCACACCTACTTTTATAGAAGGACACCCTCTAATTCCGATTGATGAAACTGTTCCTCCTAAATTAATCGACCCGAATACAGGGGATGAAGTTGATAAAGTAGTTATTCCAGACGAAGGTACTTATACAATGGATCCAGATGGTAAAATCACATTCACACCGGTTCCTCATTTCACAGGTGATGGTTCAAGTGTTGAAGTAAAACGTGTGGACAAAAATGGCACGTCTGTTACAGCAAAATATACACCGCATGTGACTCCAGTAACTGCTGAAGAACAACCGCCATCAACTACCGATAACCAAAACCATCCTCAAGAAAAACCAGTCATCAAAGAAAAAGAACCACTAAAACCAACTGTTCAAAATATTGATCCTGAACCAAGTACTCCTATTACTCATGAAATAGTGAAAAAAGTGATTGTTCCTAATGAAAATACTTCCAACATTCCGACACCTAACAAAGATAAGTCACTTCAAAAAAATAATCTTATCAAAAAAGAAAATCATACTTCCATACCACACACTCATCCTAATGATAAAGTTATAACAGCAACAGATGTACCGACTGCACAACTTTCTAAAAACTCTATTACATCTGAAGAATCATATATATCTGAAAAAATCACACTAGAAAAAACAAACTTAGAATCACCTACTATCAGCATACAACCATCAGAAAAAATGCAATCACAAACAACTCACAAAACTGCAGCGAAACAAAATGCAACTCGAAACAACACTGAAAATAAGACAAATTCATTACCTCAAACAGGAGTTGAAAATAACAATACACGCACACTTCTGTTTGGCGCAACGCTTGTATTGTTTGGATTAGCTGCATTCAGCAGAAGAAAAAAAGAAGATAGCTTATAAATACCATTGTAATTATTTTAGTCTTAAAAGCTGTTAAATCAGCTTTTAAGGCTTTTTTGTGCAAAAAAGAACCAGGCATTAAAGCCTGATTCTCAAATTTAAAGCATATATTTAGTTTTCATTTTTACGACGTTTCATACCAAACATCATTGCTGTTCCTAAACCTGCAAAGATAGTACCATACAACATCGGTGCTGTATTAGCGTTACCTGTATTCGGCAATGCTTTCACTTTTTGTTCAGGTTGAGTTGAATTTGTTTTATTTGCTTTTTCAACTTTCGCATCAGAAGTCGCAACTTTAATATCTGTATTTGTTTTTTGCGTTGTGAAATCTTGATTTGTATCTTTTACATGTTTACCTTTGTTGTTATCTTCTTCTACTGAAGGTACTTTTGTATCAGTATTCGGTTGTTCTGGAACAAATTGATTGCCTGAATCATTAGGAATAATTGGCGTGTCTCCTGGTTGAGTCGGTACTGTCGGTGTTTGTTGACCAGGTACGTTTGATATTTCAATTTGACCATCCGGGTTTGTTGGAACACTTGGTTGCGCTGGAACACTTGGTTGCGCTGGGACAGTTGGTTGTGCTGGTACGCTAGGTTGTACCGGAACATTAGGTTGTGCTGGCACCAATGGAATCATTGGAATAGATACTGATGGTTGAATTGGTTTTTGACACGGAACAATCACACGTGAATTATCTCCGCATTGTAAAACAATATTTCCAACTGTATCGTAGTAATAACCAACGATAATAACTGGTTGACCATTCGGAGAACATGGAATTTCAATTTTACGTCCATCACTCAAACAAACAACGTGCGTATTATAACCATCGATATAGTTATTAACAATAATAACTGGTGTATAAGGTTGTGCATCTCTTCCGTTAAGGCCATCACGACCATCTGTACCTTTCAATACTGTGATTGTTTTTCCGTCGCTGAATTCAACTACTGTGTTGCCGTCTTTATCTTGATGCGAATTCTTCACAGTAACTGATGTACCATCCTTACCTTTTGGAATTGTAATTTCACGTCCATCATTGAATACAACAATAGTATTGCCATTCGAATCAACTTTTTGGCCTGTTACCGTAATAGATTTGCCCTCAACACCATCTTTGCCATTTTGACCTTTTAAGACAGTGATAACATTTCCATCAGTAAATTCAACTACAGTGTTGCCATCTGCATCTTGATGAGAACCTTTCACTGAAACAGATCTGCCATCTTGGCCTTTTGGTACTGTAATTGTTTTGCCATCACTGAACGTTACAATAGTATTTCCGTTCGGGTCGATAGATTGGCCAGTTATAGTGATAGATTTACCGTCTTTGCCGTCTACGCCATCACGACCATCTGCACCTTTCAATACTGTGATTGCTTTTCCGTCGCTGAATTCCACAACTGTGTTACCGTCTTCATCTTGATGCGAATCTTTTACAGTGACTGATGTACCGTCTTGACCTTTTGGTACCGTGATTGTTTTTCCGTCACTGAATGTGACTTTTGTATTACCGTCAGGATCAATAGTTTGTCCAGTTACTGTAATTGATTGACCATCTTGACCGTCACGTCCATTATTACCATTTAAACCTTGATCTCCTTTTTCTCCTTTGTCGCCTTTAGCAATTGTAACTGAAGTACCATCATTAAATTCTACAACTGTGTTACCATTTTTATCTTTAGTTGTTGAAACGATAGAAATTGATTTTCCATCTTGGCCTTTTGGCACTACAATTTCATGTCCATCGCTGAATACTACTTTCGTATTACCATCTGGTTGAACGACTGAAGAAGTAATTGAGATAGATTGGCCATCCGTACCTTTATCTCCTTTTGGTACTACGATTTCATGTCCATCACTGAAAATGACTTTAACATTGCCATCAGGTAAGTTTTCAGTGTTAGCGATAGTAATTGATTTTCCATCTTGTCCTTTTGGTACAGTCACTTTAGAACCATCACTGAAGTCAATTACTGTATTACCATCTGCATCTGGTTCAGCTTTAGTGATTGTAACAGATTTACCATCTTTGCCTTTAGGGATGCTGATTTCACGACCATCTGAGAATGTGACTTTTGTAGAACCATCTGGTTGTACTTCAGTTCCTGTGATAGTTACAGATTCTCCAGCTTCTCCTTTGTCGCCTTTTTCCCCTTTAGGAATTGTAACGCTACTTCCATCACTGAATGAAACCACTGCGTTGCCATCTGGATCCTTAGTTGTTTGAACAATCGTAACAGAGTCTCCAGCATCTCCTTTTGGAACGATGATTTCGTGACCATCACTGAATGTAACCTTTACATCTCCACTTGGTAATATTTCATTGCCAGTAATAGTAATTGATTGGCCATCAACACCATCTCTAGCTTTCGGAATTGTAACTTTAGAACCATCTGAGAATGTGACTTCTGTATTGCCATTTGCATCAGGTGCTGCATTTTGAACAGTAATTGATTGACCATCTGCTCCTTTATCTCCTTTAGAGATAACTGCAGTACCGCCATCGCTGAAGTGAATGATTGTATTGCCGTCAGCATCTTTTTCAGTACTTGTGACAGTTAAAGGTTTAGCATCTGCTCCGTTTTGACCTGCTTCACCTTGAGCTCCAGGATCTCCTTTGTCGCCTTTTGCTCCGGCGTCGCCCGGATCGCCTTTTTCACCTTTAGGAATTGTAATTGCGCTACCATCTGAGAATGTCACTACTGTGTTGCCATCTGCATCTGCTTCTGTTTTATCAACTGTAATCGATCTACCGTCTTGAGCTTTCGGAATCGTTACTTTTGTACCATCACTAAATGTCACTTCTGTATCACCATCTGGTGTTTGCGTAGAAGCTGTGACAGTTAAAGGTTTGGCATCTGCTCCGTTTTGACCTGCTTCACCTTGGGCCCCAGGATCTCCTTTGTCGCCTTTTGGTCCAGCTTCGCCCGGATCGCCTTTTTCACCTTTAGCTCCTGCTTCGCCTTTTGAAATAGTAACCGTTGTTCCATCGCTGAATTCCACAACTGTGTTACCGTCGGCATCTTTTGTTTCTCCTGTTACTGTTAAAGGTTGGGCATCTGCTCCGTTTTGACCTGCTTCACCTTGTGCTCCAGGATCTCCTTTGTCGCCTTTTGGTCCAGCTTCGCCCGGATCGCCTTTTTCACCCTTTGGAATCGTCAATTTTTTACCGTCTGAGAACGTTACTTCTGTATCCCCATTCGGCAATTGATTAATGGCGTCTACAGTCACTGAAGTACCAGCATCACCTTTAGGCCCTTGTTCGCCAGCATCTCCTTTGGCACCTTGTGCTCCTGTTTCACCTTTTGGAATAGTAACTTCTTTTCCATCACTAAATGTAACTTTTGTATCTCCATTCGGTTGCGGTTCAACTTTAGCGACCGTAACTGATTCGCCCGGTTCACCTTTTTCGCCCTTTTCACCTTTAGCAATCGTAATTTCATGACCATCTGAGAATGTTACAACCGTATCGCCATTTGCATTAGTTGCTGTACCTGTTATAGTGATTGATTCTCCATCTTGGCCATTGATACCATCTTTAGCTTTAGGAATTGTTACTTTAGAACCATCTGAGAATGTTACAACGGTATTACCATCTGCATCTGGAGCGGTGTTATCAACTGTGATAGATTTTCCATTATCTCCTTGAAGTCCTTGTTCACCTTTCGCACCTCTAGGAATAGTTACTTCTTTTCCATCACTGAATGTAACTTTTGTACTGCCATCTGGTTGTTCTTCAGAAGATTTTACTGTAATAGATGAACCATCTTGGCCGTTTTGGCCTGCTGCTCCTTGAGCTCCAGGGTCACCTTTTTCGCCCTTTTCTCCTTTTGGAATGAGAATTTCATGACCATCACTAAACGTTACTTTCGTTGAACCATCAGGTTGAACTTCGCTGCCAGTGATTGTAACTGATGTGCCATCTTGACCATTAACACCGTCTTTAGCTTTAGGTATTACTACTTTAGTACCATCACTGAATGTCACCTCAGTATTACCATCTGCATCTGGTTGAACACTTTTCACTGTAATTGACTTGCCGTCCGTACCATTTTGACCAGCTTCACCTTGAGCGCCTGTATCGCCTTTTGCGATCGTAACTGATGTACCATCTGAGAATGTTACTTTTGTATCACCGTCCGGTGTTGTTTCAGTACTTTGAACAGTGATTGATTGCCCTGATGCACCAGTTGCGCCAGTATCACCTTTTTCTCCTTTTTCTCCTTTTTCTCCTTTTTCTCCTTTAGGGATGACTACTTTAGTACCATCTGAGAACGTCACTTCAGTATTGCCATCCGGTGTTTGTGTTGAGCCTGTTACTGTTAATGGTTTCGCATCTGCGCCATTTCGGCCTGCTTCACCTTGAGCCCCAGTATCTCCTTTATCGCCTTTTGCACCTTTAGGAATTGTGACTGATGAGCCGTCTGAGAATGTAACAACTATGTTTCCAACTGCATCCGGTTCTGTTTTATCAACTGTAATTGATCGACCATCTTGAGCTTTTGGAATTGTAACCTCGTGACCGTCTGAAAAGACTACTTTTGTACTGCCATCTGGTTGTACTTCGGAAGATTGAACAGTAATTGATGTGCCATCAGCACCATTTGTACCTGTATCTCCCTTATCACCTTTCTCTCCTTTAGGTATAGTCACTTCTTTTCCATCTGAGAATGTCACTTTTGTATCACCATTCGGCTGCGGCTCTATTTTTGCGACAGTGATAGATTGTCCGTCTTGACCATTTTGGCCTGCTGCACCAGTCGCACCAGTATCGCCTTTTTCTCCCTTAGGAATGACGATTTCATGACCATCACTAAACGTTACTTTCGTTGAACCATCTGGTTGTACTTCACTGCCAGTAACTGTGACTGATTGACTGTCTTGGCCGTTCACGCCATCTTTAGCTTTCGGAATTACTACTTTTGAGCCATCTGAGAACGTTACTTCAGTATTGCCATCTGTATCCGGTTGTACACTTTGCACTGTAATTGACTTACCATCCGTACCATTTTGGCCTGCTGCACCAGTCGCGCCAGTATCACCTTTTGCGATTGTAACTGATGTACCATCTGAGAACGTTACTTTTGTATCGCCTTCTGGTGTTGTTTCAGTACTTTGAACTGTAATAGAGCGACCAGCTTCACCTTGGGCTCCGACATCACCTTTTTCTCCTTTTGGAATTGTAACCTTTGTTCCGTCGCTGAATGTGATAACAGTGTTGCCATCTGCATCTGGAGCAGAGCTTTGAACTGTAACAGAAGTACCATCTGCACCATTTTGACCTGCTATACCTTGTACTCCAGCATCCCCTTTATCGCCTTTTTCACCTTTTGGTAAAACAATTTCATGACCATCACTGAATGTGACTTTCGTTGAACCATCAGGTTGAACTTCACTGCCAGTAATTGTAACTGATGTGCCATCTTGACCATTAACTCCGTCTTGGGCCTTTGGAATCACTACTTTAGATCCGTCTGAGAAGGTTACTTCAGTGTTGCCATTTGCATCTGGTTGAACACTTTGAACTGTAATCGACTTACCGTCTGCACCATTTTGACCTGCTGCTCCTTGAGCTCCAGTGTCACCTTTGTCGCCTTTTGGTCCACCTTCACCCGGATCTCCTTTATCGCCTTTCGGTCCTGCTGCTCCCGCTTGACCTGGGTCGCCTTTATCGCCTTTAGCTCCTGCTTCGCCTTTTGACACAGTTATAGTTGATCCGTCACTGAACTCAACTACTGTATTGCCGTCGGCATCTTTCGTTTCTCCTGTTACTGTTAACGGTGTTGCTGCTTCGCCTTTTTCCCCTTTCTCTCCTTTTGGAATAATCACTTCTTTTCCATCCGAGAAGGTTACTTTCGTATCCCCGTTAGGCTGTACCTCTACTTGCGCAACTGTTATTGATTTGCCATCTTGGCCATTTTGACCTGCTGCACCTTGGGCACCAGTATCCCCTTTGTCGCCTTTTGGTCCAACTTCACCCGGATCTCCTTTATCGCCTTTTGGACCTGCTGCTCCCGCTTGGCCTGGGTCGCCTTTAGCCCCTGCTTCGCCTTTTGATACAGTTATAGTTGATCCGTCGCTGAATTCAACTACTGTGTTGCCGTCGGCATCTTTTGTTTCTCTTGTTACTGTTAACGGTGTTGCTGCTTCGCCTTTTTCCCCTTTCTCTCCTTTTGGAATAGTCACTTCTTTTCCATCTGAGAAGGTTACTTTCGTATCCCCGTTAGGCTGTACCTCTACTTGCGCAACTGTTATTGATTTGCCATCTTGACCATTTTGACCTGCTGCACCTTGAGCTCCAGTATCTCCTTTATCGCCTTTTGGTCCAGCTTCACCTGTATCACCTTTGTCGCCTTTCGGTCCTGCTGCTCCCGCTTGGCCCGGGTCGCCTTTATCGCCTTTAGCTCCTGCTTCGCCTTTTGACACAGTTATAGTTGATCCGTCACTGAACTCAACTACTGTATTGCCGTCGGCATCTTTCGTTTCTCCTGTTACTGTTAACGGTGTTGCTGCTTCGCCTTTTTCCCCTTTCTCTCCTTTTGGAATAGTCACTTCTTTTCCGTCTGAGAAAGTTACTTTCGTATCCCCGTTAGGCTGTGCCTCTACTTGCGCAACTGTTATTGATTTGCCATCTTGACCATTTTGACCTGCTGCACCTTGAGCTCCAGTATCTCCTTTATCGCCTTTAGCACCTGTTTCGCCTTTTGACACAGTTATAGTTGATCCGTCGCTGAATTCAACTACTGTGTTGCCGTCGGCATCTTTTGTTTCTCCTGTTACTGTTAACGGTGTTGCTGCTTCGCCTTTCTCTCCTTTAGGAATAATCACTTCTTTTCCATCTGAGAAGGTTACTTTCGTATCCCCGTTAGGCTGTACCTCTACTTGCGCAACTGTTATTGATTTACCATCTTGGCCATTTTGACCTGCTGCACCTTGAGCTCCAGTATCTCCTTTATCGCCTTTTGGTCCAGCTTCACCCGGATCTCCTTTATCGCCTTTCGGTCCTGTTGCTCCCACTTGGCCTGGGTCGCCTTTGTCTCCTTTTTCGCCTTTAGGAATAATCACTTTTTTACCATCACTGAAGACTACCTCAGAATCACCATTCGGTAATTTATTAATTTGGTCCACTGTTACAGAAGTACCATCTGTTCCTTTTTCACCAACATCGCCCTTGTCGCCTCTTGGTATTTCGAGTGTTTTACCATCAGAGAATGTTACTTCTTTGTTTCCATTAGGAAGGGTTTTTGTTTCAGTAATTGTGACTGAAGTACCATCTTGTCCAGAATCTCCCTTTTCACCTTTTGCACCTTGTGCGCCTGTTGCACCAGTATCACCTTTATCACCTTTATCTCCTTTTGGAATAAGAATCGATTTACCAGTACTAAAGGTAACTTTTATACTTCCATCACTTTGTGTTTTAGTAGAAGTAATCGTGACTGAATCTCCATCTCTTCCAGCCTGACCATCTCGTCCATCTCTTCCATCTTCACCATCTTTTCCTTTTGGAATTATCATAAAACTTCCATCTGAGAAGGTAACTTTTGGACCGTTTGGAGTAGGATTAGTCGATATTATTTTAATCGAATCCCCTTGATCACCTTTCGCTCCTTTTGGAATAGTAATCGATGTATTATCACTAAATAGAACGTATTTATCACCGTTCGGTAGATCTTGTGTATTTAAGATAGTAATTGAATGACCCGGTTGACCATTTTCTCCTTTATCGCCTTTATCGCCTTTGGCAATAGTAAAGGAATTGCCATCAGTAAATGTAATTTGTGTACTTCCATCTGGCTGTTTCGTCATTGACTGAACCCCAACAGATTTACCATCCGGAATAAAGGTTTCACCCAGTTTTTCACCAGTTTCTTTATTGGTAACGGTTACTAAAGTACCATTTACGCCACCTTGTGTTGTTTTTGTACTTTTAAAAGCAAGCGTCGGAGCTTTAACATCTCTAGGTACAATTGTTTTACCAGGTAAGCTCGTTTTACCATCTTTTTCTACAGTTGCCGAGATAATTTCTTCTTCTTTTAAAGGTGTTGCTAAATCTTGGCTGAACTTTCCTGTAGCATCTGAAGTAGTTGTGTAGTTAGTTAATCCGACTGTAATATTAACTTTTGCATTAGGAATAGTTTCTCCAGTCACTGTATTCATACCAGACAGTTTAGGATCTAATACTGGCGGCATAACATTTTCAACAGGAGTAATATTACCAACACCTAATTCAATTACTCTATTAATTGGTTGTTCTGTAATAACACCATTTTCAAGTGTTCTGCCGATAACTTTATCTTTATAACGCACTTCTTTTTGCTGATAAGTTTTTATTCCAGTTTGGCCTTCAGATTTAATGCGTTGTTGTCCTACTGGTAAGTCACTAGTTGTTACATATTCTGTTTCAAATGGAGCAACTTCGTCTTTTTCTTTAGTTGATTGCGTAATATTTATATCAGGGTTAGCATCTAAAACTACTTCACTTTTATCATAGAAATAGTTATCAGTTGAAAAAGGATTAGGCGACTTTTCGTATGGTCCTGTTTGAGAAAACATCATTGGAAACGCATCAATACTTAAATCGCCATTCCAGTTATTAACAGGCACATTAAATTCTAAAAGACCATAACCGCCATTGGTAATCATTGCATTTGTAACAGCCGGTCTATTATCCATAGCATAACCTTCTGGATAACCAGGTTTGGCAACCCCTTCTTTTAATGAGCCGTGAATTGTACTTGGTGCACCTGGTCTAGTAACCGTACCTACTTGTGTATAGACATATGGGATTGTAGGGCGATAACCATAATCTTTTCCTAATTTCAGGCCGCCTAAATCAATGTAATGGTCGCCTGTTCCTGCACTTGCGTTATATTTCACAGTAAATTTCATAACATTATTTTCGTGGTCAGGAATTGCAGTAAAGGTATAGTTTGATGGTTTTTGTCCAACATAAGTTGTCCCGTTTCCTTTTACAGAAATACCTGTTGCCGGGATAGTAATCGCTGTTTTTAATGCTCCTACAACTTCTGAAGCAGTTCCACCTTCCGGATTTACATTAGAATGTGTTCTATCATCTCCATATGGATACGTTGTTGCACTAGAACTATCTTCAGGAATAGCCCGTACTGCATAAACAGTATATTTAGATGTTTGCTCATTCGCATATTCTAATCCAGCTCTTAATATTTCTTGAGCTAAATTCTCTGGAGAAATCGAATTATAATCCACATTTAATTTCCCTAAAATACCTTCAACATCATTTGGTTCATAATTTTCTGATAATAATTCTTTTACGAGTTTCTCTCGGTCTGTTGACTGCTCGTATTTTTGAATAAATTCTTGAGGAATCTCATATGATCCATAAGGCACATCCTCATTACTTGCATTATCTGTAAGTGCTCTAGTCGCAATTTCAGGTTTTTCTATATCTTTATCATGATTTTGAACATTATTGGAAGCATCAGTTTTTAATTCTGCTTCTTGTCTCTCTGTACTTTCACTGTTGTTTTTCTCTTGATCGGCTGCTTGAGGTTGCGCTTCAACATGATTTTCATTTTGTTGAAGTTCTACTTTCGTATTTTGTTCTTGGCTTGTTGCTTCCTCACTTGAAGGTATAATTTCTTGTTTCTCTGTTGGCTGTTGTGCTTGCAAGTCTGAATTTAAATCAACTGTTTGAGGTTCACTTGATGTAGTTTGTGCAGTGTCTTGCAAGTTATTCTCTTCAGCTGCTTGTACTTCATGGCTTGCTCCGAAAATTAAAGTTGTTCCCAATAAAATGGATGCCGTACCCACTGTAAACTTACGAATAGAATACTTATTTTGAGTATTCGGCAAGAAGTCTAATCTTTTGCTGTTTTTTGATTTCATGTTGTCCTCCTGATTACTTCTTAAAACATATTGACTCTCTCTCTCAACACAATTATATATCACTTTAAATAGATTGTGTATATGATATGTGTAATAAATTAAACTTTATACTGACTCCTTTTATGATTATTCTTATAATTTAATATCTTATTATTTTTATACAAATTAAATTTATGTGTATTAAACTATTTTTTGTTACTCAAAATCCCTTTAAAATAACGTTTATCTTTTCTGTATTTTCTTCATCACCAATATATAAATATAAGTTATATTATTTTTATATTTCTCGTTTTTTAGATAAGAAATTTTATAGATAAAAGTTCCAATCTAATTAACGCTATGATATTATAAATTTGGTAGTTTAGCGTAGAGCTACTGAATTTTTATTTTTACAGGAGGATTTACATGAACAAAAGAGAGAAGCAACAGGTGGATATTCTAACGAAGAAAAACAAGTATTCGATCAGAAAATTCTCTGTTGGCACAGCCTCTATTATTGTTGGGTCACTTTTATTTTTAGGAGTAGGCAACCAAGCAGAAGCTGCAGAAGATGCAGCAGCAGTTGCGCCTGAAAAAACTGCAGCTGATCAAACACAGCCTGCAGCAGAAGCTCAACCTAATGGAGCAGACACAACGAACCAAGACAACCCGCAACCCGCTACTTCTCCGGACAAAGCAACTTTACCTGAGAATACAGCCACAAGAGATACTAAAACGACAGATAAGATTGATACAAATGATATCTGTTACGTTGGTGAAAACCCAACTGCTAAAGGAGCAGGTGTTAACCCAGCAGATGGTGTTTTTGTTGACTGGGAAAAATCATTCGATAATGGTGATTTTACAGGAGCACAATCTAAATCCAAAACAATGGAACACGTTTATAGCGTGGGCGGTGTAACACCAGAAGAAGTAGAACAAAAGTATCCTGGTGGTCCAGCAGATGCTGGTACTGTTAAATATTCTTGGGAAGAAAAACAATTCACTGGAAATGAACAGTATGAGGGATGGCGCCTTGCTGCTGATTCTGCAGGTAAATCATTTACAATCGTACAACCAGAAATGGCTATACAAACTCAACCTGGAGTTACAGAATTTAAAGGTGAAAAAACTAAAGTTTATAACAATCCTTTAGGTAAAAATGAAGTAGCTTCATCTGGTGAAGACGTTCCTACATTAGTAGGTACTGCTAACTGGAAAAAAAACTCAGGAAACGCTTACCGTACAGATACAAAACGCTATATTGAATTAGGGACTCAAGGGACAAAAGTTGAATCTAAAGAGATTCCTGTTAACCCAGACGCTCTTGTGCGTTTCCACTTCTCATACAGAGGTGTTTATGGTACAGGCGAGCATGCATATATTGATTCAGAACAAGGTGTAGCTTACTTAGTTGATGCTGCAACAGGTCAAAAGTTAACAAACTTAGACAAAGCCGATGAAATTTCTACAACATCTGGTTATTTCGGTTGGACATATGCAGCTACAATTTACAAAATTCCTGATAATGTTAATGCAGTTAAAATTGTTTTAGAAGCAGGAGACAAACCAAAAAATTATGTTGCAGCATATCCAGATGCTGATAATCCAGGTTATCTATTTGATAACGTCGGTCTAGAATTAGGACCTGCATTAGAATCTCAACAAGTACTAACACGTATCGCACCAGACGGCACAGCTGAACCGAATTATTACGGTAAAACAAAAATTTATAAACGTGGAGATGTATTGAAATATACTCTAGAAACTTCTAATAATGGCGGCATTTACTCAGATGAAAACTCTACAATTATCAAAGTGCCTGACGGTTTATCAATTAAAGGTGATCTTCCTGATGGATACACTTACGATGCAACAAACCGTACTATTACTGTAGGTAATAGATCGTTTGATAAAACTGTAAGTACTATCAATTTAGAATTCCAAGTAGACAACGATATTACTGAAAATGGTATTTATTTCGAATCATATATCAATTTTAAATTCGGTTCTTTCTACTATGGAAATGCAATTTCTGATGGTTCAAACATCCCTCATCAAACATGTTTCGTGGGTATAGATCAAAAAATCTACTTAGATACAGTCGCTCCTGAAGCGCCTACAGTAGATGACATTGATACAGTAGCTAAAAATGTTCCTGTAACACCGCCAGCTGCTACAGATACAAACAAAATTGAAGTTACTTTCCCTGGTGCAAACCAACCAGTAACACTCACAAAAGATGATAATGGTACATGGTTGCTTGACAATACACCAGTTGCAGTAGACAACGGTAAGTTGTTAGTACCAGTTCCAGCAAATCTTGATTTAAAACCTGACACTAAAATTACAGCAGTTGCATACGATGTTGCTGGTAATGAATCTAACCCTGGTGAAGGTAATGTAACAGATGAGCCACCAGTTATTGAAGCTTCAGACGTTACTATTGTTAGAGGTGAAAAACATTTTGATACACCTCAAGACAAAACTTCTTATCTTAAATCACTTGCTACAGTGACTGATAAAGAAGATGACGCTTCTACTACAGATAATAAAAACACTAAATTCGAAGTAGTGGATGATAGCAACTTTAATCCTGATGTAGCAGGAACTTATGCAATTACAGTAAAAGCTACTGATGGTGATGGTAAAGAAACAACTAAAACATTTAACGTAACTGTTGCACCTAATGCTGCAGATACACACAATCCTGCTTACGGTAAAGCTGAAACTAAACCAGGTGCTCCAATTGAAGTACCTCAAACGGGAGATAATGATTTACCAAAAGGAACTACTTTCTCTGTAGATCCTAACGATGTTCCTGAAGGTTGGACAGTTACTGTTGATCCTGATACCGGTAACGTAACAGCTACTCCAGACAAAGACGTTAAGCCTGGTACTTCAGTAGATATTCCAGTCAAAGTTACTTATCCGGATGGTTCTGAAGATCAAACAACTGCTAAAGTTACAGTAGTTCCTACTGATGCAGATGAAAATACACCTGCTTATGGCGAAGCTTCTACTAAACCTGATAAAGAAGTTGTTGTTCCTCAAAACGGAGATAATGATTTACCGCAAGGTACTAAATTCTCTGTAGATCCTAATGACGTTCCTGAAGGCTGGACGGTTACTGTTGACCCTGATACTGGTGATGTAACGGCTACTCCGGGCAAAGATGTTAAACCTAACACTTCTGTAGATATTCCGGTTAAAGTTACTTATCCGGACGGTTCTGAAGATCAAACAACTGCTAAAGTTACAGTAGTTCCTACTGATGCAGATGAAAATACACCTGCTTACGGTGAAGCTTCTACTAAACCTGGTAAAGAAGTTGTTGTTCCTCAAAACGGAGATAATGATTTACCGCAAGGTACTAAATTCTCTGTAGATCCTAAAGATATTCCTGAAGGCTGGACGGTTACTGTTGATCCTGATACTGGTGATGTAACGGCTACTCCTGGTAAAGACGTTGAACCTGGTACTTCTGTAGATATTCCGGTTAAAGTCACTTATCCGGATGGTTCTGAAGAACAAACTCCTGCTAAAGTTACAGTAGTCCCTACTGATGCAGATGATAATACTCCTGCATACGGCGATGCGACTACTAAACCTGGCAAAGAAGTTGTTGTTCCTCAAAACGGAGATAAAGATTTACCGGAAGGTACTAAATTCTCTGTAGACCCTAAAGACATTCCTGAAGGCTGGGCGGTTACTGTTGACCCTGATACTGGTGATGTAACTGCTACTCCTGGTAAAGACGTTAAACCTGGTACTTCTGTAGATATTCCAGTTAAAGTCACTTATCCGGATGGTTCTGAAGATCAAGCAACTGCTAAAGTTGGTGTAGTTTCTGATGATGCAGCAGATCATACTCCTGCATATGAAGATGCAAATACTAAACCTGGACAACCAGTTACTGTAAAACAAACTGGAGACAAAGATATTCCTGACGGTACTACTTTCTCTGTAGACCCTAAAGACGTTCCTGAAGGCTGGACGGTTACTGTTGATCCTAAGACTGGTGATGTAACTATTACTCCTGGTAAAGACGTTGAACCTGGTACTTCTGTAGATATTCCGGTTAAAGTCACTTATCCAGATGGCACTTCTGAAACAGCACCAATCAAAGTTTCAGTAACACCTACTGATGCTGATAATCACGACCCTAAATACGGCGATGCATCTACTAAACCTGGTGCTCCAGTTATAGTTGAACAAAAAGGTGATAAAAACTTACCTGACGGTACTACTTTCTCTGTAGATCCTGAAGATGTTCCTGAAGGTTGGGAAGTTAAAGTCGATCCTAAGACTGGCGATGTTACAGCTACTCCTGGTAAAGACGTTGAACCTGGTACTTCTGTAGATATTCCGGTTAAAGTCACTTATCCAGATGGTTCTGAAGATCAAACAACTGCTAAAGTTTCAGTAATCCCTACTGATGCTGATAATCACGACCCTAAATACGGCGATGCATCTACTAAACCTGGAGCTCCGGTTACGGTTGAACAAAATGGCGATAAAAACTTACCTGACGGTACTACTTTCTCTGTAGACCCTAGCGATGTTCCTGAAGGTTGGGAAGTTAAAGTTGATCCTAAGACTGGCGATGTTACAGCTACTCCTGGTAAAGATGTTAAACCTGGTACTTCTGTTGAAATTCCGGTTAAAGTCACTTATCCAGATGGTTCTGAAGATCAAACAACTGCTAAAGTTTCAGTAATTCCTACTGATGCTGATAATCACGACCCTAAATACGGCGATGCATCTACTAAACCTGGTGCTCCGGTTACGGTTGAACAAAATGGCGACAGAAACTTACCTGATGGTACTACTTTCTCTGTAGATCCTAATGCTGTTCCAGATGGTTGGACTGTTACTGTTGATCCTAAGACTGGTGATGTTACAGCTACTCCTGGTAAAGACGTACAACCTGGTACTTCTGTTGAAATTCCGGTTAAAGTCACTTACCCAGATGGCTCTACTGAAGAAGTTGGCGCTAAAATCAAAGTGGTAGCTACAGATGCTGATAATCACAACCCTAAATACGGCGATGCTACTACTAAACCTGGTGCTCCGGTTACAGTTGAACAAAAAGGTGATAAAAACTTACCTGACGGTACTACTTTCTCTGTAGACCCTAGCGATGTTCCTGAAGGTTGGGAAGTTAAAGTTGATCCTAAGACTGGCGATGTTACAGCTACTCCTGGCAAAGACGTTAAACCTGGTACTTCTGTTGAAATTCCGGTTAAAGTCACTTACCCAGATGGTTCTACTGAAGAAGTTGGCGCTAAAGTCAAAGTAGTAGAAACAGACGCAGATAACAACCACCCTGGCTACGATAAAACTGATATCGAACCTGGCGCAACAATCACTGTTCATCAAACTGGTGACAATACAATGCCAGACGGTTCTAAATATGAAATCGTAGACGGCACAAAATTACCTGAAGGTTGGACAATCACAATTGATTCTAATACTGGTGATATTACTGCGGTTGCTCCAAAAGATGCTAAACCTGAAACTACAATTGAAGTTCCAGTATTAGTAACTTATCCAGATGGTACTACTGAACAAATTTCTATCCAGTTAAACGTTGTTGAACCTAAAGGTGACGCATGTGATACAGACGGCAAAAACAATGGTAAAGATGGAAATAATAACGGTAATAATGGTACTGACAATAACAACGGCTCTGACAATGGCAAAGACGGTGCTGGAGATAACAGCGGTACTAATGATGCTAACAATGGCGACAATGGTTCTAGCAATAACAACGGAAACAATGGTTCTAACAATGGCGTAAATAATAACGGTGCTAAAACAAATGATTCATCAGCAGTAAATACTAAAGATAATAAAGATAAAGCTGTAACAGCTAAATCTCAACAAAAATCTTTACCAAAAACTGGTACAACTGAATCAACTATGGCTTTAGGTATTTTAGCAGCGCTTGCAGGATTTGCTCTCCTAAGACGCAGAAAAAGAGCACAAAAATAAATTTAAGTATTAACTGAGACGACTAGAGGGGCTACCCCTTCTAGTTTCTCGTTAATAAATATATGTAAATAACAAGCAGTTTTTCATTAAACAACGGGAGGAATAACAACATGAAGAAAAATAATAAACGCTTAGATTTCTTGCCAAACATTCAAAACAAATATTCCATAAGAAAATTCACGGTAGGAACAGCATCTATTTTAGTAAGCAGCTTATTATTTTTAGGCATCTCAAATAATGCTAGCGCAAGTACTGAAGATCCTGTTGCTGAAACAGCCACAGCAACTCTAGATGCTGCACAGCCAAATGATGCACCTAAAGAAACAATTACAACTACAACAGAAACACAACCAAACCCTGATGCTCCCGCACAGCAAAACGGAACGAACCAACCAGCAGATGCAACAGCAACTCAAGCACAGCCACAAGATACACCTAAAGATCAATCTGAAGCAGCAACTCAAACACAACCCGCAGCTGCCCCTGCAACACCAGTCGTTGCTACAAGAGCTGCAGCAGTTCCAGGCTCTAGTTTGAATGCCACAGATAACATGATTGGACCTGATCCAGTAGTTCAAACTGGCGTTACTAAAGCGGCAGACTTACCTGCTTTAACTAAAGAACAAGTTCAAAATGTCAACAACCAAATTACTTGGTTAGACTTCTCTGACCCTGATTCTATTTCTAATCCTGCTTTCAGCGATACTGGTCAGCTTGCACTTAAAGTTGGAACAAAATATGAAAAAGAAATTATGCCTGGTTTAGTTGTTACGGCAACTGTTAAATCTTTACAACCATTTGAAGCGACTCCAATGTATGCACGTCGCGCTGAAGGAGATGATGATTCTGGTTATAACCCGCATGCTACTAACATTGTCAGAAAAGATGCACATGCCGATGAAATCGATAAACCTGCCTATGTTGTCGTTACTAAGCAAGACCCGAATTGGTCTCATTTGAAAAAAGCAGGAGTAGATACAGGTGAAGGACTGACAAATTTCGGTTCTAATAGAAATTATGGTAACGTCGGAGCAACTTTTGAAGTTAAAACTACTTACAATGGTCAAGAAGTGCCAGCTAATATTGTCATGTCCGATGGAGAAGAAGCTAAAAATATCGAAGCGCTGATTTATACTACGAATGGATCAGGATGGGAATTGTTTACGAATGCCAAAAATGAAGGCAATCCAGAAAATTATCACCCAATTACTGCGGATGACGGTTATTTTATAGATTCGATTGACAAAGGCGAGCATGGTAAAGGTAAATATTATGTTTCTCCTGATAAAAACTTCGGCGGTTTAGGTACTCAGATCTTCGGTCCCAACCAAACAAGACAGGATGAAAACAGTGTACCAATCGTTGTAACGACTGGAGCAACTGAAGTTTCTTTCTTTGTAAACTCTACTGGAATACAAACAGTCCAAATGGGCTTTGTTATTTTAGATACAGGTGATGCCCCTTCTTCTTATGGTGAAGCTATTCATGCTATAACTGAAACTGCAAATGTCAGCCAACCCTTTTTAGGTACACAAAAAGCAGATATTGATTTGAATATACCAAACAAACAATATAAAGAATGGCAAACTGATAATCTTGATACACCAAACACTGCAAAAGCACCTGATGAAGGTGAACAGCAATTAGTTGGTGAAAACCAAAAATATATCGTTTATAATGCCGCCGATCAAACTTACTCATTAGATATCATCGCAAACACAAGCGATAACGATACTTCATTTGTTCGTGGATGGGTTGATTTCAACAATAATGGTCTCTTTGATGAAAAAGAAAAATCTGAATTAGCAACTGTATCAAGAACAGGCTCAGATGGTAAAATAATCACACTTTTATTCAAAAACTTACCTCAAATCACGGATGATTCGCTTGATTATCTCGGTGTAAGAGTCCGTACTTCACTTGCTGAAGATTCAGTCAATCTTCCAAACGGTGTCGCATATTCTGGTGAAGTAGAAGATTTTGAAATTAAAGTTGTTCACCCTCCTAGAGGTGAAAAATCAGAAACAAATGGTCTTCAGGGTCAACCTCAAACGTCTAAAGCAGTCTTTACTGCACATGGACGCGTAGAAAAAGATTGGCCAAAAGTAAATGAAATGGACACAACTGTAGCAGTCAAAATTGTTGATGACAATGGTAATTTAGTATCAACATTAACAGTTCCTGGTGAAGGTAAATATGACGTAGCACCAGATGGCACAATCACATTTACTCCAGAACCTCAATTCACTGGTACTGCAAAAGGTATTGTATTACGCGGTACTGACTTGAATGGTAATACTTCAGGCTGGACAAGCAACACAGCTGAAAATAATTTAGAAAACAATAACCTAGGTGTTAATGGTACTACTACTATGGATGCAGTTTATATCCCAACGGTTACACCTGTAACACCAACTGCAGACCCTGTTGAAACAACTGATATACAAGGACAACCTCAAACAGGTACACCAGTATTCAAAGGCGGAGATCCGGCGGTACCTATTGATGAAACAGTTGCACCTAAATTAATCGACCCTGCTACTGACGCTAAAGTTGATACTTTGACAGTCCCTGGCGAAGGTACTTATAAAGCAAACCCTGACGGTACTGTGACGTTTACTCCGGAACCTCAATTTGTCGGTACAGCAACTCCTGTTAAAGTTGAAAGAGTTGATAAAAACGGTACACCTGCCCAAACAACTTATACACCAAATGTAACAGCAGTCACTCCAACTGTTACACCAGCTGAATCTGAAGGTACACAAAGTCAGCCTCAAACTGGTACACCTACATTCGAAGGCGGAAATCCTTTAGTTCCGATTGATGAAACAGTTGCACCTAAATTAATTGATCCTAATACTGGTGATAAAGTCGATACTTTGACAGTCCCTGGCGAAGGTACGTATAAGGCAAACCCTGATGGTACTGTAACATTCACTCCGGAACCGAAATTTGTTGGTAAAGCAACTCCTGTTAAAGTTGAAAGAGTCGATACTAATGGTACACCAGCTCAAACAACTTATACGCCAAACGTAACGCCTGTTAAACCTGTAGGTACACCAGCTGAGTCTGAAGGACCTCAAGGCCAGCCTCAATCTGGCACACCTACATTTGAAGGCGGAAACCCAGATGTACCTATCGATGAAAATGTTGCACCTAAGTTGGTTGATCCGACTACTGGTAATGAAGTCGATAAAGTAACTGTTCCTGGCGAAGGTACTTATACTGTTGATCCTAATGGCAAAGTGACATTCACTCCGGAACCTCAATTCAAAGGTGATGCTAAAGGCGTTGATGTTAAACGTGTCGATAAGAACGGTACACCGGTTACTGCGAAATACACACCTAAAGTGAACGCTGTAACACCAACTGCTAATCCAGCAGAAACAACAGGTGTACAAGGTAAAACTCAAACAGGTACACCTACATTCGAAGGCGGAGATCCTTTAGTTCCGATTGATGAAACAGTTGCACCTAAATTAATCGACCCTGCTACTGGCGCTAAAGTCGATACTTTGAAAGTTCCAAATGAAGGTACTTATGTTGCTAACCCTGATGGTACTGTAACATTTACTCCGGAACCTCAATTTGTCGGTAAAGCAACACCTGTTAAAGTTGAAAGAGTCGATACTAATGGCACACCGGTTCAAACCACTTATACACCAAAAGTAACGGCTGTAACTCCTGTTGGTACACCAGCTGAGTCTGAAGGACCTCAAGGTCAGCCTCAATCTGGTACACCTACTTTCGAAGGTGGAGACCCAGCGGTACCAATTGACGAAAATGTTGCACCTAAACTAGTTGATCCTAAAACTGGCAACGAAGTCGACAAAGTGACTGTTCCTGGCGAAGGTACTTACACTGTTGATCCTAATGGCAAAGTGACATTTACCCCGGAACCTCAATTCAAAGGTAATGCTAAAGGTGGGGATGTTAAACGTGTGGATAAAAACGGTACAACAGTTACTGCGAAATATACGCCTAAAGTGAACGCTGTAACTCCTGTCGGTACGCCAACTGAGTCTGAAGGACCTCAAGGTCAATCTCAAACAGACACACCAGTATTCAAAGGTGGAGATCCAGCGGTACCGATTGACGAAAATGTTGCACCTAAATTAATCGACCCTGCTACTGGTGCTAAAGTCGATACTTTGAAAGTTCCAAACGAAGGTACTTATACAGCAAATGCTGATGGTACTGTAACGTTTACTCCAGAACCTCAATTTGTCGGTAAAGCAACACCTGTTAAAGTTGAAAGAGTCGATACTAATGGTACACCAGCTCAAACAACTTATACACCTAACGTAACAGCAGTTACTCCTGTCGGCACACCGGCTACATCTGAAGGGCCTCAAGGTCAACCTCAAAAAGGTACGCCTACTTTCAAAGGTGGAGATCCTTTAGTGCCAATCGATGACAAAGTTGCACCTAAGTTGCTTGACCCTAAAACTGGCAACGAAGTTGACAAAGTGACTGTTCCTGGCGAAGGTACTTATACTGTTGATCCTAACGGTAAAGTTACATTTACTCCGGAACCTCAATTCAAAGGTGACGCTAAAGGCGTTGAAGTCAAACGTGTGGATAAAAACGGTACAACAGTTACTGCGAAATATTCACCTAAAGTGAATGCGGTAACTCCTGTCGGCACACCAGTAACATCTGAAGGACCTCAAGGTCAGCCTCAAAAAGGTACGCCTACTTTCAAAGGCGGAGATCCTTTAGTGACAATCGATGACAAAGTTGCACCTAAACTAGTTGATCCTAAAACTGGCAACGAAGTCGACAAAGTGACTGTTCCTGGCGAAGGTACTTACACTGTTGACCCTAACGGTAAAGTAACATTCACTCCGGATCCTAAATTCACTGGAGAAGGCAAAGGCGTTGAAGTCAAACGTGTGGATAAAAACGGTACGCCGGTTACTGCTAAATACACACCTAGCGTAACTCCAGTTACTCCAGTTGGTACACCGGTTACTTCTACAGGTGTTCAAGGTCAACCTCAAGAAGGTACGCCTACTTTCAAAGGCGGAGATCCTTTAGTTCCGATTGACAGTACAATCGCACCTAAGTTGGTTGATCCGAATACTGGCGAAGAAGTCAACAAAGTAGTAATTCCTGGTGAAGGTACTTACACTATCGATCCTAACGGCGAAGTAACATTCACTCCGGATCCTAAATTCACTGGAGAAGGCAAAGGTATCTTAGTCAAACGTGTGGATAAAAATGGTACAACGGTGACTGCTAAATTTATTCCTAATGTGACAGCAGTAACACCTAAAGGTACACCTGCCACATCTGAAGGCCCTCAAGGCGAAGTACAAAATGGTACGCCTACATTCGAAAGCGGTGATCCTTTAGTTCCGATTGACAACACAATCGCACCTAAGTTGGTTGATCCGAATACGGGTGAAGAAGTAGACAAAGTAGTAGTTCCTGGTGAAGGCACATATACTATCGATCCTAACGGTGAAGTAACATTTACTCCGGATCCTAAATTCACTGGAGAAGGCAAAGGCGTTTTAGTCAAACGAGTTGATAAAAATGGTACAGCAGCAACAGCTAAGTACACACCAACTGTTATCGCTAAAAAAGAAACACCTGAACCAGCAAAACCAACACCAAAAGATCCTGTTGAACCTAAACACGGAAAAACTGAACCTACTGACAATGTTAAAACTTCTGATGAAGTAAAAGAAACTACAGTTGCAAATGAACAACAATCTAAGAAAACTCAACCAGCAGCTGATAAAGTTGAACCAAAACAACACAAAGACGTTTCTGATAATAAATCTAAAGCAAAAGCTTTACCAAATACCGGTACTGAAGAAAACAATACAAACACAACATTGTTCGGCTCATTATTAGCACTCTTTGGATTAGCAGCTTTCAGCAGAAGAAAAAAAGAAGATAAAGAATAGTTAATCTTTACCTAGAGACTTCCACAGTCTCTAGGTTTTTTTGCTTTTTTATGGAATCATTTAAAATCAGATCCTAATCACAATATGTGTATTCGCAAAAATATAATAAAAAGCACGCTGACCTCTATATCAGCGTGCTTGATTTGACGGAGAAGAAGGGATTTGAACCCTTGCGAGCTACTAAGCCCCTGTCGGTTTTCGAGACCGATCCCTTCAGCCGTACTTGGGTACTTCTCCATTCTCTTGTGACAGTGTTTCTTTTCGCAAATTGATGATGATTAAACACTGACAGCTTCCACAATAAAATTTCTAATATATGATTTCAAGTACTTTGCTTAAATCGGGTATGGAATAATGAGGAGTGAAACAATGCAATTCACACAACGATTTATTCATACATTCAAAGAAAACTTATATAAAGACACATGGTTTACCAACTCCGTTGATGACAGTTGGTACGATCAATCAATAGAATTTAATTTATATTATCAACCACCTTATATTTGGACAGCAATGATAGATTATTTAAGCAAACGAGCTATTCCGGGCGTTGAAATAGTACAAGATAATTACTATGCACGTACCGTCTTGCTTAAAGATTCTACTACAAAAAGAGCCGTAAAAGGCTGGCTTAAGATAAAAAATAATATAAAAATCAATGCACTCTTAGTAGAAATGAGTGTAAGCTTAATACCTGAATGGCATAAAGTTGTTCAAAAACTGCAACATTTATTTGATTTAGAAGTCAATCCTGAAATCATCAACAAAACCCTTAACGAACAATGGATAACGTTAGGATTACGTGTACCAGGTGCATTTAACGGATTTGAATTAGGCGTACGTGCAATATTAGGACAACAGATCACTGTCAAAGCAGCTACAACGATATCCGGCAGACTTGTTCATGCATTAGGTACATCCTTTAAAACTAAAATAACCGGTTTAGATACATTGTTCCCCATCCCTGAAAAATTTGTGCGTTTAGCACATGGTGACATACCTATTTCAGATATATTAGGACCTTTAGGCGTTACAGGTCGTCGTTCCAATACAATCGCTGCTTTAGCTGAAGCACTTGTAAATAATGAAGTGCAATTAAATCCTATAGTACAGGGTGCTGAATCTCCCCTTCCTTTTTCGCGCCACACCGTCCAAATGGAAACTGCTGAAGCTGAAATGAAACAGTTACTAGCAATCAAAGGAATCGGTAAATGGACAGCACAATACATCGGTATGAGAGCACTCGGCTATACTGATAGTTTCTTAGAAACAGACATCGGTATCAAAAACGCAATGCCAAACCATACAACATCAAAATCTCGTCTAGTCGCTGCAGAAAAATGGCATCCGGTTCGCAGCTACGCAGTCGACAATTTATGGAACACACTCAATTAAAGCTTTAAAAATGCTCGAATCCTCACCACCACAAAGATTCGAGCGTTTTTGCTTTATTCAAATAATCGACGAAACGTTTTAACCTCCACAGCATTCGCTTGTTGTTTTTGACGTTTCAATAAACCGCGCCATTTTTCATGATTATCTACAGTCTGATGCAATTTATGCATCAACCCCCGGTAATCAGCAGTTTTAAAGACATTGCCTTCTTCTCCATCAAGTACATATTTCAAATTATGTACCGTTTCCGCATATGCAAAAATCAACATATCTGATAAGAAGGCACGCCGAACCGCATCTAAAATTTCATTACCTGAATTAATATCTAAATAAATATCACAGTCATCATATAGTTTCTTCACGGTTTCGCGTTCAATCGATGGATAAAGCTTCACATTCTCATAGCGCTCCATCGCCATCAATTTAGAAGACATTTCAGTTAAAGCACCAATATGAAATTTCAAATGAGGACTTAATTTCACCAATTCCTCCAAATTCTCGATTTGATCTGAATTCGTCATCGTTAATATACTTTGCGTAAATTGATTGCGACGTGTAAATGGATAGATATAACCGCCTAACTCCACTTTCTGTTTTACCTCTTTATCCACTTTTTCAACAATTTGGTCATACTCATGACGATCAGGCACCACCAATGTAAAATCACGCAATGAACGATTAAGATTCCCTTCATTCAATACCAAACTCATATTACCCGGCAATGCTGCATCGATATCAATATGTTCTTGCCAAATAACATAATCATGACCTTCAATTCCTAAATTATAAACAACAGATAAAGGTGTGCCTAAATGATTAATCACAAAACTATCTAAATCAATGCCCATAACTTCTAAATAAAACACAATAAAATCCGCTTCAGTTTCAAAGAAATAATCTTTTCCATGCCATGTCAGCACATAATTCGACGTCGTATAATTCACATAAATAATCGGTTCTCCTTCACGCGTAAAATATTCCTTCAAAATAGCTACACCGCGTAAATCATATGTGGTTTGAGCAAAACGTATGCCGAATTGATCATAATGGTCACGGTAGCGGACAAACCCTTGTGGATCCAACCACTCTACACTGCTGACAATACGTTGTTTATAATTCGGTTGATAATGAATCTTCCCGCGCACTTGCCCCATATCTTTAATCACCGCTTGATTGTTATCTCCTTCGATATCCCAAAAACGTGGTACTTCTATTTCATTGAAATACAAAGCATGGTCGCTGTCTTTAATTTCATTTTCTGCAAAAAAACGATAAGGCGAAGTCACTGCTTCCGGTAAAAACCCATCATCATTTAATACAACAGTCAGATGGTCTAATCCTGCTTCCATCATTGAATGATACAATGTTTCAGTCGGTTGATTAAAACGTTCAAATAGATTAATCATTGAGCACCTCTCCTATCAAGTCACGCCATTTTTCTTGAATATGCGACGTTTTAAATGCTTCTGCAATCTCATAAGATTTATGATGAAAATCTTCAGTATTTCCTTGGAAATAATCCACAATACGTGCAGCAATTCTATCTGTAATCTCATCTAAGCGGTCTTGTTTTAAATCAAGCGGGATTAAATAACCATTTCCCCCGTGTTCAATAAATGTCGGGTTGCCGTATTTCACATCAAAACCAATCATGCCTAAACCTGCACCAACCGCTTCCATTAACGTTAAACCGAAACCTTCGCTTGTTGACCCTGATACAAATAAATCATACTGCGGATAGATTTTTGCTAAGTTGACATGTCCATGTAATTGAATGTAATCTTCAGCACCTAATTCACGAATTAAATCTTGCAGTGCATTGCGTTCGCCGCCTTCACCATAAACATCAAAGGTGATTTCAGGTATCATTGCTTTCGCTTTAACAACACCGCGAATCAGCCAATCGACATGTTTTTCAGAAGCTAAGCGAGATGCACTGATAATTGAATAAGGCCGGCGTGTCTTCCCTTTTTCTGGATAGCTCAACGCATGCAGACTGCCGACAGGTATTGTATGAACATTAGGCGTATGATTTTGATATTGTTGCATCTGCTTGGTTAAAATTTCATTCTGCAAATCTGTCGCTGTAATAAAGAAATCGAATTCAGGTGCATTACGAAACTGATACTCATAATAGTTATTCCATAAAATCGTTTCTTCATTGGTACTGCCTTCACTAAAGTGTTCTGCATGTACCACTACACCCAGTTTACTGTCACCTTTATGTTGCAAGACAGCTTGACCGATATGAAGTTCATGAGAAGCACGATCAAGAATCACCACATCATCTGAAGATAATGCTAATTGTTTCATAAAATAAGCGACAAATGCTTCTTTACTGTAAAACTTAGCATCTTTAAAACTATACATATGACGTTCTCCATCAATAAACTCTTGATAGGCAATCGAACCATCTTGATTATAAAACTGGCGCAAATAAATTTTAGCGCGTTGTTCAAAGGGTGCGTAAAACTCAGAATAAACTCGTGTATAGGAATAGAAATCTTTACGAATCAAATTACCATTTACCACAAATTCAGCGCGATTGATAATCTCACTATTCTCATCTTTCAAATAGCATGTAATAAAGTTTTGATCACCCGGCATAAATAAGCGACGTACTTTTCCAGCTTGTTCTGTACGTACAACCTTATTTTCAACTGTATCCAATAAATCTTGAACTGTGTAAGTCGTTGGTGCAATTGGAATATCTGAAAAATACTGATATAACCAAATAACTTCATCGTCTTGAAAACCCATATTTTCGGTATACGTTTGAATATTTTCATTTTGAATCAAATCAATAAATACAAATTTCAATGGATGCTTAAAATTTCTTAAGAGCTTGGCACGATAAGCTTGTGCATATTCTACACCGCTGCTTGCCCAGCCAATACCGAAATTAATATTATAAATTGTCACTTTGCTTCCCCCTAATTATGGAAAATGGATAATCATTGCATCTTTTTGGCCGAATGTCACCATACTTAAACTGATATTACGGATTATGTTTTGTTTAATTTCTTCACCCATCGTTTCATATGATTCTAGTGCTGCACGATGGTATTCAAAAATAGCATTGCGTTGTCCATTCTGACGATTATTCACACTGGCTTTTAATTGCTGCAGATGGTCTACTTGTCGAATCCAACCTTGGTCAATAGCCTTTAATACACACTTCTGTAAAAACTCATGATACATTTCAGCATCATTTATAGTTTCAGCCGTTTTTCGTTTTTGTGATTGAAACAAACGGACTAAAAATTCAATGGCAGTCTCTTGGTTTTCTAATGTTTTTTCTTCAATATCACCTTTAAAATCAAAGCTGACATTTTTGTAAATATAAGCACGTAAACGATTGGCATCAAGTTGATCCCAATGCTCTTTAACAAACTGGCGGTACACATCTTCTGCCATATGTTCTATGTCAAATTGACTGAAATCATTCAGTGCTAATATTTTATTACGCTCTTTGTATATCAATTTACGTTGGATGCTGATACTTTTTTCATATTCATTGGCCATCTCACGTGCTGCGATACCTTGTTCTTCAGAAATCTGCTGTGCTTTATGTACAATCTTGCTGACTTTGTGCCGAAAGAGCGGGCTTTGTTCTAGCTCTGATGCATCTTGTTGTCTTAATTTTTCATTGTCTAATAAATGCGTATTGCCCCAACGTTTTACAACATAATCTTCTAGCGAAATATAAATTTGCGATGAACCTGGGTCACCTTGCCGACCAGAACGGCCGCGCAATTGACGATCAACACGGCTGTTATCCATATGCTCATGAATTAAAACTGCCAATCCGCCAAGTTCAGCAACACCTTGTTCTAATTTTATATCTGTACCGCGTCCGGCCATACTCGTTGCCACAGTCACTGCACCAAGTTGTCCTGCTTCAGCAATCATCTGTGCTTCTTTTGCTGCGTTTTGTGCAATCAGCAGATTGTTCGGAATGTTGTTTTGAAAAAGGAACATCGAAAATTGTTCAGCCGCTTCAGCTGTACGTGTAATCAACAACACCGGTCGCTTAGAATGATAGAGCTCTAATAAGCGTTGCATCAGTGCCTTATTTTTTTCTTCAATCGTCATAAACACTCTATCTTTATAATCTTCCCTCTGAACTGGTTTATCAGTCGGGATTTGAACTACAATTTTACTATACAAATCGTTCAGTTCTTTCTCTCCTTGTTTAGCAGTACCGGTCATGCCTGAAAATTGATGGAATTGCTTGAATAAATTTTGGAAAGTGATTGTAGCCATAATACTCATGTCATTTGTGATTTCAATGTCTTCTTTAGCTTCAATGGCTTGATGCAAACCAGATTGTAATTTAGTGCCGGGCAATAAGCGCCCTGTAATACGGTCAATCAATACAATTTCACCTTTTAACACATAATAATCAATATCTGCTTCAAACAAATAACGTGCACGTAATGCTAAATTGATATTGCGCACTAAATCTAAATGACGTGCTTCATATAAATCTGGTACATTGAAATATGCTCGTGTGGCTTCGATGCCTTTTGACGTCAGCCATACTTCTTTTTTACGTTCATCAATTTTAAAATCGCGGTCTTTTTCAAGCGTCTGCACAAATTGCTTTGTAATTTCAAATAAGTTGGATTGGACGCGCGGAGCACCAGAAATCACAAGTGGTGTTTGTGCAGCATCTAAAATAATAGAATCAATTTCATCAATCAATGCATAATTCAAATCCGGCATAAATTTGCCTTCTAACGAATCTGCTAAATTATCAATTAAATAATCAAAACCAAGACGTCCGTTTGTTGTATAAATAATATCCGCTTTATAAATCGCTTGTTTCTCTCCAGGCTGGTATTCATAATCAGGATCTCCGATAAAACCTAAAGAAGTAGTTAAACCCAGCCATTCATACAAAGGACACATTTCTTCATAATCACGTTCAGCTAAGTAATCATTCGTGGTGACTAGAAAAGCACCTTGTCCGCTTAAAGCATTTAAATACAGCGGTAATGTTGCAGTCAGTGTTTTGCCTTCCCCTGTCTGCATTTCTGCAATGTTGCCTTCATGCAAAACAATGGCACCGAGAACTTGCACATCTTTCGGATACATACCAAGAACACGTTTGCTGGCTTCTCGCGCTGTCGCATAAGCTTGCGGTAAAATATCATCTAGAGATTTTCCATTCTCTAATGCTGCTTTAAAAATAGCTGTTTGTTTCTGTAATTCAGCATCTGTTTTTTCAGCCATTGTATCGCTCAATTGATTAATTTTACGTAATGTTTTTTCTAAAGACTTCAAGCGCATGCGGTTAACTGTCTGCTGCATGACATTAGCCATCATTGCCACCTCCCTTTTGACGAAGTGCTTCTAAAGTATCAGCAGGATGAGGCGTTGCTGCCACTTTTTCTTCCGGGATAATTTCTATACGTTTGAAATACAGTGATTCCATTGCAGCATTAATCATTTGTACTTGGTACTCATATGCATCTTCTGGCATCTGTATCTCTATTTCATGTTCTTTCGCGATATACGTAGCTGCTTCCGTACCGTTTCTTTTTAAAAAGATAATTTTAAAATAAACCGTATCAGCCGGTGTTGAAGTTACGTGGAATTTAAATTGATACGTGACACCTTTTTTCAAAAAAGGAAGTGCCGGAAATGCACGATCGGTATAAAAGTTTGTATGCATATACCATTCATGAATCACAGTACCTGAAGGCATTAGACGGTTGTAATATAAGACGCCGTCAGACTTAAATTGTAATCTTGCGCCATACATAAAAGTAGACTGATTGATTTGTCGCCAATAAACATTAAAATGTTGTGCATCTGCCATACTATCTATCTCCCAAACTCATTTCTGAGCATAATATTGTAGAAGTTGGTAAACCAATTTGCGATGGTCGGTGTGTCATCGTTATGTCGTCCTGGAATACCGCGACTGATGATTTTCACCTTTTGTTTACCGAAATAATTGACTAAATCATCATGGGCATGCGGATCATAATCATCATGTTCCATATATGAAATCGCAAATGTTGTATCGGATAAATCATTATTTTTCATATATTTCCAGAATTTATCATTAAGACGTTGGATTGCGATTTCTTCATTTGAATGCTCATTTTTCAATAAAATGTCAAGCATCGTCCCAAAGTCATTCGGACGTACTAAGCGCATATTCGCGGCTATCGTTCCCATATTAACCAGCGGTTTGCCGACAATAATTGCTTTAGGTTTTAATTTTCCGCTATAATACAATGCCCCGAATGACCCCATTGATAATCCTGACATGATTAAATCATGATCAGAAAAATTCAATTCAGCTAATGTAGCTTTAATTGTTTGTGTAATTGCTTTTTCATATTCTTCAGAGCCTGCATAAAAAGCACCGCCTTCAAGTCTCGGATCACCGAATAATAAGAAAGGCGCCCCCATTTTTTTCATCATAAAAAAGGCTTCAAATCCTTCTGCAGGACGATAACCGCTGAAATACACATTCAACGGCGGTTTTAAGTCTCCTGGGTTGAAATAATAAATAAATTCATTGCGGTGTGCATCTGTAAAACGGTGGCCGCCTAATATAAAGTCACCGAAATCTAATCGCGACCAGCGTTTATGCACCGGACCGATTTTAACTTTGCCTGAACCCTTCGCTTTAATAGAAACCGCAATATAACAGTTGATGGGTTGTTTTTGAATGGTAATCGGTTCAGTTAATTCATCTTGGGTAAATGTATGTGTCTCTAAAATACGATCAACCGCACTGTTATCACCGACTCTAAAAGTATATTGCAGTTCTACATCCCCTTCGATTTCAAATTCAGGCCAAATATCATTGGCTTTATTTTTGTTGGCCGTTAAAATTGTTTTCCAATGTATAAGCGGTGAAAATACTTCTCCATAATCACCTTCTAACTCTACATTGACATTGCCGTTGTATTTCATCGAACCTGAAAATGCTGGGTTGACTAAAGCATCTATTGTGCTGACTTTATCTCCGTATTGTCCTGAGAAACCGATTGTTTTGATTTTATCAATTAAATCCGCTTCAGTTTCCCCCATCACTGCTCTATAAAAATACTTTCTTTCATCACTGAACTGCTCAAATTTATCTTCCCAATAAGGACTTTCAATATAAGTATTAAAAGGTTCACTCAATATGTCTAACAAAACTGCCAATTTCTCGGAAAATGCTGTTTGTATCAAAATAAATTCAAATGCTTTTTCTGCTTGTACCTCTTTATAAATTGTTTCAAAATCATGCTCAATCTCTTCAGCGTTGATATAGTACCAATCTATTTCGCTTTGTGTTTCAAAAGCATCTTGATAGTTGCTCGGACCGATTTGGAGTGCTCTGAATTTACGTGCCATATGTTTCACCTTCTATAAATCGATTAAGTTGTTGTACCAGTTTTTCAGAAGAATAGGCTTCGACCAATTGGACTGAATAAGCAAATGCAAAATTCCAGTTTTTCAAGCCGATAAGAAATGTATCAAGAGCTTGAGGGAGTTCGTTATTATGTGTAATTAACAATCCATTGGCTTTATCCCGCATGTATTCAGTACGATAACGGTTGATTTGCGGAATGCCTGCACTGATACTGCTGATTTGTAAAAATAAATCTGGTTCCGTATTCAAATCAATCATAATACGGAGTGTGGATATAAGTTTCACAACATCTGCTTCAAATGGAATGAATTCAAAACGTACCAATTTTAATTCAGCAATCTGTGTTTCATCCATCAATAAATAGCCGGGCTGAGCTTTCGCAAACTGTTCATTCACTTCATCAATTCGTCCCTTTAATGCCTCTGCACGTTGAGATCGTGAGTGACGTGTCAACAACACCAGACGTAATTCTTCTTTTTGTTGGACATACGGAATTAAAACATCTAATTGTGCATTTACCGCTTCAAGCGATAAACCATCAATCATCAACCCGATTTCCGTTTCATGCAATTGGCTACTTAAATTCGGCAGTATCTCAGCTGGAAATGGTGTATGGTGCATCACATCAGTCGTAAGGTCTGCTTCTTCTTTGTACTGTTTCAACTTATTTTCTTGTGCTTGTGAATCTACTAGCCAATGTTGTGCGGTGCTGATTGTATTTAAATCAGAGGCACTCAGTTCAGGTTGTCTTCGGCTGAAAAGAGAAAATGTTAATTGCTTACCGTCAATGACTTCAGCCAACAATGTATTATGTCTCAAATCAGAAGCAGCAATATAAGCGTTTTGATGACTCTGGCACGCTTTGATATAGGCTGTTAAAAATTCTTTTATCACCTTATCCATCGATGTATATTCTGCCTGTTTAAAACGTGAAAGAAAATCCTCAGCAATCTTGACTTCTCCTGTTTCTAAATATTCTTCCATCACCGTTTTGCCTTCACGATTCAAGTAAGCCATTCTTTCTGGTTGCTTGTTTTCATTAAAAAACGTCACACTGGAAAGAAAACCGCGGTCATCAAACACATATCTTTTTTCAATTTGCGTATCTTGATAATCCTCAATCCAAGTCAAATATCCTTCTTGACTCATATAAATATTAGAGGATGTATGTGTGCCGGTATAAGCTTTAACAATATAAGGTGTATAAATAAATTCTGTGCCTTCTGGCCAATACAAATCACGATAATCTATCGGTTGCGGTGTAGCTTGTTCAAAGCCTTGTATCTCATCAAACACTGACCAATAAGCAGATTCAAAGAGACCATTGCGATATAAAAAATTACGCAGCTCAGAATGATAATTCAAACAAATAATCTCAAAGGGCTCTTTATGTTTTTCAAACATATTGCCGAGGCTGACCATATCATCAAATTCTGTTGTTAAATGTGTTTCATAAAATGGGACTGCTTTATCACGCCACCATTTTCCTTCGTTGTACCAAGCTGGAATTAAATATTTCACACTACCCCTCCTTTCTTACCAGTAACGATTTAAGAAACTTTTATATTGGTCGAAATACAAGTATGTTTTCACTGTCTCTACAATATTCAAGCTGATATAAACTAATACAATAATTTGTACTGCCAAATAGATTTCTTTAGAAAATTGCGGAATCAGCAATGTTGCATATAATGGAATACCGATAATAATCGTTACGATAAATGCTCCTAACCAACTGATGCGTCGTGCTTTATGAATCAAATACTGATACGTTGGTTTTCCAGGTTCTACGCCAGGGAAGAAATCGCCATTCTTTTTAAAATCTTTCGCTTTACGTTTAGGGTCAAGCAACAATCGTGAAATACCGTAACTAAGCAAAAGTTGTAATAGTAAAAATATCGTAATTCCTGTCGGTGTAGAAAAATCTAAGAAGTTAAGTGCCCCGTGATGTTTTGAATTGAAGAATTGAACGATTAAATTAACTGCACTGTTCAATACAAAGAACGCCGCAAAACTGATCATTATCGCTATACTGCCGCCTGGGTTCAATTTCCATGCGAGGTAAGTATGTTCTTTTCTTGATGAAACATCCATCACATCTAAATAAGGCAGACGGTACTCTGTGATTTCAATAAAAATTAAGAATAATAAAATGATAATCAGCACAAGGATTGCTGTAATGATTAGAACGGGTCCTAATTCTGATAGTGCGATATTTTGCCGCATGATGGAACGAATAATACTAATCATGACTATCGGCATCGGCCCTGCAATACCAAACCTCATATTTAAATCCGATAACCAGACAAGTATCATCGCGCCTGTTACCAATACTAAAATAATCAACCATCTTTCACTTTGACCGATTTTGACATGTGAAAGCAATGTAAAAACGACAAAGTATGCTTGAATTAAAGCGAGTATCAGGGTGAATATTCTTTCTTTCGCACTTTTTTCTCGACGTGTTTGTTTCATCATACGTTCTGAATCCCTATAGTAAAATAGTGTCATAAATATCATGGCAGTCAGCCATGGACCTAAACCGAGCGAGAATATATTAAGCGCATGATAATCTCCTCCGACATTTGCGGCTGTCATTTTATAAAAGTCACTGATTGAGGTATTGGTACTCATCGTTGTAACGGCTGGGATGTGTGTACCGAATATGTATATCACCAGAATCCAACATGTAAAAATAATACGTTTGTATAAAATTTTATATTCATAGTCTTTGAGATATTTTTTCATGTTAATCCTCTTTTATTTAAAAAATTAAGGCAAGGCCCCAGCACAGCACTGTGTGCTGGAAGACCTTAACCTTTATTCATCCTTATTCCTCATCTTTATTTTCTTTGTTGTCTTTTTTCTTTCTTTTTATCAATCCAAGACCTGCTAACATTGCGGCTATTGCAGGGATGAGACCTCTTCTATTATTCTCATTATTACCCGTATCCGGCAATTGATTAACTTTGTCTTGAAGTGATGCTTGTTCTGAATTCTGATTATCAGGTTGTATCATATTTGTTGAAGTTTGATCTGATGTCACAGATTGACTCGCGCTTATTTCTAAAGTTGAAATAGTTTCGCTGTTTGATGTGCGCATTTCAGGTGAAACGCTTTGTGATATTGAATTGCTTAAGAATTCTGAGTCACTGATAGATTCAGAAGTACTGATAGACATTGATGCACTTTCTGACGATGGTATATTCGTTGATTCACTCACTGATGTTGAAGTGCTATTTGATGGCATTAGACTTTCAGATACTGATGTTGATGCGCTTGCTGATGGCGGTGCGCTGATTGAGCCGCTGATTGAACCTGACACACTTGATGATTCTGAATCGCTGATAGATGTCGACGTGCTTTCTGACGGCGATAAGCTTATTGAACCGCTATTGCTATCGGATGCACTTTCTGACGGCGGTGTACTGATTGAGCCGCTGATTGAACCTGACACGCTTGTTGATTCTGAATTGCTGATAGATGTCGACGTGCTTTCTGACGGCGGTAAGCTTATTGAACCGCTATTGCTATCGGATGTACTTTCTGATGGTGGTATGCTGCTTGAATCACTGACAGATTCTGACATACTTGCCGATTCAGAGTTGCTGATGGATATACTCATTGAATGTGAACTGCTTTCTGATGCTATCGCACTTAATGATTCTGATGCTACAACAGAACTTGAGCCACTCAAGGATGCACTGATACTTACTGATTCTGAAGTACTTGTTGAACTTGATGTACTTTCTGACGTGATTGTACTTAATGATGCGGATTTACTTTCAGAACTTGAAATGCTTGTTGATGCACTTGTGCTTAATGATACGGAATTACTTGCCCAACTTGCATCACTTAGAGATGTACTTGCAGATAAGACTTGTGATTGACTGTCTGAGTTTGAAGCACTTGTTTGAACGCTATCACTCATTGATTTTGAGATGCTTTCTGAGTTCGCATTGCTTAGTGATGCACTCGCATTCATAGAATCTAACATACTCATTGAGCTTGCATCGCTTGCAGAAGTACTTGCTGCTAATGAGTCAGATTGACGTATCGAAATCGAATCTCTGTCTGATGCACTTGTACTTATTGATGCTGCAGTACTTTCAGAATTTGAAGCACTTACTGAAGCATCCGTATCTGCAGAGCCTGATCCACTTACTGATAATGACTCACGCATTGATGTGCTCGCACTGAGTGAAGCTGATTGACTCATTGAATTCAAGTCGCTGAATGATGTACTTGCTGAAACAGAATTTGAAGTGCTGATTTGATTCATATCTTTATCTGAATTACTTACAGACACTGAATTAGATGTGCTGATTGAATTAATATCGTTAAGCGACGTGCTGGCACTTAATGATTCTGAAGTACTTGTTGAATACACATTACTCATTGAATTACTTACTGATAATGAATCTGATGTACTCGCTACATTCTCACTTGTTAATGATGCACTTGTACTTATTGACGCTGAAGTACTATCTGAGTTCAGGTTACTAAGTGATGTACTATCACTTAATGAAGCAGCCTCACTGATTGAATCTCTATCATTCACTGACATACTTGAACTTGTCGATGCTGAATGGCTTAGTGAATTGATTTCACTATATACGCCACTTTCATAAATTGAGTATGATGTGCTGATTGAAACAGAGGCACTTTGATAATCATTCAGGCTTGTCGAATCTGCGTCACTTAAAGATGCGCTCGCTGAAAGACTATTTGAAAGTTCGTCGGATGTACTTGCTGAGCTAGAATCACTCATCGATAAGCTTTCGCTCATTGAAACTGAATTACTATATTTTGTCGAATAACTTTCTACGAGACTTGTCTGAACAAATTCTGCATTGCTGAGTGAAGTTTCATCGCTTAATGATAAGCTTTCCTTGATTGATGACGAATCGCTCGTTGATGCTGAGTAGCTCGCTGACAAGCTATCGCTCAACACTCCAGATACACTTGTTGAACCTGAATAGCTATTTGAAAGGCTCGTACTGATAGATAACGAATCACTCGTTGATCCTGAATAGCTTGTTGATAGACTACTGCTTGTTGAAATCGACTTGCTATCTGATGCCGCATGACTTGCTGATAAACTTTCGCTAACGATGTCAGACGTACTTGCTGATAATGAATGACTCGCTGATAAGCTTGCACTTAATGATTCAGATGCGCTTGATGATGCTGAATGACTTTCTGAAAGACTCGCACTTAAGGATGTTGAAGCACTATCTGATGCTGCATGGCTTGCAGAAAGACTTTCACTTTCTTGTTCTGAAATGCTTGTTGATGCTGCATAGCTTGCCGACAAGCTTGCACTTGATGATAGAGATTCACTGCCGCTTATAGAAGTACTATCGCTTAATGACGTTGAATCCGCTACTGATAGTGATGTACTTGCTACAATACTTGTACTTTCTGATTCTGAGTCCACAATCGATGTGGATTTACTAGCTGAAATGCTTTCACTTTCTGATGTTGATTCATTAACTGATAGCGAAGCACTAGTTGAAATACTTGTACTTGTTGAGTCAGAATTGACGACTGATAATGAACGACTATCTGATAAACTTTCGCTAACAGCATCTGATTCACTGATTGATGTAACAGTACTCAACGATGCTGAATCACTGACAGATGTTGAATCAATTATAGAAACTGAAGTACTCATCGATTCTGATTCCAATCTGTCATTAAGCGTACTTGTTGAAGTGGATAAGCTTGTTGAAATGCTTTCACTCATGGATTCAGAATCTTTGATTGAGATTGAAGTACTTTCAGCTAAACTGCTGCTCACTGATGTTGAGTTGTCAGTTGATGTTGATGTGCTTGTAGATACACTTTCACTTACTACTTCAGAATCACTTGTTGAAACTAAAGTGCTTTCAGATAATGATTGGCTCAATGAACTGCTTGTACTTTCGCTTGCTGCTGTTGAACTGCTTGTACTTTCACTTAATGATTCTGAATGACTTGTTGATTCAGAAGTGCTGACTAACATGCTGGCACTAGTCGAGTCAGAAAAGCTTGTTGAAGCTGCTTCACTTAATGACGTGCTTGCCGCTATCGAGTCTTCTAGACTTTCCGACATAGATTCACTTGCTGATGTACTTACACTCATTGAAGCAGAATCACTCGCAGTTGAATCTGACAAGCTGGATGACAATGATGTGCTAAGTGATGTACTTGCACTGTCGCTGGCTGCTGTAGAGCTGCTTAGCGATGTACTTGTATCTTCACTTAATGATGCGCTCATAGAATTACTGTCTCTGATACTTAAAGAATGTCCTGTACTTTCAGATGTACTTGCACTTTGTGATGTCGAAACATTCGCTGAAACAACATTGCTGTCTGAAGTGCTGGTACTAACCGAAGTTGATTGACTATCTGAATAAGCTGTACTTAATGATTCACTCGCTTTAATTGAATCTGATGTGCTTTCAGAATTTGCAATACTAATAGACAGACTCGCCGCTTCAGAACCCGATAAACTTGCTGAAGTTGACTCGCTCATCGATACGCTTTGTGTTAATGAATCTATAAGACTCGCTGATCTCGATTCACTTAATGAAATGCTGTCGCTCATTGAACCAGATAGACTTGCTGATGTAATTTCACTTAATGAAGTACTCGCCTCTCTTGAGTCGGATATGCTTGTGGATTCAACTTCGCTTAATGATGTACTTGCATTCAACGAATCCACTAAACTTAATGATTCTACTTCGCTATCAGAAGTACTGGCACTCATCGATTTAGAAATACTCATTGATACTTCTTCGCTTAACGATGTACTTGTACTGATAGAACTAGATAAGCTTGTTGAGAGCGACTCGCTGGCAACTGTACTTGTACTTAATGAAGCTGATAAGCTTGCAGAATTCGCTTCGCTGTCTAAAGCACTGATACTCATAGATTCTGACTGGCTAGTTGAATGTGCTTCACTCAATGAAACACTTGCTGCATCTGATTCACTTGAAGAAGCAGAGATACTGTTTGATTCAGCTATACTATCTGAGGTACTTGCACTGATTGATCCTGATAGACTTACTGAAAGAGAATCACTCGCAACTGTACTTGCACTTAATGATGTGGATAAGCTTTCTGAATTGATACTGCTTGTTGAAGTACTTGCATTCATTGAATCCGCCAAACTTGTTGAACTTGATTCACTTAATGAGGTACTTGCAACTGCTGAATCTGATGCACTTGTTGAGTTCGCTTCGCTTAATGCTATGCTGCTACTTAATGATTCAGAAATGCTCATTGATTCTGTTGTACTTTCCGCTTCACTTCCGCTTTGCGATTCAGAAAGGCTTATTGAGCGTGAATTACTTGTTTCTATACTGTCGCTCATGGACTCAGCTAAACTAGTCGACTGAGATGCGCTCTCTAAAATACTTGAGCTGTTTGATTCTGATGTACTGATCACAATAGAATCACTTTCTGAAGTACTCGTACTTTCTGATTTCGATAAACTTGTCGAACGCGACTCGCTGATAACTGTACTGTCGCTCATTGAATTAGACAAGCTTGTTGAGTTGGAATCACTCGCTTCTACACTTTCGCTTGTTGATTTCGAAAGACTGTCTGCAAGAGAAAGACTGTCTGATTCGCTGACCCTGTCTGATGTTGAATGACTTTCTGAAACCACTGTACTGTCTGATGTGCTCTTACTTGTTGAAGTTGACAGACTTGCTGATAGTGATTGGCTTGCGACTGTACTATTGCTTGTCGATATTTCCATACTTTCGGAGTTCGATGCGCTCGCTTCTATGCTTTCGCTTGTCGATTCTGAAATGCTGTTAGCTAATGATAGACTGTCTGTTTCGCTGACCCTGTCTGATGTTGAATGACTTTCTGAAACTGCTGTACTGTCTGAAGCACTCTTGCTTGTTGACGTTGACAGACTTGCTGATAACGATTCGCTGATTGCTGTACTGCTGCTTGTCGATATTGCCATACTTTCGGAATTCGATGCGCTCGCTTCTATGCTTTCGCTTGTTGATTCTGAAAGACTGATTGCGAGTGAGTTGCTATCTGATTCACTGACACGGTCTGATGTTGAATGGCTTTCTGAAACTGACGTACTTTCAGAAGCACTCTTGCTTGTTGAAGTTGACAGATTTGCTGATAATGATTCACTTGCTACCACACTGCTGCTCTTCGATTCTGAGAGACTAACAGAATTCGAAGCACTTTCTTTTATACTCTCACTTGTTGATGCCGCAATACTGTCGGCTAATGAAAGACTGCTTGATTCACTAAAACTGTCTGAAGTAGAGTGACTTTCCGAAATCACTGTACTGTCTGATGCGCTCTTGCTTGTTGATGTAGATAGACTTGCTGATAGCGATTCGCTTGCGGCTGTACTATTGCTTGTCGATGCTGCCATACTTTCTGAGTTCGATGTGCTTGCTTCTACACTTTCGCTTGTTGATTTCGAAACACTGTCGGCTAATGAAAGACTGTCTGCTTCGCTGGCACTGTCTGATGCTGAATGGCTTTCCGAAACCACTGTACTGTCTGATGTGCTCTTGCTTGTCGATGTAGATAGACTGCCTGATAGCGATTCGCTTGCGACTATGCTATTGCTTGTCGATACTTCCATACTTTCTGAGTTCGATGCGCTCGCTTCTACACTTTCGCTTGTTGATTTCGAAATGCTGTCAGCTAGTGATAGACTGTCTGCTTCGCTGGCACTGTCTGGTGCTGAATGGCTTTCCGAAACCACTGTACTGTCTGATGTGCTCTTGCTTGTAGATGTAGATAGACTGCCTGATAGCGATTCGCTGATTGCTGTACTGCTGCTTGTTGATGCTGCCATACTTTCGGAATTCGATGCACTCGCTTCTACACTTTCGCTTGTTGATTTCGAAATGCTGTCAGCTAGTGATAGACTGTCTGCTTCGCTGGCACTGTCTGATGCTGAATGGCTTTCCGAAACCACTGTACTGTCTGATGTGCTCTTGCTTGTAGATGTCGACAGGCTTGCTGATTGCGATTCACTTAATACTGTACTGTTGCTCATTGATGTCGATAAGCTTTCTGAGTTCGCATCACTCGTTGAAATACTTGAACTTGTTGAATCGGAAAGTCTAGTTGAAATAGAAGTACTTTCTTTTGTACTGTCACTCGTTGATGCTGACTGGCTGGCCGCTATTGATGCACTTTCTTCCATGCTCAAACTTTCTGAGTTTGAAGCACTTTCGGAAATAGCTGCACTTTCTGATGTGCTCTTTTCAATAGAACTAGATGTGCTTGCTGAAATTGAATTACTTAATGATGTACTTTGTTCTATTGATGTTGATGTACTTGCTGAGTTCACTTCACTTTCTGATGCACTGGCACTCGTTGAACCTGATGCACTGTTTGATGCCGACTCACTTTCAGATTCATTCAGGCTCTCAGATCCAGAATTAGCTTGGCTTATTGATAAGCTGTCACTCAGTGATTCAGATAAGCTTATTGAACCTGATGTGCTTTCAGATAAATTTGTACTAATAGATGCTGAATTATTGAGTGAATCTGATGTACTTGTTGAAAGACTGATCCGTGTTGAATCAGAAATACTTGCTGAGTCTGACATACTTGCCGAAATACTTTCACTTGTCGCAATTGATAAGCTAGTGCTTTCTGATGTGCTTGTATTGATAGACTCCGATGTACTCATTGATGTCGAATCGCTTGTTGAAAGTTGATTACTAAGTGATGTCGAATCGCTGATTGACGTTGATTCACTTTCAGAATCACGTGTTGAAATAGATGTTGACGCACTTGTTGAATCCGCTGTGCTTAATGATGTACTTGCAATAACTGAGTCAGATTTGCTTTCAGATATAGATAAACTTTCGGATTTGCTTGTGCTTGTGACAACTGAGTCACTGATGGATTCGGATGCGCTTGCTGAAACACTGCTGCTCAATGATGTCGATGCGCTTGTTGAATCTGCTGTGCTCGTTGAAGCGCTTGTTGAGACTGCTTCAGACGCACTTTCTGATGCCGAATCACTCTGCGAAGTACTTTCACTGTACGAATCAGACATGCTTTCCGATGCTGCGACACTTATTGACTTGCTTGTACTCGCTGAAATCGAGTCGTTAATCGATGTTGAGTTGCTTGCTGAAATACTGTCGCTTAATGATGTCGACTTGCTTGTCGAATTCGCTTCGCTTGTCGATATACTTTCTGAGTTTGAAGTCGATACTGCTTCTGAATCAGATAAACTTTGCGAACTGCTTGCACTGTATGAATCAGATAAACTTTCTGACGCTGCGACACTTATTGACTTGCTTGTGCTCGCTGAAATCGAGTCGTTGATTGATGTCGATGTACTTGCTGAAATACTGCCGCTTAATGATGTCGACTTGCTTGTTGATTCGGCTTCACTTGTTGAAGTGCTTGTTGAGACTGCTTCAGATGCACTCTCTGATGCCGATGCACTTTGCGAAGTACTTTCACTGTACGAATCAGATAAACTTTCTGACGCTGCGACACTTGATGACTTGCTTGTGCTTGCGACAACTGAGTCGCTGATTGATGTTGAGGTACTAGCTGATATGCTTCCGCTCAATGATGTCGATTTGCTTGTCGAATCCGCTTCGCTTGTCGATGTACTTTCTGAGTTTGAAGTCGATACTGCTTCTGAATCAGATAAACTTTGCGAACTGCTTGCACTGTATGAATCAGATAAACTTTCTGACGCTGCGACACTTGATGACTTGCTTGTGCTTGCCGAGATCGAGTCTCTGATGGATTCTGATGTACTAGCTGAAATACTGTCGCTCAATGATGTCGACTTGCTTGTTGATTCGGCTTCACTTGTTGAAGTGCTTGTTGAGACTGCCTCTGATGCACTTTCGGATGCCGATGCACTTTGCGAAGTACTTTCGCTGTACGAATCAGATAAGCTTTCTGATTCTGCCAGGCTTTCTGACTTGCTTGTGCTCACTTCAATTGAGTCGCTGGTTGATTCAGATGTGCTGACTGCAATGCTGTCACTCAATGATACTGAAGTGCTTGTTGAAGTCGCTTTACTTGTTGATGCACTTATTGAATCTGACTCAGACACACTCGCTGATTTTGAAAGGCTTTGTGAACTGCTTTCACTATACGAATCAGATAAGCTTTCTGATGCTGCTACGCTTTCTGACTTGCTTGTACTTGCTGCAATCGAGTCGCTGATTGATGTTGACGTGCTGGTTGAAATACTGTCGCTCAATGATGTCGATAAGCTTTGTGAGTTCGCATCACTCGTTGAAGTACTTGCAGCGACTGATTCTGACTCACTCATTGAATCAGATGCACTGTCGGATAATTTTGTACTTAATGAACTTGAATCACTTAATGAGGTTGATGTACTTCCTGAAATGCTGCCACTCAATGATTCTGACTTGCTCACTGATGAAGCTGTACTTTCTGATGTACTTGTACTCACTGAAGCCGCTTCACTCACTGAAACTGATGCACTGTCCGAACTGCTGGCACTAATAGACTCTGATTTACTCGTTGAAGCTACAGTGCTCAATGAAGTGCTCGTACTAGCAGACATTGAATTACTGTCTGAAACTGATGCACTTTCTGATGCCTGTTCACTTAACACATTAGAAGTACTTGTTGAAGCCGACATGCTTTCAGATGTACTGGTACTAATTGAATTCGATTCCCTCAGTGATCCAGACTTGCTCTCTGACATTGACGTACTTAATGAACCAGATTCACTTTCAGATGCTGCAAGGCTCTCTGAAGTACTCGTACTGATTGAATTTGATGCCGCAATCGAGTTGCTGCTGCTTTCTGATGTACTTGTATTGATAGATGTAGATGTACTTTCTGAAATCGAAGTACTTGTTGAAGCACTTGTTGAAAGACTTGAGCTTGTTGATTCTGAATCCCTTGTTGAAACTGAAGTGCTCGCAGCTTTACTATCACTGATTGAACTTGATTCACTGACTGATTCTGCAGTACTTAGTGAAGCACTTTGACTCACTGAATCGGATGTACTTTCTGAACCAGAAATACTTGTTGAGTTGCTTTCACTCAATGATGTTGATTCACTCATAGATTCTGAGCTGCTTGTTGAAGTACTCATACTGATTTCAGTTGATTCGCTTTCAGATGCTGCAAGACTTGAAGATGTACTTGAACTAATTGATGTTGAAGTACTTGTTGAAGCATCTGTACTTAACGACGTACTTTCCTTTACAGAATCGGATGTACTTGCAGAAAGCGAGCTGCTTTTAGAAGTACTGCTGCTGATTGAATCCGATTCACTCATTGAAGCATCTGTACTTTCAGATTTACTAGTGCTAATAGATTCTGATTCACTTTCAGAAGCTGTGAGACTAGATGATGTACTTGCGCTTAATAAGTTAGAAGCACTTGTTGAAGCTGCTGTACTCAATGAAGTACTAGTACTTGCAGAGTCCGCTATACTTTGAGAAGCTGAAGCACTGTTTGAAACGCTTGTACTTGTCGCAATAGAATCACTTAATGATGTTGAGTTGCTTGTTGATAAGCTTGAGCTCATTGATTCTGAAGCTATTTTGCTTATTGATTCTGATTCGCTTAACGAAGTACTGCTGCTTGCGCTTTTAGATGCTGAAGTGCTAACTGACGCGCTTAAACTTTCACTTAATGATTCTGATGTACTTGTTGAAGCTGCTGTTGAAAGTGAACTGCTTGATGATACAGAACCACTTAATGAACTAGAATCGCTTAATGACGTTGAAGTACTTTCTGATGTACTACGTAATGACTCAGAAAGACTTTCTGACAATGAACGCTTTCAGAAGTTGATTCAACTGTACTTAATGAACTGCTTGTTGATTGTGAAGCAGCATCGGAATCACTTGTTGATGTGCTTTCTGACGTGCTTGTCGCAATAGAATCACTTAACGATTGTGATTTAGAACTGCTTGTCGAAATACTTTCTGAAGTTGATGCTGATATTGATGTTTGTTCAGATGTACTTGTTGATTGTGATGCAGCCGTGCTTTCTGATGTACTGATTGATTGTGAAAGACTGTCCGAAATACTTCCAGAAAGACTGGTAGAAAGCGAAGTACTTAATGCTTCTGACTCTGATGTACTTGTTGAAGTACTGCTTGATAATGAAGTAGATGTCGCTTCACTTAAAGACGTACTTGCTGCACTGCTTAAGGATTGCGATGTTGAAATCGAGTTTGATTCAACAACAGAATCACTTTTAGATGTCGAAGTTGAAGCTGAAGTTACTTCACTATCTGAAGTACTTGTTGATGTACTTGCTGATAAAGATCCACTTAATGATGCTGATTTCGAACTGCTTATTGATGTGCTTTCTGATGTGGATGCTGATGTTGATGTTTGTTCAGATGTACTCAATGAACTACTTGCTGATTGCGATGCTGAAATTGAGTTTGCTTTAGAAATCGAATCACTTTCAGAAGCTGATGTGCTTGCTGATATTGAATTGCTTTTTGATGTACTCGTTGCTTCACTTGCTGATGTTGAAGTTGATAGTGATTCAGCATTTGACGCACTTGTTGAACTGCTCAATGAACCTGATGTTGATAAAGACTGGCTTGCCGCATTTGACGCACTTGTTGATGCTGACTGTGAAGTCGCCATCGATTCACTATTAGATGTACTATTTGAAGTGCTTGTTGCAATCGAAGTGCTTAACGAACCAGAGTTAGAACTGCTTAATGATGTACTTGTCGATGTCGAAGTTGCTTCTGATGCTGCTATAGATCCACTTTTTGAGTTGCTCAATGATTCGGATGCTGCTGTAGAATCAGATAATGAAGCTGATTTACTTGTCGACTGTTGTATTGAAGTACTCAACGAACCACTTGTTACTTCAGAGTCAGATTTACTGGTACTGGTTGAAGTTGCAACACTACTGCTCGTTGAAGCTGAGGTGCTTTTTGATTGAGAATCCGCTATAATACTTGAGCTTGTTGATGTTGATACTGATGCTGCGCTTGTACTTGTTGATTGCACTATAGATGTACTTATCGATTGTGATTGTACTGGATCAGTCCCTGTAATTGTAGTCGTAAAGTAATTCACTTTTCCTATACTGCTATCATTTTGCGAAGCATAAGGTATGAATGTAAAAGATAAATCACCTTTAGGGTTTGTAATCGGCACAGTGAAGGTAGAGGTGATTCCGTAACCTTTGCTTTCGTTAAAAGGTGTAATTGTCGTAGATGGCCAACCATAACCATTACCGATTTTTGTCATTGGATTAGTATTAGGCGCAGGTGTCGATGCAAATGATGTCGGCGTTTTCCAAGAAGATAGACCTGATTGTACACTTGATGGAGTACCATATCCTGAACCTAAAGTAAGCATCGGCACTGTTGCTGTTCCCCATGTATTCATAGTTACCGTATTAGAAGCTAAACCTGGCGCTTCAATAGCATCCGTATTCGGATTATCGTATGTCACAGTATATACAAATGTCAATGTATTATTACCATTGTTTGTAATGGTTACATAATAATAAATCGGCACATTATTTACTTTATCTTTACCTGTTCCGATATAAGTTGAAGTAGTCGTCGTTGCAGCAGCTGCCATCGTAGTTACTTGGGGTGCTGCAGCTAACATTCTCACGCGTAACGGTGAATTAGACATACTTGTGCTTGTACTTGTTGATTGATTGACACTGCTTGAAGTACTGTTTGATAATGTTGTACTTTGTGTGCTGGTAGAATTAGCTTTTGTTGTATTTTCAGAACTTGCTGTACTTGCTTTATCTGAAGCAGACACGCTTTCAGATACAGTACTCTTTTCATTGGATGTTTTATCAGATGAAGAAGTCTCTGACTGTTTAGCATCTGTACTTTGAGAAGTTGCCGAACTACCTTTTGTTAAGTTTTCAGAATTCTTTTGCTCTTTGTTGATACTTGATTCACTTGTGCTTTGGCTTGATTCACTTTTTGAACTATCTGCTTTTCCACTATCAGAATCACTTATCGCATCAGATTTTGCAGTACTTGCTTCTGATTGACTCGCATCTTCAGCAGTGCTTTCTTTTTCAGAAGTACTTGTCGATTGTTTGTCTATTGAAGCAGACTGTGAAGACGAACTCGTTTCAGTTGATTGGCTATCTTTAGATTGGCTGCTTTCAGAAGTGGAAGCCACACTTTCTGACTGTGCAGATTCAACATTTTCAGAGTTACTGCTATCTGTATTTGTTGCGATTTCAGATTGACTTGATGTATCAGCAGTTTCACTTTCTGAACTTTCGACACTTGTACTTGTGTTTGAGGCACTTGTAGAGGACTTTGTCAGAGTTGCAGAATTTTGATTTGCTACTGTTTCACTAAAAGATGATAATTCAGAAGTAACCGGCGTTTCAGATGCTGCAAAAGCTTGGTGCCCATCAATTAAATTCATTGTTGCAAATGCGCCGCCGACCATTGCAGACTTTTTGATGAAATCTTTCTTCAAATCATCAGTTGTATCTACATCCATTTCTATTTTTTGTTCTTTTTCAATTGTTTTACGGCCAAAAGGCATTCCCATAATACGTAATAATTCAATATCCTTTAATCCAGCTTTTATCCAATGTTTGCCTGCTTTATAGAGTTTGAACCTTACTTTTTCTTCTCTTAAGCTTTGCTCCAATTTTTTATTTCTTTTAGACATTCATCACAATCCCCAATCTCTACTTAAAATCCATAGACACTCTTTGTTTCAAACCTTGTCCTTTTTTAATGCATTTATAAAAGATATAACGATTCCATGTATTTTACAACTATTTTCTTACGAAATTACAATTATTTTTTAAATTTACATGACTGCCATTCTGTTTCTCGTTTGAAAAATTTAACTTAATACATACTCATACATTATTAAATATTACACATTTGTTAAAACTTAAACATTTCCAAAAACGAAAAAATACAGATGAAACCACTTATTCTGAAGTGTTCCCATCTGTATTTAACTTTACTTAAATCCCTAGTAAAGATTTGATTGTAAATCCAATTATAATCGACACTGTGATAACGAAGAAACCTGGCACAATAAAACTTGTGGCTCGTGTTTGCTTTGTTTCATCAAGATCAACTGCAAATAATAATGTAGGTTGTGCAGGTATAACGAAATTGACATTCAAAGTCTGCACCATTGCTAAAAAGAAAGTCGGAGGAATACCGATGCTCATTAAAATCGGCAACATAATAGATGCTGTTGCTGATTGTGAAATAACTATAATGGTTACAAGTGATACCAAAATAATAACAAGCCAAGGCACATGTTCAATAATGCCTCCTATTTCTCGTGTCATAATTCGTTTATTTTGCGGCGCACTAAATATTGTGGCCCCGAGCCATCCTGGTCCAAGCACTGCAAATAACGCACCAATTGCAGATTGTGTAATATGTGAAGACAAAATATCACTCGTATTCAGTTTAACAAGTATCAAATTAACTGCTGCACTCGCATACATAAAGAGCTGCACAATATCTGTTGTTTGTAATTTAACTGTTTTTCCATCTACGTTAAAAGTCGGCACGAGATCTGAGAAAATACCAAAGACTAAGATACATGCTACACCTGTTAAAAATGCAGCAACGCCCAATTTTACGCGGCGAGAAAAATAAGGTTTGATATTTTCTTCTTCTAAATCACTTAATATATTTTCAGCAAACACACTGGGTTGAACATTTCGTTTACGTCCAACAAATGTGCAGTAAATACTAAGCGCTAACATACTAAGTAAAGCTGTCGGCATTACAATAGATAAATATTTCCCCATCGTAAGACCTGTAACAGCAAGTGTTGCAATAATATAAGCTGTAGCCGAAGCTGCCGGGCTGCATAATAACGCTAAGTTTGCAGTTAATACTGATGCGATAAGCGGGCGCTTCGGTTGAATTCCTGCTTTAGTTGCAGTTTTTGCAATAATCGGCTCTAATGATAATGCGATATTAGCTGTTCCGATACCAAATACAAATAAAAAGACAATCATCGGTGCAATAAAAATAATCGATTTAGGAAAGCGTTCAATTATTTTTGAAGCTAAATATACAAGATAATCGATACCGCCAGTTGCTTGCAAAGTTCCACCAGCAATACCAATAGATAAAATAATCAGCACAGCTGTAACTGGTGCAGATCCTGGCGGCAGACCAAAAATAAATATCATAATCAACTGGGCAACAATAGCAAAAATTCCGCAACCAAGCGCACCAGCAGTTCTAAGCCCCATAATAATGGCGAGTATCATAATCGTAATTTCCGTTATAAATAGGAACATGTTGACTCCTCACTTTTCCCTTCTGAACTTTGTGAAAAAATTCCCATACCCTAGTTTATCACGATGTCTGAAATTTCGGGATGCTATTTTTATTGCTAAATTCGACTATTTCATAACAATTTTTGTTTTACCCATCTCAATTTTTATAGCCATGTTCAAATAGAATTTAATTTAAATATTTAAAACATTAGTTGTAAATATAAGATACTTAATCAAACTATACTTCACACTTCGGTATGTTTTTACTTATATAAAGTTAGGGTAGCTAGTAAATAAGTGATTTAATCATATTAATGAAATTGAAAATTAATCATAGGGAAGGAACAGACAAATGAACGAAATTACTACTATTAAAAATGCGATTGAAAAATTATTTAAAGCAGAAAGCGGTTATAAAATTTCTAAAGCCGCAAAATTGCCTTATCAAACTGTACAAGATTTGCGAAATGGCACTACTAACCTAGAGGATGCTAAATTCAAAACAATTGTTAAACTTTATGAATACGCATCGACTAAAGATAAAGATTAAAATACCAGCATTCCTGAATCCAAACTTTCTATTTTTGTTCTTAAAAAAACTTTTCCCAAATAGCACACAGTAAAAACGGCCAGAGGTTCTTCCCTCGGCCGTTTGCTATTTAAAGTTTCAATTTTTGTAAAACACTTTGAGATATTCTTCTCAAAAATATTTAATACTGCTTATTTTCTATCCCAGTAACGCACTTTATCAAATGCTTTTACGATTGTATCTGGATTATCCGATACGAATACGCCAGGTGCATCAAGTTTAATTTTTTGATCTTGCAACTCATCTGCTGCTGCTTTATTAAAGATAATTGGTTTCTTATGTTTGAAGGCAAGTGCAGCAAATTCTTCAGCATCTGGCACTAAGCCATTGCCGTCAGACAATACTACTAGACTGTCAAATAAAGTTGAATGTGCAGTGTCGTACGTTTCATTCACTGTAATATCATCTGAAAGTTGTTTTTGTTGTTTACCGACAAATGCATAGTTTAAACCTTGAGATGCATATTCTTTTGCATATTGTTTCAATGTTTCTGGATCTATATCTCCATTAATCAATACTGCAACTGAGTGACCTGGTAATGGACGATTGTATTTTTCCATAGTCAATTGACTATCTTTTTTATCTGATTTTACTTCTTCATTTTCTTCTGGAACTGTAACGCCTACATTTTCAGCTACACGTTCAGCCAGTTCACGGTCAACTTTATTCAATTGATTCACTGCACGTTGGCGTACATCCATGCTCTTACATTTACCAATTTCAAATGAGAAACCATCTACAGTATGATCGTACTCTGGTTTCGTTAAGCTATTAAGATATAATTTTGCTTGTGAATAATAATCTTTAAAGCTTTCACTGCGTGTACGTACTTTGTGACCTTCAACACGTTCTGGATAATGTACGTAACCGCCTTGTGCTTTAGAACTTGTGAATGGACAATTACCTTCTAAACCATTGTTGTGATATGAAGTTTTATCTGTATGAATGTCCATTTGGTACATCGCGTCACGTTGATTATTGTGTACTTTATTCACTGGACGGTTAATAGGAATTTGATTGAAGTTAGGGCCGCCGAGACGTGAAATTTGTGTGTCTGTATAAGAGAAGAGACGTCCTTGTAAAAGTGGATCATCTGAGAAATCAATACCTGGAACTACATGTCCGGGGTGGAAAGCAATTTGTTCTATTTCATCGAAAACATTATCTACATTTCGATTCAATGTCATTTTACCTACAACTTTTACTGGGATTTCATCTTCTGGCCATAATTTAGTAGGGTCTAAGATATCAAAGTCAAAGTCGAATTCTTGATCTTCACGGATAATTTGAAGGCCTAATTCCCAAGCAGGATAGTCACCTTTTTCGATAGATTCATGTAAGTCTTTACGGTGGAAATCGATATCTTTACCTTGTAATGTCTGTGCTTCATCCCAAACTAATGATTCTAATCCATGTACTGGACGCCAATGGAATTTCACAAAGAAAGATTTTCCTTCAGCATTTACTAAACGGTACGTATGTACTCCGAATCCTTCAATTTGGCGGATGTTTTTCGGTATACCTCTGTCACTCATTACCCACATTGTGGTATGAGATGTTTCTGGGTTTTCTGCGAAGAAGTCCCAAAATGTATCGTGTGCCGAACCGCCTTGTGGAGTTTCAGTATCAGGTTCAGGTTTCACTGCATGAATCACATCCGGGAACTTAATTGCATCTTGTACAAAGAATACAGGGATATCATTACCTACTAAATCAAAGATACCTTCATCTGTATAAAATTTTGTCGCAAACCCGCGCACGTCACGCACAGTATCAGGTGAACCTTTCGAACCTTGTACTGTAGAAATACGTGTAAATACCGGTGTTTTCTTGCCTGGATGTGTTAAGAAATCGGCTAATGTATATTCTGATAAATCTTCATAAGCTTCGAATTTCCCATGCGCACCAAAGCCACGTGCATGCACAACACGTTCTGGAATACGTTCATGGTCAAAATGCATGATTTTTTCTCTGAAATGGAAGTCTTCTAATAAACTTGGTCCACGTTCTCCTGCTGTTAAAGTGAGTTCATCTTCGCTGACTTTTGTACCGTTATTCGTAGTCATCGGTTGGTCTTTACCATTTTTCTTAAATTGTTCTAACTGTTCAAGCTTTTTATTGTTATTTTCCTCTTTATTACTCAATGTAAATCCCCCTCACAATTTAATAAAAGTAGAACTGCCTTAATCTCTTCCCCATTTATATTTATATAAAACGAAATTTACATTTAAAACCATTTTCTATAATAAAAATATACAAAATTCAGAATGTGTGTAATATTTAAAAAGAACACTAAAAAACCCAGTTAGACTGGGTCAACATTCTAAATAAATATTTAATGCATGTATACTTCTGTTTTTTATTTTGTCTTTAATCGCTTAGTTCACTATCTTTTACATCCGTAATAAACATATGGCCTGGCGCATGAGTGATAATCAATTCTGGTTTAGCATCGAGCGCTACAGATTGCGGTGTTACTCCACATCCCCAAAATACCGGAACTTCATTTTCTTTAATTTTTACCGGTTCCCCGAAATTCGGTTTTTCTAGATCTTTAATACCGATGTCTGCTGGGTTGCCGATATGAATCGGAGTACCGTGAACATTTTTAAAGTGTGTCGTGATTTCTGTAGCACGAATCGCATCTTTCATTGTCATAGGACGCATGCTTACTGTAATATTACCGTCAAAGCGCCCAGCTGGTTCAGCAGGTATATTAGTAATATACATAGGTACATTGTGTCCTTCTTCAAGATGTCGTAATGGAATTCCTGCTTCTAACAATGCGTGTTCAAATGTAAAACTGCATCCAATTAAAAAGCTGACCATTTGATCATTAAATAAATGTTTAACATCCGTAGGTGTTTCAATAAGTTCCCCATTTTCATATACTCGATAGGCTCCTACATCTGTTGTAATATCTGCATCTTTACCATATTTTGAAAAATTGACTTCTCCTACTTCTGAAATATCAAGAAGTGGACAAGTTTTAGGATTTTTAAAACAGAACTTAAGAAAATCATAAGCGTAATCTAATGGTAGAATCACTACGTTAGCTTGTATATATCCCTTTGCCATACCGCTTGTATGTCCGGTCACTTTCTTATCTCTAATTAATTTACGTAGTGCGTGCGGTTCAATATTTTGTAAATCTGTCATATGCAAATATCCCCTTTATTTATCATTTGTACCATTTTATCAGATTCTAGAGGTATATAGTTAAAAAGTTGTAAGCGTTTTCTTAACATTCGACATATTGGTGTAACTTTTGCCTACTAATTAGTTGTTTAACTTTAATTTGCTATGGTATAATGTATTTGTAATAAAAAAGAGGATACTAGCTGTCACTAGCATCCTCTTAGTAAAGGCTCACAATTGATGGTTGTGAATACCAAACGAACCTTTTTGGTTTAGCTGATTAAGTTCTCCGAAAAACTTAATCAGCTTATTTTTTTGTCATGCGGCTTATAGCGGACATTATCAGTATAATCGCTAACACAATCGTTAGTAATGTATCTGCATTGATATTTATTTCTACCAATGTATGCATCACTATCACCCCTCTCTGTTGTCCAATTTAAGGGCCAGAGAGATACTCACAAAAAAGTGCAAGGTTCTTTACTCATGCAAATATTTTACCACCGCCGACCACAAATAGCCAACTTGTTGTTAGGCTAATTTGTAATATTTTTGCACTTTATTTGTTGCGGTAATGGTGTTTTCATGCTATGATTTATTTGTAATAAAAAAAGAGGATACTAGCTATCACTAGCATCCTCTGAGTAAAGGCTCACAACTCGTGCTTGTGAATACCAAACGAACCTTTTGGTTGGCTGATTAAGTTCTGCGAAAACTTAATCAGCTTATTTTTTTGTCATGCGGTTTATAGCGGACATTATCAGTATAATCGCTAACACAATCGTTAGTAATGTATCTGCATTGATATTTATTTCTACCAATGTATGCATCACTATCACCCCTCTCTGTTGTCCAATTTAAGACCCAGAGAGATACTCACAAAAAAGTGCAAGGTTCTTTACTCATGCAAATATTTTACCACCGCCGACCACAAATAGCCAACTTGTTGTTAGGCTAATTTGTAAGTTTTACACACTTTATACGTTGTGATAGTTGATCAGACAAATCGGGAAAACTCATCAAGTTCTTTAGTACTTGGTGGGTTTTCTTTCTTCTCCTTTTTCTTTGTTGAAAGCTAATCAACTACTTCTAATTCAAACTATCTTTCTGAAGTTCCATTATTTTACTTTCTATTAAAATTATTTTTTCAATTGATATTGATAATCTTTATCATTAAGTATAAAGTAAAGATAATTAATGATTAAGAGAGGTACATCCTATGTTTACAAATATGTTTGTTCTTGGTATCACTGGCCCCACGAGTTTAGTTGTAATTGCGATTATCGCACTAATTATTTTTGGACCTACAAAACTTCCTCAGTTCGGAAGAGCAATTGGATCAACTTTAAAAGAATTCAAATCTGCAGCTGAACACATTGACGATGATTCTCACGAGACACCCAGTAAACCCTCAGAATCTCAACGAAAAGAATCAACTAAATAATAGATATACAGATTCGGCATCAGAATCCTATCAGACAAATACAAACAGTTATACTTCAAGTTTGCTCGATCATTTTGGTGAATTACGCAGTCGCTTACTCAAAGCAGGAATTGCTTTTATTATTGCAGTTTTAATAATGTATATTTCATCACATTGGTGGATGCATCCGTTTATTCAAGAGATTAAACGCGGCAACATGGCATTACATGCATTTTCTTTTACTGAAATGATTCAAATCTATGTCATGATTATTTTCTTTGCAGCATTGCTGTTAGTATCACCTATTATTTTTTATCAATTATGGGCATTTATAGCGCCAGGTTTGCATGCAAATGAAAAAGGTTTTATCCGACGTTATAGCGCATTTTGTGCATTCTTTTTCTTACTAGGAATCTCATTTGCTTATTTTATCGGCTTTCCGTTGATTATTCATTTCTCAATGAATTTATCTGGCATTATGGATATTTCCCCTGTTATCGGTTTTAAGGAATATTTGTCAGAACTATTACGTTGGCTCCTCATCTTCGGATTATTATTCCAACTGCCAGTGCTTTTATTTGGATTAGCCAAATTTGGTTTAATCGATACGCATCAGTTATCCAAGTCGCGTAAATATGTTTACTTCGCATGCTTTGTCGGAGCCAGCATCGTTGCACCGCCAGATCTGATGCTGAATATTTTACTTACGATACCCCTGATATTATTATTCGAAGTCAGTATGATTATCGTAAAAATAACACAGTTACGTAATTCTGAAGCATTTCCTGAACATTAAAACAAACACCCGTCTTACACATTTAATTCGTGTAAAACGGGTGTTTGCTGTTTATAATTGTTTTCTTTTATTCGAATAATACGTATAGATTACGATAAGTGCTATAAAAATAAGTTGCGGTACTATTGTTTCCCATGTCGGATAGAATCCAATCCAACTCAATGTCGGCAAGTGTTCAATACCGTGACGCGGCACTGTATCAAGCAACTGCATTTTTTGAATGCTGACACCAAGCATTTTAAAGGCCATCACAAATATTAAGATAGATAGCACACGGAAAATATAACGAATCGGAATAAGACGGACAATATATCGGAATAATGCTGCAAATATTACGAGAATCACTAAAGCAATTCCAATACCTAAAATGAAGTCCTTAGCTGATACTTCTCCAATCATACCCATATAGAAAAGTATGACTTCTACACCTTCGCGCATAACTGAGATTAATCCTATTAGTCCTAACAAAGCCAAGCTGCGATTATTGGCTGCTTTATCATACATAGACTGCATCATCTGATTCCAACGTTGCGCATTTGATTTATTATGCATCCAAATACCTACTGCAAACATCAAGACAACAGCAACGATACCTAATACCGCTTCCATACCTTCTCTTAAAATCCCGCTATTTCCAAGTGTTTGGATAAACACAAACGCTAGTGCCAAACTCAAAACTAAACCAAATAAAGCACCGCCAATAACACTCGTTGTACCTTTCTTATCACCAGATTGACGCGTCATTGTGACTAATGCCATCACAATCAACAAAACTTCCAACCCTTCACGTAAGAAAATTACCATCACATCAAAAGCATTGTAACCTGACTTTCCGACAGTATCTTTAATATCTGAATTGATATCTGACAAACCATCTTTTACACGTTCTTTATTCGAGTCATCTAATATACTTTGATAATAAGGGATTTTATCTTCGATTGTCGTATATAAACTTGAATTTTTAGTTTGGATCTTACCTTCAACATAAGGCCAAATTTGAATAAACTTACCTAATGCTGCATCTGCTTTGTCCAAGTCATTATCATCAATTGCTTGAATCGCTTTATCCAGTTCATCATTCAATTGTGTTGCTTTATATTGTCCTTTTTCATCTGAAGATTGTTTTTTATTTACATTATCAATCCCTGATTTAAAAGTCTGCCAAGCTGTTTCAACTTTTTGCGTTTTTAAAGGTTCTTTTTCTACAGCAACACGCAATTGCATTAACGCAACTTCAATTTGACCATATTTATCTGCATCATAATTTCTGATAACCGTTTCATTACTTGTCCAAATTTGATTCAATTGCGCATTCAAAGCTTTCAATTGTGTTTGATCTTTTGCTTTGATGGCATCTTTCATTTCTTTATCTTTACCATCTACCGCATCTTGCAATTTTTTAATTTCTGCACCTGAGTTGCTGCTCTCTTGTGCATTTTCATAAGCAATCAAGGCTTTAGTCAAATCAGACATGTCAGCTGCTTTTTTCTTGTCAGAAGGTGTTTGATCTAATGCTTTTACTTCATCTTTAACCTTTTTTCCTGATTTGCTGTTATCAATTTTCAGTTTATCAATTTCAGTTTTCACCTTATCGACTGCTGCTTTTTTATCCGCTTCTGATTTATCTTTATCATTCAGCGTCTCTTTCGCATCAGAAATCGCAATATAAGCATCACTCATACTTGTTTCTGCCGCTTCACTTACCGATAACCCTTTCAGTGGCAACAAAAGTCCAAGTAGAGCGATACACATTGCTATTTTAACTAAATAATGTCTCACCCAGATATCCTCCCTTTTTCACCCCGGGAAGAATAAGGAAAAGTCCCGAACCTCGATGGGTGATATATTCATTCAACTTGTCTTTATGTCCTAAATGATTCTGGATGTCGATAAATTGCTGCGGTGATTTTTGGAAACATAAAAAGAGTAATCCTGTATTAAGTGCCCCTGTATCTTCATTCGTGCCGTCCATATAATTATAAGCACGGCGTAAAATAGATGTCTTTGCTTCTTTAGCTAAACGCGCATGAGCATCAGCTGGAATAACTGGCTGTCCTGCACTATCTTTAGCTTTTAAATCCATCTCGTCAAATTCTTTTTTCTTGCCGAGCGGTGCACCGCTATGACGATAACGTCCAAACGTTGCTTCTTGTTCATCTAATGATGTCCTATCCCATGTCTCAATATGAATTTGGATTTTACGTGCGATACAATAAGTCGCATTTTTAGCCCATCCTTCATTTTTAAAGACATAATCTTTAAATTCATCATTACTGCGCGGATTGACAGTGCCATCTTTAAAGGCCATTAGATTTCTAGGTGTTTCTTTCGGTTTTCCTGAAACAAAACCTGTTTGAGACCATTTTACTTGGATTAAATCACGGAACGGACGAATCAAATTGTGTATAGCATGAAAAGCAACTTGCTGATCATTTGCACATGCTTGAATCATAATATCTCCGCCTGTTAAATCCTTATCCAGCTGATCATTCGGGAAATGAGGCAAGTCTTTAAAATCAGATGGAATCTTACTAGACAATCCGATCTTTTTCATAAATGATTTGCTGACACCAAAAGTCAATGTCAGTTTGCTCGCACCCAATCCGACTGCTTCGCCTGTATCTTCAGGCGGCAGCAAACTATTTTTTGTAGATTTTCCGATTAACGAACCACCCATCATTTTGACGCTCATTTTTGTCCACTCTTTAAACATTTCTTGAATAGCAGCTTTATCTTTGCTTTTTAAATCAATCACTGCAAAATTAATATTTTTCTGTGAAGGCGTTGTAATACCTGGTTGCACTTTCCCATAAAATTCATATGCATCGTTATCTTTATCTTCAGGTGTATCAAACATCGACTTGAAAGAGAAAATACCGCCGACACCACTTGCGCCGATTACCGCTCCTGCACCGCCGATGCCTAACATTTTCAGAAAGGAACGACGTGAAACTTCATTACCTTCATGCTTGTCTTGTGTCATTCTGTAACCACAGCCATCTTACTTAACGGTTCACCTAATGCATTCACAGCATCTGATAAAGCTTTACGGTCTTCTTTTGTTACTTTTTCATATGAAGCATAACCATCGCCTTCTTTATATTTATCAAGCAATTGATTAACTTTATCAAAATCCTTTTGAATCGTTTCGCTTAATTCTTTATCTTTTTTATTCAAAATCGGTTTGAAGAGTTCATAAATTTTTTGTGCCCCTTCAATATTTGCTTTGAAGTCATATAAGTCCGTATGAGAATAGATTTCTTCTTCTCCTGTGATTTTCGAAGTTGAAACTTCATTTAATAAATCGACAGATCCTTGTAACATCAATTTCGGTGTAATATCTAAAGTATCTGCTTTTGCATCTAATTCCTTCGCATCTTTTAATAATTGGTCTGCATCTTTATCTGTTTGTGCGTTCAATTGATTATCTTCATATAATGCTTTTTCAATTTTATGATAACCTGTCCATTCGTTTTCTTTATTTTCCTCTTTCATATCAGCTAGACGTGCATCAATTTTCGGATCTAAGTCCCCGAAAGATTCAGCAACAGGTTCAGAACGTTCATAATACATACGTACTTTCGGATAAAGCTCTTTTGCTTTTTCTGTATCTTTATCTTTCACAGCTTTTGTAAATTCTTCTGTCCCTTTTAAGAATTCATCCAATTGGTTATCTGTGTATTTTTTGTATTCTGTTGTCGCAGTTTTAAGTTCTTTTTTATTTTCTGAAGATGATTTAGAATCTGTTTTTTTATCGTTAGAATCACTGTTTCCATTTCCGCACCCTGCTAATAAAATCGATGTTGCTAATAAAACTGATGTTACTTTTTTCATATCGTCACCTCTTATTTTTTCAACTTCCCAATTTAATTTATGTAACTGAAATTGATAATCGTTATCAATTTAATTATAAATTGAGCAATAGAGGGTGTCAATATAATTTAAAAACATATTCAATCTATTATTTTTTTAAATTCTATCAGAAAAAGAAACCCTTTGAGAACCGACTATGAATGGAAGTTGTATTGACATGAAATAAATATATTAGAAGATAATTAAAGCGTTGATATTTAAAAAGTAAAAGGTAATAAATAAACACCCAAAAAATCGGATTGTTAGTTCCAACTTTTTGGATGTTTATCATTTTAGAAGTTTCCTTCATTTTATATGAGTTTTTTATTGTTTGATTAGCGGGTTCGCTTTATAACCCTAGTTTCTTTTTATATAGGTTAAGCATTATTTTCAACATAAGTGGATTCTTTTGCTTTCTTTTTACTTTTCAGTAAGAAGACACTGAAGAATGCGATGATTGCAATAATGACAGTGAACCAAAAAGCTGCATGGTAACCATTCAACATTGCGTCTTTAGCAATGGCTGCTTTAATTTCTTTAGGTGCCATACCTTTGTAATCTGCCATGTCTGGTTTAAATGCTTTTGCATAATGACTCATAATTGTAAATAGAATCGCTGTACCGATTGAAGCAGAAATTTGCTGTACAGTATTCGTCATTGAAGAACCATGTGCATTCATTTGATGAGGCAGCTGATTCATAGTATGTGTCATCAATGGCATTAATCCGAGCGCAATACCGATCATACGAATAGCATAAACTGTCGATAACATCACTGTTGAAGTGTGTTCATCCATAAATACAAAATAAGATGTCGTGATTACAACAATCCCCATACCGATAAACGCTAAAATTTTTGCACCGAACTTTTCAAATAGCAATCCAGAAAAGACAGACATAAAGCCCATCACAATAGCACCTGGCAAAAGCGTTAATCCAGATTCTAAAGCAGGTTTACCCATAATATTCTGCACAAAAATCGGCAAGACCGTTTCAGAACCAATCATAGCAATCATCGTCAATGCCATAATTAAAATCCCTACTGCGAACTGACCTTCTTTAAATACACGGAAATCAAGCAATGGCGTTTTAAGACGTGTTTGACGGAAGATAAAGAGTACGACCATCACGAGACCGCCTAAAATAGTTGTAAGGACAATCGGGTCATCCCATCCGTCTCTAGAAATCGAACTTGTTCCATATAAAAGTCCCCCGAATCCGAGCACTGAAAGTACAATAGAAATCAGATCAATGGGTACTTTGCGAGTTGTTCCTACATTTTTAACAAACTTCAAGCTCAGTAAGAAAGTCAACGCTGCGATTGGTGTAACAACATGGAATAAAGAACGCCAATCATAATATTCTACAAGATAACCTGATAAAGTGGGTCCGATTGCTGGAGCTAATCCGATAACTAAACCAAATATCCCCATATATTTACCACGTTCATGCGGTTCGAAGATATCAAGAATGGTTGTCATCATTAAAGGCATCATAATACCTGAACCTAAGGCTTGTACAATACGTGCAACTAGTAAAACTGTAAAGTTCGGGCTGAAACCTGCCACAACTGTACCGATTAAGAATATAAGAATTGCAGTTAAAAAGACCTGACGCGTACTATAACGTTGAATAATCATAGCAGATAATGGGATTACAACACCATTTGTAAGTAAGAAGGCCGTTGTCAGCCATTGTACTTGAGTATATTCGATATTGAAATCTTTCATAATACTCGGTAATGCAGTTGCTAATAAGGTTTCATTCAACAAACCGAAGAATCCGCCTAAAAGCATGGTTACAATCATGATTAATTTTGATTTTAAAGACATATTTCATCTCCCTTTATTTATTACTTTACTTTCGTTTCTCTTTTTTAGCATGCCCTTAATCATAACACAATTAAAATTGAGTAGTCTTTAAGTTTGTTTGTGAATTTTATCAAGTGACATACATAACAGGATTACTTTTTTATAAAAGCATAAAAAAGACAGACGCCCTCACGTCTGTCTTAATCATATTTACTTATGAAGCTGATTCTCTTTGGCGTTCTGCTTCTCTTCCTGTTTCAATCAGTTTCAACTTATAATCACCGATTGTACGCAAACCGCCGCCTTCTTTAATAATGATATGGTCTTGCGTAATTTCAGTCGGACTTTCAACGCCAACCGCCGCTGCTAAATTAAACAAGCCTTCATGCATGCTCGTAATATAATTCGTAACACGGTAGTTTTTCTCGCTCACTATCAAACCTTTTTCTAATTTAGGGTTTGTTGTTGCTACACCAACTGGGCAGGTATTCATATGACATTGTTGACTCATAATACAGCCGACACTGATCATCATGCCTCGTGCTACATTGACTAAATCTGCACCTAAACCAAGCGCGATCGCAACTTTATCCGGTGTGACTAACTTACCAGAAGCGAAGATTTTAACATGATTGCGTATACCGTATTTTTCCAGCATGCCAGACACAATTGGCAATGCAGTAAATAATGGTAAGCCAACACCATCTTGTAATTCCTGGAATGTTGCTCCAGTACCGCCTTCACCACCATCAACTGTGATAAAGTTTGGATATTCTTTACGTTTTGCCATTGTTTTAACAAGTTCTTCGATTTCTGTTACTTTACTAACTACAATTTTGAAACCTACTGGTTTTTGACCCATTTCTTGAAGCTCTGTCACAAAATCCAACAAATCATCATTATTATGAATGAAGTCGAAACGGTTCGGTGAATTAATTGTTTTACCAGGTTCTACATGGCGGATTTTCGCAATTTCTTCTGTGACTTTCTCACCTTCCATGTGGCCTCCACGTGTTTTAGCGCCTTGTGCTAATTTGATTTCAAACGCCTTGACTTGGTCTCTTTTAGCTAAAGTCTTGAATGCTTTAGGATCAAATTTCGCATCAGGTGTACGCACACCAAATAATCCAGGCCCAATTTGGAAAATGATGTCGCCGCCACCTTTTAAATGGTGATTGGATAAGCCGCCCTCACCGGTATTCATCCAAGTACCTGCACGTCCTAAGCCGATTGACAATGCAGTAATCGCATTTTCACCTAATGCACCATAACTCATCCCAGATTGACCCACAAGACGTTTCACTTTGTATGGATGTTCTAGGTTTTCGCCGAGTACAACTGCATCTTCATCAGATAAGTAAAATGGATCTACCTTATCTTCAACGCGATGTTCCTCGCGGTCAAACAAACGTTCATTATCAATTTTGTAAATAAAAGTTGAAATCATACCTGTTTGGTCAATACGCAACTCTGAAGCTTGTTTTGGAAACATTGTATTTTGAACATAAAACCCATCTTCATAATCGTACTCTGTTCCGAAACTTGCCATGCGAGATTTATACTTTCCTGCTTTCACAATGCTTGTATACTGACTACGAGAAAACGGTTTGCCTTTCGTATCATCAGAAAACAAATATTGACGCAATTCCGGTCCGATTTTTTCAAAAAAGTAACGAACTCGAGCTAATACTGGATAATTTCTTAATACACTATGTTGTTGTTGTCTTTTATCTTTAAACAATAAAACTAGTGCTGTGATAATAACAGCTAAAAGTGCACCTACTAAAATCGTGTTGATAATAAATTGAAGCACTGTAAGCACAATCATATTAGACTCCCCTTTCTCTCTATATCTTGCCCGTTTCAATCAGCGACCCTCACCGCTTTACGCGTTCACAATCTAATTGTATCCCAATTGTACGATAAAAATGAAAGCGTTTCATCCTTAATCACCAATTTCTTGCCTTCAATATCATTGTAAAATGTTATCAGAATGGGACTCACAGCTTTTCTGCGAAAACCATATAAACTTACTTCAATATGTTGTGTTTCTTCTATAATAAATACTTATTCATTTTTGAATGTTAATATCTAATGATTTGTTGAACAATACATTTCACCACTTTGCCATATAGCACCAGGAAACGAATCTTATCTCTTGCTTAGTCCTATATCAGAAAAGGTATTATGATATTGTAGAGATAATTCATTAAAATGAAAGGCGGAGTATAAATGACTGAAATCTATAAAAAAGTAGCCATCATTACAGGCGCCAGCAGCGGCATTGGTAAAGCAATCGCACTGAAACTAGCAAATGAAGGTGCAACAGTAGTATTAGTGGCACGCAGTGAAGATAAACTTGAAGCAGTATCTGCAGAATTACGTAAATCAGGTGCTAAGCATTTTGATATTATGGCTGCTGATGTTACCAACCGTGATGAAGTCAATAATGTCGTGAAACAAACAATTGAACAGTTCGGACATGTCGATATTTTAGTTAACAGTGCCGGCCAAATGAAGTCTTCTAAAATTACAGATGGTCAAGTTGAAGCATGGGATGACATGATTGATGTAAATGTGAAAGGGTTATTATATGCTATTAATGCTGTAATGCCGCATTTCCAGCAGCAATCTAGCGGCCACATTTTTAATATTGCTTCTATTTCAGGATTTGAAGTGACTAAATACAGCACTATCTACAGTGCTACAAAAACAGCAGTTCATGCAATTACACAAGGTTTAGAAAAAGAGCTTGCTAGAACAGGTATTCGTGCAACAAGCATCTCTCCTGGTGCAGTCGACACAGAAACGAGAAGTCATGATCAACCGCAAGATCGTAAAAAACTAGAACCTAAAGATATCGCAAACGCTGTTGTGTATGCTTTATCTCAACCAGACTATGTTAATGTAAACGAAATTACAGTTCGACCTGTATAAACATTAAAATTAAAAATAGAATTTATTTTAATGTATAACCATAAAAAACCGGAAGCACTTCGGAAGCTGAGAAATAAACATCTCAGTTTCGTCTGTACTTCCGGCTTTCTTTTCCAAAAGACTTATCGTATTTTTAAGTTAAGAATAATAAATAATATATACCAAATAAAACAAGATAGATACCTATAAAAATACCGACACGAGTAAGCAGGAATAAACCTGTACTGTCTTTGTATTTAATAAATCGATTGGAAATCATATTAGTTAATAAAAAGCTTACTAATATAATTAATGCAAAAACGATAGTTGTCATATCCATTGTTTGTTCTCCTTGTTTGCAGGATTTCTATCTATCAATTTACCATATTTCCCAATAAAATAGTGTAATTATTAGGTCATACGTCTACATTACGTTAAAATGTAGTGTAAAGTAAATCTACTATTCATGAGGTGACCTATTTTGGAACGATTCCCTTTAAGCGTTAAAGGCAATAAACTTCAACTTCTCGCTGCGATTGAAGCTTTCAATAAAGATAAAGACTTTACTAAAAGCCATTCTGGAAATGTACCGGAAGAACAAATTTATCGTGAGTTTGCTAAACATATTTCCAACACAGAAAAACAATTGATTGAAGGTTTAATTATATCAGAAACAGATACACCTGCATTACCAAGCACACAAGCACACGAAATGGAATATTTAATGACAACAAACTATCTAATGTCTCTAGAAAAAGACAGCTATTATATTGATGTGGATTTTTTAAATAAATATAATCGATACGTCTTAGGCGGTAAGTATCGTCCATTAACACCATTAGATGATGAAGAAATGGAAATGTTGATAGATATGCATTTCACCGAAGAAGCACGCTATGAGTATGAACATTTATATTTACGAAATTATTTATATAATTTCTATGTCAAAGATTTAAAAGAGATCTGCCGTATTTTCAAAATCAAAGGTTTCTCTAAAGGCAATGAGGACTACATTGTCAACTTAATCGAAGATAAATTTATGGAAGATCCATTTGAATTATTTGATCGTTTAAGTCCTGATGCTCTTGGTCTTATCGCTTACTTTATAATTGAAAATCGCAATACCATTCCTTATGACGAAATGGGAGAATTAGATTTAGAAGTCTTTATTATCGGTAAAGATGAATTATCTCATATTTTATACATGCCTGTAGATGTATTCGAATTCTTACAAGAATACTTCACCTTCAAAGGTATCGACCCGTTAGATTTAGTTTCACCTGAAGAAAGAGAAATGTATGAAGAATTGGCTCAAATGAAAAAGCTGCAAGCCATGACAGACAAAACACCTGACAATGTGGAAGATGCGATTGCAGCATTTGCTGAAGCTGGCCAAGATGAAGGTATGCGCGACATGATTGCTGAATTAATCGGACTTGATGAAGATGATGAAGATGAAGTTGCTCAAGTCATTACACAAATAATGGATGGAAAAATTAAGTCTGAAGAAGATTTAGCAAAGTTGTTCGAACAACTAGAAACAGAAAAAGAGGATTCAAATCATACCGAACCTCCGCAATCTAACAATAATAATAACGTTATTGATTTCAATCAATATCGAAAATAATAAAAGCACCCATCCTTCTCACCACTTGAAGGATAGGTGCTTCTTTATGTCTGACTATTATTTTACTGTAGAAGCATATGCAGAAATAGTTGCTTCATCACCGTTATAAGGTGTAACTACTTTTGGATTATCGATAATTTTTTGAGTCTCTGTTTTGTTATAATCTGCTCTTGCCCAATCTGGACCAGAGAAGTGCATCGGTGAATCATAAACACTAATTGTTCCATCACCATTTTCTTTATAAACAACGTGACCATCAATACTTGCACTACCATATAATGCTTTTGTACCTTGCGGATATTTTGCAGACGCATCAGGCATATTCGGATTGACTGCTTGGCCAGATACATCTTTCACATTAATTTCAAAACCATTTGGTACGTTTTTATTTTGATAATCCGGTAATCCCGCTAACCAAACTTTGGCTATTTCTTTTTGGTAAGCAGTAGTAGTTACTGCACCAGCTTCTACTACGTTACCTTGCGTTACTGCTTGCAATAGATTTCCGTTATCACTCGTCTTCTCGCCTTTTTCATCTTGTCCGGATGCTGTTACAACTAATGTTGAGGCTAATACCCCAGCCGCTACATATTTGAACATCATACTGACCTCCTGTTTTATCTCGTTTTGGAAAAAGTTTCGAAAACATGTTGCTTATTAGTACTATACACGCTCAGATACAAAATATGTGTAAAATAACAAAATATTTTGAAAAAGTTCCCTTAATTCAGAAATAAAACACGATTGAGTACGGTCGCTAAGGCATTTGTGTTACTTTATTAATTTAATATTAAACTTCATTTCCATCTGCATCATATTCAGTGACATTACCATCGGGATCTACAATATATGAACCTGCTAAGTTGCCCTCTTTATCATCAAATGAGAAGCCCCAGCTGCCATCGCTTTTTTGTTCAGGTTCTTTATATGTGTAAGTACTCGTATCTAGGTTATGACCTTCATATTCTTCAACTTTATCAATCACATTTTCACGAGTGACTTCTTCAGAAGAACTGCTGTCATCTGAAGATGAATCATCTTCACTAGAACTGTCGGAGTCTTCCGAACTACTCAAACTGTCGCTTCCATTATAATTTACAATATCTTCTTTAAGATGTCCGCCTTCTTCTATCTTAGAAGCAATCTCATCTAAAGCAGATTGATTGTCATCATATAATTTTACAACTTTTGGATTATCCATAATTCGTTCTGATTCACTTTGACTGAACTCTGGATCCTCTAACCATTCATGATCATGAAAGTGTGTTGGTACGCTGTATACATTAATCGTACCGTCTCCATTATTGCTATAAGTTACACTACCTGCTGCAGTCGGCGAACCAGAGAGTGTTTGTGTGCCTTCAGGAAACTTCACTGTATTATTTGCGTTATATGGATTAAGCACGTTACCCGACACATCATAATGTGTAATCGTTATATCATCAAATTGTCCTCTGCCTGTATCTCTATATGCAGGCAATGCCGCTGCCCAAACTTTAGCTAAATACTGAGGACTGTTGGTATCTTCATTTTCAGAACTATCACTATTCGAACTATCATCGTTTGAATTAGAATTGTCTTTTGAATCAGAATGTGATGATGAATGTTCAGAGCTTGAATTACTATCATCTTTCTTACTTGAATTGCTGAACCCTGATCCGTCATTTTTGTTTCCTGAATCAGACTTGCTTTCTGATTTTGTATCTTCGTTTTTTTCCCCTTGTCCACACGCCGTCAATAATAAAGTTGATGCTAGTAAACCAGCAGTCAGATATCTCAATTTCATTCCATAACCTCCGTTATCTATTTGTGGATTGTTATACTTTATCTGTAGTATACACAATGGCATACAACTTTTATATCATTTATATGCTTTTAGCAATAAAATTTGTAAAGTTTTAAGTATGTTCAAAAAACAAACCTCTTATAACTCTATTTTATGGTCATAAGAGGTGTTTTTTAATCAAACTTTTGTTTCATGCATCACATGGTTTAAAGCTCGTTTAAAAATATCTGTCATTTTTTTAATTTCTGTTTCGCTCATATTCAATACAGGTACAAACGTAATTACATTTTCTAAATTACGAATCATCAAACCATTTTCTTTGCATGTTTGAATAATTTTTTCAACTGTCGGTATGGATAGCGGCTTTTCTGTATTTTCCGGATCTACCAGTTCCACTCCATACATTAATCCGTAACCTCGAATATTACCTACATAATCTAAGTCACTTAATGCTTCTAGTTCACTTTTCAATAATGCTGATGTTTTCTCAATGTGTGCAATCAAATTAGTTTCTTCGAATAAATTCAAGTTTTCAATAGCAGCAGAACATGTCACTTGGTTGCCAGTATACGTATGACCGTGGAAGAAAGTCTTCTCTGCATGACTGCCGCTTAAGAAAGCATCGTATACTTCTTGCGAAGTCAGTGTAGCCGCAAGTGGTAAATAGCCGCCTGTAATCCCTTTAGCCAAACACATAATATCTGGATTTACATCTGCACGTTCACATGCAAACATAGTACCCGTGCGGCCAAATCCTGTTGCCACTTCATCTACAATTAATAAAATACCGAATTCTCGGCACAATTTTTCGACTTCCTTTAAAAATTGTACAGGTTGTGTGTATAATCCAGTTGCTCCTTGTACTAAAGGTTCAACAACAAAGCCACATATTTCTTCACTTTGTTTTTCTAATATTTCTCGTATTTCAGCGGTTATACCGTCAATTAACTCTGCTTCTGTTTCATAATCTGATTTAAATACAGAAGGACAGCCAACTTGTATGTTTTCAAAAATTAAATCTTTGAAAATCGCATGAAAAGCATCAATGCCCCCGACACTTACTGCACCTATAGTATCTCCATGATAGCCGCTTTTAAGTGTTAGGAATTTCTTTTTTGAGGCATACTTTTCAGGATCTTTATTTTTCCAATATTGGTAAGCCATTTTAATCGCAATTTCTACAGAAGCACTTCCCGTATCCGAGTAGAACACTTTCCGTAAATTGCTTGGTGTAATTTCTATTAAACGCTTTGCAAGTTCGATTGACGGTACATTTGAAGATCCGAGCAGAGTAGAATGTGCTATTTTACCAAGCTGCTCATTAATCGCAGCATTCAACCGCGCATTATTATGGCCGTGAACGTTCACCCATAAAGAAGCATAACCATCGAGATACGCTTTGCCGTTTACATCGTAAAGGTAACTGCCTTCCCCACGTTCAATAATAATTGGATCTGCTTCTGAATAGACACCCATTTGTGTAAAAGGATGCCATACATAATCATGGTCATCTTGTATTAATTCTGTTTTATTCATTTATGCCACCCCTTATTAAACTATGTAATAATTCATCAGGGACTTCTGAGACATTTGCCCCTTCTGTCAAAGTGAAAATTGAGCGGTTTAAATAACGCTCTAACGTTTCGTGATTGTCTTGTGCAATCATAGAGTCATCGAAACGATTCATAACCAAAATATTTCCTGGTAAATGATGCTGGTTTAAAAAATACTGATGCATAATAATATCGCTGATAGCACCAAGTTTAGAAGGAACTACACTTAAAACCTTGTCTGCCGTATCTTTGATTAAATCCTCAGTCATATAAAAGCCGTTATCATCCTCATAAATAGGAACGCCTAAGCCACCGGCGCCTTCAATTAATAGAATGTCATATTTTTGATTAAGCGCCTCAGCTTTTTCAATCACGCTTTCTTTATTCAATTGTTGTTCAGGTTCAAGTTTGAAACCTAAATGAGGCGATACAGGCTCATGAAACGTATATAATGACGTTTCATCATAAGTGAGACCGCTCGCTTTTTTATATTCTTCTAAATCTGGATATACCCCTGGTTCTTGTTCTTCTGTTTGAAATGGTTTATAGATGCCAACGTTATATCCTGCTTTGCTTAAAGCTTGATAAATTAGCAAAGTAACATATGTTTTTCCAACATCTGTTCCAGTGCTAGTGACGAAGACCTTCATACATCCCGCTCCCCTTCATGATTTTTTCTAAGCGTAAAATTAATATTGCTGTAACACCGCCTAAGATAATATCTCCAGGTGCACTTAATAAGACAATACTAGTGAATGTCTGATTAACTGTAATCGGTGTGTTTGCCACAAAATTCATAATGAAATAAAAATAAACACAGCCGAATATGTAAATAATGACTGTACCGACCATATTGATAGCAAACGTATTGATAAAATTACTGTTTGTTAAACGTTGCTTCAATAAAGACATCACTAGTGCTGCGACAACAAAGCCAATTAAGAAACCGAATGTAGGCTTTATTACATAAAAAAGACCACCTCCGCTCGCAAAGACAGGCAAGCCGATCAGTCCCATAATGACATAAAGCGCTTGGCTCCAAAACGCTACTCTTACACTAAATAAATGAGCAACGATAAATACCACTACAATTTGCAGAGAAAAAGGTATCGGCCCTAGTGTAAAATGCAGCATACTCGAAATAATGGTTAAAGCTGTAAATAAACTAATGAGAACAAGTTCTCGTGTTTTCATGATGTTCACCCCCAAACTTATATTATTATTTCAAACGCCAAATGTAAACTTTTAATTTTAAAAAGTTTACATTTAAAAAGGTGAATAATTTGCTATGAGTTATAACTTTACTAAAGAGGATTAATTTAGAAGCTTTTTCTCTTTCTTTAAAATCTTTCAGGTTTCTTTGTGTTTTATCCTTTCAAATTACGTGAATAGATACATATATAATTAGTTGATAGTATCAATCAATTTAATGACGAAAGGAAGTTGAGATTATGGCAGGACAAATCGTTGATGTACATCATCATATTATTCCAAAGCCTTATAAAGATGAGCTTAAAAAAGCCGGTGTTTCTACAGCTGGCGGATTTCCTATAAAAGACTGGGTACCAGAAGACAGCATTAAAATGATGGATGAATTAAATATTGATGTAGGGGTTACATCTATTTCAGAACCAGGCACAATGCCTTTAAAAAAACGACATGCCGCAAAAGTGGCACGTAAAGTAAATGAATACCAAGCACAGCTTAAGAAAGATTATCCAGGTCGTTTTAAAAGTTTCGCATTACTTCCTATGCCTCATGTTAAAGAGAGCTTAAAAGAAATTGAATACGCTTTAGACGTCTTGAAATTAGATGGGGTTGGTCTTTATTCCAACTATGGCGAAGAATTTTTAGGAAATGATAAGTTTGAAAAAGTTATGAAGTTATTGCACGAAAAAAATGCGGTAGTTTTCATTCACCCTAGTGCGAGCGAAAAAGAATTTGTACCGCCAGAGTATATTCCAACAGATTTTATCGAAGAATTCACATTCAACACAACACGTGCTGCCAATAACTTGATACTAAGTGGAACTTTAGAACGTTATCCAAATATTGATTTTATTTTGGCACATGCCGGCGGTGTTTTACCTTATTTAGAATGGCGCATCGATGAAACATTGAAAACAGAACAATATATTCTTGAAGATCCTTTAAACCGTGTGGATATGATTATGAGAAAAGGAAAAGGCGGCTTTGTAAAAGAGTTCTTAAAACACCCTCTTCGTTACACTAAAATGTTTAAAAATTACGCGCACATCGTTAGACGCTGGTCGTCATTATCACAACCAGCCGCATACTATATTAGAAAATTCCATTACGATACAGCTCTTTCAACTGGTGATTCAACATTCGCGAGTATTAAAGAAGTGACAGATATTTCCCATTTCCATTTTGGTTCAGATGCACACTTTGCGCCGGATAGATGGATTGCTGAAATGGAGAAAAATATTAGAGAGACAGACTACTTCACAGATAAAGAAAAACAACATATCTTCAGTACCAATGCAGTTGAGTTGCTGAATAAGCATAATAGATAATTGTTATTCTTAATTTAAACATTTAAAAAGACGTCATAACCATTTGGAATGGTTATGGCGCCTTTTTTATATCAATGGTAATGAGTCTTTTAAATAACATTAGTAACTTACATTAAACTAATCTAAAAAACTCTACTAACAAAACTGTTAGTAGAGCAAACTCCCTGTTATTTTACTTCACTGGTACATCCCATGTTTCAAGATTTTCAGCCATGTCCCAGAATTTATATTCATAGTAGCTGGTTTTAACTACAATATCTTCTAAACGTTTTAAATCTTTTTCAGAACGTCCTTCTGTTACTTCATTCATTAAATCAACACAGTCTTCTTTAAACTGTGTAAATTCATCTGAAGAATACATCTCAATCCATTCTCTATAACCCGCATGATTTTTTGCGCCTTCTTTTTCTGCAAGTTTCAAGCCGATATAATTATAACTCCAAGTACATGTTAAAATCGCAGCAATCACATTTTCAACACCGCCGATTTGAGCCATATTCAACATATAACTTGTATAAGCTGTCGTTACTTCAGCAGGTTCTGTCTGTTCTAGTTCCGCTTCATTAATTCCAAACTTACGTGCATAATCACGATGCAAATTCATTTCCGTATTCAATGTCCCATCCATTAAAGAAGCATATGTCGACATCATATTTAAGTCTGTTGCTTTTGCTGCACCAATTGCAAAAAGACGTGCATATTCTATTAAATAAATATAGTCCTGCTTCAACCAATGCTTGAATTTTTCTTCATCCAAACTGCCATCTTCTAACCCCTTGATGAATGGATGTTCCATATAAGAAGCCCAAATAGGTTCTACACGTTCGTACAATCGATCTGTAAATTTTGCCAAATTCTTATCCTCCTTATGATGTTTAAATATTAGTGCCAGAATGCATAAATTGCATCTACATCTTGTTGTCCTTGTTTTCTGGCTGCTTCTGCAACTTCTTTGCGCATTGCACCATTCATTGTATTATTATCATACTTTGCAAGAATTTGCATGACCTCTTTGCTAGGCTTAACCAGATGCACACTTTGACCGCGTTCTTCCATTTTTTCAATCAGTTCAGATAGTGAAAATGGAGTTAATACCGGTAAATCAGCAGTAAGCACTACCACTTTGTCAGCATCACTGATATCAGGGTTTTCCATTGAATATGAGCCGCCGTCATAATAATGATTACCATCAATTTGAATTGTCGGATAAGCACCTTGAAAGGCACTGCTTGCAGCGATTGCTTTTACAAGTGGTACATCTGTATCTTTATCAAAGACACGTCTTTGGTTTGTTTCAACTTCTGTAACTACAATTTTCAAACCCTTTGTCCATCCAGAAACAGCATTGCCTAGACTATTTCGAATCATATTCAAGCGTTCCGTCTCAGGTAGGTCTACTTTCGGATGCATGGCCAACTCACTTACATTATTAATCCATTCTTCAATCGTACGTGCTTCACGCGCAATCGAATCGAACTTTTGAAATAAATCTGCTAAATCCTCATCTGTTAACGGGTTGGCTTCTTCTCGCTCATAATTCAATTGCTCTTCCCAAATCGTATCCCAATCCGCATCAGATGAAATGACTGTTCCTACTTGCGCTCCTGCAGACGTACCTACAAATTCATTAGCGTCTCTTAAACTTACGCCTTTGTCTGCAAGTCCTCTTAAATAACCAATTTCCCAGGCCATACCAAATTGACCGCCTGCGCCTAAAATTACTGATCTTGTCGTCATCAAATCTACTCCCTTTAGTTATGATTATTATTCTTCTTTATTTAAAAGCCAACTTCCTGTTGCAAGATAACTCGCAAACGCACACCACATTGCATAAGGAATCATAATTAGTCCGCTGAATTTATTAGCTTTATAAAATTGAACAGCAGTTATAATTACAGCTGAAAAAAGTGCATAGCTTTCAATAAGCGCTGCCCCTCTCAACTTATATCTGAAATATAAAATAGACCATAAAAAATTCAAACCTAACTGTGTATAGTGTAAAATCGGAATTGATTTATCTTTACTCGCATCGCGAGCGACCGTATACGCAATACCCATCGCAATATATAAGCCTGACCATACAATTGGAAAAGTGATACCTGGTGGTGACAGCGGAGGATTTTGTTCTTTTTGATAATCTTGACGTGCATTTTGTGTCGCATAACGCCCAATCAGTGTACCGCCTACTATCGGCGTAGCGAGATGCACAATATTTCTAAAAACCTTTAATGGCTTATTCATTATAATTAACCTCCCGTTTCTTTTCATTATTTCACATATACCCCTATATTACTTTTCTTAAAGCGGACTCATAAATTAACCATCTTATCCTTTTTCTCTGAAGAACAAAAAAGCAGTCCGCAATTGCAGACTGCCCATCTTAATTAATGATTATTTGATATCTTGTTTGCCGCCAGATACGAAGTTTGCTAAAAGTTGTTTGATTAATACAATGATTTGATCAAGCATGTTTTCACCTCCAGTATCTTGTGATTTTATTTTAAAATAACTTTTTGATTTAAAGGAAAAGGATGCCTAACTCGTTCATTAACGTGCAAACTATGAGTTTTCAAACTAGCTTCAAAACGTATCGGCATTCTTAAATGTTGAACGTTTGTGATAAGCTAAAATTATATATTACTTTATAGTATAAGAGAGGTTAGAGAATTGAATTTAGATGGTTTAATCTCAGGGTTATCCGTACTGATTGGAGTGTTTATTAGCAGCTTTATTACACAAAAATTCACTAAAACAACGACATCTAAAATAGTTTTCAGTATTATTTCTGGTGCAGGTCTTTCCATCATCATATTCATCAGTTTAATGTTAATTTTTCATCGGTTCTAATAGCTTTCAGCTGCATAGTGCTGCAGGTTCTCGGGAATAAGTATTGAAGCAGCAATACGAATCAGAGGTGAATTGATGTGGCTGAATCTAAAGCTTATCGTTCAAAAATGATGTCAAAAATACGTGCTACTGGCGGAAAAGCAGAAACTCAGCTTGCGAAAGCTTTATGGCATGAAGGCGTACGTTATTTCAAAAATTATAAAAAACTTCCTGGCTCCCCGGATATTGCGATTACTAAATATAAGGTACTCGTATTTGTCGATGGTGAATTTTGGCATGGCTATGATTGGGAAAACGTTAAAAAGAAACATATCCATACAAATAGAGACTATTGGATTCCAAAACTAGAGCGCAATATGGAACGTGATCAGGAAGTGAATCAAAAACTTAAAGACATGGGTTATACTGTCATTCGTTTCTGGGAAAAGCATGAAGTTTTCAAAGATATGGACGGTTGTGTCAACCAGGTTTTAGAAGCGATTGAACAAAATAAAAAACAAATGGAAAAAGAGAAACAAAAATAATACCGAATGTGTTGCTGTAAACGATTATATACAGAATTTTAAGTTTGCACGATTATTTGAAGTGATGTTGATTTGAATAATAACAAGAAAGCTCTTAATAAGCCTGATAAACTTATTAAGAGCCACAATACAACTTATTTCCATTATTTAGAAAGGTGTGTTTATGAAAATAATATATTTATTTATAATATATTATATAATAGGTCTAATTATATTTAATGGGATTATTTTTATTTTTGGAGGGGACTTTGAGCTTGATAAATCTTTATTATTACCTTTAATAGCAGTGATAGTAGGAATTGTTCTTAGTAAAAACAATAAAGAGAAAAAAGGGAAATAATATTTTTGTTTGAGGTATGTTGTTAGACATTTAGAAAATTATACTGTGACAGGTAATCGCATTTATGCCGAGAAAATCTATTTGGCGATGAGAGCCCTTAATTAGACTAAAAGCGGCAGCGATCGGATAGTGTCAAGCTATCAAATCAACCGATTGTTTAGCTTTCGGATTATTAAAGATCGCAGCATCATCGGCAAATAGAGAAAATGAAATAAAGCAACAAGGAGTTTATTATGCTGATTAAGAATAAAATTTATTCTGCTATTATCATCCTGCTTTTTTTAGTGGACTTGATAATAATAACAAATGAAAATCTAATATCGAATTTTGTTATCGAGAAAATATTTTACTTACTAATGTTTTTGATTTGCACCTTGATATTTATTGGTGTATCAGTAACAAGAAAGCATTGACCATGTGTTAAAAAGAAAGCTTGCCTTAAAAGAAATAGTTTAACCAAAAGTTCAACTTTTTTGGGGTTCACTACAATCTGGGATTTTCGCCGTGCCAAGAAATTAGCCACATATTGGTCAATTAAGAGAACACTGGCATGATAAAATGGTGATTAGCTATATTTTTTCTGACGTTGCAACAGGAGCGTATCAAGACAAGAATAAACTCATTTCAAAAAATGTGGAAAGTCCCGTTTATGAACGGGGCTTTCCACATTAAATCCTTAATGCTTTCTTCTATCAGATTTCTTATCAGAACTAAATATAAATAAAACAAAGAAAACAAAAGGAATAATACCAAATGATCTAGTTTTGATATCATAGTTACCTGTTATTTGAGGCAAAATAAAAAAGGCAAGAGCTGTAATTATAAGCAAAAATAAATATATCTTTCTTTTCTTATTCATAATTACAGAACCACACCAATAAATACTCTTGCTATAACACCTGCTATTTGACGATTAAATCCATTTTGTACTAAGTATTCAGTTATACCATCGGATAATTTCCCTTCAAATCCAGTCAAATAATCACAAAATTTATTTATAGATTGATAATGAAGGACAACTAATTGGGTACCTGTTCTCTTTTCTACTTGCTTAATTATGTTATCCCAAGCTTTTTGTCCAACTTTATTAACTACAGCTTTAATAGATTTAGCTCCAGCTTTAGCAGCTATCGTTGCTCTTCCTCTTTCTGCAACTCCATCTCTATATTGCTTAGCCTTAGTTTTTAAAATCTCAGCTTCATTAGGATCTTTAAAAGAACTTTTATTTTCTTCAATACTTTCTATCAAAGCATTTCCAATTTCTTCTCTTTGTTTCATTTCTTCATCAACTGCTTTAACAGTTTCAGCATTAGCTTTACCTGATTCTATCGTAAAATATACTGGTCCCATTAAAAGAGAAGCCGCAATAGTAGCAGTAGCAATTTTTCTTATGTTTTTATACATTGTAAAAACTCCTTATGCAGAATTTAAACAATCTCTTAATAAAAATTCCGATATATAATATATCATATTGTTGCTTTATTGGTCTAAATGCTTCTGCCTGTTATAATTAAAGTGTAGTGAAAAAGGCACTATGCCTTCTCTTACAGAGTTAGTTAACTTATATTCTGTAATTAGTTGAATGATAGCTCTTAATAAGTTCATGGGGCTTATTAGGAGCTTCTTTGTTGTTATTAGTACGCTTTATAATCAAAAACAAATGTGCAATTTTATTTTGGATTTTAAAAGGTTATTTAATCAATTTGCGTCGTTCTAAAAACCAAAATACTATAAATAAAAATCATGCATATATAGTATAAAATCACTCTATAATTTGCCGTATTCTATTGCAACAGGATAAAGGAGAACAATGACACTATATGTCACTTAGCATAGCTAAGGTTCTAATTCCAGTTCTGTTGTAAAATTGATTTTAAGGACTTCATAACTGTAGCCGTTGGCTACTATCTAAGATACGCGCTTAGTTATCGTGATATATCTGAAATATTAAAGGAACATGGCGTAAACTTTCATCATTCAACAGTTTATCGTTGGGTTCAAGAATATACTCCAATTTTGTATCAAATTTGGAAGAAAAAGCATAAAAAACCTTATTATAAATTACGTGTTGATGAGACATATATCAAAATAAAAGGAAATGGAGCTATTTATATCGTGCCATTGATGCAGCGGGTCATACATTAGATATTTGGTTACGTAAGAAACGAGATAATCATTCTGCCTTTCATTTTAACGGGTACGTCTTTTTCCATAATCATTTCTTGGTTACCATATTGGATGCTATCTACAACAATATTGTTTTTACCTACTTTAATATCTTCAATCGGAGTTACATTTAGTTTTGGATTTCCTAACATTTGTTTATGCATATTATGTTGATAAACTAGATTTATTAGATCAAATGGAAAATGATTCTATCAATCAAATCCAAGATTTTATATCACAACAGTATCAAACGGAAGATAGAAAACCAGCAGATATGATTCATACACTGATATCCTATCTAGTCCACCATGTCGGTGACAATATGTCTTTTTATCATGCGATGTTCCAAATAGGCAGTGCTTCCATGATGCAAGAGAAGTTATACCAACTACTCTACAATCATTTATCTAATTACATTGACCGAGACGGTACAATTGGTGATTTTCCTTTCTCTTATTTCATGAGTTATGTGGCAGGTGCAGGTATCTCACTAATTCGTCATTGGATATTAGATGATGATCGCATCTCAGAAGATGTACTTATCCACCACTTTTTATTGATTATTACAGAAGGTCCCGCAAGTTACTTAGAAAAATAATTACAGTTATTGTTGTCTAAAAAAATAATCAGCTGTGCCTGTGCACAACTGATTATTTCAACATTTTATTTACTTACCAAGGCATTTCGCCATCAATACCGATAAATTTGCCTGTCGGACCATCTTTATCAATTGTTGCTAATTTTACAATAGGGACAACGCCTTGCGAAGCTGGTTTAGAATTATTACTGAAGTCACCTACTAAGTCTGTGTTAGTCGGACCTGGGTCTGCAGCGTTCACTTGCATATTCGGCAAACCTTTCGCATATTGAACTGTCAACATTGTGACTGCTGATTTAGAAGAGCAATATGCTAAAGAATTCACTTTAGATTCTTGTGTATCTGGGTCTGTCACCATTCCAAATGAACCTAAACCACTGCTGACATTTACAATTACTGGTTGTTCAGACTGTTCCAACAGAGGTACAAACATATGGATTGTACGTACTACACCGAAAACATTTGTATCATATACACGTTCTACATCTGCACCAGTTACTTCATCAACCTTTTTAACATCTCCTGAAATACCAGCATTGTTAATCAAAATATCTAAACGACCTTCTGCTTCACGAATTTCATGAGCTGCATTGCGCAACGTTTCAACGTCAGTTACATCAATTTGTACACTATTTACGCCTAATTCATTTGCAGCTTTTTTACCACGGTCTTCACTGCGTGACCCAATATAAACTTTGTAGCCTTTATCTTTCAATTCTTTAGCCGTTTCATAACCTAATCCTTTATTTCCACCTGTGATTAATACTACTCTCATTTCTTATTCCTCCTATTTAAACATACGTAATAGGTATTCTTTCAGTTGCATATCAGTTAACCCGCGTTCTTCTAACTGAAATTGATACATATTAGTAGTTAAACTATTTAAGAACATATCTGTTTTAAAAGTATTCCAAGTTAAATCATCATCACTATTCAATACTTCATAAAAAATATTGAATAGTTCTGTATAAGCAGGTTGTTGTTTAAATGATACGCGTTTTTTATTACCCTCGACACAACGTAATAAATCTTTATGCGCATTTTTGAAAGTTAAGAATTGCTCTAAAAGCACTTCTAACTTTTCTTCTTTATTTCGTTTATTATCTTCTAAAACAGCATGCATATTTTTGAACAGCTCAGAAAAATCATTTTGAATGAGTTGATAGCACAATGCCTGTTTATCTTCAAAATTACGATAAAGTGTGGCCATACCGATTCCGAGTGTCTTAGATATTTGATTCATGCTGACATTTTCTACGCCTTCTTTTGTAAAAAGCTGACGTGCACAATCTTCGATACGTTTTCTATTTTCCACTGCATCTCTCCGCATTATTTATGCACCTCTCAGATGTTAAAAATTTTGCTGGCGAATCCAATCTCTCAATTTAAGACGATGTGGATTAATGTCATCCATTTGATCGAAATCTACGACATAACCATAATCTTCTAACCATGAACGTTCTGCTGTTCCGCTCACAAAGTCGCCTTCTATTGTTGCAGGTTTGCCTGTCGCTTCCACAAATTCTGCTACTACTTCGTTCAACATCAATTCATCTGAAGCAATCTCTATTTCTTCATGATTATATTTTTTAGGATGAGCAAAGATTTCTGCTGCAATACGTGCAATATCAATCGATGAAATCATCGCGAATCTTATTGTTGGATCAATAAATTCCGGAATAATTAGTCTTCCGCCTTGTTCTTTTACAATACGTAAAAAGTTATCCATAAAGAATGAAGGTTTGATAATCGCATAATTTAATCGTGATGCTTTTAATGTATCTTCTATCTACGCTAGTGCTTCAAAATGAGGTCCAGTTCGATCACGATTAACACCGCCTGCTGTACTATAGACAACAAAATGAATTCCTGCATCTTCAGCTTCTTCAATAATCATTTGTCCTTGATGCAATTCTTCTTCCACATTGTCTCGAATAATCGGCTGCACACTATATACACCGTATTGATTTTCCATTGCTCTTGCAATAGATTCAGGGTCACCTAAATTACCTTCAAATATTTCTAATTTATCATTTTGAATACTTGTCAATTTCTCATTATCTTTATCTCTCGTAAATGCACGTACGTTCCAGCCATCTTCTAAGAGTTGTTTAACTACCGGCAGTCCTTGTTTGCCAGTTGCGCCAATCACTAAAATTGATTTACTCATTTCCTGACCTCCTCAAATTCAAACTTCCCTTTTGAATTACTTCCCAATCATAAACGGATAATTATCCGTTTGTCAATTAAAAAGAAAGCTTTGGAAAGTGCAATAGACTGTAAAATTCCTCTATGACGCTTTTGTAAGGCAACCTTATAAAAATTATCTTTCGAGTATGCTTAATAAGTAAGTTATTATAATTAAAAGGATTACAGTATAAATTTTAAAAAATGTTTTTACGTTTACATTCAACACAATTCATTGTATTTCCTAACTAAGCGCATTTTTCAAGTTGAATTATAGTTAATCTATGATAGCATGTAGAACGTCTTTGCTTTTTATAATCTACTATTCAGTTCTTAAAAAAGAAAGGATGATGAAATTTTGAAAGCGCCAAAAACCACTAAGACGTTTTCTCCTGTTTTTACATATGCTTCTATTATAGTAGGAATTTTAGTATTAATCGGAGCTGTCTTTCCAAATCAATTCGGTAAAATTTCTGGAACGTTAGGAGCTTGGATTACTGAAACTTTCGGATGGTATTATATGCTGGTTTTTACATTAGTATTAGCTTTTTGTATCTTTTTAGTGTTCAGTCCTATAGGTAAATTAAAACTCGGCAAACCAACCGACAAACCTGAATTCCATACTGTCTCTTGGCTAACAATGCTCTTTAGTGCTGGAATGGGGATAGGTTTAGTATTCTATGGAGCTTCAGAACCGATTTCACATTATATGACACCGCCGACAGCTAAACCGGAAACGCGACAAGCCCTTGCTGATTCCTTGCGTGCCAGCTTTCTGCATTATGGTTTCCATCCATGGGCTGTATATGGAATCGTTGCTCTTTCACTCGCCTATTTCCAATTCAGAAAGGGTGAAGATGGATTAATTTCTAAAACATTACGACCAATATTAGGTAATCGTGTCGATCGTTGGCCAGGTACAGTAGTTGATGTTTTAGCTGTTTTTGCGACGATTATCGGTGTAGCTGTGTCTCTTGGTGTAGGAGCAATGCAAATTAATGGCGGTTTACATTATCTGTTCCATGTTCCTAACAATAAATTAGTACAAGGAATCATTATTGCAGTTGTAACAGTACTCTTTTTATACAGTGCATGGAGCGGGCTTAGTAAAGGCATCCAATATTTAAGCAACTTAAATATGGTGCTTGCAGCACTACTCTTTTTAATTTTGCTTATTGTCGGTCCGACTTTACTCATTATGAATTTAATGACTTCAGCAACAGGTGATTATCTCAACACACTTATTTTCAATAGTTTAGATACTGCCCCTCTTAATCAACAAAAACACGATTGGATGCAGAAATGGACTGTTTATTATTGGGGATGGTGGATGAGTTGGAGTCCCTTCGTCGGTGTATTTATTGCACGTATTTCTAAAGGGCGCTCAATTCGCGAATTTGTCATTGCTGTTTTAATGGTACCAACTATCATCAGCATTTTCTGGTTCAGTGTATTTGGACTTACAGGTATCAGTATTGGAAAAAAACATCCTGAAGTATTAAAAATGCCTCCTGAAACACAACTTTTCGGTATCTTTAATGAATTGCCAATGGGTATTGTACTTTCGATTATTGCACTTGCACTAATCGGTTCGTTCTTTATTACATCTGCCGATTCAGCAACATTTGTACTAGGTATGCAAACCTCTTATGGAACACTGCAGCCTGCTGGATTTGTTAAAATTGTTTGGGGGCTTGCGTTATCAGCCATTGCTTATGTATTACTTTTAGCAGGTGGCCCAACAGGACTCGATGCCTTACAATCTGCAGCCATTATTTCTGCTTTACCGTTCAGTATTGTTGTCATACTCATGACCATCTCATTTTACAAAGATGCAAACCGTGAACGTAAAGCATTAGGACTGACCCTCAAACCAAGTAAAGAGCATTCTGAAATCCTTCATTCAACAGCTTCTTATTCTAGAAGCAAATAAACTATATACACATAAATAAACCCTCCCGAATATTATTCCACTACAGTTCGGGAGGGTTTATTTATATAATATTATCTACGAGTTTTGCCAAATAACTTTTTCATCACTCTTATTATTATTTGTGAAAATCGAACAACATTTTTAGCATATAACTGCCACAACGTTGCCACCTCTAGTCATTACTTTTTATTTTGGCTATTCACAATTTTTCTTACTAGCTTAATGACTAAACGTGCAATTCTATTCGCTTGTCTTGAATTCATTTGTGCCATAGTCATCCCTCCAATTAACATATAAATACCCGCTATATATTCACTCAAAAGTGTTTCGAATGATTCAGCGGGTATTTTTTAAACTATTCATTTATAATGGGTTTGATTCAAGTTTTTCAGATTCATATGAACTCCATGAGTAAAAATGGTAAATTTAAATAAATTAATGTACTTCTATGTGCCAAATTATCTTTTCAACAAATTAACAATTGATTCTTTATCTGACCAATTCAAAATTTTTATATCTTCATAATTTGCAGCTTGTCTCACTCGTTCTGTAATAGGGTTGTCTATATCATTTGCTATCACATTCATTTTTGGAAATTGATTATTTCTACTTAGTCTACTATTTTTAACATCTCTGAAAGCAAAAGAATCAGAAGTGATTTTATTAAAATCTAGGTTGTTCGCAAAATCAATCAACACTTCCGGCTTAGTTTTTGTTGGAGGTACAATAAAATCAATTGTGTACTTTATCCCTGATTCTCCAGAAATTGACACGCTATTTGTTCCAACGATTTCTTCTTCAAATAAAAAAGAATAAACTTCTTCATAAAACAAATTAGAAACATTAGGTTTTGCTGTTAAAGTCAAATCATAAATTTTTAATATGCCTTGTATCATATTATGTTTTGCTTGTGCAAATTCTTTATTATTTATATCAGCTATAATTTCTTCATCTTCAACACGTAATGCGAATTGATTTAAAATTGATTCGATTAATTTCCTTCTTGTCTTGGTATTAATATCTATTCCAAACAATTCTAATTCATTAAAGGTCAGACCATCATCAGAAAGGCGAATTTTCTTATTTGGTAAAAAATCTAGGTAAATGCGTATTGCATCATTTAAATGATTCACAAAAGGAGTGGTAATCTCAGTAGAATTATCTAGTTGCTTATATTTATAATTTTGTTTCAGCCATTTAAAATATTCATCCATTTTTTCTTCGATAATCTTCATTGTTTCCACTCCCTCCTTAACTGAATAGATTTGGTTCTATTATAACATCATCCATATTAATGTTAGAAAAACCCACAAAAAATTCCAGAGCTTCTGAAATATCTTTAATTATCTGAGTATCTACCAATTCACTCAATGGAATTGCAATTCCTCCATTTTTATATTTTTCAGTAAATATATGCAAATGGGGTGTTGGGATCCTTTCTTTATTGGGTGGATTAATATGATCCGAACCGTTAACATCAAAACGAACCATCGTTGCGTGAACTGATTTGCTATTTAATATTATAGTTAAGTTATCTTTATTTCTATGGCCTTTTTTGTTAATAATAAGTATAAACTTTTCATTTTCATCTATAAGGTGTATTAATCCATATTTTGTTTGCTGCCCTACCATTGGTAACTGGAGTACTTTTTTCTCAAAAACTTTGACTTTATTTAATAAACTTTGATAAAGCTCGTCTTCCATGTGTCATTCTCCATTCATCTTTAATAACTTTCTTAGAAATTTCACATACAACCCTATTCTTTAAGTACCTTAAGAAATCCAAGTCACATTTCATTCGTTATTTTATTATAAACTTTTCGTATAAATAATGCATGTAATTCAAACGTTTTCATGCCTCATATTTTTAAAATTGTTTGAATTACTAAAAATCGTATTATCGAGCCCACAAAACTATTTCTTTTCAAAGTAATGATGCTTTTTCAAAAATTTCTCAGCAACTACAGCAGGTTCTTTTTGTTTACCGTCAGCTTGGTAATTCAACTCTTGCATTTGCTTAGTAGAAACTTTGCCCTGCAATTTTTCAAGCGACTTTTTAATTTCAGGATTTTTCTTTAAAAAATCATTCTTCGCAAGCGGACTTGCATCATATGGAGGGAAAAAGTGTCGATCATCTTTCAGTACTTTCAGTTTATAAGCAGCAATACGCCCATCTGTCGTGTATCCTAACGCTACATCTAACTTTTTATTTTTCAACGCATCATAAACCAATCCAATCTGCATTGGACGTACAGTTTTAAATTTAAAACCATATGCTTTAGTAAAAGCAGGGTAACCATCACCCGCGCGTTTAACCCAAGTAGAATCGGTACCTAAACGTAAATCATCTTTATGCTTCTCTAAATCCGATACTTTTTCTAAATGATACTTTCGTGCTACATCTTGTGTCACCATGAATGCGAAAGTATTTTCGAAACCGTATGTATCAAAGAAAGTTTGATCAAATTTATTTTTGAAACCTTTCTGCACCACATCCATAGCCTTATGTGTATCAGTAATAGGGTCATGATTCAACGCACCGACCAAATCCGTTCCTGTATAACGTGTTGCTGAAATCTGCGCATCTCCACGTTTTAAAGTATTATGTTCAATAGTAGCTGAGCCTAAATTATTAATAATAGACGGCTTTACTTTGCCATGTGTATCATGCTCAATCTGCAAACGAATCATATGTGCCATGATTTGAGATTCACTCGTAGCCAAAGCTGTAATCTTCACATTCTTACTCGGCCCTCCACCCAGACCAGGCAAATCACATCCGGATAATACAACTGTACTTAACAGGATAATAATTACTATATTTCTAATTCTATTCATCATTTCCTCCTGAATTATTTTTATTTTAAAAAATAATTTAATGCAGTATCAAACACAATTAATTATAACATAGTATTTAACTACGATTTCAACATAAAAAAGAAGCAGATACCCTCTCGTATCTACTACTCTTTCATCTCTACTCTTTGGTAATATTGTTTTGCATTCGTCAAATCAAGCAGCGTTAAATAATCACCATGACCGGCACCTGTATCAATATTAACAGATTGGTCTGTCACTTTTATCTCCCCTAGACTGCACCCTTCTCTAAATGTCGGCACATGTCCGTGCACCATATATTTTCCAGGATAGTTATACTGCAAGTCTTTCATTTTATCAAAGCCTGTAACTTCTGCTGCCGTTTGTTCTTTTAAAGGAACATCTGCTATAAAACCAGCATGAATAAATAAAAAATCATCCGTCATGTAATATCTATCAAAAGACTCTAACAGCGAACGCCATTTTAACTTTCCCCAATCCTTTTTAATACGTTGATACGTCACTTTCATCTTATGATGCATAATAAATTCCGTTTCAGCAATCTCTTCTAACCAACGTAATTCATGATTTCCTAACAAGACAACAGCACCATCCTTCTGCAACTTTTGAACTAACTCTAAAGTTCCTTCAGAATCCGGTCCATTGTTCACATAATCTCCGCATAGCACCAATTGATCATTTCCTGGGGAATACTCAGCTGTCTTTAATAACTGCTGCAATGTTTCGCCATGTCCATGTATATCTGAGGCTGCTAATAATCTTCCTTCCATTCTTCTAACGCCCCTTTCTGTTCTGCCACACCTGCATCGCAATCAATATCAAAGAAGTAATACCCACTGACAAAAGAGCCATTGCCATACCTTGTGCAGATTCTCCTTGTTCAAATTGACGATAAATATAGGTTGCAGAAGTGTCTGTATTCGGTGGCCGTAACATCAATGATCCGACAAGCTCACGCATCGAAATACAAAAGATAAGAATCCATCCTGAAATAATACCAGGTGTAAGTAACGGTAATTTAATTGTGCGGAATCGAGTCCAACCTGTACTGCCGCTCATTTCAGCAGCTTCCATTAAATTCTTGCTGATTGTTTGATTTACGTTTTTGATATTTTGTACAGCATAAGGAATATACAATACTGTATAAGTGATAACTAAAATACTTATCGTATTGTATGCAGGAATCGGATTCACCTTATTATTCCAAAATAAAATCAAACCAATAACTACAATAATCCCAGGAACCGTATTAGGTAATAAGCTGAAGAAGTCGATTAAACGCCCCATCCAACCGCTTCGTTGTTTTCCTCTCGATTCTGAAGCAAGCACAAACCATAATCCAAGCACACTTGCTATAGTTGCTGCAGCTAATGCCAGTATCAAACTATTAGCCAATGCAATACCGCCATTACCTGACAATACCTGAATAAAATTATCTAATGTGATATTTTGTAATTTCAAACCTTGCGAGAGTTGTTTTACAAAAGCATTAACAATAATACTCGCATACGGCATCACAATCATAAGCAATAATGCAACAGTAACAATGATATAAAGTAGAATATCCCATTTATTGCGGGCTTTCTGCATTGTTTTTCGTCCTTTACCACTGTCACCAGCAACTGCTGTACGTGTTTGGAACCATGTCTGAAATGCCCAAACGCCCATGCTGATTCCTAGCAGTAAAGTTGAAAGCAACGCAGCATGCTGAAAGTCAATCGGCCAAATAGATGCACTATGATGAATTTCAGATGTCAGCACACGAAAACCAATACGATTTCCCATTGTAATCGGCGTGCCAAACTCACCGATTGTTTTCACAAATACAAGCAGTGCACCCATACTGTATCCTGAAACAAACATCGGCAGAATCACACGACGAAAGCGATACATAAACGAACCGCCGTATACTAAAGCCGCTTCTTCTTGAGATTGCTGTACATTCAATAGTGCTTTTTTCAATACAACATATAAAAATGGTGCCAAGTGACAACTCATAATCAAAGCCATACCAAAAAATGAGAAGAATAACGGTGTCACTTTAGCAACTCCAGGAATCAACTGTTCTAACAAACCATTATGCTGCATCGTCAACATCCATCCCATTGCACCGATATAAGGCGGTGTCATAAATGGAATCATAATTAAAATATCGAGCCATTGGTGTCTGGCCAATGCAGTTTTAACCATAATATAACTCAAAGGCAAAGCAATCAATGTCGAAATCACAACAACTGCAATTCCGAGCAGAATCGAATTCCACAGTATTTTAATATTGTCTGCCTGTGCTAATTGTCCGATATTACTTAATACCCCTGAATCTGTTGTAGGGGCAAAACCTTTCCATAATATTAAGCACAAAGGTAATACAATCAGTATCATTAAAACAATAAGCGCTAAGATACGATTGATACGCTGCCACATTAATGTATGATTTGTTTTGTTCAATTCTGTTGCTGTCGCACTCTGCAGATCTTTCACTATTTTCAACTCCAATCTCAAAATAAATGAGATGACGACGCTTCATTTAAAATGAGTCACCGCCACCTCAGATACTATATTTTTGTTTCATTTATCTTGTATTTTCATATAGAGATTTATTTTTATAGATGTTCAAAAAACATCTCATCGCCTATCCATTTTTTATGATTTCATCATGTCCATGAATTTTTTCAATACTTTTTCGCTTTCGCTTGATAACGACGGCCAATCATATTTCAATTCTTTAATGTCTTCACGTGCTTTTGTCATTTTATTTTTATGTTCATCTTTATTAGCTGGAATTAAATAATGTGCATCGACTTGTTTTTGACCTTTATCACTTGTTACATAGTTCATATAATCTTTTGCTGCATCTTTATGTTTCGCAGATTTTAAAATGAAAGCGGGTCTCGGAGAGATCGATGTACCTGATTTCGGATAAGAAATATCAACAGGTTCTCCTTTTTTCTTCGCTTTATATACCATATAATCCACGCCACCATAAACTGCTTTATTTTCACCTTTAATAACAGTTTCTAATGCTGGTTTATTCGCCCCTGCTAACTTCATACCGTTATCTTTTAATGCTTTATATTCATCCCAAGCTGCTTGTCCTTGGTTATGTACTTTAATAGCTAATAAGTCTAATGCTGTGCCTGATTCTGAAGGGTTTGGAATTGCTAGTGCATCTTTATAGTCTTTTTTCAATAAGTCCTTCACATCTGTCGGTGCTTCTTTGACTTTGTCTGTATTATAAGAAATACCTAACGCACTGCCGCTGAAACCGTACCAATAACCGTCTTTATCTTGCCAATCTCTATACAATTTATCAGCACTTTTGACTTTATAAGGTTCAATCAATCCTTTTTTCTTATAGTCTAATGCTGCAGGTAAAGAAGCTAATTGCACGACATCGGCTTTCGGATTGTCTTTCTCAGCTTCTAAACGTCCTAAAATTTCACCTGTTGTCCCTTGGTAAACTTCTACTTTTTTACCAGACTCTTTTTCGTATTCTTTTACCATATCTTTAACTAAATCATCTGGACCTGCTGTATATAACACTAATTTATCTTTGCTGTTGCTGGACGAACTGCTATCAGAAGATGACTTCTTATCCTCTCCTTCCGGCTTATTTTGACAACCTGCCAACACCATTACTAATGCCATTAAGATTACACCGAACTGTATTAATCGCTTCATTTAAACATCCTCCATTTTGATTAAATATTCTTGCTTCACTTCAAATTCCAAATTGACTTGGTCACCTTCAGCATAAAATTTTCTGTCATAAAACATGACAATCATGTCGTTTATGTATGCTGTGTATTCGTAACGTTCACCTGTAAAACTGACTGTCGACACAACTGCATGTTGTCCTTTATGACTTGTATATACGTTTTCCGGACGTAACAGCAATCCGTAATATCCATCGTTAATATCTCCTTCAACATCTAAGAAAAGTGTATTTGCAGCTTCATTATCTTTTTCTTTTAAGTTCGTATCTGAAGTTGCTTTGAAATCAGATGGATTATCTTTTGTATCTCTATCTTTCTTAGAATCTCCTGCTAAATCTACAGCAGAGACAGCTGATAAGCGTTCTGGTGTTCCTTCTTCTGCCTCATCTATTACATTTTCTTTTTGGATGATAAATCGGTTTTCTTTCAATGTTCCTTTTACAAATGCACCCTTGCCGATAAAACGTGCGACTGCTTCACTTTGTGGTTTAGCGTATAAGTTTTCTGGAGTGTCGCATTGTTCAATACGGCCTTCTTGCATTACTGCGATTCGATCTGACATCGTCATGGCTTCATATTGATCATGTGTGACAAAAATGGCTGTCATGCCGTATTGTTTAACAAGTCGTTGAATCAATAAACGCATATCTTCTCGTAATCCGGCATCCAGTGCTGATAATGGTTCGTCCATTAAAACCAGGTCGCATCGCGAAATAATTGCACGTGCGAGTGAGACACGTTGTTGCTGTCCACCAGAGAGTTCATGTATTTTTCGTTTCTCATATCCTTCTAGACGTACTTCTTGCAATACCTCGCGTACTCTTTGCTTCAAGTTTTTGGTATCTTTTTTAACACGAAGCGGATAAGCTATATTTTCAAACACTGACATATGCGGCCATAAGGCAAAATCTTGGAATACCATACCTATATTACGCTTCGAGGGTGCAAGCATCTGAGTCGTGCCTTCATTTGAATAATACAGTTGTTCATCATTTTCAATCGTTCCGCTATCGGGTTGTTCTAATCCGGCAATCAAACGCAGCAATGTGGTTTTACCACTGCCGGATGCACCGAGTAATGAAATAAACTCCCCAGAGCCTACTTCCAGATTCACATTTCTGATCACATTTTGATTACCGAATGACTTTTTTAAATTGTGTATTTCAAGCGCCACTTCATTCACCTCATTTCATCCTCAACTATAAGCAACGGATATTAATGCATATTAAATACAGCGTTAACAAACCATCAATATTTTCAATGTATTATGTATATCGACATAGAATTTCTCTATTTTTACAAACTAGATTTTTCTTAAAGGAGTTTTATTGCTATGAATCTTAAACAGCTGATGATTTTCAAACAATTCGTTGAAGATCAAAATGTGAATGTAGTTGCTGAAAAACTCAATATTACCCAGCCGACTGTCACTTTTCATTTGAAAAACTTAAGCGAAACACATCAAGTTCCGCTTTATCATAAAAAGGGAAAATTGATTACTTTAACCAAAGCAGGACAGATTTTATATCAAAATAGTTCTAAAATCCTAACTTTAATAGAAGAAACAGAAAGTATATTAGGAGATTATAAAACATCTAAAAGAGGCAGTTTAAGAATCGGATCCAGTCATGCACCTATTTACGGTATGTTGCCGAAAGCCCTTAAAAGTTTTATGACTGAATACCAAGATATTGATGTTTCGTTAGAAGTAGATACAGCACCGCATACTGTAGAAAAGGTGAAGAATCGAGAAGTAGAGATTGGTGTCATTTCAGAGAACGGAATTCGAGAAAGAGAAGTTGAGGTAAAACGACTATTTGATGATCCGCTCATGTTAGCAATGGACAAGTCTCATCCGCTTGCACATTGTGATGATATTACAATAAAAGACATACAGAATTATCCGCTTATCATTCACAGCAGCGGTTCTACAAAAGACAGTATCGATGAATGGCAACATACAAATCTGATACAAATTAATCCTGTCATGCAATCTAATAGTATGAGTAGTTTAATTGAAACTATTCGTGACTCTCACTTCATCAGTTTGCTCAGTTCAAGTGCAGTCAATCATCCAGACATTATCGCAAAACCGATCCCTCATTCACCTGCTGAAAGACATATTTCAATTGTTTATAAATCTGATCGAGAGATTAATCCTATTATACAGAACTTTATCTCAACCCTTTATCAACTGCGGTAGCAAGGCTTTTTAACCCTCCCGACAGTCTAACTTCAGAGAAACGGAAGACTAACCTGTATAAAAGAAGCGAGGAAAAACATCTAATTATTAAACAGAAATTATTCTTTCTGCAAATAAAATTAAACAGGGCATGGACAGAAATCATTTTAATTCAATATCATTTCTATTCACGCCCTGCTTTTACTTTCTAATAATTGTTAAAAATCATATCTGTTTTTAGTTGGTCTTTAGTTTCATGAATACCCATAGAATCTAATTTTTTAATAATTGCTTGCTGTACTGTTTTTGCTTCAGCTTCACTTGAAACTTTTGCAGAAACCTCTACTACATTCTGATTACCGATATCCCAGTTTTCAATTTTTACTTTATTTCCATCAATATTACCTTTGTGTCGTTCAAAGTGAACAGGTCCAATCTTTTGAGGACTGCTTATTTTGTTTAATAATGCATCAAATGGTGCTTTAGCACTGCTTTTTAAAGCACTTAAACTTTGTTCAGCATTCGGTAAAGATGAACCGTTATTTGTTTCACTTTCATTTGATGCACTTAATGTTTGTCCGTTTTCTCCATATTCAACTTCATAATCATCTGTATTAAATCCATCTTTCTTAGCTTGTGCTATAGCTGCATCTGCATCTCCATTTGTAATAGGGTAACGCTTTTTATATTGTAATTCTGTTGAATCTTCATCTTCTGATTTGCGCACACGAAATGTTTCTTTATTGTTGTAATTTGTACGATTACTATCGTCTATGTACTGAACATTAAAATCCTCATCTTTGTCTTCAGAACCCAGTTGGTCTAATATCCCGTGATCAACATGTCGATTATCCTTAACAATCTTGTCTGCATTTGCATAAACCTTAACTTCATACTTATCGGCTGCTGCTTCACTTTGTGCATGAGGCATCAGCAGCAATAATGTACCAATTGCGATACTCCCTTTAATCATTATATTTTTCATTCTTTCTTCACCTCCACCTCATAGAGTAAAGAAAAAACATGAATTTCTATGCTGATATCTATGAAACCCATTTAAAATAAATAATACTTTTTCGATATAAACATTCAATCATTTTATATTTAATACCAATTTGATTTTTTAGGAAATATTTGACTATACTTAAAATAAGAAAAATAAAGAGAGGTAAATTCCGTATGCAAAATTTTCAAAACGGCATCGATTTCTTTAAGCAATTGATTCAGGGTAATGTTTCTTATTTATTAATAAGTATAATCGTGATTACTATACTTTTAGCTTCGCTAACCAGTGTGGCAGTTAAAAGTGCAGGAAATTCAGAAGAAAACCTAGTTGCTTTCTTTTTAAATCGTTAGGCGGAGAATTGATAGGTGTTATTATTTTCATTTACTTCTTTACTGCACTTGTCCCTTCAATCGCTAAAATCCCATTTCTAGATTTATTTTCTGCAAACCCGCTTATCTTAGGACAAGAAGCTATGATTTTTGTGATTACACTGGAAATATTAATTATTCCTAATCTAGTTTTAGCAATTGCTGATTCAGTCTTTAAAACTATATCCATAAGCATTATAAATTTCATATTGGCTTCACTTATTTTTTATGTGTTGATTACGCTAGCACCATTTAAGAATGTATTAAACATACCTTTTTTAATACTTATCTTAATCTTCATTACTGGATTTGCCAGTTACACAAGTTTTGTTTTAATTGATGAAATAAAAAAAGACAAAAAGAAAACTAAGAACGAATAAATGACGAGGAGGATTCTTACCAATTATGAATAATTGGCATAACGGTATTACTTTTATCTCTAAAATATTTACCGGACACGTTTCGATGACTTTATTAGGAGTTACATTATTGATGATGTTGCTATATACAATAATGGAATCTTATATATTGACCTATTATAAGGAGACATCACCTTCTTTTATCAACTCTTTCTTCACTACATTAGGCGAAGAATTTATTTTTGCTTTTGTATTTTTATGTGTAGCATTTGCATTATTCAGGAGTATTGAAAACCTTTCAATCTTCTCGTTACATACACATAATGTTGTTACCCTAGGCAATGCATTGCTGGTACTCTTAATTGTTATAGAAATCATTTTAATTCCTGGACTCATAGTCGCAATTAGTGGTTCAAGTATAAAACTTTATATCACTGCATTGATTCAATTCGGAATAGCATATGCTTTATTTACACCACTTATATCAGCCTTCAATATTAATAACCCATTCAATAATGCACTTACCGTTACAGCTTTAATTATCTGTACCTGGATTGCATCATTCTTCAGTTTCAATATGAAGAACGAACTCTATGAAGAAAATGAAGATGAACAGATACCTGAATAAAAGGAGGGCGCCCCTCCTTTTTGCTATCATCAAAATTAAGTTTATGCTATTCTATCGTAATGGCATATTGGAGAAACGGCCATAGTTGTTTGTGGCAAGTAAACAACGCTATAGTGTCTACGGAAGGTCGGCACTTGTACTAACTGGCATAGGCCTGTCTGTCGTTTGGCGTCTGGGCGCAAACGTAAAAAATCAAATGCTCAGTTAATCCTGTTAGTAGGACAATATGCCATGAATAAGTGTTGATCTATTTCAGATCAGCTCTTATTTTTTGTATTATTAAATAATTCATTATAAATAAACTTTTGATATACCAACTAATTTGACATGTCAACAATTTATGATAGTATCTAAAGGCGGAAGTAATTTTTCCACACTGTTGTATTATTCACATAGCAACCATTTCGTGGTTGCTTTTTTAAGTTCCCACTGATGATATAAATAATTATTCATATAAATAAAGAAAGGCAGAGTTAACCATGAAAATTAAATACATACTGTTGCTTGTTATGACTACAGTACTTTTAGCGGGTTGTGATTACTCAAAACCTGGAAACAGAACTGGTTTCTTCTATAACACATTCGCTAAACCAATGGATAATCTTTTACACTGGTTAGGTAATAATCTTAATCATGATTATGGACTAGCTATTATTATTATCGTATTGGCTATCCGTTTAATCATGTTGCCATTTATGTTGGGCCAAACTAAGAATGGTCAAATGATGCGTAAAGTAATGGATATTGCGAAACCTGAAATGAAAGAAGTTCAAGAAAAAGTTAAACGTGCGCGTACACAAGAAGAAAAAATGGCCGCTAACCAAGAAATGATGGAAGTTTATAAGAAATATGAATTGAATCCGATGAAGAGCATGTTAGGTTGCTTGCCTATTTTAATTCAAATGCCTGTCTTGTTCGGTTTATATGTTTCTCTTAAATGGCCTTCACATGGCGGTATTACAGCACATCCCGATTTCTTGTGGTTCGATTTAACAAAACCTGACATCTTAATTACAATTATTGCCGGTGTGCTTTACTTCTTACAATCACTTGTAAGTTTAGAGAATATGCCTAAAGAACAAAGACAAATGGGTTATATGATGATGATTATTTCTCCAATTTTCATTATCTATATCTCTTATACTTCTGCTTCAGCACTTGGTCTTTATTGGTCAGTATCAGCCATCTTCATGATTATTCAAACATTCGCAGCTAATAGATACTATGCAAAATACGCTGATCAAGAAGTAGCAAGATTGAAAGCAAAAATGAACAAAGATTCAGGCGAAGATAAAAAGCCTAAGAATACACAAGTTGTATCTAAAAAGAACAAGAAAAAGAAAAAATAATTCAATATAAAACAGCCTGGCAGCGCTATTACGTTGCCAGGCTGTTTTTATATTATTTTCGAATTAAAGCAATTATACCTGCGACTAAAATTAAAATACCAGATAAAATACCGAAGCCGCCCATCAAAATAAAGTTCAATAGTCCGCCAATAATCAAAATGATACCCATTGCGATACGATTTTTATTAATGATACAACTAATCACTATCGTTACAATACAAACAAAAATAACACCGATTGCTTGGCCAAATATCGAACCGCCATCTGCCTCTCCCAGGCTAGAACTGATACCGCCAAGCAGCAAACCAAATATGCCGGCGATAATACCGAATACACTACCCATAATACCAAGTACCATTTCGGCAACCCTATTTGTTGGTCTTGCCGCTCTCGCATCATACCTTTCATTTTCTCGATAATCATATCTCGGATGATGGTTGTCATGGTAGTGTCTATCTTCACGATTCACATATCTTGGATCACGTCTGTCTGTATATCTGTCATCTTGATAATTTTCATTTCTAGATTCACGTCGGTCATCGTGTCTTGTATGCTCTTGAGGGTTATCTCTTGAACCATAGCTTTCATTATTTCTTTCATCATGATTGTTATATCTTGATTCGCGTCTATCTACATAGTTGCCATCTTCAGAATTTCTATAGCTAGGTTCTTGTTTGGCATCACTTCTTGTATGCTCTTGACGGTTGTCTCTTGAACCATAGCTTTCATTGTTTCTTTCATCATGATTGCTATATCTTGGTTCGCGTCTATCTACATAGTTGCCATCTTCAGAATTTCTATAGTCAGATTCTTGTCTGGCATCACGTTCGGTTTCTTCACGATTTTCGTTTTTTGGTATCTGCCTGTCATCAATTGTTCCATTGTCATATTCATTATTTCTATTATTTTGATTTCTGTTATTTCGCTGTTCGTCCATAGTATCCCTCTTTCATTTTAATTTTAACTTTAGGCAAGTTGCTTAAAATTTCTATTCAGATACCCTGAACGCACAAATTTAATCCATTATTCTTCAGACATTACTGCTTCTTGTTTTTGTAATTCAGCTTCTTGTCTTGCCCATTCCTCTTCTTGCTTTTGAGCCGCCGCTGCTTCACGCGCTTCTTGTTCTTCTATGCGCTTTTGCTCAGCTTCATATGCTCTTTGATCGGCTGCTTCTTGTTTTTGGCGTTGTGCTTCTTCGCGTGCATATGCTTCATCTTGACGTTTCATCTCAGCATCGAATTCTTTATCTAAACGGTCTTGTTCTTTTTGCCATTCAGCTTCTTCTTTCTCTAATTGTTTTTGGTATTCTTCCTCATACTCTGCTCCGAGTTGTTCATATAACTTATCAACACGTGCCGCTAAATCATTATATTCTTTATTCGTTACACCACGTGTGACATGATTCATCTTTTCTCCATCCGTCAATGCATTGTATTCATCTACTAGCGCATTATATTCATCTGCTGTATATGGATAATCTTTACTCTCACTGCCATCATTTTTAGAACTGCTTGTCGTACTTACTTCAGTTTCATCACTGCTGCCATTGCCTTTTTTAATCATTGCTTTAGAGATATTCCACTTGGCTTTCACATTTTTCAAATTGAAATTAGCATCCATTTCTAATGTGTAAAAATTAGACTCCGGTACGTCATAAACTAAAGTTCCTGTTGCTGTGTTGCCTTGATTTAATTGATGAGAAAACATACCTTCTGTTCCATCTCCGCCATACCATTCAGGATAATTTTCACCACGTACCTTCATAGAAAATGCACTGTTATCAACTAATACTTGATCTTTATTATTGTTTTTGAATTTTAAATAAACCTTCAATACTTTGTCGTTTTCCGGTGCACTGTATTCATCATAATTCTCTACATATTCTGCTCTCATGACTTTAATATCTACACCATCAGCAGATACCGTTTAACCCACACGGAACAATTTCATTTTATTCGTTGCTTCGCCTCTTTCTTCGTCAGCTTCCGCTTTCTCTTCAGATTTATTGCCGCCACAAGCAGTTAATAAAAATAAAACACTTACCATTAAAAATAATAATCTCTTCACTTGTTTTTCTCCACCCTATTTGTATTTGTAAAGCTAACAAATAAATTATGACTTATGCCGCTAAATTATTTATATATGCTTATCTTATAATGTTTTTAACGAAAATCAAGACTTTTTCAATTTTTTGTGAAGATATAGTTAAATAACTCTAAACACTGATCTGATGCATTATAATTCAATGTGCAAGCATTCATATTTCAAACAATAATGAGTCATCACAAAGTTTTCATAATTTTCGTGATTATTCTTTTTTAAAAAGGAAATAATTATAACGGTGCATTTTAAAAGATAAAAATTTCCCCATAAACTAAATATTTTCATTTGTAAACAACCGAATAAACTTTGTAACTATATCGTCAATTTTATTGAAAAAAGCAAATAAATTATTATAAAAGTTGTTGACGAAACCAATAGAAAGCGTTTACAATAAATGTGAAATCAATCACAAAGAGGAGTTGTATGTATAATGCAAAACTTAAGAAACAGAAATTTCCTAACATTATTAGATTTTTCACAGAAAGAAGTTGAATTTTTACTTAATCTTTCAGAAGATTTGAAAAGAGCGAAATACGCAGGTATTGAGCAGCAGACGATGAAAGGAAAAAACATTGCATTAATTTTTGAAAAAGACTCAACTCGTACTCGTTGCGCATTTGAAGTTGCAGCTTACGACCAAGGCGCTCACGTTACTTACCTTGGACCTACAGGCAGCCAAATGGGTAAAAAAGAAACAGCAGCAGATACAGCACGCGTTTTAGGCGGCATGTATGACGGTATCGAATACCGCGGATTCTCTCAACGTACTGTTGAAACATTGGCTAAAGAATCAGGCGTTCCGGTATGGAACGGTTTAACAGACGAAGATCACCCGACTCAAGTATTGGCTGACTTCTTGACTGCTAAAGAAACATTGAAAAAACCTTATCACGAAATCAACTTCACATATGTCGGAGACGGACGCAACAACGTTGCGAACGCATTGATGGCAGGTGCTGCAATTATGGGTATGCGCTTCCACTTAGTATGTCCGAAAGAATTGAACCCGACTGATGAATTATTGAACCGCTGTAAAGAATTAGCTAAAGAAAACGGCGGCGAAATCTTGGTAACTGATGATATCGACAAAGGTGTTAAAGGATCTGACGTACTTTACACAGACGTTTGGGTATCTATGGGCGAACCTGACGAAGTTTGGGAAGAACGTATCAAATTATTGAAACCTTACCAAGTCAACCAAGAAATGATTGAAAAAACAGGCAATCCACGTGTTATCTTCGAACACTGCTTGCCATCATTCCACAACACTGACACTAAAATCGGCAAAGAAATTTATGACAAATACGGCTTGAAAGAAATGGAAGTTACAGACGAAGTCTTCGAAGGCAAACATTCTGTTGTATTCCAAGAAGCTGAAAACCGTATGCACACTATCAAAGCAGTAATGGTCGCTACTTTAGGCGATATTGGATAAGGGAGGACAAATAGAATGGCTAAAATCGTAGTAGCATTAGGCGGCAACGCATTAGGTAATTCCCCAGAAGAACAATTGAAACTTGTTGAAAATACAGCAAAATCATTAATCGCATTAGTTCAAAAAGGAAACGAAGTAGTCATCAGTCACGGTAACGGTCCGCAAGTCGGCAGTATCAACTTAGGATTGAACTACGCTGCTGAACACGAACAAGGCCCGCCATTCCCATTCCCAGAATGTGGCGCAATGAGCCAAGCTTATATCGGTTATCAACTACAACAAAGTTTGCAAAACGAATTGCATAACCTTGGTATTGAAAAACCAGTTGTAACATTAGTTACACAAACAGTTGTAGACAGAGATGACGAAGCATTCTCTAATCCAACAAAACCAATTGGTATGTTCTATGACAAAGAATTAGCAGATACAATCGCTAAAGAACGTCATTATACTTTCGTAGAAGATTCAGGACGCGGTTATCGTCGTGTTGTACCTTCTCCACAACCAATTGAAATCGTTGAATTACCAAGTATCGAAACTTTAATCAATTCTGGAAACTTAGTTATTTCAGCTGGTGGCGGCGGTATCCCTGTCGTTAAAGATGATAAAGGTGATCTGCATGGTGTAGACGCTGTTATCGACAAAGACAAATCAAGTGCCCTACTTGGTGCTGAATTGAAATCAGAACAATTGATTATCTTGACTGCAGTAGATTATATCTACATCAACTTCGGTAAAGATAATCAAGAACAATTAAAAGAAGTCACAGTCGATGAAATGAAGAAATACATTGATGAAGGCCAATTTGCTAAAGGCAGCATGTTGCCTAAAGTAGAAGCTTCAATCCAATTCATCGAAAACAACCCTAAAGGCGAAGTCATCATCACTTCATTAGATAAGTTAGATGACGCATTAGAAGGAAAAATAGGTACTGTGATTAAAAAATAAAACATAGGGAATTGACATGGAAAGCTTAAAAGTGTGACTCGTTTAAACATTATTACGCATAATGCCAGAAATCAGATGATTGAGAACACTTTAAACATCATAAATGTCTTGAACCTGCCTCATCTTAGAATCCGCACATCACAACTTCATTTTAATTAACAAGTGCCTGAACATGATTGAACAAATACATCCTTGTTACATCCTGTTCAGGCCTTTTTATAAATAAGGCCGTGCTCTAGTACTTAGGTTTTGGTATGAAACGTAGTGCTTTACCTCGAGAGTTGCACGTTGATTATTCTTAAGTGCTGCACGGTCTTCATTTTTAATAATTTGCATTCAAGCTCTATAACAAATCTGGTGACAGAATCCAGCTGTGATTTAAACACACTGCATTCTGAAAAAAATTTTGCGTCGAACACGAGAGTAACTTTACATCTTGTCATCTCATAGTCTTGTCGAGACACACAATTCCATGTATTTGATAGCATTTGAATTCAAGTTAACTGCAGCGCTATTTCCGAAATACAAATTACATATCGGCAATAAATTGCGCTCTGCCAAAAAGGAGATGACCATTATGGATAACACTGATCAAAGCAAACAAGCAACAAATGCACATGACAGCTCAGAACGGCCTAAGAAAAAAAAGAAATTCAAGCTTAGAATGCCTGGTGCCTTCGTAATCCTCTTTATTTTAACTGTAGCTGCTGTAATTGCTACATGGATTATTCCAGCAGGTGCCTATTCAAAACTGTCTTATGAACCAGGTGCTCAGCAATTAAAAATTGAGAACCCGCATAAAGAAATCAAGAAAGTGCCCGCCACTCAAAAAGAACTTGATAAGATGGGCGTTAAAATACAAATCGAACAATTCAAATCCGGTGCCATCAACAAACCGGTTTCAATTCCAGATACGTATGAACGATTAGATCAAAATCCAGCAGGACCTGGAGAAATCACTAATGCAATGGTAGAAGGAACAATTGAAGCAGTAGACATCATGGTCTTCATCTTTGTACTCGGAGGATTGATTGGAGTTGTAAGTGCCAGTGGTTCCTTCGAATCAGGATTGCTCGCTTTAACTAAGAAAACTAAAGGACATGAGTTCATGCTCATCTTCATGGTTTCTATCTTAATGGTATTAGGTGGTACCCTCTGCGGTATCGAGGAAGAAGCCGTGGCCTTCTATCCGATACTGGTGCCGATATTCATTGCCATGGGCTATGATTCCATTGTCTGTGTGGGTGCCATATTCTTAGCCAGCTCTGTAGGGACAACCTTCTCTACAATCAATCCATTCTCAGTAGTAATTGCCTCTAACGCAGCAGGTATTACATTTACTGAAGGTTTATACTGGCGTGTAGCAGGTTGTATCGTCGGTGCAATCTTTGTTATCGGTTACTTATACTGGTACTCTCAAAGAATCAAAAAAGATCCGAAACTATCTTATTCTTACGAAGATCGCAAGTCATTTGAAAAGCAATGGTCTGTTATGGGTAAAGACGCACATGCTGATAACTTCTCTTGGCGTAAGAAAATTATCTTGATTTTATTCGTTATCCCATTCCCATTAATGGTATGGGGCGTAATGACTCAAGGCTGGTGGTTCCCAGTCATGGCTTCAATGTTCTTAGCAGTTACAATTATCATCATGTTTATTGCAGGAACAGGTAAAAACGGTTTAGGTGAAAAAGGAACTGTAGATGCCTTTGTAAATGGTGCATCAAGCTTAGTTGGTGTATCACTCATCATCGGTTTAGCACGCGGTATCAACTTAGTTATGAACGAAGGTTTGATTTCAGATACTATCTTGCACTTCTCATCTACATTAGTACAAAACGTGAGCGGTCCGATATTTATCATTATTATCCTATTTATCTTCTTCTTCTTAGGATTTATCGTACCATCATCATCTGGTTTGGCTGTACTTGCAATGCCGATCTTCGCACCACTTGCGGATACAGTAGGTATTCCAAGATTCGTTATGGTTACAGCTTACCAATTCGGACAATACGCAATGTTGTTCTTAGCACCAACAGGTCTGGTAATGGCAACACTGCAAATGCTCGACATGAAGTACTCTCACTGGTTCCGTTTCGTATGGCCGGTTGTAGTCTTCGTACTCGTATTCGGTGGCGCAATGCTTGTCACACAAGTACTCGTTTACTCATAATTTAATAAAAACAAACCGATTATTACAGTTGAATGCAAACTGCGATAATCGGTTTTTCTTTCACTAAATAAGAGGGCTTTCGCCCTCTTATTCTGTCGTCTATTCTATTTTTTTCGACAAAAGTAATGAATGTGCTATCACACACTATCGTTAGTACTAATGGATTTTTAATAATAGATACCATATCAGTTATCCCACCTTGTTTAAATATGAATTCTTATACTTTAATACTCCTCTCTTCACTTGCGTAATAAGCGATGAACAACAAAGCTTATAAAACAGCAGTTTTTTTATATAAATGTTTTCTCTATTTATTTCTTTGTTAGTAATAGATTTCCTTATTTAAATTAAACTAATCATCAATTATAAAAAAAGAGAGACTAATTTTAATTTAGTCTCTCATTGTAGTTCAAATTTTTAATTATTATAAAAAGTCATATGCTTTTCATCATTTTGATAATAGCTCAATCTATCATCTAAAGTTCCTGTATGATGGTCTAATTTATGGTCATCTGGATCTTTGAAGTATATTTATTTTTTATCTCTAGGAGAGTCCTTCATAATTTTAACCCCGTAAGATTTCAAAATGCTTGTCTATTCAGATAAAAACTTCCTAATGCGTACAACAAGAAAAAGTAATTGCGATATACCGAATTAATTAATATAATTATATTAATTTAACGATTGTTAAATTTGTAGGTGAATCGATTAAAATTACCATTCAATTCGACCACTCATTTTTAGTATTTAGAAATTTAATTTTCAAATCACACCTAAGAGAGGAATAGCAACTATGAAAGTGACGTATGTAGCAGTGTTTTATAAGTATAATCCTGATTTGGAGGGACAATATTTCTTTGTGGACTTTGATTTTCGTGAATTTAGGGAATTGCTTCCACCAGTAGAGATGTTAGAAGTTGAAGATTGTTTAGGGTTCATTTTAGCGAAGTACAAAGAATTAAATCATCCGCTTCCCCCTTCTACTCCTATCAACCAAATCTTCATGGAAGATTCGGTACTATATGAAAAAAGAGAAATCACGATTGAATTAAATGACTATACGGGCACTAAAAAACGCCCACCTAAAAAATTCATTCCTAAAGAACTCTATCGTTTTGAGATGAGTGAACAAGAAAAATTCCGTCGGCAACGCGAACGAGATTGGCAAAAGAAAGCTTTCGAAGAACTGAAAAATGTAGAAGGTGAACATGTCGGTTTTATGTCTGGCCGCCCTTGGTTACCAAGAGGTGATGAAACGATTTACGTAGAAGATGAAAATTCTATTTAAAATTAGGGACAATCACTTAATAATATCTTCTTTCTATATCTAAAATGAAACGCTGCAATCCTTATCCAGATTGCAGCGCTTTATTTATACAGTGTTATATTTTTAAACGATATATCAAAAATCTATCTATTATCCCCAAATTTCAAGCAATACTTTCGCAAAGCCCTCTGGTTTTTGAACATAACCTAAATGACCACCTGGAATTTCGATAATGTTAATACCAAGTTCTGAAGCAAGGTAGTCATTCACTTCTTGAGGGAAAGAATTATGTGAATCGGTACCATTTAACAATGTGATACGATCTGCATAGGGTTTTAAATCTTTTATCGCAATATCTGATGATGTATACTGACGAATTTCATACATAAACCAATTCTGCATTTCTTGCACTCGTTGTGCTGAAATTTCTTCATTATCATTATTAGATGAGCTGCTCATCATTTCACGATCAATAGGTGCCACATTTAATGCATCAAAGAACACTTTCATTGCTGCCGGCATGCCGTCTTCTTCTTCTATATCTACAATTTCAGCATTTTTATCTTGCCAGAATTTTGCATCAGGTAAGAATGTATTAATCGGCGGCTCATGAAAGGCAATTTTTTTCACAACTTCAGGATGTTCTTTTAAGACATGCATGGCTACGATAGAACCTGAACTTGAACCTAATACATAAACAGGTGTATCGCCGCTTTCATGTTCGGCAATTTCAGCAATATCTTGCGCATCGCGCTTCACGCGGTATTGACTGTCAGGACTTGAAACTTCTGCAGGCAACGGCGCTGTTAATGTACTTTTTCCAAATCCACGACGATCCACAGCAATTACTGTAAAATGGTCTGCAAGTTGCTTTGCAAGCGGCATATAAATATCACCTGTACCATTTGCACCTGGAATTAAAATTAATACCGGTCCTTTGCCGACTTTATGATAACGGACGTCTGCCCCTGTTAATTGTAATGTTTCCATGATTTTTTGTTCCTCGCTTTACTTGTTGTTAGTTTTTCTAATGTCACAATTGTAATGCTTATTCAATTTGTTATGTGGGGTATTATCTCACTTTAACTAGTGTATTGCTTGTTTATTGCTCATATATGAGATTATCTTAAGATTGTTCTGTATCAATATTGAAAAGTTTTTCAGCGTTCTTATACGCAATCTTTTCTTTTTCTTCTTCAGTTAGGCCTAATGTATCTAAAAATGTAGAAACATCGTCTGGTTTAATGTAGGGATAATCTACTGCATATAAAATTTTATCAATACCAAAATAATGACGTACCATGTCAAACTGCGGTTTAGTAAACATTCCGCTTGGTGTAATATAGAAATGTTTTTCAAAGTAAGTACTGATTGGATGTTCTAACTTACTGTCTAATAAAGCTTGATCCATACGTTCTAAGAAGAACGGAACAAACTCGCCCCAGTGACCAATAATCATTTCTAAATTCGGATAACGGTCAAACAATCCTGAAAGTACAAGTCTAACTGCATGCACGCCTACATCTGTATGCCATCCATAACCGAAACATGCAAAAGTTGAGGAAGTCACTTCATCATAAGATGGACTCTTATAATAAGATTGATAAATTTCTGGCGTTACTGGTGCTGGATGTAAATAAATCGGTGCATTCAATTCAGATGCTGCTTTAAAAATCGGCTCGTATTGTGGATGGTCTAAGAAAGTACCATCATGCCCTCGTCCAGCAATCAAAGCCCCTTTCATACCTAATTCATTTATACATCTACGGAATTCTTCAGCAGCTGCTTCAGGCTCGTTAATTGGTAATACCGCAAATCCTTGAAAACGTGTCGGACGTAATTCTACATATTCATGAAGCACGTCATTATAAAGTTGGCATAACTCGATTGCTTTCTCTCCTGTTAAATTAGAAGGCGGATTATTGCCGTATGACAAGATTTGCATACGGATGTCATTATCATTCATGAATTTGATGCGTTTTTTATGTTCATCCAAATCATCTTCATGCGCAAATCCTGTTTTTTCTTCTAATGCAGCAAGCATTGTCTTTAAAGGTACGCCGTCTGGATCTGGTTTATTTAATTCCATTATTGCTTCTTGTACATCTGTTAGTATAAAATGTTCTTCAGTTGTAATACTTTGCATGTTAAAATCATCCTCTCTCATATACTTATCAATATTACTTTCCCATTATAAAAAGATAATATTCGAAGCAATCAAATACATAATCAATATCGCTTGTTTAAGATATAGATACCAAAGTATGTTGAAGCTATTTAAAAATTTTTATTGCAATCTCGAAAAAAATCTTATATCTTTAATGTAAGCGTTTACAATATAACGAACACATCTCTATATATTAGAGTAAGAGATATAGATTATTTTTATAAAGATTTTTAATACAACCTGGAGGTAAACGGATGAAGACACACAGCAGAAGTGCCCACGAACCCGCTTATTTAAGGATTGCATATATTTTAATCTGGGTCAGTGCAGGCTTACTTGTTATTTTGACAGTATTAAATCGTATAGACTATGTTCTAGCAGCCCAACATATTGTGTTATTTAAAGGTGTACGCCTATTATTAATCGGCAGTATAGTCGTCACAATTTGGAAGCGTCATAAAATGTTATCTGCCATCGGGATTTTAATGATGATTGTGGTAACAATTCAATAAAGCTTGTTTCACGTAGAACAATGAAACAAGACAATATATTGAAAAGATATTTGCTTACTAGTATTGGCTAGTAGGGTTTTTTAGAATGTAGAGTAAGAAACCGCAATTTTAAATACAACGGACAACATGATTAAATATAAACTCATTTAAGTTAACGGGTGTATATCATTTAGTGTTCGAATGTGCTAAAGTAGCATAGATATTTAAAAGGAGGACTCTTATTATGATTAATGCGAAAGAATACTTTTTTCCATCAATGGTCATGAAGCGACGATCGATGAAGTAAATGATTGGGAATTTAAACGCTTAAAGAAAAACTTTAAGTTTTTCCAAAAACATTCAGATGCAGAAATTCATCCTAAAGTGTCTCAATGGATTACAAATAAAGATATTCAAGCTTTAAATGACGAACTAGTCAAAGTCAAAATGGATTTGGGATTTGACCGTTTAAGACGCGTATTAGAACGTAGATGCCAAATTGGCGATAAGGTTTCTGGATTTGCGGCTAAATTTGCACGTGGTAAAAGAAAATTCAGTATCACGGAAATTTACGTTCCTCACAGTAAATTGACTCCTGAAGAAGTCATGGACCGTATTACTGAAGTCATGATGGAACAAAGCGATGCTCATGATAAAATAAATATCGGTGCGAATCCGGACCATTATGTCTTGCTTGGATTAACACCTACTATTCAAGAGGTATTAGAAACAACTGGCGGCTCTCCACTTCCAACACATTTCTACGCACACTATGGTGATACAACAGGATTACAATCTCGCAAATCTACAGATTACCCTGTTGAATTAGCAGGTGCTGCGAAAGATAAAAACGGCAACATCATCGGTGGTATGCGCCACCAAGTTAAAAAAGAAAATGACGGATTCCGTTTCAAAGCCTTAGTTGAATTTCCGAGTATGGTACCAGATTCTATGGTGAAAGCTCACCAATGGCATTTAGCATGTGAATTTGGCCACTGGATTAGTGCTATTTTAGACGAAGCATAACAAATACAATATGTAAGACCCCGCTCCAATGTGTCAGCGGGGTCTTTTCTAATTTAATAATACATTCAAGAACGAGTCCTATTCATTCTCTAATTGTTGGATATATTTATCCAACTCTTCTTTTTCCTCTTTTGTAAACTCTGGAAACTGTGGATTAATTTTTTCTAACGTTTCAATCATCACTTTTGTAATTACCGCACGTGCATACCAAGGGTTATCAGCTGGCAATACATACCAAGGTGCCCATGATGTTGAAGTTTCATTAATCATATCCGCAAAGATATCTTGATAATCATCCCAATATTGACGTTCTTTCACATCATTAAATGAAAATTCCCAGTTTTTCTTCGGATCTTTCATACGTTCAAGCAATCTGTCACGTTGTTCTTCTTTAAACATATTAAAGAAAAATTTGATAACGTGGAATCCATTTTCTTCTAAATAACGTTCATGATCATTAATTTGGCGATAACGTAATTTCCATAAATCTGCATCATTTTGAATTTGATCTTTATGTTCTTTTCCTAATAAGTCATGTACACGTGTCACAATAACATCTTCATAATAAGAACGATTTAATAATGATATTTCTCCACGTTGCGGTTTACCTCGATGCAGACGCCATAAGTAATCATGTTTTTCTTCTTCTTCACTCGGTTGTCCAAACGAAGTGGTTTTGAGTCCTTGCGCATTTAAATTTGAAAAAATATAGCTGATTGCTTCATCTTTCCCAGCTGCATCCATTGCTTGCAGCACTACCATAATTCCGTCCTTCTCTTCTGCAAACAATCGTAAATGCAAATCTTGAAGCAAGTCTACTAATTCTGGAATAACATCATTACGAATCTCTTCTTCATTTTCTTGTGTCTCTACACGATGAGGATAATCTTTAAATTTAAATTCTTTTTGTACTGGTACTTTATAATCATTTATGTTTATATCCACGTTGAATCTTCCTCTCTTAAATTGAGATTGTTATTTGATGAATACCTTCCACTTGGTAAACAATTTAAACATGCATATTTAACTTCGTTAAACTGTTAAACCCTTTTGCAACTTATCCTGATAACACACTAAAGTGAAATTGTGTGCAATCTCGCTCATATTTTACTCTGCTTAAAAATTTTTAAAATTTTTTTCGAAGGTGAAAAAGGTGTCAAAATAGATTTAAATTTAATTTTTCAGAATAATCAAAAGACTTGATATAACGGCGTTTGTAGCCTTTTCAGAAATGACATTGTTCTTTCAGAAAACACAAACCCGAGTAGTACGGTGCGAAAAATCCGATAAGGAAAGTGTTGAAAGCGGTTTCTTATTTATGTATGATTACACTAAACAAACATAAGGGGTGTGGTTTATGTTATGCAAAGTAAGAAAGAGAAGAATGCAAATGTAGAAAATGAGGAAACTGTTGAAAAGGAACGAAAGCCATTAGGGGTAGGCGCATCGATATTAACACTCGGTATTATGATTGCAGCAATGTTATTTACGGTGGCGGTATTGAAAAAAGAACCGCATATTCCGTTAATGATCGGTACAGCTGTAGCAATCGGAGTTACGATGCTGCATGGTTACAAGTTCGATGAAGTTGAAGAGATGATGTATAAAGGGATTAGACACGCTTTACCGGCAATTGTCATTATCATCTTAGTTGGTTTGATTATCGGTTCTTGGATTGGCAGCGGTGTCGTTGCGACAATGATTTATTATGGACTGCAATTAATTGATCCTGGCTATTTCTTAGCTGTGGTCGTTATATTATGTAGTATCGTTGCGTTAGCAATCGGTAGTTCTTGGTCCACTATGGCAACTGTGGGGGTTGCTTCAATGGGTATTGGTATCAGTATGGGTATCTCTCCTGGTATGGTTGCAGGTGCTGTTATCTGCGGATCTTACTTCGGTGATAAAATGAGTCCTTTATCTGATACTACAAACTTAGCTTCTGGTTTAACTAATGTCGATTTATTCGATCACATTAAACATATGATGTATACAACGATTCCAGCACTCGTTATTACATTAATTACTTTCTTCTTCTTAGGGCAGCGCTTCGGTAATAAACATTTTGACGCTAAGAATATTGAGAAAATTTTGAATACAATGCAAGACAACTTTGTAATTTCACCTTGGTTACTTTTAATTCCGCTTGCAGTCATTGTATTAGTTGTCTTTAAAGTACCTGCTATTCCAGCAATTTGTGTTGGAATTGTTTTAGGTTTCTTTGCGCAAATCTTCGTACAAGGCGGCTCATTAACTGAAGCACTCACTGCATTGCAAACAGGTTATACAATGGATTCTGGTAATAAAATGGTAGATGAATTATTTAACCGCGGTGGTTTGGAATCTATGTTCTATACGATATCTTTAACACTTGTCGCAATGACATTCGGTGGTGTACTTGAATATTCAGGTATGTTATCAGCATTAATCAATGTAATCTTGAAATTCGCAAAAAATACAGGTTCATTGATTGCTTCTGTTATCGTATCTTGTATCGGTACAAACTTTACTTGTTCAGAACAATACATCTCTATCATCGTACCAGGCCGTATGTATGCACAAGCTTTCAAAGATAAAGGTTTACATGCTAAAAACTTGTCTCGTGCATTAGAAGACGGCGGTACACTGACTTCTGTCTTCGTTCCATGGAATACTTGCGGTGTGTTTATCGCATCAACATTAGGAGTGACTGTCTTTGAATATGCGCCGTTTGCGATATTGAACTTCTTAGTACCAATCATTTCAATCATCTTCGCATATACAGGCTTCAAAATTATTAAGCTGCCGAAAGAAGACACTGAAGGTGCTGATGTTAGAAAAAAGGCGCCGTTACCTAAGGATGCAGACTTAGCTTAAACTGCTCGATGAATACATTATTTTATATGCGTTAGTAACGTTTTGAAGATCAGTTTATGATTTTTAGCTATCTAGAGCTCTTTGCACTCATTGAAAGTGTGAAGGCTCTTCTTTATTTAGAAGGAAATCCAATTCATTTATAGGTGTGTTAGCTATTCAACACAAAGTTTCAATACGAATAACTAATACTTTATTGAATGATAAGAATTTCTGTTACAATCCTGTTCCCCTACTTTTTAATGGCAAAATGTATAAGAAAACGTTTTCCATAGATGCACAGAGGGTCTTTGCTTATAATCTTGTTTTAACATTGATAGAATGAAGAAGTATACTTTTCTGTTAAATAGAAATTTGCGTTTTAGATAGGAGGATTTGTAAGATGAACAAACCAGATTTAGTCGCACCTCGTAATTTCAATATTGTATCTGAAATTGAAAAATATGCAAAAGATGAATCTAAGGTTGCAATCATATTTGAAGATGATGCGGGTGACGAAACAAAAGTAACGTATGCAGACTTAATCCGCAAATCAAACCGTATGGGGAATTTATTCAAAAAGCACGGTTTGAAAAAAGGGGACACGCTACTTATCAAAATGGAACGCAGTATTGAAACATATGAAGTCTATATTGCGGCATTGAAGTTAGGTGTATCGTTGATTCCAGCTTCTGAAATGCTGCGTACAAAAGACTTGCAATATCGAATCACGCATGGTGAAGTTGATGCTGTATTATCTATCGCTTCTGGTGCAGATGAATTCGAAGGTGTAAACGAATATGATGACTTAACAAAATTTATTATCGGCGGCAAAAAAGATGGCTGGGTAGATGTCGATACAGATGTACAAAATCAAAGTGATGAACTTGAGATTATTGACACTGATCGTGATGATGTGGCGTTCTTACCTTATACATCTGGAACAACAGGTAACCCTAAAGCAGTAGTACATACGCATGGCTGGGGATACGCACATATGCAAATGGCGCCGAAACATTGGTTGAATATTCATGAAGATGACATTGTATGGGCTACAGCTGCGCCTGGTTGGCAAAAATGGGTTTGGAGTCCTTTCTTGTCTACTATGACTTCTGGTGCCACTGCATTCGTTTATAACGGCCGTTTTGATGGTACAAAATATCTTGAGTTGCTTCAAGACTATCAAATTAATGTTTTATGCTGTACGCCTACTGAATATCGTATCATGGCAAAATTACAGAATTTAGATCAATTTGATTTATCTCATTTACATGATGCTGTATCTGCTGGTGAACCGCTTAACCAAGAAGTAGTAGAAAAATTCCAAGATACATTCGATATCACAGTACGTGATGGATATGGACAAACTGAAAGCACATTGTTAATCGGCTTATTAAAAGATGTACCTGGACGTCCTGGTTCAATGGGTAAAGCCATTCCTGGAAGCGATGTCTTAATTGTGGACGATGAAGGTCAACCTGTGGAGCCGGGTGTTGTAGGCAATATTGCGGTACCTGTTGATTTACCTGCATTATTCAAAGGTTATTTCAAAGACCCAGAACGCACACAAGAGCGTGTCGCAGGTGATTATTTCTTAACAGGCGACCGTGCAAAAGTTGATGAAGACGGCTATTTCTGGTTTGAAGGTCGTGCAGACGATATTATTATCAGCTCTGGTTACACAATTGGACCATTTGAAGTCGAAGACTCTTTAACAAAACACCCTGCTGTAAAAGAAACGGCAGTTGTCGCTAGTCCTCACGAACTACGCGGTAACATCGTTAAAGCTTTTGTTATATTACAAGACAATTATGAAGAAAGCGATGAACTAGTTCGTGAACTTCAAAACTTTGTAAAATACGATGTTGCACCTTATAAATATCCACGTGCAATTGAATTTGTTGAAGAATTGCCTAAAACAAATTCAGGAAAAATCCGTCGTGTAGAATTGCGTGAAGCAGAGATTGAAAAATATAATCGTAAAAAAGAATAACAACTAATCATTAAATACATCACTTTATATCGTAAAAGGGAAGACCTGCCGCATTATGTCAGGACTTCCCTTTTATTTTATTTCCCTATAGAGTTATAAACCAAATAGTTTTAATAACAGACACAAAAATACCCAGTTCATGAATGTCGAGTTTTTCATCATCATGAACTGGGTTATTTATTATGAATGCATTTCTGTATTAATTGTTTCTTTTACTTTTTCCATATCTTTATCAACATCAATATCTGGTTTTTTAGTCATTTTACTTACAACAATTGTCACAATCACACTTGCGATAATACCTGGGATAATTTCATATAAATTAAAGAAATCATTAGTTTCACCAAGTGGTTTCGCAAATACAATCCATAAGATGACAACTACTGCGCCAGCAAGCATACCACTGATAGCCCCTGTACGACTTAAACCTTTCCAGTAAAGTGACAATACAACAAGCGGACCGAATGCAGCACCAAATCCTGCCCATGCATTACCTACTAAATTTAAGATTGTATCGTTTGGTGTCCATGCAATAGCGATTGAAATACACGCTACAACTAATACTGATAAACGTCCTACTAGCAAGAACTCTTTCTCGCGTTTCTTCGCAGCATCTTCACCACGAATCAATTTATAAAAGTCTTCTGTTAAAGAACTTGATGTCACAAGCAATTGAGAAGAAATCGTACTCATAATCGCTGCTAAAATAGCTGCAAGCAAGAATCCACCGACAAGCGGGTGGAATAGTATTTGACCCATTAAAATAAATAATGTTTCTGGGTCTTTCAGTTCTACACCTTTGTCTTGTACAAATGCGATACCGATTAATCCTACAAACACTGCTCCGATTAAACTGATAGCCATCCAGCCGATACCAAAGCGTCTTGCAGTTCTTAATTGTTTCACTGATTTAATACTCATAAAACGCACGATAATATGCGGTTGACCGAAATATCCTAATCCCCACGCGAAGAATGAGATAATACCGATAATTGTAGTTCCTTTAAATAAATCAAGGTTTGTTGGTTTCAAGTCTGTCACTTGATCAAATGTATCTAAACCGTTCAATTTCAAAAGTGCCACAATAGGTACCATTACCATGGCAATCAGCATAATAACACCTTGGAAAAAGTCAGTAAGCGATACTGCAAGATAACCGCCGAAGAAAGTATATGCAATAACGATTACTGAAATCAAAATCAGACCCCAGTGATAGTCCAAACCAAACGCACTATTGAAAAGTTTACCGCCAGATACCATACCAGCGTGTGTATATAGTGTAAAGAATACAACGATTATTCCCCCGGAAATAATCTTAATCAAATTTGAATGATCTGCTAAACGGTTTCTGAAAAAATCTGGAAGTGTAATCGCATCTCCAGCTTGCTCAGTGTATACACGTAATCTTGGTGCGACAACGATATAGTTGATATATGCACCGAGTGTTAAACCGATTGCGAGCCAAGCAGCTGAAAGTCCAGTTGTATACACTTCCCCTGGTAATCCCATAATCATCCAACCACTCATGTCGGATGCTCCAGCTGATAGTGCTGTAACATATGGTCCGATACTACGGCCGCCTAACATATACTCACTAACATTTCCTGTAGCTTTTTTATAGCCGTACCAGCCGATGACAAGCAAAATCAAGAAATAAGCGCCAATCATAATGTAAGTTCTCCAGTCAGGATTTACCTGCTGAGATAAAGTTGCTCCTAAAGTAAACATGTCTAAAATAACATCCTCTCAAATTATTGTTATAAAATGTACGGATCGTTCTTAGGCATTGCAAGGAGCTGAAGGTGCGCGCCGAAAGATGATAACTGTTTCAAAAATCCCCTATTTATTCTTTCATTATCACAAATGTGATGGCACGAATTATATAAACTGTCCCCACGGTTCATAAAATTCTACGCTATGATATTTTGTTTTTTCACTTATGCATTCAACGCTAATATTGCAAAATCTTTCTACCCCTAGTTGAATGTTTGAATCGATATAAATTATGTAATACAGCATTTATCATGTGAAAAATTCAAACCCTTTGTTTATGTAACATTCAGTTCTATCTTTTGCTGTGATTCTACATATTCAATCAATGGTTATGAGTATCATTAATTACGATTCAGAATTTTATGATTAATCAAAATATTATTTTTAAATCCTTCATTTCCTGCAACAAATAATTATTAACTTTTTAGCAAAGACGTTATTTAGCTTAACATAACCAATTTTTTTATCAAATTGCACATGATGAAATTACACCGATTTGCCCCATTTTTCTGAAAAATTTAAGTGCGTTCGTGACTAAAGCATCAGTGGTTACAGCGTTTTAGAAAAATTTTTCAAAAAAATTTTCCATTGATACCGATTTCAAGGGGGAATTTCAGTAAAAAGCAGTCAATTTTGAACTTCAATAAAAAAGACCATCACTCCATAGATGGTCAATTTAATAATTTACCGATATTTTGTGTAATCAGTTGTGTATCGGCTTCTATCAGGTTTAAATGTTGTAAATTCAAGGCAATTTGATTATCTTTAGTACCTACAAAATATGCTTTTACTGCATGATTTAATAATTGAATATCATTTACATCGTTACCAAATGCGATATACTCTTCATTTTGAAGATATTTAATCAAAGTTGTATATTTATTTATATTTTCAGCTGTAATATCTATGTTCCGCTCATTATCATGAAAGTTTATAGAGAGCTGATCAGACAGCTTTTCAATATGTTTTTTCAACGATGGATAATTATTTGAAGGTATGTCTACCAATATTATTTTAATCGGCGTACTAATATCTTCTAATTCAATATTTTTTGCAAGATGATCTGGATCCAATTGCTTATATATTTTATAATCACTCGACAAATTAGAAGCATAATTAAAATCATCATCAACGATATACTTTAAATGATATCGATGAACCAAATCTTTTATAATTTCAAAACTTGCTGCATCAATTGATTGAACAACTTCAATTTCATCGTCGTTTTGCACAATAGAACCATTACCCCCAATAAGCAGCTGACTGTTAAAATTTTTAACAACAGGAATCAAATCTCGAATAGGTCTGGCAGAAGCAAAAATAATATTATGCTTCTGTTGTAATGCTGTTATTTGATTAGATAACTCGTCTTCTATGTATTGACCGTTAAAACAAATCGTTCCATCCACATCAAACACAATATTCATATATAGATCTCCCTCTCTACTAAAATCTTATTATAAGTCTATCATATTGATTATTTTAGACATCCGATTGTCTGCCTTCAGACAAACCGCAGTGTGAATCGCCCCTTTGCTTATGCGTTGATAACTTACTTTCCCTATTTTTATGATATCAATAACATACATTCAACTGCTATTCTCAAAATATTTACTATTGATTATATATTGAGGATTATCGCCTAAAAACTTAAAAAGAAGACTGGGTAACAATCCAATCTTCTTCAGTAACCTTCTTAAATATTTTAATAACCCTGTCTTTCTTTTTCTTTCAATACATCGTACTTACCTTGTAAAATTTTATAGACAAACTCATTCACGCTTTTATGAATGTGAGGTACTTGTGAGTCGTCATCTAATTCCTTATTCACTTTATCAGCTAAATCATTATACTTTTTGGCTGAAACTGTTTTTGTATCATCATTATTTTTATACTTTGCATACTTAGTCATGTCATATTTCGGTACATCCTTCTTATCAAGATCTTGTCCATGACCTTGCATCATAATATATGAACCAATAACTTGTGGTAAGTCTTGATATCCTTTTAACACTGTATCTTCAAAATGACTATATACATCTTTGTTTAAAGATTTTTCTGCTTTTGCATCTTGTAAATTGTCGATTTGGTTAGCTTGAGCAAAATAAGTGATATAGAAGTCATTCAAAGCATGCTTTGAAAATTTTATTGTATCTACATCTTTAGCTTTAGAAATTTTATTTAAATTATCGTATAAGTTTATATACAGTTCTGTGATATTACTAACCCCTGTATAAATTTTCTTATTTTTCTTATTATCTAAAGCATCTTTATCAAAGGAATCTTTATAATCCTTAAAATCTTTTTTGATTTTCTTATTTGCTTTATCTGTCTTAGCAACCGTCTTTTTATAATCCGACAATTCTTCCTCACTGGTATTATCTGTTTTATCTATCTCTTTTGTTAATTTTTCGAGATAAATGTTTGTCTGCTTTCTAAACTCTTTTTCCTTATCCTCTTGGCTTTGACATCCCGCTAAAAGTAAAACGGCAATCATGCTTACAAACATTAATAGTTTTGTTACTTTCATAGCTGTTTCCCCCAAATATTTTATTTTTCAACGGTAAAATATAACCATTGTAAGCAAAGTCATTAGATTTAACGAAAAGATAATATAAAATCCTCAACAATTGTTTATTGAGGACCATTTTCTTTATTAGATAATCATTAAAGTTATAACTCTATATTAACACAATATTCTAACAATTTATATGTAACTTGTTAGAATATTGCTTTGTTTTGTTATTGGTTTGATTAATACTGTCACAATACTGATTGTCAATATAAATAGCAGCTTTTAAGAAACACATCAAACGAGAGTGAACTTATCACTGAGCTCACTCTCGTTTATTTGTTGGCTACTTATTTATAATGCTTCGCTACTTCTGTAAACATATCAAAAGCCATTTCAAATGCTTCTTCATTCAAAGCAAACCTCGGGTGATGATGGGGCCTGTCGTATTCCCCTTCAGCTTGTCCTGCGCCAATAAACGCATATGCACTTGGTACAATGTTTGAAAAAGCACTAAAATCTTCTCCGCCCATCATCGGATCTCTTGTGACTACTTTTCCTGGGAAATAGGTTTCAGCTAATTGTTTTACCCAGCGTGTTTGTTCTGGGTCATTATAGACACTGTCATAACCAACAAGGTAATCCAGCTCATACGCAGCACCTACACTATCACAAGTCGTTTTCAATAAACGCTCCATTTGATCCATGACTAACTTTCTATTTTCTTCAGTTGTAGTACGGACAGACCCGCCTAATTCTACCTTATCTGCAATTACATTTTCTGCTCCAAATGTTCCAGCTTGAAAAATTGTATTCGAAACAACAACTGGATCAAATGGGTATACTTGGCGAGATACAATTGTTTGCAGTGCATTTACAAATTGTGCTCCTAACACAAGAGAATCAATTGCTTTTTCCGGCATACTAGAATGTCCGCCTCTCCCTTTTATTGTAATATGATATATATCAGAGTTAGCACTTGCCGGTCCTTCTTTAATATCTATTAATCCAAGTTCCAACTGTGTCCATAAATGATGCCCATAGATGAAATCAAAATCATCAAAATAGCCAGTTGCTACCATTTCACGTGCACCGCCTGGAATCAGCTCTTCAGCATGTTGAAAAATACAGTGTACTTCATTAGGAATTGTTTCTATATAATCATTAAAGTAGTGTGCAGCACCTAGTAATACCGCAGTATGCCCATCATGGCCACAAGCATGCATGACTCCTTCATTCTGAGAAATAAATTCGAATTCATCTCGTTGCTCTGTTACTGGCAAAGCATCAATATCAGCACGTAAACCGATTTTCTTACCTTGTCCTTCATTGAATACAGCAACTGTGCTCGTTTCTGTCAGTTCAACTATTTCGCAATTTTTCATTTCTCTTAATTTTGAACGAATAAATTCTGCTGTTTCATATTCTTTAAAAGATACTTCAGGATGTTCGTGCAAGTGTCTACGATAAGCGATAATAGTATCTTTATACTGTTCATAATTCATAATGTCGTCCCCCTTATGATGAAAATTCAATACCTCTTATCTTGTTTTAATATTAAATGTTCTTGTTAGTATTAATTTCTCCTCAATAAACCTTTAAGGTAAATGAATCGGACCTCCTGGACCAACTGGAATACCTAGCAAGTACCATACGATCAGAAGTAATGTCCAAAAGATTCCGAACGCAACAGAGTATGGCATAAGCGCAGCGATAAGTGTTCCAAGACCGATATCCTTCTGATAACGTTGTGCAAAGGATAAAAGTAACGGAAGATACGGCATCATAGGTGTAATAGGATTTGTGATAGAATCACCAACACGATAAATTACCTGTGTAAAAGCTGGATGGTAACCTAACAACATAAGCATTGGCACCAGTATCGGCGCAAGTATTGCCCATTTAGCCGAAGCACTTCCCATCAGCATATTAATGCCTGCAGAAAGAATGAGAACGCCTAGTATTAAGACGACTCCATTTGCACCTTTAAGCGCTTCTGCCCCTTTGATTGCCATAATTGTTCCAAGGTTGCTCCAAGTGAAATATGCAAGCATCTGAGCAGCGAAGAATACAATAACAATGAATGGTCCCATCGTGCTCATTGCATCCCCTAACATTTCGGCAAATTGACGTGTAGTACGCATTGTTTTAGCCACAAAACCATAAATCAATCCAGGTACCAAGAACAATATTGTAATAAGAGGTACAATACCATTCATGAGTGGCGAGTCATCAATTAAACTTCCTGTCTTTGCATTACGTAAAATTCCATTTTCTGGAATAGCTAAAGCTGCAATCACAATTAAAACAATAAGCATGCCGATATTTGCAAACAACATAGCACGACGTTCTTGTTTAGTAATGTCATCTTCCTCTTCTTCAACAGCATTTTCATAATGCCCAAAACGTGGAATGACGATTTTCACCGTTACAAACCAAGCAACAATTAATAAGAGTAAAGTAGATGCACATAAAAAATAATAGTTCATAGCAGCATTAACGTGTACAGAGTCACTCACAAGTTTTGCGGCTGGTTCTGTAAATGAAACGACGAGTGCATCTGTCATCCCAATAACCAGACTGGCTGAAAACCCGCCAAGTGCAGAAGCATACGCCATTACAAGACCTGCAATCGGATGGTATCCTAATTTAATAAAAATCATTGCAGCAATCGGCGGTAAGACAATCGGCGCAGCGTCCCCAGCTGCATTACCTAAAATGCCGACTAAAATAATAACAGGTACAATAATTTTCTTTGGTGCTTTTTCAATAGTATATTTCATAACCGTCTCAAAATAACCTGTCTTTTCAGCAATACCTACCCCAAGCATAACGACAAGTACAAGTCCTAACGGCGGAAATTCCGCAAAGTTATTAACCGCTTCAGAAATCATCTTCGCAATACCACTAGGCGTCAATAAATTAACAGCCTCAACTACTTTTCCATCTGCCGGATTCTTTGCTTTCACACCTAATGAACCTGTGATAAATGATGCAATTAAAATAATGACACAGAGTGAAATGAAAATAGCTACAGGATCCGGCAATTTATTTCCTGACTTTTCGATAATATCAAGCGACCTGTCAACAAACCCTTTTTTCTTTTTGATTCAGACATACGCATCTCCCCCTAAAAGATGTGAGTTGAAACCAGTATATCGATAATTTATTGTATTGTGCAAATAATTCTGAAAATTGTGATTATAAAGATTAAAAGCAGAATTCAAGGGAATAGGAAAAGGTAAGTCCATAAGGTTGACCTATTGAAACACTCGGATTTTCTAGCATTAAATCAATTAACTTCAGAGCTTCAAGCGATTAACTTAAACATTTTATTAGCCATTATAAAATTCATTTCAAATGTAAAAAAAGGCAGAAATCTTCATTGGATTTCTGCCTTCATAACTTCTATTTATTTTTCATTTAGTTCTAAAGCTTTTGCTGAATCTTCACGTACTTTATTTAATAAAGCTGTATCTTCAATTAATGATTGACCATATGATGGCACCATTTCTTGAATTTTTGGAGTCCAAGCTTCAACGTAATCAGGGAAGTTTTGTTCTATAATATCAAGTGCTACGGATACAGATGTTGATGCTCCCGGTGATTCACCTAACATTGCTACAACTGTATGGTCTTTAGAATGCACCACTTCTGTACCGAATTGAATAAATCCTTTACCGAATTCTGGAGTATCTTTAATAACTTGAACACGTTTACCAGCAATGTGTAATTCCCAATCCTCATCTTTAGCACTAGGAACAAAGCGACGCAATTCTTTCATACGATCTTCTTTTTTCATCATTAATTGTTGGATAGAATATTTCACTAATGATAAGTTCTTCATACCTGCTGAAGTCATTGTTAAAATATTGTCTTTGTTTAATGAACGGAACAAGTCTAAGTTAGAACCATGTTTCAAGAACTTAGGACCGATTGCTGCGAATGGTCCGAATAACAAACTTTTTTCACCACGAACATAACGACGGTCTAAGTGTGGTACTGTCATCGGTGGTGTATTTGGCGGCTCTTTGCCATACGCTTTCGCATCATGTTCTTTTACGACTTCTGGATTTTTACATACTAAGAAAGCACCGCTGATTGGGAAACCGCCCAAGTTTTTGCTTTCTTCGATTTTTGTTTTTTGAAGTAATGGAATTGCTGCACCGCCGGCACCGATGAAAATATAATCTGCAACATGTGTAGAGACTGTATTATCATTTAAGTTGCGTACTTCGACTTCCCATTTTTTATCTCCAAGTTGTTGGAAACCGATAACTTCATGATTGTAATTCAATTCAGCATTATCATGTGATTCCAAGTTTTTCGCAAGTTTACGAGTTAACTCACCAAAGTTAACATCTGTACCCTCATCAATTTTACTTGCTGCAATCGCAATATTTTCTTTGCGGTCTTTCATCATTAACGGCATCCATTCCGCTAATTTTTCACGGTCTTGTGTAAATTCAATCCCTTTGAACATTGGTAAATCTTTTAATGCATTATAACGTTTTTGCAAGAATTGAACATTACGGATACCTTGTACGAAACTAATATGGGGAAGTGGTGTGATAAACTCACGTGGATTTGATATCGCATTTGTTTTTACTAAGTGCGCCCAAAACTGTTTTGAGATTTCAAATTCTTCGTTTATTTCTTTAGCTTTTTCTACATCAACTGAACCATCTGGTTGTTCAACTGTGTAGTTCAACTCACATAATGCAGCATGCCCAGTACCTGCATTACTTGTATCATATGAACTTTCTAACGCTGGTCCATCTAAACGTTCAAATAGTTTGATATTCCAGTCTGGTTGAATTTCTTTTAAAAATGAACCGAATGTTGTGCTTAAAACCCCAGCACCGATTAAAATGACGTTTTTTGATTCTGACTGACTCATTTTAAAACCACCTTCCTTAAATTTATAATTGAACTTGTTGTAAGCAACTCCACTTCTCTTTTCAACCCCATTGTAGAGCATATCTAACCCCATTAAAAATAAAGCGTTTGTATGCATGTGACATTCAAAAAATAAGAGCGCAACCTTGTACATTTACTATAATAAAACTTAAATAATAACACTGTCAATCACTTAGTCATCAGATGTTTAAAATTTCGTTATTTCATATTGAGTTAATATTCTTATGTTAAAATATGCATAATTCAATTATCTTAAGGAGGTTCAATTATGTCAGAACGAACAAATCATCCGCTTCATGACTCAAACACCCTAGATTCAGAATATACCTCTCAACCACCAAGACGCCGTTATCAACTCATCCGCCGCCCGCATCAAGCACAACCAGGCGCATCTCGAAATTTATCACCTAAAGGGAATATCGTTGTTAACATACTGATATTTCTCGGCTTTATGATAGCTACACAAATCCCTACTGCTATTGCAGGTAGCGTTGCGGGTTATGTTTCTTTTTTCAACGGTGATAGTCCGATAGTTTTTAGTATTCTTATATTACTTTACATCGTTGCTTCAAGTCTTATGGCTTGGTTAATTACTTGGTATTATCGCAAACGGGGCTATGAACGTATGAAAGCAATTCATCTTAAAGATGTCGGAATCGATGTACTTTTCTTTATCGGCATACGTGTATGGACAACATTATGCATGATTGCTGCAACTGGTATCTTTAAAGAAGATTCCACAGCTAATGATCGAACGCTAATGAGACAAATCAACAAGTTAACGGACTTCAGTGATCCGATGGTTGTTATCGCTCTTGCAATTTTCTTGATACATATCTCGTTTATTGCACCTTATTTTGAAGAATTGACTTTCCGCGGCATCTTCAAAGAAACGATTTTCAGAAAGTTATCTTTCTGGTGGCCGATGTTGATTTCTTCAGCTATCTTCTCGCTTAATCATATGCCTAATAATATAATTATCTTTTTCTTATATGGAGGCATGGGAGTTGGCTTTTATATGGCTTATAACCGCAAACGCAATATTTGGGACAGCTATATCGTTCATATGCTGAACAATGCTTCAGCAAGTATTGCGATCATCTTCTTATTAATGTTTGTGTAAAAGAAAATGGTAGAGTGGAAGCACAGAACACTTAATTTTTTAGATTTCTGCTGCACTTCACTCTACCATTTATTTTATTCATTTATATTTCTTTTTGTGCTTTCTTCTCAGCAATATCTTGGTTGCTGTTACCTTGTAATTTCAATACACCCATCCATAATGCATCAAATGCTTTATCAGGAAGTGCCCATTTTAAGAAAATAAGCGGTTTAGCTCCCATACCGCCAGCATAACGTGTTTTAGGATGTTTTGCTTCAATGGCACGTTCAGTCAGCTTAGCAATCACTTCCGGCTTAGATGCAGGTGCACCGCCATCTAATATGTTTGCCATTTGATGTGCCATTTTGCTGTAAGCTGTATCCCCTGAAGTTTTAAGCAAACTTTTTGCGCTAATACCTTCCCACTCAGTTTGAATCAAACCAGGTTCAATAATAATCACATCAATACCAAAGGGCTTTAATTCTAATCTCATGCTATCACTTAAGCCTTCTACTGCAAATTTAGCTGAGTGGTACCAAGAGCCAAGCGGTTCATTGATTTTACCGCCCATAGATGAAACATTTACAATTTTACCGGAATGTTGCGCACGCATATATGGCAAGACCAATTGTGTCATACGTCCCATACCAAATAAGTTTACTTCAAATTGACGTTTTGCATCAGCAAGCGGTACGTCTTCAACGGCACCGAATGAACCATAGCCTGCATTATTAATGAGTACATCAATATGCCCTTCTTCTGCAATGACATCTTCTACTAATTTCACCATAGACTCATCTTTTGTTAAGTCTACATATCTTGTTTGAATTCCTTGCGCCTGCATATCAGCCATGCGATCTGTGCGACGTGCTGCAGCATACACTTTATAACCATGTTTATTCAATCGTTCCGCTGTTGCTTGGCCCATACCTGATGATGCACCTGTTATTAAAACAACTTCATTCATTATTTTTACCTACTTTCTTTAAAAAGACATTAGACTGCTCGCAGTCTTAATCTTCAACTTTTACTACAACTTTACCTTTAACATGTCCTTTTTCTGAGTACTCTAAAGCTTGTTGTGTTTCGTGGAATGGAAATACTTTATCAATTACTGGTTTTATCTTATGTTCTTCTATCAAGTTCCCAATTACACGTAATTGTTCTTCGCTTGGATGCATTAAGAAAAATTCATAATATACATCGTATTTTTTCATTAACTTACGAACATTGCGAGACATATACCAAACGCCTAAACGTTTAATTGGATTTAAATGCACTTCATCTGCAAATTGATTTGTCGGTGGTCCTACTAATGAAGCAATAGTACCGCCACGTTTTAAAATCGTAAAAGCTTCATCTAAATCTTTACCTGGAATCAGATTAAACACACCATCATAGCCAGATAAAATATCCCAGAAGTTTTGTTTTTTATAATTAATAATTTCATCTGCACCTAAGTCTTTAACAAGTGCTTCGCCTTTATCACTTACTGTCGTTGCCACGTACAACTCCATCACTTTGGCAAGTTGAATTGCAAACGTGCCGACACCGCCTGAACCAGCTTGTACTAATAATTTGTCACCTTTTTTCAAATCCATCACTTCATGTAATGCTTGATAAGACGTCAATCCGACTAAAGGAATACTGGCTGCTTCCACAAAGTTCAAATTGGTAGGCATAGGCGCAATTTCATGCTGATCAATCGCAAAATATTGTGCGAACGTCCCCATTTCCCCTTTAGACGGACGGCCGTATACTTTATCGCCTTCCTTATAATCAGTGACGTCTTTACCGACTTTTTCAATAACGCCTGCAAAGTCATTGCCTAAAACAAGCGGAAATTTATGTTTAACTAATACTTTCATATCTCCATTTCGCGTTTTGAAATCAATTGGATTCACACTAGCAGCTTTCACGCGTACTAGAACATCTTCAGGTCCGATTTCAGGAACTGGGATATCTTCCATATGAACCGGATTATTACCGTATTTATCAACAGCCATTGCTTTCATCATTTCAGCCATTTCTATCACTCCGCTTCCTGATTATTTTTATTGTAAGGTCGTTTTCAAAAAGTTACAATATACATGATTATTCATTTGCAAAAATTTAGACACTTATCTAAAATTGTATAAATTAAGCGAGGTGCGTTTCTTGAAAATCAGTTCAGACAAATTACATAAACGTCATGTACAAAGAACATTGCATGATTTTGCGAATGCTACGCTGACTTTGCTTCAAACTCAATCACTTGAAGACATGACGACTAAAGATATATGCGATAGTAGTAATTACCCGCGAGCAACATTTTATAATTATTTTTATGATAAATATGATTTGGTTCACTACTGCTTCGATTTAATATCACAAAAAATCGAACTCGATCCGAATTCCAAACACACTTCTCCTGAATTAGTTTCACTGACTTTCACACAATTATATGATTTATTGGAAACGCATCGTTCAGAAGTAGAAGACATTTTAAAATACAACACAAAAACACAGCAGCTAATCAGAGAATTTATGAGTTACTTGAAAAACACTATCAGTATTAAAATTGAAAATTGTATCCATAATACAAATGGCGGATTACCCCCTGAGTTGCTCGCTCAGCATTTCAGTAATACGACCATTCTTGTAATAGATTGGACACTGTATCATCCTGAAATCTCTTTTGAACAAGCCCACCAATATTTAAATTATTTATTAGGTATCAAATAAAAAAGCAGCTGAAACGCTCTCTCCCATAAGCGCTTCAGCTGCTTTATTTCTAATACCTATCATAATCAATCGTGTATATATCTTTTTCTGCTTTTTAAAGCCTTTTCGATATCCTCTAATTTGCTGACGAAGTCATTAATTTCTTCTATTGAAAATAAACCATTTAAACTTTCTTCAACAACACTCGATAACTTTCGTTTTACTTCATCTAAAAATCTTGTGCCTTCTTCTGTCAAATGCATCAATTTAATACGTTTATTTTCACTCTCTACACGTTTTACCAATCCTAGTTTTTCTAATTTATTAATGCGTTTAGAAGCAGCAGTCTTAAAAATGCCTTGCTTCTCAGCTAATTCATTCACTGTAACTTGACGGCAAGTGCGTATAATAATGAGTGCTTCCATTTGTTCGCGCGAAATTGTGTATTCCAAACCCGTTTCTTGCAGCAATTCTGAAATCGTCTTGTTTATACTCATCAAAATGAGGTCGAAACGCGTCAGCGCTTCTTGCATATCATATGTCATGACTATGCCTCCATTCAATTTATCACTAATCCTAGTATAACAGTTTATCGTGTCCTACTTTAGTTACATCCAGATATATTGCTTGCTTTTAATTGAAACTCATTTGGATTAGCGGTTTGCCGCGTTTGTTAAACCAAATCAATGTTAAATATTGCAATAACATTGAAACGACTGCAATACTGCCAAGTGCAATCATTACAAATCCGAAACTGAAGTGTCCTGCATTTGTGAAGATTGCTTCACGGAAACCTTGAATGGCATATGACATTGGTGAGAATGGATGGATAAAGCGGAAGAATGCCGCTGACATCTCAATCGGGAACATACCTTCACTTGAACTCAATTGCAATACAAGTACAAGCATTGCTAAGAAGAGTCCGACACGGTCTAAGAACAACACTAAGAGTGAAGTAAGAGACAATGCCGCAATACTCCAGAAAATACCCACTAATAAGAAGTGACCCATATTTTCAATATCTAAGCCGAGTCCGAAGATAACCCATAAACTCATTAAGATTGCTGCAAAAGTACCTTGTATTACGTAAAGTAATATTTTACCTAGTATTTGTTTCCAAGGTCTTGTTTCAGGGTTCATTGTTTTAGTAAGCGGATAAATCGCTGCGAATGATACCGCACCTACGAATAAACCTACAGAAGCCATATAAGGCAATACTGTTTCACCGTAATGGTCTGCTTTTGTAATATTATTTTGATCAACATCTTCAATATCATTTAATGCTTTTTTATTTGCTTTTTCGAAATGCATATCTGTTTGTTTTTGAACTGCATCATCAATTTTTGATTTCAATTGATTATTATTTTGCTGTAATTCTTGTAAGCCGCTTGTTACTTTCTCATTACCTTGCAGTAACTGTTGCCCTTGTGCGCCAGCCATCGGTGCCATTTGTTTCAATCCATCAGTTACTTGGTTATTACCATCAATTAATTGTCCTTCTGCATCAGACATTTGACCTAATGCATTTGAAGTATCAGTATAACCTTGTTTAGATTGTTTATTTGCTTTGAATAATTCACCTAAATATTCTTCACGCACATTATTTTGCATTGTTTTTGTTACAGTATCAATTGCTTTTTGTGCTGCTTGACTTCCTGTAAAACTAGAACCAGGGTTGACTTGTGTTTCTAAATGAATTTTTTTGGGGTGTTCATCTAATAATGTTGTTGCATTTTTTGACGTATTCTCAGGAATAATGATAGTTCCTAATGATTTACCATTTTTCAATTGCTTTCTTGCTGTTTCTTTAGAGACTTCTTGGAATGTGAATTTTTTATTATCTTTTAATTTATCAACCAAGTCATCTCCGATGGTTAATTTTTTGTCTTGGAACGTTGCTGATTTATCTTGGTTTACAATCGAGATTTTCAAATTATCTGTTTTATCATATGGATCCCAAATTGATCCCACAAATAACGCTACATAAATAAGCGGCAATAATCCGATTGCAATTAATGCCACAATCAACATTTTATTGTTTTTCATTAATTTAAACTCATTAAACATTTTCTACTCTCTCCTTACTTTCCTAAAAGTACACCCATTGTACAACCAGACATTATGATACGCGTTTGCGTGTAATCGTAACTTCTTTATACGTCGTGTGATGCTTTATTAAAGTCGTTTTTTTAATAGTACACCCTGTGTACGATTTACAATAATAAACCGTTAAAAAGCATTCGTCAACAGAAAAATTTCATTTTTTTAGAAGTTTTTTGATGAAGGAAGTAACGTTAAAATGATAAAACACTTATATAACAAAGAGTGAAACGGTTACATTTATAGCCTTTTAAAAGATTATTTTTTTGTAAAGATGACTTTCTGGTAAATGTATTTCTTGTTATCAATTTCTTCTGTAAAGTTATTGAGGGTGCATATGCAGATGAGTTCTTTTTCAAAAATTGTTTATCTTAGTTTATTGAAATCTACTTTATGAAACAAAAAGGCAGATTTTCATTTATCATTAAGAAAATCTGCCTTTTACTTCTGAAAATTATTTCTCTATCGAATCTCATTACAATTTATAATGATTTATCTTGAAGCCATTCACCAATTTCTCTGCCCTTTTCCACCATATGACTAAATCCGTTTTCTATTGCATCTGAAATTTCTTTTTTAGAAGGTTTATCTGCCTGCTTATTTTTATCGTCTCTGCCTACGAGTGAAAAAACATAAGAAATACCATAATCATGTACGATTTCATAATCTTCGCCCACTACGCCGCAGACTGCTACAACAGGCACGCCACGACGTTTAGCTGCTTCTGCCACACCAATCGGCGTTTTACCATAAATCGTCTGCGTGTCTATCTTACCTTCTCCAGTAATACATAAATCTGCGTTTTTTAATCTTTCTTCTAATTTTGTTTCTTTAAGTACAACATCAATACCACGTGTAAGTGCTGCTGAAAAGAAAGCGAGTAATGCTATTCCTGTGCCGCCTGCTGCTCCTGCACCGGGTACTTCAGAATAATCATGATTAAAGGTTTGCTCTAATACATCACGGTATTGCGTAAGCGCTGCTTCTAGCGTTTCCAAATCTGTTTCAGAAGCGCCTTTTTGTACACCATATGTTTTAGTAGCGCCGCGTTCACCTAATAACGGATTATCTACATCACAAACAATTTCAAATTCCACATCTTTAATACGTGGGTCCATTTCACTTGTATCAATTCGATTTAAACGTTTTAAAGATGCACCGCCGCCAGGTAATGCTTCTTCATTTTCATCGAAAAATCTCACACCTAATGCACGCAGCATACCTGTGCCGCCATCATTCGTCGCACTGCCTCCAATACCTAAAATGATTTTTTCAGCACCCTTATCTAATGCATCTTGAATGATCTGTCCTGTTCCGAAAGTAGAAGTTAATAAAGGATTTCGGTCCTTTTCAAAGATTCGTTCTAGTCCTGAAGCTTCAGCCAATTCGATGATTGCTGTATTTTGATTGAACACATAAGAATATTGAGCACTTATCTCTTCACCCAGGGCATTATCCACTTTGATCTTTTGATAATCGCCACCAAGTGCAGAGTGCAGTGACTGCATCGTACCTTCACCGCCATCTGCCATTGGTACAATATCATAATCGACTGATTCAGGAAGCACTGCACTTAAACCCATTTGCAATGCTCGTCCTGCTTCTGCTGCTGACAAACTTTCCTTAAATGAATCTGGAGCAATTACTATTTTTTTAACTCTCATGCACTCACCCTCATTTACGTTTTCTTAACTCCATTATATTTGTTTTACATTTTACATCAAAACAAAATACTAATTTTCTATAATTCTCTTTAATATAATTTGAAACGGGTAAATATTTAAAGAGAGGTGAGGTTAAATGGATAGAGAAGTAGTATTGAAAAAAATCAAAGAAATTATGAAAGCATCTCGTATTGGTGTATTATCCACTTCACAAGACAATGTTCCTGATAGTCGATATATGATTTTCTACGATCAAGAATTTGACCTTTATACTAAAACAAGCAGAGACTCTTTGAAGATAGAAGAAATTGAAAAGAACCCAATTGCGCATATCTTACTTGGTTATGATGATACTAAGAATCATAGTTTCCTAGAAATTTATGCTAACTTAGAGGTGACTGAAGACCCTGATGTTATTGATTGGATTTGGGAAGAACAAGACAAATCATTCTTTCAATCAAAATCAGATCCTAAATTATGTGTCATCAGAGCTGTTCCAACTTCAATCAAATTAATGAACAGTGATTCTGAAGATGGACCGCAATTAGTAGAATTCGATTAATATTTAAAGGATCATTTCCTGGGAAATGGTCTTTTAACACAAAAACTTCTGCTCGATTTTTGAGCAGAAGTTGTTTTTTTATTTATAGTTTTTCATAACACGTCGATAAATACGCCCTTTTTTCAATCGATTTACATAAGCTCGCTTATGCAACGAATATTTTTGTTTACGTACTACAGGCAAAATCTCACGATACGCTTCAGCTGCCAGTTCAATAATCGGACGTGCTTTTGGATAAAAGTAATGCAGATTATTAAGTGCATGTTCATACATATCATCAGCATCTCGTGCGTAACTTTCCCATAAATCTATATAATTCTGAGTGACACCTTTATGAAAAACTTCTTTTAAATCTACTTGATATTTCTCAAGACGTTCAGCACTTAAATACACACGATTATTTTTATAATCTTCACCCACATCTCTTAAAATATTAGTAATCTGTAAAGCTTTACCTAATTCAATACCGACTGTATCTGCAGTTTCGCGATATTGTGGTTCTGCTAACACAGGTGTTAAAAGTTCTCCTATTGTTCCGGCAACACCATAACAATATGCATACAATGCTTGATCTGTAGGCAGTGTTGTCATGGTTAAATCCTGTTCTACATAATCCATTAAGGTTACAAATGCATGTTGCGGAACAGAATAAAATTGTAACGTATCACCAAATGCTCTCATCACATGCGCATCACTTTTAAATTGTTTGATTTCAGATTGTCCTGTATATATAGCGTCTAGATCTTCACGGATAGCTTTTAAACGTTCAGGATCCTCATATTCATCTATACTGTCATCTATCATACGGCAAACTGCATAGATTGCCCATATCGCTTTACGTTCACTTTCGGGAAGATTATTGAATGCATAGAAGAATGTTTTAGAATACTCTTCCATAATACGTCTGCAATAGTCATAATCCTCATTTACTGTTTGTTCCACAAAAATCACACCTTGTTGTCATTATTCGAACTTAAAAGAAACTTGTGTTACATATTAAGCGAAAAAGAGACAAATGTCATTTAATAACATGCCTCTTTTTCGAAAACTTAAAATAGAATTTACATTCTGTCATTCTTTATTCAAATTTGTTTTTTTCAATAAAAATTTGTTTTAATAATTCGTTCAAAATGTAAGCATAAACAACATTATTTGTGATGTGTAGCTTTTGTTTAATAACCTGCAAGTAATGCGATAGACATGGCTATTGCACAAATAATTGCCCATACAGCAATGAGTTTCCAAGCGAATTTCAACCACTGAACGTAAGAAATTTTAGCTACTGCAAGTGCCCCCATTAAGATAGCAGACGTCGGGAAGAGCACATTACTAATAGAATCACCATATTGGAAGGCAAGTACAGTTAATTGTCTATTAATATGCAGTAAATCCGAAATGGGTACCATTAATGGCATTGTAGTTAATGCCTGTCCTGAACCTGACGGTATAAAGAAGTTCAGGAAAAACTGGAAGACAAACATCACGATAATCACAATAGATGAAGGCACATCATTTAATAATGTAGTCATGCCATGGATAATACTATCGATAATCTTTCCTTGTTCTAAAATAACTACGATACCTTTAGCGAACCCTACAATCATTGCCCCAAAAAGTATGTCTTTCATACCATCGATGAACGCATCAAATGTACCATTTAAACCGAGCCCGCTAATTAATCCTGCAAGTAAACCTGCCAACACAAAGTTTGCGCTCATTTGATTGAATGTCCATTCATAACGAAAGATTCCATAGACATTAAAAATAATAGCTAAGACAATCATACTGAGTGCCAATGCTTGTCGTTTAGTGAATCTTTCGTAGTTTATTTCTTTATGGCTGTTCCCTTCTTCTTTTTCAAGCTGATAGACAATACTTTTCTTCGGATTACGTTTTACTTTTCGAGCATAGATTAAAACTGTACTAATCGCCGCCGCTAAAATAAACAGATAAATAATAGTTCTCAGTCCCCAACCTGAAAACATCGGTAATTCGGCAACGGTTTGTGCAACCCCAACAGTAAATGGGTTAAGCATTCCGCCAATAAATCCGCTGGCAGCACCGAGTATTACCATAGCTGCACCAGTCATCGCATCATATCCCAACGTGCGTGCAATGATGACACCAATAGGCACAAAAATAATAGTTTCTTCTGCTAACCCTATCGAAAAACCTAATATCGAGAAAACTGTCATTGTAAGTGGAATCATTAAAATTTTAGATGATCCTAATGACTTGATGGCTTGATTGATTCCATTTTCAAAAGCGCCTGTTCTATGTACAATGCCAAAAGCTCCCCCAACCAAAAAGATATAAAATACAATTTCTCCACCAGTTAATAGCCCTTCTGGTACTGCACGAAATAAATCTAAAAATGATACGCCATGTTGTGCAATTTCATGATAAGAACCAGGTACTACAAGCGTTTGCCCTCCTTTTTCTTCACGCTTATATTCACCGGCAGGAATGATATACGTTAAAATACAGGCTACAGCGATAATCATCATTAATAAGGCATAGGTATGCGGTGTTTTAAACTGAAATTTCTTTTGTTTCGATGATTTTGTCTTCCTCTTTGTTTCTGTTGTCTCTCCCATAAACAAAACCCCTTTTATTTTAGATGTCTGAATTTTCTTATTTTTATAATTATAACCTAATCTTAAAGATTTAGTCGGTAAATATTAAAGAAACAATTTTGTGCATTCATAATAAAAAACAAGCTGTTGATTCACAGCTTGTTTTCATCTCTATTGTTCTTAATATGTACACTTTTCTTGTTGTTATTATAAATAATCGAAGCAATACCTAAACCAATTAAAAATAACATGATCAAGTAAATAGAAGGACTAGCACCAATATAAAAATGAAATAGTAAAAACAAAAGTAAAGCTGCAATAAAGTAAATTGGTATAAATCCTTTTCTCCAAAAAACAGATTGACGCATTTCATTTTCATGTTCCAGTTTTGATTTAGCCATATAATCCCCCTCCTTACATTACTCATCTCACATTGTTAGCTTATCATATTGAATATTCCTTTAAAAAATGAATATAATATTGTATTGCTTTTCTTTTTATCTTATATTTAGAATAAATATAAGAGAGGAATTCATCATGTTATTATTCGGCATCACATTATTAATTCTAATCGTCAATTATTTAATCTTTCGCCTCATCGACAAGGATGTTATAAATCAACGTAATTTACTTATCGGTTATCGTACACCATCATCGTTGAAATCATCAGAAGCATGGACTGTTGCTCAAAAATATTTTCAACAAAATTTCAAACGAATCCACATTATATTCTTAATAATAAGTTTTATATGGATTTGGTTTGATTTAATAACCTCATATAAACAAATATCATTTTGGATACAAGTTCTAGTTTATTTAATAGGCACTGGATTAATTATTGCCCTTACCGAAATCAAACTTTACAACTTCAATCACAAACAAAAAGGCTAGCAACACAGCTAGCCTTTTGTCATATATTCAATTAATGCTTAACTTCTTTCTCGGCATTCGAATGATGATTTGTAGATTCATCTGACGTTCCGCTATTTTCATGCGCTTTTTCTGCTTCCCATTTTGCTTCTTTTTCTTTTTGCTTTGCTTTACGTTTCTTTTCTTCACGTACAGCCATCACAATGAAACCTACTGCCAAGATTGGGAATGACATTCCTAACCAGAACATTCAAATCCCTCCATTCATCTAAAATTATCTGCTAGAATTCCTTTCTATCATAACACTTTCACCATCTTGTTTTCACGCTTAAAATGTTAATAGTGCCCTTTCTTGACACGTCTACAAAATCAAGCTACATTGAAAGTAACAAAATAATACGCACTAGGGGTGTTTTTTAAACTGAGATGAGGATTTCCTCAGACCCTTTGAACCTGATCTAGCTGAAACTAGCGTAGGAAAGTGTGAGATAACCGCAGTATGCACTGGTTTGCTTTTATACAGACCGCAGACTGCTCTCTGCCTACGCTGATTCTAGTAATCATGCGTATTTTTTTATGTTCATTTATAGAAAAAGGGAGCGGATGAATATGGCAAAAACAGTACTCGTAACAGGCGGTGCACGTGGGTTAGGTGAAGTAATCAGCAAAACACTTGCTGAGCAAGGTTTCAATATCATCATTGATTATAACCAAAGTAAAGAAGCTGCTGAACAACTTGCAAAAGAAATTGGAAATGAACAGGCTATTGCATTGCAAGCAGATGTAACTGACCGTAAAGAAGTAGACCAGCTGGTAAAAGAAGGAACTGAGAAGTTCGGCCGTATTGATGCAGTTGTGAACAATGCACTTGTTGGTTTTAAATTTGATCCAACAGCACAAAAAGCCTTTCCTGATATGAGTTGGGAAGACTATCAACAACAAATTGACGGCACATTAAAAGCAGCATTTAATGTGGTTCAAAGTGTTGTTCCTCAATTTATTGAACATCAAAGCGGAAGTATTGTAAGTATTGGTACTAATCTTTATCAGAATCCTGTAGTTCCTTATCATGAATATACAACTGCAAAAGCTGCCTTAATCGGCTTCACGCGCAATATCGCATCTGAATTAGGACAATATGGTATTACAGCAAATGTTGTTTCAGGAGGACTTTTAAAAACAACAGATGCAAGTGCTGTAACTACACCAGAAGTCTTTGACTTAATTGCACAAACTACACCGTTGAAAAAAGTGACAACACCTCAAGATGTTGCCAACATGGTTGCTTATCTAGTATCTGAATCAGCTAAAGGCATTACTGGGCAAAACATTACAGTAGATGGCGGTCTTACAATGAATTAAAAACGTACATTTAAAATTGCATTTTATTCTAAGTAATAAAGCAGTTTTTCAATAGGAAATAAATGATTAGGGAGAGCGTGTTCTCCCTCTTTCTCATTCTTTTAAAATAATTAATCTGAGGTGAATAGTAATGTCCGAGCAAAAAAATAAACAACTGCATATCGGTATTCTAATTTTTGGTTCTGGCCATCACCAAGCAGCATGGCTCATGCCTGATTCAAGCGTAGAACGCATTGGAGATATTACTTACTATCAAGAGTTAGCACAAACTGCAGAACGCGGTTTATTTGATGCTGTCTTTTTTGCTGATAATCAGTCTTTTCCTGCTAAAGACGATACAACAATGCCTGCTTTTTGGTTTGATCCAATTGTCAATTTGACAGCTATTTCACAGGTAACAGAACATGTAGGTTTAGTTTCAACAATCTCAAGTACATTTTCTAATCCCTATACAGCTGCAAGACAATTATTAAGCCTCGACCATATTTCTGGTGGACGTGTTGGTTGGAATTTGGTTACTTCTATGACCGATTTTGAAGCCAAAAATCATGGTATGGCAGAGTTGCCGAATCACGATGAAAGATACGCAATTGCTGATGAATTTGCTGAGGTAATGAATGCTGCATTTGAATCCTGGCATCCAAAAGATTTTAAACATAATCGTGAATCAAATAAGTTGGTCGACTCTGAAAAAATCCAGCCTTTTAACCATAAAGGTGTCAATTTTGCAGTTAAGGGCCCACTTTCAACACCAAGCAGCCCGCAAGGCAAACCTGTCGCAATGCAAGCGGGAGCTTCAAAACAAGGCGTAGCTTTAGCAGTAAAATATGCAGATGCTGTTTATTCTGTTTCATGGAATATTAAGCAAGCAAGAAATTTCAGAAAGCGCATGGATACTGAGATTGCTAAGAAAGGCAACACTGACCGGAGTCTTAAAATTTTTCCGGGTTTAGTAACCTATGTAGGACATACGCACGAAGAAGCTTTAGAAAAGAAAGCAGCTTTGGATGAAAAATTACCAATTGAAACTGCTTTAAAGCAATTAAGTTTCTTCGTTCAACAAGACTGCACTGAGTGGGAACTAGATGAAAAAGTACCAGGTTTACCTCCAGTTGAAGATTTCACTGGACCCGTAGGACGTTATGAAACAGTATTAGAAATTATTAAGGATACGGATCCTACAGTACGTGAATTATTAGGTTACTTGAATGCAGGCGGTGGTCATTTAACATTGATTGGTACACCAGAAGAAATTGTGGATGAAATGGAGCATTGGTTCAATGAAGGCGTAGCAGATGGTTTTAATTTAATGCCACCAACACTTCCTGGTAGTCTTGAAGATTTTGTTGATTTAATTGTGCCGGAGATGCAGAAACGCGGTTTATATCGTAAGGAATATAAAGGTTCTACTTTCAGAGAACATTTAGAAGTATAAAGTGTGCGGAATCCGAGAGGTTCCGCTTTTTTCAATTCAAAACCAAATACTGTAGAAAAAATAGCTTGTCTTAAGACTCGCATAGTGAAAATGCGAATGCCTCGAGACAAGCCATCACTGCAATCACAAATAATAAATCTTACTTTTTTAAGTTCATCTTCTAAATTTGCGAAACATTTTAAACTAACAAGTATTAAATCATTCTCCTACTCACTCTCTTTTTTAAATACATGCTGATACTGAACGTAACCTGAAACATAGTGCTCAATATCATCTATCCTTACACGATAGCCATGATGTTTAATAAAGAATGAACCTAAGATTCTTTTAGGATTTTTAAAATACATCGCAAGTTCCGGGTAGAAATAACCTGTACGCTGATAATCTGCACGTGTATGGATAGTATCGATAAGTTCGTCAACATTAATCAACTTGTCGACTACATCTCCAAATCCTTTTTCGCGTGCCTTTGCGATAATATGATAAGTTGCCATTAACATTTCCATGAAAGTAGGGAATGTTGTGATTCTGTTTTTAATATAATCAAGATAACTTGATACGTTTCGAATACCGAACTCAATATATTTTTGTTCAGGAGCAATTTGAATTAATTCATTCGTACAATAACCGAGCCAATGATCGTGATACTGCCAATATTTGAGATGAATAAATCGTTCAAACATGGCTTTGACTGTTTCAAGCCATTTAGGATTTTTATCGATTTGATACAAACGTAATAAGGCCAAAGCAGCTTCTCCATCATAATAAATCACCCGGAATTTTTCTTTAACCTCTAACGTTGGATAATGCAGCACATGCACAGTTTGAGCAGTTTCTGAATCAATCATCGTCAAGATACCTTCTGCTACTTTCTGTGCAGCTTCTAGATATTTAGGATGCTCCGGTTTAATTTGCAGATATTCACAAACCGCAAAGATGAATGCCGCATTTTGTCCCAACTTAATTTCATTGATATTTTTAGTATCATCAAAAATATGACCTGTACCGTTTTGTTCAAATAGATAGTTATTAATGAGATAATCAATGGCTTTCTCTGCAACTGTTACATCTTCTCCTAGATAATGAAGGCCTTCTATCATGGCATAAGTCGATGATGAATGTCGCAAATTATTGTAAAAACTAATTTTTTTATCAAAATGTGGGAAATAGCCGTAATTAAATTTGCCATCAGCCTGCAGTTCATTTTGCAAATGCTTCGTAGATGTTTCAATCATTTTATCGATTTCTCGGGAAAGATTTGTTACGTTTCTTAAGCCTTTTTCTCGTCCTTCTGCGTCCAATTCAAAGACTCCATTAACTTCAATAAAATAACCTTTAGTGTAGAACTTTGTAATGTTTTTGCCTTCATAATCTTTACGTCTGAATGCATTCATTTGTTTTGTATATTTTTTCAGGTAGTTATTGATATTATCTTCAGACAGGAAAAAAGATTTTTTATCTTTAGCTGGACGTACAAAAGCATTGACATTTATTTCTTCAGCCATAAAAGTAAGATTCCAATTTTTATCCAATGCGATTCCGAAATCCACGTAATTGCGTCTGGTATTTTCCAGTTCTTTTCTAACTTCATCAAAAGATGCTTCTTCAGTACGGTAAACAAAATCTATTTTAACCCATTCAGGAAACCTTCCTGCTTTTTTCTTAAATTGTTCATATTGCTTTATGATATCTCTTTTAATATTCGAAGGGTGTTTCAAAAGTTTGATTGTTGCTTTCATATTAGGATTCCCTAAACTAACAAAAATATAATCTCTGCCTAATAAATTCTTCTCTGCTTTTTGTAAAATTTGTTCAACTTCGTTGGTTATATTCATGAGTTCAATTCCCTTCTTCTATATGTATAAAAAGGGCCGGAACAAAGTCCAGCCCCCTATTTAAAGGATTTTATTCCATTTTATCTTTCTTACGGCGTCCGAATAATAATGCAGAACCTAGTGCTGCAAACAAACCACCGAATAATCCAGCTTGTTTATTATCATTACCCGTATCTGGCAATCCTTTATCACCTGAACCATGATGGCCATTATCTCCATCTGAATCATGGTGAGGTTCTCCTGGATGATCTCCGTCAGCATCCGCATCGACATCTGCGTCGGCATCCGCATCGGCGTCGGCATCAGAGTCAGCGTCGGCGTCAGCATCCGCATCAGAGTCAGCGTCGGCGTCAGCATCCGCATCGACATCTGCGTCGGCATCCGCATCCGCATCGGCGTCGGCATCAGAGTCAGCATCCGCATCAGAGTCAGCGTCAGCATCAGCGTCGGCATCCGCATCTGAATCGGCATCCGCATCTGAATCGGCGTCAGCATCGGCATCGGCATCTGCGTCTGCGTCGGCGTCGGCATCGGCATCCGCGTCGGCATCAGCGTCAGCATCTGCGTCTGCGTCGGCATCCGCGTCTGCGTCGGCATCGGCGTCGGCATCCGCATCAGAGTCAGCATCTGCATCGGCATCGGCATCCGCGTCGGCATCAGCGTCAGCATCTGCGTCTGCGTCGGCATCCGCGTCTGCGTCGGCATCGGCGTCGGCATCCGCATCAGAGTCAGCATCTGCATCGGCGTCGGCATCAGAGTCAGCGTCAGCATCGGCGTCGGCATCAGAGTCAGCGTCAGCATCAGCGTCGGCATCCGCATCTGAATCGGCATCTGCATCCGCATCGGCGTCAGCATCGGCATCGGCATCAGCGTCTGAGTCAGCATCGGCATCTGAGTCAGCATCCGCATCGGCGTCAGCGTCGGCATCTGTATCCTCATCTCCGTCTGCCTCACCTGATCCTTGTTGATAAATATTTTCATTATCCCAACTGAAGTAATAATGACCTTGCCCATCTTCTGTAGCATCTGAAGTCATTTCTGCTCTTGTCTTAATAGTTTCGCGGTTTCCATCTTCAGCTTGGCTGTTTAAAATAATAACATAACGACTTCCATTAGAGGTTAAATCTTTAAAATCTAATGTCAGAACTTCTCCACCATTTTCATCCTTATGATACTGCGGATTGAAGTTATAATTTTCATTGACCCAATCAGTTACATCGACTAAATTCGGATTGTTTTCGTCCACATAAAAACTTGTGTTTAAACGCTCTCCGTTTCTAACTTCATAGATTTTAAAGTTGGTTACATTAGGGTTTAATTGAGCAGAGCTATCAGATGGAGTGTTTTCATTTGGCCAATAGTTGTATAAATCAACTTTAGTATTATAAGCTCGTTTTCCTTCAGGGTTTACATATATTGTTTGTGTATAGTCCCCAGTTGCTTGGTCAGTATACGTGATAAATGAATCAATATTCGATTGCGCAGGTGATTGCGCTACACGGTAATTGATATTAACATTATCAGAAAATGATTCTCCAGCAACAGTTGTTGTGACAGGATAATCACCAGAATTTCTAGCATTTGCTCTATCTGCCCATAAAGGTAAATTAAATTTACCTGTAACATTATCATGAGTATTCACATAATCTGTAAATGTATACGTTAATGAATTATCCTTAGAATTAAAGCTACCTGTCGCGACCTTTTGATCACCATTCATCAAATCAGGAATATAGACGCTTTCAGGCGTACTATTACCAAAATAATTTAAGTATTGAGGGAATTGAACAGTGAAATAATCTCCAGCTTTTACGCTATTATCAACTTTCAAGTCAACAGACATATCTGTTCCTTGACTATCGTTGGCTTGAATTGTTTTATTTGATAATTGGTAATTTGAAGCTGTCACTTTGTCATTTACATTAACACCTGTTGGTTCAGCCTGTGCAGTTGCACCACTATCCGTGTCTGTCGATTCAGCTTGTGCCGTTGCACCACTTTCTGCGTTTGTCGGTTCTGCTTGTGCAGTTGCATCGCTATCTGCACCTGTTGCAGCAAAGGTTTGTGCATCTGTATTACTAGAAGTAGAAGACGGTTGATTTAAGCTGTAAAGTCGCATAAATTGTCTTGGCGATGTTGCTAAAGGTTGTGTACTCTCTTTTTGATTTGAATAATTTCTAGCATCATCAGATACATCTTTTAAGTTGTCTGAACCAGTTCCTACATTACGTAAAGTAGGATTGTTAGCATCCGTTACTGTTGAACCATTAGGGTCAAAAGATGTATCGTCAGCCGGCACATCTGCTTCAGTACCTTGCTCTACAGGGTTTTGATTACCATTTTGTTCAACTGGATTTTGAGCTGGTGCTGTTGTATCGTCAACTGGTGCACTGAATAGTTCAGGATTATTCAAACCTGCCGCTTCTGCGCCTTTTGTTTGAGGAGCTTCAAGTTGTTCCTCAGCTGGCTTTGTTTCATCCACGTTAGATGTATTATTTTCTGGTTTTTGTTGAGAGTTTGCAGGTATCTGCTCTGTATGTTGTGCTTCTGTGTTTCCTTGTGTATTATCATCAGTTATTGGTTTTTGTTCTGCTTGTTTATTTTGGTTTATTGAACTTTCAATAGATTGTGATTGTCTACTCTCTACTTGATTTCGTTGTTTTGCCGCTGCTTCTGATTGTTCTTGTTCATCTTGAGTGGTATCATTTTGTGGTTCTGATTGCTGGTTATTTTCAACTTGTTTTTGTCGTCCATTCAACTGGTCGTTAGTCTTTATATGTTCAGAATCATGTTCCGAAGTTGCGTCCTCAGAGTTTACTGATTGTTCAGTATTTTGAGAATCTGGTTTCTCGCTGCCTTGTGCATCTTCTAATTGCGGTTGATTTGTCACTTGTTCATTTGCTACTTTTGGTTGATCTTCTTGTCGTTGAACTTCATGCCCACTTACATTATTGATATTTTCCTTTTGCTGGTTTGAAACTGATCCATTTTGATTTTCTGCTTCTTCAAGTGTGGTAGAACCTTGATTCATTTCTTGCTGACCAGCTTCATTAGGATTTGATTGTACATCTTGCTTACCTACTGTTTGTTCAGAATCACCTGTGGTAAATTCAGTCGTTTGTGCTTTAGTGTCCCCATCATTGACTTGTTCTGCAGCTTGCGCATCATTTGCACTAGCAAATAATGTAATACCTACAATAATTGAGGCTGCGCCTGCAGTAACTTTACGAATTGAATAACGATTGCGTCTCTTTTTTGAAAATTCTTGATTATTCAAATAATCCCTCCTATAAAGTTATAAACTTACACTTAAACAATAACACAATCGCACAATTTAATAAATTGTTTTTATTTGTTTTCACCAATTGTTTAAAATTAAATCTTTGTAAATTGGTAAGTTTAATATATATAATCTCTTTAATAAGAATTTAAAAAATAGAGCTAAATTATAACGTACACTATAACTTGAATTATAATATTTTCATAACTATCTCTTATCTAATACGATATATACAGCTTCTAAATAGCATATAAATGCCGAGTTGTATTATTTACTTATAAATACTCATTAAATATCAACACTTTCTTTATTATATAAACCAATTTTATACAATATAAACTTCTGCAATCTCATTACTTTTGATTTATTTTTCCATTTCTGCCATTATAATTTACAAATAGTTCATATAATTTTTGGGAATTACCTTTTCTTTGTTGTATAAATATATAATTAACGAAGGATGATAAAGATGACTAATAAAAACGAAAAAAAAAGTCTTGATGAAATCAATCAAGAAATTGAAGAAGAATTAAGAAATTATAATCCAGAAGAAGATGAAGATAATAAGAAAAAAAGAAATACACTTTTTACAATTCCAGGCATTCTACTTTTCCTTATTATATTAGGGTTAGCTTGCTATAGAATTTTCCATTTCTTTTTCTAATTTTAAAGAAAGTAAAAAGGAGTCCAGATAGTGTATCTGAACTTCTTTAGATTATGCATTATATTTTTGTAATAACTTTTTAGGAACATGACAATAGTCATCAGGATATTTATCTAGTCTATCTTGATGTTCTTCAGCACTTGGCACAAAATTTGTTAACGGCAAGACTTCTACGACCACTCTTATTCTATCAGGACGGTCTTGAATATATTCTTTCGCTTCTTCTAAATGACTTGCTTGTTCACTATATACACCCGTTCGATATTTAGGGCCAATATCTTCGCCTTGTTGATTTCTGCTATAGGGATCAATGATTTCAAAAAGATGGCCTGTTAAATCTTTAGCACTTACTTTATTTGAATCGAATGTCGTTTTTACACACTCTACATATCCGTCATATTGGCCGTCTAAATCATTTGTTGAACCATTTGCGCGCCCTGCTTCAGTTTCTATAACACCAGGCAATGTCTTTACAAAGGCTTGTACGCCCCACAAACATCCTCCTGCTAAGTAAATCACTTCATTCATATCGCATACTCCTTTCATGCTTATCCAACTTAATAATAGTATGCACTATGTAATTTCTATACCTTATTTTTCCAGTTTTCAAGATTTTAATAACCTTTTTAGTATTCTGTTAGATATTATCTGTCTATTAATATTAATCCTGTTATTATCTTTATTGTAAGGGCACTATTTCCCGATTAATACTACAAAACACCATTTAAAAAAGGCTCCTCTTTCATTTAGAGGAGCCTTTTTTTAAAGTAATTTCTTTTTCGTAAATTTATTCATAATCCAACGTATCAATAATGAAGTTGTAATAAATAATCCGATATAACCAAACACTTTAAAGACGAAATTCACTAAATCTACAAATCCTACGAAGCTTAAGATATATGCAAGTATAAGAGTTACAGCAAGCATTATAATATATTTTTTTGATGTCGGATCGGTAAATCGTGTAAGGAATGGATAAATCATCCCGATACAACTATTAAAAATAACACCGAACATGACAGCTGACATTAAATAAGATAAGAATGGATGGATATCGTTCGCTAACAGTAATGTAGGAATATCCACAGTATTCGCTTTTTGTAAATTTGCTAATAGGCCGCCAATCATAATCAATAATAGAATACTGAATGTTAATCCTCCAAAATAAGCGCCGCGACGTGCTACCTTATGATTTAGCGCATCATTACCTACTATAGTTAAGAAACTGAAGCTGTTTCCGATAATCAAACCGCCATATACAATAGCATCCCACCACCAAAAGTGACTAGAGGTTTTAGAAGGTTTCGTGTACTGATCCACATCTGAAAAATGTATCGCGGGATGTATGATATTAGTACCTGCAATAATCAAAACTGCAATTACTAAAAATGGTGTAACTGCTCCTAAAACAGTTAATATTTTATCAAATTTCAATTGCAATACCACAAAAAGTAACACTACTATAATTAATGAACCTATCCAATCTGGTATATTAAACCCTTGTTGCAGTGCTGAACCCCCTCCAGCAACCATTACAACGGTCAGACCAAATAAGAAAAAAATAATTAAGTAATCAATAATTCTACCTAATACATTCCCAAATAAATTATTCAATGAAATATCGTAGCTATCTGCATCTAAACGATACCCCATTTTTGCAATTTGACGTGTTCCGAATGTCACAATAATTCCTGTCAAAATTGCACCTAGATAAGCATAGTTGCCATGGTTAACAAAAAACTGCAAGAGTTCTTGTCCGGTAGTAAATCCTGCTCCAACTATAAAACTCAAATATGCTAGAGCTATTCCTATCGATGCCTTATTAACTTTGCTTAACATGAAATCCCTTTCTCCCTTCAAAATTTAAGTTAACAATACTTTAATAGTATAGCATAATTTCATTTTGTGTTTTTTTATAAATATAAAATAACTATTTTCAATCTAAAGATAAAACGGAATTTATTACATTTAAATATTTTGATAAAAATCTATATAGCTTCTAAAATGAAAAATAACTTCTAATCTAAAGGAGAGATACTAATGAACGGTAAAACAGCAATTGTCACAGGCTCAAGTCACGATATCGGTGCTGCCACAGCAAAGCTATTAGGTGAACGCGGCGCAAATGTTGTCGTTAATTACTACTCTAGTCCGGATGCCGCTGAAAAAGTAGTTGAATATATTGAAAATAACGGAGGACGCGCCATTGCTGTCAAAGCAGACGCACGTGATAAAGAAGATTTAGCTCAACTTGCACAAAAAGCAAAAGAAACTTTCGGAAGTATTGACATATTTGTGCATAATGCCGGTATGAAATTTCCAATGAAATCATTTGAAGATATGGAGTGGGATGAATTTATTCATAAAACAGATGACGAGTTGCAAGCTGCTTTCTTTGGAACTAAAGCAGTTATCCCATATATGAAAGAACAGAAATACGGTAAACTCGTTTATATTTCCAGCGGCTTAAGCAAACGCGCTGCTCCTAACTTCTTAGCCCACGGGGTGTCTAAAAGCAGTCTCAATGCATTCGTAAAATATGTTGCGGATGAATTTTCAGATCAAGGTATTACCGCTAATACAGTCGCACCAGGCATGGTTGAAACAAACGCAACTTCTGGTATGCCTCAAGAATATAAAGATCAGCAAGCTTCCTTTGTGCCAATGAAGCGAATTGCACAACCTGAAGATGTAGCGAAAGCTGTCGCATTTTTCGCAAGTAACGATAGCGACTATATTACGGGAAGCTATATGCCTGTCAGCGGCGGAAGCGAAATGATATAAATACGAATTTTAAACACAAAAAATCGCCTAATTTACTGTTAGGCGATTTCTCTATGGTTTTAATATTTATAAGGATCCTCTTCTGTACGTTCTTTCGCAACTTCATTGGCCTTATCGTAATTATAATAACCATCTTCAGTCAGAGTATCTCTTTTAGGTTTTTTCACTAATAGCAAGATACCTGCCACAATCCATAAAATTGCAGAAATCCAGTTTCCTAGTAACGTAATAACCCCAGCGATTAATAGCAAAATACCTGCTATTTTCGCTTTCTTACTAATAAATATACCACCAATAATTGCTAGTATTAATGTTACGAGACCTAATACTAAACCAACTGTAGCGAATGTTTGGAAAATTGAAGCTGAAGTTGCTGCATCTTCATACGTAAGATTTCCGTCACCTTCTTGCATACCCTGGATAAAAGCATCTCCGCTCATAAATGGCAACATTAAACCAATCAACAATAACCCAAGCGCTGCAACTCCTACACCGATCCAAGTTAAGACATGTTCTGCTGTTCTTTTAATCATTTTAGTTCCTCCTCTCTTTATTAAACAAAAATTTAGAATAATATAATGATTAATATTAGTATATCTAACTATCTACTTACAAGTCCATCCTTAAATTATAATTTTTTATATTATTTACTTTTTGAATATATAACCCATAATGTAAACCATTAGATATTAATATGTCCCATTCGTCACTTTCTTAACGAATGGGACGCTTGTCATTTTATTGAATTAAATTGTCTTTTCGATCCATCAATTCTTGATAGTCTCTCATATACTCTTTTTCTGCTTCAGAAGCTCTTGCCGATGAATTCATAGCACGGTGCCATAAAGGATAAATAGGCTCTGGAATCGTTAATTCATTAATTGCATTTACCTCATCAGCAGTCAATTGTAAATTATAAGACCCAATATTTTCTTTTAACTGTTCTTTGTTTCGTGCGGCAATAACAATCGAATCTACATTAGGTCTATCACGCAGCCAAGCTAATACAACTTGAGGTATTGTAGCATTATGTTTATGCGCAATTTCTGTTACCAAATCAATCAATTTATAAAATAGTTCATGATTTTTAATATAAGGTTCTGGCCAACCATCACCTTGTCGGGTGTGAGGTTCACCTTTTTGATCGCGTGTTATCTTGCCAGTGAGTAATCCTTCTCCTAGAGGTGACCAAATACTGTTTCCGACACCCAACTCACTACCTGCTGGTAATAACTCATACTCGGCTTCTCGTGATTCCGGAGTATAGTATATTTGTTGTGCAATAGGCGGAGCCATATTATTTTGTGTCGCATACGTATAAGTTTGTGCTAAATTCCAACCACTATAGTTAGATACACCCCAATAGCGGATTTTACCTTTTTGAATCAAATCATTCATTGTTTGAATTGTCTCTTCTACCGGAACTTGACCATCCCAAGTATGCACATAATATAAATCCACATAATCCGTACCTAATCGTTTTAAAGAATGATCAATTGAACGCTCAATATTGAGTCTAGATGCTCCAACATTATTAGGATTGTCATTATATGGGAAACCTGTTTTCGTACTGATGACCATTTCATCTCGATGATTGCGAATCCCTTTTCCTAAAGCAATTTCCGAATCACCTTTAGAATACAGATTAGCCGTATCAAACTGGTTGATACCTTGTTCTAAAGCATAATCAATGAAGTATTCAACTTCTTTTTCCGTCATACCGCCTGCATTTTCAAAACCATTGCTGCCTGCAAAAGGAATCGTACCCAATGCATATCTTGAAACGTTTAAACCGGAGTTACCTAATCTTGTATAATCCACACTAACGCCTCCTCATTGTTTCTATATAATTTTAAAATTCCCTTTTCACTTCTTTCACAATCATTTATTTATATTCAAACTCAAACAAATTTTAAAAATCCTATGCACAAAAATAGCATTTCATTTAAAGTCTATATTTACGAAAAGTTAACAAATAGTTAATTACTTTATTGTTATAATTAAAACAAAATTCATACATATTCGGAGGAGCATTAATGAAAAAGAAATTTTTAAAACCTGTTTTTTCAGCAGTCGCGACAGCTACTGTTATACTTACCCCTCAAGCAGTACATGCAGAAGCAACATCCACACCTGATACCAAAACTGTAAGCATCCATGACATACAAGGTACAGGTCATTATTCACCGCTCAATAATAAAAAAGTACAAAATGTTGAAGGTATCGTTACATACCAATATGAAATTCGCGGTCAACATTACTTCCATATGCAGACACCTGACAGCAAAATAGATAATAACCCTAACACTTCTGAAGGCATCATTGTTTATTCCGGCAATAAAAAAGCAGATGTTAAAGTCGGTGACGCTGTCAAAGTCACAGGTACTGTTAACGAATATGCGATTGACGGCTATGATGACAAAGCTAATACAGATTTACCTGTTACAGAAATCAATGCACGTGATGACCGCGGAGGTAAAATTTCAATAGAGTCCAACAACCAGCCGCTTCCAAAACCTTACGTCATCAAACATATACCTGAAGCTATTTCAGCTAATGATAATTTCAAAAGTTTCGATCGTAATCAATACGCGATAGATTACTGGGAATCATTAGAAGGCATGCGTGTGCAAACAGGTAATGTCCGCAGTGTAGGACCTCAAGAGCATGGCGACTTATTTACAGTGCCTGAAGACCACCCTGCAGAAACGAAAAACGGCGGATTATTATTAAAACAAAATGATGCCAATGGAGAACGTATCCCTTTTAAAATGTATGACAATAATAAAGCGCGTGATTTTAATGTGGTAACTGGCGATCATTTTAAAGGACCAATTATCGGTTATGTAAATTACGGTTTCCAAAACTATAAAATCAATGTAGATTTAGATGACATGAAAAAGGCTTACCAAAAAGGACAAACACAACCTCAGCCTACTTCTATCAATCCTGAAAAACAAAAATTAACAATGGCTTCTTATAATTTAGAAAACTTCTCAAATGATATAAAATCATCAAGTGATGATAAAGCACAAAAACTGGCAAATGGTATTGTCAAAAACATGAAACAACCTGATATTATCGGCGTGACAGAAGTTCAAGATAACGACGGTCCAGGCAATGGAGGACCGCAAGGAGACCAATCATACCAACGCCTTATTAAAGCTATTAAGACTGCCGGGGGGCCAGAATATAAATATATTAATATCGACCCTGAAATGAATAAAGACGGTGGTCAACCGGGTGCTAATATCCGTGTTGGTTTCTTATATAATCCTAACCGTGTTCAATTTGATAGTAAGATTAAACCAGGTGATGCTAATACTGCTGTCTCTTATCAAAAAGGCAACTTAACACGTAACCCTGGAAGAATTGATCCAAATAATCCAGCATTTATAGATTCCCGCAAACCTTTAGCAGCTCAATTCAAATTCCGAGGCAAACAAGTCATTGCGATTGCGAATCATTGGAATTCTAAAAATGGCGACGATGCCTTATTCGGTAAAAACCAACCTGTCAATTTAGGTAGTGAAACACAACGCGTTGAAATTGCGAAAGCCGTCTCACGTTTTGTGACACAAGTTAAACAAGACAATCCAAAGGCTAACATTGTAGCATTAGGTGATTTTAATGATTTCCAATGGTCACAACCTCTTAAAACATTAGAAGGTAATCAAATGACAGATTTAGTGAACAACGTACCTCAAAACGAGCGTTATTCATACGTTTATCAAGGCAACTCACAAGCTTTAGACCATGTTGTTGTATCTAATAATCTTGCACCGCATTCTAAATTAGATATGGTACATGTCAATTCAGACTTCACAGACATGTCAGGACGTGCAAGTGATCATGACCCGCTGCTGGTTCAACTTGATTTACTGCATTTGAATAAAAAGAACTAAAAACAAAAATGAAATATGTATAAAAACATCAACTTTTTTTAATCCGATACTTAATTGTAGCGTATCAACTATATTTTTTTGAAAATAAATTTAGCTCTATAGACCTAGTGGTTGAGCCATTTTTCAATTTACTTCAAAATTTATTGAAATTATTGTGTTTCAGTACCTCATCACGGGGTAACCCATAACTGTACTTAAATTTGAAGGAGGAATAAATTATGAACTTTGACGATATTAAGAAAAAAGGCGAAGAACATTTAAACGAACACAAAGATGAGTACATTGATAAAGGTAAAGAGTACGCTAAAGATAAATTAGGCGGCGACAAAAAAGATAAAAAAGATGACAAATAAACATATTCGTTAAAATATGATAAAAATATTATTTAAGATGAGATTAGGTGCTTTATGTACCTAGTCTCATCTTTTATTTTCAATTACTTAATTATTTCCTTACCTCTTGATACATTCTTTTTATTACGAAAAAATCTGCTTTTAAAATTCTCTTTAATACTTAAACCCATATAACACAAAGGTGACAAAACTGTAAGTAGGCAGCGCTTCAAATCCTTGCTACGATAGTGATTGTTGAAAGGAGAAGTTATGAAAAAATCATTTATTATTATTTTACCTTTAATATTTTTTGCCTCGGCTTTAATTTATATATTTTCAAATGATAAACATCAAGAAGGAGAATATTTTGCTATACTTCATCAATTTAATCCTCTAGTTAAAAAAGAAGAAAGCTATCTCAAAACAAAGCGTCCTGACAAACAATTGGAGTATAACAGAGTAAGCTATACACAGCCTGTTTATAACGAAAAAGGAAAAAGCCGAAAGATAACATTTGAAGCCATTCAGAAATTAAAAACAGATCATTATCTCAAAATTAAACATAAAGGTGCCCATGTTGAAACATTCGAAGAAGTAAGTAAAAACGATGTACCTCAGCAAGCATTAAAAGCAATTGAAAAAGAGTAGTTCAGAAGGAGTTATTTATGCAAGTGCAGACAAAAAGAATTTCAGAATTAGATTTTATGAGAGGTTTTGCATTATTAGGTATTATCTTGACTAATATTATATCAATGATGCAGCCTTCTGACTTAATTAATCAAAACCAAGTTAATTACTTAGCTCTTATCGATTATTTTGTAGAAAATAAATTTTTTGCGATTTTCTCATTTTTATTCGGAGTAGGTTTTTATATTTTTATTAATAACGCTAAACAGAAAGGTTTAAATGCCAACAAATTATTTTTAAGACGTCTTTTCTTCTTAGGAATATTCGGGATTATACATCAATTCTTGCAGCCAGGAGAGGCTTTATTCATATATGCTATTTTCGGCTTATTTTTAATCCCCTTCTTTTATTTGAATAAATATATTAATTTAGTAATAGGTCTCGTTATATTAATCGCTTTTATATATTTAAACAGCAAAATCATTCTGCCTTTACCCTACTTTATTTTAGGTTTAGCTGCAGGTCAATTTGAATTATTCACTCATATTAAAACAAAGATTTTAACACTTGTAACTGCTGTTTCAGGTATTTTATCTTTAGCAAGCTGGACTGTATTATTTAAAGCGCATCAATTAATTAATAACCCAATGCTCGTCCCTCATTTAAGCAAAAAAGAAGCTGATATATTCATTCAAAATCGAGAAATATATGATCACTTACTGATCATCACTAGCCCATTTATTGCGGTGTTTTATGTATCATTACTTTTATTACTCGTCAGAGTTGATATTATCGGTAAATTGTTATCGCCATTACGTCTGTATGGCAGAATGGCACTTACAAACTATATCGGGCAAACATTATTGATTTATGTTGCTATATTAATATTTGGCAAACACCACGTTGATTTTATGAATACATTTTGGATTTGCCTCGTAATTTATATCATTCAATTTACTTTCTCTAGTATTTGGTTGAAAAACTTTAAATATGGGCCACTTGAATATATTTGGAGACTTGGGACTTATTGGAAAATATTCGGTATCAAAAAATCAACGAGTTAATAATTGAGGGATAAGATACCATCTAAAAAGTTTATTCTCTGCGTAAAAAACAACGATAAGTTTAACTTATCTTAATATTCATAAAACTTCATTATTATTAATAGATTAATAAGCGTATAATAGAGGCCATATCACAAAAGGAGGCGATTCTATGAATCATCATGCTCATAGACAGCTTTTATTGGGAATGGCTTCTTTATTTATTGTTATGGCAATCGGGCGTTTTGCCTATACGCCGATTTTACCGTTCATGCAACATGCTGAGCATATGAGTGATCAAGCCGCAGGATTACTTGCGACCATTAATTATCTTGGTTATTTACTCGGTGCGATTATTCCCATGTTTTTCATTTTCAAAAGCAAAGTTGTAGATGTCAAAATCTATCTAATACTTAATATTCTCTCCATTATCTTAATGGGATTCACGACAAATTACATATTATGGTCAATACTGCGTCTCATTGCTGGTATCACAAGCGGGACTGTCTTTGTACTTGCTTCAAATGTAGTTTTAGAAGCATTGCGCCAGGCTCACAAGGAAGGTATTTCCGGGTTGTTATATAGTGCGGTAGGTCTAGGGTTATTCTCAAGCAGTATTTATGTATTCTTCTTTACGGATGAATCCACTTGGCAGATGACTTGGATTATCCTAGGTGTATTCTCTTTAATACTCGGATTACTGGTCATCTTCTTTATGAAAGAAAATCCTCCAGTAGAGACACATGCTCAGGATAACAAAGGAAGTAAGACTACCCACCGTCTAAATCCCAAGTTTATGCGCTGGTTCTCGATCGCCTACTTTTGCGAAGGTGCGGGTTATATCATTACAGGAACTTTCTTAGTTGCGATTATCAAATCTATTCCTGCATTTTCTGAATATGCAGCTTTAAGTTGGATGTTTGTAGGATTAGGCGCAATTCCTTCTACTGTTGTTTGGTCGATGATTGCGGAAAAATTAGATTATAGTAAAGCAACTTACATGGCCTTCGGATTACAAATTATCAGTGTTTGTTTACCTGTGATTTCTCATGATATTGCCAGCTTGATTATCAGTTCACTATTATTCGGCAGTACTTTCTTAGGTCTCACAACACTATTTATGTCCAAAGGACAAATGCTAATGTTCCAAACAGGCAGTAAGTCTAACTTCATTGCGACATTAACTGTTATCTACAGTATTGGACAAATGATTGCACCTTTTGTTTCAGGTTACCTTATCGGAAAATCCGGCAATTATAACTCTGCATTGTTATTTGCGACTGCCATCTTAATCATTGGTTTAATCAGCAGTTGGATAAGTTATCGTGCATTACAACAAGAAGAAAGAACGGTTTAAAGTTTGTTTTTATGATAAGAGGGAATGGATTTAGCAACAAAGGAGGAATCCATTATGCCTTTTGTAGAAGACAGAATGATGAAAGATTTAGAAGAAAAGCCTTCACGTGTAGAAGAAGGTAACTTTAACACTGATCAAGAGATGCAGCAGAATGCATTTGAACGTTTAGGTAAAGACGTTGTCATCATAGAGATTCTTTCAATCATGAATATCGTATTTGCTGTAACAACGTTCACGTTACTCGGACTATTCATTAGAGCAACTAAAAACAAGTAATCAACAAACCCCAAACAGTTTATCTGTTTGGGGCATTATTTTTACTGTATGCTTAAACTTGAATACATTCCTTCACATCTGTATTAAGTAAGATATCTGTACTATTATCTCATATCTTCACTGTTCTTTCATAAATAGCTTCTCTGCTTGAATCGTATCAAGCACTTTAACGCTTTTATCTAAAATAATTTCCGTTTGTTGCTCAACAAGTAAATAAAAAGTGATGCCTAGTTTTCGACAAATATATAAGACCGCCTGTTTATTTTCCTTGCTGTTTTGAAGTAAAAAGTCTTTTAAATCCTGCAATTCATCCATCGATATAATACTCTTTGTTAATACATCATTTAAAATTGTTCCAACATAAACAGCTTTTTGCTTAGGATATTCATTCAACAATGTTTCCCCTACTTCATTCATAAAATAACGTGACCATTGATTCATCAATGTTTCATCACTGATTACATTATTCTCTGCTGCTTCTCCTTCTTCAGCAAACATCTTCGCCAATTCATCTAAGGAATATTCATTTTTATATTTTTGTATATCTTTGATACGCTTCAATACCTTATCTTTCGGCAGAAAGGATTCCTGACCTGTATAAGTTGATTTACGAATAAACCATTCATCAGGGATTAGATTCTTGCGTTTCCAACGATAAAGCTGACCATAAGTAATGTCACACTTCAATAAAAGTTCTTTCTTACTAATAAGTTGTTCTGGCATAGAGCGATACCTCCTACCAACAGTGTAACATAACATTGTTACATGTACGAATTTGAATTGCCTTCTTTTAAAATAACAATAAAAATAAGCTCGCACGTCTTTTACAACGTACAAGCTTGAGAGTTCATTCTTTATAACCTTGTTTGTAACCTTTTATGACTTCAGATACTAATACTCCAGCGGCAACTACAGTAAATATACTTATTACTGTCATCAAGAATAAATGAGGGTTAGCATAACTATTCATTGCTACCTCTAATGCGATAAGCAAAAACACAATTACGGACAACACTGTGATTTTCATCGAATCCATTCAGGGTTAACCACCTTATCAAATTATTTGATCTTTATAGAAGTGCTACTTATTTCTTTTTCCTCTTAACAACTTCCATTACGATAAGTACCACCAAAATCAAAAGAATAACGCTAATTACAATAACTATATATTTCGGTAATCCTACTGTCGCAACTAATATCATTTCTACAATGACTATAAAGCACATAAGTGCCACATACATTAACATTCTTGGTACATTCATTTTGTTATCATCCAATCGTCTGTTTATCTTTTAGTTGATTATACCCGTCATTTATTGTCATCATCATGTTTTTTCTTCTTCTTGTTCTTTGGATTACCTATTTCTGTAAAGATCACAAGCGCTAATGCTAAACCTAAACAATAAAGGTAATCTACCTTATCAAATACAACGTATTCAAAGAAGAACATGATATCAAAATAGAACATAAATTTAAGGATTATTATTGGTAATCTTTTCATGTATATTTCTCTCCTTATACCCGTTATATCATAGATTCCAATAATTCTTAAAGAAACAGATTTAAAGATAAGCTTATAGCTTTACCTTCCTTCTAAATAGTTATATGATTTAAGTATACTTTTTATACTTAATATAGACTGGAAAAGAGGGATAGTATGCCAATCACAGGACATCATCACATTTCTATGTACACAAAAGACGCGCGTCAAAACAAATATTTTTATACTGAAATTTTAGGGCTTCGTTTAGTTGAAAAAACCGTGAACCAAGATAATCCTACGATGTACCATTTATTTTATGGAGATCAAACAGGAACACCTGGAACTTTATTAACATTTTTTGAGATGCCTAATTTAGGAAAACATCATCCAGGCACAAACAGTATTGCACGTATTGCTTTGCTTGTACCTGATAAACACGCTTTAGATTTCTTTGAAGAACGTTTGAATCATTACGAAATACAGACTAATGCTACAACGTATTTGGGACAACAAGCACTTACGTTTCAAGATCCAGATGGATTAGAACTCATTTTAATAGATAATCACAATCATAAAACCCCTGAAGTTTGGCAACACAATCCTTATTCAGATATACCAGAAAATGTACAGATACTAGGCATGGGACCAGTAGAATTGCGATTGCGAGATACAAGACCTACCGCAGACTTCCTAGTTGATATACTAGGCTATCAACCGTTAGCTGAAGATGTTTATACACTAGATTCAGAAGGCATTTATTCTAACTTTGTTTTAGTCGAAGATAGCGGAGAACGTGTAAAACCTGGCAGAGGCTATGTCCATCATATTGCGGTCAGTGTTCCTACCGATGAAGATTTAGAAGACATACGTCAAAGAATCAATCAACTTCCAGACAGCAATACTGGCATTATTGATCGCTATTTCTTTAAATCACTTTACTATCGCCATAATAAAATTATGTATGAGTTTGCGACTGAAGCACCTGGTTTCACAGTAGATACAAAAGTCGAAAACTTAGGAAAGTCACTTTCTTTGCCTGACTTCCTTGAAGACCGCCGCACAGAAATCGAAAATAATTTAGAAGAGATATAATATATAAAAAGGCTGTCCCAGCACTAATAAATGCGCTGGGACAGCCATCTGTCTTTAGACTCCCTCTAGACTTCCTTTATGCTAAAACGTCTTGGAATTCAGGCGTTTCTTCAATTACTTTTTTCGCAAATGGACAAGACGGGATAATTTTTAAATTATTTTCTTTCGCATATTCTACAACTCTTTTAACTAATTGAGTACCGATACCTTGTCCTTCTAAACTTCCGCTGACACCAGTATGGTTTACATCAATTTTATCTTCGCCAGCTGATACGTACGTAATCTCTGCTTCCGGCTGCTCTTCAGAATCTCCAACGTAAAACTTATTGTTACCTTGTTTAATTTCTGCCATGTTTATCAACCTCGCTTTTAGATTTGTTGGCTATAAATTTTATACCACTTTAATTTTAGATTAAACATTTACACTTTAATTATGATTCATCCCGAAATCTTTCGTTTTAAATACATTCTTCCAATAATTTTCACGCTCCAATATCGTTTCCACTTTTGTTTTAGTATCAAAAATCTCAATAATGGAATACTGAAAGTTATCAGTAATATACTTAGATCCTTTATCTTCTAATATTTTTAAAAACGCTTTATTTCCTCCAGTTAAATTGTTTGGGTGTGCATATCCTGCCCATCTTTGCCAAATCCCATCAGTATTGCCTGAAGCTGAACCGATATAAAGTTGTCCATTATGCATATCTGTAATCACATATACACCTTTTACATAACTGAGTGCTTCTTGCCAGCTCGGTTCATTACGTTCCACAATTTGTTTTAATTCTTTATGCGTCATACAAATATTTTGATAACCAGGAAAATGTCCCAATTTTACATTAGGCACAATTTCATACACTTCAGGATTCAATTGTGCTTGAACATTGCTGTACAAGCGATTATAGACATCCCTTCCTATAGGGCGGTCTATTTTAATGATTAACCGTTTGATATATTCTTGATATTCATTCATTAGAGTCAGTTTATAACCTGGTTTATCAAAAACTTCCGGAATTATTTTTTCAACCTTGTATAAGCCGCCAAATACGAAATACTCAGGCCCGTACGGATAATACTGCGCTAGAGCAATCAAGTAGTCTGCATGATTCAGATTATTATTCGTCTGTTTAGTTTTCCACGCATTAAGTTCTATCCATCCTGGATGGTCTTCTAAAAGAAAGTCCCAAGCGCGTTTTGTTATATCGCTGGCATTCATATTAAATTTAATTTTAGTGCGCTTTATATTGGGTGTTGTTATAAAATCTGTAAGTTTAATCATAGATGTACCTCATTTTTTCTTTTATCATACAATATCTCCACTTAAAATGACGACAATATTTCATAACGCTTGTATGTTTCAACGATCTTTTCAAAAAATTACTTTAAATCAGTGGAAATGTTTATCTCTATTCTATAAAATGATTATGTATATTGAAGACAGCACCACGATTAAACATGATATAAGGAGTCGCTACGCATGGGACAAGCATTTAAAAGAATAGCAGCGGTTGTTGTTACAGCCTTGTTAATTACAGGTATCGCCGTAAGCGGTGTGATTGCGTATCAAAAATATATGAAGAGTGATCAAGCAAGTGCTCTGAAATATTATGAAAAGAAAGACGCTAAAGACAACAAAGCCGACAAAGATAAATCAGATAAAAAGAAAAAAGTTGAAACAAAACGAGTTGACGAACCAACTCAAGAAGACACGACACAATATCAGCAAGATACGAGTCAAAGCCAACAAACACAGCAACGTTCTTATTATGTTGCACCTAAACAAGAACAGACTCAACGTACTGAAACAACGCGTCAAACACCTAAAGAAGCTGAAAAACCAAAAGCAGCACCAACACAACCTGCACCATCTCAAGCACAACCTAAGCAGCCTCAACAACCTGCACAACCACAACAAAATCAAACACAAAATCAAAATAATACACCCGTACAAAAAACACAGCCTGCACCTCAAAAACAAGCTGAACCTAATCAATCTAACGGACATTAAACAAATGAGAAGAATCACTTTGAATAACAAGGTGATTCTTTTTATTTTGCTCAAGTCTTCTATATGAGACGTTATTCATATAAACTTACACTAGAGAGATAAATTTAAAGAGGTTATAAAGTATGCTATTACATATATTACGCAAAGTACCTGTGGCCATAAATGGATTAGCGCTCGGCGTCATGACGTTAAGTACGTTGTTCTATCATTTAAATATGATTATTGCCGGGTTAGTTTCCTTTATCATCAGTTGTTTATGTGTCGCATTATTTATATTAAAGAGTTGTATTTACCCAAAAGACATTGTGAATGAATTGAAAAACACAAACATCTTTGCAATTTTCCCAGCCTTGCCGATGATGTTGATAACTATGCTTGCTGTTATTAAGCAGTCTTTTGGCATCACTTCTTCATTTTTAACAATTTTATGGTTTGGCGCGATTATGATGCACGTCATTATGATGGCAATTTTTTGTATTTACCATATCCCGCGTGATCGATTCACACCGCCTAATACCAGTTGGTTTGTTATGTTTGTAGGGGTAGGTGTTATTGCTGAATCAGCACCGAACTTTTATAAGATAATAGGAGATATTGCTATTGTTATGGGCTCAATGTCATTTTTAACACTCATTACGATTATAGTGCTTGAACAATCATGGAAATATTATGGACGACTGCAATTGCCGATGGTTGTGATTATAAGTGCACCTGCTGCTTTATGTTTGAATGGTTATTTAATGAATGAAACAGATTATTCTTATCTTTATATAGATTTATTCTTTATAATGTCTCAACTGTTGTTCATATTTTCATTATGCTTTATTCCTAAGATTCTAACTAACCGTTTTACACCAGCCTATGCAGCACTCACATTCCCTTGGGTAACAACAGCATCTGCTACGTACAGTGTTGCTCAAAATGTATCATTGCCTTTTATTCCCCCGGAAATAATTTGGTCTTTAGCAGTGATTGAAATTATTTTTGCGACGGTTGTTGTTATATTCGTTATCCTCCACTACACTTGGTATTTATTAGATATTCGCAAGTTTGATTAAGCGTTGAATCTGAGCACCCCGCATTGCATCTTTTGTGTTTTTTGTTAAGATATGATAGGAGAAAAATTTGCGAATTACATGGAAAATTGCTTGAATAACGCATTAAATGGATGCATTTAGGTTTAAAATCAGTCTTCTGCATCATTAACGTCTGCCCTTTTTCCTTTATAATAAATAATGATAGAGAATATGAGGAGTAATAATTATGGATTATAGAGTATTGTTATATTATAAATATGTCACAATCGATGACCCCGAAACTTTTGCTGCAGAGCATTTAGAATTTTGTAAAGAGAACAACTTAAAAGGCCGTATTTTAGTATCCACTGAAGGTATCAACGGTACTTTATCCGGCACAAAAGAAGATACAGATAAATATATTGCACATATGCGTGCTGATGAACGTTTTAAAGATATCACTTTCAAAATCGATGAAGCGGAAGAACATGCTTTCAAAAAGATGCATGTGCGTCCTAGAAAAGAAATCGTTGCGCTTGATTTAGACAACGACATCGACCCACGTGAAACAACAGGTAAATATTTGTCACCTTCTGAATTCCGTGAAGCTTTAGAAGATGATGAAACTATCGTTATCGATGCACGTAACGACTATGAATTTGATTTAGGTCATTTCCGAGGCGCTGTACGCCCTAACATTACACGTTTCAGAGATTTACCTGATTGGATTAAAGAAAACAAAGAAATGTTCATGGATAAAAAAATTGTCACTTATTGTACTGGCGGTATCCGTTGTGAAAAATTCTCAGGCTTCCTTTTAAAAGAAGGTTTTGAAGATGTAGCGCAACTTGAAGGCGGAATCGCAACTTATGGTAAAGATCCTGAAACAAAAGGTGAACTTTGGGATGGTAAAATGTATGTCTTTGATGAACGTATCAGTGTAGATGTTAACCAAGTTGAAAAAACAGTCATCGGTAAAGAATGGTTCGATGGTACACCTTGCGAACGTTATATCAATTGCAGCAACCCGGAATGCAATAAACAAATCTTAGTTTCTGAAGAAAATGAACACCGTTATTTAGGCGCTTGCTGTAAAGAATGTGCAGAACATGAACGCAACCGTTATGTTGCTAAACACAACATTAGCGATGAGGAAAAAGAAAGACGTTTAGAAAACTTTAAAGAGACAGTTCAACAGTAAGAGGAGAAGCGGATGCATCTATGAGATGTATCCGCTTTTTGTCATTTTTAAATTAATATTACACTTTTTAATATATTAGGTTGTAATAAAATGGTTAAAAATACTATGCAGCATTTGTGAGATAATGGTTAAAATCATCTTTAATCCGTTAAAATTGTGAGATGCTTTATTTTTGTATTGTGCATTAAGAGTCTTACATTAAAAAAACGCCGTGCATCTACACGACGTTTTAAGTATTTAAATAATTAATTGCTTACTTTTTAACCACTATATACTTTGCTGTAGTCTCTATATTTTTTAGCATCTTCTTTATCGACTAGCGCGTTTAATTTAGGTTCATAAATATCATGGTTATAGCGTTCTTTTGAAAAATCTTTAATGTTGTAAATAAATCGATGCACTGCTTCGTCAAATTTTCTTTTTGAAAATGCAATTGCATTTTTATCGAAGTCTTTTTCATCAAATTGTTGTCTATAAATTTTATGTGCAACCTTAAATTTGTTATATCTGTATTCTAACGGTTGGTAACTCGATAATAATTTTTGAATATCACTATTAGATTTATCGCTATGATGACTCATCATTACGATTAAAGTTTGAAGCTGTTGATCTAGTGCTAAATAATCTCCTTCAATTTCTTGGTAAATATTAATTGTATCTTCTTTACTAAGATTTGCGTTATTAAAATCTAATTGATTGTTTCTAACTTTAGATGCTTTAAATACCATAATATCAATCATACTTACTAAATCATTATGATACTCCTTTTCACGATCTTCATCTTGCTTCTTAAATTGCATCTTAATTCCTATAATCGTACCAATCAATGCTAAAACTGCACCAACTAACGCTGCTATTAACTCACTCATACAACATAACCCCTTTGTTATCTTATTCATTTTTATTATTACATAAAATATGTTGAAAGAGTATGTTTTTTACAATTTTTATATCATCTTAATATACTAGTGAAATCAAAATAGCACTTATTCTTTTTAATATACAATACTTTCAAAGGTTTTAATGTTCTTCAAAGCTTCTTCTAAATTTTTTTGTTTTACTAAAGAAACGTAGATAGCACACGCTTCAGCCTGACAATTAAAAGAGCGCTTTGGATTGAATTCTATATCTGTAAACGCCTCGTACTTTAAAATTTCTTTTGCTACTTCTTCATTTTGATTTAAAGCATTGATATATATCCAATTATAAAAGAGCGTTTTAGGCTCTAACGGGAAGTCATGATGAAAACTACTATATTTAATCATATAATCATCTTTATCAATTTCTCTTAACTTTCGTTTCATTTCTTTAGAATTATATCCCTCTTCTAAAAGATAATTTTGGTTCCCCGCTTTTTTATAAACTTTACTAGATTGGAATATCTGTTCAACGCTAATATTATGCCCTTTAATTGTACTTATTTTTAAATTAAAAGCACTCGCTTTAACTCCTATACTTTTTTCCGATTTACTCGATACTTCAAGAAGTTTATCTGTAATATTTAGATTTAAAAATTGCTGATGTAATTCTTTTATACTTTTCTGTTTTTGCTCTTTTGAAAAGCCAGGAAACCACTTAAAAGAAACATCTGCTTTTTTAAAATTAAAATGGTCTGTTGGATCAACATAATAAACGAATCGATTAGCCATATTGTTTATATTTCAACACCTTTTCTTCAGGTATTTTTCCTGATTGTAATAATCGTACTATTTCTTTCTTTTCAAACAAGTCACTTGATACTATTATGTCATATTGGGAAACATTAACTCCACAAAGTTCCAATCTTAAACATTCTTTTTCAGCAATTGCTTCTGTGGGGAAAATAAGGCTTGTAATATTTTCTTTAGGTATTTTGTTATAAATCAATACCTCCGCTTGCACGTTAGTAGGAACATTGTCTGGGTAGTTCTGATTCCTAATAAAAGTTCTTTTTCCTTCTACTCTTTCACTAAAAACTTCTTCAAAAGCTTCAGCACCATTTCCAATCATTCTTCCACCCTTAGTAGCTGCATTTACAGCACAGAATTTTGTAGAATCATCAATAATTTTAGGACTGATTCCCAGTATCGTCCATTCATTAAATATTTCAGTTTGATTCTTTTTAACTACAGTAGAAAAATAATAGCAATTAGGATATTGAATCGATGTACAAATAAAATCTTCGTGATTATCAAATCTATTCTCATCAGTTTTATTCAAAAATGAAGTATCAGAAATAAAATTATTCGCTAAAATACCATTATCACTATCTATCCCTTCACCTAAAATAAAAGGCAGGTTTTTGGATTTAGTAAAATGGCACAATCTAGTAATATGACGGTTTTTCACAACTGCTTGAACCATTAATTTTCACTCCCTTTTTTATATTTCTCAAAAGATGAGTTGTCTAATAATGGCGTTATTTGTCCTGAGTATAAAATAATAAGTTTATTTCTTGCTCTTGTAACACCAACATAATACTGCGCAATGTATTTCTCTAGTATTTCTGTGCCTATATTAGTAAGATCAAAATCTTCTTTATCCGTATCAAGCTCATTATTGTCAATCGTTAAACTTTCCAAAAAAGTCTTTTTACTTAAAAAAGGCATAATAACCGTATCAAATTCCAACCCTTTAATTTGTCTATAAGATCCAATGACAATATTACTTTCGTGATTAGTTAAACTATATTCTTTAAAATTATTACCATGCTTTTCAATAAAACCTTTAAAGTCTTTAAACTTATGCGTTGGAAGTATGACACATACACTTTCGTCTTTATAGTTTGTCTCCACAGCTTTAATATATTGATAAACTTTGGACATCTCTTCTTCTTCATTTTTGTATTGGATAATTTTTGGGTCTTGTCCTTTTCTGATTCCTAATTCAGCTTCTGCATAAAATTCATTACTCTTGTCAAAATATGGTGAATTAGATATCTCTTCAGCTAACTCACTGATTGGACGGCTATTTCTATAATTTTGAATCAATTTATACTTCTTATAACTATTCATATTAATACCTAGCGATTTGAAAGAAATACGCTTTCCGAATACACCCTGATTGATATCTCCTAACAACACTAATGCGCCATTTTTATCACTTAAAGCATTTACAGTCATTAACATATCTGATGTGAAATCTTGAAATTCATCGATAAGAATATATTTAAAAGACATCAACTTTTCTCTTTTATCTTGATCTTCAATTTTTTCTAATAAAGTTCGTATTAAACTCCCGATATCCTCAAAGTCATAATATCTATCGTCTTCTTCTCTATTTTCTAAATACTTTTCATAAACTTCATAAAAATATTTTCTTTTACTTCTATCTATTCTAGTGCTTCTTCTTCCTATTCTCTCCATCTTTTCATAGTCTTCTAGAGTACTAACTGCCATTTGTTGCAGCCACGATATTTCGTCAGAAAAGGTTTGATAAGGTCTTTTAAACGAAGATTCATCTGGATACTTTTTACTAATCTCGTCTACAGCTTGTTCAACCTGTCTAACTTTCTTCTTATAATGATTATAATTTTTAACTCCCTTTCCTTCTTTATATTTATTAAGTAATAACTCTTCTTCCTGAAAATTATCACAAATTTTATTTAAAATTTCTTTCATGAATAAATTATATGTATTAACAATCAAATTATTAGGTACTGTTTCATTTCGTTGTGCAGCAATAAGCTCTATTTTGGAAATCATATCTTGATTTACCGCTTTATTAAATGTAAGCAAAACAATTCTATCATTAGGGTACACCTTAGAGAGCCAATATATTCTGTAGATAGCTAATAATGATTTCCCACATCCTGCACTACCAGTGATAACCATGTTTTGATTATCAGCTACATATAAAATCTCAGTTTGATGACCCACAAGAGTTGGTATTGACATATCATATTTCTCCCCTTCATAATAAATATTAACTATTTATAATTTTGAAAATAATTGTATGCAATACCTAGTATAACATTAAATTCAGACTTTATTTTTACATATATATTCATAAATAATTATTAAACTTAATAAGGAGAATTTCATGGAAAATTTTAATGCTGAAAAGTTAAACAACAAAATTAAGTATTTACAAGATTTAGTGCAGTCTTCGTTAAATGTGGGAGAACAAATCACCAGCAATCATTTGCAAGAAATCTTTTTAGAGTTTAAAAAAAGCAAAGTTGTCGATCACTATGCAATTTATAACAACGTGTTAATTGAAGATGAAAATCAAATCAGACAAATTGATCATTTTGTAATTTGTACAAACGGCCTCTTTATCATTGAAACAAAACACTGGAAAGGTGATATTTATTTCAATTTTAGTAAAGATAACTTGGAAAAATTTAATTTAGATGGTTTAAAAAAGTATTTATTTCCAGAACATAGCGATGATTACATCACCTTTATTCTCAGCAATGAAAATAAACAATTTGCTTTTAAAAAATATGGGCATCCTTTCGCTCAAATTCAAAAGACACGTGAATTTGCAAATCAAATATTTGATGCAAGGTTCATCGAGATGGTTATTTACTTCAACCATAAAGGTGATGGCAATCTTTATGTAGGTAATCCGAATAAATATATTGCTACACCTTCTTCTAAATCAGAATTCAAACAAACTTTATATCATAAAATTACTCAAAATAAGACGCGGACTTGTATGGATGCTACTACTATTATGACTTATTGTGATGCGTTGAATAAGTTTGCTAACAATGATGCAAGTATTATTAATATTAATTAGCAATCATACATGGTAATGATTTCATTTTCGGTTATTTTTATATACTTTTACTTTTTCATTTTTAATTTATACTTGTCATTTGCATATAAAAATAAGGAAAGCCAAGCAACTAGTGCTTGACTTGTCATAATTTTAAACTGCCGGTTCTTGCCCAGATATTTGATAATCTAATTCAAATTCTGTTTTAGCAGTCATTTTTCTATATTGATATACAAAATAACCGATCCATAATAGCGTTAATCCGAAAGCTAAATAATAGCTGACTGTAAGATTTATACCAAAGCCAATTTTCTGACTCAAAATATAAACAAAGATATTCCACGTCATAAAAGTTGCAGGTACAGCTGCCACCCAATAATTCTTCTTAGCCAATAGAAGATACATAGTTCCAACCCATAGAGCTACTACTGCAGTGGTTTGATTGGCCCATGAGAAATAGCGCCACAAGACTGTAAAATCAATTTGAGTTAATGCAAAGCTAATGATAAAGAGTGGTGCTGCTACAAAAATACGCTTTGCTAACTTACGTTGATCGATGTGCAGATAATCTGCAATAATCATACGCGCACTTCTAAATGAAGTATCTCCGCTGGTAATTGGTAAGACAATCACACCGAGTACAGCAATTGTTCCTAAAACAGAACCAAGCAGTAAGTGCGCTGCTTTGCTCACTACTAAAGCAGCCTCTCCTTCAGCCAACACACCTTGTAAGCCTTCGTATCCATGGAACAAACTCATTCCAGCTGCTGCCCAAATCATAGCGATAATTCCTTCAGCAATCATCATTCCATAAAAAATAAACCGACCATTTTTTTCATTATTTGTTGTTCTAGAAATGATTGGTGTTTGTGTCGCATGAAACCCTGATAATGCTCCACATGTGATAGTGAAGAAAAGTAAAGGGAAAATCGGTGCGCCATCGGGATGCATATTTTGTAAACTGATTTCTGGTATGTGTGCACCTGTTTGAATAAGACGGAATCCCATACCTACTGCACTCACAAATAAAAGTGCACCAAAAATCGGGTAAATGCGACCAATGATTTTATCGATCGGCAAAATAGTAGATAAAATATAATACACAAAAATCGCAAAAATAATTATTCCTAATGCTACGCGCCCATCCATTAAATTATGTAATAGTAGCGCTGGACTTGTTACAAATACAGTGCCAGTTAAAAGTAATAAGAGAATTGAGAAGATATTAACGAAATGCTTCATCACCTTGCCTAAAAACTTACTTGCAAGTTCAGGTAAATGAGCCCCTTTATTTCGTATAGAAATCATCCCTGTAAGATAATCATGGACAGCTCCGGCAAAAATACATCCAACTACTATCCAAATAAAAGCAACTGGACCATATAAAGCTCCCATAATCGGTCCGAAGATAGGTCCAACTCCTGCGATATTCAAAAGCTGGATTAATGAATTTGATGATGTTTTCATCGGCAGGTAATCAACATTATCGCGTTGGTTATAAGCAGGTGTCGGTCGTGCTTGTTTTGGACCGAACATCTTGTCGATATACCTCCCGTATGTAAAGTAACCTACAATCAGCAAAATGATAGAAACTATAAATGTAATCATTTTACTCCCCCTTTATTTATTTTTATATGAAGAACTCTAAGTTGATAAATGTAAACGCTTACTTTATTTAATCATAAACTTTTAATTGTCACAAGATTGTGAAAATAATAACTGGTCAAACTCTTTCTAATGAAAAGCAACTATATTATAGTCCTAATAGATACATAATTTCTTTTCTCATAATGAACTCAATAACGCTATAAGTCTGTCCTTTAAAATAGAATTTTCTCTATGTATTTTCAATTTATCTTGTGCGATAATAAAAGCGTAAAGAAAAGCGTCGTGCTCCAACACGACACTTTCAGAGACCGTTTAAAAGACGGTGACATGCTAAGATTGTTTAAATAATCCATCTCAGTCACATCAAAGTTGTGAGATGGTTTATTTTTTGTTTTCTGAACTCAGCGTCAATTTTCTTCTAAAAGGCTTCTCTTTATGTATTTGTGTGTACTTTTACTTTCTCTTATGCGATAATAAAGGCGTAAAGAAAGGCACCGTGCTCCAACACGACGCTTTCAGAGACCGTTTAAAAGACGGTGACATGATTTTGATGATTTAAACCATCTCAACTACGTCAAAGTTGTGAGATGGTTTATTTTTTATCTTTTTTTAACAATTTCAATAATTATAGTGATAAGGCTCAGTGTAAATTCACCAAACGCTATCATGACTATAATTACTTCAAATGTTGTCATTTAGCCTATCCTTTCTAAATTCAGTGACGCCATAGGCACCACCTCCTTCAAAATAGATTTGCCACCATCTATTCAACTTTCTCTTAGAAATATTATATTATTTTCTCAGTTATTTTTCATCATGACATAATAAAATAAATATTTTCATTTTCATATAGTCGACTCTTTACATGCAAATGGCGACTATATTTTTAATTTATACTTGTTGTTTGCATACAATTTACGGTAACAGCTGACTTTTCAACTTCTATCTCTTATTTATTATGCTGCAGTATTTTTAAATCAATTTAAAAAGTCTAGACGGTTTTCACATCTAGACTTATCTTTTTAGTTTTCATTATTCTCTTGCTCTCTTTTTTCTAAAGGTATTGAATAGTCAGTATCATCTTCAATATAAGTCATTTGGAAATGCTCAGTGGGTTCTCGATGCAGTGCACGCATAATAGAAAAGATCATGAGTACCAAAATAATAGAGAATGGCAGACCTGTAACAAGTGAAGCTGTTTGCAGGCTGGTTAGACCTCCCGCAATGGTCATAGTTACAGAAATCGCACCAATTAATAATCCCCAAATTACTTTATGTTGCACTTTGGGATTATCCACACCGCCTGTAGCCATACTTGCTACGATATGTGTTGTAGAGTCCGCACTTGTCACAATAAATATAAAGATCAATGCGATAGCTAAGACGCTTGTGATATCAGAAATCGGGAATTGCTGCAGCAACTCAAAGAGTGCTACGGAGTAATCTTTATCGACTATTTTTTCGATTCCTGTATTTTGTGTTAATGCAACTTTCAATGCTGTACCGCCGAAGCCTGCTATCCATGTAAATGAAATAAGCGGTGGGATGATTAAGACCCCTATCACGAATTCACGGATAGTACGACCACGTGAAACTCGTGCCACAAAACCACCGATAAATGGTGACCATGCTATCACCCATGCCCAATAGAAGACTGTCCATTTTTGAATCCAGCTGTTATCTCCGGTATATGGATTCACACGCAGACTGTATTCGATGAAGTTGCGCAAGTAATCACCAATTGCAAGCGTGTAGGATTCTAGAACGAATTTTAAGTCGCCGAATATTAAGATAAAAATAAGTAAGACGGCTCCGAGACCGACGTTGATGTTGCTCAGCCATTTCACACCGCGGTTCAAACCTGTGAGTGCTGAACCGAGGAAGATACAGACCATAATTACAGTGATGGCTACCTTAGTTACATTCGTATTCGGCAGATTGAATACATGATGGAGACCGCCGCCAATTTGCATGATGCCGAGTCCGATAGATGTTGCGATACCCATGACTGTGGCGATGATAGCTAAGATATCGATGAGGTTGCGAAGCGGACGATTATACGCCTCTCCAAATACAGGTTCCATGGCTGTTGAAATTAATCCGTTACGTTGCTTACGGAATTGGAAGTAGGCTACTGTCAGTCCAGAAATCGCAAAGATGGACCATTGTGAAATCCCCCAGTGAAAGAATGTATATCCCATAGCGACACGTGCAGATTCAGCCGATTGATCGGGTACTTTTCCTGGGAATGGAGAATGCAGATAATGTGTGAGCGGTTCTGCAACACCCCAGAAGACAATTCCTACTCCTAGTCCTGCAGAAAATAACATGCCGACCCAAGAGATGAATGAGAACTCTGGTGCTTCATTATCAGAACCTAGTTTGAAGCGGCCATAACGTGAGATTGCTAGGGCGATTAAGAACACGTCCAATACAAAGATAATTACTAAGAATAACCAACCGAATGAACCTGCTATCATATCATATGTACTTTGCGCATATTTTCCGAATAGTTTTGGAAAGATACCTGCGATTAATGTCACAATTAAAATAATTGCGACGGATGTATAATAAACAATATTTCTATGCTTTTTCCTTTTACTCTTCATAACTGTAAAACATCATCCTATCTATAGTTTAGTGTTTTTATGCATATGTCTTAGATGTAAAAAGATCTAGGTACGTTAGGTTGAGCTTATGAGATTATCTAGATGTGAATGAGATATGATTAAAAAGGTTGGTTATCATTGATATATTATTTGGAAGCGTTTTCTTAATTTAAACATAGATAGGGAAATGGTGCAATTTGGGGCGGAGAAGTGAAAAAAGAAAAAACATCGAATCCTCGGGGGAGTCGATGTTTAGATATATTAATTTAAGAAAAAATCATCTATTTCTTGTGTGTTTTTTACTATTTCACTTTCATCCACTTTAAAAGCCACAGCATATTCCACTGTGTTATTAAAACGTTGTGTGGAAGAAATAGTTCTATCAAAAGCTTTTTGCGTTATTTCTAACAAGTGTTTATATTCTCTATAAATACGTCTAATAATAAACTGGTATTCTTCATCCATTTTTATTACTAATTCTTTATATTTTTGATTCAATTCCTCTTGAGATATTTCATCTTTTTTGAAAATACCTTTTAATGATTTAATAAAACCAGAAAAATCATCAATCATATAAAGAGCAGATACAGTTACAATTCCTGTTAAAATACCTCCAATGATACTTCCTACAGGAATTGCAAATAGACCAAAAGGAGTAGTTCTCAAATATAAAATCAAACTTTCAGTCATTATACCTCCAAGAGAGCCTATTATTACTCCAGTAAAAGCTTTTATCGCGGCTTTATATTTTTGATTAGAATCCTCAAAATCATTAGAAAATAAAGTCTTAACGGCAGAAACGAGCCCTGAGAAAGATTCAGAAATTATCTTCACCATTCTCTTATAAGTAGTTAGGAATGAATTAATTATGAATGTTATTATATTACTAATAAAACCACTGATAAACCCTTCTGGGAAACCTTTAAGAATCTTCCATTTCTTCTCTAATAGATTATCCTTAATAATTTCACAACTTTTTTTAAACTCTTCAGTTTTTTCTTTAAAATTTTTCATACTTTTAAGGTTGCCTAAATAATTCTTCATTTCTTTTGAAAATTCATTACCTAGCTCGTATAAAAAAATTCCTAATGCTTGTTTGAGTGCAAAGTTACTCCCCTGTTTTAATCCTGCATTAACTACACCTTTTTTTATATGTTTATATTTCTTTTTTTTATATTCCTTTTCTATGAATTCTGTTGAAGTTTTATACCTTTCAGATACTTTTTCATTATCTAATTCATATAATTCACCGTTAGTTTTTTCGGGGTCCCTTTTACTTTTACTTTCGTTCCACTCTAATAAATTATTTTTGCCTTTAGATTGATTTGCTGAACCATCTGTTGGAGTAATATTATTTGGATCTAATGCTATTTTCGCTGCTTCTTCTTTAGAAGTATAAAGTTTAAATTTTTCATGTATTTCTTTAGCTGAAGTAACGTGGTCCATATGAAAATTTGAATGGTTCTCTGCTGTCCTATTAGTATTATACCCATCAGTTAAATAGCCTTCTTTATTCAAATTATTTTTTTTAAATTTATCAATTTTTTTTCTAGCATTATTAGAAGCTTTAACCATTCTCTTGCTTTTTTCCCCTACTCCAGGATTTGTATTTTTTAATCTAATATATTCTGGAGTATTTTTTACTGGGGTTATTTTATTTCTTATATCTTCTCTCACTTTTGTCGCCTGATAATTTAGTGTTGATAATCCCGGAGTCTCTAAAATTCTTTGACCACTTTTATCAATCGAAAATATATCATTACTATAATCACTATGCTTATATTCTCTTGTATATCTTGCTTTCGTTTCTTCATCTGCGAATATACCTTTTTTCGCATTATACTCTGTAGAAACGTTTCCACCGTCTTTATAGCCGCCAATTAGTTGTCCAATTCCAAATTGATTAATAATTTGAGTTAAAACTATTTCCTTATATTCATCTAACAATTTGTTAGACACTTCTTTTATTTTTTCTTCTTCACTTTTAAAAATCTCAGTGCCTTTAAGATAGTTTAAATCAACAAATCTATCAAAACTTACGGTATTTTCCATAAGTTATGCCTCCTGACCTATTGCTCTATTTAATAATTCCGTTGCTCCTTTTGCTTGATTGATTAGGCTGCCTAAGTCATTAACTAATTCATTATCATTAGCTTGTTTAATTAAGTTATAATCCATTTTGTATTTTGATGCTCGATCAAACACACTTGTGAAATAAGGTTCTATTAAGTCATTAGTATTTTGAGTTAAAGATGTTGTTTCTTTAATTTCTTCTCTAGTACCTTTTAATATTACTGCTTGTTTTTTTATCTCTAATGCTTTTTCGCGTGCTTCATTAGCCATTTTCTTATTTTTAGAATTAGTAAATATACCAGCCCCAACAAGTGAAATTCCGCCAATCGTCCATCCTATAGGGCCACTAAGCGCTAAAAGGGTTGTTCCTGCAGCTGTTCCGCCTCCACCTGCAACTAGCGCTCCGCCTCCAAGCCAAGCTAATGCTGCATTAGTCGCGGCTGCTCCACTTAATGCTGAAATTGCTGTTCCTGTAGAAGCTGTTCCAAAGGTTGTTGCGATTGCCATTGCTGCAGCAGGTCCAAAAGCAGCTACTCCAGCTCCAGCAGCAATTCCAGTTCCTATGCTCCCTGCTGATTTCTTTAAAGTGGATTCTACTTCAGCATTAACTTCTTTTACAAAGTTCTCAAATTTTGCAAATTCAATTCTTAATTTTTCTACCTTCACTTGTACTTCTTCAGGTTTATTTCTCATATTATTTAAAAATTCCCAAATCTTTTTTACATGTTCTTTCAAAATTAATCTAGTTGCATATAATTCTTCTGAATCAGTTACTAATAAGCCTCTTTCTTTTTCATATTCTTCGGCATTTATTTCATAATTTCTTAATGCTTGTTTTCTATTCTCTTTATTAAACATTTCCCTAACCTCGCATATATTTTATATAATTTGTTTATTGTTTTTAAAATAAAACTACTTAATGTGCATGTTTTTAAATCAATTTCTTACATGTATTTTACTATATATCTTACTGAATTTAAGATAGTCATTATTTGTCTATCCTAATAATTTAAAAATTTATTTTTTGAGCCTTGCCACACCTTAATGAAGATATAAATATATTAACTTCCAAGATACAGAAGCTAATATAACTACATTTTAAACCCAAAAAAATCGCTTTATTTTTTCGAAAATTTCACGTAGTTCACTTTCTAATTCACGATAGAACTCTTCTTCATCTTGATTTTCGTCATATTCTATTACAAATATCATGTCGATTAGTTTTCTCTTTTGTCTGTCGGTTAACTTGAACATGCATATCATCCTTTCATCTTGGATTACTTGTATCATACATATGCCCCCAGACAAATTTTGTCTACCTCAATATTGATTTATCATCTTTTTCAACTCTTCTAAATATAATTCTTTTACTGATTGTGGAGACAATACCTTCACTTTACTTCCTTGAGAAAGCAGCCACATTATAATGCCGTTACCTATAACTTCAATTTCAACTTCAAAGCGATTATTTTCATAGTCTTTTTTAAGTAATTTTGCAGTTGGAAAGCGATCCATGACTGATTCTATAATTCCATTATTGAATTCAAATCTTACGCGCTGCCATTCCCCTCCATACATGAAATAAATACGTTGTTTCAGCTCTCCTTCTTTAAAGTAAGGTGAATCTGGAGTGGCAATTCTTTTTTTAATACCTTCATATTCAAGAATCCGATCTAAACGATAAATAATAACTTGTTCTTTCTCATTCACACCTACAACGTAAAAATAAAGTTCTGAAAACGTAATATACATTGGCTTGATTACATGATGCTTAACTTTATTCATCGCATTCGAATATTCAAATGATAGTGATTGACCATTTTGAATAATGAGATTGATATCCCATATTTTGTCTAAAAGCGGTTCCTCATGAATCATGGGGTGATAGTGTGTCATTTCAGAAAGGATTGCTTGCTCAATAATATTACGGTCCTCTGGTTTGAGACGTTCTGTTAAATGTGCAACTGTTTTATCTATTTCTTCTTTAGTAAGCCCTCTTGCTGCCATCAACATTTTGATAATGGCTAGTACTTGTTTTTGATTAATGTTTTGATTGCCATTATTAAACATCTTAAAGGCATTAATTTTATAATCATATTTGATATATAAATGTTCAGTTGCCTCATAGCTACTAATAAATTTATTGAGCTCAGAAATATACCTTTGGATTGTTCTATCTGACTTATTATCAAAATATTGACTTATTGTAGATTTTGTAAGTTTTTCGCCGTCTAAAAAACGTAAATATAATTCAAGTAATTGTATAGATTTCGCCATTTTGACACCACCATTCCCTCTATTTCAACAAATTATATCATTAAATTTAATGATTTTATTTTTAAGTTTTTGTAAATACAAATAAACTACACAATATAGACAAAAATTGACTATCTATACATATACAATAAATGTATGAGAGTATTGCATTAAGTATTTTGTAGTGTACTTATACTTATTTTTGCTAAAAGCAAAAAATACAATAAAGAAGGGATGAGGGAAATGAATTTTCAAAACGGTTCTGAAAATCCTCAAAGATTTCAAGAAGTACCAAAAGATGATCGCACAATGGCAATGGTAATGTGGATTTTAAGTTTATTCACAAGTTTTATAGGTCCTTTAATTATTTGGTTAATGAAAAAAGATGAATCTCCTTTTATCAACCAACAAGGTAAAAACTATTTAAATTATGCTATTAGTTATGCAATTTACGGAGTAGTTTCATACATTTTAACGCTTATTATTATAGGTATCATTCCATTAATTGCTATCTCGATTGCAAGTATTGTTTATACAATCATGGCTATTATTGCCGTTAACAAAGGCGAAGATTATGTAGTACCATTCTCACTTTCAATCATTAAATAGCAGAACCTAAACAAAGCAAGCCTTGGGATGGTTTGCTTTGTTTGGTGTATATTCTATTTACTTCAAATTATTTCTCATTTTTTTAAATAGAGCATTCATATCATCATCTATCTTCTTAAAGAATGCATCATTTTCTAATTCTTCTTTCGTTTTCAATAAATTTTCTTTTATTAGCAAAGCATAATGACGACTTATTGTCTTATATGCTTCGGCAATTTCTTTTTTTAATTTGTCGTCCCCGAATATCACCTGTTCCAACTGCTTCTTAATTGCTATCATAGGATTCTCATCATTATGTATGCTCATTAAAAATAGATGTTCAGTAGTTTTAAGGTCAAAATTCATTATCATAGCATCAATAATTTCTCCCTCTTCTTCAGGATGGATAAGATCCATTTTATTTACTGCAAATAATGTTTTGTTTATATATTGTTCTTTATCTTGAATAAAATTTACTTCTGCTGTACATCCACCTTGGTCTGCACTACATAAAAAAATATGAGCAGAAGCTTCTTTAATTTGAGTATCAATATTATCTTCTTGTACCTTACTGAGTGTCGTAATACTAGGTGTATCTATAATTGCGACACCTTCTTTCAAAAAATTTGAATCCAGAAAAACTTCCAAGTATTCTATTTCGCTTATATCACTTTCACTTAATTCGACTAGTTTTTCATTATCTATGGTAATGATTTCACCATTTTTCAGATGAATCTTCGTACCTTCAATACTATGTGTATAATCAGAGTGCTTGATGTAAGTTATTACTTTTGTTGGACTTGTTGGCAGTACATTTTTATTTACTAGTTTATTAATAAAGGTAGATTTCCCAACTTTGCTGTCCCCCGTTATCACAATTTCAAATTTTTTTCTTAAAAAGCTTTCTCGTATTCTTTCAATTTCAGAGATGTTTTTTAGCAGTTTAAAGTTTGTTTCATTTTGTTTAACATACTCTAATAAAATCTCAGTAACATCCATTATTTTACTTCTATCTTCAACATACTTTTCTCTATAATAGTCCATAATTTTCCCCTCCGAATGAAAGCGTGTAATTTGCTATTTTCAACATATCATTTTGCCTAGTCAAAATATGTCTATGGTTATATATATGATATTCATATAAGAGAGTTGATGTTTATAAGTTAACTTAACACGATCCTCAATCTCACATAACATTAGATAAAATTATTACTGAGACAATATATATGACAACAAATAATGAATAGACCTTTATGTATTCTTAAGAAGTCGAATTTTAAAATGAACTATTTCCACATATTTTTCATGTGTAAAAAATCCTAATACTATCTAAGGAGATGATCAGTATGCTCGGAATCGATAAATTTGAAATCATTTTTAAAGGAAAACATTATGATAATCGTTTAGCTCAAAGTATTGCTAAGAATTTATACTATTACGGAGTTAAACATAATCCTAAAATCTTTGATATTAAAGATTTGAAAATCAACAGAATTATTTATTAAGGCTTTAAAGAAAGCACTTCCTCAACAATCATGAGAGTGCTTTTCAAATTCAAAAATCCAACTTATTTATTATCAAATAAACTCATCAAAACTAAAGGAGAAAGACAGTTATATATTGAGCAGCGGGCATTATATAGCTTGTAAATAATTAATATAGCGAAAAAGCACAAACTCATTCCTGAGATTGTGCTTCTTAATTACGAACTTATTCATTCTAATGTTTTTGAAAACGAAGTAACTTTTCTTTTTCCTTCTATATGTTTATTGACTAACATGATTTTGCAATATTTATTTTTCTCTCTTTTACTAGGTAGCAAGGTAACTACAAAGATATATATACCTAAGGCAATAGTAATAGGGATAAAAGAAATGTGAAAAACTAAAAATAAAAATGATAAAAAAGTAATATCACCTGCTCCGAATTGATTAAATGTAAGGTCAGGCAGATATGGTATTGTCATTAACATCACTGTGAATAGTATCGGTAATAACATAGACTTACCGCTATCGTGAAACCTTCTAATAATCAATGTTAATACAGGAATAAGTAAGACAAATGAAGCAAGAAAATAAAACATCGTAATAAATAAAAATAATGCCCCTCCAAATATAAGAGATATACCTGTTAAAAAAGTAATTAAACCAAACAAACCAATTAACATAACTGGAATTGTTATGATAGCTAGCCATGCTATAGTAAACCAGTATTCTCTCCTCGTCGCACATCCTTTAAAATTAAAATAATTTTTCCAAAACAAACCAAAACACTGAGCAAAATTTGCTTGTTCTTTCATGCTGCACCTTCTTCTTTTCATTTAACTTTTAATTGTATAAGTTAATTATACTGAAAGATCATAAATAACATCAGTACTTTTTGCATATATAATTAACTCTTTGAAAGAAATAAGTTTCATTTACTTAGATATTATACATAATTAACATCATTATTTTTTATACTTCCACAACTTACTAATATTAACTTGCAATATGCATGATAAAATATAATTTACTGATATAGAAATAGTCTCACTCTGTTCTCCATTAATTAATACAATCACTTTCCATAAACTCCACACAAAGGTGTATTAATTGTGAAAGCGCTTTAATTTAAGATGGAATTAAAGAAATTAATTGGAGGTCAGTCATATGTCAAATTGGCTAGAAATTGGAAATAAAGTGATTATCGTAACTGGCGGAAGTTCAGGAATTGGGAACGTTATTGTAAAAGAACTATTAGATAACGGAGCCATAGTTTATAACGCAGATATTAAAGGTAACGACTTAACTCATAAAAATTATCATTTTATCCAAACAGATGTAACTAACAAAGAAAATGTTTCAGAAACTGTTAGAGAAGTTATTCAAAGTGAGAAAAAAATCGATGTTCTAGTAAATAATGCAGGTATCAACTTACCTCGTCTGCTAACTGATTCTATAAAGGAAAAACCCGAGTACGAAATAAATGAAAAAGATTTAGATTTAATGTTTGCTGTGAACTTAAAAGGACCGATTTGGTTTAGTCAATCAGTTGCTGAACATTTTATCGAAAATAACTCCGGCACTATTATCAATGTTTCAAGTGAAGCCGGACAAGAAGGGTCAGAAGGACAAAGTCTATATTCAGGAACAAAAGCAGCACTTATTGGATTAACAAGAAGCTGGGCAAAAGAATTAGGGAAGTTCAATATCAATGTTGTCGCAATTGCCCCTGGAATAATTGAAGAAACAGGTTTAAGAACTCCTGAATATGAAAATGCTTTAGCTTATTGCAGAAATACCACGGTAGAAAAATTAAATGGGGATTATTCTAAATCTATTCCTTTAAGAAGAGTAGGAAAATTAACCGACATTGCTGATTTAGTTTGCTACTTAAGTTCAAACAAATCGAGTTATATCACTGGAACAACTATTAACATTTCAGGCGGTAAATCAAGAGGTTAATCCCCAATAAATAGAGGGGGTATAATATGCCGCTAAATCAAAAACACTTTAAGTTGGTCCAAATTTTATTAAAGTCAAATTTACCAATAGATAAAGCAGCTATTGAATTAGATATCTCAGAAAAAACGATTATAAATTATATCAAACAAATCAATCGAGAATTCACAGACATCTTTTCTATTAGAAAAAGAGATTCTCTTTTAGTTTTAACTATTATGGATGATCAAAAATTTTGGGATGAATTAAATAAGGATAGCATCTTAAATAATGGTTCTGAAAGTATTTTAACAAACCGCTTAGGAAAATTGTTTTATGAATTAATTATAAACGATATTTCTCTTATTGATGACTTGAGCGAAAAATTATATTTAAGCAGAACTGCGCTTAATACATTAGTAACAGAACTTAGAGAAAAAATAAAAGAATACAATTTACAAATCATAGGAAAACCTAATGTTGGAATTTCCTTAAAAGGCAAAGAAATTTATATTAGAAAATTTACAATAGAAAAGTTGCCGAAAATTCTCAATGAGGAAGAATTGCCTCAACCTTTAAACGAAAAATTAGATAAGCTTAAAAACACTATGAATCTAGATACCCAAACCTTTTTCAACCTACAAAATTCAATCAAAATTACATTACTTAGACTAAGTAAACACAAATTCATTGAAAAAGATAGTTTTAAAAATACAGATGCAGCTATTTTTAAATCCAATGAATTTAACACCTTGAATTTTCTAAATGAATATATATCTCAAACGTATGCAAGTAGTAATTCAAATTACGAACTTCTTCTTATTGCTATACAACTTTTAGGAAGAAGAGCTTCACTAATGGAAGAAATAATTAATGAATCAGATGAAAAACTCATTATGAAAATAATTAACAATACCATTAGAGATGTAAAAAGGTATTTCGATATCCAAATAGATGAAGATTTATTTAACAAAGATATTAAACTTCACATCAAACACCTTATTAATAGATTGATTTTTAATATTAAGCTAGAAAATAATGTTTCTGCTGAAATGGATATTCAATTTCCATTTGCCTTTGAACTTTCAAAAATTTTAGGTGATAACATCACTAAATATACAGGTTTATCTATTTCAAAACCTGAATTAGGATTTTTAACAATATACTTCAGTGTATATTTGGAACAGTTAGAGCAAAGATTTTCAGATATGAAAAACATAGGTATTTATACAGATGGCGGCCTAAGTACTATCAAATTGCTTTCTAGTTATCTTTATAAAATATTTGGAAAAGATATTTCTATTGAAGCTATTGAAAAAACTGATTTGAGTATCGTGGAATCTGAATATGATTTCATTATTTCTACTCAACCGCTAAATCGTTTATTCAATAAAATTATATATATTGAAAATGTCTTTAATGAAAAACACTTCAAGCTTCGCATTGAACAATTTTTGATTTATAAAGATATTAGCAATAAAGAAGTCTTTAATAGAAGTGTAATATTAGATTTTATTAATGAACGAGATTTTTATCATTTATCAGATGCCGATGACTATTATTCAGTTATTCATTTTTTAGCATCAGAAATGATTGATGAACAACGCGTAGATAGTAAATTTGATCAAACGATTATAGAGCGCGAAAAATTAAAATCCACAATAAATAAAGCTGTGGGTTTTCCTCACGCTACTCATTCAATGGAAGGTATCCAAATCAAAGTAGCCATATTAGATAATACAATCAAAAGTTATCCTGACTTGAAAATTGTTATATTAATTGCTACGCCAAAAACTATAAGTAATGAAGCTATATTAATCAGAATTTATGAAGAAGTATTAAGCATCACTAAGAATACGTATTTAACAAAAAAAATTACAAGTCAGACTGATTTTGAGGATTTTGTATATTTATTAAACGAAGAGATGAGGGATTAATCATGTTTATTATACTGTTAATTATTTTAGCTGCTGCGGGTTTTGTAATTCAGTATGGCTTAGGATTTTTACAAATCAAACATTTTACCAAACATTACACTGAATTACGTTCTAAAGGTAGAGTAGCTATCGGAAGACGTCCCTCTATCTTTAAAGCCGGCACGCTTGTTTTATTGCAACTTAATAATAAAAACGAAATAGAAGATGCACGGTATATGCAAGGTGTTACTGTATTTTCCAAAATCAAAAAGCTCAAAGGCTTAGAAGGTAAAAAAATCAAAAAGCTCAAAGATACAGATTTAACTAATTACAATAAGCTACTAATTAAAGCTATATTAGATGCTCAACATACATTTAATGTTATTCAAAACGGTGGCACAATCGAAAAAATACCTTCTCCTGTTATGAAGGTAGTAAACAAAGTAAATCGTTTATTTAAAAACGAAAGGGGATTAAAAAATGGATTACATCGTTAAATTCGCTGAAGGTTTTATCAAATTATTCCAAACAGGAGCAGATACGTTTATTGACTGGATGGGTTCTATTGTACCTTTAGTGTTAATGTTATTAATTGCTATGAATACGTTAATCCAATTAATTGGTGAAGATCGTATTAATACTATTGCCACAAAGTCATCTAAGAACCCACTAATGAGATATTTAGTTTTACCATTTTTAGGTTCATTTATGTTAGCTAATCCAATGGTTCACTCATTAGGAAGATTTATGCCTGAAAAGTACAAACCAAGTTATTTTGCTTCTGCTGCGCAATTCGCACATACAAGTAATGGTATTTTTCCACATATTAACCCGGCTGAATTGTTTATTTTCTTAGGAATCGCTCATGGTATTGAAAAGCTAGGATTACCAACAGCAGATTTAGCTGTACGATACCTCCTTGTTGGTTTAGTTATGAACTTCATTGGCGGTTGGATTACAGACTTTACAACAAGTTATGTAGAAAAACAACAAAACGTTAAATTAAGTACTGAAGTTAAAATGGAAGGATAAGGTGAGCTGCTATGAATGAAAAGGCTAAAATTGTAAAAGGTTCTGGTGGTTTTGGAGGTCCATTAATTATTGGTGTAACAGGCGAAAAAAATAAACTTGTTTATATCACAGGCGGCCATCGCCCTGAAATTGTAGATAAAATTGCTGATATTACAGGAGCTGAACCAGTCAATGGATTCGAAACTTCTGTTCCTGAAGAAGAAATTATGGCAGTAATTATTGATTGTGGCGGTACGTTAAGATGTGGTATTTATCCAAAAAAAGGAATTCCAACAATCAATATTATGGCAACAGGAAAAAGTGGTCCTTTAAGACAATATATTACTGAAAACATTTATGTTTCTAACGTAGGAGTTGAACAAGTTTCTCCGTTTTCTGAAGAATCTACAGAGAACAATAATACAATTGCTGCTACTAAAGAGCAAGGTGAAAAAGAAAGTGAAAGCACGCCTAAATATTCTAAAGATAAAAAAATCATGGAAACACGTGCCGAACAAGAAAATAAAAGTTTATTAACAAAAATCGGTTTAGCTGCAGGTAAGGTTATTAATACGTTCTACCAAGCCGCTAGAGATGCAGTAGAAACTATGCTCTTTACTGTTATACCATTCATGGGGTTTGTAGCATTATTAATCGGGATTATTCAAGGATCTGGTATAGGAGATTTGTTCGCTAAAATTATGTCTCCATTAGCAGGAAATATTTGGGGATTAATGGCAATCGGTTTCATTTGTTCCTTACCTTTCTTAAGTCCATTATTAGGACCTGGCGGTGTAATCGGACAAGTACTAGGAACACTAATTGGCGTTGAAATTGGAAAAGGAAATATCCCTCCTAATTTGGCATTACCTGCTTTATTTGCAATCAATACACAAAACGCTGCTGACTTCATTCCTGTTGGTTTAGGGCTGGCAGAAGCAGAAACAAAAACAATTGAAGTGGGTGTACCTTCCGTTCTCTATTCAAGATTTTTAAATGGTGTGCCTAGGGTATTCGTTGCTTGGTTAGCAAGTTTCGGATTATATAAATAACTATTTGCTCAAAATAAATAAAAAGATATAAAGGAGTCATATTTATGTACCAAACTGAAGTTATTAATTTAGGACAGGACGCAAATGCATTTGCTGAAGAAAAAATGGTGATTCTATTCGGCAGTAATGCGCCGGCAGAGTTAGAAGATTATTGCTATATTATCAATGTAAATCCTGTTGAAGAAGATATTACAGAAACAAATAAATTAATTATTGATGATCAAACTTTTGAGATTACTAAAGTTGGTAATGCAGTGAATAAAAATTTAAATAACTTGGGTCATATTACATTGAAATTTGATGGTAGTACAGAAGCGGAACAATCCGGAACATTATATTTAGAAGATACAGAAGTTCCTTTTATAGGTGTTGGAAGTAAGATAACAATAAAATAGCATACAAAAGACAACTCGTCTTGAGAGATGAGTTGTCTTTTAACATTTATAGCACACATTAATTAGTAATATTTCACTTTCACTTAATATAAAAGCTTAAAACCGCCAAAAATTTTGAGATGATTTTTTTATACTAGTACTACAATTATCAACTTACTTATTATAATGCTCTGAGCCCAAATTATTATTAATATAGTATAATGTTTCAATTGCTTCGTTTAATTGTTCTTCAGTAAATGTTTGATTGTTTTGATTTTCAGGATGATGTATCAGATTTCTTATATATGTTGGGATAGTATAATTGTAATCTTTTATTTTATCTTTAAAATTCCTTCTATATACAACAGTTTTATTAACACCTTTTCTTTTTAAATAATAATCGAAGCTCGTAATTTTGTCTTCTCCGGATATATGTTGCAAATAACCATATAATTCATTAAAAAATTCGACATTCACTATATCAAAAGCTAAGTAATTTATTTCTCCCCATGTAGGGCTAAATGGAAACGAATTAATATTTTGACTACAAATTACTTTTCTATCGCTTTCACTTTTGAATATTTTAATATCGTCTATATCATTATCAAACTGTTTCAATAAATATGGAGAGTGAGTAGTTATAAATACCTGGGTTTCACGGGAAATTTTTCTAAAGGCATTGATTATTCTAGCTTGTGCTTTCGGATGCAAAAAAGTTTCGGGTTCATCTATAAAAAATAAAAGTTGCTTAGCATTCTCTTTGTTTACTATATTAGAATATACTTGTATTAAGCTCATAGCTAAAGCTCTTTGCATTCCTGTTCCTTTTTCACTAACTTCCGTAGTGATGTTATTTTCAGTTAAATTTATTGTGCCATGTTTTAAAAAATTATTCATATCTGGTAATTCGAATTTAAATTCAACTTCTGCTTCACCGTATTGCTCACTTATTATTTTTTGCAACTCTTTTTCTGTATCATGCAGCGAGTTTTTCAAACCTTCATCGCCAAAAGCTTTTTCATGAGCTTTAATTAAATCTTTATAAACTTTTGAATGCTGAAAATCTTTAGTTATACTATTAATTAATTTTCCTATTACTTTTGTTTTTCCAAAATCTCGGTACTCTTCATTTTTTATATCCGAGTACACAAACTGAGCATCAAACAGGGCATTTATCGTTTTATCGATACCAGTGGGATTTTCAAATTGATTCTCTATATTATTCCAAGTCCGAATATTTTTAATATCTAAATCCTTTTTTCTACCGTTTTGGACTACAGAATCATTTTTCGAACTTCTCTTAATTGTAATATTGAGAGTTTCGTTTTTTTCATATATATAATTTTGATATTTTTTCAATTCATTATTATTTACGATATCTTCTATATCATCTCCGCTTAATGTGATTTCCACAGCTATCTCTTCTTTTTCTTTTCCAATAGTAATAAATTCCCATTTATCTTTTCCATTTTGAATGAATTCTACAGCTTTAAAAACTGTAGTCTTTCCACAGTTATTATTTCCTACAAAAAAGTTTAATCCATCATTAAATTGTAATTCATTAATTCCGTTGAAGCTACGAAAATTAGTTAATTTCATATTTGAAATATACATTATAAGCCTCCTAAAAAATATAATATTATATCAGTTTCATCAACCTTTTATATCTGATCTATATTCTCTATCGCTTGTACTTCACTGCCATCTGTATAGACTTTAATCGTATAACCATTATCTTTGTTTTTATCATAATACCAAGTATCTCCCCGTCTTTCATTAGGAGTATTATGGAAGTCTGTAAACTCACTTGTACTCATATCATGTGGTGTCACAAAGACATGGTCGACTTGGTTATTGTTATCATAACTTACCGCTATGTTGCCATATTGATATGCTTCATTTCCGTTAATATCCATTGTACCTTCTGCTTTGCCGTAGCTATGTTCAATACTATCTTTCGTATTACCGATATAAAAACCATCATAGCCGCTACTATTATCTGCATTCATATAATTCTCACTGAAACTATCTGTATTTACATTAATACTGACAGGTTTCGTTTCCGGCAATTCATCTTCTTTATTCGTAGTACTTTGATTTTGATCAGACGTCGTTGAATGATGCTCCTGACCTTTATCAGCATTTTTATTACTGTAAGCATTATAAGCGGCATAACCTATTCCAGAAATCAATAAAGCAATCACAAATCCAATCACAACAAACAACCAAGCAGGCTTCTTATGATTAGACGATGGCCTTTGTTGTTGATTAACCGCGCCCCCTCTGTTCATATTTGAACGTGACGGTTTCTCTCTTTGACTCTCTGGTACTTTTGTTCCGCATTTTGAACAAAATTTCTCATCCGGCTCTAAAGGTTTCCCACAGTGCGTACAAAACTTCACATTTAAATCCCCTTTCAAAAATGGTTGCATTACAGTTATTATAAGAAAAATACTAGGAAGATACTAGGTTAAAAAATTCTTTTAATCATATCTTTAAGATTAAATTAAAAAGTGAGTTTTACATCAATTTAAACAAAAATTTACAACTGAAAAAGACACTTTTAGAATTTAAATAATTAATTTTATTGTGATATAGATATCTATATATGAGTATGCTACTATGAAATTAATCGCAATACAATATTGTGTACTAAACAAACAAAAATTTAAAAGTAAACAAGGGGGAACTACCATGTATTGTCCGAATTGTGGTGCGCCTGTAAGTGCAGATGACCGCTTCTGCGGCGAATGCGGAACTGACCTAACAAAGTCAAAACCAGTAGCTGCTTCACAAAAGCAAGACCAACCTGACACTTCCCGCGCAAACGCCACATCAACATCACACGCTGAAACACAATCTGAAACACAACCTAACAGTCAAACACTCAAACATCCCAACATCGAAACACACTACAACCAAACACAACAAGAACAACATACAAACTACAACCATCAAGGACAACACACAACTTCAAACCAACAACCTACATTCAACTCAGAAAAATTCAACCAACACGCAAATGACATCAAACATGAAGGTTCTAGCTTCTTCAGCAAACTCTTTAAAACACACGACAGTGTCGTAGCAGAAGATAAACCTTTCAGTCTTAAATTTATTGGTATATTATCAGCTGTTTTCTTAATCATTTCGTTACTTGTAATTATGCTTTTAGTACCTAAAGAAATATCTTACTTCGGTGTCTCTAAAGGCAGTATCGTATCTAATTTCTTCTTCAGTCTTGTACTCTTTATCGCACTCGGTTATGGCATTTTGGCACTTACAGCACGCTTGACGATTAAAGATCCAATCAGTTTTGTAAAATTATTATCTGATTTCGTCTTTGTTAATACATTCTCATTCATCTTATTTATTTTAGGTGTGCTATTACTGAGAATGGAAATTATCTCTATCGGTTCATTCTTAACATTATTAGGTATTATCAGTTTCTATTCAGCAGCTATTTATATCATTACAAAATACTCAAGCTTCCATGCCATTCGTATTCCAGTATTTTTCGGTATTTTGCTTTACATAGCATTGCAGCTGATTGTTTTAATGATTTATGGTGAAATGGTACGTAATTCCTTAATGGACAGCTTCAAAGATCTAATGGATGATTTCTCACCGTTTGGCGGTGGTTACTAATGCGTTACTGTAAAAATTGTGGACATGAAATTAAAGAGGGCCAAAAGGTCTGTACACAATGCGGAACGCCGGTCGATCAATCTCAACAACCTAGACGTACTTCACAATACAGCAATCAATCACCGCGTAAACCAATGTCTCCTTTGGCTTGGGTGATTATAGCATTACTTATCGCTGTCGCAATCATTGCGGTAATCTTGTTCTTTGTTGGAAAAACACAAATGAATGTCACTAAAAAAGCTGATTCAGTCGCTTCTGCGATTAGAAATGATAATGTTGACCAACTGAAAAATAATGTTACCTCTGACGGCAAACCTTTAACTAAAGAAGAAGCTAGAGCCTTTTTAGATTTAATGAATGAATCTGACTTAAACAACAAAATGGCAGATCAAGTAAAAGACAAAGCTAAAAGCATGCAAGATCAACATCGTGACAGCAACTTAGTTGAATATAACGGTGAGAAAGTCATGGATATTAAACAAGAAGGACGCAAATGGATTTTCTTTAAAGATTATAAATTTGATATTCCAAGATACGACATCTATATGGACAGTATGTCAGATATCGATGAATTGAAATTTACACGTGAAGGCAAAACTCATACTGTTGGAGATAATGGTAAAGTCGGAGACTTCCCGCTTGGCTATTATGAACTGAAAGCAACGAAAACTGAGAATGGAAAAGACTATAAAGGACAACTTCAAGTCTTCTCTTCTCAACATATGAAACAAGCTAATCCAAACTTCAAGCAGATTAAATTCTACGTGAACATCGACAACTCAAACATTTATGACTCAGATACAACGTTATATATCAATAATGAGAAACATGAAATGGATTCGAGTGAGGAATATGGACCTTATCCTCCAGATGAAAAAGTTGAAGTTTACGCAGTAGCAGATGTAGAAGGTAAAAACTTTACTTCTGATAAAGAAATCGTAAAAATCTCAGGAGATGGAGATTCTACTGAAAATGTAGACCTATCATTTGATGATAATGCTATTTCAAAACACATCGAAGATAAAGAAAGCAGCGAAGATGATGACGATGACGACAGCAGTTCAAGTGATGACGAAGTGACTCGCGAAAATGTTATCGACAAAGTTGAATCATTTGAAGGCCACCTGCTAGATACAGATGAATATACTTTCAAAGAACCAGAAAAAACAGGCGGTGGATGGGGCTTCTCATACACTGATAAAGACGGCAACTTAGCCGGATCTTATAAAATCGATAGCGATGGATACGTCAGAAAATATGACGAGCATGGTGATGAAATCGATTCTGGTTACGGAGATTAATAGAAACTGCTCAGACTTTAAAGTCTGGGCTTTTTTATTTTGTACTACTTTCTTTTCTACTGCTATTGAAGCTTTTCCTGTCCATACGATTTAAACATTTATTATCTTATTCAAATTTTAAACATCTACGTTTGCTTTCTCAATGTGTACAAAGGGTGTAATCGTGTTATAGTTCAATTGTTCAATGGTTTAATTCTTTGAACGAACGGAGGAGTTTAATGAAAAATCCTGAGGAATTACAAAAACTAACAAATGAGTTTCAAGAATGTCAGGATGTATTAATTGCGATTAGTGATGCAACACGCCAAGCAATTATGCTGGCATTAATAGAAATCGGCTGTAATGAAGGAATGCGTGTTGGAGAAATTACAGAGAAGACACATTTATCTCGTCCAGCTGTTTCTTATCACTTACGCGTATTAAAAGAAGCTAATGTTGTAACAGTAGAAAAAGTCGGCACAATGAATTTTTATTCCATTAACCCTGAAAATACGAGTATCAAATCTTTACAAAAACTAATTAATCACATGAATGATTATATTGAAGAATATTATGAACCACGTGAAGAAGGAGCGTTTTAATATGACAAATTTATTGGGTACAAAATTAGAACAACCAAATTTCACAACTAAAAATCGTTTTTATAAAGCATCTATGAGCGAAACATTAGGAGATAGTCATAACAGTCCTACAGTGAGTATTGTAAATTTATATCGTCGCTGGTCTCGTGGAGGTGCTGGTTTATTGATGACAGGCAATGTCATGATTGACCGTAATGCATTAGGCGAACCTGGCAACATCGTTATTGAAGACGAGCGTGATTTACCAATGTTGAAACGTTGGGCACAAGCTGGAACACAAGTAAATACAGAACTATGGATGCAGATTAATCATCCAGGCAAACAATCTCCAAAAAGTCTATCTGAACAACCAGTAGCACCAAGCGCTATTCCATTATCAGGCGGAATTGAAGGAGCATTCAACCCGCCACGTGCATTAACTGAAGAAGAAATTTTAGATTTAATTAAACGTTTCGGCAATACTGCACGAATTGCGAAAAAAGCAGGATTCACAGGCGTACAAATTCACGCTGCACACGGTTATTTAATCAATCAATTCTTGTCTCCCCATCATAATCAACGTGAAGATCAATGGGGCGGTAATGCAGAAAATCGTATGCGCTTCTTGATGGAAGTGTATCGTGAAATGCGTCGCCAAGTTGGAGAGGATTTCCCTATTGCGATTAAATTAAATTCTGCAGACTTCCAACGTGGCGGATTTACTGAAGAAGAATCAATGCAAGTGTTAGAAGCTATCGATAAAGCAGGTATTGACTTAATAGAAATTTCAGGTGGAAACTACGAAAACCCTGTTATGTTTGAAGGTAGCAACGTACGCGAAAGTTCTAAAAAACGTGAAGCATATTTCTTAGATTATGCTGATAAAGCACGTAAATTAGTCAAAGCGTCTATTGTTGTTACTGGCGGTTTCCGCTCTGCTGAAGGTATGGAAGATGCTCTTGAAGGCGGTTCTATTGATATGGTCGGCATTGCAAAACCTTTCGCAGTAGATCCTGACCTGCCAAATCAAATATTAAATGGTACTTATGAAAAGATTGAATTACCTAAGATTACTACTGGAATAAAAGCACTAGATAAAAAATTGTCTTCTGTACTTGAATTAAGCTGGTATGAAAAACAATTTGATTTAATGGCACATGGCAAACAACCTGATATGCATTTGAGTATATGGAAAGGTTTATGGAATAGTATTAAGAAAAATGGCACAACTGCTTTCACGCAAAGAAGAGGATAACAAAGACACCAAGACAAAACCACATCAAAAAGCGAGGAAATTAATGATGGCTTATACAAATCAAAAAGCATGGAAAGCAATCGAAGCACATTTACCTGAGAAATTTCACTTTAACGAAAACTATAAACCTAAAGAAGAATGGTGGAACTGGAAAGGACACCGTGTACATTTAGATACGTTCCGAAATGAAAATGCGGATGCTAAAATCATTTTATTACATGGCGTTGGTACAAATGGACGACAACTCTCTTTAATCGCTGGTGGACCACTGGCTAAATTAGATTATGAAACGATTGCGATTGATATGCCGACTTACGGTATGACCCAAGTTAAAAAAGGAACAGTAGTTACGTACGATGACTGGGTCGATTTAGCATCAGATTACATTGATGAAGAAAGTCAAAAAGATAATCGTCCTATCTTCTTATATGGATTGAGTGCAGGTGGTATGGAAACGTATCATGTTGCTGCTAAAAACAAAAAGGTAAAAGGCATTGTCGGTATGACGTTCTTAGATCAAAGAAAACAAATGGTACGAGATGAAACAGCACATGATATCTTTATGAGTCGTGTCGGTATTCCAGCTGCTGGGATGCTGAGTAAAATCGGATTAGGTGGCATTAAAATCCCGATGAAAGTTGCCTCTAAGATGTCTACACTAGTAAACAATGATGATGTTTTACAAGTCATGCTTCATGATAAAACGTCAGCTGGTAATTTAGCTACAATGACTTTCTTAGATTCATACGGCAATTATCAACCAGCTATGGAACCAGAAGAATTTGATACTTGCCCTGTATTACTGACTCAACCAAGTTTAGATCGTTGGACTCCTAAATTTTTAAGTATCCCTGTACTTTCAGGTTTAAAAAAAGTGGACCATGAAATTGTAGATTTAGAGAATGGCGGGCATTATCCTGTAGAACAGCCTGCGCTTGATCAATTGGTTGAAGCCATTGATCAATTTGTTAAAAAGTATAAATAGAGGTAAGACTGACGTTTGTCTGAAGTTAGAGTACCGGGCGTGTTAAAAAGCATGCGTTTCCTATGTTAGAGGTTACGCATGCTTTTTGTATTACTTTAAATATGAGTTTCTCCCCTACTCCATTTCTCTAGCAAAAGTTGTATCATCATCAGAAAATCTTTGTGCGAAATCAACCAGTATATCTTTATACGTATCTACTGATTGAATATCAGCATACTCGTCATCACCGTGCCAATTCGCACCTGATGGACCAAATTCAATTGCAGGTACACCATGTTTCATGAAATAACCTGTATCTGCATATCCATGTTGGCCAAATACTTTAGGGGACGGTTCGCCCGTTGTTTGTTCAATGCTGCTTAACAACAATTGGATATGAGGATCATTAATATCATTATCTACTGGAATTGAGGCATGATGTATCTCTATCTCTGCATCAGTCACACTTTGAATTTCTTTTAGAATAGATTCTTTAGATTGTTTTGGGAGATAGCGAATATCAATAGACATTTCGCATGAATCAGGAACAACATTGTAAGCTTCTCCACCTTTGATTTGTGCGAGATTGATAGATGGACCGCCATATAGATCATCTGACTCTTTAGCAAACGGCAAACCTAAAATGGCCTCGTATGCTTTATATGCTTTCACAATCGCATTTTCACCTTCCCAAGGCCGGCTGCCATGTGCAGATTTTCCTGTGAAATGCATATCTACTTGCAAGATTCCTTTTGCTTTATACCCAATTCCAAGTTGTGTAGGCTCCCCACAAATAACAAAGTCGCCGAGGTAACCATTGTCTGTAAGATAAGATGAACAATAGATACCGCCAATTTCTTCATCTGTTACAAGTTGAAGCTGTACTGAGGTCTCACCTAAATCCTTGTTCTGCAATTCTGAAACAGCATTCATCATTGCACTGACGCCTGCTTTCATATCTATTGACCCACGTCCGTATATTTTGTCACCTTTAATTTTAGGTTCGAATTGTTCTGGCTGACCGCTTACCACGTCAACATGTCCATTAAAAATAAGTCTGTTCTCTCCATTGCCGACTGTACACACCAACATTTTGTACCCTTGGTTTGTAATTATTTCTGGATGCAAACCATTACTTTCCAACCATTCTTTACAAAAATCAATCGTGTCGTTTGCGTTTCCTAAGTTCGAACCTTCGAATTGTATCAATGTTTCAAGTAGCTCTAATGTTTGTCCCATATTTTCCCCTCCTAAATTATCTATCATCACCACTGTCTCTCTAATCTATGTATAGTTATATTACCTTTTTATATAGAGAACATGTGAATAAGAATTAAAAAAACTGACAACTCAGCAGTTGTCAGTCATATCATATATATATTTATTCATCATTTTGGTCAGATACTGTGATAGTTATCTCATTTTCATTATCCACATCAATAAAAATTGTGCCGCCTTCTTCGAGTTCACCACTTAATATCTTGTCTGTGAGGTTGTCTTCAATCAATTTTGTAATGCCTCGTTTAATCGGTCTTGCTCCATTCTTCAGATCATAACAAGCGTTTGCGATAAATTTTGTTGCCTTATCACTGATAACCACTTTATACCCTTGTTCTCCAATCAACTCGATTTCTTCAGCCAATAAAAGCTGTGTAACCTTTAAGATTTGAGCTTGTTCAAATGGTCTGAAAGTAATTAATTCATCGATACGATTTAAAAATTCAGGTCGAAAATAACTGAAAAGTGCTTCTTTTACAGTAGTTTCCACATTATCATAATCAAGTTCTGAATTAACCGTTTCACCAAAACCGACAACTTTTCTCGAGCGAATATCACTTGCGCCGATATTAGACGTTAAGATAATAATCGTATCACTGAAATCAACTGTCATTCCCATCGCATCAGTCAATCTGCCATCATCAAAAACTTGAAGTAATGTATCAAAAATTTTAACATGGGCTTTTTCAATTTCATCAAATAAAATAACGGATTGTGGATTTTCTTTAACTGCATTTGTCAGTAACCCTGCTTTATCGTAACCAACGTAACCCGGGGGCGCGCCAATCAATTTAGAGACTTCATGTTCTTGTTGATATTCAGACATATCAAAACGAATCATATGTTTTGTATCTTTGTAAAGTTCCTCAGTCAGCACCTTTGCTGTCTCTGTCTTACCAACACCTGTTGTTCCTAAGAACATAAACACACCAATTGGACGATTAGGTTTCTTAAATCCAAGCTTTGAGCGTAATACTGCATTAGATACTGTTTCAACAGCCTCATCTTGTCCAATGATTTTACGTTGCATGTTCTCTTTTAAGCGGCGTAATCTTTCGTGTTGCATATTTTTATCCAATAAGTCATCATCTCCAAGCGTTTCACCCAATTTTTGTTCAATCGCAGCTTTTATATCTGCTTTTGTAACACGCTTATTGTAATCTTTTTGTCTTGAATGTGCTCTTTGCTGATTATAAGTCGTTTGAAGTGTTTCCATTTCTTCTCTGATTTGATTGATAGATGCTTCATTGAATTCAATTTGCTTTGCTTCTTCCAGCTTTGTTTTCAGGGCTTGAAGAAGCTGATTATATTGTTCATTCAATTCAACCATATTACCTTCTTCAATACGACAAATAGCTCCTGCATTATCCAAAATAGTAAATGCCAAATCTGGAAGTTGCTCTTTTGGAAAATATTGTTTTCCTTTACGTACCGCAAATTCGATTGCTTCTGTATCATAATTCACTTGATGAAAGCTTTCATAAGGTAAAATAGCTTGATTTAAGATTTCGATTGCACTTTCAATTGAAGGTTCTTCCACAGTCACTTTTTCGAATCGGCGGACCAAAGCTGGGTCATTCCCCATATAATAGAGCCACTCTCTTGGAGTTGTAGCACCAATCATTCTAAAATCTCCCCGTGCCATTGCTGGTTTTAAAGTATCTGTAAGTGATTTCGAACGTCCCAACATATGAATTTCATCAATAAATAGTAATACGTTCTTTTCTTTTTTCATTTCAAACATAAAACGTTGAATCGCACGTCCGGAATCTCCCGAAATGACTGAGATCAAATCATTCATGTTAAATTGCAGAATCTTCTTTCCTTCTAAAGAAGGAATTTCATGGTTCACAATCTTAAGTGCCAGTCCTTCCACAATTGCAGATTTACCCACGCCTCCTTCGCCAAGCAACACAACATTATTCTTATCACGTCGTGTTAAGGCAATCTCCATGTGTCTGATTTCATCATCTCGATTAATGACAGTCATGAATTCTTTATGACGTGCTTTCTCGGTTATGTCTGTCGCAATATCATTTAAAATAGAGTAATCTGGATTATTTAATTTATTACTTAAGCGGCTTTCTTTGATTTGTTTATCTCTTTCCTCTTCCTCAGCTCTTCCATCATAATAATTCGAAAATTTATGAGATCCGAATTCAAAACTATTAGTTAAACCGTCTCCGTCATACATATGTGCATATTTAAGCATCAGCTTTTCAACAATTTTATGAGCATTACTTTGTTCTTCTTGAGCTATACCCATTAAAATCCAATACGTATCGATACCGCCGTTCGGTTTGACCTGTTCTCTCATTTCATCAGCAAACTGTAAGATTTTAAGCAAATCTTCAGAAACTGGATAATCACTCATATAGTCAATAAGGTGATGTGAATTTTGTTCTTGAATCAACTGAACAGGATGTGATTTTATATGTTTATTTCTCATTTTCTTTACTTGGTATTCAGAAACCTCATGCAATTTGTCATTTTTTTGAGCTTCGAATTTATCACGTGTTTCAACCATTTCTGCAGAAGCAATTTCATCTTTAACTTTAGATTTTGTCAAAGAATAGCGACCTAAAGCATAGGCCGCTCCTGTATCATTAGTGGACACCGCTGCAAGTAGTAAATCTTGTGTTTCAATTACTTTGTATCTCTTCTCTTTCACAATTAGTAGAACTGCCTCAAAAGTTTCTTTACATTGTCTCGTAAGATTATAATGCTTCACTTCAGTTTGAAGAGTATCCAAATGACATTGCCCCTTTAATGTGAATTAGGTACCTTTAACTCAATTTACGCGTAGCACCATTATATAACAGGTTGCGAAAATCAAGTTAATAGTCAATGTAATCATTTGGAGTATAAACATACTAAAAAGAGACTTATTACATTTAATTATTTTTAATGATTTCGTCTAATTTATTACTGAAATCTTCCATTTTTAGTTCCTTTAAAAGTAAATCAATGGCTTCATTAACTTTTTCTTGAGGATTTTCAACAGAGCTATCGTATAATTCAACATTATTTTTGGAAAGTGATGCGCTTTGCTTCCCACCAAACCAAAATATTGGCATTTTAATAATATCTTTAAAATCAACACCTTTTTGTTGAGCACTTTGCTCTAAAAATCCTTTCCAAAATTTCTTTTTACCCTCTTTCAATTCAAAACTTCTAAACACTGTTACAGTGTTTTTATCTTTTAATAATTTATCCACTATAACATCTGCTGCTAGGCGACCACTTGGCAACTTCCAATCTGTTGCTATTACTTGATCACTATTACTTGAGCGATATGGTAGCATTTCAACATTACAAATTGCAATATTTTCTGCAGCTTTTTCAAACTCTTTTTCTACATCATAATCAATATTATTTTGAACTACTATTTCTTTAACCAGCTTCATTTTTTCAAACAAATTATAGTAATATCCAATTGCATCTTTTACTGCATTGCTTTTTTTGTTATCTACACTTATTTTCTGAAAAGCTTTCGAATAATATGCATGTAAATAATAAGCGACTTTCTCAATTAACTTACTATTATAATCTTTAAATTTTCCTTTGTCGTTTTTTATTAAGAACAAATTCTTATCCTCTTTAAAAATTTTATATAGCTTTTTCAATTCTTGAGACATCACATTTTCATTTGAAATAACATGTTCTAAATAAAAGTTAGAGTCACCACTATATTCTTTAGATTCAAAATCAAAATGTTCACCATTAACAGTTTGTTCTGCTTCTTTTTCTTTATTAACATAATCTTCAACATTTGTTGTTTTATTAGCTTCATTATTTTTCATCTGTGTTCCTGGATTATATAAACCAAAAATAAACTTCGCTTTCTCAATATCTCCTAAAATTTGATTAGGAATTCCCCATTGGGCTGCTTTACAGTTGTCTGTATTAATATATGGTGCATCTTCTGGATGAACCCAAGTAAAATGATCACTGTTTGCACCTGTTTTATATAATTCAATATATTCTTCCGCTTTTTCTTTGATATCATACTGATTACTATTACTCCAAAATGCTTTTAATTCCTCAATTGATTTTTTTAAATTATCGCTGTTTGTCATATAATTTTCTCCCTCTCTGCCTGAAATACTTGGTTATATAAAAATTGAATTTCAATTCCAATTAATCTTATTAAGGCAGATTAGAGGGTCATTATTTGTCCCCTCAATTAAGTTTTTTATACTTCGCAGCAATTTTAGTTTATATGCATCTACCAAACGCCTTGTTTTATTATTAAATATATAAAACATTGTTCGATACATAAATAAAAGGTATAATAAAAGAGAAGAAAGACATTTCATCCAAGTATTATTAAGGGTTACAAATTGCAAGTGTGTTTTACCAAGCATTAAGATCTAAAACAACAGTCCTAACCGAATGTTTACGGTTGGTACAAACAAAGAGGGAGCGATTATTTTATGAAAGCAGCAGTTTGGTATGGTCAAAAGGATGTACGTGTTGAGGAACGTGAAAGTAAGCCGTTAAAAGATAATGAAGTCCGTGTGAAAGTCTCTTGGACAGGAATTTGCGGAACAGATCTACATGAATATTTAGAAGGGCCTGTTTTTATTGCGACAGATGAACCCGATCCGCTTCTAGGACAAAAAGCTCCAGTTACACTAGGTCATGAATTCTCAGGTGTTGTAGACGAAGTAGGAAGTGCTGTAACAGCTTACAAAAAAGGTGACCGTGTAGTAGTGAACCCTACAGTTTCTAAACAAGAAAAAGAAGAAAACATTGACCTTTATGATGGATATTCATTTATCGGATTAGGTGCAGATGGTGGCTTTGCGCACTATACAAATGCACCAGAAGGAAATGTATACCATTTACCTGATAACGTATCCGCAAAAGAAGGCGCATTAGTTGAGCCAACTGCAGTAGCAGTTCAAGCAATCAAAGAAGGCGAAGTACTGTTTGGAGATACAGTTGCTGTAATCGGTGCTGGTCCAATCGGATTGTTAAATATTATTGCCGCAAAAGCAGCAGGGGCAAGTAAAATCTTTGCGTTTGATTTATCAGATGAACGTTTAGAAAAAGCAAAAGAAGTAGGAGCTACGTATGTAGTGAATTCAGGAGAGGTAAACCCTGTTGATTTCATTAATGAGCACACTGAAAATGGTGTAGATGTGACATTTGAAGTTGCAGGTGTGGCTGCGACTTTAGCACAATCTATTGATATTACACGTCCTCGCGGTACTGTAGTAATTGTTTCTATTTTCAGTCACCCTGTTCAATTCGATCCAATGCAATTAACAAATACAGGTGTGAAACTGACTTCTACAATTGCATATACACCAACAACATTCCAACAAACAATTGATTTAATCAGTGAAGGCAATTTAAATGTTAAACCTGTAATAACAGATGAAATCGTATTAGAAGATATCGTTGAAGCTGGATTCGAAAAATTAGTTAGCGATAAATCTCAAGCGAAAATCTTAGTTGAATTAAACGGTGATCAAGTCTAATTAAATTCATATTAAGTGAGATGATTGAATGAAGACGGAAAGCAAATGCTTTCCGTCTTTTTTCATGAAGTCATTTTTGAAATGATTTGTTTAGTTATTTAAAAGATGTTTTACAAATCAGCAATTAATAATTTTCGAAATATTAAGTACATTTAATTATGTTCCGTTAAATGGATATGGTAGTATTTAATTATAATTATTCTAAATAAGGGAAGTGTTCGATATGAGTAAAAAAGATGAATCAAAGTTAACAGGGCTTTTTGGTCGTCCAGTCGGTGATCGTGAGAATTCTATGACTGCAGGACCACGTGGTCCTCTTTTAATGCAAGATGTATATTTGATGGAACAATTAGCGCATTTTGACCGTGAAGTGATTCCAGAACGTCGTATGCATGCAAAAGGTTCAGGTGCATTCGGTACATTCACAGTAACAAACGATATTACTGAGTACTCTGTTGCAAGCATTTTCTCAGAAGTCGGTAAACAAACACCAATGTTTGCGCGTTTCTCTACAGTTGCAGGTGAACGTGGTGCTGCAGATGCTGAACGTGATATTCGCGGATTTGCATTAAAATTCTATACAGATCAAGGTAACTGGGATTTAGTCGGCAATAATACGCCAGTCTTCTTCTTCCGTGATCCTAAATTATTTGCAAGTTTAAACCACGCCGTTAAACGTGACCCACGTACAAATATGCGTAGTGCACAAAACAACTGGGATTTCTGGACTTCATTACCTGAAGCATTGCATCAAGTTACAATTTTGATGACTGATCGCGGCATTCCTAAAGGTTTCAGACATATGCACGGGTTCGGTTCTCATACTTATTCTTTAGTAAATGATCAAAACGAACGTGTATGGGTAAAATTCCATTTCCGTACACAACAAGGTATTGAAAACTATAGTGCTGAAGAAGCTGAACAAGTCATTGCTAAAGACCGCGAATCATCTCAACGCGATTTATTTAATGCGATTGAAGAAGGCAATTTCCCGAAATGGAAAATGTACATTCAAGTTATGACAGAAGAACAAGCACGCAATCACAAAGATAACCCGTTCGATTTAACTAAAGTATGGTTCAAAGATGAATATCCACTCATTGAAGTCGGAGAATTTGAATTGAATCGTAATCCTGATAACTACTTTATGGACGTTGAACAAGCTGCATTCGCACCGACAAACATTGTACCAGGTATTGATTTCTCACCTGATAAAATGTTGCAAGGTCGTTTATTCTCTTATGGCGATGCTCAACGTTATCGTTTAGGTGTGAACCACTGGCAAATCCCAGTCAACCAACCTCAAGGAGTGGGTGTTGAAAACATTTGTCCATTCAGTCGTGATGGTCAAGGACGTTTCTTAGATGGCAACCAAGGCGGTAAAACACACTACTACCCTAACAGTACTGGCGCTATGGAAAGCCAACCTGAATATAAACGTGCACCAATGGATGTTGTTGATGGTCAAGCATATGAATATAACTTCCGTGAAGATGATGATAACTACTTTGAACAACCAGGAAAATTATTCCGTTTGCAATCTCCAGAACAACAAGAGCGTATGTTCACAAACACTGCTAATGAAATGGAAGGTACAACAGACGAAGTGAAATATCGTCATATCCGTCATTGCTATAAAGCAGACCCAGATTATGGTAAAGGTGTCGCAAAAGCTTTAGGTATTGATATTAATGATGTGGACTTAGAAGCAGCAGATTAATTTTGTCTGCTTCCCCGCATGCCTTTCTTTTTCGAAAAAGAATAATTTGAACAAGGTGTGGTCAGTGATGATTTTAGATAAAATTAACCCAAATGACTTGTTCCCGACAGAACAAGTAGAAAGTTCAGTACTCGGAAAAATGTCATATCCGATGAACGGTGAGATCAAAGTATTTGAAGCTGCATATGTTGCCACAAATGAACGTTTAATTTTAAACGTTGATATGGCAGGTGAATTTTATTACCGTAATATCGGTTATAATGAAATTCAAAATGTGAAGTTAACTGAAAAAGCTTTAGATATTACTTTCGAAATCGGAACATTCACTCTGAAAGATTTCAAATATGAAGAAGCTGAACAATTCGTGGATAATATTCAAAACAAATAATTAGAAAAGCTGGACACTCCTGTTAGCGAGTTGTCCAGCTTCTTTTAGTTCATTTTACTTTTTAGTAATAAGTCCTTTTTTCTGGCATAGTTTCCATAGTACTATGCATAAGATAATCCCAAAAATTGTGACGATAATACCGCCTTCAAGACCAAAAGCACCACCATTGATGAATGCCTTATTATTAAAGACATTCGTTTTGAAAATAGAAGTGATATCTCTTTGTCCACTCACAGGAATGCCCAAGACAGAACCCATTGTAAAGTTCCAAAAACTATGTGCTGCACCTGTCAGCCAAATATTATTACTCCAATAGAAAAGCAGTCCGAATACAAGACCAAAAATAAAAATATTAATGATTGCAAGAAATTGTGTTCCAGGATTGCCTATGTGCATTATCGCAAAGAAAACAGAACTCATAAGAATACCGAATACTACGCCTTTTTGACTGCTGAAAATATTCATAATAAAACCGCGGAAGAAGACCTCTTCTGTCATGCCTTGAATCATATATCCAATCAACACTGCTATCAATATCCATATATTAAAGTTAGGATTAATATTAATGGATAACGCTTGAAAAATAAGATTACATAAATAAACAATGACAATTGCTGAAACACCTAATCCTGCACCAATTACATATTTTTTCTTCCATTCTGTTTTATAAAAACCGAGCGACTCATATGTTTTATGGTAATGCTTTTTATTTATCAATAAAATAAGGAATAGCAATATCGGGAATGCAAGCATAGAAGCAATAAACATCGTATCATTTGAAAAGAATAACTCACCATTAAATTTGTGTGTGATAATAACAAATGGTAATACAAATAAAGCTATCAAAAGTCCCAAAACAATAGGAGCACCTATAAATAATCCGATGCAAATAAATGTCGGGCCCCATAAGGATGGCTTTTTACGATATGACTCTTTCTGCGTTTGTTTCATACTTTCATTCAATTCATAGTTCAAGATTATTCCCCTTTCTTATTCGACGTTTCAACCAATCTTTTTAAATAAAAATTTTATTTAACATGATAGTATCATAGTTGCAGCGCCATGTAATAATTTATCGTAAAATTTGCATTAAAATACAATGGAATTTAAAACGTTAATCATTAACTGCTACGTTTCGATTATTGTTCAGTCAAGCAATATATTATCTAAAAAAACTTCTTAACATGACTAAAATGATAGGATTTATAGGCGATATGATACATTTGACGGTAGTTATTCCCCTACTTTACTATAAATTTATAGGGATAAATACTGGAGGATTCAGTTATGATTATTAACAATAAATTGTTATTTTTTACAATGGACGTGTGCGAAAAATGACAATAATACATATATTATTAATGCTTTCAATCGGTGTAGGTGGTGGATTTATTGCTGGATTAGTTGGTATCGGAGGTTCTATCATCATTTATCCAGCGATTTTATTATTACCGCCCTTATTCGGGACACCTGAATATAGTGCTTATATTGCTTCTGGATTAACGTCCAGCCAAGTATTCTTCAGTACATTAAGTGGTTCTATCAGAGCTGTTAAAGAACCCGATTTCAATCCCCCATTGGTTTTATATATGGGAGGAGGTATGCTGGGCGGCAGTGTAGCAGGCGCTATGGTTGCCAACCTTGTGACTACACCAGTTATTAATGCAGTATATATTGGAGTTGCAATTCTAGCTTTAATTTTGATGTTTATTAAGGTAAAACCTCATGATGATGCCACTCATTCATACAATCACTGGCTCTTAATCGCAGTGGGTGCTGTGATTGGTTTAGTTGCAGGTATAATCGGTGCAGGCGGTGCTTTTATTGTTATTCCAGTACTACTTGCTATTTTTAAACTACCAATGAATACAGTCGTAACAAATAGTATTGTAATCGCTTGTATGTCTGCCATCGGATCATTTACGATTAAATTAATGCAAGGCTATGTACCACTTGGCAATGCAATATTTTTAATCATCGGCAGTGTGATATTTGCGCCTATTGGTTTAAAAGTTGGCCGCCTTTTACCTAACATCATACAAAAAGCAATTATCAGTATTCTTATTGTAATTGCGATAACAGAATTAATTTTTTAACGACCAAACCCATTTTTTACAAGTGCTTGGTCTTTTATTTTGGTAAAATTAAGTTGTGTAAATGGATTGAAGAAATGAGGTCTATATTATTGATTGAACAAATTACATCCTATATCGAAAACCTTTTTAAAGGAGCATTTGACGGGCAAAATTTATCACATAAAATTGTTTTTACGATTGTTATTTTACTTGTAACCTTTTGGCTTCATTACATTGTTACAAAATACTTAGTGAAACACGCCACAAATGCCAAACGCTTCACAGTTATATTAAAGAGTATTCGCCAGTTTATTTGGTTTATTGCAGTTGTATGTATTTTGGGCATTTGGATCAATGCGGCCAATTCGGTCATTGTGGTCGCTTTATTAATTGTCGCTTTAGTGGCTTTTTCATTGAAAAACCTAGCAATGGAGGTTGTCGGCTATTTCTTATTAATGAATCGTCGTCTCTTTAAAATGTATGACCGTATCGAAATTAGCGGACATCTTGGTGATGTCGTCAAAATTTCTCCTTTGCATTTTAAAATTGCAGAACGCGGGAATTATCTTTCGACTGAAGGTGCAACAGGTAAGATCATTACCATCCCTAATCATGTATTGTTAGAAGAACCCATCATTAATTACAGTGCTGCTTCTCATATCAACTGGTATGAAGTCGATTACAACCTAGCAATCGACAGTGATTGGCAAACAGCCGTTTCAATTTGTGAAAAAGCATTAGATGACTATATGAAAGATTTTCTATCCCATTATTCTGAAGAACAGTTACAACGTATTAAAGCAAAAATCTCATTATTCGATGGAAAATTAGATTATAAAGTCCATCTGTTGATTGATAAAGATATGGCTGTACTCAGTTGCTATTTCCCTTCTGATTATCCAAAAGCCAGTGATGTAAAATCAGAATTGAACAAACGTATTTTACCCTTGCTAAATGCAGAAGACAGCATTGAACTTATAGGTGAGCGTATACACGTTGAAATGGATAATTGAATATAACTTTTCACTAAGCTGATACTTCAAGGTATCGGCTTTTTTAGTTGGATAAATACCGATTATTTCTCGGGAAATATTTGTATTTATACAAACTATTCAACACTCAATATTTTGATAAAAAGTTCTTTAATTAGCCTTAATTAAGACGTATCTGAACTGCCTTATATCTTTATAATATAAGTGACTAAGTAAGGAGGTTTTTAGAATGAAAGCAATCGTAGTAGGTAAAGATCATCAACCCCAAGTTACTGAGAAAACGTTACGTCCATTGAAATATGGTGAAGCATTACTAGATATGGAATGTTGCGGTGTGTGCCACACTGATTTGCATGTAGCACATGCAGATTTCGGTGATGTTACAGGTACAGTTTTAGGACATGAAGGCATTGGTATTGTCAAAGAAGTGGCTGAAGGTGTAACAAGCTTAAAAGTAGGAGATCGTGCAAGTGTCGCATGGTTCTTTGAAGGCTGTGGCCATTGCGAATATTGTACAACTGGGCGTGAAACTTTATGTCGTGAAGTGAAAAACGCAGGTTATACAGTAGATGGCGGTATGGCAGAAGAGTGTATTGTGACAGCTGATTATGCAGTAAAAGTTCCTGACGGCTTATCTTCAGAAGCTGCCAGCAGTATTACTTGTGCAGGTGTAACGACTTATAAAGCTATTAAAGAATCTGGTATAAAAGCAGGAGAATGGCTAGTCTTATTCGGTTTAGGAGGACTAGGCAATTTAGCGTTGCAATATGCGAAAAAAGTATTTAACGCAAAAGTAATTGCAGTTGATATTAATGATAGTCAACTTGAATTTGCGAAAAATTATGATGCAGATATCACACTTAATCCAAAAGAAGTTGATGTTGCAGAATATATTCAAGAACATGTCGGTGGTGCACATGCTGCTGTTGTTACTGCAGTCGCAAAACAAGCATTTAATGCTGCAGTAGAATCTGTTCGTGCTGGTGGCACAGTAGTAGCAGTTGGTTTACCGACAGAATCTATGGACTTATCGATTCCACGTTTAGTATTAGATGGAATTCGTGTTGTAGGCTCTTTAGTAGGTACACGTGAAGATTTAAAAGAAGCATTCCAATTCGGCGCAGAAGGTTTAGTAGTGCCAAAAACACAAACACGTCCTATGGAAGATATTCAAGATATATTTAAAGAGATGGAAGAAGGTAAAATCAATGGCCGTATGGTGATTGATTTAAATCATTAATTTCAAAATTGCATAGAAAAGCCGAGGCTGTAATAAAGTCTCGGCTTTCTTGCTATTAATATCTCTCTGCACTCAGAGCGTCTAAATCCTAAATGTTATTACGTATTCATTCTCCCGTTTTCAATCTTACATTACATTTCTCTACAAATTTCACTAAATCACTCAATTTCAAGCCGAACATCACGAGCATACGTATAGGCGCTGGTTCCGCAAGTACACGCAAGTTAGGTTCACTCGTCATCTTATGAATCATTTGGTCAAAACCAAATTCATCAATTTCATGAGATAACGTATCTTGAAGATCAATAATATCTTTCAATGATGAATCTAATGACAATTGGATTGGTGATTCATCAATACTTGTAATTTCAAAATCATGATGTGAATGGATATCATTAACTGAGCTGCCAATATGCACAGTATAATTACCATTATCAATTTGCCACAAGCTCGTTTGAGGATTAAACCATTTCAAACGTTCAAATGGAATCACAAGTTTAACAGTTTTGCTTTTATCCGCTTCTAATTCCACTCTTTCAAATGCCTTCAATTCTTTTGCAGACATTTCAATGTTGCTCGCACGATTTTGCAAATAGACTTGAACTACTTCAGCGCCTTGTACTTCCCCTGTATTTTTGACAGTCACGTCGATTTCGATTTGATCTTTGTCATTATCAACTTTTACATTGCTGTCACTATATTCAAAATCTGTATAACTCAAACCATGGCCGAATGGGAAAGCAACTGGCATATCTTTTGTTGCATAATAACGGTAACCGACAAAGATACCTTCCATATAATTTTCCTCTTCAGTACTGCGATTGAACGTCAGATAAGAAGGTGTATCTTGAATACATTCCGGGAAAGTTTCAGCTAGTTTGCCTGAAGGATTTACTTTACCTGAAAGTACATCTAACTTGCCGCTTCTCACTGCCTCAACAACTTGAGGGATAGAATAATCGGGTTGACCTGGCATTTCTAAATCCAGACCAGCGCGTAATGACTTCACGCGATCCTTCACTGCGCCCCAATCAGATACGACTAGACCATCATAATTCCATTGACTTCTCAATAAATCCGTCAATAAATATTGATTTTCGGCAACTAATACATGATTCACTTTATTATATGAGTTCATAATCGTAGCAGGTTGTGCTTCCTCTACAACGCGTTTGAAAGCACTGAGGTAGATTTCATGTAAAGGACGCGATTGGATATTAGAAGAAGATGTAAAACGTTCATTCTCTCTATTATTTGCTGCGAAGTGTTTTGGGCTTGTACCGATACCTTGAGATTCAACCCCTTTAATATATTGAATCGCAAGTTCAGCTGTTAAAAATGGATCTTCTGAAAAGTATTCAAAATTACGACCTGCCAATGGACTGCGTTTAATGTTCATACCTGGACCAAGCAATACATTTACTTTTTCTGATTTTGCAATTTGTCCTAAATATTCCCCATATTTACGTAACAAATCTTTATCAAACGTACTTGCAATCAATGCTAAGCATGGAAACGCAATCGTCTCCACACTACCCGTTAATCCCAGCGCATCTCCGCCTTCTGTTTGTTTACGAATACCTGATGGTCCGTCTGACAGTAATATCTCATTCACGCCTGGAACTTTTGCTGTATTCCAGAAATTTGCTCCTGTTAATAATGTTGCTTTTTCTTCTAAAGATAATTGTTCCAATTGTGCTCTGCAATCTGCTTCTTGTTTCATTGTCATCTCCACCTTGTTTATAATTAAGTCATAAGGCATTATTTCTCTTTACACTTCGAAGTATATGAGAAATAAAATAGAGATTCAATTTAAAGACGGCGAAACTTGACCAGAATCAACAAAATGGGGTGATTTGTTGCACAGTAAAAGAGTAAAATTAGAAAAGAGCGGTACACAAGAATGGGTCTTCCAATCCTTAATGCTCTTACTAGAAAAAGAAAAATTCGATAAAATTACTATCACAAAGATTTGCGATAAAGCCGGCATCAACCGTTCTACTTTTTACCGCAATTATGAAAATAAAGAGGATATTGTCATCAAACAATTAGAAACAGATTTAGGATGTATTACTCAATTGATTGAAAACGGCAGCAGTGAAAATGAGGTATACCATTATGTATTTACCAATTGTACCTATGTATTAGAAGTGATGGAACTGGGTCTCTATCATGTAGTGCTGAAATATCTTACGCAATTACAATTTCGTATACTCAATATGGATGGCATTTATATTAACAATCCAAAAGATAGATTAATTACTACTTATCATTTAGCTGGCATCATCAATATCTTTCTAAACTGGTTACATCCTGAAAATCACATTCCTGCCGAACAGTTTATTGAAGTTTTAAAAAAACAAGTTGGCCATATTAATAAAGAAGATATTCTTAAGGTTCTGCATCTGCTAGCTGAAGAAAAACACCCTGGAAATTAGCCAGCAGACTAAAGTTCAGGGTGTTTAATTTAGCTTATCTGATGAGTTCTTTCGGTATCAAATCATAATCAAACAGAACTTCTGAATGATTATTTAAAATTAATTCTTTTTTCAATACTTCAGAATTCTCTCGACTTTGTGTTTCTTTATAAATTTTAGAAATACGATAATACTTTTCGCCCTCTTTAGCGAAGTGATGGTTTTCTTCAACGAGTTGATATGTCCAAGGAAATACTTTTTCACTGCGCAATTCACCTAGAAGCTGTTTGTCTTCACACCAAACTCGAAGTTGAATATTTTGGTCAGTTTCATTTTTGAAACGATAATCAACATAGTTATATGAAATTGAAGTTCCAGTAGCAAAAGGTTTTCTTTCTCCTGGATCAGGTGCTAATGCATCAGAATGATTATGGAATTCTGTAATCGTAAGCGGACTATGCAATACTAATAAATGAATAGTATTGGCTAAGTTGCATAAGCCGCCGCCCGTCCCGGCTTGAATTTTATTATTCACAATCACACGACCATCTCTATAACCATTTTTTCGGTTAATTTTCCCTACTAAATTCCAAAATGAAAATTCCTCACCTGGTTTAATAATTAACTTATCAATTTTAGAAGATGCTAGTTCTATATTGTAAGCTTTATTTTCTTGTAGAACAGGGTCAATGCCTTTTCCTGTTTTGATTAGATTAGATGAATTTTGAGATACGATATTAGGTAATAAATCGTTCGATCTTACTTGTGAAAACTTTTTACGTTGTCTTAAATCATCAAAATTTCTTTTTATAATTCCTTTTTTAGTAGCAAGTGTATAAAATACCGGATGCATTTCACTTAATAACTTTCTTTTTTTAGCCATCTCAATCACCCCATTTTTGTAATATTAGGAGATCTTTGTTTGTAAAATTTCAAAAGAAATTTTTCTACTTTACGTTTCTTGCCAATTGCTAATTCATACTCATGTTCATGTAGCAGGTATTTAACCAAAATGCTTTTAATACCACACAAATTTGCGCCAAGTATATCAGTAAATAATTGATCCCCCACCAAGACAACTTCATCATTACTCACTTCCAACATTTCAATCGCTTTTAAATAATTTGGTTTATACGGTTTATTTGCCATAGGTATGTATAAACTGTTGATATTTTGATTAAATGTTTGAATACGTTCCTCACTATTATTAGATAATAGTAGTGTTTTTAAACCTAACTTATGAATTTGACCAAATAATTCATCAATTTCTGCTGTAGCGTCTCCACCATGCGGCACTAAGGTACTATCGATATCAAAAATGATTGCTTTATAGCCCATGTCACAAAGTTTTTCATAATCAATATCAAAAACACTGTCTAAATAGGCATAAGGATAAATCAATTTAAACAAGACGAGCCCTCCTGAATTTTAACCTAGGTAATTTTTTATTAATATACGTTGCAAAATAATATATATAAGCGTAAACTTCATTTACACAACTGTCAATAAAGATTTAATTAATTGATTATTTATCTAATCGACGCAATTTGTATATCAAAAAATTAATAAAATCACTAAAAATTAATAAAATCACTAAAAATTATCATTTGCCATAACATTATTTTATAAAGAAAGGGTTTGGGATGAAAATGGGCAAGAGTGAGTTGATTGTAATGCTGACACACAATGATTATACCGTTCATAACGCACGTGAAATATTTGAAGAATGTAAAGATTCAAAAGCAAAGTATTGGGGATTTAAGGATAAAGGGATTTCTATTGAGCAAATGAAAGAGCTTTTTGCTTACATGAAAGCACATGGAAAAACCACTTTTTTAGAAATAGTTGAATATACTGAGAAAGAAAGTCTTGCAGGTGCAAAGTTAGCGCTTGAGTGTGGATGCGATATTCTAATGGGCACAAAATTTTTCCATTCAGTTAACAAATTTTGCATCGATAATAATTTGAAATACATGCCATTTGCTGGAGAAATTGTAGACAGACCATCCATATTAAAGGGAAATATTGAAGATATTGTTAATGAAGCAAAGGAATATTCTGCTCAAGGTGTTTTTGGTTTTGACTTGTTAGGCTATCGTTATGTCGGCGATCCTGTACATTTAATTAATGAATTTGTGACTCAGTTAGAATTACCTGTATGTGTTGCCGGAAGTTTAGATTCTTATGAAAAACTAGATGTTATTAAACGTATTTCTCCATGGGCTATCACAGTCGGCAGTGCATTTTTTGATAATAAATTCGAAGGAACCTTTTCTGAACAAATAGATAAAGTATATGACTATATCAATTAACTTACATACTTTAGTATATGAATACTGCTCTATCACCTAAAAGACCGTCCTGAACTTTAAATTTCAGGGCGGTCTTTAGAAATGTTGCTATTCATTTGGCGAAACAATAAGTTTAAATCACTACATTTGCGGTACATTTTCTATCGCTTTGATATATTGTTGGCTTGTAAAAACTTTAATAGTGAAACCATTATAGTAATTTGCATTGTAGTACCAAATATCCCCTTTAATTTCATCTGGTTCATCATAAAGTTTTGTGAATTCTTTTTTAGTCATTTGACGCGGCGCAACATATACATGATCTACTTTATCTTCTAAATTATAACTTATAGCAATATCTCCATATTGTTGAGCATCGTTGCCATTTATTTCTCTAATACCTTCAGATTTACCGAATTTCTTTTCAATATTTGATTTTGAAGTTCCAATTTTAAAATCTTTATATCCTTCTGGGTTAGGTGATTGCATAAATTTTTGATTAAATTCAGTTGAATTTACGTTGATTTTAACTTTATGTGTTTGAGGCAGGTGTTGTTGTGTTTTATTTTTATTCTCATCATTATTTTTATGCTCACTATTACTTCCTTCACCGAAAATCTGGAGCGCAAAATATATAATACCTATAATCAATGCTATACCTATTAATCCAATAGTAATCCAAAATATCGTTTTCTTTAGTGAACCTGATGGTTTATGATTTGAAGTTGCAGGATGTGAATGTGTCTTAGGAACTTCCGTTTTTTTATTATTTTTCATAAGCTGTTTTCCTCTCGAAGATGTATTATCTCTATTATAATTAAATTAGTTTACGTCCGCTATATTTCTTCAAATTTAATTTAATATTTTACTTAGTATCATTTATTATGTCATTCTTAGGTAAATCCGTTTTTTACCATGCCTTCAGTCTCACTTCAGACAAACCTCACACTTACTCCAAAGAAAAAAATGCGCAACTCCCCTACTTATTGAGTCACGCATTTATATTAATCGTTATTCTTTTACTTTTATATTTACCATCTTATGAAATACATCGTCTGCTTCTTCTGCCGTGATTTTTGTGTTGCTGTTTTCAATCCACTTAGAAAATCCTTTAATAGCACCACCATACAAATAGAAAACTAAATCATCTGGTACAGATGGGTCCTTTTCTATAAGATCAATATTATCTTTCACATCTTGTTGTATAAGTTTAATGAAATGCGAAAAGATTAAATCATTAAATTCTTTGTCTTCTTTTTGCTTAATCAATATACGATGAAAATCTTTAGAACCTTCAAATGCATTCTCTTTAACTCTAAATGGATGATTAATTCGCTCTTTAAAATCATATGAAAAAAACTCTTCGCTCAAATTATTCAACAACACTTCAAGCAGTTCGTATTTATCATGAAAGTGTTTATAAAAGGTTGTTCTGTGAACCATAGAACGATCGCAAATTTGGTCGATAGTAAGTTTAGAAAACTCTTTCTCTTCCAGCAATTCATATAAACCGCCTAATAATAATTTTCTTGTACGCACGACACGTAAATCTAATTTATTCATCTTAACTCACTCTTTCCATTATGTCCCTTCTAGAACAGACGTTTCCTATACAATAAAATCGAATTATAGTGTTATTAAAACACTTTTAATCTACGATGTACAGTTAATTATATAGTATAGATAAAGAGAAAACGTTTCACGCGAAACATTTTTCATATACATTAATGATTAATATCTTCTTAAAGCTTCCTGTCCTTTTATGCGAGGGTTTCTACCTACAATAACAGCTGCACACATTACAGTGATAATTCCAAAAATTTGCCACGTATTTAATATATCGCCTAAAAAAATAACGCCGGATAAAATTGCCACAATGGGTTCTAATGTTGCGAGAATTGAAGCTTTGCTGGCTTCTAAGTGTTTAAGACCTGCTGTATAAAGAACATAAGCCATTACTGTTGAAACAAAAGCTAGGCCGATAGAAGCACCGATAATATCTGGATGTGCAAATTTTTGAATTTTAGAAGGTGTTTTACTGAAGATCAACATAAAGATGCTAGTGTATAGAAAGTTATAAGTCGTAATCGTTAAAGCAGAATACCGCTTTGTCACAGGCTTTGTAAAAATTGTATAAAGTGAATAACATACCCCTGAAAGAATACCTGTCATAATAACTTTAGCACTTACTTCAACTTTGAATGAAGGCAATAATCCAACAACGAAACCACAACCTGCTATGGCTAAAACCAACGCCATAATTTTATTAGAATTCAAGGGCTCTTTGAAGAAAAGTCGGCTAAGTATGGTTACAAAAATAGGACCTGTATAAAGCAAAGTTACCGCAAGTGATAAAGAGGACTGTGAAAATGTTTCAAAGTATAAATAATTGAAGAATACCATACTTATAATTCCTGCACCTGCAAAATAAAAGTGATCTTGCCATCTTGTTTTCAATGACTTCGGATTTGATATCAGCATAAATATAATTAAAAAAATAAACGTCAATACACCCCGAATAGTAACCACGTCCCAAGCATTAAACCCTCTGTTATATAGCGGTTGAATAAACAATCCAATTATCCCCCAACAGGCTGCACCTATTATTGTTAAAATATAAGGTCTCCATTTTAATAGTTGCTGCATACTATAACCCCCCTCATTTTTTGTAATTAAAAGTACGTTATCATTTTTCAGATTTATTTGACAAATAAAAAGATGGTAACCTTTTAAATGTCGTTACCACCTTTTGTATTTTTATTAATTTAAAATGCAATAATTCCAATCAAACCAGCCACTAAAATCATAAATAATGAAGACCCTATTGCCCATTTCATGACAATTTTTTGGTTAGTACCATAATCAATACCAAGCATACCTACCAACAAATAACCTGCTGCATATAATGGGCTCAGTACATGTAAAGGTTGTCCTAAAATAGATGCTCTTGCCATCATGGCTTTAGAAATTCCGAATTGATGTGCAGATTCAGCAAGTATCGGAAGGATGCCATAATAGAATGGATCATTAGCCATGAAGTAAGTAAATGGCATACTCAAAACTGCTGTAATTAACGCAAAGTGATTTCCCATCGCATCTGGTATTATGTTTACGAGAGAACTCGCCATTGCATCTACCATTTTTGTTCCGCTCATAACACCAGTGAAAACTCCTGATGCAAACACTAAACTTACAACAGCTAAAACATTTCCTGCATGACGTTTAATAATTTCAGATTGTGTGTTCAAATTTGGATAGTTAATAATAAGTGCTACTGCGAACCCAAGCATAAAGAGTACAGGAATTGGCAAGAAGTTTGTGATTAATGCAGTTAATAACGCAACCGTTAAAACTGCATTGATAATCGTTAACTTCGGTCGTAACAATTCTCTATCATCTTCATCTGTTCCATTTGCATTATTCATTTCTTCTAATGTAAGAGATAGATGATTTTGAATACCGATTCTTTTTCTTTCACGAACACCTAAAACATATGCTGCAAAGAAAGCGAATAGAATACCTGCAACCATAACCGGGATAATAGGTGTGAAGACTTCTTCAGTTGTCAGCTGCAAAGAAGAAATTGCACGTGCTGTCGGACCTCCCCAAGGCGTCATATTCATTACGCCGATGGATAATAAAGCTAATGTAGATAATATGTATAGGTTCATCCCCATTTTCTTATATAGCGGCATCATTGCTGTGACTGTGATAATAAAAGTAGTTGTTCCATCGCCATCTAGTGCAACGATAGAAGCTAATGCTACTGTTCCAATAGTGATTTTAACCGGATCACCCTTAACACCTTTCATAATGATACTGATGATAGGATTGAATAATCCTGCATCAATCATGACTCCAAAATAGAGTATTGCAAAGATTAGCATAATTCCAGTCGGTGCTACGGTAGTCAAACCTTCTAAAATGTCTTTTCCTAAGCTTGAATAAAATCCCCCAATCAAACCAAAGACTACCGGAACTACGATGAGCGCAACTAACGCAGACATTTTTCTACTCATGATTAAAATCATAAAGACCACAATCATGATAAAGCCTAAAATTGCTAAATTCATAAAATCTCCCCTTGTCTATATTCTGTTGTAACCCCTTTTAAGTAGATATAGAATATCATATGGTTTTAATATTGTGAATATTCAATATATAAATCTACTTATTATGTTGAAGTGTTGAATATATAAAAATTAAAAGTATGAATACTCTTATTTCTAGAGATTCATACTTTCCTAAATAATTAATTTGAAAAAGATTCTGCAAATCTCACTAATATGTCTTTATAGATTTCTATAGAGTCAACTTCGGCAAATTCACCATCGCCATGCCAAGCTGCACCTGATGGACCAAATTCAATGGCTGGCGTTCCAAATCTAGCAAAATATCTTGTATCTGCAAACCCATGTTGTCCGAATAATTTCACAGATTCAGGTGATTGATGTGTTTCTTGTGAAATTTCTGTAACTAGTTTTTGTATGAACGGATTGTCTGTTTCATTCATTACAGAAGCACCAGACAAATGAATTGAAATTTCACCATCAATTTCATTTTTAATTTGCTTTAAAATTTCTTTTTCGCTTTGACCCGGCAAAAATCGTATGTCATACGAAATAACCGCTTCATCTGGCACTTTGTTATAAACGGTTCCTCCTCTTATTTTGGCTAAATTAATAGATGGACCTTCAAACAATTTTGTAGATTCTTTAGCAAAAGGCAAATCCAATATTTTTTGATACGTTTTCAGTGCCTCTTCAATTGCATTTTCTCCTTCCCATGGTCGACTGCCATGAGCAGATTTACCTTTCAAATGAATATCCACTTGTAATATACCTTTAGCTTGATAGCCGATTCCTAATTGTGTCGGTTCACCACAAATGACAAAATCTCCTAAATAACCTTGGTCTGTTAAGAAATTAGCGCCATGTTTTCCGCCGATTTCTTCATCCGTTACAAGTTGCAACTGAACAGATGTATTACCTAAATCTTTATGCTGTAATTCGCTCAGAGCACTCATCATAGCACTTACACCCGCTTTCATGTCTGCCGATCCGCGACCATAAATCTTATTTCCTTCAATCCTAGGTTCAAATTGATTAAGATTACCGCTTACCACATCTACATGACCATTCAAAATTAATCTTTTTTCTCCTGCTCCAACATTACAAATAAGAGAATCAAATCCTTCATTGGACAATCGTACGGGTTCTAGTCCTTCTTGTTCCAACCAAGTTTTACAAAATTGGAGTGTTTTATTCGCTTCATCTTTGGTTGAACTGTCAAATTCAATTAACGATTTCAATAAGTCTAATGTCTTTGTCATAGAAATCCCTTCTCTCTTTTAAGTTAGGTCACAGTATAATCTAGAGATTGAATATTGACAAGGTTCAGAATATTTAGTAACATTGTTTTTAAGTCGCTAGACTTTCTGAAATATACAAGTGAATTTAATTGAGCAAAGAGGCTTATACAGTATTCTTAAAGGATAACTGTGTAGGCCTCTTTTTGTGTTAAGGAGGAGATTTATATGGGAGATAATTTGAACCATAACTGGATTAATGGCAAGAAAGTTCAAACTGATAATGTCTTGAAAGTCACTAATCCAGCAACAAACGAAGTGATCGGAGAAGTGCCTAGCGTAACTGAAGCTTTAATCAATGATGCAATTGATGCTTCATACCAAGCATTCTCTTCTTGGTCAAAATTAACAGCTGCTGAACGTGCTGAATATTTACATGTATGGGCTGATAACTTACTTCATAAAAAAGAAAAACTCGCTTCTATCATGACCGAAGAACAAGGTAAGCCTTATAGCGAATCTTTAGGAGAGATTGAAGGGTGTGCTCAATTCATTAAATGGAATGCTGAAGAAGGAAAACGGATATATGGCGAGATTATTCCACCCTCTTCACCTAACCAACGAATTTCAGTCATTAAACAACCTGTAGGGGTTTGCGCACTTATCACACCATGGAATTTCCCAGGTGCTATGGTAGCTAGAAAAGTTTCACCCGCACTTGCAGCAGGATGTACGGTTATCGTTAAACCATCTAGTGAAACACCGCGCATAGCAATTGCTATTATGGATGAATTAATGGCAACTGGAATCGATAATGGTGTAGCAAATTTGATAACAGGCAAGTCATCACTTATTTCTGAAACGCTTTTAAGTGATCGACGTGTCAACAAAATTTCTTTCACTGGCTCTACAGAAATTGGAAAGTTATTGATGAAAAAAGCTGCTGATCAAGTGAAACGCATTTCTTTAGAACTTGGTGGAAATGCACCGGTTATCGTGTTAAATGATGCAGATTTAGATAAAGCAGCAGATGCTATTGTAGAAAATAAATTCGAAAATACGGGCCAGATGTGCAACGGCATTAATACCGTGCTTGCACAAAGCGAAGTTAAGAATGAACTTACAACTAAAGTTATTGAACGTGTAACTCAGTTAAGAGTAGGTCCTGGTAATCAAAAAGATGTTCAAGTCGGTCCGTTAATTAATTCAGGAGCTATCGAAAAAGTTGAAAAACTTGTAAGTGAAGCTGAAAAAGCAGGTGCAAATATTGCTGCAGGCGGTAAAAAAGTTGAGAATTCACCTTCTGACTTGTTTTATCAACCTACAGTCGTCACAAATGTTAAACCAGAGATGTCTATTGCTAAAGAAGAAATATTCGGACCAGTAGCACCCATTATTTCTTTCGATACAATTGCTGAAGCTATTAAAATTGCTAATGCTTCTCCTTACGGTTTAGCAGCCTACTTCTTCTCAAACAATGTAAATAATGTCTATCAAGTCAGCGAACAATTAGATTTCGGAATGATTGGTGTAAATGGCACTCAATTAAGTGTCCCACAAGCACCATTCGGCGGTATCAAAGAAAGTGGAATGGGACGCGAAGGCGGACATTATGGATTAGATGGCTTCTTAGAATTGAAATATATTTCACTTTCATTAGATGCATAAATATCAAGGGGGCGTTTCAAATGTTTAGAGAAATTAATGATTTTAACAAACATCGTCGTAACAAAAAGAAAACGGGAAACATCACAAAAGATGAAATGATGGAAATGATTGAAAAAGGCGAAATCGATACTTTGGTTCTTGGTTTTTGCGATATGCAAGGGCGTTTGATGGGGAAACGTATCACAGGTGATTTCATTTTAGAAAATGACATTTCAGAGGGCACACATTTTTGTAACTATCTCTTAGGTACAAACTTCGAAATGGATACGGATGATGGCTATGACTTCATGAATTGGGACAAAGGATATGGTGATTATTTAGCATTACCAGATTGGAACACCTTAAAAGTAATTCCTTGGATGTCACGTACAGCTATGGTTTTCGCAGATGTATACACTGTAGACGGCAGTGAACCGATCAGCGTTGCACCACGCAACATCTTACAACACCAAATCAAAAAAGCTGAAGCTTATGGTCTATCACCTCATATGGCCAGTGAATTAGAATTTTATTTATTTAATGATTCATTCAAAGATATTAATGCACAAGGTTATGATGAACTAGAACCAGCAGGTCATTTAAACGAAGACTACAATTTATTGCAAGGTTCAAAAAACGAACCACTTTACCAAGAAATTCGTCGACAAATGAGTTTGATGGACATTATCGTTGAATCTTCTAAAGGCGAAGCTTACAAAGGACAACATGAAATAAACTTAAAATATTCAGATGCAATCAATGCAGCAGATCAACATTTAATGTTCAAACACGGAATGAAAGAAATCTGTATTCAAAATGATAAATCTGTCACTTTCATGGCTAAACCTTTTGAAGAATGGACAGGTTCAAGTGGTCATATTCATTTAAGCATGATGGATACAAAAACTGGCAAAAATGCTTTTTATGCAGGCGATGATGCATCAAATCCAATGTCAGAAACAATGCAGCATTTCTTAGCAGGTGTTATCAAATATACTAAGGATTTTGCATTAATGTTTGCTCCGAATATCAATTCTTATAAACGCTTTGCTCCTAATAGTTGGGCGCCGGTGAGTATAGCATGGAGTAAAGATAACCGTTCTGCTGGTTATCGTGTTGTAGGTGACGGAAATGCTTTACGTTTTGAATCTCGTATTTGCGGAGCAGACATGAATCCATATCTTGCTTATGCCGCTTTAATCGGTGCTGGTTTATATGGTATTGAACATAAAGAAACTTTAGCTGATGAGTTAAAAGGAAATGCGTATGAACAAAACGAAGTGGATCGTATTCCATCATCTCTTCACCAAGCTATTTTAGAATGGAAAAACAGTGACGTTGTAAAAGAAGTTCTTGGCGAAGAAGTAGCAAAACACTATTTACATGCAGCACAAACAGAACAAGATGAATACGATTCATTTGTAACCACTTGGGAACGTGCGCGTTACTTTGAGCAAGGTTAAGTTTTTTCTATATAAATTTCAACATTGATTATTAAGGAGGCTATTCATATGAGATTAAAAGATAAAGTATGTATTATAACAGGTGCCGGCGGTGGCATGGGTAAGGTCGCAGCAGAGATGTTTTCTAAAGAAGGTGCGAAAGTTGCTGTATTTGAAAGAGATCAAAAAGCAGGAAAACAAGTTGTGAATCAAATCAAGCAAGATGGTGGTGAAGCCTCTTTCTATGAGGTCGATATTATTGATGAAGATGCTGTAAAAAACGCAGTAGACAACGTTGTTGAAGAATATGGCCGTATTGATGTGTTATACAATAATGCAGGCGTAATGCCTGAGGCTGACAACTCTGTTATCAATACTGATCAAACAGTTTGGGACTTAGTGATGAATATCAATGTTAAAGGTATTTTCTTGATGACAAAATATGTTATTCCAGTTATGGAAAAACAAGAATCCGGATCTATTATTAATATTGCTTCTTTTGTAGCTCAAATGGGTTGTTCGGTTCCTCAGGATGCCTATACTGCATCTAAAGGGGCGGTAGTCGCATTAACAAAATCATTAGCTATTCAATTCCGACCTAAAGGTATCAGAACCAATGCTATCAGCCCAGGCCCTATAGAAACACCTTTATTAATGGAATGGCTTGTATCTGATGAAGAAGCCAAAGCAGTCCGTCTAGGCCGCCAACCTGCAGGACGTTTCGGCAAACCTGAAGATATTGTCAATTGTGCCATCTATCTTGCTTCAGATGAATCAAATTGGACAAATGGGGCAAATATTAATGTAGATGGTGGTATAACTGCTAATTATTTCTAAGAATAACCTGAAATTACTCCTAAAACCTTCCTAAATAAAATAAACAAACCTAAATTAAAACAGAGCTGATCAACTCCCTTCAGCTCTGTTTTAATTTGTTTTATAGTTTATAGCCTTGTTATCTCTATTAAAACTGCCTAACAAAATTAAATAAATGATGCTTAAGCAGTTTTGATAGATTGAATTTATATTTTAGATTCTGTTTCTGGAACTGCTTCACCGCGTTCAATTGCTTCTTCTTCTAAATATTCATCAGGTTTAATAATACCTGCACGTCGATCAATTTCTTCCAATTTTCTTGCTTTAGGCAAACATAAGAGATAAGCAAACCCGATAGCAATGAGTCCTGCACTGAATTTACCAATCATGACTGCTGGGATTAAATTTGGTTGGAAATTAGCGGTGTAAGAGAGATGGTCTCCAAGCAAGAAAGCTGAACATACACCAAAAGAAATATTAATAACTTTATCTTTTGGGGGCATATCTTTAACCAATTTAAACATTGCTAAAATATTAGCCATTGTAGCAATAATCCCAGCACTTCCCACTTCACTCAATCCTACTTTTTGTCCAAATCGTGTTAAAGCATTTGAAAAGTATTTTCTAATTAAGTAAACCATCGGAAATGCTCCTGAAAGCATAATTGCGATATTCCCAGCATTTTCCAAAGCTCTGAATTTATCTTTATCATCTGCCATGATGGGATCAAATCCCCATACACCAAATACATTTGTGAAAAATCCAGTAAAAATCTGTACCACTGAGAATACAAAGACGAGTTTAATACAGACATCTAAAATTTTACCGAAAATGATAAATCCTTTAATCATAATATCTGAGAAGAAATATAAACCTGCTGCTGTGACGACAACAAAAATGAGTAGTGGCAATAAATTCAACAACACTGTTGAAAAACTAATTGAAAATACATGTGTAGCTGCACCTACTGTTTCTATAGTTGTTCTTATTTTTACATGACTCATAATCATAATAAATGTAGAAATAAATACACCAAAAGGAATTGCTAGCAATCCAGATAATATCCCTAATGCCATATATTTATGATCTCTTTTTTCTAACATTGGCAACCCTAAAGGAATAGAAAATACAATTGTAGCTCCTGCCATGAAACCTACAATCATTGCCATAATCCATCCTTCATAACTTTCTTTTAAGACATTTGCTAACTGGTATCCACCCATATCCGTGGCTAAGATTGAAGTTGCAGCAATGGCTGGATCAGCCCCTATTTTATGAAATAATGGCCCGAATACCTGCTCAATAAAACGTGAAATAAATGGAATAGAAGCCATAATCCCTGCTGAATTAGCAAAGATAGGACCAATTGTAAATATCCCTTCCATAAATTCTTTACCGATTCCGACCTCAGGATTCCTGATTGCCCCAAAAGCACCTAATACTGCACAAATCATGATGATATATATGATTACTGTACCAATATGTTCCATAAAGCATTCCCCCATTAAATCGATGAGTTTATTAAAAATAATATTGTTTCAATTCTCGGATACACTTTTTTAAAACCACCTCCTAAAATGCAAAAAGATGCCTACAAACCTCCCGGTTAATGTAAGCATCTTTGCTTCAAATATTATTCACTTTTATAATTTATATCATTTGGTCAACTGCTTAATAACTTTTGCTGCTACTTTCTCCATCGAAATATGATGATTCATACTCAGTTTGCGTAATTTTTGGTAAGCAGCTTCTTCATTTAATTTCATTTCAGACATCAACAATCCTTTTGCTTTCTCTATGAGCTTGCGATTTTCAACTTCTTCTTTCGCTGAATTCGACTCTTGTCTAAGTGCAGACATTTTCACAGATTGTGCTAAAGCAATTTCAACCGCAGTTAATAACTGAGATTCTGAAATAGGTTTGATGATATATCCTACAATATTAGCATCTTTAGCTTGTTCAATATATTCACTTTGGCTGAATGCAGATACGATTAAGATAGGTACATTATGGCGCTGACTGATAATCTTACTTGCTTTTAAGCCATTTAGTTTCGGCATCTTAATATCCATAATAATTAAATCCGGTTTTTCTTTTTCATTCAGCTCAATTGCTTTTTCTCCATTTCCCACAGCCGAAGTAACATCATAGCCTGCGTCTTTCAGCATTTCAACAATATCTAAACGTACAATCGAATCATCTTCAGCAACAATAATTTTTTTCAATTTAGTGACTCCCCCAATCATCAAATACCACCTTTCCCAAAGTGCCGAGATGATTGCGGTCAATCGTAAATTTTCCTTCTAAATCATTCTCAGTAATTGTATTTATGATATTTAGTCCAAACGATTGCTTATACTCTCCTTGTTCTTTCTGACCATCATCTTGCACCATCAATACTAATTTCCCAGTTTTATTATTTTTTCCAAAAACAACATCAATATGACCTTCTTCTTGGTGATTAAAAGCATGCGTGACACAATTTGTAATTAACTCATTAGCAACCAAAGCGACTGATACTGCAATGTTAGATGGAAGATAAAAAGATTCTTGGATGTCATAATGAATATGTAAGCGTTGCGTGTTTCCCGTGCTTACAAGCATATCCCCGATTTTAATAATCAATTTGCCAATATCAACCTGATCGGCATATGCACCATCTAATATCACTTCATATACTGATGCAATACTAAGGATTCTATTTAAACTTTCTTCAAAATAATGTTTGCTTTCATCAGGTATGCCCCGGCGCATTTGTAGCCTTAATAAGCTCGCAACTGTTTGAAGATTGTTTTTTACGCGGTGATGCACTTCACGAAGTGCAACAGATTTAGAAACAAGCTCTTTCTCCTTTTCCTTTAAGTCAGTGATGTCATGTAACATGATGATGTGCCCTGATACATTACCTAAATCATCAAATAATCGAATACACTTTACTTGAAAGTAGTGACCTTGCAGTTTTCGTTCTTTAATTGTGATTACTTGTCCATCTGTTAACATTTCTTCTATGTTAGGAAACAACTCGACGAAGGAAAGCCCCATCTTACAATCAATACCTACAATATCTTTCACTAACTTTTCTGCTGTTAAATTAAAATAACGGATAATCAAATCTTGATCGATATCAAACAAGCTTTCATCAATCATATCTGAGAAAAATAGCTGTTTTTCACTAGGATGTGATACGATTTGACTCAACGTATAAGTCGCTTCAGTCAATGCTTTCATTTTATTTTCCTCAAGCAATTGGTTACTGATGTCTTTTTCCATAATTAATGCAGCAATCACTCTATTATTGTAAATAATAGGCGTGACATTTTGTTCAATCACTTTGCCTTCTTGAGACATACCTCTATGATGATATACGCTTTTCTTAGTTTTAAAAACTTCGAATACACCCGGTTCAAATCTTTCATAAGCATTTTGTTTAATGACAGAATTATGATATAACACATCATTTCGATCTGGCATGGCTTCTGCTACTACAATAATATGATTGTTGCTTTTAGTAGGACAATCGATAAAAATACTTGACTTATTAAGATTTGCCATAATTGGTAAGTGTTTCGATAATTCTTCAATTTCTTTAATTTCATCTTCAGTTAAATCTGTGTGTTGTTTACATATTTCTCGAACATTTTCTATATCGCATCATTCCTAAAAGTGCAAAGATTAGAATATTTTGATTATTCATAATTATATACTATTATCTATTTCACTTTAGTGATTGTCAAATTTGTGAAGAAATGCATTTGTGTGCAGATATATAAAATAAACCTATCCATGCCTTTTCTATAAAAAAAGAACCTGCACTGAAAAAGTACAGGTTCACTATTTAAGTTGCTTCATTTTTTATTTCAAGTAATCATAAATTGGACTTGGTTGTCCTAATGTTAAATCAGCAAGAATGTGATGAGCATCTACAATTTTTCTTACAGGGAAATCTGCAAGTGGCGCCATCACATGTTCAAATAATTGTAAACGAGCTGGTCCACTATATGCTTCTTTCAATTTAATATCTGTAATTTGACTTCTAGTTAACTCACAACGTAATAAACTGCCATCATAATCTCTAACAGACTTCAACATGAATTGAGGTGCAGTAACATCTGCTAATGCTTCTTCATCTGTCATTTTATAATATTTATAAGCCATTGTAGCTTGTGCAACACGTAAAGAGTTATAATCAAGCGTTCCAACAAGTGTATCGTTATCTACAAACAAATCCGGATTGCCGGCTTTTTTAGGGAAGGCTGCAACCTCTCTACCACTTGCAATTGCTGCTTGATTACTAACATACATGGACAGATAAAATTCACCTTTTTCACCGTTATATTCAACGGGTATCACATGCCCCGCTTCTTTATAACTTCCTAATCCAGTACTGTCCGGCATATTGATAACTTCAAATTTAATACGATTGCTTGTCACCTTTAACGGTTCAGGTACAACCTCTTCTAGGGCTTCTCGATCTGTTTCATAAATAATATTGAGATATTCTCTATTTTTGAACTTAATTTCTGTCATCGGGAAGACAGGTGCATTAATCGGTGTTGCTGATATATTTTTAACTTGTTCTTTATCCATCATGCTTCACTCCTTAATTATTTGTTTTCATCAAATAATGTTTTGAATTGATTCATGCTTTCATTAAAGTCAGGTACTGTTTTGTTATTTTGAGCATTAGATACAATCTCTACGATTAAATCATTTACTGGAGTTGATACATCGTTTAATTTACCTATTTTAGTTACAGCACCATTAATATAATTAATTTCAGTAGCTCTGCCTTTTCTTAAATCTTGCAGCATACTTGCTTCGATTAATCTTGAAGCTTTCAATGTTTCTTTCATTATTTCAATTTGTGCTTTTTCATCAGTAATTTCCGCAAATGCTTCTGGGTCTAATATACTTAGTTTTTCAAACTCTATACCATTACTTTTACCGACTTTTACTACTTCATTCATTGCATATAGTGCAGCTTTAGCACCAATTGGATCATCCATAACGTCTCCATATGTGCTGTTTGTTGCAGCAGACATACCGCTTAATGCACTATTAATAATTAATTTAGCCCATTTTGTACCTGGCAAATTATCTGACACTGAAATACCGCCGATAGGTTCTAATGCTTTTTGAATTGCTCTAGTTCTTTCTGTAACTGCTCCATCTAATTCCCCGATTTGAATTGCGTTGTTTTTAAATGTATCGAATTCAGTTGTTAAACGTGAAACACCAGGACCTTCGAAAGTTGCTCCGAACTCTACAGATCCCGCTACAATATTAGCTGGTGGCAATACTTCTTGAATCAACTCTTCAGGAATACCATTTTGTAATGATACAACTGTACCATTAAATTTCAAAATATCTCTGACTTTCGGAATGACTTGTTGATTAAACACTTGTTTTGTTAAAAGCAAGATTATATCGTATCGTTTATTGACTTCATCAGGTGTAATAGCATGTACCGCATGACGATAATCTGTTGCCCCCACAACATGAGCGCCTTCTTCATTTAGTTTATCCACATGTGCTTGGTTTACATCTATTAAATCTACATCAGCATCAGATTCAGAAAGGAATGCTCCCATAATTGTTCCTAATGAACCTGCCCCATAAATTGCTATATTCATTTTCCTTCACCTCTTAATGCTATTATAACGCCCCTAACTTATATATAATAATATATAAAATTGATAGAACTATAACCCACAGCTTATAGGAGAATTGATATGGAACTATTATATTTAAAGTATTTTAAAAGTGTCGCAGAAACCTTAAACTACACGCAAGCTGCAGAGGATTTATATATCAGCCAACCAGCACTTAGTATGACGATTAAGAAATTAGAAAAAGAACTTAACACGGAATTGTTTATTAAAAAAGGCAGAAATATAGTACTTACTGAAAATGGAAAATTACTGCTTAAGTCAGTTAATCGAATATTTAATGAAATAGATCGTGTAAGTGAAATAATACAAAACAATACAGCAATCAGAGAAAAAACTGTTCATTTTGCTTCTTCACACACACGTTTAATGTCAGGTATCTTCCCTGAATACGTGAAAAATTATCCTGAAAACAAATATAATATGGAAATCACTGTAAATAGAGAGATTATACAAAAATTACTCTCTCACCATATAAGCTTTGCTTTGAATTCAATAGAATTAACACATCCTAAAATCGAATGTAAAAAAATAATTGATGAAGATATTGTATTAACTTATCCTCATAAATTCGATGGATTGTTGACATCTGATGATCTATATAACAATTCCATTTATAAATCATTCTTATTTTCATCACATAATAAAGAATATAACGAAATGTTAAAAGCTTTCTTAGAAACTAAAAATATCAAAATAAATAATTCCAACTATGTAGATGATTATTTTCTACGTACTTTATTAAGAGAACGTACAAACTTCTGTTTCTTGCCAGCTTCTATGTGTAAAGAATTAGAATTACCCTATATGCAGGATAAAAATTTAATCATTTCAAGCAATATCTATCTTTCTACATTGAAAGATACACCGCTAAATGAAGCTGACTTAAACCTTTATCAATTTATAAAAGATTACTATAAAAAACATCAAGCACATTATATTGTTAAATAATCAAAAACAGACTGCTTTTCAAATCATTTGCAGTCTGTTTTATTTCAATAAATTATGATAAAAATTCATAATTTTAGGTGTTTCCATTTCAACTTCCAAACAATACTTTATCTAACACCTCCACCGTTTCATTCATTTTTTCTCCTTCTACATTTGCAAAACCTATAATTATAGTCTGAGCGAATTGTTGAGAGATATCTTCTTGCATAAATCGGTCGAGAGTGTATAATTCTAATTCATAATTGTTGGCTCTTGTCTCTATTTGTTCATATGTGTAAGGTGAATCTACGTATATCACAAAATGTAAGCCTGCTTTTACGTTTTTAATAGTGACATTCTTACTTAACCTAGTTTTCAGTATGTGTACAAGTTTTTTCCTTTTATACTCATATAAATGACTCATTTTCCGTATATATCTTTCATAGTAACCATTATCAATAAACTTGGATAATGTTAAAGCATTTAACGTACTAATTTCTGATACTGAATCTTTAAATGCCGCCTCAAAATCTGTTACTAATTCCTCTGGTAAAATCATATAACTAATTCTGAGTCCTGGTAAAAGTGTTTTTGAAAAGGTGCCTAAATAAATGACTCTATTATTCTTATCTAAACTAAATAAAGAAGGTATATTATCTGTTCCATATTTATATTCACTATCATAGTCATCTTCAATGATAAAATGCTCTAAACTGGTTGCCCAGTTAAGTAATTCAATTCTTCTAGAAATAGGCATGATAGTTCCTATAGGAAACTGATGAGAAGGTGTTGTTAACATGAGATGAGGATTATTCTTTTTAATCGCTTGTATTGAAGCTCCTTTATTGTCCAAAGGAATATGAGATATTTCAAAGTTCTGCTGCTGAATAAGGTATCGCATACGAGTGTAACCAGGATTTTCAATACCGATTACCGAGGATTGATCGAATAACTTCAATAAATACAAAACTAATGCATTAGTTCCTGATCCTACAATGATTTGTTCTGTATCACAAGTTATGCCGCGTTTGAATGAAACCAATTTAGCAATAGACTGTCTGAGTTGCAGAGGTCCTTTAATATAAGGCACTTCTGATAAAAGCGCTTGGGATTCTTTGAATACTTGCTTTTGTAATTTTGTCCATGTCTCAATGGGAAACTCTGATAAATTTGTGGACATATGTGACAAAGTATATTTTAAATAAGGCTTATCTTCTACTTTTTCTTTAAATCTGTTTCCATCAGATTGATGATGAGGTTCTACAATCAATTCATTTAATGATTCAATGTAATAACCTTGTCTTTCTTTTGTATAAATATAACCTTCCGCGATTAACTGTTCATAAGCTGTTTTTACGCTATTAATACTGACATTCAATTCTTTTGCTAACGCTCTTTTAGACAATAGTTTTTCATGACTTTTATATTTATGATCTAAAATATCTCTTTTCAATTGATTGTAAATTTTTCTGTATATATAATTTTGCTCATCTGTCATCTTTTACCTCCTCTGGTACCATTATTTTTCCAGTTCTGGTTCTTTTCATTGTACCAATTTATAACGTATGATACTCCTAATAAACAAATGGAGGGGATTCTATGACTATGCAAGGTAATCAAACAAGTGAAGAAATGAATAACCAAGCTTATGGTGATTTAAGAAATCGATATGTAGCACGAGGGGTCGGAAATGGGAATTTAAATGTAGCTAAACATGCTGAAGGTGCTACAGTTACTGATATTGAAGGCAATGAATATATTGATTTTGCTGCAGCAATCGGTACTTTGAATGTAGGTCACAGTCATCCTAAAATTGTAAAGCACATTAAAGAAAAGGTTGAAGATTTTATTCACCCAGGATTTAATGTCATTATGTATGAAAGTTACTTGAAGCTAGCTGAAAAACTGGCACATTTGACACCGGGTGATTTTGATAAGAAAGTAATTTTACTTAACTCTGGTGCTGAAGCTGTGGAGAATGCGGTCAAAATTGCCAGAAAGTATACAGGGAGAACAGGAGTTGTATCTTTTGTCCGCGGGTTCCATGGCCGTACTAACTTAACAATGTCTATGACAAGTAAAGTCCGCCCTTACAAATTAGGCTTTGGACCTTTTGCATCAGATGTATACCAAGCACCTTATCCTAATTTTTCAGAAAAGCCCGAAAAATTAAGTGATGAAGAATATGTAGACTACACTATTCAACAACTGCGTGATTTCTTCATTTCGACTGTAGATCCTGAAACAGTTGCATGTATTGTAATGGAACCTGTTCAAGGTGAAGGTGGATTTATTATTCCTGACCAAAAATTTGTAGAAGCTATCAAAGAAATTTGTAATGAATACGGAATTGTATTTGTTGCTGATGAAATTCAGTCAGGTTTCGCACGTACTGGTAAAACATTTGCAATGGAACACTTTGGTGTCGTACCAGATTTAGTTACTGTTTCTAAATCACTTGCAGCCGGTTTCCCACTCAGTGGTGTGGTCGGACGTGCTGAAATTATGGATAGTGCGAACTCTGGGGAATTAGGCGGCACTTATTGTGGTAATCCTATTGCTTGTGAAGCAGCCTTAAAAGTCATTGAAATTATTGAAGAAGAAAACCTTAATGAAAAAGCAGAGCATATTGGTGCAGCTATTCAAGATAGATTAGAAGCGTTATCACAAAAAGTCGACTTTATAGGAGATATTAGACGTCTTGGTGCAATGGCTGCTATGGAAATAGTTGATCCTAAAACTGGAAAACCTGATAAAGCAAAAACTACAGAAATTGTAAAACAAGCAAACGATAATGGACTTTTGCTGCTCTCAGCCGGTCTCAAAGGAAATGTTATACGTTTCTTAACGCCACTTGTTATTACAGATGAGGAACTGAATAAAGGATTGGATATTTTAGAAAATGTAAGCACAAACGTTTAAAAAATAGATAAACAAATGGGGTATGTGTTATGAAATCACATTTCAATAAATCCATGAGCATTATGGATGTTTTGTTTCTTGCTATCGGAGCCATGCTCGGTTGGGGATGGGTTGTATTATCAGGAGAATGGGTTTCAACAGCAGGATTTTTAGGGAGTATCATTGCATTTTTAATTGGTGGATTATTCGTTATCTTTATTGGTTTAACATACGCTGAATTAGCTTCAGCATTTCCAGAAACTGGCGGTGGCTTTGTCTTTGTTAAAAAAGCTTTTAAACCCGGCCTTGCTTTTATTTCTGGATGGTCTGTTTTATTCGGTTATGTCTCAGTAATTACTTTTGAAGCTGTGGCTCTCCCTACAGTAATTGATTACGTACTTCCTTTCAAACACTCAGGATTTCTATGGAATATCCAGGGATGGGATGTTTATTTAACTTGGGTGCTGATCGGATCAATCGGCAGTGTCATTTTAACATCACTTAACTATTTTGGTATTAAACCTGCAGCTATTATGCAGACAATCTTTACAGTTTTTATTGTCGCAGTCGGACTTCTACTGGTTGGAGGCGCTGGTGTGAATGGAAACTTTCATAATTTAAAACCACTATTTGTTGATGGTTTCGGTGGTACAATGTCCATTCTTATTATGATTCCGTTCCTGTTCGTCGGTTTCGATGTTATTCCACAAATTGCCGAAGAGGTAAAAGCACCTTCTAAGAAAATTGGGAAAATATTAATTATTTCTATCATTGCCTCTGTCTTTTTCTACTTATTAATCGTCTTCGGTGTGGCTACAGGGCTAACACCTAAAGAATTAAAAACAAGCAACTTAGCGACTGCAGATGCAATGGTTAACCTATTTGGAAGTGGCGGTTTTGGTGTATTGCTTGTTCTTGGAGGAGTAGCTGGTATTATCACAAGCTGGAACGCTTTTATTATAGGTGGAAGCAGAATTTTATATGCTATGGCAAAGAATGGCATGATTCCTAAATGGTTCGCTTATATTCATCCAAAATATAAAACACCTACTCATGGTATTATTTTCTTAGGCGTTCTTGCTTTTGTAGCACCATTATTAGGGCGCCCTGCTTTAGTATGGATTGTAGACGCAGGGGGTATAGGTGTAGTAATTGGATATTTCCTAGTTGCTTTATCATTCTTAAAATTAAGAAAAACCGCACCAGATTTAGAACGTCCGTATAAAATTAAAAACGGAAAAATTGTAGGAATTATCGCAATTATTTTAAGTTTATCATTCATAGCAATTTACTTGCCTGGCATGCCTTCATCATTGTTATGGCCATCTGAATGGCTGATTGTATTTGTATGGTATGGCATTGCAGCAGTATTATACTATGTTCAAAAAAGGAAAAACGAGGTGGTAAAGAATGGCAAAATTAGAAGTTTTGAACCCGGCAACGAATGATGTCATTGAAACTTTAGAGTACACAGATGAAGCAGCAATTAATAAGCAAATCGAAAACGCACAAAATGCATTTGAATCTTGGAAAGAGGTAGATGCACACACGCGTTCACAAAAATTATGGGCTTGGTCTAAGTTAATTGATGAACATAAAGAAGAATTAGCAGAATTGATTACAAAAGAAGGGGGCAAACCGTTAAAAGAAGCTTTAGGCGAAGTAGATTATGCACGTTCTTATGTTGATTGGTATGCAGAAGAAGCAAAGCGTCTTTATGGACGTACGATTCCAGCCAATACAACTTCTAAGAAAATTATCGTTCAATCTTTTCCAGTAGGTGTTGTAGGCGCAATTACACCTTGGAACTTCCCTGCTGCAATGATTACACGTAAAATGGCTCCTGCTTTAGCTGCAGGTTGTACAATCGTTTGCAAACCAGCAGTACAAACACCTTTAACAACGATACGTTTAGTAGAATTAGCACACGAAGCAGGTATTCCTGAAGATGCAATTCAATATGTGATTGCTTCTGGTAAAGATGCAGGTCGTATTTTTACAGAGAGTCCAATTATACAAAAAATCACATTTACTGGGTCTACACCTGTTGGTAAGAAACTAATCGAAGGCGCTTCAGATTCCGTTAAAAATGTCACAATGGAACTTGGTGGCCTTGCACCATTAATTGTACACAAAGATGCAGATATTGATTTTGCTGTGGATCAAACTATCGCTACAAAATTCAGAAATGCAGGTCAAACTTGTATTTGCGCTAACCGTATTTATGTACATGAAGACATCGTTTCGACTTACGTTGAAAAGTTAACTCAAAAAGTAAATGAACTGAAAGTCGGCAACGGTTTAGATAAAGATGTTGATATAGGACCTTTAATCAACCAACAAGGTGTAGAGAAAGTCGTTAATCAAATTAAAGATGCTGTTTCTAAAGGTGGTAAACTTTCTCGTTCACTCGAAGACATTGAATCACTAGGCGGAAACTTCTTAAAACCTGTGGTAATTTCAAACGTCAACCAAGATATGATTATCATGCATGAAGAAACATTCGGTCCTGTAGCACCAGTCATGAGTTATTCAAAATTAGATGATGCGATTAAATATGCTAATGATACAGAATTCGGATTAGCTGCTTACTTCTTTACTAAAGATTATACAACTGGATTCTACCTATATGATAACTTAGACTATGGTGTTATTGGTTGGAATGATGGCGGTCCTTCAGCTGCACATGCACCTTTCGGCGGTATGAAAGAAAGCGGTTATGGTCGAGAAGGTGGTATTGAAGGTATTCAGCCTTATTTAGAAACAAAATATTTATCAATCGGCAATATGTAGTTCATACATTAAGCACAAAATCTATTACTCAGGTTTTGTGCTTTTTTGATTTGTTTTACAGCTTAGGATTGCTATGCTTAATATATTATTAAGCGTAGTAGTAACACTGATATGCCTTGCTTCAGTGTTTTTTCAAGGAGTGAATGATATGTATATCTGGGATAAAAAATTTGATTCAACCGATTACCTTTATGGCAAAACGCCAAATGCCTATATAAAAGAAGTATTTGATCAAGAGGCAAACGACAACGAAAAAGTTCTGATTTTAGCGGAAGGTGAAGGTCGTAATGCAGTTTATCTAGCAAAACTTGGTTATGATGTAACTACCTATGATTTATCAAAAGTGGGTATCGAAAAACAATTAAAACTCGCAAACGAAATGGATGTAAAAATTGATGCTCGCTATGGTGATGTAACAAAGCAAGATTTAATACCTGCTGATCAGTTTGATTACACTGTAAATGTATTCGGCCATGTTCTCACTGAAGATAAACCAGGCATGTTTAATAATCTGATTCATCCTTTAGTTAATCACGGACATAGTTATTTTGAATTCTACTCTAAAGATCAAGTCGATTTTGGTACAGGTGGCCCTAAAGACGTAAATATGTTATATGATACTGATGAAATTAAAACAATCTTATCTCATTTGCCAGTAAAAATTCATCGTTTAGAAAAAATTGAAATCGAACGGCATGAAGGTAATAAACATAATGGATTAGGTAGCGTTATTCAAGGTCATATAGAAAAAATAGAAAATTAAAAAAGACATTGTTTCAACATTACAGTGTGTTGAACAATGTCTTTTTATTATTCTCTATATTAATTACTGCTTACTGTTAATGTAGCTATCTGGATTTACACTATATTCATTACCTACGCCACCTTGCATACGTTGGAAGTGCAAGTGTGGTGCAGTTGAATTACCAGTACTGCCTGATTGACCGATTTGGTCACCTGCATTAACGTTTTGTCCTTGTTGAACATTCAATTTATTCATATGCATATACCATTGATAGTTATCGCTGTTTTCTTCTTGGATTGTAACTTGGTTACCGCCACCGTAGTTACTCCAACCTGCTTGTGTCACTTTACCATCTGTTAATGAATAAACTGGTGTGTTTTCTGGCATACCATAGTCAACACCATAATGAGCACCACCGCCATGATATTGTCCATACTCTTGTAATTTAGGATGCTTAGTTAACCAGCTTGCATCTTGTGCATGAGCACCGTCACCATTGTCATTTGTATCAGGCGCTTCTGTTGTATTACCTTCACTTGAACCTCCTGCATTATCTTGTGTGTTGTTTACCTCTGGAGCTTGTGCAGTTTGTGGTTGTTGTGTATTTGAAGTAGCACTTTGTGATTGCATATTTGATTCTTGGCCACTTGATTGATTATATGTTGAAGCATTTTGTGCTTGTGTACTTTGATTATTTTGTGTACCTACTGAAGCACTGTCTTGTGCTTGTGTATTTTGATTGTTATTTTGAACATTTTGAGCAGTGTAATTATCTGCTGCTTGAGCAGCGTTAGGATTTTTTGCTTTATCTTCTGCTGAAGGCGTTGCATTTACGTCATAACCTTCTCTTTGTACTTCTTCACTAGAAGCACTTGGAGAATAGTTATTGTCATCTTGCTGATAGTTTTGGCTTAATGCACTTTGTGGGAAGTAGAAATAGTGTGTTGCACCTTCTGAGTCTGTTAAAGTGAATTGATATTCATGATTATCAAACATCGATTGATTCCAATTACCATCTAATGTGTGATGGTAATTACCTTGTGCGTCCTTAGTAAAATATGAACCGTAAGAATAACCTTTAGCTTCTTGTGTCTGTTGTTGCTGTTGTTCAACTTGTGGTGTGTTTTGTGTATTCTCCGCTGCATCAGCACTGTGACTAATAAATCCTACTGATGATACTCCCAAACCTACGATTGTCGCCGTCAATAACTTATTCATATTAATTAGCTACCATCCTTTTTGTAAAATCGAATTTTGTTTACAAGTTACAAATTATCACGGACTGATAGCAAAAGAAAGATGCACAATCGTTTTGTAAGAAAATGTATTTTGCATGTAATATAATTACGCGCCTTTTAAAATAGCTAAAAGCCTGTGTACACAGCGTGTAGAATATAAAATACGTGTAAACAAAAGATGGATTATTTCAAGTTATATTACAAACAATTCAGTTTAGCAAAAAAGATTATAGCTCCAAATTGAATCAAAAGCGGTTTTAGTTTCAATCGATTTCAATGATATTTAATGCATGTGACATTTCATGGTAGATGTTTTTTGTACGCCATTCTCTAAAGTACCCTAAAGATACACAAGCAAATTCTATACCGTTCTTTTCAATCTCCCCTCTGAAATGTACATGTCCCATTAAACTATATTTAATATTATATTTTTGATATAGCGGTTGGAAATCTGAAGTGCCTATAAAGGCATTGAAATAATTGAAGATACGATGTGGCATCGGTACGCTAAAACTAGAGTCTGTCACAACATGAGTGACGAGAATAATCTTTTTATCTTCTACTTTTTGAAGATCTTTTTCTGACATTACAGCCGCTTCACGTGACACTTCGATATCACTCATTCCCCAATCAACATGGACTTTATCTTGCCAAGTTGCACCTTTGAAACGTCGTCGTTCCAAACGTTCAGTCGTATACTCTGAACTTGCAAATGTATAATCATACCAGCCGCTATTTCCAACAATTGCCCATTCCTCATTAATAACATAAGGGTGTCCCATCAAGCACTCTGGTTGTTTCATGAAAAATTCATGAATTTCATGCGTCGACTTTTCATCTACATTCCAATAGTCATGATTACCTGGAATAAAAAACACTTCTTTATTGGTACGTCTCTTCATTTCTTGTACGAACTGATAAGATTTACGATAATCGTTTGAGATATCTCCAGCAACGATAAGAATATCCAGATGTTGGTCTTCAGCTAATGACGCTAACGTTTCAGCATATTCAGTTTCAGTATAATTAGATGGACGATCAATATGTAAATCTGAAATTGTTCCGATTTTCACATCTTGCACCTCCTTAGTTATTTCTTCTTTAAGTCATATTTTAGCTTAATGCAAAAAGAGAACAAGCATAAACTGCTCATTGATATGAATTAATATTATCTTTCAAAATCATTTTATAAACATAGTAGCTTTGCGACTTATAATACAATAACTATCCACTGCCACAACTTAAATCTTTTAATAAATTTTAAATAAAAAGTCATTCCTAAATTAAATATAATAAAATCGGGTATCGGTAAATTGGAGAGATTGTGCAAGCAGGCCTCTTCCACTAAGCCCTATCAAACATACTTACAACTATAAAGAAAGGGTGATACAGTGGAACAGTTTGAAACTTCTGATAGTACAGTAGATCTTAAGAATATTAAATTCGCTTGGGATCAACTTATTACTGACGAAGACGAATTGGTGGAGGCTGGCTATCCTAAAGATCTACTTGAAGAGTGGATAAAGGATGGTATTATCCAACCCTTCTCTCCCAGAGGCAATAAACGTCATTTTTATTCAAAAGATGTTTTCATTGCAACTGTTCATCATGTCTTACGAACATAGCATGATAAGAAGCACAGGATCGACCAGAGGTTGATCCGCTTCTTTTTTATAGAAGAAAAAATATAACAAAAAAGCTGCCAGTGTATCTACTGACAACTTCATTTCTATTCCAATTATTATTATATTTTATTGATACTCTACAAATTTTTCAGTAGGCATTCTAAATGAATCGCGCGGTTCTTTCGCTTTTTTACCGATAGCCACAATCATTACAGGAACATAACGGTCTAATGGATAGCCTAAAGCATCACCAATTTTATCCGCTTCAAATCCGCCAATCGGATTCGTATCATAACCATATTGTTTCGCTACCAACATCAACTGCATTGCCATTAAACTGCTGTCGATTTTTACAATATCGCTCATTTGTTCACGTGACAGACTTTTATATCCATCTTTTGCCAAAGGTAAAATTTGATTTTTAACTTCTTCAGGCATCATGCCTTGTTCAACAACACTTTCATAAATGAAGTCTGCATTTTCATAACATTGCAAATCACCGAAAATAACAAGCATCGCCGAAGATGTATCATTTTGATTTGTATTAAATTGGATAAGTGGTCTTAACGTATCTTTTGCTTCATCACTTTCAACTACCGCAATTCTCCATGGCTGCATGTTCACGGAAGAAGGCGCTTGAGCTGCTTTCGCTAAGATTTCATCCATTTCTTCTTTTGGAATTTTGTAATCAGGGTCAAACCCTTTTACAGATTTTCTACTGTTCAAAATATCAGTAAAGTTTTCCATTCTTTCACCTCATAAGCATTTTCTATATAATAGAATATAGGTTAAACCAAAGTTTAAGGGAAGTGATATGTTTGGAAAAATATACAATTCAAGAAGTATCTGATATGAAAGACATCTCAAAAAGTAAATTGCGCTATTATGAAAAACACGGTTTATTAATGAATATAGAGAGAAATGTACATAATCAACGTGTCTATTCCCATAAAGATATAGAGATGATCGGTTTAATACAATGTTTTAGTTTATTAAATATGTCTTTGAAACAAATCAAACAAAATGTTGATAAGCTCTCTGAAGACGAAACTCAGATTTCAGATATTCTAGAAGCACATCTTACAGTGCTGAAAGCTGAAAGAGAGATCGTTGATTTACGTATATCTGCGATTGAAGAAAAATTATCTCACACTAAAAAAACAACTTAATTTTTTATGTTCGAAAGCATTCTTCAAAATAGTCTATCTAAAATTAAAAATCCCCTCACTATATTATTAGTAAGGGGATTTGGTTTACAATTCATATTTTCCATTGCATTTATGTAGCCAAATTGTACATAGGTATTGAAACATTACCCCTGCATCAATTGTACTTCAGTCTCTGCTTCTCTTCTTACTCTTGTTCTATCTTGTTCAACCCAACCTGGAATTAAAAATGCATCAACAATCACCCAAATAATTGTTGGGATGCCAAATGTGAACCAAGCAGTTAACAATGTTAAAGCCATCAACCCAAAGGCTGACCCTGTTTTACCGAAATAAAAACGGTGTCCTCCTAATCCTCCTAAGAAGAACCATAATACATAAGCGATTGTAGGTTGCTTCGCTTTGTTTGCCACTTGTGATTCAATAAAGCTCTTCGCTTGAATATCCATCAATTTTCCACCTTTCTGTATATTTCAATCAATTCTAATAAAAAATTAACATATCTTATTATACATATATAAGTGGTCAACTATTGTCCACAAACGAAAACTTTTTAACTTTTCAAAATTATCATTTTTAAATTCTTTTATTTAATGGTTATTCTTGTTTACAGTTTACTTATCTATTTTTTAATTTACTCATAGCAACTTTTAATTTGATTAATACGTTCAATAAAACTATCTATATACTTTTGAGGTCCTAAAATACGAGCTAATGGTGCCATTTGATATGCGATGTAGTAAGCATCTAATTCTGTACAAGCAACTTTTACTATAATTTTTCCGTCATTTGTATTTTCTAATATTTCCACTATTGTATATTGTTGACGGAATAACTCCCATTTAGACTTATCAATTTCAACTGTAACAAGTTCTTTACTTTTTACTTCATCAAAGGTATGATTTGAAACTTTAAAATTTTCAATATGTCTTACACGTTCTGTATAAACTGTTTTTTCATATTCATATGTAAACCAATAATCATAATGCATATACATCGTTGATAATGGTTTTACTTCAATATTACGTCCTTTGATTTTCATCCAGACCAAACTTTTTTGACTAATTGCTTTTTCAATCAGCATTAATATTTCACCTGGAAATGATTCATCACGCTTTTTAAAGTGGTTTAACATTTCACTTAAAACTTTTCTATCTTCGATGCGCAAATTCTGTATTTCTCTTCTGAATAAGTTATATACATCTACATGCAAAATAGGTGTTAAACTTTTAATTTTAACCATAAGCCCTAGCAAAGCTAGCCCACTTAAACTGTTAAAACTTGTGATTAATTCATAACCATTCTTTTTATATACGATTTCAGTATTTCTATTATTCCAATGTTCACTTTCATAGAAAAAATCATTAATTGTTCTAACATCTCTTTGAATAGACTTCGTACTCACATTTCCAAAATCAGAAAGATCTGATTTTCTAACAGTTTCTCCATTTAGCAAACGTGTGAAGATATTCAAAACTCTTGTTGATTTATCCATGTTTACCATCTCCTACAGTTCAATATACAGTTAAGAGTGGACAATTAATGTCCATTACGCAATATTCTATTAAATCTATCAAATAAATAGGTTTATTATTATAAATAATTACCTATCTTACCCTATAGATAAACAAAAATGAGCAAAACTGTTTATATTTATCTCAAAATATAATTAAAAGATTGGAAAATGATTAATAAGACATTCAACCTCAAAAAACGCTATGAAAGCATTACAACTCTCATAGCGTTTCTTATTAATTAAACTGTCCCCAGATACCAAAGGCTGTATCACGAATAAATGCTGTGTTAGTTGTATCTGCTTCTACTTGCAACTCTTTTTTAAATGCATCTAGTGAAAAATCGTTGCTTAACACTTGATGTGATTGCATTCTCGGCAACATCACTTCTACAAGCCATGCAAGATCGTTATCTTTAGACGTCTGCATCACTACTTCTGCCATCACATGCGGGTTTTCATTACCAAGTTGGATATACATATCGTAGAGTTTTTCCCCGATATGAATGTCTCCGCCTTCTAACCCAACTGTCTGCCAAATCCACTGGATTGCTTGTTGATGCCTAGGCAAACTATCTCCGCCTGTACCACCATTAATTGCATCGCTTTCTTGAAAAATAAGCATCCCGTCCGTCTTAAGAAATGGTTTCAGATTTTCCAAAGCCTGCATTGGTTCTGGCAAATACATAAGTACACGGCGCCCTACTATAGCATCGAACGTTCCTAAATCTTCAGGCAAGTCATAAATATCCGCTTCTCTGTATTCAATATTCTCTCCATTATGATTTTGTTTTGCAAGATTCAACAGTTGTGTATTTGTATCGATACCAGTAACTTTTCCAGAATCACCGACGAGCGCTGCTATTAATCCAGTAACCTCACCCGGTCCGCAGCCTACATCTAATACGTGCATGCCTGGATGAATATTCGCATCTTCTAATAGTCTTAGTGTGAAATCATTACGGTTATTCGTCATCATAAACTCCCTTTGCATTGTGACTTTCATATCCTAGTATATCAAAGCTCAGTATTTAATTTATTTCTGTCTCTCTTTTCTTATTTACCCAGAATAACACCGCTGGTAATATAGCGTACCCAATTACCATAGCTGTAATAGCATAATAATTCAACATAGTACCATGATCCGTTTTAATAGAGAACTGACCTTTCCAATCAAACATGACTAATAACAATACTGTTAAAAGCAATGAAATCGCTGGTAAAATAACATCTGTCACAACATTTTTATGCACATTTTCTAATACATGACCTCTTTCTTTTCCAAAATAAAACATCAATACGCCTATCGGTACAACTAAAAACTGAATAAACCTAGAAATAGAACTTAAAATGATGATACTTGTCATATCATATTGGAACGCCATCGGTAAAACTGCAGCTACGATAAAAGTAGTAAGAAATGCAATGAATGGAAAACCTTGTTTCGTACGCTGTTTAAACCAATGCGGCACCTGATTTTCATTCGCGATCGCCTCTAAAATCCTTGGCGTCCCAAATGAAGCCGCCACATTAATACCGAACATTGAAACTAAAGCACCATACAAAATAATGTTATAAATAATTGGTGAATCAAACACTGCTACTAATGATACAACTTCTTTTGTTTTAATAAGTGCTCCCGGATTTACCATCATCGTTACTACTATAATCCCTATATACACAACCCCAATGACTAAGATAGCTAACGGAATCGCTCTTGGTAAATTCCTTTCAGGTTTTTTCATGTCTTCTGAGGCATTCGCAACACTTTCAAAGCCAGTAAAAGCATAGAAAGCAGCGATGACAGCCATAACCAAAGTAGAACCATTAATATTTGAAGTATCTACAATACTATTAATCTCATTAAAGCGATTTTCACCTGTCATAATAACCACAATAGCTCCAGCTACAATCGTTGTCACTAACGCCAACAATTTCCCAATTGTAGAAAGGTTATTGATAATTGTAAAAATTTTGTTGCCGGACATATTAATGATGAGCAATATAAGCATTAATAACAATAATCCTAATGTAATCATCCAAAATTCAGTGTTATCTCCGCCAAAAATAGTAATCACCGTTTTAACTACTGCAGTAGCCATAACACCCCAAGCAATGCTCGCCGCTACAAACCTCGTAATACCGATATAGAAACCGATATTTTTTCCAAATGCCGCTGTAGCGTATGCATAAGCAGCACCACTTTTAGTTACATATTTAGCAGCCGCAGCAAAAGTTATCGCTAAAACAGCTGCTAATAATGCTGCTGCTACATAGACAATCGGTGTATACTTCCCTGCTATTTTAATTACTGCAGCAGGAGATAAAAATATCCCAGAACCAATGATTGAATTAATCGCAAATAAAACTATGGACCAAAACCCTAACTTTTTCATAACATCACATACTTTCTCCAAGTTTGTCACTGCTTATTTCAAAGTAAATTGGTACTAAAACTTACATTCGGTTATATTTATTAAAAGTATTGCGATAAATTTTAGAATATTCAAAATTTTAAAGGTGAAAATATTTCAGTAGCAATACAGCACTCAAATAATCAGTGCTCTTTTGCTACTTTTTTCTTTGCATCTCTACGATGATTAATCCAGAACAATACCGCAGGTAATACGATATAACCAATCACCATCGCAATGATTGCTGAATAATTCAAAACTAGTTCTCCATGATGTTTCACGGAAAACTCGCTTTTCCAATCAAATCTAAAAAGCATAAAGACTGTTAAGAATAATGCAAAGCTTGGCATAAACATGTCTGTAAAAATATTCTTTTTCGCTGAATCCAATACATCATCATGCGCTCTTCCCATGTAAAACGTAATTAATGCTGCAGGAACAATAAGAAACTGAACAAATCTAGAAATCGCACTGAGTACAATGATGCTATCCATATCGAAACGAAATGACATCGGTAATAGCACAGCAACTACTGCAGTAGCTAAAAATGCATTCAGTGGAAAACCATACTTATTACGATATTTAAACCATGTCGGCAGTTGTCCTTTTTCAGCCACAGATTCCAACATACGCGGAATAGAGAATGATGTCGCAATATTGATACCGAACATTGAAATTAATGCTCCATATAAAATAATGTTATAGAGAATCGGTGATTTAAATATCGCAACAAGCGATACAACTTGTTTTGTTCTCAACAATGCTTCAGGGTTAATCATCATAATAATCGTAATCAAACCTATAAAAGTAGTACCGATAATCAAGATTGCTAACGGAATTGCTTTAGGCAGATTCTTTTCAGGCGATTGCATATCTTGTGAACCATTCGCCACATTCTCAAAACCAGTGAAAGCATAAAACGCTGCAATAATGGCCATCACAAAACCTGAAGAATCTAAATGAGATGTATTAACAAGGTGATCAATTTCATAATAATGTGATTTACCTGTTGAGATAATTATAATCAAACCAGCTATAATCACTGTTCCCAATGAAATTAACTTACCTGCTGTTGAAAGGTTATTCACGATTTCAAATAATTTTGTGCCAAAGATATTAATGCAAAATACAATTATCATTAAAATCAAAATGCCGACAGTAACCCACACAGGGTCATTACTAGGTCCACCTGAAATCACTAAAATTGTTTTCACAACAGCAGTTGCCATAACGCCCCAAGCAATACTGCCTGCGATGAATTGTGCAATACCTACATAAAAACCTATGTTTTCTCCAAAAGCAGCAGTAGAATAGGCATATGCTGCGCCACCCTTATTTACATATTTCGCAGAAGCTGCAAAAGAGAGTGCAAGTACGCCTGCAAATGATGCAGCAATCAAATAGACAAGCGGTGTATATTTACCTGCCATGCCTACTACCGTACCAGGCGATAAGAAAATACCTGACCCCACTATTAAGTTAATCGTCAATAATACAATTGACCAAAATCCAAGTTTATTCACCTTATCACCACCTTTTCCGCCAATTTAACAAAAAAGATATACCATTGTGTATTAATTACCCTTAAATTGTAAATATAAGGCTCACTCACATACAAAAACCCGCATTTATGCCTATTCAACATAAATGCGGGTTTTCAAATTGTTTATTTTCTTGTTGCTACTTTAGAAACATACGATGATGGTTTATCTTTATCATAAATTGTAAGACCTGTAATATCTTTGGCATTTTTTGAAGGCACAAATAAGCTGACTACATACCCGAAGATAAAAGCGATAAAGAATGAAATAATTGATACATAGAATGGTGAGTTTGCGCCGCCTACACCTTTCATCAGATATGCAACAACTACACCAGTAAGTAATCCGACGATAACGCCAAATGTGTTAGCGCGTTTCGTAAAGATACCAACTGCAAAGATACCCGCTAAAGGTACACCGAATAATCCAGTTACAAGTAAGAATAAATCCCATAAGTTGTTAGAATCAGCAGCAATTAAGTAAATTGCGATACAATAACTTAATAATCCTGCAATCACAATTGTAATTCTCGCAAAGCGTACTTCGCTCTTCGCATCTTTTCCTTTTCCGAAGAAACGATCTTTAATATCTTCAGATATACAAGCTGAAATCGAGTTCAGACTTGAAGAAATTGTAGATTGTGCTGCTGCAAAGATTGCTGCGATTAACAATCCGCCTACAAACGGAGGCATTTCTGTCAAAATGAAATAAGGTACAACTGAAGAAGTATTAAATCCTTCAGGAAGTGATTCTGAATGTTTGTAGAATGAATACATCATTGTACCCATACCGTAGAAAATTGGTGCTGAGATTAAAGCTAACAAACCATTAATCCATAGTGATTTCTTAGTTTCATCAATAGAGTCTGATGCTTGGTAACGTTGTACTACATCTTGACTGGCTGTATATTGATGTAAGTTATTAAAAATATTTCCCAGGAAAATAATTGGAAGTGCTGCAGCTGCAGAATTCAACTTCCAGTTATCTGCACTCAGTAATTTTTTATTCGCAATCGCATCATGTGTGATTGTCCCAAAACCACCTTTGATTTCCATAGCTCCGATGATGATAATCATCAAAGCGCCTCCTAATAAAATAACACCTTGTATAAAGTCACTCCATACTACGCCTTCAAATCCGCCTAAGAAAGTATAAAGGATACATAAGATACCCACTAAACTCGCTACTAAATATGGATTGATATCAGACACCGCTGTAATCGCTAATGTCGGTAAATAGATAACAATGGCAATACGGCCTAAGTGGAAAATAACAAATAATAATGATCCGATTACACGTACACTTGGCCCAAAACGTGCTTCTAAGTATTCATATGCTGATGTCACCTTTAATTTTTTAAAGAATGGCACGTAAAATGCGATAAGTAATGGAATAATCGCCACAATCGCGATGTTTCCGGCAATATAAGACCAATCTGTCAAAAATGCTTTCTCTGGTGTCGACATAAACGTAATCGCACTTAATGTCGTAGCATAAATTGAGAAACCAATTGCCCATGAAGGAAGGCGTCCGCTTGCTGTGAAGAAACTATCTGTGCTTTGACTCGCACGTTTGGTAAAATAAGCACCGACTAAAAGCATCACTACAAGATACAAAATAACCGCTACCCAGTTCCATGCGCCAAAACCAACCTGTTGCATAAACAACACCCCTTAAACAATATTCTATTTTACAAATTGTATTTATTTACTAATTCATCTAAAGCTGCTCTGTTCTCTTCGTTGAATGGCGCGAATGGGCGTTTCGGTAATCCACTATCGATGCCACGGTATTTTAAGATTTCTTTTAATGTTGGATAAAGTCCTAATTCTAAAACTTTAGTAATAATATCATTTGTTTCATGCTGAACTTGATATGCTTCATCAACTTTGCCTTGTTGTGCAAGTTCAAAAATTTGGCGTGCACGTTTCCCATTGACGTTATAAGTAGAACCAATAGCTCCGTCTACACCTGAAATGACTGCTTGAATCAACATTTCATCAAAACCTGAGAAAATCAGCTTATCTGGATATGCTTTACGCAGACGTTCTAATAAGAAGAAATTAGGTGCAGTATATTTCACACCGATAATCTTTTCGTGATTGAAGAGTTCTCCAAATTGATCAACATCGATATTTACACCTGTCAAATCAGGAATTGAATAAATAATCATTTTGTTTTGTGTTGCTTCAATCAAATCGAAATAGTATTGTTTAATTTCCTCGAATGACAATGGATAATAAAACGGTGTCACAGCTGAAAGTGCATCATAGCCTAATTCAGTTGCATATTTACCCAACTCAATTGCTTCATTTAAATCGAGCGATCCGATTTGAGCAATCATTTTCACATCGTCTCCGACTGCATCTTTAGCAATTTTAAAAATTTGTTTTTTCTGTTCTGTATTAATTAAAAAGTTCTCTCCAGAACTACCATTAACATATAAACCATCTAATTCTTCGTTTTCGATGGCATTCTTTGCAATTGCTTTTAATCCCTCTTCTTTGACCTGTCCATTTTCATCAAATGGTACAAGTAATGCAGCATATAATCCTTTCAAATTTTCTTCCATTTTGCATTCCTCCAAAATAAGTTATCTATATTTTTCTGTCCTAAATGATAAATTTCGCTTGTCCTACTTTTATTTCGTATTTACAAACCTAATTGTAAACGCTATCATTTTGCTGAACAACTGAAATTGAAAAATTTTAACACAATTGTTCTAATTTAATGAAAATAATTTTCAAAAAGAGTTATAGCCTTTCTGAAATCTATCGTTATGAATATAATGGTTATAAATATAGGAGAAATTTAGTATGTATAGCATTGCAGTAGACATCGGCGGAACGAACATCAAAGCTGCCGTATTAGACAACGATTTAAATATCATCGAATATGTGAAGATTCCAACACCTGACAATATAGAAGTACTTATAGTAGATGAAGTTCGTCGATTAATTATTGATTACATAGAGCAACACGAACTTTCATCGCCGTTTATCGGTATTTCCAGTGCTGGCGTGGTTGATTCAGAGCGCGGAGAAATTGTTTATACTGGTCCAACCATTCAAAATTTTGATGGCACTAACTTTTATCGTGCTTTAAGTGATTTATCAAACAATATTAAAATATATAATGATGTGGATTCTGCACTGTTAGGTGAACTTGCTTTTCAACATTATGAAGAGGAAAATATCTTTTGTTTAACACTAGGTACTGGTATCGGTGGTGCGTTTTATAATCGTGATATCGGTCTATATCCTGGAGAACGTCATCGTGCGAATGAAATTGGTTACTTACTCTATCGCGCCGAAGATGATAAGACATTTGAAAAACGCGCTTCTACTTCTGCTTTAAAAAATTTGATGCTAGAGAACGGTTTTGAATTTGAAACAGCAGTTCCTAAATTATTTGAATTAGCAGAAGAAGGACATACACAAGCGAGAGCAATATTAAATCAATGGTCTGCTTATGTTGCTGAAGGAATTGCTCAAATTCAAATTATGTATGATCCTGGCTTGATTTTAATTGGAGGTGGAATTTCTGCACAAGGTGAAACATTACTAAAATATATCGAACCTAAAATACATGATTTCTTACCTCCTGATTATGGCATCGCACGCTTACAAACAACTCAAACTGAAAACAATGCTGCACTTTTTGGTGCAGTTTCAGTAAAATAAAAAAACCGTTCCACTCAATGTCGAATTACTTTAAAACATTGATTTGGAGCGGTTTTTAACTCCCCTTCAGTCTTACTTCAGACAAACGTCAGACTAACCCAACGAATCTTTCTTCCCTAAAATAGTTTGGCGTGTATGCTGATAACTTTTATGCATATAAGCATTGTTCAACAATAAGTAACACACAATATCCATTAAAAATGTAGTCGCTATTTGAGTGTTGATAAAGCGTGTATCATGAATGCGTGATTGATCACTGGTAATCAAAACAAGATCAGCATGTTCTGTAATCGTGCTTCCTTCATAATTTGTAATGACTGCGACATACGCCCCTTGCTTATGTGCAATTTGAGCAGCTTCTGCTAGTTCAGTTGTTTCACCGCTATTAGAGATAGCGACAAACATATCTTTTGATGAAAGCAGTGACGCTGATATTTTCATTTGATGTGTATCTGTTGAAACCATTCCTTTAACACCCATACGTAATGTTCGATAATAAAATTCACTCGCAGTTAATCCCGAGCTTCCTAATCCTGCATAACTCACTTGGCGGCTTGTTTTCAAATAATGGGCAAAACGCTTAATTTTTTCTTCTGATATGAATTCTCCAGTTTGTTGAATAATACTTTGATGATAACGATGAATTTGTTGAACAAGCGGTGCATTTTCTACAACTTTTTCAGATTTTTCATGTTGTAGATTAAACTTCATATCTTGGAAATTCGCATAGTCCAACTTATTGCTAAAACGTGTAATTGTAGCTGGTGAAGTACCAATTGCATGTGCGAGTGAATTGATAGTCGAAAAACTATCATCTAATTCATGCGTTTGCACAAATTCTACGATTTTCTTATCCATTTTGGTTAGTAAATGACGATTTTGCTGAACACGATTTTCAAATTTCACAGTTTCATCCCCCTCGTTTCTTAGTTTAACTTTAGTATAAATGAAAATCTTTTTCAAATCGTTATTTATAATTGATTAAAATTTTCTTGGTGCTATGATAAAGATGATAAAGGAAACTAGCCTACTTAATTTACAAATACACTAGAGAGATGGAGAGTGTCGTTATTATGTTGCCACAAGGATTAATAGTTTCATGCCAAGCATTGCCTGATGAACCATTGCATTCATCATTTATAATGTCAAAATTAGCACTTGCTGCTTATGAGGGTGGCGCAGTTGGTATTCGTGCTAATACAAAAGAAGATATCGAAGCAATTAAAACAGAAGTCCCTCTGCCTATCATCGGTATCGTCAAACGAGATTACGAAGGTTCGGATGTATTCATTACTGCTACTTCTAAAGAAGTTGATGAATTAATTGAAAGTGGTTGTGAAGTCATCGCTTTAGACGCTACAAAACAAAAACGTCCGAAAGAGTCGTTGGAAGAATTAGTAACCTACATTCGTAAACATGCACCTAATGTAGAAATTATGGCAGATATTTCTACAGTTGAAGAAGCCATCAATGCTGACAAACTAGGTTTTGATTATGTTGGTACAACGCTTCGCGGTTATACTTCTTATACTAAAGGCCATATTCTTTTTGAAAATGATTTTGCATTTTTAAAAGAGGTTTTAGAGAAAGTAAATGCAAAAGTTATTGCTGAAGGAAACGTCATTACACCTGAGATGTATCAAACTGTCAGCAATCTCGGCGTGCATTGTACAGTAGTAGGCGGCGCAATTACACGTCCGAAACAAATCACAGAACGCTTTGTTCAAGCAGCAAAAGATCAGTCATAAGCAAGTTGGGAGAATCAGAATTATGGAAATTTATAATTTAAAGGACAAAAACACAGCAAGTATTTATACAGCAATAGAGATGCTGAAAACAATCAAGAAAAAGCCTAATGCAATTTTAGGTTTAGCTACAGGTTCTACAATGGTTGATCTCTATCCTCAATTGTCCGACCTATTAAAATCTAATAAAACAGATGTCAGTCAGGTGCGCACTTTTAATCTGGATGAATATGTTGGCCTTAATGCAGACCATACACAAAGTTATCATACGTATATGAATGAACGTTTATTTAAACAATATGATGGCTGGAATCAAAATAATATTCATATTCCTAAGGGCATTTCAGATGCAATGGAGCATGAAGGCGAACGTTACGAAAAATTACTGCAAGAGATCGGTCAACCTGATATTCAAATTCTTGGCATCGGTGAAAATGGACATATCGGTTTCAATGAACCTGGCACTCCTTTTGACAGTGTTACACGCATTGTGGATTTAACGCCTTCTACGTTGCATGCCAATAGTGTACACTTCGAAACTGAAGATGAAGTACCGAAGCAAGCTGTTTCAATGGGACTTTCTTCCATTATGCGCGCGCAACGTATTATTTTACTTGCTTTCGGCGAGAAAAAAATTGACGCGATTCAACGTCTAGCAACCGGTAATGTTTCTGAAGATCTTCCTGCTTCAATCTTGCATAATCACCCGAATGTCGAGATTATTGTTGACGAAACAATTTATCAAGCACTCTAAAACTGGGCTAATGCTCAGTTTTTTTATACTTTATTTTTGTTGTTAGCAATTATTAAAATTATTATAGTAAAGATGTCTAAAATCATTTAAACTTATCTTATAGATTAAAAATGGGGGATATCAAATTGAAAAAGATTTTTAGCATCTTTATTTTTCTTTTCTTACTCATAGGTATATGTTTCACAGGATATCTAGCATTTACAGACGATTCACATCAAAAGGGTCAAAAAAATGTATCAGAAAAGAAAGACTCTACAAAAGAGCCTAAAAAAGACAAAGACAAAGATAAAAACAATAAAGATAACACTGAAAACAATCAAAATGCTGAAACAGAGGCAAGTATACCTACTGAACAAAATTATGGTGCTGACTACAACAATCAAACAGCTGTACCTGATGGAAACAGTTATAATAATCAAAATGTACAAAACCCTCAAAGCAATGCCAATACTCTAGATGCTTCAGTTGAAAACAACACAGAAGATAACTCAGGGTATGCTGCACAACAAGAAATATATGAAAAGGCTGCTCGAGGAGAAATAGCCGAACCTGGAGCTGAAGTAAATTCAGGTTCATCTGTACCACAATAACATGATTTAAGCGCACCCGAGAGGATGCGCTTTTTTGATATCAGAACCATCTTTTCTTTTTGAATAACACGATTAAGGCAATAGATAATAATGCCATTACACCAATAAAGACGAAATAACTATATTTCCAATGTAATTCCGGCATATTAGTAAAGTTCATACCAAACCAGCCTGTAAGTAGTGTTAATGGGAAAAATATAGATGAAAGTATGGTTAAAACATTAATCACACTATTAATTCGTCCTGAATGATAGGACTGATTATTATCTTTAATCTCATCGGTCAATTCTTCGCACGCTTTCAATGTAGCAGATTGGTGTTTCAATTGATTTAATATACGATGCACCATCCGCTTCTTATGCTGATCTCCTACAAAATGATTTGACTCCTGAATGGTTTCTGCCAATTGTTCCATTGGAAGAATAACACGTTTCAATTTAATAATTTCTGCACGTATATTATAAACTTCCTTCATCATTTTCTTATTTTGGTCAGAATCAACATTTTGATATTCTAAGTTGAAGACTTCTTCTTCTATCTCATCAACGTACGTAAAATATGACTTAATAACCTCATGCAATAATTTTAAAGTGATAATTTCTGCATCAGGTTTAATATCACTATTTTTCACAGATTTTTGTAAATAATCTATGATAGGAACCTTAGAATCGTGAATCGTCACTAAACTATTTTCCGTTATCGTAATATTTAATGGACGCGCTGAGAAGTCTTTTGTATCTAATGTATGCACCACAATATGCTTAATATCTTCTTCCTTATTGTGATAGATATCAGGATGACCAAGTGTATAAATGGATGAAGCAACTTCATCTTGGTTCAAATTCAAATCATTTTGAAGATAATCTCGTTCTTCTTTTGTGGGTTGGATACAGTCGTACCATATAAAGTTACTGTCTTTTGGCACATCATCAAGATGACTAGTTGTAACAATGTTTTGATTTTTATCTTGATACATACAAGTTATAGTCATTATGTTCACGCCTTTTCATGTGTTGATTTTATGTATTAATTACCACTGTTGAAGCAGTTGAAAACTCTTTCGAAACAAAATGACCCCTGAAGTAACACGATTACTCCAGAAGTCATTAAGTTTCAGTTTAAAACCATTTTTTCTTTTTAAATAACGTCACCAGCACAGCTGTAATAATAATAGCAATAACAATAAAGACTGGATAACTGTATTTCCATTCTAATTCTGGCATGTATTTGAAGCCCATGCCGTACCAACCGCACAAGAAAGACAATGGAAAGAAGATAGATGAGATAATCGTTAACACATTCATAACCTTACTGATGCGTGTTGTATGATAAGATTGATCGTTATCTTTAATCTCATCTGTTAAATCCTCACACGATGCTAACGTTTCAGTTTCATGTCTCAATTGATTATAAATGTCGTAAAACAACTGCGATTTTTGCGAGTCTTTTTCGAAAGTACCGAATGCTTTAATCGTATCAATTAACTGCTCCATTGGTAATAAGATGCGTTTCAACTTAATAATTTCTGCTCTGATATCGAATACTTGCTGCATAAGCTTTTTATTTCGCGCTGATTCCATATTATATGTTTCAAAGGCAAAGACACGCTCTTCAATTTTTTCTACATGTACAAAATAAGTATCAACAATCTCTTCTAAAAGTGATAATGTCACTAATTCAGCATCAGCCTTAAGTTGATGGTCCAATAGCTTTTGTTCTACATCTGAAACTATCGGCAATTCAGAGTGATGCAATGTAACTAAAGTATTACCTGCAATGGTAATACCTAGTGCACGTGCTGTAAAATCCTTATCGACTAAAGTATGTGCAATAATGTGTCGTGCTTCCCGGTGCTTATTCCGTGAAATATCAGGTTGAGATAATGTATAAACTGATGATTCTATTTCTTTCGTACTTAATTTAAATGTTTGTTTCAAAAACTCTTTTTCTTCATTCGTAGGTGCTATCATGTCATACCAAATGAATTCACTGTCTTTTGGTACTTCATGAATATGTTCAGTTGATTGAAACTGGTGCGTTTTATCTTGATACATACACCTAACTGTCATCTGCTTCACCCCTCTATTTATGATGCAATTTATTGGTCTTTACCACTAATAGAGGGAGCGAAACTCCGCTTCTTCGTTTTCGATTTTTATCGCTTAAGCAAAAATAACTTTCACTACTCTCCAAAATGACTCCCATAGTTCTTGAGGTGTACCTGTCATTTATATTCCTCCTCTCTAAAAAGGTTTTTCTTAAAGTTTTTAGCTTGTAACAGCTTCACTCTTCACTGCATCTTCAGCAATACCTAACCAAAATTGACGTAAGTCTTCTGTTTTAATTTGTGCTTCTGTCGCATCCGTACCAACGAAATCTCCATGATCCCAATCATGTTGAATTGGAGAAACTTGCCATACACCTTTTTGTACTTCATCTGTTACAGGAGTTGCGTTTTGGCCGAATGGATGTTGTGCTGAAATTGTGGAAACTAACCCATCATTTTCACGCCATTCTTTCTCATCAGCTTTACCAATAACATTACCAGTAAGGCGTTTAGATGCAGCCATATGAATATCTGAACGTTGTCTGTCGTTTAATCCTGGACGTGTCGATTCCCCTGTATAAGATTTGTATACAATATTCGGATTTAATGATGTACGTTCATTCAGTTCATTTGCACCTTTGCGTGATAAATCATATAGTGCATTATCTGTAGTGGTCCAAAGTTTACTTTGTTTCTTTACACGTTCAACATAATCTGGGTAAGACTCATCTTCACCTTGTTTGAAGCCCCATTGAGCCAACCCGTAGTCTACTTGGGAATATTTATTACCTTGCAATTTCATGTTGTCATATAATACTTGGCGTATAAAAGCCTCATTACCTACATCAGCTGCATGCGTACCATTATGCGGAGAAGCGACTGTCGTAATTGAAGAGACCATGTTGTCATGGTTACCTTGGAATAATGGCGAGATTGTTCCTCCATGTGCTTTTTGATAATCGATTTCTTCTTGATTGCCGTTACGCAGGAATTCTTCTAATTGACGAATTGTTTGTCCGCCCATACTATGTCCGACCAAATGTACTTTTTGACCTGGCTGCCATTCAGGGTATACACCTTCGTATGTTTTGCCGTAACGCTCATGTCCGTACTTTGCAGCATGAGCTGCCCCATAATCAACAGTACCGCCTTTAATATAGTAATAAAGTTCAACCGCACGATCATAGTTGCTGCCGTATGCTCCGATACTTGCTTCATAGACGTTATAGCCATTATTCTCTAAATCCTTCTGCAAGTCTGTGCGATCACCGCCCCAGTAGTTCCCGCTTGTAGGTCCGGCTGTTTCACCTACTAAACCATTGAAACCATGTACCAGTATAATAGGGTCTTGGTTCTTATATTGTTTTTGTGCAGCTGTTTTATTTGTTTGATCTGTAACAGGTTTCGCATTTTCTACTGTATTCTTATTATTTGTTGTTGCTGCAGCATTGCTTTTCAATACTTCAATACCTTTTTGATTGTCGTTTTTCTTATTGTCTTCAGGTTGTTTTGTATTAGGTTCGTTTTGATTAGATGTTTGCTTCAAAACAAAGTTATTATCTTGTTCTGAATGAGTAGGTTTTGGCGCTGCTTGTGGTTCAGATGGTTGTGCTTGAGCTGTGAATGGTTGTGTCGGCTGCTTTAGGGCAGGTTGTGTATTGTAATCTGAATTTTTATTTTGTAGATTTGTTTTATTTTCAGATTTAGGCAAAGCTTTTTCTATATTTTGTTTTACATTATTTGCAACACTGTTCAAATCTGTTTGAGCATCTGTTCCTACTTCTTTAGGATTGTCTGCTTTTTCATTTTCACTTACTGGTGGTTTAGTTGTCTTATTAGGAAACGCTTGTTTAGAAACATCATTTGTTTTATTGGCTTTATTTTCATTTTGCACATGCTTTAATGTATTTTCTGCTATTTTTTCAACAGGATATTGCTGGTCTTTGTTTGAAGTTGTCTGCGGTGCTTGTTCTGTAGCTATATTGCTTTGCTCTTTCGCTGTATCTTCTTCTGATGATTGCTTTAACGTTGCAGGTTTTTTCTCTATATTACTTGTTTCATCTGAGAGTTCACTTGTTTCGTCTGATGTGTTGCTCACTTGGTTGTTAGTACCCTTTTGAATGTTTGGTTGCACTTGATGTTGATCAATTTTTGACATTTCATTTTCATTTGTACTTTCTGATTGATTGTTTTGTGTAGGCAATGCTTGTGGTTGAACAGACGGCGATGCTGGTTGATTTGTATTCATTGCTTCAGATGTTTTATCTGACGGCTCTGTGCTCTTATGTAAATTTGATTGATCAGATGGACGGTCAATTTCTGGTTGTTTAACAAGTTCTGAAGATGAGTGTGTTTCCGTGTCGTTTTGGGTTGATTGCTGATGATTACTTTCAGACTGCGTATCTGATGTTTGCGTTGCATTAGCAGACTCTTGAACTTGTGCAGTATTTGTCTGCTTTTCAGGTGATGTTTCAGCTGCCTCTGCCCCTCCGCTTCCAATAAAAAATAAAGAAGCTACTAAAATAGATGACGTTCCAACTGCAAACTTGCGTATGCTGTATTTGTTTTCTCTCTTCTCCAAATTAATACACCTCATTTTTGTGATTTCTTAAGTTATACCTCATTCAACATAAGATATTCTTATTCTAATTAACGTGTATTAAAACTAAATTAAATGAACTTAAGTTGTTTGTTAATAATATTAAATATGTATATAACCGGAATATATATAGTGTTCGCCTGTACACCCTGCTCTGAAATTCAGTGTCGTTAAGTATCTTCTTTATATGCGGCATACTCTATTTTTTAAAAGCATCATACCTGCAAAAGTAAATATAAAAAAGATTGAAGCCAAATCTCACTTTGAGATCAGCTCCAACCATTGGATTAAAACAATTTATTTGTGGCCTAATGCTTTCAACGTATCTAAAGCGACTTCTTGGGCAGATTGTGGATTTTGCCCTGTAATCAAACGGCCATCTGCGACTACGAATGATGTCCAGTCGTCACCTTTTTCATATTCTCCGCCTTTATCTTTTAAAGCATCTTCTAAAAGATACGGTAAGTTATCCCCAACACCCATTTGTGATTCTTCACTGTTAGAGAAACCAGCAACTTTTTTATCTTTAATTAAGTTTTGTCCATCATTTTTAATGTTCAACAAGCCTGCTGGTCCATGGCATACGGCTGTTACGTAACCATTATCAGAATAGATTTTTTCTGCTAAGTCAATTAAACCTTTATCTTTCGCGAAGTCCCACATTACACCGTGACCGCCTGCGTAATAAATAACTTCATAATCATCTGCATTCAATTCTTCAGGTTTATATGAGTGATTTAATTTTGTCATGAATTTATGATCTGTATAATATTTCCAATCTACATCAGTCATAAAGTCTTCTTGTAAACTTGCAGGGTCAATCGGTACAAAGCCGCCTTCTGGACTCACATAATCGATTTCATAACCTGCTTTATAGAATTCATCAGCAAAGTGTACGACTTCTCCTAACCATGCACCTGTTGGACGTTCTAAATCTGGATACTTCGATACATTTGTGACTGCTACTAGAATTTTTTTCATTTCAGCTTCACCTCTCCAGTTATTTATACACGTAACTCTAACACTTAAACCTTAGTTTAAGGAAAATTATCTGCTTAAGATTGGTTATTTTTTCTAAAATTATTTCAGTGAACAATTGAGGTATAATACTTATTTTTTAATAGTAAAGAGTGAAAAAATTGTTTCATTCATATTTATTTTTTTATTTAAAACCGCGTCATATCAACGTTTTTGACCTTTTTTGACTAAATCTATAAACCGCGTGAGCACAAGGGTTGCGTTAGTTGCATAAACATTATAGAATACTTGTAGACAACTTGATTAATGCAATCAAAATTGTCTAATCATTCAAGTTAGGAGGGATAGACGTGACAACAATCAATCAACACAATGGTTTCAAACGGACTTTTCAAAAGGACCATTTAACTTTAGGTTTAATCATTCCTTTTGATAACTCTGAAAATATCGCATTGTCGTTTGAACAACAAGCTCAACTGGCGCAGTATGCTGAAGAACTTGGATTTACGAGCCTATTTGTAAGGGACAACCCGCTTTATAGCCCACATTTAGGTAATGTAACGACAAACTACGATCCGTTTGTATTTTTAACTTACCTCAGTGCTCAGACTAGTAAAATTGCTCTCGGAACATCTAGTATTGTTGCGACATTACGTCATCCAATTCACACAGCTAAAGCAGCTGCGACTCTAGACTTGATATCAGGAGAGCGATTATTAATGGGGCTTGCGACTGGAGACCGTAAATTTGAGTTTCCAGCATTCAAAGTCGAACCTGAATCATTATCTTTAAGATTCAGAGAAACCGTTGATTCATTGAAAGCACTATGGCAAGATCATTCCCCTCAAATTTCTAACTCTCTTTTTGAGTTATATGAGGATTCTGGTCTGCAAGTATTACCAAAAAACAATCATATCCCGCTTTTTGCGACAGGATATGCTAAACAAGACATGAAATGGATTAAAGAAAATATGGATGGCTGGATGTTTTATCCACAAGGTTTCCAACAACAAAAAGCGCTTTTACAAGAGTGGCACGACAACGATGAATTCAAACCTTTTATGCATCCGCTTGTTATTGACTTATCAAAAGATCCGAATGAAAGAATTAAACCCGTTAAGGGCGGCTATAGACTAGGCAGAAACACATTAATTAATGTATTAAAATCTTATGAACGTATTGGTACAAATCATATTATGTTGCACTTATTAACGCACGAAAGAACGTACCAAGATTTAATGAAAGAATTGGGCGATTATGTGATTCCACATTTCCCACCAAACATTACTAAGGAGGAACAAACTGATTATGAAATTATTAGATAGAATTAATGAACTTGCAAATAAAGAAAAAGAAATGGTACTTAGCACATCTGAAAAACAAGAACAACATGAATTGAGACAAGAATACCTTAAAATGATTCGCGGACAAGTTGTAAGCACATTCTCAACATTGAAAGTTGTAGATCCACTTGGTGAAGACGTAACACCAGATAAAATTTACAACCTACGCGAAGAAATGGGTACTTTAGATTTAAAACCTGAATAATAGATAAAAATATAGATGAATAGCAAAACCATATTGTAAAAGGCTAGGCAATTCCATAGAGGAGTTGTCTAGCCTTATTTTATGTTTCATATTCAAAATAATTATTTGTTGAAAATTGATTTTTTAAATCTTAGAACTACTAATCCAGCTACAGCAAAAATGCTACCTACTAAACCAGCAATCAAGCCATTAGATGATTCACCAGTTTCTGGTAATACTTGCGCTTCATTTTTTACATCATCATGTAAATCAGTTGCAGGATACCCTGCTGCATTAATTTGTTGAGCTTGTTGTGTTTGTCCATTTTGTTCAGCTTGTGGTGACTGTTGAGCTGCTGGAGCTTGATCAGCTTGAGCAGTTGTTGAAGTATTATCAGCAGGAGCATTGTTTTCAGCAAATTGATAGTTGCCTACATCTACATAAGGATTAGATTCTACTCCTCCGCTTCTATAAGTTACCTTACCATCTTTATAAACACGATATGCACCTGAACCAGAACCTGACTTATTACCAGTTCCGATTATATAATAATCACCTTCATCTCTTGCTGGGAAGAAATCTTGTGTTTCAGGGCCGAATCCATTTTCAGCTGCAACCTCTTGTGCAATGCTTATTGCATTGTCTTGATTTACTGAATCATAACTTGCTGCATCTGCGTTTACACCTGTAAATAATAATGTACCTGTTAATATAGCTGCTGCTGAGAAACCTAATTTTTTCATTCTTATACCATCCTCTTTATTTGTATTTGAAAATAAGAATAAATGTGCAATACATTTTTGTGCACTACAAAATATTTTCAACACAAATATACCACGGTCAACTGTTTAGTTAACCTCTTTCAACAAAAAGTAATAATTCTATTACATGAAATTAATAAATGTAAACTTTCAGAAATAAAAAGTGTACATTTATTGTCGGAATTTAAATCGGATTGATAATTTCCATAAATTTAAATTCACTATCTTCATATTCAAACTTTAAGATACAGCAGTTACCGAAATACATTTTTTCTACTTCTTCAATCGGCAGCCATTTTAACGTAAACAGCATTAATACATCTCCGTGACTAACAGTAATCACATTTTGTTTAGGAGTTTGTTTCATTATGTCAGTAAGTGTATTAACTGCTCTTTCTTGGACTTCATCTGCTGTTTCGCCGCCATAATTCGCAAAAAACTTTCCAAATAAAGCCACCCCTTTTTCACGAGGCGGGTTTAATAATTCTGATTCTCCTTCAAACATGCCGTAATTCCACTCTTTGATACCTTTCAATCTGGTATACGGTTCATTCGGAAACAAGATTTCTAATGTATCAGAGGCACGTTCTTGTGTAGAAGAAAACAATTCATAATCATTCAAATTCAATTGGTTCAAGTAGCATTTTGCTTTTTCTGCTTGTGCTTTCCCTAGTTCTGTTAAAGGTGAATCTGATGCACCTTGTATTTGTTTCTTCTGGTTAAATAGTGTCTGTCCATGTCGGATCAAATATAGTGTTTGTGTCATGCTGTGTACTCCTTCATTTCCTTAAATTTTCACTATTAGCCGTTATTTTTATTTACTAAATATTGAATAATGTTGCCCCGCTTTATTTTACCCTATTTTCTATATAATCCTCATTCATTTTTATAACGCTTATACCTATATACAGAAAATACTAAAAGTGCTAAACTGAACTAATTATCTACCTGCAAATAATAAATTTAAAATTATTTAGTATTTCAATTGAGCAAAGGAGTATCAGGTTTTGGACAACATCATCAGTTATTTACTTGTATCTTTGTTAATTATTATCATTCCTGGTCCTGACTTTTTCATTGTGGCAAACAATACAATGAAAGGAAGTACTAAGAATGGTGTCATGGCAGCACTCGGTATATCCAGTGGTCATGTGGTGTATTCTTCGATTGCAGCACTAGGTTTGATTTTCATTTTAACAAGTTCTTATTACGTATTTACTACTATTAAGTTTTTAGGTGCTTTGTACATTGCATATTTAGGCTTAAAAACAATTTTAAATGCACGGAAACCTGCTCCGATTGCTGCTGAAGATTATCAAATTAGAAATATCAGTTTGCTTAAATCCTATAGGCAAGGCTTTATGAGCACTATTCTCAACCCTAAAGCAATTCTTTTTTATATCTCAATTCTTCCACAATTTGTAAACAGAGACGAAGGCTCACTTAAAATAATCGCATTGTCTTCTTTATTTATATGCATTGTCTTCTTATGGTTTGCACTATGCAGTTTTATGTTTACTCATATTAAGAAATTATTTAATCAACCTGTTTTCAGAACTGTCTTCGATTACATTGTAGGTGTAATCCTTATCGGTTTAGCAGTCAGTATTTTAAACTTCAAACAGTAAAACAAAAACGCTGAATGGGAAATTCATCCATTCAGCGCTTCACTTTATTGTGTATATCTTTTTAAATGTTTTGAAGTCAATGTATCTTCTTCCTTAATGAAGTCTTTAGGAGTTCCGCTAAACAAGACTTTACCACCATCCAGACCAGGCCCTGGGCCAACATCTATAATCCAGTCCGCTTCACACATAATAGATAAATTATGTTCAATTAAAATGACCGTATTATTGCGACTCATCAAATCATCAAAACACTTCATCAACACCGGAATATCCGCTTCATGCAAACCTGTTGTAGGCTCGTCAAAGATAAACACACTATCTTGCACTTGTTCATCTAAATGCTGAGCTAATTTCACACGCTGCATTTCTCCTCCTGATAACGTAGATAACGGTTGTCCAAGTGTCATATATGTTAATCCAGTTTTGCTTAATGCTTCTAATTTAGACTTAACATCACTTTGCTCATCAAAGAATTCAATACCTTCATCAACCGTTAAATCAAGCACATCTGCAATTGAATAACCATCTACAGTCGCTTCTAATACCTCAGGTCTGTAACGTTTACCGTGACAGACTTCACATGTTTGAGAAAAGTCCCCCATAAAAGCAAGCTCTGTTTTAATGTATCCTTTACCTCCGCAATTCGGACAAGCTCCTTTTGAGTTGTAACTAAACATTGCTTTACTTAATCCCGTCTGCTTATGGAAAAAGTTTCTGACACTGTCGAAAACATCTAAATAAGTTAACAAATTAGAACGGCTTGAACCTTGTATCGCTTTTTGGTCCATAATAATCACATTATCTTCATCTTCAAAACCTGCTTTGATCAATGTACTTTTACCTGAACCAGCTACACCTGTAATGACGGTTAACACTTCTTTAGGGATATCTGCAGAAACTTCTTTTAAATTATTTTGTGTGACTGGCCCGATTTGATAAAAACCATCAGGTTGACGCACTTTATCTTTCAAATGATGTTTTTGACGTAGTGCTTTACCAGTAGAAGTATCTGACTCTAGTAATTCTTGATATGTCCCTTGAAAAGTAATTTCGCCACCGTCTTTACCCGAACCAGGACCCATATCGATAATATGGTCTCCATCTTTAATCACATCCGGATCATGTTCTACAATCAACACAGTATTTCCTTTGTCTTTTAAAGACTGCAAAATCTCATCTATTTTTGAAATATCTTCAGGATGCAGGCCGACACTCGGCTCATCAATAATATAAACTAAATCAGACAATGGGCTATTCAAATGACGTATTAATTTTAGACGTTGTGCTTCCCCACCTGAAAGTGTTGTCGTCACACGGTTTAGCGTCAAATAGCTTAAACCAATATAATCCAACGCTTCTAACTGCTCACGTAGTGGTCCAATAATATATTGAGCCGTCGGATTTTCTAATTGATTCAGAAATTCTAAATTCTCCTTAATCGTCATTTGCGTGAAGTCAGAGATGTTTTTACCATTAATTTTACAACTCAATACTTTTTGATTTAACCGTTGTCCGTGACATGTTGGACAAACCTTATTAGTGACCACATGTTTAAGATGTTTAGCATAACGTTTTTTGTTGAATTCTTTATCTCCTAAGAATATTCTGCTAAATCTTGGTATCAGGCCTACATATTTAGCTGATTTACGCCATTCCTCTGGAGGATTTTTTAATTTCATCGGTTCTTGATACAAAAATAAATCCAATTCTTCTTTAGAATAATCTTTTAGTTTTTTATCATTATCGAATAAGCCGCTATCTCGATAAGCTTTTCCTCGTTCTTTATCAGGACCGAAGGAAGGAAAATCAATTGCGCCTTCATTTAAAGATTTATCCCAATCCAGCAATTCGTCTAAATTGATATCTTCAATATAGCCTAGCCCCTCACATGTTTCACACATGCCGTTCGGGCTGTTAAATGAAAACACATCTGAATAACCAACAAAAGGCTCTCCGATTCTTGACCATAATAATCTGACAGCAGCATAGATATCAGAAGCTGTCCCTACTGTAGAACGAGAATTCCCGTTAAATCGCTTTTGACTGATTGTCATAGCAACTGGTAAATTTTTAATCTCTCCTACCTTTGGTTTAGGTTGTTGATTTAAATGAAACTGAATATAACTAGAATAACTTTCATTTAAAAGGCGTTCGGATTCAGCCGCAACAGTATTAAATACTAAAGAAGATTTACCTGAACCAGATTGCCCTGTAAACACTGTAATTAAATGTTTGGGTATATCGATATCAATGTGCTTTAAGTTGTTTTGCGAAGCGTCTTTTATATTAATATTGTTCATCGTTTCTCCTCCAATAGTCTCTATTTAGTTTCATGTTAAATATATTTACCCTGCTCAAACAAATAAAAAAGACTGAAATGCCCTAATTAAAGCATTCCAGTCATGTTATTGTTCTATTTTCTTTGTAGCACACCATCATTTATCAGTTCGTTAATCACACGTTGTGTGTTTTGATTATCATGAAATTCGTTAATACGACGATAGTTTTCTAATACTTGCGATGGCAGTTTAAAATCGTTGTCGATTGCTGATTTTACTGCTTCTACTAATTCATTTTCATTATCTGCAACAACACCTGGTACGTTTTCACGATTTGCTGGCGTTGTGCCTCCATGTTTAGCAATAATATCTTCAAACTCTTTCCAATAGAAAATTGGGAAAGCGCCGTGATTAATCGCATCAAAAATAATAGAAGAAATATCAGTGATATAGATAACAGAATTTTTCAATGTATCCGTTGGATCTTCTACGAAAATATCATTATATTTATTAAAGTGATTTTTAGCATATTGAGAGAATTTATTATGCGCTGCAACTTGCAAACGGTTTATCAATCCTGCTTTTTCAAATGCTTCAATCACTTCCATAATAGATTGATAATAAGTCGTCTCTTCTATATGACCATTGAATACTTCTGCTTCTTCCCAAGGACGCCATGTCGGCATATAGGTTATTTTATCTGCTCCTTCAATTAAGTGTGCATTATCAAACTTAGGCATACCTGTTTTCATTAATTCAAAATCATTATATCCCATATCATTGAAAATACTTGCTTCTACATCGGAACTCACGACTGATTTCACAATATTATTAGTCATATTACTTTTATGGAACCCGACATTTTTCGAATCATCACGCGGTTTTAAGAAAGTTACACCGTGCTGTAAAAAATAGAGAGGTGTCATTTTTATTTTTCGATTTAATTTATCATCAAAGATTCTTGTGTTAACGACATGATTGCTGAGTTCACTAGAAATAAAATAATCTGCTGCAAAAACATATAAATAATTACGGAAGCTGAAACGTTCTACCACCTTGTCTCCCCATTTTCTCTTCATATCTTTATATTGAGGAGAAGATTTATCTAAGATAAATACATTTTTAGATTTGAACTTTTTATTGCTCGCAGCAGCTTCAAAAACATATTTCCCCGACTCAACTGCTTTAGATGCTTCTTTTTCAAAGTAAACATTCAAATTTCGTCCTCTATTGAAAAATTTATAAATCGTAGCAAATTTCTGTGCTATATTAATTTTAAATTTATGCCAAGGGTTATAAATTTTGAGTTTTGGTAAATTGCCGAAACTTAAATTATTCACAGCATTACGTCTTAACACAATTGCATGTCCTCTAGTATTAAAAGTTAACAATACTTTGCGTTGATCATTGGCTTTGTCGCTTTGAAAAAGCGGGTGGAATCTTTTACCATTAATCGCAGTGAAAATTGTATTATGGATTTCTTTTAATTGACGTAGATCTTTAATTTTTACTTTAGCAGTAAAATGATTTTGATGGTCCCATCTCATTTCCGCTAAAATTTCACCCGTTTTTGTCATCAAATAATCTGGTTGGACAGGCGCATTATAATCAATTTGTCCTGAAAGGGTAATATAACGCCCGGATTTTTTAAATTCTATATCGCTGCGTTTATAGAGTAAATCTTTTTCTTTATCTGTTTTGATACTGAGCTTTTGGTTGTGATAACTAATAATGTAAAATTTATTATTTAACTTTAAGTAAATTGGTTTCTGAATATACTTAAAGAAGCCATCGTCTAATTTGATATCTTTCATTCTATTTAAATCATTAAGTCTAATAACTTGTCGATGCTCCCCTTTAGAAACAACCAACTCGTTAGCACTCTTAAAATCAAATTTTAGTTGTTCATTGGTAAGTATTTCTAAAACATTCGTTTTAAATGCGAAGTCTTTTTTAGAATTTGTATACTCTAAAAACATTGTAAAATCAGTATATTTAAATTTAATGAAAATAGCTGGGTCGCCATTACGGTTAGCTGTATCTTCAATAAAAGGTTTTCGTCCCTTTTTAAATACAGAGGGTTCAAGTTCAACCATTTCTCCGCTATAAGTATCTATCACATTATAGCTATATTGTGTTGGCTCAACTTTAAAACGACTATGGAAAATTTTTACTTGCAGGTTTAGACTCCCGTCCGTCTTATCATTCAAATAAGGTGTACAGTAAATCTTATTTTTTTTGATATGCACATAATATGGGAATTCATCATTTTCGATAATTGCAACTAGTCCATCTTCTGCTTTAGTTTTTCCTAAATAAACATCTTCTTTTTTCAATTGTGATGCTTCAATACTGATAATCTGCTCATTTCTAATTTCTAAACGAATTTGAGCAGGTAAATTCGTTTGGATTGAACCGAAGTTCACATTCATTTGTGCTAGTTTCAACACTCTTACTTCACTCCATCTTTCTCTAATACAAAATTTAAAGCGGGAGCGATACAGGAATCAAAAACAGATTCCAAATTTTCGCTCCCACGCAGCTCATCAACTACTGTAACTTATATTCATTTTTGGTTATTCATACTTTATTTCTTTTTTAATTTAGCACATATTTCATCATAAATACGTTGGCTGTTTTGATGATCGATATGATCAAATATTAAGCTTCGATCATAATGTGCAGGTTTCTGACTATTAATTTTATCCGAAATCTTAGAAATCAATTCATTTTCAGAATAGACAATGTCGCCAATAAACGTTTCATCTATCGGTCTTAAAATACCTTTTCGGAAAAATTGGCTGACATCAAAATGATAGAAGATAACTGGTTTATCCATATAATTAAAGTCAGTACTTACAGTACTGTAGTCTGTAATTAATAAATCATGTTCAATTAATAAATCTTGTACTGATTTCTTACCAAGTTCGATAAAGTTTACATGTGATAATTCAGCATCTGCCAAATAGTCTTGGAAGAACTGTTGAGCACGATAATGGGGATAGAAGTTGATTTCTAAATCATACTCTTCACTTAGCGTTTTTAATTTTTCACTGTTAACCAAGCTGAGATAGCGTGATAAATATTCACTCTTTTCAAATGCTTCATTACTATTCAACCAATCACGCCATGTCGGCATAATCAAAACTTTTTTCAATTGTTTTTTTGGTTTAAGCGGTAAACGGTCAAATCGAGCCAATCCTGTTACAGCGATTTCTTCTGGTTTATAACCCATTTCATCTACGACGATATCGTATTTTTCATATTCGCTTGAAACATTGAATAAATCAAATGAATCATCATAATATTTTTTATGATATTCAACATTTTTTCTTCCTAACACGCCATGCTGCAAGAAGATTTTGATTGTATCTTCATAACCCCAGAATTCAGGTGCTGCTTTATAAGGCATAATATTTTCAATATCATGTGTACTCATCACTACTTTAGCCTGAGCTGCAATTTTCAAGTGTTCATCCGAACCGAAACGTAATATATTTTTCATATGTTTAATATCTTGATAATCTTCAGAATCGCCATCTATTACATAATAAACATCTGCGTCTGTATGTTGTTGCAACCATTCAAAAAATTGAATGCCGCTTTCTTGTGCAGTATCCGTACGTTCACCAACCATCCAAATATTATCGTTTTTAACGTTGTTGTCGTTTAATATTTTAATTTGTGCATCACTTAGTTCAAATGTTTCAAACTTAATATTTTTAAATGGTGTCAATGTCAGCATAAAGAACGTTGTATAATTGCCTTCTTTATATTTTTTCAATGTATACACACTGTCTTTTTTATAAATGCCTTCTTTGAATTTAATTTTATCTTTTCTCACTAACTCGTCACCATCATAAATTGTGATAAACACATCGATAATTGATTTCTTTTTAGTGAGTAATTGATTTAAGGCTGCATAATCAATCGGAATATCTTGTTCGCCTCTACGAATTGGAATCTGATATTGATTTGCGGATTCTCTTTCTTCAAATGTTAAATAATAATCACAATGACGATAAACTTCATGAGGTTGGAAATAAATATTAAGTTCGTCTTCCTCTACAGTATTAACACCTGATCTAATTTTCGGTTTTTTATGCGCAATCGTTACACCGTAATGTTCTGAAACAGTTAGCCTATACAATTCTGAATCAATTTGTCGATACCCTGAATACGGTTTTATTTTGCCTCTCAACAAATACGTTTTACCATCAATGCGTATAAATAATTTCTTACGTTTAGGTGTAGTTAATAAAGAAATAGGAATCTTAACTGAAATTTTGCGCAAAGATGTAAATGTCGGTAACGGAATTACATCTGTATAATCAAAGTTGACTACACCGACTTCAATTTGATCATCTTTTCCTGTGGCATCAAAGGATTGAAATGATAAATTAATCACATCATCATCGATTAATTGACTAATATCTATTCTTCCAACCTTATAATAATCTCTAGTAATGTTTAAAGTATTGCCCCACCATCTATATGACATAAAGTAATATGGAACATCTACAGCTTCGTTAATTTGTACGGGGTAGATATTCGTATCCTCTACTGCATAGATTAAAAATGATTCTTTTTTAATCTTATCTTGGATATAAGTATAATTAAGTTCACCGTTACGAATGTCCAGTGTTTTCATATGGTTTTGGTTAATCAGTAAAAGTCCCTCAATCTTTTTATCACTTACTACTGATAACTTCTCATCTTTTTTTGGAGTTAATGATAATTTTACCGGCTCATCAATAACATCATGACCTGTATTATACGGTTTTATGGAAATTGCTTTAGCTACATTAACTTGATATAAGGTATTTCCTACTTGATAAATGTGTTTCAATTTATTTGCAGCAGTAATCCACAACTGTTTTCCATTTAATGAAAAGGTAATTTTTTGAGCGTCTCTTTGATTGATGATTTCATCAGTTTTTAACATCACTACCAACTCGTGTGGATGTTTCGAAGTGATTTCAAACGGAATTTTTTTACCATTCACAGCAACTTCAAATTTTTTAGCATTAAAGTTAATAAAGTTTTCTAAGCGACACGTTAAAAAAATTGACTCATCGCCTACATAAATATGACCTATTTCAAATTTTCTTGTTAATTTGTTTTTAATTTCTTCTAAAATCATAGATGACTCCCTTCAACTAAATAACAGAATTTATTTGTTCATCTTCTTCATCATGGTGTCTATCTTCATCTGATTCGATATCAATTTCATCAAACTTTTGATTTTCTTGTTTTAAAAAATAACCTCTGATTTTAAATAAAATAAATAGCGGTAATAGCGCCATAATCAGTTTTCTCACGTTTAACACCTCACCCAATTTGCCCAAATTATAACATAAGATATTACAAAATTTAACGCTATTTAAATTTATTGTAAAGTTTGTAAAAATAAAAACAGTAAAAAATCATTAAAAATGTAACTTACCATTTCTAATATACAATTAGTCAATAAGTATTAGCTTATTGCATGTAAAACTATTTATTGAGTTTTTTGATTATATCTTTCCAAATGATTGTATTTTCAAGGTTTTCATCTATAAATTGAAACAATTTTCTGAATTGAATGTCTTTTTATTTTTACATTTTTTGTTCATATGTTATATTTTTTGTAAGGGTTTACATATTCGAAAAAGGGGGTTCTAAAATAAAAAGCAAAGGGGTCTTTTTATGGAACAAATAAAATGGCAAGATTTACAGCACATTGTGAAAGATGGCGATGTAATCGGGGTTGCTGCTTTAACTGTTTCTAATTTACCTGCTGAACTTCTAAGAAATTTACTAGACACCTATGATAAAACCGGTTCTCCTAAAGAACTGACTTTTATTAATGCAAATGATATCAGCAGTATGGGGTTAGAACCAGAACTTGATGATTTCGTGGAACGGGGAATGATTTCACGGATTATCATGAGTATTATGACTGCTTCTCCAAAAACTGCAGAAGCTATTAAAAACAATGAGATAGAGGCATACTTTTTACCGCAAGGTGTAATCGCAACACATTATAGACAAACTAATTCAATCTTACCTGGGGTTATTACTAAGATTGGATTAAACACCACGATTGATCCGCGTTATAAGGGAGGACGCACAAACGAAAAGACGACTGAGCAACTTGTCACATTTTTAAACATAGAAAATGAAGACTATTTGCACTATCAGTTGCCGTCTGTTGATGTTGCTTTATTAAGAGGTACGTATGCAGATAAGCAAGGCAACATTTATGTATCGCAAGAAGCTTATTTATCAGAAGGCTACAGCGTTGCGCTCAATGCAAAGTCCACCCATGGTACCGTGATTGTACAGGTAAAAGAAATTATCGATACACCCGATATAAACCCTGATGATGTCTTTATACCTGGTTCACTTGTTGATTATGTATATGTCGTTGGTGATTCCAAACATCATAGACAACTCATCCAAACAGACTATGATCCTGTTTTTTCAGGAGAGGGAACAACGAAAAAACGCATCGATCCTCCCCTCCCGTTTAACACAAGAAAAACAATCTTGCGCCGGGCAGCACAGTTTTTAAATGAAGGAGACACGATTAGTATTGGTTTTGGTATCAACAATGAATTATCTAATTTATTGTATGAAGAAAATGTCGAACATCAAGTGCAGCCTGTTCAAGATATAGGAATTTTCGGCGGATTTATCGGCAGCGGAAAACATTTTGGAATGAATGCTAACTTCGATTTCCGTTTACCGCATGATCAAACTTGGGATTTTATTTACAACGGAGGTATATCAGTCGCTTATCTCAGCTTTGCAGAAATTGACCAGAATGGTAATGTAAATGTTTCTTATTTCGGCAATCGAATGAATGGTTGCGGAGGATTTATAGACATCAGCCAATCTGTTCAGCGTATTATTTTTTCTGGAAGTTTAGTTGCTAGAAGTCAACTAACAATCAAAGATGAACAACTAGAAGTCATCGAAGAAGGTACAACCCAAAAATTCATACCTGAAGTCAGCAACATCGACTTCAACGCATCATACGCTAAGACTTTGAACCAAGAAGTTTATATTGTAACCGACCGCGCTGTTTTTGAGCTGCGAGATGAGGGTTTAACTTTAATAGAAATAGCACCAGGTCTTAATTTAGAAAAAGATATTATTCAACAAATGGGTTTCAAACCGTTAATCGCAAAAGATTTGAAAACGATTGACCACACGATTTATCAAGAACAATGGGGATTATTAGCACGATCAATTCATTGAAGTATGTAAAAAGATAAGGGGGTATACTTATGAATTTCGATTGGATTAAAACAAGATCAGATTTTGACGAAGAAAAACCCGCAGTGATTGACCCGTTTAAAGGAACAGAATGGACATATCAAGACTTGAATATACGCGCTGAAAATTTAGCAAACTATCTCACAGACCAAGGTCTCAAACACGGAGATGTTGTCGGTATTTTTGCACCAAATGATGTGTCTGTTATTGATTTAATGGCAGCTTCTTTCAAGACAGGTATTATATTCTTACCGATGAATTGGCGACTCAACCCGAAAGAAATCGCAAGTATCGTAGAAGATTCTGGAGTAAAACTTCTTTTCTATGCAGAAAAACATTTAAGCTCGCTTTCACTTGTGGATCCAGAATTGTTGCATATGGATATCGATTCAAAAGACTATGATGAAATTACAAATCCGAAACATCATCGTCCATATCAATCAATTTCTGTTGAACCCGATGATACTGCTGCATTAATTTATACAAGTGGTACAACTGGTACACCAAAAGGTGTCATGTTCTCCTATGAATCCTTTATGAACAATGGCGCTAACATCCAACTCACTTATCGACTCAACTCAGATTTCACTACAATTATCAGTACACCGATGTTTCATGTGCTTGGTTTAAATGATACTGTCTTACCATCTATGATGGCAGGTGCAACATTAGTTTTACAACGCTATTTCGAAGGTGAAGCAATGAACCAAATGATTGCCAAATACAAACCAGATTTCCTCATCTTGATACCTACTATGTATTACAGCACGATTCGTCAAGACAACTTTAACCCTGAAGATTTCAGAGATATCAAATTTGTCATTCAAGGCGGTTCTCACCCACTTCCAAGTATTCAAGAAGCATTCAAGAAATACGGCATTAATATTATCAACGGCTATGGTCTAACAGAAGCACCTATGGTTGTTGTTAATACTCCAGACAACGCACAAGCAAAACCAATGAGTATCGGAAAAGCCGTGATGTTCGTTGATGCGCGTATTTTAGATGACGACCATAATGAAGTAGAAACAGGCGAAATCGGAGAGCTTGCAATCAAAGCACGAAACGTTACTCCAGGCTATTGGAACCGTGCAGAGGAAACAGCTGAAATTCTACAAGACGGCTATCTATTAACTGGTGATTTAGCGAAGAAAGATGAAGACGGCGACTTGTATATCATTGACCGTAAAAAAGAAATGATTATTACAGGAGGAGAAAATGTCATCCCTTCTGAAGTTGAAACAGCTTTAGCAAAACATCCGCTCGTTGACCGTTGTGTTGTCGTTGGATACAACGATCCAAAATTTGGAGAATCTATCGGAGCTGCTGTTATCTTACGAGAAGAAGATCCAGACTTCGAAGAAAAATTAGATGCACATATGCGGGAATATGTAGCAGGTTATAAAGTACCGAAGATGTATGAAGTAGTTGAAACAATGCCTTTAAATTCAACTCAAAAACCAGATAAATTAAGAATTACTGAAATTATGAATGAAAAAGCTAAAAATCACTTGGAAGCCAATCAGTAAAAATTTTTACAAGGTTATGTAAGCGTTTACAATTAAACTTTGTATCGCTTACTCACCTTCAAATAAGGGGGATTTTACTATGAGCAATAAAGAAGAAGTGTTAAAAGAACTTTATCCAGAAGATATTATGAATATTTCCAAAGGATTAACAGATGGAGAAGTAAAGCTACTTAAACAAATGGATGATGTTTTAGAAAGCAAATTCCGCAAAGATATCAACAGACATTGGGCAGATGCAACGATTCCTGAAGATTTCTTTGAGGAAATGGGGAAATTACAATACTTCACTAACCCGCTTCTTTATGAAGGACGTGAAGGTGCGAAAACACCAAGCCAACTTTTCCAATTCTTTATGTCATATACTATCGGACGCTTTGATGTATCGCTCATCACTTTATTAGGTGTCCATCAAGGCTTAGGTCATAATGCCTTTTTATTCGGCGGCAGCAAAGAACAAGTTGCGAAATATGTTCCAAAATTGCAGTCACATGAATTACGCACATGCTTCGCACTGACAGAGCCCGATCATGGTTCCGATGTAGCCGGCGGTTTAGAAACTATTGCTGAAAAGAAAGGCGATAAATGGGTCATTAATGGTTCTAAAAAATGGATCGGCGGAGCGAATGTGGCAGATGTTATTCCTGTCTTTGCGGTAAACAAAGAAACTGGAAAACCTGTCTGCTTCGTTGTCAGACCTGAACAAGATGGTGTTGATATTGAAGTACTACAAGATAAAATTGCTTTACGTATCGTGCCGAATGCACTCATTACTTTAAAAAATGTAGAAGTCAGTGAAGAAGACCGCCTGCAAAATATCAACAGCTTTAAAGACATTGCAAAAATCCTATATTCAACACGTGCAGGTGTAGCATATATGGCAACAGGCGGTATAGCTGGAACATTACGCGCTACATTAGATTATGTAAAACAACGTAAACAATTCGGAAAATCACTTAGTAATTATCAACTCGTACAAGAAAAATTAGCAATGATTCAAGGCAACTTAGCACAAGCAATGTCAACATGTGCAGCGTTAGCACGTATGCAAGAACATGGTGAATATGATGAAGTTGCGACATCAGCAGCTAAAATGATGAATGCTTTAAGATACCGAGAATCAGCTGCCATGGGACGCGGCATCACAGGAGGCAATGGTATCTTAGCTGGTGAATATGATATTGCACGTTTCTTCTCAGATGCAGAAGCCGTTTATACGTATGAAGGAACACATGAAATCAACGCGCTTGTTATCGGACGTGCCCTTACTGGAGATTCAGCTTTTGTTTAATTCTCAGCTATACAAAAGTACACTCACAAAACAGGAGGAATGAATATGACAATCAGAAAAGTAACCGTCTTAGGTGCTGGTACAATGGGCGCTCAATTGGCGGCAGTATTAGTCAATGCAGGCTTAAAAGTTAAATTACTAGATATTGTAGTAGATAAAGATGATCCTAATAAAATTTCCAAAAAAGCATATGAAACTATCACAGATAAGAAACGTCCTCTACTTTTTGATTTAAGTCTGGCGGATAACTTAACCTATGGTAATTTCAATGAGGATTTAGAAAATGATGATGCTGATTTATATATTGAAGCAGTCAAAGAAGATATAGATATTAAACACCAAGTATGGCAAGCAGTCACAAAACATGCCAAAGCAGATGCACTTTTTGCGACAAATACATCAGGTATTCCCATTAACGCAATCGCAAAATCATTCGATTCAGCAGACAAATCACGTTTCTTCGGACTTCATTTCTTTAATCCACCACGTATTATGAAATTAGTCGAAGTGATACCAACAGAAGCAACTGACCCAAGCGTCATCGAAGAAATCAGCGATTTCGCAACGAATGTATTAGGTAAAGGTGTCGTTATCGCTCATGATGTTCCTGGTTTCGTAGCAAACCGTATCGGTACACATTCTATGAACGATGTCATGTATCGCGCAGAACAAGACGGCTTCTCTATTACAGAAGTCGATGCCCTGACAGGCAAAGCCATAGGACGTCCTAAAACAGGAACTTATGCGCTGACAGATTTGGTCGGTTTAGACATCGCTGTTTCTGTAATTAAAGGTTTACAACAAGTTCCGGATGAAGCACCTTATTTCCAAGAAGCTGAATTGCCGAATAAGTTATATGAAGCTGGTGCATTAGGCCGTAAGACAAAACAAGGTTTCTATAAAAAAGATAAAGAAAAGAAACAACGTTTAGTCTATGACCCTGAAACAGGAGATTATCTTCCAGTCGATCAACCTCAATTGCCGATTTTAGCAGAATTTAATAAAGACTTGAAACATAATTTAGATGTCATTTTTGAAGCCGATGATAAAGCTGGCAAGTTCTTGTGGGAAACATTGCGTAACAACTTCTATTATTCAGCAAAAAATGTACCGAAAGCATCAGATGATTTCAGAGATATCGACCGTGCTATGGTATGGGGATTCAACTGGAAACTAGGTCCTTTCCAATTATGGGACTTGATAGGATTTGACCGAGTTAAATCACGTATCGAAGACGAACTCGGAGACTTACCTGAATGGTTAGATGATATCGATGGTAATTTCTATGAAGCTGGTGAAAGTATTGAAAATGTAGCACCTGTTTCTGACTTTGTTGATGAAGAAATCTGGGATAATCGAGACTCTAAATTATCTATCGCAAATGGTGATCAATTATTACTGAAATTACAAAGTAAAAATAATGTGATTACAGATGATTTCAATGATGATTTAGTAGAAGCGATTGATATGTTGGAAAACCAAGATTTCTCAAGCATGGTCATTTACGCTGATGGTAATAACTTCAGTGTCGGTGCTAACTTGTACCAAATGAAAAAAGCACATGAAGATAATGTTGTTGATAATGCAATTGGAGATGCTATCGAGAAATTACATTATAGCTTCAACCGCTTGAAATACAGCTTAAAACCAGTCGTTACAGCTGTACAGGGCCGTGCACTCGGCGGAGGGTGTGAACTTGTTCTTTATTCTCCATTCGTAGTCGCAGCAAGCGAGACATATATCGGACTTGTTGAAGCGGGTGTAGGTTTACTGCCAAGTGGCGGTGGTTTAGCTGAAATGGCAGATCGTATTCTCAGCACCTCTCATAAAGCAGATGATAAACAAGCGAGCATGTCTAAAGTATTGATGAATATCGGTTTCGCGAAAGTGTCTACAAACGCTTATGAAGCACAACGGTACGGCTATTTACGCGATACAGATACAGTTATCTTCAACAAAGAAAAACGTGTGGAAGTTGCACTGAAACGCGCTCAATTCGAAGCAGATACTAACTACATTCCTGCAACTAAACAACAATATATTGCATTAGGTGAAGACTTCAAAGCGAATGCTGAAGGTCAATTAGATGCACAAGTAAAAGGTCACTTTATCAGTGAACATGATTACAATATCGCATCACGTATCGCAACAGTCCTAGCAGGCGGAGACCTACCGCGCAATACCTTCGTCAACCAGCGCTATATTCAAACTTTAGAAAAAGAAAACTTTATAGAATTGCTGAAAACGAAAAAGACTTATGAACGTATCAGCCACATGCTTGAAACTGGCAAACCATTACGCAATTAATCATGAAAAGTTAAAGAGAGGATGATGAGCATGCGAGAAGCATATATTGTAGCTTATGGACGTTCAGCAGTAGCTAAAGCTAAAAATGGAGCATTCCTTCATGAAAGACCAGACGATGTTGCTGCGAAAGTATTAAAAGGTGTATTAGAACGTGTAGATGGCAATTTCAAACCAGAAATGGTTGAAGATGTCATCGTCGGAACAGCTTTCCCAGAAGGATTGCAAGGTATGAACACTGCGCGTACTATTGCATTACGTGCTGGCTTACCTGATACTGTACCTGGACAAACCGTCAACCGCTATTGTTCTTCAGGATTACAAACCATTGCGACTGCCGCAAATGAAATCATGGCAGGACAAGGTGATGTTTTGGTCGCTGGTGGTATTGAATTCATGGGGGCTGTACCGATGGGCGGTAATGAACCTACTAATAATCCGACTTTACAAGAAGAAGACGCCGGGGTGTCTTACCCTATGGGACTTACAGCGGAAAATGTCGCTGATCAATATAATGTTTCACGACAAGACCAAGATAAATATGCTGTACAAAGTCATCAACGTGCTGCCAAAGCACAATCAGAAGGTAAATTTGATGATGAAATTATTCCAATTGAAGTTAATACAGTATCTTATACTGAAAAAGGGCCTCAAGTCGGTCATGAGACTTTCGACAAAGATGAATTTATCCGTCCAGACACAAACGAAGAAGTACTCGCGACACTGCCGACTGTCTTTAAAGCAGATGGAACTGTCACAGCTGGTACGTCTGCACCACTATCAGATGGCACAGGCTTTGTGGTACTTATGTCTGGTGAAAAAGTTAAAGAATTAGGTGTTACACCGATTGCACGCTTTGTAGGATATAAAGCTGTCGGTGTTGATCCTAAAGTGATGGGAATCGGGCCAGCCTATGCGATTCCAGAAGTATTATCACTGACAAATTTATCAATTGACGATATGGATTTGATTGAGTTGAACGAAGCTTTCGCTTCACAAACCGTTGCTTCTATCAGAGAAGTCAAACTCAATACAGATATTACAAATGTGAATGGCGGTGCAATATCCTTAGGGCATCCATTAGGTGCTACAGGTGCAATACTGACTGCACGTTTGTTATCTGAGATGAAAAAACGCCCCGATACAAAATACGGTATGGTATCTATGTGTATCGGAGCCGGTATGGGTGCAGCAGGAATATTTGAATATGTGAGATAGATTGATTTGAAAGCAGATTACATCTTGTGGTCTGCTTTTTCAATTGCTCTTTTTATAGAAACAATTGACCAATCAAAGATTAGGGTCTACACTGTTTTAAACTTAAGAACAGAAAAGAGGATTGTAAATGTATCAATTCAGACTTGTAAATGAAAGTGATTTATCAGAAATACTTGAGATTGAAAATGAAGGATTTACACCTAAAGAAGCGGCGACTGAAAAAGCACTTATCGACAGAATCCAAAATATTAAAGATACCTTCATTGTCGCAGAATCTAATGGAGAAATTGCAGGATATGTGAATGGCCCTGTCATTGAAAATATGTATATCACAGATGATTTATTTGAAACGATTGAACCTAATCCATCAACAGGCGGTTATATCGCTATATTAGGATTAGTTGTCGCAAAAGATTATCGAAATCAAGGGCTTGCAGGACAGTTGTTAAAACAACTTGAAAGTACAGCAAAAGATAACCAACGTGAAGGTATTACATTAACATGCAAAGCTGATTTGATTCCATTTTATGAAAAGTACGGTTATACAAACGATGGCATTTCAGCATCTGAACATGGTGGTGTTCAATGGTTCAATTTGATTAAACAATTCACATAAAAAAACTTCGCTAAACAACAGCGAAGTTTTTCTAATAATTATCAATTCAATATAACGATTTCTTATTTTTATATGTTGTCTACTTCGCTTACCAAAGGAATAGAAGCTTGTGCCCCTGGTTTTTGTACAGTTAATGAAGCTGCTTTATTCGCGTAATCAATTGCTTCAACTAAATTCATTTTATTTACCTCAAATCTGCTGACAAAAGCTCCGATAAAAGTATCGCCTGCAGCTGTTGTATCCACTGCTTGAACCGTATAAGCTTTAACTAAACCAGAATCACCTTCTACTGCATAATACGTGCCTTGTTCACCTAAAGTAATCACGACCACCTTAACTCCTAAATCTAAGAAATAATCCGCATTTTGTGCCATAGATTTTTCATCTGCAACTGGGACACCGGATAATATTTCAGCTTCAAATTCATTTGGTACAATGACATCTATTAAACTTAATAGTTCTTCAGGAAGCTTTTCAGCAGGCGCAGGATTTAAAACAGTTGTCACACCCGCTTCTCTCGCAATTTTAAAGGCTTGAATAATCGCAGGTACCGGTACTTCTAATTGTGCCGCTACATAATCTGCCTCTTTAATTTTTGAAGCAGCTTTATCAACATCTTCAGGCGTAATCGCCATATTAGCACCGCCATACACATAAATCGTATTACTGCCTTCTGCATCAACTGTAATAAAGGCTTGGCCTGTATCTTCTGTTTCAGATTCTAAAATATAATCAATATTCATGCCCGCTTCTTTAAAATCATCGAACATAAAATCCGCTAAGCCATCTTTACCGACTTTAGAAATAAACGTTGTCTCTGCTCCCATGCGTGCTGTCGCAATCGCTTGATTGGCACCTTTACCGCCGCCATATAATTTTTGTCCTTTTTCAACATGAAGTGTTTCCCCAGGTTTTGCGTAACGTTCGACTGTTAAGAACTGATCAACATTCGTTGACCCCAAAATTACAACTTTATTTGTCATAAAGCATCTCTCCTTCCCTTAAAATGTCACATTAGACTCAAGAATAATATTTGAAAATGGCGTAATTTCCCCTGTGCGGATATTACCTTTATTTAAAGGATGGCTTAAATATTCTTTCATTTGTGAATGCGGAATGAATTCAATTTCGACATCCTCATCTATCAATCCTTTAATCGCTTTTAATTGCTCTGGGTTATGTGTTTTAATCTCTTCAGCTAAATATATCTTTTGAATTTCCATTTCTGTCAGTACGGTTTCTAAAACATCAATAAAGCGCGGTAATGCTTTTGTTACAGCTAAATCAATACGACGTTCATCATTTGGAATCGGCATGCCTGCATCATTGATTGTTAATAAATCAAAATGTCCAACTGTTGCTGCTGCTTGAGAAACCTGACTATTAAGTAAAGGTGTTTTTTTCATTCTCTATCTCTCCCTAATTATTCATTATTTAATAAAGACTGTCACTGCAGCTGCTGCTAAAATAAGCACCAAACCAATTACTGTAATGACCATTTCTTTAGAAGTTTTACGTTGATTCAAGAAATAGATGCCTGTTAATGTTGCAAGCACTACTGAAGTTTGTGAAAGAATAAAGCCTGTTGCTAAGCCATTCATATCAGGCTGTGCAGAAATTAAGTAAGTTAATGCTGCAAATGCAAAGAAGAATCCTGAAATAATTTGCAACCATGTAATTTTATTTGTAAATGGATTGTCTTTTTTCATATTCATCAAACCGTAAATCACAGCAACAATCAACATACCGATAGCTTGAGGTAAAAATGCATTTTTACCACCGATATCTGTTGCTTGCGGTGCTGCTGAATATAACCAATAACCGATTTCACCAATTAATAAAATGATGACTGCTTTTCTTAAGTTACCGCTATCTGTGGCTTCAGATTTTTCACTCCACACTGTCATACGTGCACCAATTAAAATAACCGCTAATGCGATGAAACCAATGATTTTATTTGTAACGCCAGGCCAGTTGCCGAGTGCAAATACACCCCAAAGTGATGCCCCTAATAATTGGAAAGCTGTTGTTACAGGCATCGCACGTGATGAACCGATATATTCAAATGCTTTGAAAGTTAAAATTTGACCAAAACTCCAACCTGCTCCTGAAAGAATCGAAAAGAATAAATTCATACCTGTCGGAAATTCTCTTGCTGTAAATGCATAAAAGACACTTGCGAAAATTAATGTCCCTACCGTCGTTCCGATAATTTGGTTAACAGGTTTACCACCGAATTTTGATGCGATGGTTGGAAATAACCCCCAACCGAGCAATGGACCTAAACCGATTAATAATGCGACCATATTCATAATTTACACCTCTATTTTTATATTTAATTTGTAAATAGCATTTTAGTAAAACGTTTTACTAAACTATAACACTTTCTTTTAAATGTGTATACGCTTTCATATCGATGTAGAAATTTTGCCATATTCAAATTTTGATATGAAAAAAAGAAAGGTCTCAAAAATGGTGTTTATTCCACTTCTGAGACCTTTGATAATCAATATATACTATATGCGATGTGTCGTTTCTCTTATCACTAACTTGTTCGGTAATTCAATTTTTTCAGTATTTGAACCTTGGCTTTGGATTTTTTTCATAATCAACGTTAATGCAAGCGCCCCTACGTCTTCCATAGGTTGTGCAACTGTGGTAAGCGAAGGAATCATGTATCTTGCGAAATCAATATCATCATATCCCACCAATGATAAATCACTCGGTACTGACAGACCTCTATCAGCCATCCCTCTCATAATACCGATAGCCATTTCATCATTAATCGCAAAAGCATCTGTCGCATTACTTTCTACAATTGAAGATACAATGGATGCACCGCCGGCTTTAGACAAGTCTGTTTCATATATAATCGGATCAGGGATACCGTGTTTTTGACAATAAGACTTGAAGCCGTATACTCTATCTTTCATATTTGCCATCATCTTATGCGGTTGGACAATCGCCATATTTCTGTGTCCTAATCCAACCAAATGCTCCGCTGCAAGTTGCCCGCCTGCCTTTTCATCTGTTCGAATCATATCTGTAAACCCATGATCTTCACTTTGATCCAGCACAACATAAGGCACATTTCTTTTTTTCAAATATGTATCAAGCGCTTCTGGATTTTCGATTAAACGGCCAATCACTAAGCCATCCATACCGCGTTCTACTAAATGCTTGATATTACTCTCCAATTCTTTTCCAGTGGTCGTTAAAAAGAATAAATCGACATCTTCTGGTTTATTTTGATCCATACTTTGCATAATTGTTGAGAAAAATGGATTTGTTAAACTTGGAAGTAAGACACCGATTAATTTAATTTTGCTGCCTCTTAATTGTTGTGCATTCTTATTTGGAAAATAACCTAACGTTTCTTTTGCTTCCATTACTTTATGAATTGTTTCTTTAGAAAAGCGTTCCGCGTTATGGTTTAGTATATGGGATACTGTGGTTACTGATACGCCAGCTTTATGCGCAACATCTTTAATTGATACTTTTTTCATTACTCTATCCCCTTACACTTTTTCACTTTTAAATATTAATTGATTTACTCACATCATATCATGCAACAAAATAATTGGTAGCAGATTATCTTGTTAAATTTTAAATAAGCATAAAATCCAGTTGTTATGGTTAATATAATAAATATAAGTTCTATTTAAAGAAAGAAGTGATAGTGCTATGGATATAACAAGAGGCATCAATCATATTGGGTTAACTGTACCAGATATAGAAGCAGCGACAGAATTCTTTAAGAAAGGATTAAACGGTAAAATCGCCTATGACAGTCAGACAGAAATGGAATCGCCACGTGGCGGTGAAGATGTAGAACGATTTTTAGGGTTGGAATCTGGTGCTAAAATCATTAAAAAACGTATGATGGTGTTCGGTAATGGGCCTAATATTGAAATGTTTGAATTCGCAAACGCGCAACAACGTGCTGCAGAATCACTTCAAGATATCGGATTTACACATATTGCTTTTTATGTAGATGATTTCGAAAGTGCATTAGAACAGATAATTGAAGCAGGCGGCGAACCTATTTCAGAACCTCACTTTAATACAAGATATGAAGATACATCAGGAAATCAAACAGTTTATATTAAAGCACCATGGGGCAGTTTGATTGAATTACAGACAGTGCCTAACGGTTATTATTATCCTGAAGACAGCGAAGCAGAAGTATTTATACCCAAAAAATAAAATCAGAAAATAAAAAAACAGGATTGGTGAGGATATTCACCAGTCCTATTTTAATTCGGGAATTCATCAAAAAACGCTTTTAGTTCCTCATCTAAAGATACATTCTTTTTTTGTGCATTATGCCAAGCTTCAGAATCATGGTTATCAACAAATTGTTCAATATCGTCCAGAATTTCATTTCTTTCATTTTTAAATCCTTGTAATTGCTCTACAATCTTTTGCTCTTCATCAGTATCAGCTTGGTTTTCAATGTCATTTAATAAACCATCCCAGCTATCAGTCATCGATCTAGCTTCAGCTAAACTTTCAGGTTGATCCGTATAATCCACTGCACTAAACGCGGTGTTCATTATTTTGCTAATCCCATCACTATAATTCAGTACATCTCGAGTGAATTTTTCGTTAAGATTTTGAGCAGAATTATTACTTGATTTTATCTGATCTAAACTTGAAGTATCCATTTGAAAAGTGTTCTCTACAGATTGAATTTTTCCATCCTTATGATTAATAAATATTGTAAATCCATTATCAGGATTATCATCATATATCATCTGTTCATCTGTTTGTTTGGTTGGTTCCCCATGTACTTTTTTAAATTCATCCACAGTAACATTATCAGGTAACACATATACTGAGGAAACTGTATTGTCAGAACCATAATACACGCCCATATCACCATATTTATGAACTTTTCCGATACCTAATTCAACTGTCCCATCTTCGTTACCGAATTTATGCTTTATCTCTTGAGGCGACATTCCCAGTTCGAATCCTTTGTATCCACCTGTATTATCTTGGTTCATAAAGTTTTCGCTGAATTCTTTAGATAATACATCAACTTTACCAATAGTGTTTTCATAATGATTTGTATTATTACGAGATGTATCAGATGGATTTTTTAGAAATGTAAATAGAAAATAAATTGCTATCGCAGCAGTTATTAATGCTACTAAAACTGCTGCTATAATAATCCATGCTTTACCCGTATTTTGTTTTCTGTTTCTTCTGCTGTTTTGTGTATGTGTTTCATTTAACATTGTCCCGCAATTACTACAATATAACTGTCCCTTTTCTACTTCCTCTCCGCAATTAGGGCAATATCTCATTCATTTTCACCTTGTTGAATCAACGCTTCTTCATTTCTAAAGAAGTCTATTTGATTCAGACCTGCTTTCATTAAGATAAAAACAAAAATCCAAGCAATAACTATCAATACAACATATTTCAACGTACCGCTACCTAATAAAGTAATATCTGTATCCCAAATGGTATGCAGTAATACTGAAACAAAAAAGAAAAATAAGAAACTTTTATTCCCAATATTATTGAATGAGAATTTCGTATTATCTTTAGCGATAATAATTACAGCCCCTATAATGGCAGACCAAACAATATGGGTTCCAATAGCAGTCCAAGATCTTATGAATACTAGGGTTGTTAAATTATCCACATTACTTAATGAGTACGTAAGGATATATCCTGCTGATTCAAATACTGCAAATCCAGCTCCTATTGCTGCTCCTATCAATAAACCATTTAAAATTTTATTCGTTCTCATTTTATTAATGAAATAGACAATAATAAGTGCTTTCCCAGTTTCTTCTACCAATCCTACTAAAAATGCATCAATGATTGTAAGCGTTCCATATACATTATGTTCATCACTAAATGTAACAAAACCATACAAAAACATAGTGCTTAGAAGAGAAAGTACTCCTCCAATAAAAAACATTTTCATCACTTCAAATAGACTAATGTTCTTAAATGCATTAGATTCATAGAAAAAGAAAAGGCAGGATAGAGGAACCATTAAAGCACCAATAAAGATTAATCCAGGTATTGCTAATTCATTTTCAAAAGAATTTACTAAAACCCACAATACTGCAAATGTAATAGCAAATGCTAAAAACACTCTAGAAAACAACCAAGGTCTACCCCATTCTTCTGAAATTTCATCAAGCTTAGGTGTAGTGCTCTTTGTACCTGCTATAAAAATTTCATCTGATTCTTCCTTTGTATGCTTTTTAAATACCTCAGAAAACATATCTTTTAGGTTGATGTTTAAACTTTCTTCGTTACCTGCTAACTTACCGATTGATTTAGTCGTATTTCCAAATAAATTTTTAGCTCCTTGTGTAAAACTGTTTTCTTCAGGTACACCTTTTACTGAAGATTGATTGGAATAATTTTCATTTGTATTTGGATTGTTAAAATTATATCCGCAGTGCCCGCAGAACTTATCATCTTCGCTAACATTATTTCCACATGAAGGGCATGTCTTAGCAACTAACTGATTAGCTTTTTGCTCTTCTAAATTAGATCCGCAACGCATACAAAATTTATCATTCGGATCTACACTCTCTCCGCAATTCATACATTTCATAATCTTTCCCGCTTTCACATTTATTTCAAATTTCAATAATTTAATATTACCTAAATAACCCAAATAAATCTATAACAATTTTTAAAATAAATTTCTTTGTTGTTCCATATATATGTTTGCAATGTAATATATATTCTCTGCTTACGCTTTCAACTCATAAAGAGAGATGTTTTTGTTTTTTTATTTAAAAAATAAAAAAACAAGAAAGGGCCACCAAGCCTTCCTTGTTCCTTTACACATATTACCATTCTATTTATGATATCGAATTTTTATAAAAGTTAAGTAATCGTAGCAGAATCTGCCATATTATGATAGATTTCGATATTCACTGTACTGCCATCAAATTCATAAACCATCATACCTGTGTCATTTGACATTTTTTCACTATGGAACTCATAGTCTGTTCCGTAGGCATTTTCGATTGCCTGTCTGCTGACCTGACCTTGATTGATTGGGAACGAAGCAGAAACAGCATTATTCGTTTCTTTATTAATCGCTATTAGTTGATCATATACTTGTATATTCTTAGTAGAGTTCGGCACTGCTTGATGTTGCCCTTGTATTTTATAGCCATTAAATGTGACATTATGATATTTGACTGCTCTCACGAAATTCGGATCTACAAAGAAACTTGAATCATACGCTGTATAGCCTGTGTAATTATAATAAGGTTGCGTTGCTGCATGTGCTTCATTGCCTGCATCGTTGTTTGCCGGAAGGACGCTTGTACCAAGTGCCAAAGTTAAGGTTACGCCGGTTGCTGCAATTACTTTTTTCATGGCTTTTCAACTCCTATTTATATTTAAAAATTATCTCACTATATAATGTTAGCGGCTTGAATACTTATGATTCGTTTCCCATCCTACCATCATTCCATAAAGGATTGCGTATTTATAATAATCAATATTATTTAAACTGATCTACTAGGTTTCTGGTTGAAACCAATCGTTTAATCATACATTTCAACTTGCTCAGCAGACCTTAAGTTATATTCTTTCTGAGAGGAAAATTGATATCTGTTAGGTTATTTAATTACAATATAACTTTGTTCTCATATCGTTAATGCTATATTGAGGATAATACACCTCCATTAATACCAACGCTAGTTAAATAACCATTTGAAAAGTTAAAACTCACTGAGCTGCCGTCAAATTCATATTTCATTATTCCCGTACCGTCCGGATCATCTGGATAAGATTTTAAAAAGTTATAATTTGTACCATATGCATTAATAATATCTTGTTTACTAATTTGTCCTGATTTAACTGGAAACGCTGCATTGATAGCTCTATTTGTTTTAGGATTAAGAGTTATTTTTTGATCATAAACACTTACAGATTCCTTGTCTACAGTTGTTGCTTGATGTTCTCCTTGAATCTTATAACCATTCAATGTGACGTTACCAATCTGTATAGCTTTCACAAAATACGGATCTAAAACAAAACTTGAATCATACGCTGTATAGCCTGTGTAATTATAATAAGGTTGTGTTGCCGCTTGTGCTTCATTGCCTGCATCGTTGTTTGCCGGAAGGACGCTTGTACCAAGTGCCAAAGTTAAAGTTACGCCGGTTGCTGCAATTACTTTTTTCATGGCTTTTCAACTCCTATTTATATTAAAAAATCATCTTATTGTATGTTACTAATGGCTTGAATACTTAATTATTTGTTTCCCATCCTACAATCGTTCCAGAAGTGACTATATCTTTATAAAAATCAATAATGATTGTACTGTCGTTTAATTGATACAATATTAAGCCAGTATCATTAACTTGTACCATCTTTTTTGCGAGATCGAATTTTTTAAATATCATGCAATGTTGTTCTCATATCATTAACGTTATAACACACCACCATTAATACTAACGCTTGTTAAATAACCATTTGAAAATTTAAAATTAACCGCGCTTCCATCAAATTCATATCTCATTGATCCAGTATCGTCCGGATCATCTGGGTATGCTTTTAAAAAGCTATCATTTGTGCCATATGCATTAATAATATCTTGTTTACTAATTTGTCCTGCTTTAACTGGAAATGCTGCTCTGACAGCTCTCTTTGTTTCAGAATTAACACCTATATTTTGATCATAAACTCTTTCAAGTTCTATAAATTCAGGTGTTACTTGATTTTCTTTTTGAATCTTATATCCATTCAATGTGACGTTACCAATCTGTACAGCTTTCACGAAATACGGGTCTAAAACAAAACTTGAATCATAACTTGTATAGCCTGTGTAATTATAATAAGGTTGCGTTGCTGCATGTGCTTCATTGCCTGCATCGTTGTTTGCCGGAAGGACGCTTGCGCTAAGTGCCAAAGTTAAGGTTACGCCGGTTGCTGCAATTACTTTTTTCATGGCTTTTCAACTCCTATTATTTTTAGTGCTTAGTGTTATATTACAATAAAATAACAATCATTACAATTATATTTCAGAAAATTCAATATATTTATCCATACAAATTATTGATGAAAATGAAAAATTACAATAACTATTTAGTATGTTTATATTGTGCTTTTTTGTATGTATATAGAAAAAATCCGACAGAAATCATCTTTCGATTTCCATCGGATTTAAGGTTTAGTCTACTGAGTTCAATGCACCCAGCATATCTATTTTGCTTATCTTGCGTGCCATAATCAGCATTACAATGAATGAGAATAATAGCGTCAAACCTGTTGATATTGCGAAGTTAGTCCAGTATAGCGTCATATCTGCCATCGCATTATTCGGCGGTAATGTACTCATGATAAATTGATGTAAGTAATAACCACCAAGGAATCCGACAAGTATACCTATGATTGTAAGAATAATTGTTTCACGATAGATATACATCACTGTTTCGCGTTTATAGAATCCTAAGACTCTTAATGTTGCTAATTCGCGTGTACGTTCTGAAACGTTGATATTTGTCAGTGTAAATAATACAACGAATGATAACGCTGAAGAAGCTAACACAATAATTAATACGATATTATCAAGTCCATCTAAGATAGTATTGATTGCAGTCTTAGATTGGTTAGACTGTACTGCAGTCATCGCAGCATCTTGACTGTTAAGATCTCTTGATACTTTATTGATGTTTTTATCAGAACGATCTTTCAGGTTAATAATTTTACCATTGTATTTCACTTTCTTATCGAATGCTTTTTGGTAATAACTACTATCCATAATCACATCATGTCCTGCATACATTTGTGTGATTTGTGCGATTCTTACTTTATGCTTGCGTCCTGCTTTATCTTGGATGTTCATATGGTCGCCTACTTTGTAGTGACCTAATTTCGCAAGTTTTTGCGTAATTGCTACACCGTCATCTTTCAATTTCATTTTATGACCATTATCAATATTGCGTAATGTCACAAAGTCATTGAAAGTATCTTTGTGTTCTGGAACCATCATTGTGATTTGTTGGTTATCGATAACACCTTTAGGTTTTGCAGTTACAGATTCAAAATAAACATTATCTTTCTTTTTCACGCCATCGATATCATTGACTGCTTTGTCATAATCATCTTTTTCTTTTTGACTAGCATCAGGGTTATAAACACCGATAATGTCGTAATGAATGATCTTCTTATATTGGTTATCAATAATACCGTTCAAGGAATCTTTCATACCAAAGCCTGTAATCAATAATGCTGTACAGCCTAAGATACCGAAGATAGTCATAAACATACGCGCTTTATATCTGAATAAGTTTCTGACTGTAACTTTGTAATTGAATGATAATCTGTTCCAGATAAATGGAACACGTTCTAATAGCACTTTAGATCCTGCCTTAGGCGGTTTTGCGATTAATAGATATTTAGGATTTTCTTTTAATGATTGCCAAGCAATATATACTGCCGGTACAACTGTACATAATAACGCGAAGACTAAACTAATAATAATCCATAACCATGATGGCGGTGTTTGAATTGGCGGTACAGCTAAGTTTGCGGCATAAGCTTGATAAATTCTTCTAGGTAATAAACCTGTACCGAAGAAGCTTCCAAGTGCCGTACCTAATAACGCTGCACTTGTACCATAGATAAGGAATAATCTCATTGCATCAAACTTCGTATAACCTAATGCACGTAACACACCCATTGTTGTACGTTTTTCTTCAGCCATACGTGACATTGTTGTAAATGTTACTAAGATTGCTACCGCGAAGAAAATAATTGGGAATGTGTTAGAAAGTACATCGATACGTTTCGCTGATTCACCAAATTGGTTATATCCTTGGTTATAATCACTGCGTGATTGTAATTGATATTCTAAATTACCCATTGATTGGATTTTTTGTTCTTGTGAATCAAGTTCACTTTCTTTTGATGCGATTTTTTCTTTAGCATCTTTTAAGTCATCAGAATTTTTTTGCCATTCATCTTGTTTAGACTTAAATTCTTTTGCTTGTTCATCAACTTGTTTTTGTTGAGCTTGCTGTTGTTGTGCCATTTGATCTTTTTGTACCCCAGCAGGCATTTGATCAACTTGTTTTTTAGCGTCGGCAACTTGTTGTTTTGCTTGATCTAACTGTGCTTTGTTGCCATCTAATTGTTCTTTAGACTGTTTTAAAGATTGTTCTTTGCTGTCGATAGATGATTTTTGTTTTTCTAATTTTTCTCTGCCGTCTTTGATTTGAGCTTTTTTATCATCTTTAATTTCTGAATCACGTTTGTCTGCCCATTTTGTTAATCCAGGAATGTTTTGATTAACGTCTTTTTGCAATTGCTTTTCAAATTTGTCAGAGTAACTTGCACCTTTCAAATTATCATAAGAAATTTTAGCAACGTTCGGTGTTGTATCACTGAAACCACTTTTATCTAGCACTGCAAATGTATCAATTTGCCCTTTACCTACATTTGTCATACCTAAATCATGTTTTTGCATGAAGTCACTAGATGTCACAAAACCAACGATTTTGTATTTATGATTTTTTAATCCATCAATTTCTTTGTCGCCTTTACTGTTCTCTAAATTGATGTATTGGCCGATTTTATATTTACCTTTGTCTTGAGTGCTTAAAGCAATTTCGTTTGATTTATTCGGTAAGCGTCCATCTTCTGCTTTAAAGATAGATAACTTAGACGTTTTTTCATTCAAACGCATTGTTTTTTTAGAATTTGAAACAACTGCATCTTTATAAACACTATATTCAGTTTTCTTCACATGCTTCATGTGATTGATATAGTCTTTATCATCTTTATTAAATCCTACAGGACTTGTGACTTGAGCGTCTGCCATCTTATGTTCTTTAAAATAATCATTACCTGTTTGACGCATATCACTGCCTGTTACTTTCAATCCAATCAGTACGAAAGCACCTAAAGCTAGTAAGATTGCAATTGAAATAAAACGCGGTAAAGAAGACTTGAATTCATGTAATATAGTTTTTCTTAACATTTTCATCGCACTTACCCCCTAGTACTCAATCTCTGAAATAGGTTGTGGATGCTCATTCATATAGTCTTCTTTAATTTTACCGTCAAAAATTTCAATAACATGATCCGCCATGTCTTTAAGCGCTGCGTTATGCGTTACAATAATAACTGTTTTACCGTCTTTATGACTTAAATCTTGTAAAACTTGTAAGATTGTTTTCCCTGTATTATAGTCGAGTGCACCTGTAGGCTCATCACATAATAATAGATCAGGGTTTTTCGCAACCGCACGCGCAATTGAAGCACGTTGTTGTTCCCCACCAGAAAGTTGTGAAGGGAAGTTGTTTTTACGTTTCTCTAAGCCGACGCGTCTTAATGTCTCTTCTGAATCTAGTGCTTTAGGAGAAAGTTCTGATGCTAATTCAATATTTTCTAATGTTGTAAGGTTTGGAATCAAATTGTAGAACTGGAATACAAACCCAATTTGATTACGTCGATATGTTGTAAGCTGCTTCTCTGAAAATTTTGCGATATCTGTACCGTTAATAATTACGTGTCCTTCACTCGCTGTGTCCATTCCGCCTAAAGTATTCAATAATGTTGATTTACCTGCCCCAGATGCACCAACAATTACCATTAACTGTCCTTTTTCTAAAGTAAATGAAATATCATCATTCGCTCTGACTTCTTGATCACCACTGCCAAATATTTTTGAATAATTCTTTACTTCAATATATGCCAAATGTGTTTTCCTCTTCTCGTTTAATTTTGTATAACCTATCTCTCTGTTAGTTGACTAAGTCAACTATTTGTTAAAGCATATCAACTAATCAAGAAAAGTACAAGCTTATTTGCCCAATTCTTTCAAAATATTTTCATATCACACTTTTAAAATGACAAAGTTAGCATAAATGAAAGATGCTTACATACAAATAGCTATAATTTTATAGATTAATAGGAAATAAAAGTGAAAAACACTTAAGAAAATAGGCATTGTGACAACATTATAAACATTATTTCTTGAAAATTTTTATAAATTGTAAGCCTTTTACTTTATTAACTAAATATTAACCAACTATAACAAAAGTATAATATGAATTATTTCCATTGATTATATAAATGTGTATCTGTATATTTATTTGAGCTACTAAAAATTCAATAAAGAGGTATTTATGGACATCAAAGATAAAAAATTCAAATTCAGTGTAAGAAAATACAAAACAGGCACAGCATCAATCTTATTAGGAACATGCTTAGCGCTTGGTATAGCGAATAGTAATGAAGCAAATGCTGCAGAAGAAACAAATGAGGAAACAACAGTAACAGCTCAACCTACTACAAGTGAAAATCAAAAGCCGGAAACTGCAACTCAAACAAATACTGGAGAAGCATCAGTGCCTGCTCCAATAGATAATAAAATTGAAACTAATGTGGTTAAAAAAGAAAATGCAAAAGAAAGCATTCAACTTCAAACTTCAACACAAGAAATTGATTCAACAGAAAACAAAGATGCAGTAATAACAGAAGTATCTGATTCAAAAGACGATACAAAAGAAAATATTTCTGCAACTCCTAGAAGTATTCAAGCTAGTGAGAAGCCAGCAGAAGAAACAAATACATCAGTTGAAAACATTAAAAATGAACAAAGTGCTCCTGATGATAAATCAGATCAACCTCCTGACTCTACAGATTATAAAATCTATATTGATGGTAAGACACCTATGTTAGAAGAAGATTCATCCACAACTCCAAATAAAGAATTGAAAAAAGAAACAATTCAAGAAGGGAAAGACATTTCAAACAAAGTTAAAATTAAAAAGGATAAAATCGAAAGTAAGGATGCTGTTAACCCGCAACAAGGAGAAAGAGTAACTTTAAAATATGATTGGGAATTTGAAAATGGTATAAACCCTGGCGATTATTTTGATTTCACTATTTCAAATAATGTAAATACAAATGGTGTATCTGTAATTAAGAAAGTTCCTGACATTAAAAATGGCAGTATAACTATGGCTACAGGAAAAGTAATGGAAAACGGCAAGATTAGATATACATTTTTAGATTATATTCAAAATAAAGTTAATGTTACAGCTAATTTATCACTCAACTTATTTTTAGATCCGAGAACAGTTAAAAATGATGGAGAACAAACTATCACATCTACCTTGAATGGACATGAAACTTCAAAAACTATAAACGTTAAACATTTGAACGGCATTAGCCAAGCAGGAATAGAAGTAAATGGTATTATGGAAAACTTAGATAAGGATAACAATAAATTCACGCATATTAGCGTTGTTAATCCAAAGGGTTATAATATTCAATACCCTATAATTCATGGAAAAGTTTTGAAAGGCGCGCCATCATCTAATAAACAAGCAAATGTTAAGATATACGAGTATATTGGGAAAGAAAATTTGCCACAAAGTTTAAGTGTAAATTTTTCAAACACTAACTTATTTAAAGAGATTAGCAAAAATTTAAAAATAGAACTTTTTAACGATGGGTCATACAGAATAAATTTAGATAAACTAGATAAAACGTATGTTATAAAGTACGAAGGCAGCTATCAAAACGATGCTGAAGATTTAATATTCAGAACTACTTTTTCTGGTTATAGCCCGTTTTATTATAATTATTATTCTTACGCTTCTTGGGATAACGGCTTAGTTTTATACCAAAATAATGCAAATGGTAACGGTAAAAACGGTCCTATTATAGACAATAATGATATTAATTGGCAGGAAGATACTTTACCTGACGGTAAGAGCGGTCACAACAATGGAGAAACTGAAGAAGAGGATTCAAAACCTATTGAATGGGATGAACACACTGTTCCAGACGATGAAAGCGGTCATAACAATGGGGAAACTGAGGAAGAAGACTCTAACCCTATCGACTATGATGAAGATACCCTTCCTGATGGTGAAGAAGGCCACAACAACGGGGAAACCGAAGAAGAGGACTCTAACCCTATCGACTATGAAGAAGATACCCTTCCTGATGGCGAAGAAGGTCATAACAACGGGGAAACTGAAGAAGAAGATTCTCACCCTATCGATTATGATGAAGATACAATCCCGGATGACGAAGAAGGTCACAACAACGGGGAAACTGAGGAAGAAGATTCTAATCCTATCGACTACGAAGAAGACACAATTCCGGATGGTGAAAATGGACATAACAATGGGGAAACTGAGGAAGAAGACTCTAACCCTATCGACTATGATGAAGATACCCTTCCTGATAACGAAAATGGACATAACAATGGTGAGACCGAAGAAGAAGACTCTAATCCTATAGACTACGATGAAGACACGATTCCGGACGGCGAAAACGGCCATAACAACGGCGAAACTGAAGAAGAAGACTCTAACCCTATCGACTATGATGAAGATACCCTTCCTGATGGTGAAGAAGACCATAACAATGGGGAAACCGAAGAAGAAGATTCAAAACCTATTGAATGGGATGAACACACTGTTCCAGACAGTGAAGGTGGTCACAACGACAAAAAGACTGAACAAAATTCTAGCTCTAAAATCATAGATAAAGAGAAGCCTAAACCGCAAGAACATCAAAACATTATTACTGCAAATAACGTTGAAATGCCTAAAGTACAACAGTTAAATTCTGATCAAAAATTATCAATCAAACCTTTAAGCACTTCAACTCCTAAAACTGAAAAGAATAATGAAAAATTACCTGAAACAGGTCAAGAAAATAAAAATACTCCTATTTTCGGCGCATTATTAGCAATACTCGGTGCAACATTTATTTTCAGAAGACAAAAAAACAAACAATAATAAAGACTTAAAGATAGAGGCGGCTGAGTATATTAACATCAATCGCCTCTATCTTTATTTGTGATTCACTAACTTATTTTATTTGAGATGCAAATAATGACATGATTTTCTTTTTACTTTTCATATAAAAAACAAGTACGGCTCTTTCTCCCTTTTTCAATGTCTTGCAGAGAATTAGAAGCTACCAACTTATCAAATATTCAACTCATCACTTCTCTTTTCACAAATATAAGTGAAAAAAATGAATTCTTGAGTGCTTTTCTTATTAACCTTTGAACAAGGAGTGACAATTCTTGTGAAATTGTTAACATAGTTCAACTAAGGGGAAAGTATTAATGAAAATGAATACCGAGAGGTGACTATGAATGTTTAACTTAAAAGGACAAGTAGCTTTAGTAACTGGTGGAGCTAGCGGAATAGGAAGAGGTATATCAGAGTGCCTATTTGAAGGGGGTGCTAAAGTAATTATTGGTGGTATTTCTGAAGAAAAAGGCCAACAAGCCGCTAAAGAACTGAACGGAGATTTTTTCAAATTAGATGTAAGAGATACTTCACAAATTCAACAAGTCATTGATCAAGTCGTTGAGAAATACGGGAAAATTGATATCTTAGTTTCTAATGCAGGCGTCTATCCGCAAATCAATATTGAAAATTTAACTGAAGCGGACTGGGACTACGTTCAAGATGTTAACCTAAAAGGTACCTTCTTTGTGACACAAGCAGTTCTCAAAGTCATGAAGCAACAACAATATGGTCGTGTCATTGTTACTTCTTCTGTTACAGGGCCAAATACAGGTTACCCTGGTTGGTCACATTATGGTGCTTCAAAAGCCGGGCAACTTGGTTTTGTTAGAAGTGCCGCTTTAGAATATGCTAAATATGGCATTACTGTAAATGCTATTCAACCTGGAAATATTCTGACTGAAGGGTTAGAAGAACAAGGAGACGATTATTTAGAAGGCGTTCGTAAAATTATACCTACTCACAAATTAGGTATACCTGAAGATATCGGTTATGCTGTTGTATTCTTCTCTTCTAAAGAAGCTGAATTTATTACAGGACAAGCATTAATTATCGATGGTGGCCAAGTCTTGCCTGAAGAACCAAGTGGTATCTTGTAAATCTTAAACAGTTTTAAAAGCGTACCCTTTTGGATACGCTTTTCTTTATACCCCCACATTTTAATAATTATTTTAATTGTTAAATATTAAATAATCTATGTACATGAAGTACCGATAAGGCTATCCTAATACATGTAATGGTACTTTATTGAGAAAGAAGGAAAGTAATTATGAAAAATACGGTAAAATATCGTAAGTTTATTTTACCAATTGTGGTAGGACTTGTTATTTGGGCACTTACCCCATTTAAGCCTGAATCTTTAGATACACAAGCTTGGTATATGTTTGCGATATTTGTTGCAACTATCATTGCATGTATCACACAGCCTATGCCAATTGGTGCAGTATCAATTATCGGTTTTACCATAATGGTACTTGTCGGAATAATTGATACTAAAACAGCTGTACAAGGATTCGGCAATAACAGCATTTGGTTGATTGCTATGGCTTTCTTCATTTCACGCGGATTTGTTAAAACAGGGTTAGGTCGACGTATTGCATTACAATTCGTTAAGCTCTTTGGTAAAAAGACCTTGGGGTTGGCCTACTCACTTGTAGGCGTTGACTTGATTTTAGCTCCCGCTACACCAAGTAACACAGCACGTGCTGGTGGAATTATGTTTCCTATAATCAAATCACTCTCTGAATCATTCGGATCTAAACCAGATGATGGTTCAGAACGTAAAATGGGGGCTTTCCTTATTTTTACGGAATTCCAAGGAAATTTAATTACATCAGCAATGTTCTTAACTGCAATGGCTGGAAACCCTTTAGCACAGAACCTTGCTGAAAGTACAGCTCATGTGCATATTACTTGGATGAACTGGTTTTTAGCAGCACTTGTTCCCGGTCTAGTTTCTTTAATTGTAATTCCATTTATCATTTACAAAATTTATCCACCGACTGTCAAAGAAACACCTAATGCGAAATCTTGGGCTGATCATGAATTAGAAAAAATGGGCAAAATATCATTAGCCGAAAAATTTATGATAGGCATATTCATCATCGCATTGGCACTTTGGGTTACAGGCAGTTTCATCAATATAGATGCGACATTAACAGCATTTATCGCTTTATCATTATTATTGATAACAGGTGTACTTACTTGGAAAGACATTTTAAATGAAACAGGTGCTTGGAATACATTAGTTTGGTTCTCAGTACTCGTATTAATGGCTGATCAATTAAACAAATTAGGTTTCATACCATGGTTAAGTAAAGTCATCGCAAATAGTTTAGGTAGCTTCAGCTGGCCGATTGTGTTGATTATCTTACTTATCTTCTATTTCTATTCTCATTATCTTTTCGCCAGCGCAACAGCCCATGTCAGTGCCATGTATGCTGCATTATTAGGTGTTGCTGTAGCAGCAGGAGCACCACCATTATTAAGTGCACTTATGTTAGGGTTCTTTGGTAACCTGCTTGCTTCTACTACACATTACAGTAGCGGTCCGGCTCCTATTCTATATGCGTCAGGATACGTTACTCAAAAACGTTGGTGGACTATGAATTTTGTTCTTGGACTTGTCTACTTTATTATTTGGATTGGTCTAGGTTCAATTTGGATGAAAATTTTAGGGATGATGTAATTTTTAAAAGCTTTCTTATAATGCAACAGAGCTTCAAAACAAGCTCTGTTGTTTTTTCAATAATTTACTGAAATAAAAACCTTATAATGACGTTTCAAAACAAAATATCTTTCTCTCCCCCCAATCTATCACTGCATTTATTCCGCAAAACAAATAATTTATTTATCAAAATTGATGTTAAAAACTGTTTTTAAAACATAATAAAAAAATAAACATATTTACACACCAAAACTAATTTACGCATATTCATTATGAGTATCTGTTTTACTCAGCTTTTTTAAATCTTCTTTTATTTTCTGAAATACGATTATTTTTTCAATAATACATATCAATACTATACTTCTATTAACACCCTCAAAACCGCTCTACTACACTTTGCTCCCTACTATTTATTATTAAAATCAAGTACATTCTAAAAGGCTGTCTGTTCTCTGAAAATACACTCTCATATAATGTTACAAAAATTTAATATTGCAACATGGAGTTTGGCGATACATTGTTATACCCTACTTCTCATTTAATTTTTTTATTTATTTTGTGTTCAAATTTGGTTAAAAACTTTATAAATAACTTTATTAGTGGTATGATTCCTTTGCCGGTATAATTCCGTGTATATCTATCAGATTTCAATGTATTAAATATGCACAAAAGCACTAATATTTATAGGCCAAACAATTTTAGTCACAATCTACATCTAACGAAAATCAGGTTGATATCTCGGAGATACAAAATATTCAGTCACAATTATTAAAATAACGAAGCTCAACAAGAGACAAATTAAAATTATTTTAATAATTAAAATTGAGTGATTTTGTCTTTTGTTGTGCTTCTCAGGAGTTGATTTTTGTTTGAAAATATTTAGTTTGCTGCTGACTTATCCACTTTTCATGTCGATTTATTGGATTATTGGAACTATTTATTATGCCGTATTTAAAGAATTGAGACTTAAAAAATTGCCGAATTATGAAAACCAAACAGAAGGAATCACATTTTTGATTCCTTGCTACAACGAAGAAGACACAATTGAAGATACAATCAAAAGTATTTTAGATTTAAAATTTCCCTTAAAAGAAGTCATTGTAATTAACGATGGAAGCTCAGACAACTCTGAACAAGTTGTGATGGATTTGCAAAAAGATCTAGATTTTATCTTTGTTAATTTGAAAAAGAATAACGGTAAAGCAAATGCTTTGAACGAAGGTATTAAACACGCAAATTATAACTACATTATGGGAATTGATGCAGATACCATTGTCGATGATAACGCACCTTATTTTATGATTGAGTCCTTTAAGCAAGATCCAAAATTAGCTGCGGTAACAGGAAATCCAAGAATCAGAAACAAAAGTTCAATTCTAGGTAAGATTCAAGCGATTGAATACGCAAGTATGGTCGGCAGTATCAAACGCGCTCAGTCTATTGCCGGAAAAATCAACACAATTTCCGGAGTGTTTACTTTATTCAGAAAAGAAGCCATACAGCAGGTTGGTGGTTGGGATATAGATATGATCACAGAAGACATTGCGATTTCTTGGAAATTCCATTTGAATGATTGGCGTATCAAATATGAACCACGTGCACTTTGCTGGATGCTCGTGCCTGAAACAATCGGAGGTCTTTGGAAACAGCGTATTAGATGGGCTCAAGGTGGACAAGAAGTATTAATTAGAGACTTTAAACAATCATTAAAAACTTTCAACTTAGCACAATATTTGCTGCTATTTGAACAAATTGTATCTTTAGTATGGGTTTATTCAGTCGTGATATTACTCGCATTATCTATTATCAACACCGACTTTCTTGATATTTCTTTCTTACAGTATCAATTCACTATCATTATCCTTTCAGCTCTTTTGTTAACTTTTATCAATACGATTCAATTTGCTATCTCATTATTTATAGATAGTACTTATGAAAAAATAAATATCTTTACCATTATATTTTTAAGCTGGTATCCGACATTGTATTGGGTACTTAACGCTTTAGTTGCAATTTTCGCCTTTCCTAAAGCCTTAAAAAGAAAGAAAGGAGCTTATGCGACATGGACAAGTCCAGACAGAGGCAATATAAAACGGTAAAATCTAGCTTAAACTTTACGCGTGAAATCTTTATTCTCCTATTCACTTTGGTATTTTGGGTTTATTGTTGTTCTGCATTGATAGTTATAGGAGGGTCGCTGCTCGGCATTAAAAGTGATAGTGTTCTTTTATTACGGGCTGTCTTAAATATAGAAAACTCTGACTTGGGTAATATCTTTAAATTAATGGGATTATTTGTGGTTGTCATTTTCTTCTTATTAACTTATTGTCTCATTTCACAGAGCATCAAAAAGTGGAGAGAAGGTGCTCCTCTTGATTAAAAAAGCGCTACTCATTTTAATAGTTGCTGTATTATTTATAAGCACCAATTCTTTGGAAAACAGTCATGAAACATATGCTAAAGAAGATATATCACATTATGATGAAAATAGTGCACTTGCATTAAATTATCATAGAGTAAGAAATGGCGGTTTCTTCGAAAGCTTTCTAAATATTTTTTCGAATAGTAAAGAACTGTCGACTTATAGCCTTACAAAAAAGGAATTTGAAGATCAAATCAAGTGGTTGAAATCAAAAAATGCACGTTTTTTAACTGAAGAAGAAGTTATCAAATATAAAAAAGAAGGAAAATTTCCAAAAAGAAGTGTATGGATCAGCTTTGATGATATGGATCAATCTATCTATAAAAATGCCTATCCGATATTAAAAAAATACAACATCCCTGCTACAGGTTTTATCATCACTAGCAAAGTGGGTCAAAAAGACTTCCATAACTTGAATATGGCTACGTTAAAGCAACTTAAAGATATGCACGCTTCTGGGCTTTGGACATTTCACTCGCATACTAATAATCTTCATTCTATAAAAAATAATGTGTCTCAAGTAATTGTTACTAAAGATGATAAAACGTTAACTGCAGATATTAAAAAAAGTAATCAGTATTTAAAGAAACATTTCAACTCAAACACTAACTCAATTGCTTATCCTTATGGCCAAATTAATGATAATAAGATAAAAGCGATTAAAAAAGCAGGAATCAAATATGGATATACGCTAGAAGAAAAACCCATCAGACCTAATGATGACGATTATTATATTCCTCGTATTCTCATTAGTGAAAACACATTTCATCAAGTAGTCCAAAAATGGAAAGGTTTTAAAGATGGTTAAAAACAAAAAAACAGAACTTATATATTTTCGTGCCTTTATTTGTATGCTGATTATATTGACACATGTATTTACAGAACTGATGAGAAATATAGAAGGGTCAGATATCAACCAATTGAAACTTATCTATTATGTTCAAAATATGTTTATATTTGGGACGCCCTCATTTATTATTTTAGCTCAGTTACTCGTCACACTTAACTACAAAGTGTTATCTATCCATTATTTATGGTCGCGTTTCAAATATATTTTTATTCCCTATTTAACGATTGGTCTATTCTACTGTTATACCGAATCTTTAAAGTTAAATAGTCCGTTCAGTCATCAATTTTTTGAAAATATCATATTAGGGAAATGGTATGGTTATTTCATTATCGTTATTATGCAGTTTTTCATCTTGAGTTATTTGCTATATAAAATTTCGTATAAGATCTTTAATAGTAAACTTATATTGTTGTTATCACTCGTCATCCAAGTTACTTTCTTACATTTACTTGATAATAATAAAGCTTTTGCACATGCATTCCATTCTATTTATCCATTGAGTGATAATACTTTTATTCTAGGCTGGATTTTCTTCTTCTTTTTAGGAGGCTATATCGGCTTGAATTATAATAGAATTGTTAACTTTTTAAATAAGTATATCTTTGTAGTAATAGGTTGTGCAGTTATTTCATATCTTATATTTGTGGTATTTAAAAATCATGATTATTGGTATGTCACAAGTTATACAGATTATTTAGTACTCTATCATACGTTTATGTTTTTATTACTGCTAGGAGCTTGCTTGCAGTTTAAATCATTTATGTTTTATTCCATTAATTTAACAAGTACATTTTCATTTTTCATCTTTTTATTTCACCCTATGATTTTAAGTTACGTATATGAATACACCCTCGTGTATAAGGGGAAAACGATTCTCTTCATTGTATTAACACTGCTATTTGTTTTAGGGCTATGTGTAGGCGTAGGCGTTTTCTTACGAGAGTTTTATATCTTCCGATTTGTGATTGGAAAGCAGCCTTATCTTACAAAATTTGATTTAAAAGAAAATACGTCTAAGTAATATTCAGAGTTAGCAAAATAAAATAAACAGAGGTCACTCTTAATGAGGACCTCTGTTTTGATTTTATAATTTAAGTTCAAACTAATAAGAAGGCTCATTTTACCTTTTAACGTCTTATCTAATTTAAGCTAATTAAATAGAGTCTCTACTTTTAGGAGTATGCTTAAAATTTTGGATTAGTACATCTTCTAATTTAGGTAAATCATTGTCAATGAATTTTTCGAAAGCACGTTTCGTTTTTTCGAGAATTTCTGTGTGACTCAACTCTTCATTCGGATTATTCTTATATAAAGTTTTCGAAAAAAGGTTTGTATATTGACCAGTCAAAGTTTTTCTAGCTCCTTTAAACAACTTTTCATTCGATACAGCTATCTCGTGAAGATGCTCTCTAATTTCAGTATCTGCAGGCCCTACAACTAAATGTATGCTTGTAGCTTTATCTATATTTTTCACCTCAATCAAAAGCATTCTTCGACTCGCCGTCCATTTATTACTTGTTTCATTGAGTGGGATTTTTTGATCAAGTTCTTGTGTCGTAAACCTTATAAATCGTTTACTGCTATAATCTGCTACGAGAGTTTCTTTTTCTACAATTAATTTTTGTAGCATTTCAGAGATATCATTTAAAATGTCTGGTTTATATTCAAATATTAAATCTAACGCTCTTTTGTGTTTAAAGTAGATATCATTACATATTTTTTCTAATTCTTCGTCTCCCAAAATATACCTCCTCAATATATTTAAATACTGATTAATAAAGTCTGATGTTTCTTTGTTAAGTGTATTTTCTTTGCTTACTAATATTTCATTGATGCCTTCACTTATATCTTTATAAGATATGTGATGCCAAGTTTCAATATCGCTAGCCTCATCACCATTTGGTGTTAAAAATATAAAGAGTTTTTCGTAATCTGGAAACTCTCGATCAATCACTTGCTGATACTTTTTAAGTTGATGCTGTGATTCTTTGCTCCATATTTTATTTTCAATAGTAATTACGGTTTTATTTTGTTCAGAAATAACCAATAAATCTATATTATTCCACTCTCTTAGTACAATAGCGTCCTCAAAATTACTTAATAGTAATTTAAATGTGTTTTTCTGATAATCAGGCTTATAAAAGGAATTAATATAAATTTGAATTAGCTTTTTTATAAAACTTTCATCCAGTCCATGTATCTCTTTGGGATTTAATAACCAAGCTAGCATATTGCTATGGCGAATTTCTGTATTCACTACTCCTAAAATTTCGAATACATTAAATTGATTTGAAAATTTTTCAACTTCTTGCAAAACATCAATATCTTTCAAAAATTCTAGTAAAGCAGCTTCATTTTTATCCACTAAGTTAACCCCTTTCTATATGTTCATTTCAAAATAATAATACTCATCTTTGCCTGTTCCCATTGAAATGGTATTACGTGCTTTCAACATTAATCTGCAATGTTCGAATTCTTCTTTTGTCACAAATCTTGGTTTCCAGAAGGTATCTAAGTTGTTTCCATAAATTGGATAGAAGCACAGTTTCATTTCATTATTTTCACTTATAATAAGTTGTGCAATCATACTGTATGCTGGAACGAAACGTTTATTGTACTCGCCGTTACTATTAAATACACCGTTCCCGATGCTATAGGCCACAGTGGTTTGATTTATTTTTTGTATACCTTGAATCATATGTGCACCGTGCCCAATTATGATGTCTGCACCTGCTTTACTCAACTGCTCGGCAAACCTTCTTTGAAGTGGTCTGACATCTTTGAAATCTGCACCCCAATGAGCAATCACAATAATTTTTCCATTTGGATGATTTTCTTTTTCTTGTTGAATTTTTTCAAATATAAACGGGTTCATACATGCAACTCCAGGCTCTTCACCTATCGCATAAAAATCAAATTCTTCATACATCGGCTGACGATACCAATAGGCATTAAAGAAAGTCATTCTTTGACCGTTTACATTCAAAACAAACGGCTTTTCTGCTTCTTCTTGATAATCTGCTGCTCCTATTGTGTGAATACGCTCTTCTTTAAATTGCTTCACTGTTTCAGTTAAACCTTCAACACCGCAATCCATTAAATGATTATTCGCAAGTGTAGCTAAATGAATATTTTCTTTTTTTAATGCTTCTACAGTTCCTTCAGTATCCGCATGTAATACAAAAGGTTTACGCATCTTCAAATATTCATTGCGGTCATCTGAAATCGCCGCCTCAAAATTACAGATATTAAAGTTTCCTTCTGTTAAAAAAGCACGTATATCATCAAAACTGTAATTACGGCCGAAACGCATAAGTGCATCTTCTTTACCTTGTCTTTTACGAATTCGTGTATAAAATTCACCGAAATAGGTATCGCCGATAACATTGATTTTATAAGGTTGTCTCGTATGCACATTCTGTTGATCGGCTAAATGATTGTCTGGTTTCTCATGTAAAGCTGCTACACTTTCTATACTTTTAGATAGCAGCGCATCTCTATGAAACATATTTTCAGCACCTAAGACAACTGAAACATATTTTTTACCATGAATATCAGAAAGCACTACTCCGATTGAATCACTTTGTCCATAGAAAAGACCGTGAGTAATTCGTCCATAATGATATAAATTCGTTTTACTTCTAAAAATATTATTACCATGAATAAACAAATTTCTGGATAATAGATCTTGAATAAACGGCATTTTATTAAAAAGAAGTCGTCCCACTTTAAATAAAGCTTCCAGCGTAATAGTTTGCTGCTTATTAGAAATTCGTCTTCCTGTGATATTAAGTGCTGCTTCTGGCGGTAAACCTAGTTCTGCAACTGTCTCTCGAATCATTTGCATACTCTTTCTATTAGAACCTACAACTGTATTAGCCAACATCAACAAAGCATTAGGCGCTGATTTGACAATTGATGCACCTAAAATATCATTCAATGTAAATGTACTGTTCTTTCTAAGTAATAAAGCATTATCCGATTGGCTTTCTCTTATAGCTTGCGCATCTGGCAGATACTTAGTTGTTAAAGATAATTTTTTCGCAAAAATTCGGTCAAGAATATGATTAATTAAAATTAATCCGCCGATACCTTGGTTTTGAGTTACTTCTTGATCACCATAACCAGAAACTTTTTGACCAGACTCTAAATCAAATGTTGCGACTCCGTATCCTGTACTTGGAGGGTGGATAATATTTTGTTTTGATTGCTTTTTGTTAAACTGTATCGCTTTCAACAACTCATCTTTTACATGTTTGAAGTTGCTGGAACGCGGTGAACCTTTTAATAAAATAATGTCATCTTCTTCAATGATATTTGCGACATGAGATGCAATCTCTTCAGCACTTTCATAATAACCGCCAATCATCTCTGGAGGTAATTTTCTAAGCATATGTTTCATTTCAGGACCATGAGCAAAAACAATGTCTACGTTTGAATCTATGAGTGTTTGAGCAACTGATTCATGCTGCTTTTTAGCTTCTTCAGCACTCAAATTTTCAATCCGACCTAAAAGTGCAATGGATTTACCTTTATAATATTTACTTTTTTGACTTAACAAATCTACTGCTGCATTCATAGCAATTCCTGTCGCATTCCAAGTATCATTTAAAAGCGTAAAATGATGACCTTTTCCTGTTTGATAAGATTCAAAATTCTGTACAGCTTTATTTGGCGTATAATCTTTAATCGCATCTACTATAGTATCAAGTGCGACACCAGCAAGTTTAATCACTGTAAGTACACCCACAATATTTTGTACCATACCTTCACCATTCAATTGTGTTTCAAACGTGATCTCTTCTCCTAAAATACGTGCTTTCACAATCGTAGTGGTACGAGTTTCTGTTACTTCCAGTATTAGACTATCTGCGTTTTCATCAAATCCATAAGTCACAATGTTTTGATTATATTGCTGCACTTCTTTTTCTACTGTGTCATATTCATTCATGTCTTTATTCAAAACGACATGTCCTTTATGATGCATCCCTTCAGCAATTCTCGCTTTTAAGATTGCTGTTTCATGCGCACTTTTTTTCTGTCCGCCATCAATAGAAGTAATCATCGCAATATCTGGCGGGTAATTTTTCAAAATACCTCCAGAGCGCATCCAAAGTCCTGAAATCGCAGTTTCAACAATTGTAAATTCAGGTTGTGTAATAGCACAGGCAATTGTTAAAGGGACACCTGTTCTTGTATTATGATTTCCGCGTGTCGCAATGGTAGTGTGATTGATGCCTAATAGCTTATCGAGCAATCCTTTAGAAGTAGACTTGCCTGCTGTACCTGTAATTGCAATCATTTGTCCTCTTCTATGCTGATAGGCATAATTAGCTAATGCCTTAATGGCACTGTAAGAATTCTCTATAATATATTGCGGAATATCAGGATTCAATTCCGGTATCGGGCGCGCTGCAATAATACCGTCAATATAACTTTCGTGATTGGCAACTGTTGTATGTGTATCTGTCCAACCTGCATACATGCCTCTATTGCCCGTACCTTTATGCCACGTATCAGAATCAATTGCGATGAATAAGACTTTCTTTCCTTTTTTCTTTTCCATCTTAGCTTGTGCAGGATTGATGACTACATTATCCACAAACCAATCTTCTTCTGGTTGGCGATACCATTTTCCTTCTAGTAAGTGTTCGATAGTTTTCTGATTATAGTTCATGCTTTCACCCCGGACCCAATGTATTATTCGTTATAATCAAAAGATTAACATTTAAAATAATTTTTTAGTAGTTTTTTTGAGCATATATAATTATAAAAACTCCCTATAAAGTTTTCGCTTTTAAGTGCTTACTTTATAGGGAGCTGATCAACTCTATAAGTGCTTGTTTTTTCTATAACCTATGTACAACATTAAATTGAAACTTCTGAGTCTATCACTTCTGGCTTCTCTATACAGCTTCCGCCATCACCATATCTATTTGGCCCTTTATTTCCTGGTGCTATCAATACATATAATGTATACAGTGTGATTACTCCTGCCACAACTGTACCAAATGCGCCAGCCATCAATGTTGCTCCGATTACACCAGCATGTCCAGAACTTGCAATTGCTAATACTGCAATAATGAATACCACCGCTGCAATTGTTGTAATTAATCCGCTGATTTCCGCTACAATTGCGAGAATCAAAGTGCGATTAGTATCATGTAAACGTCTGGCCATCACAGTGAATGATGGAATAATAATTGCAATCGCAAAAAGACTGCTTAATAAACCAACAGAAAATATTCCTAACAACGAAGTAATAATGAAATTAATCCAAAATGGATGCCAAAAATCAGCACGACTAGATCTGCCGCTGACATCTAAAGTGCGTGTCCAAAAATCTCTGTAACTTTTAAAAACTTGATTTTGTGATTGCTCCATGGAGTTCCTCCTTACAATTCGTTAGTAATAGTATACAAATATAAAGTTGCACATTGCAATCAATTTTTTAAATATTTATATACTTTACAAAATAAAAATTAAAAAGATAATATTGGTGTGATAATCCAAAAAGAGCCGGAAACAATTGATGTTCCAGCTCTAAAAATTAGTTCTATAAACTCATTTAATGAATGCGTGTAAATATATTCTTCAAACAAACATTTTAAATGAATAGCTTTTTGAAATATATAAGTTGTTCTACAAATTCTTCGAACTCTTGCTCAGTTTTACAGCAATCCAAACATTGTTTAATTGAATGTGTTAATGCTACGGTGGCCTCTTCTAACAATAATTCTCCCTCAAGCGTTAAACAAACTGCTTTCAAGCGTTTATCATCGGTAGGAAAAATTTGTACATAACCACATTCTTCTAATTTTTTAATACGTTTTGATGCAGCTGTTTTGAAAATCTTTTGTTCTTCAGCCAATTCGTTAATTGTGATGCTCTCATTAGAATGAATAATACTCAACGCCGTTATTTGCTCAAAAGATAAAACTTGTCCAGATTTCAATTCGATTTGTCGTAAAATATTAGTGATTTCCTTATTTATTTGAGGAATTGCGATATAAAAATTGCGAATTGCCGATTTTAAATCCTGATTAATCTGCTCCATGCTCTTCATCCTTATTCAAAAATTAAGCACTCTTTAATTCTTTATTCCATAACATCACTTTTCTCTGCTCTTTCTGCTACTTTTCTCATAATCGGATCAGTAATTGGTTTAAATATAATTCCAATTAGTAAGAATATAATTCCAAATAATGAAAGCGTCATTACTTTTCGTGTTAATATTTCCGGAACATATCCACCAACCGCTTCTCTCAACGCATCTACTGCATAAGAAAACGGTATAAATGGGTGTATAATTTGGAAGAACTCAGGTGTGACTTCTATAGGGAACGTTCCTCCACCGCCGGCTATCTGCAACACTAATAAAATAATAGCAAGCGCTTTTCCTGGGTTGCCTAATAATGAAACTAAGGTATACACAATCGTTACGAACACAATCGAAATTAAGACAGTTAGACCTATGAACCAACCCACATGCTCTACTTGTGCATGCAATATTACAATATCTCCGATAGACACTATCAATGCTTGAACAATACCTATGAGATAGAATAAACCACTTTTACCTAAATAATCTTCTCTTTTAGTTAAATATGGTTCTAAATCTTTATGTTTATTATCTGTTGATAATAAGCTCACCATTAATAAAGCGCCGACCCAACATGCTAATGTTGTATAGAACGGTGTACTTGCAGACCCATAATCTTTCACAGGGAAAATATTTTCTTGGTTGATTTTAATTGGATTCGCCACTACATCCGCTTGTTTTTTCAAATCATTTTTCAGAAAATCAACCATTTTATCTACCGCATCATCATCGTCTATCTCATTAAAGAGTTTGTTTGCTTTCGCCAAATCCTTTTCGACACCTGGTAAATCATTACGTATGAATTTTGCTAAATCATGCAGTTTTTGTTTAGCCTCTGGCTGATTTTTATCTAACAGGCCTACTAATTGATCATAGCGATTAAATAATGTCGGAATATTTTCGTTTACTGTTGCCGTTGTATCCGCTAAACGCTGCTCTAAACCAGGTAAATCATTTCTGACAAACGAAGCGGCTTTATTCACATCTTGTTCGAACTCTGGATAATATCGTTGTGCAACAGCCATTGCATCATTATATCTTTGTTCAATAAGCGGCAAAGCACTTTGAATCGTTTCAATTCTATTTTGGCCGTCTTTTAAAATTGCTTCTCCTTCATCAATCACTTGAGAAATAGTATTCAACTTAGATTGAACTGTTGAAAGTTTTGCATCACCATTATTTAATACTGAAGTCACTTGATTGGATACGTTCAATAAACTTTGGTTCAGTTCTGTTTGAATATAATTTCTTAACCCTTTCAAGTCACGATCAACTTTAGGCAATGTTTTCAATAAATCTACTGCTTCTGCTTTACCAGAGCTGCCTTGAGATAATGCATCTCTAAGGAGATTTTGTTTTCTAATTAAGTTATTCACACTATTATTCGCTTCTTCTAACTTATTGATTTCAGAGGAAAGATCCATATCTTCTCTATCTTCAATTTCAGATAAGATATCAATAAATTGCTGATTAGATTTGCTGGTTGCTTCAAGTCTAGAATTCATATTATCTAATACAGATTCAAATTCTTCAGGTTTATCAGAAGACAAGATTCCATAAGCGATATTTTCTAGTGTTCCTAAATTTTCTTGCGTACTTTCTGCTTGTTGATCTGTATATTGAGATAAGGACAATAACCCTTTAGACAAAGAAGATTCCATTGCATTTGCATCTTCGCTGTCAAAAGAAGTCTTATTTGAATTACCGTCCGTACTCATTGGTGAAAATTTAATGTTATTCTCACTTGTTTTTGAAGTACTTTGAGGTGCTGCTTGTAAGTTGTTTTGTAATCGATTATTCACGACTTGATTACGGTTTTGCGCTTCATTAACAATTCCTTGGTACGTATCTACACGTTGATTAATTGCACTCAAATAACCTCGTGCATCGTTTATGCCTTGTAAACCTTTATCTACGCCATTACTAGCAATGTCGACACCCCTATTAATTCTTGGAAATGCTTCTGGTACATCATTAGAAGCAATATTAAGTGCCTTTTTGATATTCGGCATATATTCATTTAATGCTAAAACTAGTTTAGCTTTTTCATTTAATGCAGGTACTGCTGAGTTAACTTGATTCAGTTTATCTACGCCATTTAAAACGTCGCCCTTGTAATTATCCAAATCTCTAAATTCATCTGCGTAGTTATCTATTTGGTCTTGATGTTCATCCAAATATAATATTTTTTTAGCAAACTTATTAATTTCAGGCACAGAATTATTAGCTGTAGAGACTGCTTTTTGAATTTTATTAATCGTAGGGATTTCATTTTCAAGTTTAATACCTAACCGATTAGCTTCTTTAAGTAACGCTTTGGTTACTGTTTCATTAAATTTATCATTAGCTTTCTGTACAATCGCACTGGTTCCGGCATCCGTCATTTTAGGTGCGATTGCATTCAATTTCTGGTTTACTTTATATTCTATATCAGCACGTTGAGGGTTTTTGCGAAGCGTCCCTGTTATTTGATGTGTGAATTTTTCTGGTATGTACATAGCTGCATAATATTTGCCCATCTTCAAATCATGGTCTGCTTTTTTACGACTGACAAATTCCCAACCAAAATGGTTATCTTTTTTTAATTGTTTAGCAACTTCATCTCCTACATTTATCTTTTTACCTCTGACTTTATCGCCTTTATCTTCATTGACGACTGCAATTTTTATATTTTTAGTGTTTCCATATGGATCCCATGTCGCATCTAAATTGAACCATGCATAAAAAGAAGGGAGTATCATTACGCCTCCTAAAATGACTAAAACAGCGGGTGCTTTAATAATCTTCTTTAAATCCATCAGAAAGAGCTTTATTGCATTTTTCACTTTATACACCTCTAGAAACCTTTCTATATTTCTATACATTAATTTCAAATCGCTATTTGTTTATTTCATATAAATTGATATAATGACCTCATTGCTAAAGGTATGTCCCAAAAAGTTGAAACCTGTCAACGTTACTAACAACTATCAATAGTTTAACAAGACACGCAGTATTTTGTATATAGCAAATCAATTTATTTAAAAGAGAGGTATTATCATGAGGAATCAAAAGTTATTAGCCTATATTTTTTCATCTTCTTTATTGATTTCAACACTCCCTTTCAACGCTGTTGATGCCGAAGTCTCAGAAGAATCACCGACACAATTAAAAGAAAAAGATATAGATGATAATAAAAAGCAGCCATCTTCTGATGAAAATAATGAATCTACAAAAGATACAAATAACACTAATAAAGAAACTACTAAAAATGATGATGACGAGATAAATCAACCATCTTCTTCAAATAAAACGCGCAATAAAAACGCTTTAGATAAAAAAGAAAACACATACAATAAACAAGATGAAGAAACATCAGATGATCAAAAATTAAATCCTCATCAAGATATACGTAAACAAACTTATGCTGATTATTATAAAAATAGCTTGGATTTTTTTAAGCCAGCACCATTTAAAGAACAGAAAAATAGTACACCGAGTTTGTGGGAACAAATATTTTCTAATTCTGGCTCATCATATTTAGACGTTAACAAAACAGAACAAGGACAAAATAATGAAAATAAAACAGAGAATAAATCTGATCATTCTATAATCACTGATTCTGACGAAGAAAAAACGTCAACTTCCCAAAACGAATCACGTACTGATATAACAAATAATCAAGAGGATGAACTCTCAAATACTCATGAAAATAACAAGCTATCACAAGATGACAATGAAGTGTTAAGAAAGTTAGATGAGGCAAGTTCTTCAATTAAAGAGAGTCATTCTGAATCCGTTCAAGAAAACGAAAATCAAGAAGAAGATAGTGTATCTCAGCAAGATATACCTGAACAAGACAAGTCGGAGCAAAGTAAAATTGAACAAGATAACACACCATCTGATAATGAAGCTGATTCCGAGGCGCAAAATAAAAAAACGACTGATACCTCACAACAAGAAAATGAGCATGATGATTCTGTAATCAACGCTATTTTAGATGAATATAGTGAGGATGCTAAAAAACAAAAAGATAAATACGATAACCAAAACGAAACAAATGATACACAAGAAGAAAACAAAAAAATAGAAAGCCAACATTCAGATACATCTACAGCTAATCCTCAATTGCCGACTCAATCACAACTTGAAGATAAGACAGATCCAAAACAATCATTTGAAGATGGTTTAAAACAATCTAATAATAGATCGACAGCGATGTTCCAACTTTTACCTGATTTATCAAACAATGATGAAAATAACAGTGATTTTAATGTTGCAGAAAACAGCGATACACGACAATTTATCAAAAAAATTGCTGAAGATTCTCATGATATCGGTCAAAATAGAGATATTTATGCTTCTGTAATGATTGCACAAGCAATTTTAGAGTCTGATTCAGGCAATAGTGCACTTGCACAGTCACCGCATTATAACTTATTCGGAATCAAAGGAAGTTATCAAGGTAAATCTGCAGATTTCAATACACTTGAAGATAGCGGAAATAGTATGTATCAGATTTCAGCACAATTTCGCAGTTATCCAAGCGAAAAAGAATCTCTCGAAGATTATGCTGAGTTAATCAAAAATGGAATTGATGGTAATTCTGACATTTACCGTCCTACTTGGAAGAGTGAAGCTTCATCTTATCGTGAAGCTACTGCACATCTCGCAAAAACCTATGCGACTGATACACAATATGCTGATAAGCTTAACAGTATTATCAAACACTATGATTTAACACAATTTGATAAGAAACAAATGCCAGATTTAAATAATTACCAACCAAGCAATAAAGAAAATGCTTCAGATTTCAAACCGTTTGTCGAATCAACGAGTGATTCACCTTATCCTCATGGTCAATGTACTTGGTATGTTTATAATCGAATGGCGCAATTCGATAAACAAATCAGTGGTACTTTGGGAGATGCACGCAATTGGAATAATCGGGCAGAAAACAAAGGTTATACCGTTACGTCAACACCAGAAAAATATAATGCAGTTGTGTTTGAAGCAGGCCAACAAAATGCTGACCCTATCTATGGTCATGTCGCTTTTGTAGAAAAAGTTAACAGCGATGGTTCGATAGTGATTTCAGAATCTAATGTGGAAGGCCTCGGAGTCATTTCTTATAGAACAATTGATGCCGACGATGCTGCTCAATTAAGCTATATTAAAGGTAAATAATAATATTAATGAAAAAGCTTCATTCAATGACTCAATTATTTTTGAGTTTCTTGAATGAAGCTTTTATTTATACTTTAAATCTGGTTTTTTGTTTTTCTTTTACGATGTTTTACATACCATACGATACCGCCGCCCATTATAACCATAGATGCTCCAAATGGTAAAGCAACTTTCTTGGCAGCTTCTCCGGCTTTAGGTAAATCAAAGTTACCTTCATGATCGAATAAGCCGCTTAAAAAGTCATCAGATGAATCTCCTAATGATAAGGCACGTCCTTGTGAAGGATTAGGTATATCTGGAATACCATCTAATAAGCTTTTGCCATTTAATAATTTATCTAACAAGCTTGAAGAACCGAATAAATTAGAATGGCCACTTAATAAATCCGGTTTAGATTGTTTATTGCTTAATTGATCAAGTAAACCAAATGTACTATTTAATGGATTGAATATTCCATGTAATTTCGATTTCATTTGTTCAACTTCATTGTCAGTTTTCAGCAATTGATTAATACGGCTATCTGCATCTGACTTCATGAGTTTCAACAGTTCTGCTTTACTATTTCCTTTGTCAGCAATTTTATTAGCAAGTAAACGTGCTTTATTGTCGCTCAATTTTGAAGCCAGAATCGTTTCTATTGCTTTTTGTTTATTATCAGCTCTATCTAACACATTTTCTAAAATATCGTCCCCAGAGATGTTTTCACCATAATGTTGCTTCAATAATTCAACGATACGAGCATTATCTGGATTGTTTTCCATAATTTTTTTAGCAATAGCTTTTGCTTCTTGCTCATCAAATTTAGTTGATAATAAAACTTCAATTAAATCTTTTCGATTATCTGCTTTAGCAAACATTGATTCTAATAAACCATCACTTGAAAAAGATGACAATTTATCTAGTTCACCAACAACTTGACTCGTGATTTGTTGATTTGTTTTTCCTTTGGTATCAATGTGCTTTAAAATATTCTGTGTTTCTTTATCGTTTAAATTATCACCAATAATATCTTTGACAGCTTGTTTCTTGTCAGATGTTGATTCTAAACGATTGAATACTAAATCATTTCTTTGTTTTAAATCACGTTTACTTTCTTCAATTTTTTTCTCTATACGTGCTTTATTTTCTTTTGAAATTGTATCTCGTTCTGAAACTTTAGATGCTAACAAATCTAAGTTCTTTTCTTTGTCTTGTACATATTGATTCAAATCAGAATTAAGGTTTTCAGATTGATTTGCCAAGTTATCTACTTCATCTTTTAAATCTTTAATTTGTGACTCAGTTTGATTAGCTTGTTCTGTTACTTTATTATTTGAACTTTCTTCATTTGTTAGAGTTTCTTTTTCTTTTAGTTGATTCTCATCAACTTCTTTTGAAATATTTTCTATTTTCTTAACAAATTCCTCTACTTCTTGATTAGATTGCTCATTTTCTAAACTTTGTTTGATAGGCTTTTCCGGAGCGTTAAGTTTGGTTGGTAATGCCTCGCTTTTTTCAGAAAGATTTTCAGCACTTTCTTTTGTTTTAAGTTTATTGGGTTCTTGTTGTTCTAATTCATCCTCAATTTTTACTTTGTCAGCATTGCTTTTCAAGCTATCATTTTTTGCTTCTTTCAACAAGTTATCAATTTCTTTAAAACTTTGAGCTTTACCGATTTGCTCATTTATCTTTTCTTTTTGATTCGTTTCAAGTCCTTGAATACGATTGAGCTGCTCTCGGTTTTTTTGAATATATTCTTGAAGTTGATGCGTTTTCTCTGAACTTTGCTCTTTATTTAAATTTGGCGTTTCCTCTGCATCTAATGAAGGAGACAATACTATATTTGAACCTATTAAGCTTGAAGTTATAACAAGTATTGCACTTGAAATTTTGAATTGGCGACTTAATTTATTCTTATAATTCAAATCGTAATTTCTCTCTTTATTCATTCCATTCACCTTTCCTACTCAACAGTTACCATTATTATATCTGTTACATTGCTTGTTTCCTAGTGAAAAAGCAGTTTCTTTTCTTGCACAATTTTTATTTTTCTATTAATTGAAACCTTCTCCAATAAATAAAAATAACAGCTACTGTAATATAACCGATAATAGAGATGCCAGATGCATCCATTCCATAAGCGCCGCCTGTTATGAATGGATTATTTGGTTTGATAATATATTGAAATACTCCATAGTCCATATTATGATCCGTTACTGTAATAATAGAACTCATATTCCAAAACATGTGAAGTGGAATGCTTGCCCATACTGTATTAAATTTATAAGCAGCAAGTCCATACATTAATCCTACCGATGTTCCAGCTGCCACCAACATAATCAAACTCACGCCTGTCAACTTTCCATTAACTAAATGAATCGCTCCGAATAAGACGGAAGTCAGACTTAGCGCAACGTATATATTGGTTTTCTCTTCGATATATTTAAGTAAGAATCCTCTAAACATCATTTCTTCTACCATAGGCGCGACAATTCCGCCAAGGAAAATTATCTCAATCATCATCTCACTATATTCTTGGTGACTTTTCAAACTAGTAACAATCCAATGGCCAGGGACAAAAATAAGATAGAAGCTAATTACTGTGACAGGTAAAAGCAGTCCTAAAATTACACAGACTTTAATAAATTTAAAACGCGTAATTCTGAAGTAAGCTAAATTCCTTTTATATATCTTATTAGCAACAAATTTAAAAAGAAGGAGAGCTACAGTTAAATAAGTAGCGCCATGTAAAATATATTCAAAAGAATACAGATGCAATGCATGCCAAACGATTCCAATATTCTGTGCAAACACTACCACTATAAATAATAAAAGAATGGTTCCAATAATTTTAAACCCATCGAATAAATATTTCATAATTTTCGCCCTCTCCTTACCCACCTAATATTTGGGAAAGCGTGCCGCAAATTATAATTAATATTATAAGAATAAGCCACCACTTTTGAGAGATGAATTCCCAAAAGTTCATAGACTGAGATTTACCCTTATACAAGCATTCATCCTCATAATGATTTTCATCACCTTTTACTAAGAAGTCTAAACTTATTCCGAATAACTCAGAAAGATTTAGAAGCATCTGAAGATTAGGTTCTAAAGTGCCTTGTTCCCATTTCGAAACAGATTGTCTTGTAGTATGTAATTTCTCTGCTAATGCTTCCTGTGTAAGACCGGCACGCTTTCTATATTTTTTTATATTTTCTGCTAATTGCATTTTCATCTCACCTCCCTATAAACATAGCAAATTTCGATGTAATATTCTGTACACAAATGAAAACATTACGAACAAATTATAAACATTAATGTAAACATTTAAGTTCATGAATGTTACATGAATGAAAAATAACAAAACTCTACTTTCCAAAAAATAATTGACATTTACTTTTATACGTTGTATATTTAGTTAGACCTCTAACGAAAGTGATGTGTTGATAATGGAATTTACTTATTCCTATCTATTTAGAATGTTAAGTCATGAAATGAAGCAAAAAGCCGATCAAAAATTAGAACAATATGATATTACAAACGAACAAGGCCATGCACTTGGCTACCTATATGCACATCAACAAGACGGCCTGACACAAAATGATATTGCGCATGCACTACAGCGCACACGTCCAACTGTCAGCAGTTTGCTGAAAAATCTAGAACGTAAAAAGCTGATTTACCGCTATGTAGACGCTAAAGATTCTCGCAGTAAGAACATTGGTTTAACAACATCAGGAATCAAATTAGTAGAAGCTTTCACCTCTATTTTTGATGAGATGGAAAAAACGATGGAAGCGCAATTCACTGCAGAAGAAAATAAAACAATGAAAGAAAACTTAGTAAAAATGCTATCTAGTTTACAGCAATAAGCACCTAAAGTAGCTGGTCAGAATATCAGCTACTTAATCTTTAATCTAATAGTTAGAACTCTAACTATTAGAACTCTAACTACATTTTCAATTCATAAAGGAGAGACAAAAAATGAAAGATGAACAATTATATTATTTTGAAAAATCACCTATATTCAAAGCCATGATGCACTTCTCATTACCTATGATGATTGGTACATTACTCAGTGTTATTTATGGTATTTTAAACATCTATTTTATCGGTTTCCTAGGAGACAGCCATATGATTTCTGCTATTTCACTTACATTGCCTATTTTCGCAATATTGATGGGACTTGGTAATTTATTTGGTGTCGGCGGCGGAACCTATATTTCTCGATTACTCGGCGCGAAGGATTATAGCAAAAGCAAGTTTGTCAGCAGTTTCTCAGTTTACGGAGGAATTGTCCTCGGACTTATCGTCATTCTATTAACTTTACCTTTCAGCGATCAGATAGCAACTCTATTAGGTGCTAGAGGAGAAACATTAGCTTTTACAAGCAACTATCTAAAAGTCATGTTTTTAAGCGCACCTTTTGTCATCTTATTCTTTATCTTAGAACAATTTGCTCGAGCAGTCGGTGCCCCTATTATCTCAATGGTCGGTATGTTGATTAGTGTGGGACTAAACATTATTTTAGATCCTATCTTGATTTTCGGTTTCCATTTAGATGTTGTCGGTGCAGCACTTGGTACAGCTATTTCTAATATAGCAGCTGCATTATTCTTCATCATTTACTTCATGAGAAATAATGATGTCGTTTCATTAAATATTAAGTTTGCTAAACCAACCAAACAAATTTTAACAGAAACTTTTAAAATCGGTATTCCTGCATTTTTAATGAGTATACTTATGGGCTTCACTGGTTTAGTTTTGAATTTATTCTTATCTCATTACGGTAACTTCGCAATCGCAAGCTATGGTATTTCTTTCAGACTCGTTCAAGTACCAGAACTCATTATTATGGGACTATGTGAAGGCGTTGTACCTTTAATCGCCTATAACTTTATGGCAAATAAAACACGTATGAAAGACGTCATTAAAATGGTAATTGCATCCATTGGTGTTATATTCATCATTTGTATGGTAGCAGTATTTACAGTCGGCCATCACCTCATTGGTCTCTTTTCAACAGACCACGCTATTATTGAAATGGCTACATTCATCTTAAAAGTAACAATGACTTCGTTATTATTAAATGGTATCGGCTTCTTATTTACTGGGATGCTGCAAGCTACTGGACAAGGCAGAGGTGCAACAATTATGGCCATACTTCAAGGTGTCGTAATTATACCTGTATTATTTATTATGAATGGTTTATTCGGTTTAACAGGTGTCATTTGGTCACTCTTAATCGCTGAAACTATCTGTGCGATTGCTTCTATGCTCATTGTATATGCACTGCGCGATCGTCTTACCGTGGATACTTCTCAATTAGTAGAAGGTTAAACAATGATAAATATTTAGTTTTAATAGAAGCATAGCAAATACAACCCTTTGCTGATGCTTCTTTTTTTATCTAACTAATCAATAAACTATGTTTGATACCCGCTCCATAACTGAAGTCATTTGCGAAAGTAAACATTAAATCTTAAACTTAAGTTGAACAAAAATAACAAGTCGACTTTTGATTATGCTTTTAAATAGTATGGAGTGATAAGCATGGAAAATAAAATTGAACAGTTAAAAGAAATTATTAATGATTCTAATAAGATTACATTTTTTACAGGTGCTGGCATTTCTGTCGCGAGCGGTATTCCTGATTTTCGTTCTATCGGCGGTTTATATGATGAAATTTCAAAAAAAGGATTATCTCCTGAGTACTTATTAAGTACAGAGTATTTTCAAAATGACCCTGATGGCTTTATCAATTTCTGTCATGAGTATTTATTATTCGCTGATAAAAAACCGAATATTGTACATGATTGGATTGCTGAATTAGAAAATGAAGGTAAATCTTTGGGTGTCATCACTCAAAATATTGATGGCTTGCATACAGATGCCGGGAGTGAAGAAGTGGATGAACTCCATGGTACATTAAATCGTTTTTACTGTATTGAATGCGCCCAAGACTATTCTAAAAGTGAAGTCATTGAAAAAAATCTGCGTCATTGTGAAAATTGCGGTGGTCCCATCAGACCTGACATTGTGCTGTATGGAGAAATGTTGAATCAAAGTACGATTTTCAGTGCGTTGAATAAGATTAAAGAAGCGGATACTCTCGTTGTCTTAGGTTCATCTCTTGTAGTACAACCTGCAGCTGGATTAATTTCAAACTTTGAAGGCAAAAATCTAGTGATTATTAATTTAGATACAACACCTTATGATCATGATGCAGATTTAGTAATTCATGAAGATATGGTTAAAGTCATCGAAGCGTTAAAGAACGAAGCATAACTTGAGTAAAAAACAAAAAAGCGTGTGCGGAATATCTGATGATAATTCCGTACACGCTTTAATTTATAATATTTTAGAAACAGCTTCTGCAACTTGTTTTGGTGATTCTGGATTTTGACCTGTTACCAATCGACCGTCTACCTCAACATACGGTCTTAACGGTAATTTAGCTTTGCTGTAGTTTGCACCACGTTTTTTCAACTCGTCTTCTAACATGAATGGAACTAATTTTTTACGATTAGCTAATACTTCTTCCACATTAGAAAAACCTGTAATAGCTTTATGATCTATAAGGAATCTGCCATTATCATCTTTGACATTCAATAAAGCAGCTAAACCATGACATACAGCAGAAACAATTCCGCCATTGCTGTATATCTCTTTAATTGCACGTTGTATGTCTTGATTTTCAGGAAAATCAAACATCACACCATGTCCGCCAGTAAAGTAAATTACATCATATTCACTTGGGTTCGCATCACTCACTGCTGGTGAATTTTTCAGTAATTCCATAAATTGTTCATCTTCATAATATTTTTTTGTCACTTTGTCTAAAGTGTAAGGTTTCAAACTAACTGGATCAATCGGTGTATTACCACCTTCTATATTGAATAAATCAATTTGATAATTATCATTATTGAAATAGTCATAGAAATGCACAAGTTCTCCTAACCATAATCCTGTAGGTTTTTCGTTTTCCCCAAAGTGATCGCTGCTTGTATTAACAATCATTATTTTTTTCATTACATTCATCCTCCGATGTTTGTTTTACTTTTTAAAGACTTGTTGAATGCCTTCTTTGTAAGTTGTGATTTTAAAGTCTGGGAATCTTTGTTTAAATTTATTTGAATTGAAAATGTTGTCATATTTATATCTTGGTAACAGTTCCATCAATTCTTTAACTTGTTTGTTGAAAAGGCTGCCTATTTTAAATACCCACATTGGAACTACTGAATATTTAATATTTTTGCCAGTTACTTCTTCTGTGATTTCAATTATTTTTTTGTAAGTGACACTTTTATCTGTCGGCAAGTGCCATGTTTGTCCAAAAGCGTCAGGGGTATTACCAAGTAAAGCTAACGCACGGCTTGCATCTGGTGTCCAAATTAAAGTACGTAAAACAGAATCACTAACAGGAACAATGGCTTTTTTACCGTCTTTAACACGATTGAAGACTAAAGAATTTGTGATACTTTGTGTTAAATCTGGGCCGTAGAATTCTGGGGCACGTCCGATGAGAGCTTCAATTTTTCCATCTTTCATCGCTGACAATAACATCTCTGCCATTTTCGCACGAACTTTAGATTTTCCTCCTACTGGACGGAAAGGGCTTGTTTCTGTTTGTACATTTGCATTTTTTTCATACATATAAGTATTATCGAAAAATGCAAGTTTACTATGTGTTTCTTCACAAGCTTTAATGACATTTTCCATAATAACTGGGAAACGGTCCTCTCACATTTCTGTATCAGCTGGTAAGCCGACAGCAAAATAAACAATGTCACTGCCTTCAATAGCGTTTAAAGTATCTTCATATTTCATTAAATCAGCTGGAACAACTTCATCTGTATCATGAATTTTTCCAGGTTTTCTACTTACCAATCGAATATCTTTAGTATAGTTTTTATAAAGTTCTTTCGCGATTTCTTGGCCGATTTGTCCATTACTTCCTAAAACTGTTTGCATTTTTTAGCACTCCAAACTATTTTGATTTATTACTACTACCTTATCCATAGGTTTAAACATATAAACATAGCGATTAAAAATAAAAGGCTTTTTATTTTTTTAAATTTGCTTCAAGCGAATTTGTCAGTTCTTTCAACCATTCTAAAGTGTCATCCAAATCAGAACTGTAATAGCGTTCAAGTCCTGTTTGAGTTACTGATAAAAGACCTGCATCCAACATTAATTTTAAGTGATGAGAAACAGCGGGTCGTGAAATGGGTAACAATGATGTGATTTCATTCACTGTCAGTTGTTTCTCCTTGCACAATAACACAAGAATTTGTTGTCTTTTTTCGTCTTGAAGAATATTTAAAATACGTGTTCCTCTTTTAAATATTTCTAAAGTCTCTTCTCCCATAATTCAAACTCCATTATTTAATTTTCATAGAATCATTGTGTCCTATCGATATATAGATAATTACACAGCATAAAAAATTATACAAGCAAATGAACTTGAAAATTTTAATAATAGTTCACCTTCCTTTCTATCTAATAATAAGAATAATGAATGATGATTTTTCAATTTGTATCATTTGTTGTTTAATCGGCTTTTCTCTATAATGTGTCAAACAAGCACATGAAAAACTTTTTCAAAATATAAGAAAAAAAGGTGAAGAATAATGACTAAAATATTTGTAACAGGTGCTACAGGATTAATCGGTACGAAATTAACAAAACGATTATTAGAAGAAGGTTATGAAGTCGCTGGCCTTACAACTTCTCAAAATGGTAAAGAAAAGTTACAGAATTCTGGCGTAACACCGTATGTTGGTGATATTTTCGATTACGACACAATAGATGAAGCTATCGGAGATTTCAAGCCAGATGTCATTATGAATGAAATTACTGACTTAAAAAATGTTGATATGGCAGCTAATACGAAAGTTAGAATTGAAGGTACCAAAAACCTAGTGGATGCGGCAATTAAGCATGATGTAGAAAACCTTCAATCTCAAAGTATCGCATTTGTATATGAAGGCGGAGAAGGTTTAGTAACTGAAGAAACACCTTTAGATTACAATGCTACAGGAGATCGTAAAGTTACTGTAGATGGTGTTGAAGGTTTAGAAAATGAAACAAAACGCATTAAAAACCATGTTATTTTACGTTATGGCTGGTTATATGGACCAGGCACTTGGTATGGCGAAGATGGCATGATTTATAATCAATTTAAAGATGGCAAAGTAGATATGACTGATGGCGTACTCTCATTTACCCATATTGATGATGCTGTTGAAACAGCAATACAAGCATTAAACTTTGAAACAGGTACTTACAATGTCGCAGATGATGATCCGGTTAAAGGTGATGTTTGGGCTGATTGGTATGCCAATCAATTAAATGTTTCTCCCGAGATTAACATTAAACCTGCAGAACCATTTGAGCGTGGTGTAAGCAATGAGAAATTTAAAGATCAAGGTGGCACTTTGATTTACCCTTCATGGAAAGACGGAATGAAAGATATTAAATAAAACAGAAATAGAGACGGAAAATCGATTTTCCGGCTCTATTTTTACTTATATTTACTTAAACATAACTCACTATAATACTCATATCACCCTGAAATTCAATATGTTGATCATCTGCTGTTATGATAAAATGGCTACCTTTTTCAACAACAGTTTTTTCTCCATCGACATTAACACTTCCTGTACCTTCAATAACTGAAACCAAGTAATATTCTGATGGTTTTTCAAAAGATAATTCACCATTAATATCCCATTTTTCTACTGTGAAAAATTCATTAGATACAAATTGTGTAAAAGATTGTCCTTCTCGTATTTCATGAATAGGTTTAGTGTTAGGATTTTGTATATTTACATCGATAACTTCTTTGCTTTGTTCTAAATGTAAATCACGTGTTTTTCCATTTTTATCTTTTCTATCATAGTCATAAATACGATAAGTTGTATCTGAAGATTGTTGTGTTTCCAATATCAATATTCCTGAGCCTATTGCATGCACAGTCCCAGCAGGAACATAGAAGAAGTCTCCTGGTTTTACTTTGACCGTATGAAATAACTCTTCAAATCGCTGTTCATCAATTAGTTTTTCCAATTCTTCTTTATTATCAACATTCACGCCATATATGATTTCAGCATCATCTTTTGCATCTAAAATGTACCAACATTCTGTTTTACCATATCCGAGACCATGTTCTTTAGCATACACATCGTCTGGATGAACTTGAACTGATAATTTATCATTTGCATCTAGAATTTTAGTTAGTAACGGAAAATCCTCATGGGTATCATTACCGAATAAGCTTTTATCTTCATTCCAAACTTGTTCTAAAGTTTTCCCTTTATGTTTCCCATTCTCTATAATATTTGATCCATTAGGAAGTGCTGAAATTGCCCAGCATTCCCCTGTTAAATCATTCGGTATATCATAATTAAACTGATTTAATGCCGTACCGCCCCAAATTCTTTCTTGAAATACGGGTTTTAAAAATAAAGCCATTTTTAATCATCCTTTTATATCATTTTTAAAATGTTATAAATTTCATCTTTCGTTGTTGCATTAATAAGATTTTCTCTTGTTTCATCATCCATCAATGCTCTAGATAATCTTTGCAGTAATTTCAGATGTGTGTCGTTACTGTTATTAGGTACTACAATCAAGAATACGATTTTCGGTAAAGTTCCGTCTAAACTTTCCCATTCAATTCCTTGTTTATCTTGTAAAACAGCCACAGCAGGTTGCTTTACAGCATCTGATTTTGCATGTGGAATTGCAACATTCATTCCTATAGCTGTTGTAGATTCTGCTTCTCGTTGTAATACAGCTTCTTTTACTTTATCCAAACTTTCAATATATCCAGCATCTTTTAGTCTCTCTAATAACTGATCAATAGCGTTATCTCTTTGCATTGATTCTTGTCTTAATTCAATTAAATCTTTGTGGAAAACTGAATCATCATCTTTTTGTTCATTATTTTCAGTGTGTGATTCTGCAACCTGACTATTTGAGCGAGACTGCTCATCACCTATTCCACCTTCTAAAACACCTTCACCTTCCAATACAGCTACAGGTGTATTCTTTTTAAATAGCAAAACAGTAAACATTGTAATTAAACTACCTATGATAACTGCCACAAAGAACCATAGAACATGTTGAATACCGCCAAGTACAGCTACGATAGGTCCACCATGTGCTACTCTGTCTCCTACGCCACCTAATGCAGCGATAACTGCTGCTACCATTGCTCCAATCATATTGGCTGGGATAATACGAAGTGGGTCTTGCGCAGCAAATGGAATTGCACCTTCAGTAATACCAAATAATCCCATTGTGAATGAAGCTTTACCCATTTCTTGTTCTGAATTATTGAATTTACCTTTTTGTAAAAATGTTGCTAAACCTAAACCGATTGGAGGTGTACATACCGCAACAGCAACCATACCCATAACTGCATAGTTACCTTCAGCAATTAAAGCTGAACCAAATAAAAAGGCTACTTTGTTAACTGGCCCGCCCATATCAAAGGCAATCATTGCACCTATAATTAGAGCTAGGACAACGATATTAGCACCTTGCATACCTTTTAGCCAACCTGTTAAAGCAGTAAATATACCTGAAATTGGTGCACCTATTAAGAATATAAAAATAAGTCCAACAATAACTGAAGAAATTATTGGTATGATAATGATAGGCATAATTGGTGCCATTGCTTTTGGAACTTTAACATTTTTAATCCATTTAGCAATATAACCTGCAAGGAAACCTGCAACGATACCTCCTAAGAAACCTGCGCCTGCTTCACTTCCATAAAAGCTGCCATCTGCTGCAATTGCTCCCCCTATCATACCGGGTACTAGGCCTGGTTTATCAGCTATACTATAAGCGATATATCCCGCTAAAATAGGAACCATAAAGCTAAATGACAGTGCTCCGATTTTCTCAATAGATTTCCAGAATGAATCATCTGGAATAACTAAACCTTTTGCTGAAGGTTCACCGCCAAGTGTTAAAGCGATTGCAATTAATAGTCCACCAACTACGATAAACGGAACCATAAAAGATACACCATTCATCAAATGTTGATATACCATTTGAACACCGCTTTTCTTTTTCTCTTCATCCTCATATGAATCATTATCAGAAGCACCTTTTTCGTGATGGATAGGTGCATTTTGATCAATGATACGTTGAATCAGATCTTTAGGGTGGTGGATGCCTTCCCTAACATTTTCGTTAATTAAACGCTTTCCATTAAAGCGAGATAAATCTACTTGTCTATCTGCTGCTATGATTATTCCATCAGCTTCTCTGATTTCTTTAGCTGTTAATACATTTTCTGCGCCAACGCCACCTTGTGTCTCAACTTTAATATCTACACCCATTTCTTTAGCTGCTTGTTCTAATTTTTCTTGAGCCATATATGTGTGAGCGATACCATTCGGACAAGATGTAATCGCTAAAATTTTCATCTTAATCACACTCCTTATTTTTATTGTAAGCGCTAACACCAAAACATAAAAAAAGATAATTGCCGTTACTAGTGGCAATTATCCCTTAATCAAGTTTAATAATTTATCTTTAAATTTCGCATCATCTAAATATATAAGTTCATTGATTGTCTTTTCATCTATATGAGCTATCGTTTGGATAATACGTTTCGTAAGTTCAATATCTCTTTGAGCTATTGCTAAAAAGAACACAAGCTTAACTTTATTCTCTTTCCAGTAAAACCCTTTATTACTTCTAAAGATAATAACATGCGATTTTGAAATCTTTTCTGGATCACCATGTGGAATAGCAATTTCTTTACCAATATACGTAGAAGACATTTTTTCTCGCTCTAATGCAGTTTCAATGTATCCATCAATCGATGCATGGTTATGATTCAAAATTTCATCTGCTTTTTGAAAAATTAAAGGCATCGTTATCTCTTGGTCGTCAGTACTTCCTACTATAAAATTAACTTCTGCCATTTCGTCAATCTGCATTGTTGGTTTTAATTTTCTATTCATAAACTGTTGTAACTGATGTTGATCATTATCATTGAACAAAGGAGTCACTTGCAACAATTCTAAATGATTCGGTATTTTGTTATTTTCAGGCTGATGTGTAGTCATTAATAAATCAATATGACTAAAATCATACTGTTCAATCTCTTCTAATTTAAGTGTATCTATCACTTCAATACGATTGCTGAATTTCGAAATTTTTGTAGCTAATAATTGAGAAATACCGATACCATAAAAGCACGCAATAACAACTTTAATCACATCTTGTTCATTTCTATCTATAGATGATTGAAAATGAATGGTTAAAAATGCAATTTCATCTTCAGTCAATTCAACACCAGAATCGTTTGACATTCTCTGCACAATTTCATAAAGTATGTTGAAAATAAATGGATATAGTGTCTTAATCTCTTTTGTTAATGGGTTATTTAAGTAAACATCTTTCATTATTCTTAAATATGTTCGACTAAAGTGTGAATATAAATTTTCTTTAAGCGTTTTATCTTTGGTAAATTGTACACTGATTCTATGTTCCATTTTTTCAATCAACAAATTAATATAACTTTCAATAAAAAGTTGTTGAACCCCTAAATCGAATTTATCAAAATGATAGCCAATAAAAAATGAGAATAATTGAATAGTTTCAGTATTTATATCATATCCTAACTTTCCGTTAATTTCGTCCACAATTCTTTTTGAAATATTAAAAGCTTCATCATTAACTTCCTCACTTATTAATTCATTTTGGATTTGTCGGCGTTTCATAATTAAAATGAGATGTATGATAAGTTGTTCAATTTGAATATCTGAAGTCTTTACACTGAATTCTCCTAATGTTCTTTTGATAACCTCTTTAATTATTTGAACGTGTGCTTTTGGAAGTTCATTTAAAATTAATGTTTCTACTGAGTTTTCATGTGATGATAATTGATTTAAATGCAAAATAGCATTATTAATATCTGTTTCACTTCCAATTACTTCTAATCCCTTACGTTGCTTCATGTTGATAATTACATCAAATTTTTCACACCAAGCCTTAATACGATTCAAATAATCTAATATCTCATTTTTGGTAAGGTGATATTCTTTTTCTAATTCGGATAATGTTAATTGTTCTTCATACATCAATAATTGATAACTTAAGGTCATTAAAATTTTATTATCTTTATCTGTATATTCTTTTAATCGTGATTCAATATATTCGATACTATATCTATCTGTATCTAATTGATATCCTCGTGATTTTATACTTTTAATTACATCCTTTAAAAATGAAGAATTTATATATTTAATGTCATTTCTTATCGTTCTATTTGAAACATCCAAGAAAGATGCAACTTCATCAGACGTCAAAAATTGATATTCGTTGTTCAAAAAGAGTTGTATTAATTTAATCTGTCTTGCAATCATAAATTGCACCTTCCTTTTTGATGTTTTTATATAAATTTATTAGTCTACGTGATTTTTACGCTAGTTATTTAATGTCTTTTACTTTCTCATAGGTTATTAAATTTTTTATTAGTTTAAGCTTTATTATCTCATACTTTCTTATTTGCGTTACTTTATATTCATTTCTTTTCATTCCACTCTTTATAATACAATATTTATAAATCATAGTGCTATATGCCGGTTGATTTAAGTGCTTTTCATTCTATTCTTTATCCACTTCTTTATAAAATTTAAAAATGATAATCAACATATTATTCTATTTCATTCAATGTTGTCCATTCTATGTTTAAATATGATTGAAAATATTAAAAAAGACCCTACTACTGATTGAAACAACTTTCAATCAGCGTAAGGCCAATCATTGTTATTGCACTCTTTATTTTATATTTTTTATAACTTCTTTTCTTAAATTACCTCTTAGCTCTGCCATTGTATTGAGATTGTACTTTTGGTACTCTCCTGAAGCAATTCTAAAAGCATGTACACCTAAAACTTCATTTTTACTATTTAAAATTGCTCCTCCTGAAGAACCGGGTTCAGCCATCATTTGATAATAACCGATAGGATTCACATTACGTGCCATCATTGAATATTTACCCTTAGAATGGTACATCGTTCCCATAGGATCCTTTTTAAAGTTACCTGAAGGCAAACCATAATGATACAAGTGAATAGGCGTATTAGCTTTGATATTTGTAATAGCACTTTCAGGTGCAATTTTACGAATCGTCATGTATTTTGAAAGATCTTCATTTGTATATAATAATGTCACATCACCATACTGCATCATTTTAACTCCTGTCACATTTACAGTACGTGCCACTTTTGAGCCTTCTCGCAATAAGTCGATTTTTAAGTTTTGGATTTTCGAAGGAGACATCGGTTTATGCGCTTGTTGATCATTTACCACATGATTTGCTGTTAATATAGTATGTTTGCCAATCGCTGTTCCAGTACCATAAGTAAGTTTTTTAGTAGTCGGATTCCAATTAAATACTGTCGCAATATTAGCTTCTTTAGCTTTAGTATGTTCAATTGTTACACCTTTATTGCCAGAAGCTTTCATAATCTTTAAGGCATCATTAATTCCAGAAGCATAAGTAGTTTGACCGAAATCACGGACATTTTCACTTCCAGGAATATTAGAAGGCCAACGTTTTGGTGCTTGATTATAATAATTGCTTGTTGTCGGTTTTGGCGTAACTTTTGGTACTGGTTTTGGTGTCGCTTTAGCTTTAGTCTGAGTTGTTACTGTAGTTGTTGCCTTTTTGACAGGTTGACTTTTTGTAGTTGCTGCTAAAAATTGAACCTTTTTCGTAGATACAGATTTTGTCTTCTTATTTTTCACAGTTTTCGATGGTGCTTTAATAGCTTTACTTTGTTTTGGCTTAGCTACTTGTTTTACTTTTTTCTTGTTAACTGGTGCTAGTTGCTTTTTATTTACTGTTACTTTTTTAGCTGGTTGAACCTTTTTCGTATTAGCCTTTGTTGTCTTAACTGGTACGTTCGTCTTTTTAAGGTTTGTTTTCTGGGCAGCAACTTTGATTGTATTATTTTGTTTTGGTTTTGTTGCTACTGTTGTACTTTTCTTTTTAACAGGTTGCGAAACCAATTTAGTTTTAGTATTGACTGCTTTTGCTATTTTTTGAGGTTGCTTGTTTTGAATTACTTTTGGAGCAGTTTGGATATTTTGATTGGCTTTAATTTGAGGCTTTGCTTGTACTTCATTTCTTGAGACGACAGTAGTTTTGACCGGTACAGCATTTGTTGTTACTACTTTGTTGGTTGGTACTGAATTTTGTTTATTTTGTACCACTGCTTGATTGTTTTGAGTAACATTCACCTGATTAGATTGTGTTAATGGCACATTTTTGTAATTTGTTTTAATCTCATTTGCTTTGTTTACTGTATTCGTCTGATTCACTGGCTTAATTGCACTTGTTTGTCCCTGATTTACTTTTTGATTGGATACTGGATTAACGTTTGTAGTTACTCCTGCAGCTTGTGCTTGTACATTTTGAAAGATTAATAATATCCCTGCAATTATCACTATTAAAACACTGCTATAAAGAAGTTTCTCCATCTTTAATTTTTTAGCCATAATATCCATCCCCTCCCCTAATTACCGTGTGAAAATACACAATCGATTTCTTCTTTCATATCATAAACTTTCGAACTATATATAGCAATACATTTTTGTATTATCAACTAAATATTTTTAATTTAGTTGATTACTCAATTTTTTAGTTTGATTTTCACCTTCACAACTTGCTTTTTATCTATTAAGTCTAAATATAAGAGTTTTTTATTTCTTATCTTAATAATTTATATTTCTAAAATTAAACTTGAATACATTTTTCTATTATTGTAATATTACGTTATATAATTGCGCAAAGAGGAGATTACATACATTGAAAAAAGTTCTAAGCATTTTTATTTCGTTTTTATTGTTATGGACACTATTTATTACGCCAAGTACTTATGCACAACAGACCCCAACTGAAATTGCTAAACAGTATCATCAAACTCTAGATAAACAATACAATCCTAAAAGTGCATATGTCACTACACAACAAGGACAGATACTCTATGATTATCATGGAAACCAGAGTATTGATCCTGCTTCCACAACCAAATTAATAACAGCTTACTTAGTACTTGAAGCGATTGAACAAGGGAAAATTAAATCCTCTGACAGCGTTAAAATTACACCGAGTTATGAAAAACTAGCTCAATTACCAAACCTCACTACATTTCCTTTAAAAAATAAGCAAACATATACAGTCGACCAACTTCTTAAACAAGCAATGTTGGAATCGAGTAATGCATCAACACTTGTTCTAGCTGATAAAGTATCAGGTGATACATCTAAATTTACAGATAACATGAATGTAAAAGCTAAGGAATTAGGCATGAATCATTCACATTTTACAAATCCAAGTGGTGCTAACAATTTTTTAATCCAACAATTTGCACCTAAAGCTTATAGAAGCGAAACATACTCTCGCAGTACTGCTCAAGATATGACAATCCTTTCAAGAGCACTAATTAAGAAATATCCAAAGATACTTCAATATTCCAGTTTGAAAACTGATCAGCAATATGGAAAGAAATTAACGAATACAAACTTATCGCTTCCATCTGCTTCGGATGCTTTAAATGGTGCTCAAGGTTTAAAAACTGGTACAAGTGACAATGGTTATAACTTAGTTCTCACAACTAAACGCCACAATTTGCGCATTGATACGACTGTAATGAATGTGCAGCCTTATCCGAGTGAAGTTTCAAAACATGCACGCCAAAAAATAGCGAATGCTTTAACTGAAGATGCATTCAAACATTATGAATATCGTAAAGTTATCAGCAAAGGTGAACATGAATTGGACGGAAAAACTTATGATGTCAAACAAGATTTATATGATGTTGTACCGAAGGATAAAAATAAATACAAATTGAAAATTGAAAATGATAAACTGCGTGTTGATTACCCACGCCAATTCTTAAAAGGTTCACATGCACCGAGTGTTAAAGTTGAACATGTTGTGCATTGGGGGAAATTATTAATGGGTGCCGTCACTATGATTGGCGGCGTTTTGTTAGTCTCTGCTATCATTTATATTGTAGTAAAACGTCGTTACTAATACGTCTGTCTTTTATTAAAATTTATAATTGAAGGAGAGGGTATTGAAATGGAATTCAACGAAAACAATATCGACTTAGAAACAATTATCAAAGATGAAGTCAATAAATATTTGACTAGAGATGTTGGTGATTTACCTGCAACTCAACAGGCACCACTCGAATTAAGAGAGAAATATGAAAAAATGGAAGTTCCAAATAAAGGTCGAGATATATACGAAGTGCTGAAAGATTTAAACAATGAAGTATTAAACTATTTATATCGTCCGAACCATCCACGTTCATTTTCATTTATACCAGGTCCAGCCTCTCGTTTATCATGGCTAGGAGATATTTTGACTACTGCTAATAATATCCATGCTTCAAACTTTGCCAATGCCACTTTACCTATTAATATAGAACGTAATTTAATTAATTACTTAGCAGGTAAAATAGGATATGAAATTAAACCTGCATGCGGTGTATTTGTATCTGGTGGTTCTATGGCAAATTTAACTGCGGTTGTAGCAGCTAGAGATGCGCAAGTAGAAATGGAAGATATTAAAAAAGCAACAGTATATTTAACTTCTCAAACACACCATTCTGTTGGAAAAGCATTACATGTCGCAGGTTTTCTCAAAAAGAATATCCGCAGAATAGAGTATAATGATGATTTCACAATGAATACTGACAGTTTAAAAGCAGCAATTGAAAAGGATATTGAAGAAGGTTATAAACCTGCTATTGTTATTGCGACTGCAGGCACTACCAATACAGGTTCGGTAGATGACTTTACAGCTATCGCCGATATCTGTGATGAATATAATCTTTGGTTACATGTAGATGGCGCTTATGGACTTTCACATATCTTATCAGATGATGCACAACACCTATTCAAAGATATTAACCGTTCAGATAGTGCAAGTTGGGATGCTCATAAATTACTTTTCCAAACTTATAGTTGCGCGATGGTAATTGTGAAAGAAAAAAATCATCTTCTTCAAAGTTTTGGGGAGGATGCTGAATACTTAGATGACATCTCCTCAGATGATGATGTAATTGATCCTGAAATGTTAGGTATTGAACTCACTCGCCCAGCACGTGCATTAAAATTATGGATTACACTTCAAGTGATTGGTGAAGATGAAATTATTGAACGTATTAAGTATGGAGAACGCTTAGCTGAATATGCTGAAGAATATGTAACAAGTCTTGATAACTGGCGTATCATTTCTCATGCAAATCTTTCAATCGTTAACTTTAGATATGAAAATAGCGATTTAACTGAAACACAAAATAATCACCTCAATAGTATGGCTGCTCAAAAAATTGCTGATTCTGGTTATGCGATAGCCTATACGACAGTATTAAATAATCAATGTGTCATCCGCTTATGTACGACAAATCCATTAACTACACATGATGACATCAGAGAAACCATTAATCGACTTGATCAGTATATTAATGGTTATGAAATGAAAAATGCTTAATTAAAAATAATTTCCTTATAGTAGATATTCAAAGTATAGTAAATCCCCAAAAAGTTGAACTTTTTGGGGGTTATTTTTCTCTTATAAGGAACACGGAAAGTTTGAAATTGTAAATAAAATATCATTGAGAATGTAACGATTGATTTCCTAAATGCAACTTAACATCTTTAGGAGGTTTCGCTGGCGTAATACGTCTACCTTTTCCTAAAATCATTTGAATAATAGAAGAAACGAGCATCGTAATATTAAAAATAATCATTAAGAAAAATACTTTGTGATCGGCATTGATGGCTACATCTTGCATTTTCTTCATATAGATTAAAGGATTAGAAATATCTTCACCATATAAAGATTGCGTTCCTTTTTGGATATTATTTTTCATCATATACGCAATGATAGGAACTAACATAGCCGCACTATAGTTACGTAATGTATGCATTGTTTGCGAGCGCTGAGAGGCTTTTAATAAATCACCATCTAATAAGGTTGCCATAGCACCACTTACTAAAGTCATGCTTGCGCCGAACCCTAACAAGAAACCTTGGATATAAAGAAGCGGAACATTAACTGTGTTTTCTAAGATAATCCAATGCACACTCACATATAACAATGCCGTTGATCCTAGAACACCTAAGAATCCAGCACCAACTGCGCTATAGAAGAACATTTTCAAAAGCCCTGTAATAATAACTCCGATGAAAAAACAGATATAAAATCTAAGTGAGATTGAAAAAGGCAGTTTCAAAATACGCAAAATATAAACATTAATTCCAGCAATTCCAGCTAATAAAGTTAAATGAGAAGAAATCGCCATTACTGCACCGACAAGGGGTTTCTTGGTCAATAAAGATTTAAAGTGCACTACTGGATGTTCAGCTGCCTTATTAGAAATAACAAAGTTGACAATAAATAGTAAAGCTAAAAGCAATAACGGCCACACCCATAGTGAACTCCAACCTTTTTGCGTTAAGACTGACATAGGAAGAAGTAATGCTAAGGTGCCTAAGATAAGTGTCGTAATCATTGGTTTACTAATATGAATATCAGATGTTTGATGATGTTCTTCTTTTGTTAATAAAAAATAACCGATGATTAAACATAGCACTGCTGAAATAATGTTAATTATGAACACCCATTGCCATTTATCTAATTCTAGCGACAAGCTGCCAGACAAACCACCTAAAGCGTTAGCCCCGAATAAACCGACAATGACCATGAACAAGAAAACATTACGATATCTTCTTGGAAAATTGACAAATAGTTTAGGTAATAAAGTAAAGAATAATACTCCTGTACTAAAACTTTGTATAGCTTTAGCGATGGATAAAATAACTAAATCGAAAGAAAACAAACCTATAATAGATCCAATCAAAAATAAAAAAACGAAAAATAAATAATTACGTTTAAAGCCGAATTTGTGAGTAAGTGTATGGCCAAGAGGAACACCGAGCGCAAATGCAAAATTGCCTATAACTGAAGGAATAATAAGATATTGAGAGCCGATTCCAAATGAAGTTTGAAGTATACCTTGATTTAGACTATATGCTAAATTTGAAAAATATTGGGAACCAATGCCAAACACAGTAATAAAGGCAAGTACCATAATTTCTAGTACACGCCCTTTTTTTGTTAACCAAAAATCCATAATAAAGACTCCCCACTAATTTTAAATACTCAAATAAATTGTATAACTTAAATATTCTACTCCTATTTTTGGCATTGGTAAATAATAAAATTAGAATCTTACTCTTTTTAGATGGTTATATTGAAATAGCCTATCACTTATTATAAGTTTTCAGGAGGAACAAATACTGGATTTTTATACTCAGGTGAGTCCATTCTCAAATCAAGATGTTTGTCGATTACATCCATTACGACATGACGAAGTCTATCTGCAGGTTCTTCAACTCCTGTTCTTATGTTGTAAGCATCTGTTAAGTATTCTTTCTTTTGTGCATCATAATAGTCTTTATAAAAAGCATTATATATGTCATTACTCAATTCTCTTCGAAGAATTTGTTTTTTCTGTATATATTTATTTAATGATTCTAATACCATATTCAAGGCATCTTCAGTCGGCTCTATTATATCATCTTCATCATATGGTACTATTTCATCAATTAATGTTTCTTTTAATGCTTCATAAAGTTCATTATACAAAACATTTTTATCTATTGTATTTTCTGTTAAAGTTATTTCGTTAGGCCATTCATACAATTTAAATGTCTCCAATATTTCATAAATTCCATTTTCTACACTTTCTTCATTCTCAGGATCATATAAATATTTTATTACTAATTTTTTAATTAAGCTTTTAAATACTTCCTCTTCCTCTTTTATACCTCTAAATTTAAGAACTAAGTTGTTATTTTCGTCTATTTCTTTTTCTGAATAATCTTTGATGATGTCAAGTGTCATATCAAAAGGTACCTCTTCGCACATATAAAGATATCTCATATACCATTCAACAATATCTGCATTCAATCTAAGGTTTAGCATGACAATTACTCCTCACAAATAATATTTTCAATTAAAATTTTCTAATCTAACAGTCGCCAAGTCAATAAAAATAATATGGAGTTTAAAACTTTTATGTACATTTCATATATGAGGTAAATATAACACATACTATTAAAGAATATTTGATGTAATACCTCACCGTTAATGATGAGGTTTTTGTTATAACTATTTAATATCAAATTACTAACAAAAGTTAGGATTCTTAAAAAAACATGGTTATGTGTATTCTATTAATTTTAAATTGTTTTTTAACGGGTCATTAAAAGTGATATATTTAATTTTTTTATCTTGGTAATCACTAATCAAAACTATATCTTCCTTTAATATTCTCTCTTTGAAATCATTCAAATTACTTACCACTATTTCGATTTCACATTCACTGTATTTAAGAACATCTTCTTTTTCATAAAAGCTTAAATTTGTTTCACCTACTTGAAAACATATCTTTCTTTTTCCAGGTGTGCTTTTTTGATTATCTTTCAATTCAAAACCTAAAACTTTACCATAAAATGACTTTAATTTATCATTATTAAGTTCAGGTACAAAAAATTTAAAAGACACCTCATTTTTATCAAAAGATTTAGTTATAATTTTATTCACATTTTTATATAAATCTATATTGTTAATAATTATAATTTTTATTTTTTCTCTAGCTCTCGTCAAATTTTGAAATAACATTTGTCTAGGATTATAGTAATACTCTCCGTAGTATCCTAAGTATCCATTTTTGTACTGAAATCCTTCATCTAATATAACAGCAACTTTATTAAATTCTTGCCCTATAATTCTATGCGTATTGAAATAACTATTAGTTGGACAATATTTATGATAACTAATTTCATCTTTGCTTTTCGTAAAAGATAAATATGTCCATCCCCTTTTTTTCAAACTTTGTAAATAAGATATCCAATCATCTCTATTAGATAAATATTCAATAGAAATATTTTCATATTTAAACATATGTTTATTTCTTAAATTAAAAATACTTTTAATGAAAGATGATATTTCTGGATTAGATCTAATTTTGTTACCCATTTTTTTATAATAAGTATCAGTATAACTTTTTAAACGTTCTAAATTTTCAAAATCATTTTCGTTATCTTTAAGATACTGAAGAGGATCTATAGTTGTTATCACCTTGATATCTTTTTTAATTGCAATACTTAGTACATGATCCAATTGACCAGGATAGAATCTATGAGATTCATCAATAAAAATATAATCTTTTCCTTCATAATAAACTTCATCATATACCCAGTTTTTATGAGCACTTTTAATATTCCAATTTTTTTCAATCATTTCCTCGTGCCCTTCATTTAGCAATGCACAATGTATCATTAATATATTAAAATCACGTTTAAGCGTTCTAGCTATATCGTATAATAACAGTGACTTACCCGTACCAGGTCTTCCCTCAATAATAGCAATAGTACCTTGATGATTCATAATTTCTTTTTTTATTTCTTCTTGCTCTGCTGTTAAATAATATTGTCCTTTTAAAAATTTATCAGTATCATTAAAAGGTGATATTAAAAAATTAGAAGGTTTGAATAAATAATCAATATCTGAAATAAATTTTTCTTCAGAAAGTTCACAAAATTTCTCTCTTACTTCACCTACGCTTATTTCTATTGATTCTTCAGTTTCTTGACAATATTTATAAAATTTTCCTTCTTGATTATTATAAGTTATAATGTCTACATGTTTATTTAATGTCTTAAGATAAAAGTAGTTATGCTTTTGTTGTTTATTTATTTTTATGAACTCAGATTGACTTTTTAATTCTATATTTAAAATAGCATTATCCACAACTTTCAATAAGTCCATCTCATGACCAATATATGGAACTTTGTAACTAAGAAAAAAACCTTCAAAATCTTTATAACTTAATGCCAAAAGACTTATTAATGATTTCAAATCCTCAATTTCATTTTCTTTAAGAGGTAAATAATCAGACTCTATATATGTATTAATTAATTCTATATCTTTAGTAGCATAAATATTCAAGAACTTTTTCAGATTATATAATTTTCTCATTTTAATCCTCCCGTAATCTCACTAATTATCATAATTCAATAACTTAATAGATCTACTTTTAATTAATCTACAAAACTTATTTCTACCTTGATTATTAAAATCATGACCTTTTAACCTTATCTATGAAAAATCAAGATTAGATAAACTCATAGCCTTTTCTCCTAACCACTGTATCTCAGTAAAATGTAACTTGAAAATTCTTACTTATTATACAACATGTACTAATTAAAAAAAATAATTGTGTACATCTTTGGTTTTTAAATAAAATTTGATGGTATTTTTAGATGGATAAGAAATATAGTGTAATTATAACATTGATGTTTAACGTAACTGGAAAGATGATAAAACAATACCTATGGATATGTGTTCTATACTTGTTAAATTCAGCTGCATGATATAAAAACATGCCAACTAAAATTAAACTGACAAAAATAAAGATTTCCATTTATCCAACCTAATCCTAATCATTATTAAAAATTAATTTTTAGTTACTACTCCTATTTTCATTGCATACCGTTGTAAGTGGCAGGCTACTCGTTAAAAATATGCGAAAAACATCACTTATATACTTTCAGCAAACATAAGTACTCTTTTTAAAAAACCATCATTTATGATATGCTTCTCCTCTCATTATCTTAAATGCTCTATATACTTGTTCCAGCAATATCACACGCATCATTTGATGTGGAAAAGTCATCTTACTGAATGAGAGGGCATAGTTACTTCTGTCTAACACATCTTGATGTAGACCGTTTGATCCTCCAATTACAAAAGTAAAATCGCTTTGTCCCTGCACCATACGTTGCTGCAAATTCTTTGCTAAACCTTCAGAAGTTAACATATTACCTTGTATTTCTAATGTAATGACTGTAGATTGCGGTTTAATTTTTGCTAGCAGGCGTCGCCCTTCTTTTTCTTTAACTTGCTCTACTTCTTTATCACTCATATTTTCTGGCGCTTTTTCATCAGGTACTTCAATAATTTCGATTTTAGTATAGGCACCTAAACGCTTTTGATATTCTGCAATCGCTTGTTTCCAGTATTTTTCTTTTAACTTACCAACAACTAAAATTGTAATTTTCATTTGAATCCTCCAAATATTCAGAAGTTATTCGAGTTATCCACAAGTTATTCACTTATTCACACACTTCTGTCTTAATAAATCGGTTATGTATATAAATTCAGTGCACTTTTCCTGAATTTTATCCTCAATTGTGTGATTAACCTGTAGATATGTGGATAACTCTGTTGATAATGTGGGTATTTCTATGTGGATTGTGCACAAATGTGAGTAACTTATCCTCTTTTTGTGAATAACTTTAAGGTGAGTCTTACATAGTTATTCACAGTTAGGCGCTTTCTTTACACAAAATTGTGCATAACTCCCTTCATTATCCGCTCCCCGCTCCCCCAAATTATAACACGTCCCATCGCTCATCTTTCACCCACTCCCTCAATTTTCCCACAAAAAAAGACTCCCGGATGTCATATCCAGAAGTCGCTTCATAAACTTATATCATTTAAATCGTATAAATCGGTGTCGGTTCAGCTTTATCCGTATCGCACAGCAACACTTCTTTATCCGTATCAATATCATGTTGATTCAAGACTTGTCCTACACTCATACGTGCTAAGTCTTTCATGTTATTATCACGAGACAAGTGAGAAAGATAAATCCGTTTCGTGCTGCCTGTAATCACATCACACATCGCCATCGCCGCATCTTCATTTGACACATGTCCCATATCGCCTAAGATACGCTGTTTTGTTTTCCATGGGTAACGGCACATACGCAGCATATCCACATCATGATTACTTTCGAACATAAACGCATCACTGCCGCGAATCATACCTTTCATACGGTCTGACACATAACCTGTGTCTGTTATCATCGTAAATTTCTTATAATCATTATGGAAGATATAAAATTGCGGATCAATCGCATCATGAGAGACATTAAACGATTCAATATCAAATCCACCAAGTGAATGTGTTTCATAAGGATTAAAGATGAACTTTTGATCCATCGGAATCTTACTGTCTTTCTTTTCAATCGCTTTCCATGTCTTTTCATTCGCATAAATAGGCAACTTATATTTACGGGCTAATACGCCAAGTCCTTTAATGTGATCCACATGTTCATGCGTCACAAGAATACCATTTAAATCTTCAATATTTCTATCAATCTTGCCAAAGAGCTCTTCCATCTTCTTGCCAGTTAAACCGACGTCAACGAGCAGGCTTCCTTTATCACTTTCAACATAAGTGGCATTGCCTGTACTGCCACTCGCAAGTACGCTCATACGTATCAAGCGATTCACCCTTTCTAGTTTACAAATTAGCATTTCTATATTTCGATTTTATATATCGGTCATTAATAAATAAGTTCATTAGTACTATTATCGCAAAGATACAGCATTTTGTTAAAAATACGGCTTATTCTATCATCCTATATTATCGGTCATATTGCCGCTTGAGTGACCGTACACTGCGGTATCTCTAAAATACGAAATTTCACCCTACAATTATACACCTTTTTGCCCTTGCTTCCCACCTTGCAGGTAAAGAAAATCTTTAAAACAAGCTACATAAAAAGCGCACCCATAATAGGATGCGCTTAGAAATAGAGTCAATTCCTGTTATCTCACAATAATTTTAGGATTTTTTGAAGTCGCTTCTACATAGTATGTCTTATCATCTTTTGAATCTGCATGATTGACTTTAATTTCCCAGTTCGCTTGGAAAACTTGTACATTTGTTTCTTTTACGACTGAATAATAACCCAAGCGTACACTTGTAACTGCATCATTGCGTTTTAAGTAACGATTGTAATATAAAGCTTCGATTGCTTTACGTGCACTCACGACTTGTTTTTCTTGGTTATTTTCTCCCTTAGAAGGACCAATCTCTGCAATTGCTCTTTGGCGGTAACCATTAGTCTCTTCATTATCATTGATCTTAAATTTCAGTCTGGCTTTTTCATTATTCATGATAGGCAAACCGTGATATGTTTGTTCGAATACCGCTTCATGTTCACTCGTATTATAGAGTTGATAATATTCACCTTTATAGATGTTCTTTTTCATATAGCCTTTTAAGGATGTTACCTGGTCTGAAGAAGCACTAATCGGCGGTTCAATGGTACCTGCAGCGAGGTTGCCGCCATCTTCTGCTTTAACGTTTGATTTCGATTTTGCGTAATCTTTAAAGTCCTTAGAGCGTCCAGTAATCAATTGTGTTTTAATCCCGCGTACATCCGGCAATTCTTTAGGAATCGTAATTTCTTCTTGTTTAAAATCGACTTCATTGGTATCTTCTACGTCATTAATATGCGATTTATTGATTTTGTTCACATACATAATGGCTAAGCTTATATTAATGATAATGAAAACGAAGATAAAGAGCGTCTTAGCATATTTCCAGTTCATTATTGCAAGCCTCCATTCTCGTAGACATACCATTTGCCGTTATATTGGATATACCATTCTGGTACGTATTCACTTGTACGTTGTACTTCGATGTCGTTATCATCTTTTTCCTGCATTTTATAACCTATTGTCATGTTCGTCACTTTTTTAAAGTCAAGATTAGGATTGTTAGCTAATTCAGAACGTACCGCTTCAGCACCTGGCAAGTTTTTCTTTTCTTCACCGCTATCAATCGTAATATTCGTTTTCAGTAAAGAACGTGCATAACTGAAGATGCCTTTTTCTCCCCAAGCTACTTGAATCGTGCTCAGTTCGTCTTTATTGAAGACTGGGACACCATTCAAGAACATTTGATAAGTCAGTTCTCCAGTTTTCGGATCCGCTTCAAACAACCGGAAATCATCTGTAAAACCACCATGACTATTAATAAAATCAAATGTGCTTGGAATAGATTTGATCATGTCTCTTGATTTGGACTCATCTTCAGATAAGTTGGTATAGCGATAAAATTCACGTTTCGTATTATAGTTTGCGACGCCTGTATTGTTATTATATGTTGTATTACCGCTCTTAGAACTGCGTACAACAACTGAATCGTTAAACAAAATCGAATTCATCGTTTCCACACTGATATGATTAAAAATCGTACGGTATGTTTTCAGATGATTCGGCTTCTGCGGTGCAAAAATATGTGATGCTGAATCAATCGTTTCTTTACCTGTAATAATTTCAGAGAATGGTGTAAGTTCTGGTTGAATCGATTTTACTGCTTTTTTCACTTTGCTGCTTGGAATAGACGTATTCAAGCGCATTACATGATGGCGATCATTACCGATTGCATATAATACAGCTGTCTTTTCTTGATCTGCATCAATAATGAGACGACTGAATTTAAATTTATTCGGAATCTTAGCATCCATATTCATGACTTGTCCTAAATAGGTGGTCAGTGGCATGTCATACGTAAAATCCAATGCGACAAAGTTATCACTGAGTTCAGGAATAAATAAATTATGATCATGATAAATTTCAGATGAATCTGTTACTCTTTGGTTTTTCAAAACTTTCGCAACATCACGATTCAATTTTCGTGTTTCTAATGCACCATCTGTCTTATCGCCATGATTATAAACAATCTGATAAGGAGAAATCGCATTGTCCATTTGCTCTGAATTCGGCTTGCCGATGGTTTTCTCATTCGCTTTTTTACTGTCTTGATTTTCCAGATTCGATAAATCCGGCGAAAAGTTCCACATTAAATACGTTAAGACGATACTCATTAAAACCAATAGTGTCAGGATAACGGATTTTGCTGCTTCCTTATGCCTCATCCCAATCACCATCTTCTATGACTTCACACGGTAAAGTGATGAAGATTGAAGTACCTTGACCTTCGACACTATTTGCCCAAATGCGTCCATTATGTGCTTCGACGATTTCTTTTGAAATCGCTAAACCAAGACCAGTACCACCCATCTTACGTGCACGTGCTTTATCTACACGGAAGAAACGATCGAATATCTTATCGACTTTAGTAATCGGAATACCGATACCATTATCTTTGATACGAATCGTCATACGGTTATATAACGGGTTAGGTTTCACATGAAACTCTACGCGCTTATCGCCGCGTGAATATTTCGTCGCATTGGTAATCACGTTATCGAATACTTGCGTCATCTTATCTGGATCAATTTCTGTGAAGATTGTTTCTTCAGGAATGTCACGAACGAATGTCACATCTTTCGCTGCCATTTCATGACGGTTGATAATTTTATTGATGAACATATTGAAGTCGACAATTTCTTTTGTAACTTGGTTTGAAGCATTTTCTTCATTCGCATTATCCATTTTAGATAATTGCAGCAAGTCATTAACAAGACGAATCATGCGGACTGTTTCTTCTCTAGTCACAGATAAGAATTGTGGTGCGATTTCTTCATCTTTCCAAGCACCTTCTTCTAATGCTTCAAGGTAACTGTTCATCGATGTTAATGGTGTACGTAATTCGTGTGATACATTGGCTACGAATTCACGACGTTCGCGTTCGTTTTGTTGTTGTTCCGTTACATCATGCAGCACTGCGATGTAACCTGTCACAAAGCCAGTGTCTTGAACAATTGTACTGAAGCTGACACGTGCAATAATACCTTCTTCTTCATTAATATCGAGTAAGAAACTATTATTGTTTTCTTGCATTTCGTCTAAAGCAAACTCATCTTCAAGGTCTAAAACACTAAGCATGTTATAGCCCATGACATCTTCTTTAGCCATACCTAGCATTTTCAGTGCCATATCATTCACAATACGAATACGGCCGCGGCGATCGGTCGCAATGACACCATCGCTCATGTGGGTGATAACGGAATCAAGACGCCGTTTTTCACTCTCGGTATTAGCTTGTGCTTCTTGTACACGTTTAGATAAGTTATTAAACGCTAAAGCAAGTTCGCCAATTTCATCGTTACCATATATCTTCACGCGCTGCGTATAATTCCCTTTAGACATTTCCACAGTTTGGTTTCTCATATCTGTAATCGGTTTTGTGATTGTACGGGCAATGAAGAAACCTAATATTCCTGTGATAAATAAAGAAATTGCTGTACCTACGATAAAGATTTGGTTAAAGTTATTTAATTGATCATAAACATTATCAATATCTGATTCGATATAAATATCGCCAATAACGCCTTTAGATGATTTTACTGGCAAGTTATATACCCAAACGCGCTGTTTCCCTTTTCCATAGTCTTTCAACATTGTATGGTCATTAGGCTGACCAAGTGATAATGCTTTTTGGATAGAGGTATCATTCGCTTTTTGGTTCACAATACTTTGACTGGACTGTTTGGTAGTCGCAATGATAATTTGATTGCGATCGATATAGTTAATTTGTTCTATTTCTTGACGGTTGGCATACTCGTTTAATAAATTTTGTATTTCTTTTTGCCCATTGTCTGAATTATCTTCTTCTTTTACCTTCTCAATATTAATCTCGATTTGTTTCGCATATTGCGAAATATTATTTTTAAATGTCTGTGTTAATTCTCGTTCTAAGTTATTGGTAAAATATAAACCGATAATCTGCATACCGATAATAATCAACAAGACATAAACAATTACGAGCTTAGTATGAAGGGATTGAAATTGTCTAAGCCATTTCATAAATCATGGCCTCAGTCGTGCTGTTGAAGGAAGTATCCAACGCCGCGACGTGTCACAATGTATTCTGGGTGAGACGGATCATCTTCAATTTTCTCTCTTAAACGTCTGATTGTTACATCGACTGTACGTACGTCGCCGAAGTAATCATAACCCCAAACAGTCTGTAATAAGTGTTCGCGTGTCATTACTTGTCCCATATGATTTGCTAAATAATGGAATAATTCAAATTCACGGTGTGTAAGTTCGATATCTTTACCGCGTTTTTTAATAGAATAAGCATCTGGGTAAATTACGATATCTTTAATTGTAATTTCATTTGGTGCGTTATCTGCTTCTTGTGCCGGTTGTGTATAACGACGACGCAAGTTGGCTTTTACACGTGCAATCAATTCACGTGTGCTGAATGGTTTTGTGACATAGTCATCTGCACCTAATTCAAGTCCTAATACTTTATCAATTTCAGAGTCTTTTGCTGTTAACATAATAATCGGCATTTCATATTTCTTACGAACTTCACGACAAACCTCCATGCCGTCACGTCCTGGAAGCATAATATCTAAAAGTACGATATCTGGTTCTTCTTCGTAAATTAAGTCGATTGCATCATTACCATCGTAAGCACAAAAGACCTCGTAACCTTCTTTTTTCAAGTTAAATTCTAGAATATCAGCAATAGGTTTTTCATCGTCTACTACAACTACTTTTCTCGCCATAATCCTAAACCTCATTTCTAATCTTAAATAATCGTACATGAATCTATTATAATTTTGACATAAGTATCTACTCTATAATTTACCATTTTTAACGTACCAATTCTATTTTCCGAACAAATTTAAATGGATTGTTGACAACTGAACAAGAATTCTATAGAGGATGTAGTGAAATCGAAGAGTTAAAATGTGGGTGTAACTTACAAATGGATTATGTCATTGCTTTAAAGTAAGACTCATGCATACGGGTCTATTATAGCATTTCATCGCTATTTCGCATTGCAAGTTGTTTATAAGGTCTTTTTAACCATTTATTTAAATGTAAGTTTGTTATACTCATATTAAGTATTTAAAAAAGGACAAATAAAAAATGCCCACCCTATTGGATGAGCATTATACGGTCTCGACGGGAATCGAACCCGCGATCTCCTGCGTGACAGGCAGGCGTGTTAACCGCTACACTACGAGACCTGAAATGGTGACTCCTACGGGACTCGAACCCGTGTTACCGCCGTGAAAGGGCGGTGTCTTAACCGCTTGACCAAGGAGCCATTTCTTAAGCACAAGATTGATTATATCAACCTGTTTAAAAAAACACAAGCTATTTTTAAAAAAATTTTGTATAATTTTTACATAACCCAATTTAGGAGGGAATTTATGGAACATACTACTATTTCTGGGGGTCATAACAAGAAAAAGAAAAAAATTATCACTCACACAAATTGTTATACGTATTTTATTTTTAACAATAGGCGCAATGCTTACCGCAACGGGTCTAGAACTCTTTTTAGTACCGAATAAACTGCTTGATGGCGGCATTGTCGGTGTCTCGATTATTTTATCCCACTTAACTGGATGGTCTCTCGGTCTATTTATTTTCTTACTTAATTTACCGTTCTTCTTTTTAGGATATAAACAAATAGGTAAAACATTCGCGATTTCTACTTTATATGCCATTACGATTTTATCAGTCGGTACAACACTTTTACATCCTGTTCCTGCAGTTGTTAAGGAACCGCTTCTCATTACCATCTTCGGCGGTGCGATTGTCGGCATTGGTGTAGGTCTCGTAATACGTGCAGGAGGCACAATGGATGGTACTGAGATCATGTCTATCCTCTTGAACAATAAAGTTCCTTTTTCCGTAGGTGAAATTGTGATGATCTTCAACTTCTTCATCTTTGCGGTTGCAGGCTTTATCTTTACATGGGAAAGTGCGATGTATAGCTTTGTAGCTTATTTTATCGCCTTCAAGATGATTGATTTGATACTCGTAGGTCTCGATGAGTCGAAAGCAGTATGGATTATCAGCGATGATTATAAAGAAATCGGAGAAGCTATCAACGACCGTTTAGGACGTGGTGTGACGTATTTAAATGCTGAAGGCGCTTATACAGGCGAACCGCGTAAAGTCGTGTTCTGTGTCATTACACGTGTCGAAGAAGCTAAATTAAAAGAGGTTGTAATGAAGATTGATCCGAATGCGTTCTTATCCTTCGGTAACGTATCTGAGGTACGTGGCGGTCATCATCGTAAGAAAGATATTCACTAAATTCAATCTAAGATTAATTCAATCATTGAAGTTCAATATGCTTATATATAACAAAAGAGGGTGCTTATCGCTGTGATAAGCACCCTCTTTAAATGTATCTAGAATTAAGACCATAAAGGTTTTAACATATTTGTTTGTGTACGGTCTGGACCTACTGAGAAGATTGAAATATCTACACCAGAAAGCTCAGAAATACGTTCTAAATAATGACGTGCATTTTCTGGAAGAGCTTCTAAAGATTGAACACTTGTAATATCTTCAGTCCATCCAGGTAATTCTTCATAAATTGGTTTGCAACGTTTCAAGTCGTTTAAGTTCGCTGGATATTCAGTGATTTCTTTTCCATCCAACTCATAAGCTACACAGATTTTCACTGTATCTAAACCAGTTAAAACATCAATAGAGTTGATAGATAAGTCTGTAATACCGCTCACACGACGTGCATGACGTAATACAACTGAGTCGAACCAGCCGACACGACGAGGACGTCCTGTAGTTGTACCATATTCACGGCCGACTTCACGGATGTGGTGACCATCTTCATCAAATAATTCAGTAGGGAATGGACCATCTCCTACACGTGAAGTATAAGCTTTACATACACCAATAACTTTAGAAACTGCAGTCGGACCTACACCGCCTCCGACAGTTACATTACCAGCAATCGGGTTGCTTGATGTTACGAATGGGTATGTACCGTGGTCGATATCAAGCATTACACCTTGTGCACCTTCAAATAATACACGTTCGTCAGCTGCTAAAGCATCATCTAAAATTTTAGGTGTGTCTGTTACATAGTCTTTCAAACGTTGACCTGCTGCATAATATTCTTCAAAAATATCTTCAAAAGCAGGTGCTTCTTCATTAAACATACCTTTAAAGTATGCTGATTTATATTCAAGATTTGATTTCAATAATTTTTCAAAAGTTTCTTTGTCTAATAAATCCGCCATACGGATTCCGATTCTTTGTGCTTTATCAACGTATGCTGGGCCGATACCTTTCTTAGTTGTACCGATTTTGTTGTCGCCGCGAAGACGTTCTTCATACTCATCTTGCAATAAGTGGTAAGGCAAAATAACTTGAGCACGATTTGAAATGCGCAAATTATTTGTTGGAATACCGCGTTCGTTTAAAGCGTCCAACTCTTTCAATAAAGCAACAGGATCTACAACTACACCGTTACCAATCACTGAAAGTTTATCTTGATAAAAAATGCCTGATGGTACTAAGTGCAATTTGTAAGTTTCGCCGCCGAATTTGATTGTATGGCCAGCGTTATTACCGCCTGAAAAACGTGTAATCACGTCTGCTTGTTCTGCTAAAAAGTCTGTAATTTTACCTTTACCTTCGTCTCCCCATTGTGTCCCAACAACTACGATTGATGACATAAGAGCACCTCCAAGTTATTCTCAATTAACCATTAAGTATTCTATCAATTGTAAGCGTGTAATGCAAATAGAAAACGAACATTATTTTTTACAGTTTTAAGACAAATTTTGATATCATGAAATTACCTTTAAAACCCTATAATCCTTTTATCAATGGTGTTTCAACGCAATCCTCCACAAAAACACCACACATACTTATTGACAATTCCTATCTTATAAATCGACCAAAAACCGTACAATAAATACATAACTTCTATAATTGTACGTAAAAATATTTTTTTATTGCCTCAAAAATATTTCTTTAAGTATAAAAAAAGAGGCTGAAACTTTAATTTCAACCTCAATAAATTATTGGCACTTCGAGTCTGTGTATTCATCTCTACATCATATCTGCATGTGCATAATCGATATCTGTAAATTTATTATATTGTTTCATGAAGTGCAGTTTCACAGTTCCTGTCGGGCCGTTACGCTGCTTAGCAATAATGACTTCGATTTCACCGTTATCATCATTTGTGACAGGTTCCATACCGCCGTCATCATCTTCTTCATCACCTTCACGATTATAATAATCATCACGATATAAGAAAGCGACAATATCAGCATCTTGTTCAATTGACCCGGATTCACGAATATCACTCATCATCGGACGTTTATCTTGTCGTTGTTCAACACCACGAGATAACTGACTCAATGCGATAACTGGACATTCCAGTTCACGTGCGATGGCTTTAAGTGTTCTGGAAATCTCAGATACTTCTTGTTGACGGTTGTCTGACATACGAGAACCGCTTCCCATAATCAATTGCAAATAGTCGATAACGATCATATCTAAACCGTGTTCTTGTTTTAAACGACGGCATTTTGAACGTAAATCTGTAATACGGATACCTGGTGTATCATCAATAAAGATTTTCGTTCTTGATAACTTACCGACCGCAACTGTAAAACGATTCCAGTCTTCTTCAGTCATTGTACCTGTACGTAATCGGTTAGAATCAACATTGCCTGAACTACAAATCATACGTGTTGCGAGTTGGTCAGCACCCATCTCTAAAGAGAAGATGCCTACCGTATAATTTCCTTCGTTCGTCGCAACTTTTTGCGCGATATTTAATGCGAAGGCAGTCTTACCTACTGACGGACGGGCTGCTAAAATGATTAAATCATTTCGGTTAAAGCCCGCTGTCATTTGGTCTAAATCTCGATATCCAGTTGGAATACCTGGTGTCTGACCGCTATTTTGGTCGAGTTCTTCGGCATTCTCATAAACCTGTCCTAAGACATCTCTGATATCTTTGAATCCTTCAGATTCTCTTGTAGCAGACAGTTCTAAAATTTTTCTCTCTGCATCACTTAAAATATCATCTAATTCAAGCTCTGTATCATAACCATCTTTTGCGATTTGATCGGCAACACGAATCAAGTTACGTTTTGCCGCAAGCTTATAGACGATTTCTCGATAATATTCAATATTGCGGGTCGTCGGTACTTTATTGGCTAGCTCCGCCAAGTACTGCGGTCCGCCCGCTTCACTTAATGTTCCTTCTGATGTCAGCTGATCCATCAAGGTAACGACATCAATATCACTATTTTCCTCAGAGAGGTGCATCATCGCACGGAAAATGTGTTGGTGAGCGCCTCTATAAAAGGACTCAGGAAGTAAGACTCCCTGAGTTTCCCCGATGAGCTGCGGATCAATAATAATGGCACCTAAGACAGATTGTTCAGCCTCATTGTTATGCGGCATTTGGTTTTGTTCGTACATTCCATCCATTATGATTACACCTCTGATTTATTCCATTTCAAACTTATTGTTCTACAGTATGGACGCGAATTGTACCATCGACTTCTTTATCTAATTTAACGGGTACATTTGTATAACCTAACGCATGAATACCGTTCGGCAAGTCCATTTTACGTTTATCAATTTTGATATCGTGTTGTTTTTGTAATGCTTGTGCGATTTGTTTAGTGCTGACAGAACCGAAAAGTTTGCCGCCTTCGCCTGATTTAGCTGTTACTTCAACTTCGATATCTTCTAATTTTTTCTTCAATGCTTTTGCATCTTCGATTTCTTGTTCTCTTTCTTGTTCAGCGCGTCTGTTTTGTTGTTGTAATTGTTTTAAATTACCTGGAGTTGCTTCAACTGCAACATTTTTCTTGAATAAGAAGTTATTTGCATAACCTACTGGTACGTCTTTAACTTCGCCTTTTTTGCCTTTACCTTTAACATCTTGTGTAAAAATTACTTTCATGCTTCTTCACTCCTACTCATTTGTTCATCTATCGCTTGTTGTAATTGTTTAACTGCTTCTTCTACTGATACACCTTTAATTTGAGTTGCAGCATTAGTTAAATGACCGCCGCCGCCTAATGCTTCCATTGTTAACTGAACGTTAACAGAACCAAGCGAACGAGCAGAAATACCAACTAAGTCATCTTCTCTTCGTGCTACAACGTAAGAAGCTTCCACACCATCTAAACTTAACAATTCATCTGCTGCTTGTGCAACTGTTACAGGATGGTAGATTTTATCATTTGAACCATGTGCAATGGCAATACCGTGATCTTGTAATTTCACTGTGCGGATTAATTCTGAACGGTTGATATACGTATCAATATCATCTTTCAAGAAGTGTTGTGTCAGAATTGTATCTGCACCGTGTGCACGCAAGTAACTTGCCGCATCAAATGTTCTTGAACCTGTACGTAATGTAAAGTTCCTTGTATCTACAATAATACCCGCATACATAATCGTTGATTCAAGTCTTGTTAAACGTTGCTCTGTCGGTTGATATTCAAGCAACTCTGTTACCAATTCTGCTGTAGAGCTGGCATAAGGTTCCATGTATACCAAGAGCGGATGGGAGATAAAGCTTTCACCACGACGATGGTGATCAATTACCACTTTGCGGTTTGCTTTATTTAAAATATTTTCATCTAACACCATCTCTGGTTTATGTGTATCTACAATAACTAATGTTGTTTTGGATGTCATCATATCCCATGCTTCATCCGATGTTAAGAATCGATCTTTCAATTCTGGTTTCTTATCGATTTCATCCATCACGCGACGTAATGTCGGATCGATATCTTCATCATTCAAGACGATATAAGCATCTAAATTATTCATCATCGCAAAACGTGAAACCCCGATGGCTGCACCAATTGCATCCAAGTCAGGACGTTTATGACCCATGATGATTACTTTGTCGCCTTCCATTAAGATATCTTTTAAAGCGTGAGAGATAACACGAGCACGTACACGCGTTCTTTTTTCCATCGGGTCAGTCTTACCACCATAGAAGCGAACGTTACCATTAATATGTTTAATTGCAACTTGGTCACCGCCGCGTCCTAATGCAAGATCAAGACCAGATTGAGATAACTCACCTAAATCAATCAAGTTCTCTGACCCTTCACCTACACCGATACTCAGTGTTAACTGGGCACGATACCCAACACTTTTTTCACGCAGATGTTTTAAGATATCAAAATTAGAATCTTCTAGTTGAGACAAAATACGTTGATTCAAGTAAGCTACGAATTGATCTGAACTATAACGTTTAAAGAAGATATCATACTCAGAGGCCCAACGGCTAATCACACGCGTTACCATAGAGTTGATTTCAGAACGTTGTGTATCATTCATGTTTTGTGTAATTTCATCGTAGTTATCTAAGAACAGTGTCGCAATTATCGGTTTAGAGTCTTCATATAATTCAGTCGTATGCACTTCTTCAGTAATGTCGAAGAAATAAAGTACATGTTCTTCTTCTGAATAACGGACACGATAATGGTAACTGCCATCTGTAATTTCAATTTCTTGTGTTTTCTCTAATTGTTTCAGAATGTTGGGATACACTTCATTTATCGGATCTGAGATAACATTGCGATCTAATCGATCAGACATGAAATGGTTCATCCATTCTACATCCTCGTTTTCATCTAGGACAATTACACCAATAGGCAAGCTTTTAATTGCGATACTGTTGCCTGATGATATCTGTCCGCTTAAATCATCTACATAATTATCCAAACGTAAGAATGCATTGCGCAGTGCAAATGCACTGATAAAAATCATTACGAGTAAAACTGCTGATGCGATACCTGCAATAAGCTGATTAAAGACAAACCAGACTACAACAATTGCAATCGCAGTTAACACCATTAATAAAAAGGGAATCATCAGTGCTTTCTTAGTGGATTGACGATTCATTCTGTCACCTCAAATCATTTTTTGATAAATCGTTTTAAGTTGAAACATAAATCAACGACACCTAATAGTCCTATGACAGGTAAAACAGGTGTCAATAAAAATCCTAATACCATTAATAGAATACCTACACCTGGAGGCAGACGTTTAACTTTCGCAAAGAACGCAATCACGCTTAAACCTTGAATAAACATTACGAATGAAAGAATCACTTGCATATTCAACACAATACTTTGGAAAGTTCCAGGTTGTGTTGCAAACATCACACACAATAGAACGATAAAGTAAATATATGCTAAAACACGATTAAATTGCCAAGCGAATAACGGTCTGAATACAGGTGTTGCAATCTTGAATTTACGTAAAATCGGAAATGTTACAATCAAATTAATCAAAATCAAGAAGAAAATTACGATAATGATGTAACTTGGTAATTGGACAGCCATTTGACGGAAACCCTCTTCTAAAACACCGCGTGAAGCTGAGTCTAAACCACTCATAGCCATCATATCGTACAATTGATCTTTAGACGGTTTAACGAGTACTTGTGTATTCGGAATACGCTTGAATACTTGCAGCATCATAAACGCGCCTAACGTTAAAATACTCATATATGTAGTTGCGATATAAAGTATGCGTTCTTTAGAAGTACGTTCTTTTAATAACTGACCTACAATTAAACTTAATAATAAGACAAAAATAATGTAGCTCAGAAGCCCTTCACTTCCAAAAAATACTACTAAAACAACTGTAATGAGTGCGCTTATGCCGAATGACATGCGGGACTTATGCCAAAGAACAATCCCAGGTACTGTCGCAACAAAGAACAGTAACAGTCCAGCAAACGGCAGGAAATAGGTGACTGCAGCAACAACAATGAGTGCTAATGTTGCTAGAAACGTCGCCTTAAAGTCTATTTTTGCAAACAAATTCGCCACTCCTATACTTTAGTAACTATAAGAATTATTTTAACATAGTTGGCAAGAATCACCTACTTGATTTACCTTAAGAGAAACAAGTAGCTGCAAGTGTTGATTAACCTATTGCTACCCCACAACTTACATCATCAAGCATATTTCTTCTACCCATGTTTTCAGAAGAATAATTGAGGTACAATTTTATTAAAGAAAGCATTCGAAATATGTAAAGATAAGGGGGTATTTCATATGTCAATCGGATCTATTATTGTTTACGTGATTGTATTTTTATTGTTATTCATCGCAGGTGCTATATTGTTAAAAGAACTTACTAAACCTAAACATTTACGTAATCAATATCAGACGCTTGTTGCTAATATTATGGTGCTTGTCGCTATGATTATTTTATTAATCGGCAGCTTAATACAACACTTTATTAAATAATTACGTTTTATTAATTATTTGTTAAAATCCTAAAACATCTATCGTAATCTGTTATAAACCGCGTTATAATTGAAACATAAAAAATGAGAAAAAAATAAAGTTTTAAATTTAAAAAGGAGTACCAGTCGAAATGCAGAAAGTCCTTTTTGGCGGAAGTAGTTTAGCACTATTTTTTGCCAGCGTTTTATGTTTTGTTTTACATGCATTAATTAGAATGACAATAACAGGACTCATTTTCTTTAATGCTGGAAATTTCCTTATCCCTTTAGGTTATGGTTTATTCACATTAAGCGTGATTAGTTTTGTTGCATTCCTATTCTCGAATGCCTACGATTCAACAACATTACGTTGAACATACATAACAGGGGGTCAGACTACCGTTTGTCTGAGCTTAGACTTCCAGAACACTTAAAAACGTTGATTCTATGCTATTTTTAGTATATGCTGATATACCGATTATCTGAAGAAGGTAATCGGTTTTTTGTTTGCTTTCAGGGAAATAAATTATCGGGAAATAAAAAAGATGAGTGCTGTATTGGTAAGTACAGCACTCAAAGTGGTAGGTAAATATATATTGGAACGAGGTTGGATCATCTTAATTCGTTTTCCAACTACTCGATGATCCTATTTATTTTGTTGCTGGGCCGATTTTAGTTTTTCCGCCCATGAACGGAACTAATGCTTCAGGAATTGTAATTGAACCATCAGCATTTTGGTAGTTCTCAACAATCGCCGCGAATGTACGTCCGACTGCCAAACCGCTTCCGTTCAAAGTATGAACTAATTCTGGTTTAGCATCTTTATCACGTTTGAATCGGATATTTGCACGGCGTGCTTGGAAATCTGTCATGTTAGAACATGAGCTGATTTCTTTGTATTCATCATAACTTGGAAGCCAAACTTCTAAGTCATAAGTTTTACTTGAACTGAACCCAAGGTCGCCAGTACAAAGAATAACGCGGCGATATGGTAATTCAAGTTCTTCAAGAATTGCTTCTGCGTTGCTTGTTAATTGTTCTAATGCATCCCAAGAATCTTCAGGTTTTTCAAAACGTACCAACTCAACTTTATCGAATTGGTGTAAACGGATTAAACCACGTGTATCACGTCCGGCAGAACCCGCTTCACTTCTGAAGCAAGCTGACTGTGCAGTGAACTTGCCTGGCAATTGATCTGCAGACAAGACTTCTTCGCGGTAGTAGTTAGTAAGTGGAACTTCTGCTGTAGGAATCATGTACAATCCTTCTTTTTCCACTTTGAACAAGTCTTCTTCAAACTTAGGTAATTGACCTGTACCATACATAGAATTAGCATTCACTAATTGCGGTACCATCATTTCAGTGTAGCCATGTTGTGTTGTATGTTTAGTCAGCATGTAGTTCATTAATGCACGTTCTAATTGTGCACCTTCATTAGTTAAGAATACGAAACGTGCACCTGAAACACGTGCAGCACGGTCAAAGTTTGCCATTCCTAATTCTTCAACTAAATCCCAATGTGCTTTAGCTTCGAAATCGAATTTGCGAGGTGTACCCCATTTTTTAACTTCGATGTTTTCTTCATCAGAGTCACCTTCAGGCACATCATCATGCATAACGTTAGGAATTGTAGATAATCTATAATTTAATTTTTCATCTACTTCATTTAATTCAGTGTCTACTTCTTTAATGTCATCGCCTAATTTTCTCATTTCAACGATTACATCATCTGCATTTTCTTTGTTGCGTTTTTTCTCAGCAATTTCATTGCTGACTCTGTTTCTTTCAGCTTTCATTTCTTCTGCTTTACCGATTAACTCACGGCGTTTGCCGTCTAGTTCTAAAACTTCGTCTACTACTTTTGGATCCATACCACGTAATTTAACTTTTCCTTTTAAGTAGTCCGGTTCGTTTCTGAATAATTTGATATCTAACATAATACGGTCATCCTTTCCAATATATACCTAATAAGTGAATTAATTTGAATCTATAAGGAGGCAAAAAACATAAAAAAATACCACGCCCCTACAAGGGACGTGGTACTACGTGTTGCCACCCTATTTAACAGTACAAATATAAAATAAGCACTGCACTCTCGCTAAAATAACGGTTATTACCGGTTGTTCCTTCAATAAGCAGGTAGATTCGTCACAGATATTGATTGCTTATTCACACTCACCATAAGCTCTCTGAAATCAATTATCAGGATTACTTGTCCTGCGAACAATGTCTTATTAACTTAAGTTCACTATAGCAAAGGTTTTTATAATTTGCAATACGTATTTTCAACTTTTTCAGAATTCAATAAAAATTCATGTTATTTACATTCAATCTTTGTATAAGCCGTTTGCTGTAAGTATCGAGCCACTTTTGTAATGTCTTTATGGAACTGACGATCTTCTGTAATAGAAGGCGTGATATTGCGTAATGTCTCATATTTTTCACGAGAACGCGGCGATAATTTATCAATCCCTTTCAACTCTACGGCTTGCAACGCAATGATTAATTCAATCGCTAATACACGTCTTGTGTTATCCACAATTTGATAACCGTGACGTGAAGCAATTGTTCCCATAGACACATGATCTTCTTGATTTGCAGAAGATGGGATAGAATCTACACTTGCCGGATGAGCTAATGTCTTATTCTCAGACACAAGACTTGCTGCTGCATATTGCATAATCATCGCCCCACTTTGCAGACCAGGTTCTGGACTTAAGAATGCAGGTAAGTCTCCGTTAAGCTGCGGATTGACTAAACGTTCAAGACGGCGTTCTGCAATATTGCCTAATTCACTGACTGCTACTTTTAAGAAATCTAAGGCATAAGCTACAGGTTGTCCATGGAAGTTTCCACCTGAAATGACAAGTGTTTCATCGTCTTCATGGAAAATAAGCGGATTATCATTTGCTGCATTCATTTCACGTTCTAATTGTTTTTTCACAAAGTTTAAAGTTTCAAAGCTTGCACCATGCACTTGTGGAATACAACGTAATGTATAAGCGTCTTGAACACGGATTTCTCCTTGATGTGTCGTTAAATTAGAATCTTCCAACCAATACAACATACGGTCAGCTACTGCGCTTTGTTCTGGGAAGTTGCGTACATCATGCACTTCAGGACGATAGGCATCTGTAATACCGTTTAATGCTTGGTGTGTCAATGAAGCAATCCATTCAGATTGATAAGCTAATGATTCCGCTTCAATCCAATTAATGACACCTTGTGCTGTCATGGCTTGTGTACCGTTGATTAACGCTAATCCTTCTTTAGCAGATAATTGCAGCGGCTTACGTCCTAATTCTTCAAGTACTTCGCTGCTTTCACGTTCTTCTTGTTGGTAATATACTTTACCTTCACCAATTAATGCTAAAGCAAGATGAGAAAGCGGTGCTAAATCTCCTGATGCTCCTAATGAACCTTGCTGCGGAATAATTGGGATAATACGATGATTGATGAAATAAATCAATTGATCTACCAATTCAGTAGTCACACCTGAATGGCCTTTTAACATTGTATTTAAACGTAATATCATCATCACAAGTGCAACGTCATGCGAGAATGGGTCACCTGTCCCGCAAGCATGAGAACGAATCAAATTCACTTGCAGCTGATTATATTGGTCTGGATCAATCAAGACATCACTGAATAAACCAAATCCTGTAGTAATACCATAGATTGTTTCTTTATTTTTAATAATATCTTCTACAATCGCACGACTCTTCTTAACACGCTCTAGTGCATCAGATGAGATTGCAACTTGATCTTGCTGATGTAAAAAATTTTTTATGTCTTCAATTGAGAGCGACGCTCCGTTTAATTCTAATGTCAATTGAATTACCCCCTTAGTAATATAAATACTTACAATTATCACAAGTATACGCTTACATTCAGAGAGCGACAATAGATTTCAACAAAGCCGTAGCATGGTAATACGTCACTAATTTAACAAGTTAAAATCTTTTCTACCTTAAGTAGTATTTAAGTTTATGAATCCTCCTTCATGATATGGTATGGATTCTGTAAATGATGAAAATAATATGGCTTTTGATGATACACTCCAAGTGACAAAAAAAGTAGAGGAGTGTCATCCAGTGAGGAATTCTAAATTGATTGTTTCATCTATCATTGCAACCTCATTGTTCATGGGCAGTTCGACTTCATTATTCAACCAAGCAGAAGCGGCAGAAGATAACGAGAAAACAGACATCCAACTTGTTACACCTTCAGAATGGCAAAAACAGCACGATAATTTGCTGCAAGCCAGATTAAGCGGTTCTAATTTAGGAGAAGGCGGCGACATCGGTTCTATCAACAGCTATCAAAATTCATATCGCGACTATGTTGAAAGTACAATTGAAGCAGCTGAAGACCAATCTGCTTATGGCGAAGTTATTATTCCAAGAGAGGGACAAGACTATTTGAATACACATGGCACACCTGTAGAATCTAAGCAACAACCGAGACAAAATATCGAACCGCTTCCTGATACAGGAAAAGATAGTGCAGATACAACTGTTATGACAATCGTAGCAGGTTTATTCATTGCATTTGGTACCATCATCACATTTAGAAAGCATTTTAAATAATTCGATTTGCTTTATTGAGCCAAAGTCTTTTCTAGGCTTTGGCTCTTTTATATTTTGTGGTATCTATAACGTATTTCACACTACTTATTATCAGGTATTTCACACATTCTGACATCGTTAATAAAGTATTAATATTTACTTTAAGTTTTAGTGTTGACTTACTCAAAGGACAGGTATAATATGAGTTATTGCATTAAGAAAAAGTAGATTAACGACGATTTAAAAAGCTCATCTGTCATTCGCAGATGTGCTTAAATTTTAGGGTTATCAATCAAAGCAGAATACAGACAATTGAGTCAACGAGAACAATAACAAGGTGTCTATTGCTTATTTAATGATTTTTAAGAAAGATGGAGGGATTGTAGTGGAAATACTAAATAACGTATCTATTCCAAAAAGAAAAGATGATACGCATAAAGGTGATTATGGTAAGATTCTTTTAATTGGAGGAAACGCGAATTTGGGTGGCGCTATTATTATGGCTGCACGTGCTTGTGTTTATAGCGGAAGCGGCTTAATTACTGTTGCGACACATCCAACTAACCATGCTGCTATCCATTCACGTTGCCCTGAGGCAATGGTGATAGACATTAACGATACGAAACAATTAACAAAAATGGTTGAAATGACGGACAGTATCTTAATTGGTCCTGGTTTAGGTAAAGATTTCAAAGGTAATAACGCGATGACAATTTTACTTCAAAATATTCAACCGCACCAAAACTTGATTATTGATGGAGATGCGATTTCAATCATCAGTAAATTGAAATTAGATATTCCGAAATGTCACCGTATCGTTTACACACCGCATCAAATGGAATGGGAACGCTTGAGCGGTATTCCTATTGATGAACAAACAGAAGAACGTAACCGTGAAGCGGTTGATGAAATGGGTGGTGTTGTTGTTTTGAAAAAACATGGCACTGAAATCTATTTAAAAGATAAAACTTACAAATTAGATATCGGTACACCTGCAATGGCTACTGGCGGTATGGGTGATACACTTGCTGGTATCATCACAAGTTTTGTCGGCCAATTTGATGATTTTGATTATGCTGTTACAACAGGTACTTATGTACACAGTTACATTGGTCAATGCTTATCTAAAGATATGTATGTCGTACCACCATCCAATTTAATTACTGAAATTCCTTATGCGATGAAACGTTTAGAAGAGAAAGACGGCGAAGACGCATAAAAAAGAAGCTTTCTGCTTGCTGATGATAACCAGCACTGCAGAAAGCTTCTTTTTGTTTATCTATTATTCTTCATCGTTTTCTTCATCATCTTCATGATCCGCGCTTTCGATATCTTCATTTACGCGATCCATAAAGTCTTGTCTTAATTCTTCTTTTTCTCCATCTTCATCAACTGTTTCATCGACTTCAGTATGGATAGTTTGCCCTTCATCGTCAGTTTCAACAACATGCTCTTCAACTGAAACTGTTGCTTCGTCTTCACCAGGAACAGTTTCGCTGTCTGATGTTCCTTCTAATTCATCTTCAGGGTCTTCTTGTACTTTTGCAACAGTAGATACAAATTGTTCTTCACCTAAACGGATAAGGCGTACACCTTGTGCAGCACGTCCATTTTGAGAAATATCATCTACATCAATTCGGATGATAACACCTTGGTTCGTTACAATCATAATATCTTCTTCGCCTGTCACAGTTGTGATGCAGACGATATCACCATTTTTCTCAGTGATTGTCGCAGTTTTAATACCTTTACCGCCTCGGTTTGAAATACGGTATTCATTAAGCGGTGTACGTTTTCCGTAACCATTTTCCGTTACAACTAAAACTTCATCTTCACTATCTTCAGTTGCTACCGCTAAGCCGACAAGTTCATCACCTTCACGTAAGGTAATACCTTTCACACCTGCTGCTGTACGGCCTAATGGACGTAACTTAGATTCTTTAAAACGAATCAATGAAGCGTGTGATGTTCCAAGTAAGACGTCTTTAGTACCATCTGTAAGACGGACAGCTACTAACTCATCGTCCTCTCTGAAGTTAATCGCAATTTTACCATTACGGTTAATGTGTGAGAAGTTGCTGAGTGATGAGCGTTTCACAATACCTTTCTTAGTCGCAAATACTAAGTAAGCATCTTCTTTTTCAAGGTCATTTACTGCAATCATTGTACTGATTGATTCATCATTTTCCAATTCGATTGCGTTAATAACCGGAATACCTTTAGACTGACGTGAGAGTTCCGGCACTTCATAACCTTTCAATTTATATACACGGCCTTTATTCGTAAAGAATAAGACATTATCGTGAGTACTCATTGTAACGATTTGGCTCACGAAGTCTTCTTCTAAAGTATTCATACCTTGAACACCGCGGCCGCCTCGATTTTGTGCACGATAAGTTGAAACTGGAAGACGTTTAATATAATTGTTATGACTTAAAGTAATTACGATTTGTTCTTCTGGAATTAAGTCTTCATCTTCAATTTGGTCTAAACCGCCAAGTTGAATTTCAGAACGACGTTCATCACCGAAGCGTTCTCTCACTTCTGTTAATTCTTCTCGAACAAGTTCTAGTAATTTTTCTTCATCCGCCAAAATAGCTCTCAATTCTTCAATGTAAGCAACTAACTCATTATATTCTGATTCTATTTTATCGCGCTCTAAACCTGTTAAACGTCTTAAACGCATATCTAAAATCGCTTGTGCTTGACGTTCAGATAATTTGAAACGACCTTGCAAACGTTCCATTGCTTCTTTATCTGTTTCAGACTCACGGATTGTTGAAATAATCTCATCGATATGATCTAACGCAATTCTTAAACCTTCTAAGATGTGCGCACGATCTTCAGCTTTTTTCAAGTTGTATTCAGTACGTCTGCGAACTACTACTTTTTGATGTTCTAAGTACTCAACTAAAGCTTCTTTTAAATTGATTAACTTAGGTCTGCCATTGATTAAAGCAATCATATTCACACCAAATGATGTTTGAAGTGGTGTTAATTTGTATAAATTATTAAGAATAACGCTCGCATTTGCATCTTTACGAATATCAATCACAACACGCACGCCTGTACGTAAACTTGTTTCATCACGTAAATCAGTAATGCCATCAACTTTTTTATCACGCGCTAATTCTGCAATTTTTTCAATCATACGTGCTTTATTGACTTGGAACGGGATTTCAGAAACTACGATACGTTGACGTCCCCCGCCGCGTTCTTCGATTTCAGCACGGGCACGCATTTGAATAGAACCGCGTCCTGTTTCATAAGCACGGCGAATACCGCTTTTTCCTAAAATCAATCCTGCTGTAGGGAAGTCAGGACCTTGTATATCTTCCATCAATTCACTGATTGTAATATCTGGATTATGGCTTAAACTTAATACACCGTTAATCACTTCTGTCATGTTGTGAGGTGGAATGTTAGTAGCCATACCTACTGCGATACCTGAAGCACCGTTAACAAGCAGGTTAGGGAAACGAGCAGGTAAGACTGCCGGCTCTCTTTCTGTACCATCATAGTTATCAATAAAGTCAATTGTATCTTTATTGATATCTCTTAGTAATTCTGTCGCAAGTTTTGTCATACGTGCTTCTGTATAACGCATTGCGGCTGCACCATCGCCATCCATTGAACCGAAGTTCCCTTGTCCATCAACAAGAGGGTAACGATAGCTGAAATCCTGTGCCATACGTACCATAGCTTCGTAAATAGAAGAGTCACCGTGAGGGTGATATTTACCCATTACATCCCCAACAATACGTGCAGATTTTTTATACGGTTTATCAGGCGTCATTCCTTGTTCGTTCAAACCATACAAAATACGACGATGTACTGGTTTTAAACCATCTCTGACGTCTGGCAAAGCACGAGATACGATTACACTCATCGCATAATCTAAAAACGATTCACGCATCTCGTTACTGATGTTTCGTTCAATTATTCTTGATTCAGGATATTCAGCCATCAAGAACTCCTCCTTAAGTTATTAATTCCGCTGCTGTATTTCAAAATTAGAAATCCAAGTTTGCGTACACAGCATTGTCTTCGATGAATTGTCTACGGTTTTCAACCACATCACCCATCAACATTTCAAATGTCGTATCCGCTTCAATCGCGTCTTCTAATGTAACTTGAAGCATTGAACGGTGTTCAGGGTTCATTGTTGTTTCCCATAATTGGTCAGCATCCATTTCTCCTAAACCTTTATAACGAGAGATTGACCATTTTGGTGTTGGTTTCAATTCTGATTTTAATTTTTCCAATTCTCTTTCGTTGAAGACATAATATTTTTGTTTGCCTTGTGTTAATTTAAATAATGGCGGTTGTGCAATATAAACATATCCTGCTTCAATCAACGGACGCATAAAGCGATAGAAGAATGTTAGCAAGAGTGTTCTAATATGAGCACCGTCAACATCGGCATCTGTCATAATAACGATTTTATGATAACGTGCTTTAGAAATATCAAACTCTCCGCCGATTCCTGTTCCGAAAGCAGTAATCATTGAACGGATTTCGTTATTATTTAAAATTCTGTCTAATCGTGATTTTTCAACATTCAAAATCTTACCGCGCAACGGTAAAATTGCTTGTGTTCTTGAGTCACGGCCAAGTTTTGTAGACCCTCCGGCAGAGTCACCTTCGACTAAGAAGATTTCACTTTCATCAGGATTTTTACTTGAACAATCTGCTAATTTACCAGGTAAGCTGGAAACTTCTAAAGCAGATTTTCTACGCGTAACTTCACGCGCTTTTTTAGCTGCAATACGTGCACGAGAAGCCATCAAACCTTTTTCGATGATGGTACGTGCGACTTGCGGATGTTCGTACAAGAAACGTTCCATATCTTCAGCGAAAAGTCTGTCTACAATTTGACGTACTTCAGAGTTGCCGAGTTTTGTTTTTGTTTGTCCTTCGAATTGAGGATCTTCGTGTTTGATTGAAACAATCGCTGTCATACCTTCACGCGTATCTTCACCAGACAAACGTTCTTTATCCTCTTTGATTAAACCTGATTTTGTACCGTAGCTGTTCAATACACGTGTTAAAGCACGTTTGAAGCCATCTTCATGCGTACCGCCTTCGTAAGTGTGAATATTATTCGCATAAGATAATAAGTTTGTTGTGAAGCCGCTATTGTATTGAATTGCGATTTCAACTTCTACATCATCTTTACGGTCATGAATATAAACAGGTTCATCAAATAGCGGTTCTTTATTTTCATTCAATAATTCTACGTAAGATTTAATACCGCCTTCATAGTGATATGAATCTTCGCGAATATCATCTTCATCACGTTCATCGCGTAAAGTGATTTGAATACCTTTATTCAAGAAAGCTAATTCTCTAATACGTTTTTGTAATACTTCATATTGGTAAGTTGTTGTTTCTGTAAAAATTTCAGGATCGGCTTTAAAACGGATTTCTGTTCCGTTATGTTCTGTTTCGCCGATTACTTTCAAGTCATATTGCGGAATACCGCGTTTATAAGCTTGATTATAAATTTTATTGTTACGGTGAACGTAAACTTCTAAGTTTTCTGATAGTGCGTTTACAACCGATGAACCTACACCGTGCAACCCACCTGAAACTTTGTATCCGCCGCCGCCGAATTTACCGCCGGCATGTAAAACAGTTAAGATAACTTCGACTGCAGGACGTCCCATTTTTTCTTGAATATCAACAGGAATACCACGTCCGTTATCTGTTACTCGAATCCAATTATCTTTTTCGATAATGACTTCGATTTTATCAGCATAGCCAGCTAATGCTTCGTCAATACTATTGTCCACAATTTCCCAAACTAAATGGTGCAGACCTCTTTCTGAAGTTGAACCAATATACATACCTGGTCGCTTACGAACCGCTTCAAGTCCTTCTAAAACTTGAATTTGTCCAGCACCATAATTTTCCGTGTTGTTCACATCTGACAATGCTTCCACCTTCACTTTCTATCACTTGATAATTTCACCTTGATTTATTCGGTAAAGTTTTGCATGTTTCATAATTTCGTGGTCGATACCTTCAACAGATGTTGTTGTAACAAATGTCTGCACCTTATCTTGAATCGTACTAAGCAGGTGAGTCTGACGGGAGTCATCTAATTCACTCAATACATCATCCAGTAATAAGATAGGGTATTCGCCTACTTCAATATTGATTAATTCGATTTCAGCCAACTTGATAGATAACGCTGTCGTACGCTGCTGACCTTGTGATCCGTATGTTTGCGCATCCATTTCATTAACCTTAAAACCCAAATCATCACGGTGAGGACCATAAAGTGCCACACCGCGTTCTATTTCGCGTTCCATATTGTCTTGTAAAAGCTTTTGTACTTCTTCGTAAAGCTTTGCTTCATCCGTTTCTTCTGAAAGTTTTAAACTCGGTCTGTATTCAAGATCCAAAGTTTCACGTTCATCAGTAATGCTTGAATGAATCGGTTTTGCTAGTGTTTCCAATTCATTGATGAAATGCGCGCGCTTTAACGTAATTTTCAGCGCATACTCTGCAAATTGCTGATTTAAGACTTCTAACATCGTGCGATCTGTCTTCTGCTTCATTTGCATTTGTTTTAAGTAATTATTCTTTTGTTTCAAAATGCGCTGATATTGAGACAAGTCATTTAAATACACTGCTGAAATCTGACCCAATTCCATATCGATAAATCTTCGGCGTACTTGCGGCGATCCTTTAACGATATTGAGGTCCTCTGGGGCAAAAAGAACAACATTCAAGTGTCCGACATATTGTGTCAGACGATGTTGTTCTAAGTGATTTACTTTAACCTTCTTGCCTTTTTTAGTTATAAACATCGTCAGCGGCATCTTGCCATGTCTATAACTCAGCTCACCTTCTATTTTAGCATACTCAGCGTTAAAACGTATGAGCTCTTTGTCATTTGAAGTACGATGACTTTTAGCCAGTGCAAGTGTGTAAATTGATTCGAGCAAGTTGGTTTTGCCTTGTGCGTTTTCTCCAATCAAAATATTGACGTCAGGATGGCAGTCCAACACAACTTCTTCGTAATTTCTATAATTTTCAAGCTGGAGTGCAGTTAGTTTCATTGGTCACCTTGTTGAGCAATTACAAATGAACCAACTTCAGGAATGTCGATTTGATCACCATCTTCTAGTTTTTTGCCGCGACGTGTTTCGTGTTCGCCGTTCAAATAAACATCAAATTCTTTTAAGAACCATTTTGCTTGTCCACCAGATTCAATTATCCCTTCAGTTTTCAAAAATTGTCCTAAAGTAATTTCACCTTCAACCATGATTTTTTCAACCAATTTACTCACTCCATTTCTTTATAAGGTCATTAATATATTATACCTTTTTTTGTCATAAATTTCATGTATTAGAGCCTAGTTTCTAGGTAGTTTTACATATAATTTTCAACTTCTTGCAGAAAATGTAGATTTAACACAAGCCATAACAGAATTTTGCATTTTAAAAGGTGTCATTGATTTTTGATTTAAAGACGATATTTTTATCCAATAAATAAATTTAACGCGTTCAGCGTTCTCTGAGACACTTTAAAATTGATTTTTGTCTTTAATTTCAAAATGATTCAGCCTAAAAAATAAAATAAGCAGAAACCCGAGTTGGATTTCTGCTTATTTTTAAATGATGTCACCTTTTATTTTGGCAAATTAATATGTTCTGATTGGAAGAATTAATTGAACAACCGAATCGTCATCTTTCGGTTTTAAAGTAAATGGTTTCATCGTACCGAAGAATTCAACTTCAACTTCGTCGCTGTCGATTGCTTTTAATGCATCCATCATGTATTTAGAGTTGAATGAAATTTTTAAGTTGCTGCCTTCAACTTCATTGGCATTCACATCTTCTTTTACCGTACCGATTTCAGGTGAAGTAGAAGAAAGTTCAACTTCTTCATTACCAGTACTTAATTTAATAACGTTATTGCCGCCTTCACGTGCAAGTAGTGATGCACGATCAATAGCATGATAGAAATCGCTGTTGCTCATCTCAATTTTTGTTTCATAGTTTTCAGGGAACAAACGAGATGTATCTGGATAATGTCCTTCAAGCAAACGTGAAATGAAATTAATGTGTCCGACTTTGAATAACACTTGGTTAGAAGCAAAGAAAATATTGATGTCATCTTCAGAGTCAGAAACGATTTTGTTTAACTCAGCTAATGCTTTTCCTGGAATGATGACATTTTTGTTATCAATGTCTTCGTCTTCTAATTTTAATTTTCTTACAGCTAAACGATGTGAATCTGTAGCAGTGCATATTAATTCATTATCTTGAATCAACCAGTTCACACCAGTTAAAACTGGCCGTGTTTCTGAGGTGGACACAGCGAAGTTTGTTTGTGCAATCACGTTTTTCAAGACTTTAATCGGTAATTGGATAGCATCATCTTGTGAAACCTGCGGCAATAATGGATATTGGTCTGGATCTAAGCCGCTTAAGTTAAATTCAGAATGACCTGATGTGATTAAAGTTTGGAATTGTGCATTTGTTGAAAGTTTAACATCTTTTCCTGGTAATTTTTTAATGATATCAACAAAGAAACGACCAGGAAGTACTACTGAACCTGTCTCTGAAATAGTGACAATGTCTTCGCCATCAACTTGTTTTGGTATTGAAATTTCAATTGAGATTTCTGAATCTGATCCTGTAAGAATCACTTCATCTTCTTTAGCGTCGATTTTAATACCTGTCAAAATAGGTAATGTTGTTCTTGGTGAAATTGCTTTTAATGTGTCGTTTAATTGGTTTATGAAATAATCTCTTCGAATCGTGAATTCCATCATTTTATTAAACTCCTTCCAGTCGTTTATAAATTAATTATATAGGTTTTAAAACCGTAGTAATAGTAGTAGGGGCTGTGGATTAGTGGATAACTCGAAAAAACCCTGAAATACGAAGTTATTCACATGTGGATAAACTGTGCATGGTGTGTATAACTTTTTAACATTATCCCCAACCTGTTTTTATTGACTGTCATATAACAGTTTCTGATTTCCACTCAATTTTACCCCGTTTTTTAGTAAAACATTTAATTTGTTTACTGATTTCGAATTTCTTTTTCTAAATTTTCTACTTCTTGTTTAAAAATAGAGTCTTCTGACATATCTGTTTGAATTTTCATATGTGCATGAATCACAGTTGTATGATCACGGCCTCCGAATTCTTCTCCGATTTTCGGAAGTGAAAAATCAGTAAGTTCTCGAGAAAGATACATTGCTATCTGTCTAGGATAAGCAATTGATTTGGTTCTTTTTTTCGCAGCAAAGTCTTCAAGACGCACATTGTAGTATTGGCCTACCACTTTTTGAATGTCTTGAATTGTTATTTTTTTGGATTTTGGAGTTTGAATAATATCTTTCAATGCTTCAGCAGTCAGTTCAGTTGTGATCGCTTCGTTTTGTAATCTTGAATAGGCGATAACTCTTGTAAGTGCGCCTTCTAATTCACGAATATTGGATTGAATTTGATTCGCAATATAAGTGAGTGATTCAAGCGGAATATCCACATCTTCTTCTTCTAACTTTTTCTGTAAAATCGCCATTCTTGTTTCATAATCAGGTGGTGTGATGTCTACGATAAGTCCCCATTCAAAACGTGAACGCAGACGATCTTCTAATTTTGCGATTTCTTTTGGTGGTCGATCACTTGAAATGACGATTTGTTTTCCAGTTTGATGCAAGTCATTGAAAGTATGGAAAAACTCTTCTTGTGTTTGTTCTTTGTTTTGGATGAATTGAATATCGTCGATTAGGAGTACATCGATATTACGATATTTTTCACGGAATTGCTCTGTTTCATTGTCACGAATAGATTTAATGAATTCATTTGTAAATTTTTCACTTGATGTATAAATCACTTTTGCATCGTGATTATTTTCTAAGACATAATGTCCGATTGCATGCATCAAATGGGTTTTTCCTAAACCTACGCCTCCATAAATAAAGAGCGGATTGTAGGCTTTAGCTGGCGCTTCAGCTACTGCAAGACTTGCAGCGTGCGGGAAGCGGTTGCCCGGGCCGATGACAAAAGTTTCAAATGTATTATGTACATTAAATTGATCTTCGCTGCTGTTTTGAGGCGTTTGAACATCGGGTTTAGCTTCAGATTTTGCTTTTGCAGAATCTTTCACTTGCTTGTCTTCAGTCAAATCTTTTTGAATTACGAAATTAGGCACCAATTTTGTGCCGATTGCTTTTTCAATTAAATCAGCAATGATATCGGTATATTGCTTCTTTAAAAAATCTTGAACAAAATTTGATTCAACCAAAATAATAGCTGTATTTTCTTGGATATCGATTAATTCCGTTTTTGGCGGCTCAAACCAAGTGATATAGCTAATAGGGGTCAATTCATTCTTTGCTAATTCCAGAACTTTGTCCCAAATTTCTTCTTTAGACATATAAACTCCATCTTTCTATAAAATTTTTTAGACTTATTCACAAAATCACACCCAGTGGATAATCAAGTACACAGTATGTTAATAATTATCCACAAGTTAATCACAATCGGTGGATAACTTTGCTTAAATCTTAATTACACACAGGAAAATTGTTGATAAATAACCATACTAAATTGAGTCCTGCCAAAGTTTAGAGGACTTATCCACATAATTATACTTATTAACAAACTTTCCTGTCAAACCTATGTGGATATGTTGTTTTTATGTGTAAGAGTCTGTGTATCGTAACATATTTATCCACAGAATGTCACGTTTATATTGTGTATAAGTGGATAACTTTATTGAGAGATGACACTTAAAATGTACTTGCTTTATAAGGTTGAATTTGTTATATTTTAGTAGTTGCTTGAAATATGACTAAGATATTTATTAATTTAACTAAGCGAGGAAGAACTTTTAAATGTTCCAACCTCTCAACGACACCGTAGATTCATGCGGAGCAGCTTGGCAGAAAGTCTGTAATATCTCAGTTATATATAAATAGGCTGAAGATGCAGATCTTTTTCCAAGAAATCTCATTAATGTAAATGTGAGAAAGCGACTATAAATGAAAAGAAGAATCAATATGGAGGTGTTTTTACATGGTAAAACGTACTTATCAACCAAATAAACGTAAACACAGTAAAGTTCATGGTTTCAGAAAACGCATGAGCACTAAAAACGGACGTAAAGTATTAGCGCGTCGTCGTCGTAAAGGCCGTAAAGTTTTATCAGCATAAGATCACTGACCTATCAGTGGTCTTTTTTTTGCTTTAAATCATAAAAAAGAAGATTGAGTTGGAACATTTTAAATATGACCCTTAAACTGTAAAGGTGAAATGCAGGGTAGGGGAGTTAAATACGAAAAGAACATATAAGTGAGTGATGGAAGTGGAAAAAGCATACCGTATTAAGAAGAACAGCGATTTCCAAGCGATATATAGAAGAGGAAAGTCGGTAGCAAATCGCCAGTTTGTTATTTATATGATGCCGGATAAGGGATTGACTCATTTTAAATTAGGTATTAGTGTTTCAAAGAAGCTGGGTAATGCTGTGACGCGCAATCGTATCAAAAGAGCGATCAGAGAAAATTTTAAAGTACATAAAGATGATATATTGCCTAGAAATATTATTGTCATTGCCAGACATCCTGCTAAAGACATGACAGTACTCGAAATACAAAAAAGCTTAGAACACGTTTTAAAAGTTGCAAAATTATTCAATAAGAGAATAAAGTAGACATACCGAAGTCTTAGGTTAGACAAACGTAAGACTAACTTAAAGAAATTCGAACACATATGTAGCAATTTACATTAAAAGTCTTTACAATTATATAGTTAGAAAATTAAGCAGAGGAGGCGAAGCAGCATGATGGATTTAGATACAATTACAAGTATCTCCACTCCGATGGGTGAGGGTGCAATCGGTATTGTCAGATTATCTGGTAAAGAAGCTGTTGAAATAACGGATAAGTTATATAAAGGAAAGAAACCATTAGCCGAGGTTGAATCACATACAATTAACTACGGACATATCGTTGATCCTGAAACCAATGAAGTGGTAGAAGAAGTTATGGTATCTGTGCTGCGGGCACCGAAAACATTTACAAGAGAAGATATCGTTGAGATTAATTGCCATGGTGGTATTTTAACAATTAATCATATTCTAGAATTGACGATGTCATATGGCGCAAGATTGGCTGAACCTGGTGAATATACAAAACGTGCTTTCTTAAATGGCAGAATTGATTTATCACAAGCAGAAGCAGTCATGGACTTTATCCGTTCTAAGACAGACCGGGCGTCTAAAGTTGCGATGAATCAAATCGAAGGTCGCTTGAGTGATATGATTAAACGCCAGCGTCAATCTATTTTAGAAATCTTAGCCCAAGTTGAAGTGAACATTGATTATCCGGAATATGATGATGTTGAAGATGCGACAACAGAGTTCTTATTAAAGCAGTCTAAAGAGATTAAAGAAGATATTGATAAGCTTTTAGCAACTGGAACTCAAGGCAAGATTATGCGAGAAGGGTTGTCTACTGTTATTGTAGGTAAGCCGAATGTAGGTAAGTCTTCGATGCTTAATAATTTAATTCAAGATAACAAGGCGATTGTTACAGAAGTAGCCGGTACAACAAGAGATGTTTTAGAAGAATATGTTAATGTACGCGGTGTACCTTTACGTTTAGTAGATACTGCAGGCATTCGCGAAACTGAAGATATCGTAGAAAAAATCGGTGTAGAACGTTCAAGAAAAGCATTGAGCGAAGCAGATTTAATCTTATTTGTACTTAACTATAATGAAAGTCTTACAGAAGAAGACCGCAAATTATATGAAGTCATTAAAAATGAAGATGCGATTATCATTGTAAATAAAACTGACCTTGAACAACATTTAGATTTAGATGAAGTGAAATCTATGGTTGGAGATATGCCAGTGATTGAAACTTCAATGTTGAAACAAGAAGGTATTGATCAATTAGAAGAACAAATTCGCGACTTATTCTTTGGTGGAGAAGTGCAAAACCAAGATATGACATATGTTTCCAATTCAAGACACATTTCTTTATTAAAACAAGCGCGTAATGCGATTCAAGATGCAATAGATGCAGCAGAAGCGGGTGTACCGATGGATATGGTACAAATTGACTTAACAAGAACTTGGCAAATATTAGGAGAAATTATCGGAGAAAGTGCAAGTGACGAATTGATTGATCAATTATTCAGTCAGTTCTGTCTCGGAAAATAATAGGGAGGTCAAAAAATGAGTTTGGATTATGATGTAATTGTCATTGGCGCCGGACATGCCGGAATTGAAGCAGGATTAGCTTCTGCAAGACGCGGTGCTAAAACATTAATGCTGACAATTAACTTAGATAACGTTGGATTTATGCCATGTAACCCATCAGTGGGCGGTCCAGCTAAAGGTATTGTAGTACGTGAAATTGATGCACTTGGCGGCCAAATGGCTAAGACAATTGATAGAACACACATTCAAATGCGTATGCTGAACACAGGTAAAGGTCCAGCAGTCCGTGCATTGAGAGCACAAGCAGATAAAGTGTTATATCAAAAAGAAATGAAACGTGTGTTAGAAGATGAAGAGAACTTGCACATTATGCAAGGGATGGTAGATGATTTAATCATTGAAGATGATGAAATCAAAGGTGTTCGTACAAATATTGGAACGGAATACCGATCTGAAGCAGTAGTTATTACTACAGGTACGTTTTTACGCGGTGAAATCATCTTAGGAAACTTAAAATATTCAAGTGGTCCTAACCATCAATTGCCTTCAGTTACTTTAGCAGATAACTTAAGAGAACTTGGATTTGATATTGTACGTTTCAAAACAGGTACACCTCCGCGTGTTAATGCTAAAACTATTGATTACAGTAAAACTGAAATTCAACCTGGTGACGATGTAGGTCGCGCATTCAGTTTCGAAACAACTGAATTTATTTTAGATCAACTTCCTTGCTGGCTAACTTATACAAATGATAAAACACACCAAGTAATTGATGATAACTTGCATTTATCTGCAATGTATTCAGGTATGATTAAAGGTACAGGCCCTCGTTATTGCCCTTCAATTGAAGATAAATATGTACGTTTCAACGATAAACCACGTCACCAATTGTTCTTAGAACCAGAAGGTCGCGATACTAATGAAGTTTATGTTCAAGGCCTCTCTACAAGCTTGCCTGAACACGTACAACGTGAAATGCTTCAAACGATTGAAGGTCTAGAAAAAGCAGACATGATGCGTGCAGGTTATGCCATTGAATATGATGCGATTGTACCAACGCAATTATGGCCGACTTTAGAAACTAAGAAAATTAAAAACTTATACACAGCGGGTCAAATCAATGGTACATCAGGTTATGAAGAAGCAGCTGGTCAAGGTATTATGGCTGGTATTAATGCTGCCGGCAGAGTGCTTGGTACTGGTGAAAAAGTATTAAGTCGTTCAGATGCTTACATCGGTGTACTTATCGATGATCTTGTAACAAAAGGTACAAACGAACCTTACCGTTTATTAACTTCTCGTGCAGAATACCGTTTATTATTACGTCACGATAATGCTGATTTACGTTTAACTGATTTAGGTCATGAATTAGGTATGATTTCTGATGAACGTTATGCACGTTTCAACGAAAAACGTGATCAAATCGAAGCGGAAATCAATCGTCTTACTAATATTCGTATTAAACCAAACGAACATACACAAGAAGTAATTAAATCACGTAATGGTTCACCGCTTAAAGACGGTATCTTAGCTATCGAATTATTACGCCGTCCTGAAATGGATTACCAAGCTATTTTAGATATTTTAGAAGAAGACCATCAAATTCCAGCAGATGTGGAAGAACAAGTGGAAATTCAAACAAAATATGAAGGCTATATCAATAAATCATTGCAACAAGTTGAAAAAGTAAAACGCATGGAACAGAAAAAAATCCCGCATGATTTGGACTATAGTAAAATTGACAGCTTAGCAAGTGAAGCAAGAGAAAAATTGGCTGAAGTTAAACCGTTGAACATTGCACAAGCTTCACGTATCTCAGGTGTTAACCCTGCAGATATTTCAATTTTACTTGTATATTTAGAACAAGGTAAACTTGAAAGGGTGAAATAGATGAGTGTTGAGTGGCTGGCTGAAAAGCTTCAAGAACATGATATAACATTAAATGATAAACAAAAGCAGCAGTTTCAAACTTACTATGAAATGCTTGTAGAGTGGAATGAAAAGATGAACTTAACAAGTATTACTGATGAAGAAGGCGTTTATTTAAAGCACTTTTATGATTCAATCACAGCAGCATTTTATATTGATATGAATCAGGAATTGAGTATTTGTGATGTCGGCGCAGGTGCCGGCTTCCCAAGTATTCCTTTGAAAATTGTATTTCCACAATTAAAGGTGACGATTGTAGATTCATTAAACAAACGTATTCAATTCTTAAATCATCTTGCTGATGCATTAGATCTGCGCGGAGTCAGTTTTGTTCATGAACGTGCAGAGAACTTCGGCAATACCAGAGGAGACAACCGGGAGTCTTATGACATCGTAACAGCACGAGCTGTAGCGCGCCTTTCAGTATTAAGCGAGTTATGTCTGCCTTTAGTGAAAACAGGCGGCCACTTTATCGCGATGAAATCTTCTAAAGGTGAAGAAGAATTAGAAGAAGCTCGATTTGGTATTGGTGTGTTCGGTGGAAGAGTAGAAGCGGTTGAAACATTTGAATTGCCTGGTGATGCAGGAGAACGTCAAATGATTATTATTGAAAAACGCAGTAAAACACCGAAAAAGTACCCGCGAAAAGCAGGTACACCTAATAAATCTCCTTTACTAAAATAGAAATAAATATTAGTATATAAGTATATTTAGAGGGAGAGAATGGACAATGAAAAAGCCTTTTTCTAAACTTTTCGGTTTAACAAATAAAGACGAAGATATCACAGGCTATACAGAAGAAGAACGTAATAATAATGTTGAATCCATTCAAATTGAGCGCATTGTACCGAATCGATATCAGCCAAGACAAGTTTTTGATCAAAATAAAATTAATGAACTTGCTGAATCCATTCAAGAACATGGACTGCTTCAACCCATTGTCGTGCGTCCGATTGAAGAAGGTATGTTTGAAATCATTGCAGGAGAACGTCGTTTCCGAGCATTGAATGCTAATCAAATGGCATATGCGGATGTTATCATTCGTGAAATGACAGATGAGGAAACTGCTGTTGTAGCATTGATTGAAAATATTCAACGTGAAAATTTATCAGCTGTTGAAGAAGCTGAAGCGTATCAAAAGTTATTAGAACTTGGAGATACAACGCAAAGCGAATTAGCACAAAGTGTCGGAAAAAGCCAAAGTTTTATTGCTAATAAATTACGCTTATTGAAACTTGCTCCTAAAGTAAAGCAGAAACTTTCTGAAGGAAAGATAACAGAACGCCACGCTAGAGCATTACTCAGCTTAACTTTCGAACAACAAGAAGAAATGGTTCAAACGATTATCGATCAGCATTTGAATGTTAAACAAACAGAAGCAAGAGTGAAAACACTGGTTGGTCCTGAAAAGGTAAAAGCCAAACCATTCCAATTTGCTAAAGATCTAACAAATGCACGCGAAACACTTCAAAGCAGCTTAGATAAAATAGAACAAAGCGGTATCCATGTAGAACAAAAAGAACGTGATCATGATGATTACTTAGAAATAAAAATAAGAGTTTATAAACGTTAAAAGTCATTCGCTATTGTGCGAGTGACTTTTTTTAAATTGTTTTAAAAAACTTAAATAGAAGTATACAATATGTCCACCCCTTTATATATAATAAGAGTGTATGTTAATTAAACAAAAAGGGAGAAAAAGGACAAACATGAAAATCAAACACTTATTTTCTGCTACAGCAGCACTTACTATTTTATTAGCAGGTTGCGGTTCACAAGAAAAATCAGACAACGATACTAAGCATGAAGAAAAGACTAAAAAAGACGATAATCAAAAAACTGAGAAAAAAGAATCAAATTCAAATTCAACATCAAACTCAACTAGCAAAAATCAATCTAATGAAAATTCTGAATCGAAAAAAGAATCAAACTCAAATGTTAAACCTGTAAGTCAACTTACGCCTCAAGAAAAAGTCGCTTTGGCATTATATGCACCTAAATCAGCTGAATTTACAGTCACTCCTAGTGAGTTGCTGAATCATAGTTATGTTCATAAAGGGAACGGAGGAGACACTCAACGTTCAATTCAACAACTTTCTTTACCTAAAGCTAGTCCAGATATGATTCCAAATGCACCTTCAAATATGAAGTTTTACGCTACTCCATATGATTCAAGAGGGCCTTTTGCTTTAGTGGTTGGTATCAGTGATACACAAGTATTGATTTCAGGCACACAAGGGATTAACCCGTATCAACATCTAGTAAATATGGGCGGATTATATGATGTTAAAGATCTTTATAACCAATATAAAGATAAAAATTTCCAACAAGTAGCAAATCTTATAACTTTTACAGAATCATCTGAACCTGCACCAAAAGAAAGTGACTCAAGTAATGACAGCGAAAGTGAAAGCAATTCTTCAGATTCTGGAGAAAAAGTAACACGTGCTAATGTGATTGATAAAGTAGAGGATTATGAAGGCCATAATTTAGATACAAGCACTTATACGTACAAAGAGCCTGAACAAAAGAGTGATGGAAGCTGGGGCTTCTCATTTGTGGATAAATCAGGCAATCTTGCAGGATCATATATTGTTCATTCAGATGGATCAGTAGAAAAATTTGATGCTAAAGGCCAACCTGAATAGGAGGACAACAACAGATGAAATTGAAGTATTTGTTTGCTGCTTCTGCAACTTTAACCCTCTTACTTTCAGGATGCGGACATAGTGACAATAAATCATCAGACAGCAAAGAAGACACTAAACAAGAAGCACAGCATAAAGAAAACAAAACTTCTGAAAAGCAAACCGATAAAGAAGGGTTTTCAGAAAAGAATAGCGAAAATGACAATTCCGGATCAGAGAAAACATCTGATAATATCAAAAGCTTTAATCAACTCACTAACAAAGAAAAGATTGCTTTAGCAATGTTTGCAGTGGGACATTCAAAGTATGCAGAAACAACCGTTTCCGCAGAAGAATTATTAAACCATAGTTATGAGAAATGGGATAGTATGAACAAGGTACAAGAATCAATCCAAAATATTAAATTCCAAAGAACATTTGACGGGCAAGTACCAGGACAGCCTTCTAATATGGATGTTTATGAGTCATATGAATCAAAAGGCAACTATCTTACGATGATGGCTATGACAGATTCACAAATCATTATTATGCCTGAAAAAGGAACAAATACGTATCAACAATTATTGGATTACGGTGCAATCTATAACCTTAAAGACTTGTATGAAAAATATAAGGATAATCCAAACTTTTCTAAAGTGGTAAATATGATTTCGATTAGTGAAACACCTGAAGTAGGAACAAGCAGCAAGTCTGCTTCTTCTTCTGAAAGCAACACAAAAGAGAGCACAAGTTCAGGCGGTACAGTAACACGTGCTAATGTGATTGATAAAGTGGAAGACTACGAGGGTCATAAATTAGATACAAGCACTTATACGTATAAAGAACCTGAACAATTAGAAGATGGCAAGTGGGGCTTTTCATTTGTAGATAAGTCTGGCAACCTTGCAGGTTCTTATATCGTTAATTCAGATGGGTCGGTAGAAAAATTCGATGCTAAAGGCCAACCTGAATAATATTTATAAAACTCTGCAGTTTATTTGCTGCGGAGTTTTTTTATAGGTCAGTCCTATAATTGAAAAATGTCAGAATTTTTAGTACAATGAAAGGCGTTAATTACATTAATCAAACTTATCAAGAGAAGCAGAGGGAATTGGCCCTATGAAGCTTCAGCAACAGAAGGTTATTTAGACTGACCTCACTGTGCTTCATCCAACAAGTACAACTTGAAAGATAGGTGCATATACATAGTCAGCTATATGTTGCTTATACAGTGACATATAGCTTTTTTTGAAACAAGTATGATGTATCTATCAAAACAAAGGGGGACTATGAATGGTAATGTCAAGAAGGTTAGCGAAGATACCAGATAGTTATTTTGGAAAAACAATGGGAAGAAAGATTGAACATGGACCGCTTCCTCTCATCAACATGGCAGTAGGTATTCCGGATGGGGAAACGCCTAAAGGAATTGTCGATGAATTTGCAGATGCTTTGCGTGTTCCTGAAAACCAGAAATATGGAGCGTTCCATGGAAAAGAAACATTCAAACAAGCGATTGTCGATTTTTATCAACGTCAATATGGCGTTGAATTAGATAAAGATGATGAAGTATGTATTTTATACGGTACTAAAAATGGTCTGGTAGGCTTACCGAACTGTATTGTAAATCCAGAAGATTATGTGTTGCTGCCTGACCCTGGATATACGGATTATCTGGCGGGCGTTTTATTTGCAGATGCGCATCCCTATGCATTAGAGTTAGAACCTCCGAATTACCAGCCGGATTGGGATAAAGTGCCTGAGGATATCTTGAAACAAACGAAGCTTATCTATTTAACTTATCCGAATAACCCGACAGGCTCTACAGTAACACAAGGAGTGTTCGATGAAGCGATTCAAAAATTCAAAGGAACACAAACTAAAATCGTACATGATTTTGCCTATGCTGCCTTTGGATTTGACCATAAAAATCCGAGCATTTTGCAATCAAAAGATGGAAAGGATGTAGCGATAGAAGTCTACTCACTGTCTAAAGGATATAATATGTCAGGTTATCGTGTCGGATTTGCGGTAGGGAATAAAGATGTTATTCAAGCATTGAAGAAATACCATACACATCACCACGCTGGCATGTTCGGTGCATTACAAGATGCGGCTACTTTTGCTTTAAATAATTATGATGATTTTTTAGAACAACAAAGTGAAGTGTTCAGAAAACGTCGAGATCGCTTGACTGCTATTTTAGATGAAGGTGCTATTCCATATGAACCTATGACAGGCGGTATATTCTTATGGTTAAAGACACCTGAAGGTTATACTGGAGAACAATTTGTGGAATTCCTATTACAAGATCGGTCTATATTAGTTGCGCCAGGTATTCCATTTGGCGATAATGGCAATCATTATGTACGTGTTTCTCTTGCATTAGATGATGAACAATTAGATGAAGCAGCGAAGCGGTTAAAATCACTTAGCACTATGTATAAAAAATAACTGTAAATTAATACCAAACAGTTTAGGCGGTTTAGCCACATATTATAATTATAAGAAGTTACAAAAGGTGCTATTATATAGGTGTAATAAAAAACACTCAGACGTCCTGGTAAAGAAGACTGAGTGTAAAAATGTTAGGCGTATGGTCTGAGCCATATTCTACCTTAGGCTTATTGAAATAGTCGATTATGTTCTCAGCATAATCGGCTATTTTCATTGTCTTCTTTAACAATAAATAAGCAGCGACTGTTAAAGTCACTGTGCAAACTACTTTGAAAGTTACAAAAACACAACGAAAAAATGAGAGGCGAGACAACAAAAGTTGTTTCATCTCTCATTTTTTTTACTACATATAAATTTTAGAAATAATCTTCAAAAAAATAGAACACTGGATTTACGGCTACAACACACACGGGGTGGTGGGAGGTGCTGCCGTATATCCAGTGTCTTCTTTTTATAATTAGTAAAAGGAGTTAGGTTATTGCCGTTTATCGGGAAGTGGCAATAAATGAAATTCAGTATATATCCTTATCGGGTGAAGATATATACCAGATAATGAAAAGAATGTTCTTAATCGGGTTTAAGAACAATGGCGATTCATGCCCCAATTCCTGTGGACCCAGGGCATGTAGCCGATATGTTTATTTTAATCATTTCACTCATAATGGCTGCAGTTAATGGATGATCGCTTGTCCATTACTGCTTTTCTGGAGTGATTGCAAATGCACGGACAGGGAACCCAGGTGCATCTGCAGGTTTAGGGCTGATTGTATAAATCACTGCCCCTCTTTCAGGGAGTTGATCAAGATTTGTTAATAATTCGATTTGGAACGTATCTTGGCCTAATACATAACGCTCTCCGATTAAGTCGCCGTGTTTTGCGACATCCACAGAAGCATCTGTATCAAAAGTTTCATGTCCTACTGATTTAACACCGCGTTCTTCAAGTAAGAATTGTAATGCATCTAATGCCCATCCAGGAGCATGAGGATTGCCCTCAGCATCTTTATTCTCAAATTGTTCAACGTTCGGCCAGCGTTTTGACCAATCACTGCGGAACGCAACGAAGGAATCGGGTTCAATGCGGCCGTGCTGGTCTTCCCACTCTAATAAATCTTGACGTGTAAGACGAAAGTCAGGATTTTCCGCTACTTCTTTAGAATAATCAAGCACGATAAGGGGCAATACGAGTTCTTTTAAATCGAGCTCATGTAAATAACGTTTATGTTCTACAAAGTGGATAGGTGCATCAATATGTGTGCCATATTGTGTCGCAACACTCCATCTTTGAACGAAAAACCCATCTTCAGGTACTGTACTGATCGTATCGATATATGCTTCTTCTAATGCGCTGAAATGTGGACTCTTTGAATCAAATGTATGCGTCAAATCGACCCATTTATTTTCTTTCAAAGTTTTCAGCTGATCCCATAAAGGATAACTCATCATAAACACCTCGCTGCTGCTGCATTGTTGTTTTTGTTAAAAATAATAAATACTTAAAAGATTGATTTTTAAGAGATAAATCGGCGGGATATATCTCATATTATTGAGTTTAGCAGCATGATTAGGGGAAGGAGAGACCTAATCATGCACTGCTCAACTCAATTTCTTTTGGCTTATGCTGTTTCTTGGCCTTGTTCTTGGCGTAATTTTTTAACGGCTGATACTAAGACAGATAATGCTTCTTTTACTTGGTCTTCATTACGTGTTTTCAAGCCGCAGTCTGGGTTTACCCAGAATAATGAACGGTCGATTTCTTGCAATCCGCGGTTGATTGCAACTGTGATTTCTTCTTCAGTCGGGATACGTGGACTGTGAATATCATATACACCTAATCCGATACCTAAATCATACGTAATATCCTCAAAGTCTTTAATTAAAGCACCGTGGCTTCGAGACGTTTCGATTGAGATAACATCTGCATCTAAATCGTGGATAGTATGAATGATTTCGCCGAATTGAGAATAGCACATATGCGTATGGATTTGCGTAGCATCTGCCACTGATGATGTTGCTAATCTGAATGAACGCAATGCTTGTTTCAAGTACTCTTCATGATATTCTTTGCGAAGCGGCAAACCTTCACGTAATGCTGGTTCATCTACTTGAATAACTTTGATACCCGCATCTTCTAATGCTAATACTTCTTCATTAATCGCTAAAGCGATTTGATCTTGTACTTCTTGGCGTGGAATATCTACACGTTCAAATGACCAGTTCAAGATTGTAACTGGACCTGTCAGCATACCTTTTACAGGGTGGTCCGTTAAGCTTTGTGCATAAGCTGTTTCTTCCACTGTGATTGGTTTTGTCCATTTAACATCTCCATAGATAACTGGCGGCTTAACAGCACGAGAACCATAAGATTGTACCCATCCGTATTTAGTAACTAAGAAGCCTTGTAATCTTTCGCCGAAGAATTCAACCATGTCGTTACGTTCGAATTCACCATGTACAAAGACATCTAAGCCGATATCTTCTTGGATTTGAATCCAGCGTGCAATTTCATCTCGCAAGAATTGGTTGTACTCTTCATCGCTGATACGGTGGTTTTTCCAATCTGCACGTTTCTTACGCACTTCTTTTGTTTGTGGGAATGAACCGATTGTTGTTGTTGGCAGCTCAGGTAATTTTAAGCGTGCATCTTGAACTTTTTTACGTTCAGGGAATGCTGATTCACGATGTGTACGTACGCTGTCAAAGTCATATTCAAGATTTTTGAATGCTTGATTTTGGAAATGTTCATATTGTGCTTTCAGTTGATCGTATTTCTCTGAATCTCCATTATTGATAAGACGTTTTAAAGCGTCTAATTCATCTAGTTTTTCAGTCGCAAAGCTTAAACCTTCTTCAATTGTTTCATCTAAAACTTCATCATCTAAAGAAACTGGTACATGAAGTAAAGAAGAAGACGGTTGGATGACTAACTCGTCTGTATATTGTTGTAATTCTTCAATTAAATCTTTTTTAACTTCGATATCTGCAGCCCATACATTACGGCCATCGATAATACCTGCATATAATGCTTTATCTTTAGATAATTTACCGTCTCTGATTTGTTGTAAGTTCACACCGCGGTCATGAACGAAGTCTAAACCAAAGCCTTTAACTGGTAAGCTGTTTACAAATTCTAAATCTACATGTTCGAAGTAAGTTTGGATAACTAATTTGTCTGCTAAGCCTGCTTTTTCGAAGTAGTTGTAGACATGACGTGTAATGTCTTCTAACTCTTTCGCATTGTCTGTAACTAATACAGGTTCATCAATTTGGATATATTCCGCACCAGCATCTACTAATGATTGTAAGACTTCTTTGTATAATGGCAGTAAAGTTTCGACTTTTTCTTCAAATGATTGATCTCCGCCGCGTGATAATTGTACAAATGATACAGGTCCTAAAATCACAGGGTGTGCAGGGACATTAAGTTGTTGTGCAAATTGGAATCTTTCAAGTAATACATTACGATTCAATTTTGGTTGTGCATTATCCCATTCAGGTACGATGTAGTGATAGTTTGTGTTGAACCATTTGATTAAAGCACTTGCGACATGTTCTTTTGTACCGCGTGCGATATCAAATAGTAAGTCATCATTGACTTCTTGACCTTGGAAACGTTCTGGGATGATGTTGAATAATAAAGATGTATCAAGTACATGATCATATAATGAGAAATCTCCAACAGGTACACTGTCGATATTATAGTTCTTTTGTAATAAAAGATTTTCTTTATGCAAGTCGTTTAATGTTTCTGTTAATTCATCATAGTTTGTTTTGCCTGCCCAGTAACTTTCGATTGCTTTCTTCCATTCTCTTTTGCGTCCTAAACGTGGGAATCCGATATTAGCTGTTTTAATTGTCATATTATTGCCTCCTGATTACTTTCGGTTTTAGTTTTAAAATAAGTTGCAAGTTCTAGTGAATAATCTACTTGTTCAAATGGTGTGATGAGATATAAGCCATTAAAGTGTTTTGTGACTTCATCTACTAACCTTCTACAAATTTTTAAGCTCAATTCTTTTGTTTTTTGTTTATCATCTTTAACTGCTTCAAATTGCTCTAATACATCTTCTGGCAAAGTAATACCAGGTACTTCATTGTGTAAAAATTGTGCGTTCCTGTAACTTGTAATCGGCATGATACCGATAAAGAACGGTGAATCTAAATGTGCTGTTTTTTCAGCGATTTCTTGGATTTTCTCAACCGTATAAACAGGTTGAGTGATAAAGTAATTCATACCGCTGTCTAATTTCTTATCCAAACGCCGCACTGCTGCTTCCATCTTGCGGACATTCGGGTTGAATGCGCCAGCGATGTTGAAATTAGTGGTAGTCTTTAATGCGCCGCCGTCGATGTTCAATCCTTGATTGAAACGGACAGCTAATTCTGTTAATCCTTTAGAGTTCACATCGTATACGTTAGTAGCACCTGGCAGGTGACCGACTTTTGAAGGATCGCCTGTAATCGCTAAGATTTCGTTGATGCCTAACAGTGATAAACCTAGTAAGTGGGATTGGAGTCCGATTAAGTTTCTGTCTCGACATGTGATGTGCACTAAAGGTTCGATATTATAATTTTGTTTGATAATACTTGCTGCAGCGATATTGCTGACACGTACTGTGGCTAAAGAATTGTCAGCTAAGGTAATCGCATCTACATTGGCTTTATCAAGTTTTGTTACATTGGCAAAAAATTTAGTTGTATCTAAGTGTTTCGGTGTATCAAGTTCTACAATGACAGTAGGACCTGATTTTACTTTTGTAGTTAAGTTATCTTTTTGAACCGGAATGGAAGGGTGATTGCTTTTGCGTCTGATTGGAATCACTTTCTTCTCATTAATCGGTTCTAATCCTTCGACGGCTTCTTTTATATAATGAATATGCTCTGGTGTGGTACCGCAGCAACCGCCGATCAAGTGCACCCCTTCTTTTACAAGTGACTTCGCAATTTTTCCAAAGTACGATGCATTGTCGCTGTACTTAATAGAAGAATTTTCAAAATCAAGCAAGCTTGCATTCGGATAACATGATAATAATGCATGTTGCGGAAGTTCAATATGTGTAAAAGATTGCTGCATATGATGTGGGCCATGATGGCAATTCAAACCGATGACGTCTGCACCTTCTGCTTCCACTTGTTTGAGTGCTTCGTTAATTTCAGTACCATCTTGCAGATAATTCGTATTTGAAGCGGTAAGTTGTGCGATAACGGGAATATCGTACTTTTTCTTCGTCGCTCTGATGACTTGCAAGAGTTCATTCAAATCATAGTAAGTTTCAAATAATAATGCATCTACGCCTTCATCAATGAGCGTTTCAATTTGAATATCTGTATGATAAAGAATTGTCGATAGCGATAATTCATTTTGTTTAACACCTTTGAAACCACCTACAGTACCTAAAATAAAGGTGTTTTCATTGGCTGCTTTTTTAGCAATTCTTACAGCCGCACGTGTAATGTCTTTCACTTGGTGCTCCAATCCGAATGTTTGGAGTTTTTCAAAGTTCGCACCGTAAGTATTAGTTTGAATGACATCAGCACCTGCTTGAATGTAAGAGCGATGGATTTGTTCGATTTTTTTCGGGTGTGTTATGTTATAAGCTTCGGGACAAGTATCGATCCCTTCGGAGTAAAGAATCGTTCCTATTGCACCGTCAGCTACTAAGACGTTCTCTTTCAAAGTTTGTAGAAATCGGCTCATAGTATGCTTCCTCCAATGCTGCTTCAAAATCTGCAATCAATTCGTCAGGGTCTTCTAATCCAACACTTAATCTCAATAAATCAAATGTAATACCGCGTTCATTACGTACATCTTCAGGAACTGAAGCATGTGACATTGTTGCTGGATGAGAAACAATTGTTTGAATACCGCCTAAGCTGACTGCGATTTGAGGTATTTTCAATGCTCTTGCGAACTCAGGTACTTTTTCAGGGTCGCTTAGTCGGAAGCTTAATACTGCACCGCCATTTTCAGCTTGTTTTTTATTGATTTCATCATTTCCTGGGTAATAAACTTCTGTAATTTCTGGGCGTGTTTTTAAGAATTCAACAATTTTTTGTGTGTTTTGTACGGATTGATTCCAACGTACATGTAATGTTTTCAGATGTTTTGTCAGTGTCCAGCTATCTTGTGCTGATAATCCACTGCCTAACGTATTTTGGATAAATCTTAATTGTTCTGCTGCTTCTGCGTTATTAGTCACCACAATACCTGCGATTAAATCGCTGTGTCCGCTTAAGAATTTAGTAGCACTGTGGCTTACGATATCAGCGCCTAATTCTAAAGGTTTTTGTGATAATGGTGTTAAGAAAGTATTGTCGACAGATAACAATAAGTTATGTGCTTTCGCTACATCTGCGATAGCTTTGATGTCTGTCACTTTAAATAATGGATTTGATGGTGTTTCAATATGGATCAGCTTTGTGTTTTCTTTAATCGCTTTTTCCACTTCTTCAGGTTTTGTGGTATCTACAGTTGTCACTTCAATATTTAATCCTGGTAAAAACTGTGTACATAAACGGTACGTTCCGCCGTAAACATCATTAGGGATGATAAGATGATCTCCGCTTTCTAGTAAGAAGAAAACTGCTGAAATTGCACCGATGCCTGAGTTGTAGGCGATGCCGTATTCTGCACCTTCAAGTGCTGCAATTTTTTCTTCAAGTACTTCACGATTCGGATGACCTGATCTTGCATAATCGTACGATACTTCTGATCCAATTAATTCTGTTGGGAAAGTTGAAGAATCGTATAATGGCGGGTTGGCTGCTAAAATGTGTGGGAATTGATGGTGCTTGATTAAATTTGTTTCTGATGATAGTGACATAAATAAACACTCCTTTAGTTATTGAGATTGCTTTTGGCTGCGGAAGTTCTGGAACTAAGGAGGGAAGCTGACCACGAAAAAAAGCTTCCGTCCTTTAAACCCGAAATAAATCGGATGTAAAGGACGAAAGCTTGTGCTTCGCGGTACCACCTTAATTCGCTGCTTTATTGCTAAAGCAACCTCTTCCAGTACGCTAAATCTGTCTATGGCTCCAATACTGAAATAAGGCCCGCTATTATAATTATCAGCAAGTTGCTGTATGATTTAAAATAACGTTTCGTCATCCAGTACGCCATTGTGCAAAAATGTTAATACTGTAGCGCTGTAACGGGCGCCCCCGTTGATGCCTCATATCGACACCACCACTCCAAGGCCATTTTCAAACTTTCTTTCTGCGCCTCCTTTCAGCGGTCAGAGGCTCTCTGTGCCAGCAGTGTAAGTTCTACTTTCCTTATTATCGTGTTTAGGAACGATATTCAATTGTTCAACTTAGTGTAAAAAGATTTGTTTTTGTTGATGACCACATTGTATATTGCTCTTTATTAGTTTGTCAACAGAATTTTCAGAATAATGCGTAAAAAAGTTTTTTAAAGGTGCTTTGATTCTTAGAGCGCCAAGCAGTACAAGAAATTTAAATTTTTTGAATTTTTTTATTTTGGTGTGACGATTCAGTTTGTTCTTTTTAGCAAGAATAAGAAAAATTGCTTTATTGCAGACCGTATTTTTTTTACAATAAGAGAGGAGTATTGATAAGAAAGGTGGGTTGCGATATGTCTGATAATAAACATGAGCAGCACGCGCAAGTTGAAGAGATTTTACTAAAAGACATTCGTCCAAATCCCTATCAGCCGCGCAAACATTTTGAAGAAGCAAGATTAGAAGACTTAGCTGCGTCTATCAATGAACATGGCGTATTGCAGCCGATTATCTTACGTAAAACTGTAAGAGGATATCATATTGTAGTAGGCGAACGACGTTTCAGGGCTTCGCAAAAAGCAGGTAAAACACATATTCCAGCGATTGTAAAAGAAATGACAGAAGCAGATATGATGGAACTTGCTATTATTGAGAATTTGCAGCGTGAAGATTTGAATGCAGTGGAAGAAGCGGAAAGTTATCGTAAATTGATGGACGATCTGCAACTGACACAAAAAGAAGTTGCGACACGATTAGGTAAGTCTCGTCCATATATTGCAAACATGCTGCGCTTGTTGAATTTACCAACTGACATTACGCAATACATCAAAGAAGGAAAACTATCAGGTGCACATGGCCGTACTTTATTGATGCTGAAAGATGAAAAGATGATGAAACGGACTGCAAAACAAGCCATTCATGAAGCATGGAGTGTGCGGTGCTTAGAAAAGTACGTGAGTGAATTGACTTCTGATGAGAAGAAAGAAAAACCAGAGAAACAACAGACTAAAAAACCGCGTTTGATTCAACGAGAAGAACGTCGTTTGAAAGAGCGCTATGGTACAAACGTAGCTATTACCACCAAACGTAATAAAGGACAGATTACATTTGAGTTTACTTCAGAAGAAGAATTTATGCGCTTAATAGAAGCTTTCAATGGTGAATCGTAAGAAATTGTGCGTAATTCGTGATAAAATGTATATTTGATGTAAAAAAATATGATTAAAACATCATGCAGTTAAGACAGGAGGAAGACGGCTTGAAAACGTTTTGGAATACTTTAAATGGGGTCTTCGATTCATTAATTGAACCTTTTACGAAGTCTGAAACATATGCAGATCTTTTGAACAAGTTGATTATGATATTAATTTATATCATTGTCGCGGTTATTGTTATAAAAATCTTAAATAAATCGATTGAACAATTTTTCAAATTACAAAATCGGAGTAGTCATGGCAGAAAACGTTCTGTGACACTGACTGCTTTAGTGCAAAACGTTGTCCGTTATGTTGTATGGTTCATCGTACTGACAACAATTTTAGGCAAATTCGGTATCAGTGTCACGGGTCTCTTAGCTGGTGCTGGCGTTGTCGGACTGGCAATCGGCTTTGGTGCTCAAACAATTGTTAAAGATATCATTACAGGTTTCTTTATTATCTTTGAAAATCAATTTGATGTCGGAGATTATGTTAAAATCAATATGAACGGAACTCCGATTACAGAGGGAACAGTTCAAACGATTGGTCTGCGTTCGACACGCATTCATGCCTATACTGGCGAACTGACAGTTTTACCTAATAGTGTGATGTCTGAGATTACCAATTTCTCAATTTCAAATGCAAAAGCATTGGTGGAAGTACCGATTGCTATGGATGAAGATGTAGATAAGGTTGAAGAGAAACTCAACGATTTCTTAGCAACATTGCATTCAAATTATTATATTTTTGTTTCTAAACCAGAAATCCTTGGTATTGAGGATTTAACGGGTAATGCCTATGTTTTAAAAGTGGCAGCTGAAACGACGCCGAATAATGCCGTCCCAGGATCTCGTATCTTGCGTAAAGAGATTGCGAACTTCTTGAATAAAGAAGATATCAAGTCTCCTACACCAGTTATGATGCAATATAACGGTCAATTCGGACAAAATGATAAATCATAATGATGGGGGATTGTGTAAATGGCAATTCAGTATGGTCTGAATGATATTGTGGAAATGAAAAAAGCACATGCGTGCGGTGAAAATCGTTTTAAAATTATTCGCATGGGTGCAGATATTAGAATTAAATGTGAAAAGTGCCATCGAAGTATTATGATGCCTCGTACAGAGTTCAATAAAAAATTAAAAAAAGTACTTGTATCAAATGATGCAAAAAAGAAGGAGAATGAATAATGGCTTTAACAGCTGGTATCGTGGGCTTGCCGAACGTCGGAAAGTCTACTCTATTTAACGCAATTACAAAAGCAGGTGCGCTTGCTGCAAACTATCCATTCGCTACAATCGACCCTAACGTAGGTATTGTAGAAGTACCGGATTCACGTTTACAAGCATTATCTGATATCGTAAATCCTAAGAAAGTTATCCCAACTACTTTCGAATTTACTGATATTGCAGGTATTGTAAAAGGGGCTTCTAAAGGCGAAGGTCTTGGTAACAAATTCTTATCACATATCCGTGAAGTAGATGCTATTTGTCAGGTAGTTCGTGCATTTGACGATGATAACATTACACACGTTTCTGGTCGTGTAGATCCTTTAGATGATATTGAAGTCATTAATATGGAACTTGTATTAGCGGATTTAGAATCTGTAGATAAACGTTTACCACGTTTAGAAAAAATGGCACGTCAAAAAGATAAAGATGCAGTGAATGAAGTACGTATTTTAGAACGTATCAAAGAAGCTTTAGAGGCCGGGGACCCTGTCCGCAGTCTTGAATTCAATGAAGAAGATGCAAAATATGTGAAACAAGCACAATTATTAACTTCTAAACCGATGATTTATATCGCTAATGTTGGTGAAGATGAAATTAATGAAGCAGACAATGAAAAGGTAACGGCAATTAGAGAATATGCTGATAAAGAAGGTTCTGAAGTCATTGTAATCAGTGCTAAAATTGAAGAAGAAATTGCGACATTAGATGATGAAGATAAAGAAATGTTCTTAGAAGATTTAGGAATTACAGAACCAGGTCTTGATCGTTTAATCCGCAGCACTTATGACTTACTTGGTCTTGCGACTTACTTTACTGCAGGTGTACAAGAAGTACGCGCTTGGACATTCCGTAAAGGCATGACAGCACCGCAATGTGCGGGTATTATTCATACAGACTTCGAACGCGGCTTCATTCGTGCAGAAGTTACAAGCTTTAAAGACTATGTGGAAAATAATGGTGAGCATGGTGCTAAAGAAGCAGGTAAAATGCGCTTAGAAGGTAAAGATTATATCATGCAAGATGGCGACGTTGTACACTTCAGATTTAACGTGTAAATAAAGCTAATAAATAAACGGAAAAGTTCTTAGATTAACTAAAGAACTTTTCCGTTTTTTATATTAATTTAAATTTTGTAGTATAACCATACGATATCTCCGTCCAATTGTTCAACATGGTGAATTTTATATTTTTGGATGATATCACTTTTATCTTTATCATTATTATCAAATAAATTTGGACGGTTAAAATGATCATCTACTACAGGAGCGATGATGACACTAATTTCATCAACTAATCCTTGTTCAAAGAAAGACCAGTTAACTCCGCCACCGCCTGATAAGGTAAGTTTATCTAAGTTGAATAGTTGATTTAATTTAGAAACAACAGATTTTAAATCTAATTTTTTGTTTGGACCTCCGAAAACATAAGAAATATTTAGGTTTCTTAAATGTTCAAGATAGGCATCAGATACATTTTCTGAAAGTACTTCGATAATATGCATTTTAGGTCGATTACGGAATTTGATGTAATTTTGTTCCCAAGCAGCTTTACCAGAAGGGTCAATAGAAATAACATAATGATCTAAGTCTGTATTTGCGATAAAATCCTCATTTCTTGAATAGGATTTAGGATTTTCTGGTAGGTTAGGCATTTCTTTGCTTGTAAAATTTTCTTCGATAGTTTTGCGCCCTAATATCATTGCTTTTGAATTTATTTTTTCGTCCGCATATTCATATGCTTTTCCTAAGTTTGATCCTGCAGCTTTATTATAAGGGCCTGTGATATTACCGTTGATTGATTCAGACATATGCAAAATTATTTTAGGTCTAGTCATCAAAATACCTCCTATTGTAGTGGAAAGAAATATAATCAACGTACTACTTATTTTTATATAGTTAATGGTAGCACCTTAAAAAGAGGTTACAAACAATAAGTGTCGAAAATAGAGTAATAATACTCAGATACGATAAAAAGAGTTTGATTAGACGGAGGGGTGTCTAACTAAACTCTTTTTATTATGAATTTAACAATATACTAGAGGCTTAATCAACTCCATTTAATTGTTGGAATACAATCTTTAAATGTCTGTCATGTTGTAACGAATCAGTAAATTTCACGAAGTCACCTAACGTAAAATTTAATTCTAAATTTAAAAAAATGCGCTATTTACAATAAAATCGTGTTAAAATAAAAGTAGTAAATAACAACATGAGAAGTGATGAAATATATGACAAAACAACAAAAAAAGAATAACGTTTTTCGACCACAAAGTAAGAACCGATACCGCATTAGGAAGTTCAATGTAGGACTTGCATCTGTTCTCTTTGGAACATTTTTAATTTATGCAAATCCTGCAAATCATGCTGAAGCAGCTGAAACAGAAGCAGCTTCATCTCCTCAAATAGAAAAGGTCAATCAACCAAGTACTGCGACATCTGAAAACATCGACCAAGCATCTAAGAACAATCAACCTGAAACCTCGGAAAATTCTCAATTGCAGAACCAACAGCCAAAAGCAAATGCAACTGATCAACCACTTATTCAAAATGAAACCCAAACTACACCTGAAAACAATGTAGTGACACGAGAAGCACAACCTGAGACACCTACATCAGAAACTACGAATACCCCAAATCAAAATGAAACTCAACAACCAAATTATCATGCATCATCACCGGAAGCTAAAGCGAAACCTATAGAAGCTATTCAAGGTATTAAAGAACAAGTATATAGTAAATCTGTCACTGTATATCCAGCTTCAACCGTTGCTAAAACAGCAAGTGAAAAACGGGGCATTAATCAAGCTCGCGAAAGCCTTGGTTTAATCGTTCCGCAAAATAAAAAACTTTATATTCGCCAAGCAAAAGGAAGTAATGAAGCAGATTTGCGTGTAGATTTAATGACAGATGACAGTAAGCAAATTAAAAACGCAACAATATCTAAAAACGGTGCATGGAATTCGATTTCTACTGGTATCGACAGTGCTGCATTCTTGCGAATACCTGTGGGATTAAATCATAATCCGATTGTTGAATATTATGTAGAAGACGATGCAGGCATTACATTACCGACTTTCCGCAAAGAAGGAGACCAACAAGCTTTTCTTGATGATTGGAAAAAACGTGATACACCTTATGGCTATGTAGATGGAGATAAAATTGCATTTTTAATACCGAAAATCGATTTACCAAGAATTGAGCAATTCGGTGTAAATCCTACGAGTCTAAGTTATAAAAATTTAGATGATATGATTAATTATTATGAAGATATCATCAAGCATTATGATGAGTGGGTGGGACTGAATGATGACATCAATTCTGTGCATTATAATGTGCCGCAAAAGTATTTTACAATTGCTGATAAAAATGGATTCGGTTTAGCATATTACTCTTCTAATTTAATGGGATCAAACAGTCCTTCTATGTACGGCTATTTGGTAAAAGGATGGCTTGCATTGCATGAGGTAGGCCATGGATATGATGGCATTATGGTTAATGATGAAGATATGAATTTGATGGAAGTCGAAAATAATATTTTAGCAAACCAATATCAAACAACAGTGATAGGAATAGATAGCGGTTGGCTATATGAAGGACACCAAGAAAGTACACAACGTAATATTCATAACCGTATAATCGATTCAAACGGTACTTTTAAATTTGGCAATATCGGATATAGAGAACGTCTTGATTTTATGACTAAAATGGTAAGACTTACTGGTATAGATGGATTTACTGAGATGTGGAAAGGTATTAGAGAAGAAGAAGCAGCTGCTGATAAATTACACAACCCATTTATTCAAGATGTACCACGATGGATTAATACGTACTGGTTAGCTGATCAAGGTGTAAATGGCACAGCATATTTTGATTTGTATAATATCGATTTATCGCAAGTTTTGAAAGACAAGCTCGCTTCTTACGATAATAGTTTCGCTTATCCGCTTGCTATGTTGATTCAAGACAAAGCAGAATTAGAACGTATTAAGCAGAAGTTGAGTCTTGCTACTGAATATGAATTAGTAAAATCGTCTGATTTGGCAGATACATCTATTTTTTCAAATGCAGAAATCACTTTGAATTTAAACGGACAAACTTTACCGGATAATGTAAAGGTCAGCCTATTGGAAAATGGAAAAGAAGTAGCACAAGCGACAGTGAAAGACGGGAAGGCAGTCTTCCCTCATATAAGAGCAGGTGTTTATCAAATTGCTGCACCGTTATCACTAGAGAATGCATTGCCTCGAAGTCAATATTTAATTGTGAAAGAAGCGGGTAATAACACTGCAGTTTTAGACTACCCGACGTATGAAGGAACACAGTCGAATGTTGAACAAAGGATCTCTTTGAGAGGTTTGAGCAATAGAGAATTTGCTTTTGTTGATTATTATCCAGAAAAGAAAATGGTTAAATTTGTAGAAAACTCTGGTCAACCTCATTTCTATTTTAATGATGAATATGCACACGTAAAAATTGAAAAAGCAGATGGCACAGTCGTTTTAGATGAATCTTTAGTTGGTAGTCAAAAATTCTCTTACAAAATACAAGAATTCAACTTGGATTATGGTGATAAAATTATTGTTCGACATAGAGAACCTGCTGCGAGACGAAAAGTAGTTCGAAAAGAAACGAATGAAGATCTTGTATTTCCATATGCTAGCAATGAAACAGTAACATACACACTTACAGATAAAGGATTTATCATTAATGATGAAACAGAGGCTGATGCTAACAGAAGATATAGTACAGCTATTACTTCAGATGTAGATAAAATAGCAGCTGATATTAAAGCTAATCCTGATAGAAATTATAGAACACAACTTTTCCATGCCTTACAAGGTACAAAACATGTAAATGATGCTATAAAAACCGAATTAGAAGGTATTTTACAACCTTTAGTTGAAAAATACTTTGTGACAGAACCCATCGTGAATCACATTGAAAAAGGTGCTGCAACAATAACTGGTGAAGGACAGCCTGAAAGTACAATTGTTGTCACTTTTCCAAATCAAATTTCTTCAACGGTTGAGGTTGACACAGAAGGTAAATGGAAAGTCGATGTTCCTGAAGGATTAACTTTAGAACATAACGATGTTACGTTGGTTAAAGCGATAGGAGAATTAGGTTCTATAAGTAATGAAGTAATAGGGAAAGTTGAAGATAGTATTAGTCCTGAGGTACCGCATATCAATGAAATCGAAGCAGGTGCTAATGAAATTAAAGGGACAAGTGAACCCAATAGTATCGTTGTTATTACTCTGCCAGAAGGAACTACAGTTGAAGTAGAAACGGACAACGATGGGAACTGGAAATTGGAAACAAATGATAAATTAAGTTATGGAGCGACCATTGAAGCAGTGGCTAAAGACTTAGTAGGAAACGTTTCGGAAAAAGTAAGCATAATTGTAAAAGATACGATACCACCGACATCGCCTACTGTTAATCTGTTAAAATCCACTGATACTGAACTAACTGGGACAGCAGAACCAAACTCTAAAATTACAATTAAGTTAAATGATCGAATAGTCGCTGTTGAAACAAATGTAGAAGGACAATGGAAATACGTATTAGATGAAACCACCCAATTAAAAGGTGACACAGTCGTAATAGTTGCTGCTACAGATAAAGCTGGCAATCAATCTTTAAACACTGAAGTTACTGTTGAAAATATAATTATTCCAAAACCAACAGAAGAATCAATTGATAATAACCAAATAGAAGAAGATATCTGGGGATTGATCGACGGTAAAGGCAATGCTGAGGCTATAAAAAATAGTAATTTAGATTATGAGTATAATGGAGCAAAAACAGAAGAAACTGCAGGTGATTGTGACATTGAAGAGGAAGAAGAAACAAGTAAAGTGTTAACACCTTTGCCTGAAAGAGAAGATAAACCGCTAGATACACCAACTACTCAAACACAAGACGATGAAAATCATGAATATCATGACACAACCGCTAATAAAGTAGATAACAAAAAAGACAATGAATCGTCTCCAGTGAATACCAATAATCAATATATTCAAGTTGATAACCAACCTTTAAACAGTGAAGGTGTTGTCGATGTAATTGTTCCGATAACAAATAATACTGAAAAGACACCGAAAGTAGCAGAAGAACCAGAAAAAACGGAAAGAACTTATAAAGACAAAGAAGAAGTTACGCATATAATACAACCATTACCGTATGAAAAGACAACGACAGATGAATCTGAAATTACAATGGCACCATCTAATATTGTTCATAAGGAAGAAACTGTTTTGAAAGCAAAACTGAATAAGAATGCAGTTGATTCAACGGCGTTTATCATTAATGAAAGAATTAAAAGCCAACAATTACACATTTCGAATGTTGTAGAGAATGATTATTCTATTTACAAACCGAAAAAAGAAGCCGTCGTTCAATCAAAATTACCAATGACGGGTATTTCAAATAAGGAAGGCATAAGTCCTTTAAAAGGGTTAGTGTTGATTTCTGGTCTCGTGTTATTAGGGATTGCAATTAAACGTAAAGAAAACGAATATTAGGAAGAAAAAAGCATGCTCAAGTTTGTGTTTAAACACAAACTTGAGCATGCTTTCTAATTTGTATTGAATGTTCGTCTTTTCAGAAGTGCATTCTAATATTTTAATTTGGACTAAAATTTAAACGAAAAGCTATAGATATTTTTAATCATAGTCTCCTGATAGATTATTAATAGGATAGAATTGATCTTTTAATTCTAATTTTAATGTTTCAGCATTCACTAGACCGATAGTTTTGTCGCTATCATATAGTTCTAATAAATAAGAAGCCATTTCTTCAGGTGTATTATAATTTTCGACATTACCTTGATATTCAAAGCTATCTTTATCTAAAGAGCGTTGCATGAATTTAGTATCAGTAGGCGCAGGAGCTAATACTTTAGCCCGCATTTTGGCATCTTTGTTTTTTAACAATACATTTAATCCTTCTGTATAAGCAGAGACATAATATTTAGTTGCTGTATAAGTTAATGAAACAGGGAAAATTTCGTAACCAGCAACTGAAGAAAGATTGATAACTTGAGTACCTTCGACATTTTCATAATCTCTGACAAATAAGGAAGTGAGAATTGTCAATGCTTCAACATTTAAGCGAATCATTTTTTCTGTTTTATCAAAATCTTGATCACTGATTTGGTTGAAATCTCCGAAACCAGCGTTATTAATAACAGTTTGAAGTTCATAATCTTTGAGTTCGTCATAAAGTTGATATACTTTTTTAGGTTCTGATAAATCTACTGATTTAATAACTACATCTAATTTAGGGTGTTGCGATTGAATTTTCTCTTTCAACGCTTGTAAGTTTTCTTCATTGCGTGCAATGAGTATAAGGTTGTTTTCTCGATCAGCAAATTTTAAAGCTGTTTCATAGCCGATTCCAGAACTAGCCCCTGTAATTAATGTATATTTCATAACAGATAATCCTCCTTATATCGAATAAAGAAATGATACAACATCTACAAATAATTGTGCAAAATATTTATTTGGACAGATATTAATGTAAACTATATTCAATAGAAAAATAAATACGTCCTTCATAGCTTTACCCTTTTAAGTATCTGGCTATGAAGGACGTTTTCAATATGACATTATAATGTTAATTTTAATGGATTTTAACCAATATCGCCTAAAGTAGCGACCATTACTGCTTTGATAGTGTGCATACGGTTTTCAGCTTCTTGGAATACAACAGAGTGTTTGCCTTCGAAGACTTCGTCTGTAACTTCCATTTCTTTCAAGCTGTATTTGTCATAAATTTCTTTACCGATTTTAGTGTCAGTGTTGTGGAATGATGGCAAGCAGTGTTCGAAGATAACACGTGGGTTGCCTGTTTTTTCAATCATTTCTTGGTTGACTTGGTAAGGTTTCAATAATTTGATACGTTCTTCCCAAACTTCGTCAGGTTCGCCCATAGATACCCAAACGTCTGTGTAAAGTACGTCAGATCCTTTAACACCTTTGTCGATATCATCAGTTACCAAGATTTCGCCGCCGTTTTCTTTAGCTAATTCTTTACAACGATTCAATAATTCATCAGTCGGGTTCAATTCTTGCGGACATACTAAGTGGAAGCGCATACCCATAATTGCAGCACCTGCCATCAATGCGTTCGCAACGTTGTTGCGTCCGTCTCCGACATATGTGAAGTTGATTTCGTGATAAGGTTTTTTCAATGTTTCTTTAGCAGTCAAGAAGTCAGCCAATACTTGAGTCGGGTGATCTTCGTCTGTTAAACCGTTCCATACCGGAACGCCTGATTCTTTAGCCAATGTTTCAACAGTACGTTGAGAGAATCCGCGGTATTCGATACCGTCATACATGCCGCCTAAAACGCGTGCTGTATCTGCTGCTGTTTCTTTTTTGCCCATTTGGCTGCCTGTAGATCCAAGGTAAGTAACGTGAGCACCTTGGTCGTAAGCTGCAACTTCAAATGCGCAACGAGTACGAGTTGAGTCTTTTTCAAAAATTAATGCAATGTTTTTTCCTTTCATCGTCTGCTGCTCAATACCTGCGTATTTCGCTCTTTTCAAATCTTCTGAAAGATTAAGTAAAAATTCGACTTCTTTCTGTGAAAAATCTAATAATGTTAGGAAATTTCTGTTTCTTAAGTTTTGCATTATACATACAACTCCTCTTTGTGATTGATTTCACCTTAATTATAAGCGCTTACAATTTAAAAACCAATTTAAAACATGTTCGTCTACAAAACTTTCACATTTCTGCAACAAATTAACAAAGAATATATATTTTTAATATTTAGTTTTAGATTACACATTGTACGTATACCCTGTTTCACCTTATTAAATAATAAAAAGGAGTGTTTCAACGTAATGAAATTTGTATGAAACTAATTGTCTTTATAAACGTCTTTAAAAAGATTCGATTTTTAAAATATTCGTGATAATATCATCGATTTTATGCATTACTTCATGAGAGACACTATCTACTTCGCGATAATGACGTGTACTTAAATCTAAAGTTCTGATTTGACCTACATCTATTGTGCCTTTAATATGATGTTCCATTGTTTTCAAAGCAACATCAGTAGGATACTTAACAGGGCGGCTCGTAATAGGAGAAACCCATACTAAACTTGTTTTGTTGTTGAAACTTGTACGGCTTAAAACAACGCATGGTCGATACTTTCCTTTTTCACGACCAAGTATCGGATCTAAATTCACATCAATAATTTTGTATTGTTCTACCATTTTTCACGCTCCGATGCTTCGCCCCATTGGTGTGTTTCATAATCATCATAAGTGCCGCCTTGTTCAAAAAATTGATTCCATTCTTCTGAAAAACTTTGATGTTTTTCTTTTTTTAGAATAATTTGGCCATCAACAATTTCTTGTACCAATACATCGCCGGGTTTTAAGTTTAAAGATTTTATTATTGGTTCAGGTAGAATCACAGCATGTTCTTGTCCAGTTTTAAAAATATGTGTTCGATTTTCAGACATAATAAACACCTCGCTATATGCATATTTTAACTTAATACAAAGAAAAGATGTGAATATTAACTATCCGTACCGTCAGAACTAAAAAATCTTCTTTTATTTATTAAAATTATAGTATAATATAGATATAAATAAACAAAAGATAGAGGTGTAATACATAATGCAATTTTTGGGCGGTATATGTTTTATCGTATTTTTTATATTTTTAATTCGTCTAATTTATTTAGCAATTAAAGGAAAACCGAAAAAAACTGCTGCAATCACTTTAGTTGCCAGCCTTTTTCTAGGTTTACTTCTAACTGGTTTAGGTGGTGAAGATGATGAGTCTTCAAACCATGAGCAAAAAACAGCGCATCAAACTAAAGAGAAGGAACAAAAAGCACCTGAAAAAGATTCAGATGCTGAGAATGATAAAGAAAAAGAATTTAAGGCTGCTCCAACAAAAAGTCCTGAATCTGAAGACAAATCAAAAAAGGAACATGAAACAGAAAAATCAGAACCCAAACCTGAAGCTAAAAAAGAAGCTAATGGCTTAGTGAAGGAAGAAGTAACTTATGCGAGGGCAGTTGATGGAGATACAGTGCGTTTAATGTACGATGGGAAAGAGGCTGTTTTCCGTTTGCTATTAATTGATACTCCTGAAACAAAGCACCCTACAAAAGGTGTGCAACCCTATGGTAAAGAAGCTTCAGCTTATACGAAAAATATGTTAGAAAATGCTTCGAAAATTGAAGTTGAATTTGATAAGGGTGGAAAGACTGACAAATATGGGCGTTATTTAGCTTATGTATATGCAGATGGCAAAATGGTTAATGATGCACTTGTACGTCAGGGATTAGCAAAAGTAGCTTATATTTATCCTCCTAGTATTACATACTTGGATCAGTTAAAAGAAAGTCAACGTTTAGCTCAAGAAGAACACTTGAATATTTGGAGTGGAGAAACACCTGCAGGTACAGAATCTCAATCAAGCACACCTCAAGCAACACAAGCACCGCAACAACCACAAAGTCAGTCTGAAGGCAGTGTTCCTTCAGTTAGTGAAACAAACCAAAACACAAGTGGAACAGCAAGTGAAAGCTATCCGAATTGCACTGCTTTGAGACAAGCACACCCAGAGGGTGTTCCACAAGGACATCCTGCTTATCAAGCAAAAATGGATCGTGATAAAGATGGTTATGCTTGTGAGATTAACTAACAAAACGATATGAAAAGTGTTATGAAAATGATTGTAAAAAGTAATTGCGTGTGCTATAATTCTTGATTGTGAGTAATGAAAATTATTCCTTGCTTGCTACACTTGATAGTAAGCCGCATAGACCACAAGGAGGTGCAAATATAAAATGAGAACATATGAAATTATGTACGTTGTTCGTCCGAACATTGAAGACGAAGCGAGAAAAGCATTAGTTGAACGTTTCAACGGTATTTTAACAAACGACGGTGCTGAAATCATCGAAGAGAAAGATTGGGGCAAACGTCGCCTTGCTTACGAAATTGAAGATTTCAAAGAAGGTTACTACAACATTGTACGTATCAACACTGAAAACAGTGAAGCTACAGACGAATTCCAACGTTTAGCTAAAATCAATGACGATATCATTCGTTACATTGTAATCCGCGAAGACGAAGACAAGTAAAAAACAGAATGGGGGCGTTTAAATGCTTAACAGAGTTGTATTGGTAGGACGTTTAACTCGAGATCCTGAATACAGAACGACACCCTCAGGCGTAAGTGTAGCGACTTTTACCCTAGCGGTTAATCGTACGTTTACGAATGCGCAAGGGGAACGTGAAGCAGACTTCATTAACTGTGTTGTTTTTAGAAAACAAGCAGAAAATGTAAACAATTATTTGTTTAAAGGCAGTCTAGCTGGCGTTGACGGTCGCTTGCAATCACGCAGTTACGAAAACCAAGAAGGACGTCGTATTTTTGTGACAGAAGTTGTGTGTGACAGCGTTCAATTCCTTGAACCTAAATCACAAAACCAACGTCATGGCGGCCAACAATCTGGAGGAGGCAATCAATTCCAAGATTACGGTCAAAGTTACGGTGGACAACAACAAGGTCAAAATACGTCATCTTATCAAAACCAAAATTCATCAAAATCTGGACAATTTGATAATCCATTTGCAAATGCAAACGGACCGATTGATATCAGTGATGATGATTTACCATTCTAATAAACGTGTAATGAACGTAGAAATTTGAAAAACTCAATTAAAGGAGGCAGTTAACCATGGCAGGTGGACCAAGAAGAGGCGGACGTCGTCGTAAAAAAGTTTGTTATTTCACAGCAAACGGTATTACACACATCGACTATAAAGATACAGATTTATTAAAACGTTTTATCTCAGAACGCGGTAAAATTTTACCACGTCGTGTAACTGGCACTTCAGCTAAATATCAACGTATGTTGACTACAGCTATCAAACGTGCTCGTCATATGGCTTTATTACCATATGTTAAAGAAGAAAACTAAGATAAAACTTATAGATAAACCCCGTAGGTATAGGCTCTACGGGGTTTTTTTATGTTCAATATAATGAAAGAAGGACAAAAAAGGGCGACTTAAAATAGTTTTGGAATTATATATTAATAACATAGAACAACATGAAAATCACAGTTGAAATCTGAGCTATTAATTTGTTCTTGTCACTTAAACCTCTAAAAAGCCTCTGAATCTCAATGTTTGACCCACTATACATAAAGGTAAATCTACTATTAATAGGATGAATAAAATCTCAGTTATCCCGATATTATATCTATTAAAAATATAGCTTTAGATATCAATTAATGAGGAGATGGATAAGTATGAATGATGAAAGAAGATACGAGTTGTTGAAAATGTTTTTACGACCTACAGAAGATGACGGTGAAACAACATCACAGAAACAATTTGAAGAATTGAAAGATGACATCATTACTTTAAGCCATGAAGGTTATGTAGAGATTGATTATATAGACGGAGAAATAGATTCGTGGAAAGTTACAGATGAAGGTAAGAAGTTCGTAAATGAACACGGAAAATAATGGGAAGCACTCACTTAGCAAGTGGGTGTTTTTAATTTGCCTAAATATTAAAGAATAGATGTATTTTTCTTAGAAAATCTTCTCATAATCTAAAATTTATATTCAAATATAATTCTTAAAAATAGTTAATAATTAAAAATACAATTGAGAATAGTTATCATTAGTGGTAATTTATTATCAAAGTCTTAAGCTACGTATTTGTATAGATATTTTAAGTGGAGGAGATAGAAATGCAGCAAGATAAGTTAGAAATTAAAGATTTAATCAACATTGGACTTTTCACAGCCATCTTTTTTGTGCTTATCACACCTGTTGGTATCGCGGGAATTGTGCCGATAATTATGTTTTTCTTACCTGCATTGATTGCATTGATAGGCAGTGTTCCTATTATGCTGCTTGTCGCAAAAACACAAAAGTTCGGTGCTTTAAGTCTCTGCGGAATTATTGTGAGTTTAGTTCTTTTTATAATGGGGCATCCAGGATTTGCCTTGATTACAGGGATACCGTTACCAATCTTAGCTGATTTAATTATGAAAATTGGTAAATACCAGCATTGGCTTTCTCTAAGTTTAGGTTATATTGTATTCTCTTTTTGGTCACTCGGCAGTCTGCTTCCATTTTATTTTACGCGACAATCTTACTTTTCATATTTACAAGAGAAAAGAGGCAGTGATTATATATATGTTTTAGAAAAGTTATTTACACTGCAAACATTGCCAATCATTGTGATTTCATGTGCAATTGGTGCTTTGCTCGGTATTCTTATAGCTAAATTATTATTTAAAAAGCATTTTGTACGTGCAGGTATTGTTTAATGAAAAGTAAAAAAATCGATCCAAGGGTAAAATTATTGAGTTTATTTTTGATTTCTTTTATTGCTATGACAGGTACAACAGTTGGAAATCAAATTTATCCGCGATTACTTATTATTATCATACCGGCTTTTTGTTTGGTTTATTTAGGATTTAATAAATTGGGCAGTTTATGTTTGATACTTCTGTTTGCGGGCTGGTATGGAGAGTCTTTTCCTTTTGGAAACCAGTATTCTGCAACTAACAGTCTTATTTTTATTACTGCTAATTTGATAACACGTTTTCTTCCTCCAGCACTTATGGGTTATATCTTAATAAAAACAACATCAGTGGAAGAATTTATCAGAGCACTTGAAAAATTGAGAGTTCCTAATACATTAACGATACCAATTGCAGTCATGTTTCGCTTTTTGCCAGTCGTTTTTCAAGAATCAAGAAATATCAAATATGCGATGCGTATGCGAGGGGTAACGCTAGGACAATCTTTGGTGCATCCTATCCGCTATACTGAAATGCGCATTGTGCCGCTTATCAACAGTATGGTAAAAATTTCAACTGAACTCACTGCTGCTTCTTTAACAAGAGGACTGTCAGCAAAGACTGCGCGTACTTCTATTATTCAACTCAAATTAACAAATGAGGATAAGATCTTCGCTATCTTAATTTTAGTGTTGGCTATCATCTATTACGGTATATAAGGAGCAGTATTTATGATTAGGTTTGAAAATGTGACTTTTAAATATAATACTGCCGATAAAGCGGCATTAACTGATTTCAATATACATATTAATCCAGGAACAGTAGTTTGTTTAACTGGTCTATCCGGTTGCGGCAAATCGACAGTTTTAAGGTTGATCAATGGATTGATACCCCACTTTTTCCCGGGAAATATTTCAGGGAACATTTATATAGATAAGCAAAATAGCAATCGATATACATTCGAAGATTCAGCTCGAAAGATAGGCAGTGTTTTTCAAAACCCGAGAACGCAATTCTTCTGTACGAATGTTGTAAATGAATTAGCTTTTGAATTAGAAAATAATCAAGTAAACCCTGAAGTAATTCAATCTCGTATTGACGCTGTAGTGGAACGTTATCAATTAAAGCATTTAATTTACCGAGATGTTTTTCATTTATCAGGTGGTGAGCAACAAATCATTGCTTGTGCGTGTATGGAAATTGCAGGACACGAAATCATTATCATGGATGAGCCTTCTTCAAACTTAGATTTTAAAGCAATAGAAAAGTTATCTGCAATGATTGAAAATTGGAAGCAGCAAGGGAAGACAATCGTTATCGCAGAACATCGGCTGCATTATCTCATAGACATTGCTGACAAATTTGTGTTGATGCGAGAAGGACAAGTATTTAAAGAATGGGATAACCAGAGTTTTAAACAGCTCAACCAAGAAAAAATAAGAGAATACGGGTTGAGAGCACCGCATTTATCGAAGATTCAAATTCCATATAAAAAGCAGGTCGCTAAAGACGTTATTTATTTATATGAATGGCACTATCGCTATCAAAAAAAGACTGATCTGGCCTTAAATATTAATACATTTGCAATGAATAAAGGCGCGATTACTGCAATTATTGGTAATAACGGAGCAGGAAAATCAACGTTTGCGAAGTGCATGATAGGTGCATTGAAACTCAATTCAGAAGCGGTGTTCTTTCATAGAAGCGCAAAAAAGAGTCAAAAACAATGGAAACATTGCTTTTATCAAGTATTCCAAAATGTTCAAGCACAATTGTTTGGTGAAACAGTGGAAGAAGAGCTTCGTTTTAGCAATTCAGTCATGAATGAAGAAGATTTGATAAAAACATTAAAATCAATAGATCTTGAGAAGCATCGAAATAAGCATCCATTAGCATTATCAAATGGCGAGATGCAGCGTTTAGCTATTGCCAGTGCAATAGAAAGCCGAAGGCCTATTCTGATTTTTGATGAACCGTCTAGCGGTTTAGATGGAAAAAGAATGTTGGCATTTGCAGAAGAACTAAAAAAGATTAAAAAACAAGGATATACCATCTTAGTAATTTCTCATGATTATGAGTTAATCATGAATTGTGCTGATGACATTGTAGAATTTGATCAAGGAAGAATAAAGCATCACTATACTTTGGATCGAGAAAGGGTCTTTCTGCTTCGAAAGTTTTTTAATATCAACACAAACTAAATATAAAAAATTATACAATAAAGGTATTTTGAATATATTAGAACAAAACGAAAAATAATAATGACATTTTAAAATTATGTGATATACTACACCTATACAAGTCGATGAGAATGATTATCATTTGGATTTGTAAATATTTATTAGGAGCGTTATCAACGTGAAAAACAACAAAGAGAGAACAGTTAAGAATCAAGCCAACCAGAAAACGTACCAATATTCTATTCGCAAATTTACAGTCGGAGCAGCATCTATAGCCGTTGGGGCGGCTATCTTTATGGGCGGACAAGCTCAAGCAGCTGAACAAGAAGGAAACAAAGAAGTTGCAGTCACAGAACAAGCAGCACCATTAGCAGATGCAGGTGAGAAAGCAGCAGATACAAACGTTGCAGAAAAAGTTGAAGAAAACAAAGCAATAGCACCGCAACCTGCACCAGCACCTGTTGCAAACGAAGCAGCAACTCCTGAAAACGAAGCAGCACCTGTTGCTGAAAAAGAAGTTAAACCTGTTTCAGAAGCGGCATCGGCTCCTGTAAAGGTAGATGAGAAAGCAGATGTTCCTGTTAAAGTAGCACCTGAGAAAAAAGCTTATTACTCAGTAAAAGAAGAAATTAATAAGCCGTTATCACCAGACGCTCATGAAAAAGATCAACGTTTCCCAGTTGAATTTAAAGCAGTAAAAAAAGGAACAGATAATGAAGCCTTTTACCATGAAACAAACATTAAGCATCCTGCTCAAATAATCAAAGGTGATAAAGAATCAACAGTTGAATTGACTTTAGATGCTGCGTCAACATGGGATAAATTTGAAATATATAATAATGATCAAAAATTAGATACAAAGATGACTTCATATGATGCAGCTAAGGCTTTAGCGAAATTACAATTCTTAGTACCGAATGGTACAGAAAAGGTAACAGTTAAATCATCAATGGACTCAAAAATTCTTAGATTGCATGAAGATTTTGGAGATGTAGAACTACAATTTGCTCAACCGATTAATGGTAAAAATTCAAATCATATATCTGAAGAAGATTATAAGAAATTAAAAGAAACAGAAGCTTTCAGAAATGCAATTACGTTAGAAGATAAGATTTATCAATATAAAAAATTAATCAATAAAGACAGAGTACCAACACAGGAAGAAAAAGCGTATTTAGCAGATTTAGAGAAAGATTTGGCTGAAGAAATTGAATCAGCTAAAACAGAATTTAAAAATGCGCCTATTGAAAAAGTGGAAATTTCAAACCCTACACCACATAACTTTGAAGTTTTGCATAGTAAGAAAAACGAGCCATCCCATATGAACTTTGAAGTGGTAAAACCAATGCAAGTTTTCGAAAAAGATGGGCAAAAATTTGTTGCGATGACAATTAAGTCAGACAAAATCTGGGATGACTTTATGGTTGCAGGAGAAACGGGCTATGAGCGTGTGAAAACAATTGCACGTGATGCTCAAAAAGACCAAAGAACTGTCATTTTTCCATATCAAGAAGGTGTTGAGCAATACAACGCGATTGTTAAAGTCAGCTTAAAAGATTTGGATTACCAAGGTGCATATCATGTGAGAATCAAAGATTTAGGCGAAGTTAAAGGGGATTCTAAACTTCCAGATGCTGATAAACAAGAAAAACCAGCTCCAAAACCAGCGCCGGCTCCAGACCGTCAAGGAGATAAAGTCGCACCTGATAAGGAAGAAATGAATACAGCGCCAATTTCAAAAGAATTGAACTTTGTAGTGAAGAAAGATGGCGAAGACAAAAAATCAGTGATGGATGACTATATGGAACATCCTGCCAAAGTAATTAAGGAGAACAATAAAACTTATGTTCAATTTACAATTAAAAATCCAACTTGGTGGAAATCATTCGAATTATTTGACGGCAAACAAAAATTAAACACAAAAGTAGTATCAGAATCAGATACACAAAAAGTGATTAATGTTGAAGTGAAACCAGGTACTAAAATGCTGACTTCTAAAGTTCATATTGTAGTTCCGGGCATTAACTATGACAACAAATATACAACGCAAATTGTCTTTGCAGAACCTGTCAGCGATTTAAAAGTACCTGATAAGCAAGACAATAAGCTACAACCAAAACCTATGCCGCAACCAAAACCAGATCATCAAGATAAATCTGAAGAAAAAACTCCAAAACATGATGATGCAGTAAAACCGTCACCTAAAAAGCCGGATGCATCAGAATCAATGGATAAAGAAAAAGCACCGAAGCATGAAGAAGCAGTAAAACCAGAGCCAAACAAACCGAATACAACACCATCTGAAAAATCAGAGGTTAAACCGATGGGTGCTCAAACAGATAAAGAGCATGTACAAGATGCTGCGGTATTAGAACCAAGCATGAAAGAAATGTCGTCATTGAAACTTCAACCTTTAGGTACAGCTAAAGCAGAAACAATGAAATCTAAAGCTGATGCACAAAGTAAAACAGCAAATAAACATGTTGAAGCTCAAAAACCTAAAGCAAAATCATTACCGAAAACAGGTAACCAACAAGAGTCTACTACAACATTCGGTATTTTATCAGTATTCCTAGGAAGCATCGCTTTATTCTGGAACAGACGTGTTAAATCAAAGAAAAATAACTTGTAATCAGTCCAAAGCATAGTAAAAAAGAGGTTGTGTTCAGTCAGCACAACCTCTCATCATAGAAAGAAGAGGTTGATAACCATGACAACAATTAAGAAAGTAATCGCAATGAGTACGGTATTAGTTATTTTAACTTGGGCTATTTTTTCAATTGCTGCTTCAGCTGCAGATAAAGACCTTAGTTATGATGTCTTGAAACATAAAACCCAAGATATTTCGATGGCAAATGATTATTTTAATAAACCTGCTAAATTAGTCGATAAAAACGGCAAACAGTATATTCAATTAACTGTCAATCATAGTCATTGGATTGTAAATTTCACATTTAATGGGCACAAAGAGAACATTGTGAATGAAGATAAAGCAAAAGATGAACGTACTTCTGAATTTCCAATAGACAAAACATCAGGAGAAGTTGCAGGTACAATCAAAGTTTTCATTGATGAAGAAGTAAATGGCAAACCTTTTAAATATGATCATAACTATAACATTACATATCTTTTAAAAGGTGATGCTAACAACAGTCAAGATACAGCAGCAACGCCAGTTGCAGACAAAGGTGATGCTAGCAAAGGCGGAACAAGTCAATCTGACAGCCGACCAACTTCACCAGACGGCAAAACATCATCTCCTGACCAGACCACTGTTAATCCTCAAACAGGTGCAGGCGAATCAATATGGTTATACGCAGCATTAGCTGGTGGTACATTATTGTTGGTCGGCTCTGTTATTTTAAGCAAACGTTTACGTCAAGGAAGTAAGTAACATGAAGGTATCTGTTAAGTGTATGACTGTATTATTGTGCAGCTGTATGCTGTACGCTTTACCAGCAGAAGCAGATACGCACATCAATACACCGATTCAAAATACAGACGTCTCACAATCTATTTCTACAACACAAGAGACATTACAAATCCCCTTTAAAGTTCATAAAGATGGGATGCAAGAGACATCAGTGATGGATGGTTATATGGATCATCCGGCACAACTTATTTTAAAAAATGGTAAATGGCACCTGCAATTTAAATTGCAGCACCCGAACTGGTGGAAATCTTTTGAGCTTTTTGATAATGGTAGAAAGCTGACAACAAGAGTTGTAAATGAAACGGCAGAAGAGCGTGAGGTAGAGGTTGAAATAGCACAAGGTACAAAACAACTAACTTCTAAAGTGCACATTGTAGTTCCGGATATTCAATATAATAACCGTTACACAACTCAAATACATTTAGAAAAAGAAGTACCTCCCGTACCTTCTAAAGTTGAGCCCGTTCCACAACCTAAGCCTAATCCACACCCTAAAGCGCAACCAAAAACACAACCAGAGCCTGAACAGAAACCGATAATGCCTTCACCCCAAAAACCACAACCGGATTCTAAAAAGGAAAGTCATGTTGATAAAAGAAATTTAGTATTTAAAGTGTTAAAGAATCAGACACAACAAATTTCAGTCATGGATCAGTATATGGTGCATCCTGCAAAAGTAACCTATCAAAATCAACAAGCAGAAGTACAAATGACTTTGAAAAATGCTTCTTGGTGGAAATCCTTTGAATTATTTGAGGGCGGCAGACGGATTCCGATACGTATCATCAAAGAAGATACACAAAACGATCAACGTATCATTCAATTTGTCATGCCGAAGCAAACACAGATGTTGACATCTAAAGTGCATATCGTCGTTCCGCATTTAAATTATGACAACCATTATACAACGCAAATAGTATTTGGAAATACTGGACAGGCACCAGAAAAACCAACAAGTCAGACTGCGGACAGTCATCAAGAGCACAATAATAATCAAGCTCCTAGTCAGGTTGCTGATGACAAGACTACATCTGTAGTATCACCTGAAGTGCAGTCTGCGGATATAAATACAGAAGAAAAGTCTATTAGAACTCAAACAACTGAAAATCAAGCTGACAGCGGGGCAACACCTTCGTCGCATATTATACCGAATGCTGGTGTGGATAATGCAGCTCCATTTATTACCCAACAGGCAAGTACGCCGCAACCTATTCAATTAGAACAAGTAAAAGCAGACAACCAGCTGGAAGTACCGCCGTTACCTGAAATCATGCCAAAGTTTAATCGGGATGCTGATAAGAAAACGCCGACTAAAATAGTGAAGACAGAAACAGGATCTGATGGGAATTCAGAACAACTGAATAAAATTTATTTGGGTATCATTATCGCTTTGGCGAGTGCATTGTTAATCATTTCAGTACTTTATTCAAGAAAGGATGGTAAACAATCCAAATGAAAAGTGTAATGAAACAACTCGCTGTTTTTACAATTTGTACATCGGTATTGCTTAGTGGGTGTAGCGCACAAGACAAACAACAATCTAATTCAGATACCAATACGAGGATTGTCCCTACTACTGTTGCGCTAACACAAACGTTAGATGCTTTAGATTTGGATATTGCAGGGAAACCGGATTCTTATAAAACATTGCCGAAGCGTTATGATTATGTCCCTAAAGTCGGACAGCCGATGGAACCGGATATGGAAAAAGTTCAAGCAGTCAATCCGACTCATATTTTAGGTGTATCCACAATTAAAGACGAAACAGAGCCAAAATTCAAACTGATTAAAGCAAAATCTATTTTTTATGATTATGACAGTTTGAAAGGCATGAAGCATTCTATTTCTGAAATGGGCAAGGAATTTAATCGAGAAAAAGAAGCAAAAAAATTAAATCATAAATTGACGCAAGCTGAAAAAGATGTCCGTGAAAAAGCGGCCGATAAAAAGCATCCTAAAGTGCTCATTTTAATGGGTGTACCTGGCAGTTACTTAGTTGCAACTGATAAATCGTATATTGGCAACCTCGTTGAAATTGCAGGTGGTGATAATGTCATTAAAGAAGATTCTAAGCAGTATTTAGCTTCTAACACCGAATATTTATATGACGTTAACCCTGACATTATATTGCGTTTACCGCATGGTATGCCGGAAGAAGTTAAAAAGATGTTTGATAAAGAATTTGCTGAAAATGATATTTGGAAACATTTTAAAGCAGTTAAAACAGACCGTGTATATGATTTGGAAGAAATTCCCTTCGGTATTACTGCAAATGTAGATGCAGATCAAGCTATGAAGCAGCTTTACGAGATTTTTTATGGTAAAGAATGAGGTGTCATATGAAATTCAAATTTCGTAATGTAATGATGTCAGCAGCAATATTGCTTATCTGTGTCATCTGTTTTGCGATGTTTTATGGAAAGCTGAATGTCACTCCAGATCAGATTTGGAATAAGATTGCTACTGGTCATGATCAAACGCTTGATGCTGTCATTGATTTGCGAATGCCGAGAATTATCGTTGCACTTTGTGCAGGAGCTAGTTTGTCTGTAGCTGGTGCATATTTGCAAGCTGTATTGAAAAACCCTTTGGCAGATGCAAGCATTATTGGAGTCAGTTCAGGTGCATTAGTCATGAAAACATTGGTAATGTTATTTATTCCGACTTGGTTCTTTTACATTCCGTTAATCAGTTTTATTGGCGGTATTTTGCCGTTTTTATTGTTGCTTTTTTTGCAAGCACGTTATCGATTGAACCCCGTTCGCATGATATTAGTAGGCGTTTCTATGTATGCGATGTTAAACGGGTTATTAGAATATTTAACTGCAAATCCAGCGGTCAGACTGCCTTCAGGCTTGGCCTTTAAAGTATGGAAGGATTCAGGACAAATTTCAATGACTACATTAATAGGTTTGCTAATTGCAGTGCTCTTTATTTCTCAAGCTAATATGCTAGCTTTTGATGAGTGTCAAGCGCATAATATCGGATTTAATATTCAAAGATACCGTATGATAATAGGAATCATTGCTGTATTTTTAGCAAGCAGCAGTGTAGCTGTAGCAGGGCCAATGGCGTTTGTGGGATTGATTGTTCCGCACATTGCACGCCGGCTTGTTGGAAGTAATTATCAAAAAGTAATACCATGTTGTGTTTTGTTTGGTGCGATTGCTGTGCTTGCAGCAGATACTATCGGCAGGTCAGCAACACAACATGAAATACCTGCACATATTATTACCGTTATCATCGGCGGCCCATTCCTCATATATTTAATCTGTAAAGGAGCTTATCGCAGTGAAAGTCGACAAAGTGGATTATAGATATGACAACAAAATAATTTTTAAAGCGTTAAGTTTATCCATTAAACAACATGCTATAACAACGATTATCGGACCTAATGGTTCTGGTAAAAGCACATTCTTGCAGCTTTTAGCAGGTTATTTAACTCCCCGCAACGGTGCAATCTATTTAGATGGAATGATATTGAAAGATTATAAAAAGAAAGTTCTGGCGAAAAAATTATCGGCAGTCCATCAAAAAAGTACAGCACCTATGGATTTTTCGGTAAGAGAAGTCGTTAGCTATGGTCGATACAGCTATCGGCAACCATTTGAAAAAGATGTTGATGGAGAAGCGGTTATTGAGCGCGTACTTCAACAATTGAATTTAAACCAATATGCGGATACAGCGGTTCATGCACTGTCTGGTGGAGAAATGCAACGTGTTTTTATTGCGATGTCTCTGGTCCAAGAACCGGAAGTTTTGTTGCTAGACGAGCCTACTACATTTTTAGATCTTCAATACCAATATCAGGTACTCGATATGATTAAAGAATTGAAAGAAAAGCAGAACTTAACAATCATTATGGTTTTGCATGATATCAATCAGGCATTGATGTATAGTGATGAAATTGTATGCATTGAGTCAGGTGAAATAGTGGCACAAGGCCCGCCTGAAAAAGTGGTAACACAAAAGTTATTGAAGGATGTCTATCACATTGATGCCAAAATTATTCATGATCAAGAATGTGGTTTATTGATTGGGAAATTTGATAGAAGGTGACACGGATGCAAAAAATTATGAGAATCCTTCAAATCATTTTAGTAATTATTATTGCATCGGCTATTTACCTTATTGTGCAACATAAATCAGAAAATCATGCTGAGCAAAAGCAATATGAAACATTGCAGACAAATTATGTACAAAATGGTATACGTCCACAATTTGAAGCATTAAATGAAATTAATCCAGATATTCATGGTTGGATTAAAGTGAAAAATACAAGTTTGAATTATCCTGTATTACAGTCGAAAGATAATCAAGATTATTTAATGACAAATTTTAAAAATCAAAAGTCGCGAAAGGGAAGCATCTTTGCAGACTATCGTAATAATTTAAATGATTTATCAACGAATACCATTCTTTATGGCCATCGAATCGGTGATCAAACTATGTTTGATGTTTTAGGTGATTATTTAAATCAAGATTTTTATGAACGGCATCCTAAGATGGAGTTTGATACACAAGCACATGCGTATACCATTAAAGTCATCAGCGCGTATAAAACAAGTACAAAAGATAATTACATACAAACTCATTTTAAAAATAAAGGTGATTATCAAAAGTTCTTATCTGATACAAAAGAAAAATCAAAAATTCATACTCAAACTTCCGTTAATACGGATGATAAAATTATTACACTTTCAACTTGTGAAGATGCATTTTCACAATCTGATAAAAGAGTAGTAGTTGTCGGTAAATTAATTAAAGAAAGATAAAGGAGAATCAGTTATCATGTTCATGGCAGAAAATAAATTGAAATTAGATAAAGGTACAGCAGAAGGAATTGTAGAACGTTTCTATAAACGACAAGGTATTGAAACGATTGATGGATTTAAAGAAATGTTCGTTACTAAAACAAATGATGTAGATGGTTATGATGAAGTGAAAATTTTAACGGTTTGGGATGCAGAATCTTGTTTTAAAAATTGGTTGAAGTCAGACGTGTTCAAGAATGCACACAAAAACGTGCGTCATCAATCGGAAGATGAAGCAAGTCCGATCCAAAATAATGAAGTAGTTACATATTCGGTTGGATATCATTATGTAAATCAGTAGAACAATGAAGCGGTTGTGTGAAACAGCCGCTTTTATTTTTTAAGCTATAAAAAATACGCTCATTAGCGAGCGTATTTACAATCATATTTAAGTAATTATTAGTTTTTAGGTTTGAAAGTGTCTACTAAGCTCACGATTACTTTGATAATACCGCCGATAATATCTGCTACCATCATGATAAGTAACCTCCTTCGTTTTAACTTACTTCTATCGTAAAGGAATAGCATGCATATTTGGTTAATATTCCTTAACTCGTTGTTTAATATTCCAGAGTGTTGATACTTGTCAATTATATTGCAGTCCGCGTTTATAGGGTTTTACTGAGGGTATACTTTCTTTGAGATGTATCCATATACATTGGACAACTGAATAAACTCGATATATAAAGGAGTTTCAAATTATGAGCAAAGAAAATATTAAAAAAAATGACCAAAATTATTATGACCATTTAGATCAAAGTGAACATGACGAAAGTCATTTTGACTTACACAAAGCTAAAAACTTACTTCAAGAATATAAAGACAATCGCGATAAATGGAATAAAGAAGAGCGTACTAAGGAACTGGAATTGATTGAAGAAGAAATAAAAAAACAAAAAGAACTGGTAAAAGATAGAGTAAAACCTGATAACATTCCTGAAAAAGAAAGATTGTCTAATATCTCTGAAAAAGTAACAGATCAAGTATTCGGTATTTTCGAACATACTAATAGTTTTGATGAAGCTAAAAATTTCTTAGAATCTTATTACCAACGCGGCAAAGTGGATATGACATATGGTCGTGCATTTATTTTAGTTTGTGAAGATTCATTGCTTTCACAAGCGAAAGATGAATATGGCAATAATGAAGAAAATGAGAAATTAATCGACTTTATTTCTGAGAAAAATATTGAATTAAGTAAAGAAGTTATGTCAGACGACTATGTACATTTACTTGAAGTAGAACGTGAGTTTTTACTTATCTTGATGAAAAGTAATAAGTTAGATTTATTATAATTTGTTTTATAGAGCTGGGCGTAATGACGCTTGGCTTTTTATTTTTCTATAAAATTTAAGAATATTAAAATTACATAACAAAAGGACAAAAATATAAATATATTGAATAAAATCGTGTTATCATATTGTTGAATAAAATATTTAGCGGTGCCTATAACTTTAAAAAATATCAGTAAAGTAACTGGCCAAGAAAGTAAGTAATAATTGGAGTGAAACAACTTGGAGATTTATTTAATTCGACACGGAGAATCGACAGCAAATTATGATAATAAACATGGGCAAGATTACTTTAGCGGTCAACTAAATGTTGCTTTGACTGAAACAGGTATCAAGTCAGCAAAAAAATTGAAAGAATACTTTTCAGATATTCCTATTGACCATATTTATGTTTCAGATTTAAAAAGAACTGTACAGACCTATGAAAATGGTTTTGATAACACCATTCCTGTTACTATTACAGCTTTATTAAGAGAACGCTCATTAGGAAAATTTGAGGGACATTCACAAAAGGAGTTAATACAAAACCCTGAGTACCGTCCTTATTTTGAGGACCCGCTCATGTCTGATTTCAGGCATAGTTTTACACAGCGTGCACCTGGAGGCGACAATTATAATGATGTATTAGCTAGAGTGGATCAATTCTTCAATGAAATATTCGATAAAAAAGATGGTGTTGTCGTTATTGTTGCGCACATCATTTGGATTCGCTGCTGCTTATATTATTTAGGAATCATAACAGAAGAAGAATTGTTTACTAAAAAAATTCCGAATACGACACCTATTTTAGTAAATACAGAATATGAAAGCTATTAAACGAAAGGCAGGTTTACCGATTATAGGTAAGCCTGCCTTTTGTAATGTTACTTGTTATAATCTAGGTATTCTGTTAATAGGTCTTCAAATAAATCAATGAAGTTTAAATAATCCTCTTTATTCACATACTCATCAATAACATGTGCTTGGCTTGTTTCTCCAGGTCCGAACATGATAAATGAGAAATCCTCTCCCTTATCAACTACTAAGTCAGAAGCATCTGTTACACCAGGTGAAGCTTTTTTGGGTACTTCTTTGCCTAAATATTTTTTACTTAAAGACTGGGCGATGTCAACTAAACGATTATCTCCTTTAGTAAAAACAGGAGGACGTGACATATAGGTGTCGATATTTAAATCGCTGTCTGGTGCATCTACTTTTACATTTTTAGCAATTTGTTCGAAGAGTTTTTGATAGCTGTCATTGTCTGCTTCAGGAATCGTTCTCACATTGAATTCAGCTTCTGCATAATCTGGAATTGAATTAACTTGTGAACCGCCATTGAAGATTGTTGCGCTAACAACTGAGTCGCCTAATAAGTCATTATTTTCTGTGATAGAATTATAAGCTTGATTGATACGGTTAACAAAATCAACGAGAGGGTTAATTGCATTGTAGCCTAGGCTCGGCATAGAGCTATGAACAGATTTTCCATTTGAAGTGACGCGGATATCCATAGAACCCTTATGTGCATAAATAATTTTATCTTTAGAAGGTTCTGCGATAACTAATGCATCAACATCATCCATGTAGCCATCTTTATAAAAAGCTTTTGCGCCGTGTCCTTCGATTTCTTCACCTGCTGTCGCTAATAAACGAACCGTACCATTTTTAGGTAATCCTTGTTCATGGAGTTCAATCATACTGATTACAAACGCAGCAAGACCTGATTTCATATCTGAAGTACCACGACCATGCAAACGTCCTTCTTCATCTTCAGTTAATTTGAAAGGCGGTGTCTGCCATTTTGAAGGATCTCCAGGAGATACGACATCCATATGGCCTGAAACTGCTAGAACAGGACTGCCGTTCCCTATTTCAGCTACCAAATTAGCACGTGTGTCAGTAAGTTTTATCACTTTTGAATCGATATGATGTTTTTGGAGTAAGTCATGTAAGTAATTCGCCACTTCTAATTCATTATCATTTACAGATTCAATGCCTACTATGTCTGCTAATATTTCAACTTTTTCTTCAGAACTTAATTTTCCCATTATCCACAACCCCTTACTTTTTGTACTTATCTATAATAGTATTAGTCAAAATTTAATAATTCAAACAAACCACTTTCTCGATAAACAACTTATTTAATGTTTAAATTTTTAGATGTTATAATAATAAAAAGCACGAACTTTAAAAACGAGGAGAAACAAGCTCTTGAAAAACGAACTTTAAGTATATTTGCTTTCTTTAAAGTTCGATTAATATTTGAAGTATCTTACAATGGGTAAACGAAAACTATAAATCATATATTGGAGGCTTATTTATTATGGATAATCGTATTGCTTATAATGAAGTGGCACCTGAAGAAATTGAATTAATGTATCAAATGGAAAAACAACTGAAAAAATCAAAGGTAGATAGACGTTTACGTGAATTAATCAAAATTCGTGCTTCACAAATTAATGGTTGTGCTTATTGTCTCTCGATGCACACAAGCGATGCACGAAAATTGGGTGTCAGCGAAGAAGAAATTTTTCTATTAAATGCATGGGAAGATACAAATATTTATTCAAAAAAAGATAAACTTGCTTTAGAACTGACAGAAGCGATTACACTAATTGCTTCTGCAGGTGTACCAGATGCATTATATGAAAGCGTTAGAGAAGAATTTTCTGAAGAAGAATATACAGATTTAGTATTAACAATCAATCAAATTAATATGTGGAACCGCCTTTCTATTTCAATGGGCAACCAACATAATGTATAAATAATAAAAGACCCGCTTCACTTATTTTTAATGTGAAGCGGGTCTTTTATTTTGTTATTTATCAATAGGTTTAGTATCTAAATGATGCGCTTTTAAGAAAGCTTTAATTTTATTTTGTTGTTTATGATTAACGTCGCCGGCATAGTTAGTCGGAACATCAACAACATTTACCGTATTATTAGGGCTGTAACTTAAAGATTCAAGTTGTTGATCGGCTTGTGCGGCTTTGTGGTTAACAGCTTTAAAATATTTGCTGATACGTGTGATATCTTCTTTTTCTTTTGCAGGTACTTCGTTATCTTCGATAAAGCTTTCAAAATTCAATTGATTCTTTGTCGCAATATTTGCGAGTTCTCGCAAATCAGAATCTAATTTTTTTGAAACTTTTTGATTGCCATCATATTGATCATCTAAACGGTGTTGCAATACGTATTTATTATCAATAATATCATTGTTGGCTTTCAAGTATGCTTTTAAATGCGCATCCATTTCTTTTTCAGTGAGCTTTTTGTTTTTCTCATCTGATTTGAAAATTTGTATTTTTGAAAGGGGAGTGGCATTTTTAGGTGCATATTTTCCGTTGTGTTTTTGCTGCCCATCTTGATTTTGTCCACAAGCACTTAATACCAAAGCTAGAACTAAAACCAAGGCAACACTGATAAACTGCTTTAATTTCATGAGATTGAATCTCCTTTAAATATCTACTTTCTCTAATCTACTCTTACATTATAGCTTATATTTAAATAAGATGTTAAACATCCGGTCGTTTCTGTCGTGGATGACTTAAGTAAGTTGTAAAAGGAATGTCTAAATTATATTTTGCTAAATAATGGTGTGTTACTTGTAAACAAAGTACTTCAAATACAATGCTGGCGACAGTATCTGAAAAATAATGTGCATGTAAATAGATGCGTGAAATCATCATGATAAAGACCATCAAATAAACAAGAATATGCCAATAAAATCGTCGAAACAACATTAAAAAGACAACACCAGCTATAGCTATTGTTAATGTATGAAGACTAGGAAAACTATATCCTGAAATATAATCTACTGGTCTTGGACGGTGAATGAAATATTTCAAACCAATTCCGAGCAATAGGGTAGAAGTTGCCCAAATAGCTGTAATATAAGCGAGACGACGATCTTTGAATAAGAGAATTGTTAAAATAACAACCATTACACCAACCATATGCCAGGGTGAAAAAATATCTGAGTAACAAGACAAAAAAGTATTGGCAAATGGGATGTTATGGAGCAATCTCACTAAGCGATATACCGGCTCATCTATGAAAAGAATCAGGTTCGATTTCACGAGCACCATTAAAGCGATTAATATGATTAAAGTAGAGGCAATATATTTTCTGTGGATTGCTGACATATTAAAAACCTGACTTTCTAATTTAATAACTTAAATTATAGCGGATTAAATGTCTGCTGCCATCCTACTTTGGAACGAACTCACTAACTTTAGAATAGGTAACCAACTATTTTCCTTTGTGTGTAATATAATGTTCTACTTTTTTAGATAACAAGATAAGTGTTAGGAAGTAAATACATAATTCTACAAGGATTAACCAAGCATTGCGGTATTTCAGTAAAGTCATCACATCAATCAATGTGAAAAGAATACTGATATATAAAAGACGCTTGAAGTATTTTGATTCAAGTGATTGATAAAAGTGTTGAATTTCATTCCAGCTGATATTCTGGTAAGTGCGATGGCTGCGAAACCCGATAAAAAGATTACGCGTATTTGCAGAGGATTTGGAAGCTTGACTGATATGAACAATAGAAATAAGTAACAAAAGCATGACAAAGTCTAAGCTCCTTTTGCTATAAGATAATATAATATAACTATTTTAACACATTTAAAATGCAAAAAAAGAACGGAATCCTACTTGTTTTAGGATTCCGTCTCGTTTTTTCCGTAGTAATCAAAATGATAGGGAGAGATTAGTTACGGATAATATAATCGAATGCATTCAATGCAGCATCTGCACCTGAACCCATCGCAATAATAATTTGTTTGAAACGATCGTCTGTAACATCGCCTGCAGCAAATACGCCTGGCATACTTGTAGATTGTTTGCGGTCTACAATGATTTCGCCGCCGTCATTCGTATCAATAGCACCTTCTAGCCATTCTGTGTTCGGTAATAAACCGATTTGTACGAAGACACCTTCAACATCAATTTGATTTGTTTCGCCAGTTTTATTGTCTGTATATTTAAGGCCTGTTACGTGATCGTCACCAAGAATTTCTGAAGACTGTGCATTTTTCAAGATGGTTACGTTTGGTAATTCTTGCAAACGTTCTTGTAAAATTTCATCAGCACGTAAAAAGTCTTTATATTCTACTAATGTCACGTGTTTTACAATTCCTGCTAAGTCGATAGCTGCTTCAGCACCAGAGTTGCCGCCTCCGACTACTGCAACATCTTTACCTTCAAATAAAGGACCATCACAGTGAGGACAATATGCGACACCTTTGTTACGCAATTCATCTTCACCAGGAATGTTTAAGTTTTTAAAACGTGCACCAGTTGAAATAATCACTGTTTTACTTTTTAGTTTTGCATCGTTATCTAATGTTACAACGATACCGTCTTCTGTTTTTTTGATGTTAGTCGCACGCATGCCATCCATCACATCAATATCATATTCATTAATGTGTTGTTCTAAAGCAGATGAGAATTCCGGTCCTGTTGTTTCTTTAACAGTAATAAAGTTTTCGATACCTGCAGTTTCATTTACTTGACCGCCGATACGGTCTGCAACAATACCTGTACGTAAGCCTTTACGTGCAGTGTAGATTGCTGCTGTACCACTTGCAGGGCCTCCGCCGATGACTAATACATCAAAAGGCTCTTTATTATCGAATTCAGCTGAATCTGCTTTACTTCCTAACATATTAAGAATATCAGAAATACTCATGCGTCCGTTGCCGAATTCTTCACCATTTAAGAATACAGCTGGAACTGCCATGATATCTTTAGATTCTTCTTTGAATACTGCGCCATCAATCATTGTGTGTGAAATATTCGGATTGAGTACACTCATTAAGTTTAAAGCTTGAACCACATCAGGACATTTATGACAGCTTAAGCTAATAAATGTTTCGAAATGAAGCGGTTTATCTAAAGCTTTAATTTGATCGATAACACTTTGCTCTTCTTTAGGAGGGCGTCCGCTAACTTGTAATAAAGCTAGAACAAGTGAGTTGAATTCATGACCTAACGGCACACCGGCAAAAACTACGCCAGTGTGCTCATCAGGGCGGTCTACACTAAAACTAGGTGTGCGTTCAAGTGTATCCTCTTTAACAGTGATATGAGATGACATATCAGCAATTTCATCTAACAGGTCTTTCAACTCTTTAGATTTTTCGCTGTCATCATAGCTCGCTGTTAAAACCACGTCGCCTTCCATTAATTTAAGAAGTTGGGATAATTGTGATTTTAACTCTTTTTCAGCATTTAAATGAATGCCTCCTTAAATTTTACCTACTAAGTCAAGACCTGGTTCTAAAGTTTCTCCGCCTTCTTCCCATTTAGCAGGGCAAACTTCGCCTGGATGTTGACGTACATATTGTGCAGCTTTGATTTTGTGTACTAATGTGCTAGCGTCACGGCCGATTCCGTCAGCGTTGATTTCAGCAGCTTGAACTACGCCGTCTGGGTCAACGATGAAAGTACCACGTTGTGCTAAGCCTTTTTCTTCATCTAATACGTCAAAGTTGCGAGTGATTGTTTGAGAAGGATCACCAATCATTGTATATTGCAATTTGCTGATTGCATCTGAATGGTCATGCCAAGCTTTGTGTACGAAATGAGTATCAGTTGATACTGAGTAAACATTCACGCCTAATTTTTGTAATTCATCATATTGGTTTTGAACGTCTTCTAATTCAGTTGGACAAACGAATGAGAAGTCAGCTGGATAGAATACGATAACGTTCCAAGCACCACGTAATGTTTCGTCTGAAACTTCGATAAATTCATCTTCTTTAGGGTTATATGCGTCTGCTGTGAATGGTAAAATTTCTTTGTTAATCAATGACATAAAATACATCCTCCTAGATTATAAGTAGTTATTTTAGATTAGAAGTTAATTAGAATGTCTACATTATCCTAATTATTTAATTATAATAATTCTAATCTCTTCGAAACCTATTATCACATTTACGTTATAAATAGTCAATATAAGAAACTCAATTTGACAGAACCTTATTTTTCAAGTCGAATCTCTTGATTTTCAAAGGTTTTAGGACTGTTAACGTATACTTGATAGAAATAGATTCGAGTATGTTTCATAAAATTCACGTAATATCAATTAGCTTTTAATTTTCTCAATAAAGAATAGTGATTATTAATTGCAATCCCATTCCATTATCATTATACCCAATACACAAAAGGGTATGTGTAAAGAAACATGTTTCAGTAAATCAGTTTATGGCTTGAACGTTACTTGGATAGAACCAGGGTAGCTGTATTCTGCTTTGTAAGTACCTTCTTTTGCTGGGACAGGTGGTACAAATGTGCCAGATGACACAATTTCTCCTTTATGAAGCTGCTTGCCTTGTGTATCTAGTTTACGGATTAACCATTTTAAAGATTCAATAGGGTTGTCTAAGACATCTGAAGAAACGCCTGTCGCAATTTCTTCATCATTATGAGAAAGCTTCAAAGTGATATTTTCAAAGTCCTTGTAAGATACAGGGTCGGCTGCTTCACCGACTGCTACTAATCCGGAAGCAGTATTATCTGAAATCAAGTCACCTAAAGTAAAGTTAGGGAACCAGTCGATATAACGTGCATCTGGTATTTCGATACCTGGTGCGACTTTTATACTTTTTAAAATCTCTTCATCTGAAGCATCGACTGTTAAATCTTCAGTCAGAATAAAGACTAATTCTAGTTCAATCAGTGGTGCGAAGAGTTGAGAAAATGAAACAGTATCGCCTGATTCCACCACTTTGTCAGATAAAATAGTACCGTATGCTGGTTCGTCTGTATCAGCATAAGCTTGTGTTTCATCACTGGTCATGCTCACTTTATAACCAGCTATTTCGCTATTATTTGCTTTTTTAAATTCTGAAATCAATTCGTCCTGTATATGATATGCGACAGGTTCTTCAACCTCATAAGTTTTTGAAATAAACTCAACAGGTTCATGATTTTGTTGTGCTTTAAACAATGTATTGATAATTTCTTTTTTATATTGCGTCATAAAAAACACTCCTTTTTCCGAATATTTCTATTATTAGGATAACTTTAATTGGACAAACTTTCAAAGCGTTTATTTTCATATTTGATTAAAGAGGTTGTAGAATAGGAAACAGTATTATAACTTTACTTATTTAAAGCTAATAATTGGAGGGAATAGGATTATGTCAGACGTAATAGAGCAATTAATGAATCGACATCATTCAGTAAGAAAATTCAAACAAGAACCTTTAAGTAAAGAAACGGTAAAACAACTCGTGCAAGCTGGACAAAGTGCTTCAACTTCAAGTTATTTGCAAACATATTCAATTATCGGAATTACAGATCCTGAAATTAAAAAAGCATTGCGTGAAGTTTCTGGCCAAGCTTATGTAGAAGAAAATGGTTACTTATTTATGTTTGTAATGGATTACCATCGCCATGAATTAATTAATGAACAAATTGATGGCGACATGGAAAAATCATTCCAATCTGCTGAAGGATTACTTGTAGGTACAATCGATGTAGCTTTACTTGCTCAAAATGTCGCAGTAGCTGCTGAAAGCTTAGGTTTAGGTATTGTTTATTTAGGATCAATGAGAAATGATGTAGCTCGCGTGAAAGAACTCTTGAAATTACCTGAATATACTTTCCCATTATTCGGTATGGCAGTCGGTGTGCCAGCGGATGATGAAAATGGTGCGCCAAAACCACGTCTGCCATTTGAAAGTGTCTTCCATGAAAATGAATACAATCAAGATAAAGCAGAAGAATTAGCATACTTGAAAGAATTTGATAATGAAGTCAGTGAATATTACAACAAACGTACTGGCGGTAAACGCAGTGAAACTTGGTCTCAACAAATTGCTGGTTTCTTAAGTTCAAAACAACGTGAAGATATGTTGGATGAATTGCATAAATCAGGATTTATTGAAAGATAAGATGGATTGAACTGAGCAGGGATTCTCATAAATGAGGACCTTGCTCTTTTTTTATTAAAAAAGCACTGACGATGAGCTTGATGCTCATGTCAGTGCTTTAGGTTAATACTATTTAATAATCTGTACTCAAATCACCGTATTGGTTTGAATTGAATTTTTCTTTATCAAGATTCTTTGTAAGTTTTGCTGTACCTGCGCCAGCTAACATTGAATCATTTACGTTCAGCGCTGTACGACCCATATCGATAAGGGGTTCTACTGAGATTAAGACACCCGCCAATGCAACTGGCAAGTTTAATGTTGATAGTACTAAAATCGCTGCGAATGTGGCACCGCCACCAACACCTGCTACACCGAATGAACAGATCACAACGACTGCGATTAATGTAATGATGAACTGGAAGTCTACTTGAACATGGGCAACAGGTGCAACCATTACTGCAAGCATGGCAGGGTATATTCCAGCACAACCATTTTGACCGATTGAAAGACCGAATGAAGCGGATAAGTTTGCGATTCCTTCTGGTACGCCTAAGCGTGATTTTTGAGTTTGTACGTTTAATGGCAATGCACCTGCACTTGAACGTGAAGTGAAAGCAAAAATAAGTACTTCTGCAGTTTTTCTTAAATAACGCCAAGGGTTTAAACCGAGTAATCCAACGATGATCAAGTGAATGATAAACATAGTGATTAATGCAGCATAAGAAGCTAAGACGAATTTTCCTAATGTCCAAATTGCGCCGAAATCACTCGTCGCAATTGTAGAGGCCATAATCGCTAAGATACCATAAGGTGTTAAGCGTAAAACAAATGTAACGACTGACATAATTACAGCATAAACAGCTTCGATTGCACGTTTAATAATATGACCGTTATCTGGTTGTTTGCGTGCAACGCGTAAATAAGCGAACCCGATAAATGTTGCAAAGATAACAACAGCAATTGTAGAAGTTGTACGTTGGCCTGTGAAATCTAAGAATGGATTTGAAGGTAATAGTTCTAAAATTTGCTGTGGTAATGTACTTGCAGTCATTTCTTTCGCTTTTTGTGAAATTTCTGTTCCACGCGCATGTTCTGCACTGCCTAAATCAATAGATGAAGCATCTAGACCGAATACAAGTGCTGAAATAATACCGATAATAGCAGCTACAGCAACAGTACCAATTAAAAATACGAAAATGAAGAAACCAATTTTCGCAAATTTTTCACCTAATTGAATTTTAGTGAAAGCAGCGACAATACTGATGAAAATCAAGGGCATGACAATCATTTGCAGTAAAGCGACATAACCGTCTCCAACAATGCTGAACCAGTCAGTTGTTGTTGTAATGATTTTAGAGTCAGAGCCATAAGCAAGGTGTAAAATAGTACCCAACACGATGCCGATACCTAATGCGGCAAAAACGCGTTTAGAGAACGCAACATGTTTTTTCGCCATGAAAAATAAACCTATAATAAGAAGTAAAAATACAATGATGTTAAGTATGATGAAACCCAAATGAATCGAAACTTCCTTTCTTTGAATAATGTAATGTGAAATTTGTAAGAAGCACAATTACGAACTTTAAATAGTAGTTATGTAGATAATGCTTATATTCTTCAATCAACTGCTGACGTCACACATTGCAAAGAATAATTAGTGATTAGATAACCATTGTTAAAAAATTATTAATACTATTTAAATCCTTAGTAAATATATCGTATTTATCAATAAGGGTCAATGGCGGTTTTGAAAAGGGTATATTATTATATAAAAGGGGCTGGGACATAATTCCAGTCTCAAATAAAAGCCGGTGAAAACTTTAAAAGTTTTCACCGGCTTTTTTATATAAAATATACATATTATTTCAAAAAAATAAAGGCCTCGCTTATAATTAGAGAATAACCACAAACCCAAATCATAGGAGGACCTTTATGTATAAAAATTATAACATGTCTCAAATCTCTCTGCCACTGACAACAGAATTTACGTTTTCCGAAAGTGATACTGCCAGCATAGTTAATGAAATTGTCGAAAAAATCCCTGAAACAGCTTTCGACAGCTATAAAAATCACAGAGGCGCCCCTTCTCACAATCCACGCATGATGCTTAAAATAATATTGTATGCTTATAGTAATTCGATATTTTCCGGACGGAAAATAGAATTTGCATTAAAAGACAGTATTAGGTTTATGTGGTTGGCACAAGAACAGCAACCTTCTTATCGAACAATCAACCGTTTTCGTTCTGACTCCAGAACAAATAAGTTAATAAAAGATTGTTTTGTAGTTTTCAGAACTTTTTTAGTCGAAAATCAATATATTGATGAAGAAGCTATTTATATAGATGGTACTAAAATCGAAGCTGATGCCAATAAGTATACGTTTGTTTGGAGAGCGAATACTGAACGCTATAGCAATGCCAACTTGGAAAAGTCGGAAGCTGCGTATGAAGAATTATTACAAAAGGAAATCATACCGAATATAAAAGAAGAGTCTTCAAAGGAAATACAATCTCATGAATTAGAAGCAATCGAAGATTGTTTGAATAAGAAGGTTGAAGAACTGACTGATGATATTGAATCCAGCAATGATACTGAACAAAGAAAAATATTGAGATCAGAACGCACTGAATTAAAAAAGCATAAGAAAGTAATTACAGAATGTAAAGAGAAAAAAGAAAAGTACGAGGAACAAAAGAAGATTTTAGGTACAAGAAATAGTTATTCCAAAACTGATAATGATGCCACCTTTATGCGAATGAAAGATGATCATATGAGAAACGGTCAATTAAAACCGGCATACAATATTCAAGTAGGCACAAATAATCAATTTGCTTTGGCAGTAGGTGTATATCAAAATCCGACGGATACAAGAACTTTAGAAAATTTTTTAAACAGGATTCAAGAAGTTAATAGTGACATTCCTGAGTATATAGTATGTGATGCAGGGTATGGCAGCGAAAGCAATTATGGAATAGTTATAGATATATTTAACAGAACTCCTGTAATGCCGTACGGCATGTTTTTAAAAGAACAAAAAAGAAAATATAAAAATAACCCATTCAATTCATTAAATTGGAATTACGACGAAAAAGATGACAAGTATATATGCCCGAACAATAAAATTCTATTCTTCTCTGGATACAGATACAGTACTGATAAATATGGATATCAGAGACAATTCAAAGAATATAAATGTTATGACTGCATAGATTGTCCGCTTAGACAAGAATGTATGAATCCAAAAGCCAAACCGGATACATTAAAAACAATTCGTCGAAATATGGTTTGGGAATTTTATAAGCAGTTCACTAGAGAAAAGCTTTCAGATCCGAAAACATCATCAATTTACAGCAAAAGAAAAATTGATGTTGAAACATTTTTCGGTAATTTGAAGGCTAATTTGGGTTTCACTCGAATGTCTGTAAGGGGCATTGAAAAAGTTGAAACCGAAGTTAGTATTGCTTGTATGGCAACAAACTTAAAGAAATTAACAGCTCTACGAGCTGATTTTTTCTTTAAATTATATAAAAAAAGGACGATTTCATTTTCAATTGTGAAAATCGTCCTTTTTTCGGGATTCTAGAACATTAATGTCCCAGCCCCTTGATAGTTTTTTATTTACATCCCGAATAAACGAGCGAAGAAACCTTTTTTCTCTTGTTTATGTTGAGCTGTTGGTTGGTGTTCGTTTCTTGGTGCATCCACAGGAATTTCTGGTTCCGGCGTAGTTGTCTCTGGTGTTTCTTGCATTTCAGCTGCAGAAACGCTTTTTTGTTCTTTTTGATCTGATTTATCAGATGCAGTTTTATTTTCAGTACTTGCTGAATCTTCTTTATTAGAAGCAGTTGTTGCTGATGCTTCTGGTTTAGCTTCTGATTGAACAGCAGAAGCCGATTTGTTCTCTTCTTTTTTCTCAGGTTGAGCTGAAACAGCAGCTCCTTTGAAGTCAGCTGTTGAATTTTGTTTGTCGTTTGAACTTGTTGTTTTAGCTGGTTCGTTTTTCGCAGATTCAGCAGAAGGTGTTTTCTGTTCTTCTTTTTTAGTCTCTTTTGGTTGAGCAAGCACTTTAGCTGTATTAGATTCTACAGCTTTCGTGTTGTCAGCAACTGCTTTTGCATGTTCTTGTTGAGCAGTTTCAATTGCTTTTAATGTTTCAGCATGTTGATCTAATTTATCAGTCATTTGCTGCTGCAATGTTTGTAAGTCTTTTTGTTGCTGATGAACTTGAGAAATCATTTGACCAAGCATTTGACGTTCTTCGCGCATTTTTGAAATGTCATTATGCAAGTCATTTAAAATTTTTGCGAAGTTTTGATCGCTTGGAAGTTTTTCATTGTCTTCTTTAACTACGATTTGTAAGAAGTCATTTTCTTTTTCCAGTTCTTCAAAAGCTAATTCATAGCTATTTGTTTTTTTAACTTTATCAGCAATTTCTTTAAACAGTTCAATATCTTCTTCTTGGAAGTCAGTCGCTTCACGGCCGCGATATTCTGTTTTATTTAAATGATATCCACGTTCCTCTAAGTGTTGAACAATTTTACGTACTTGTTTTTCGCTCAAATCGACGCGTTGGGCAAATTCTTTTGTTAGCATCTGATCTGTATCCTTTCGCTCTATATTGTTTTAGTAAGACGTCTGTCTTCCGTCACACAAACGTCAGTCTAACCTCTATGTTAGTTTACCGTGATTATTACAATATTTCAAGCGGACTTATGATTTTCGCAGATCCATTTCCTCTAGTAAAGGGTAGACTCTTTTTCGTGAAAGATGGTTAGCAAAAACGTATTTTAAGATATAACAAGATTTGACACTTGTTGCGTAAATATCTTTAGTGAGAGGAATACGTGTATGCAAAAATAAATTTAACGCAATAGGCGGCATTTCTTTATCTAGACCAGGACGTTTATAATCGATTTCTGTTTGTTCTTCAAAACCATGATCATTTAAAAAGCGGTGTCTTTTGAAGAGTAGGTCAGCATCTTTTTCTTCAGTCGATTCTGGTAACGGTAAGGCTTCCATCATAAAGAAATTCACTTCGCGATTATGTACTCGCTCGGCTAAATGATCTAATTCGTTTTGTACTTGCGCTAAAGTATCAGTTAAATATTGCTCACGCTCAGGAGTATCAATTGCTACAAGATAAATAATGAATGCTGAATTTGTTGTGGCTTCATAATGTGCAGTTGCTAAGCTTACAACTTCATCGTTGTCTAATCCAACAATGAAGACATAATCATTTTTAGTGCGCTTGTTTTCAAGGGATTGTTTGAATACATGGTGTTGCTGCCTCACATTACCGAACTGATAATTATCATATAAATTCAAGGCAGCTTCGTATAACGGATCAGAAGTTTGTTTGATTAGTTTAAATTCCACAGGCTTGCCCTCCCATACTTTTCTTATCATTATAGCATAGTGCAAAAAGTACTTTAGAAACAAAAAAATCGGCAGTTAGACTGCCGACTTCGTACCCTCATTATAGATTAAATTTCATACTCTTTTTCAGGCTTTTTTTCATCATATTCATTTTTAAATTCTTTTCTGCTGTGAGGATGTTTACCAGCTAAAATAATGATGTTGCCATTTAAGATTTCACGTTTGCACACTTTTTTCTCTGTATCAGTTAAGTCATAGTGTGCAAGTACTGCTTCTTCTCCATCTTCTCCGGTAAGGAGGCGGGCTACTCGGTCACTAAATGTACCGCTTGTTGATTGTACTTTCATATCTGTACTTTCAACGCTGTCAATGTGCAATTTGTTTTTGCTGATAACCGATAGCTCGTCTTTTGTATAACCCTCATCTAACTTGCGTTTTAATGCGTCGAAAATCTCATCTTGTGATGTAAGAATAAGAATATCTGCCATAGTAAAGCTCCCCCTCCGTAATTAATACTAATATAAAACAATATACCCTACACTTTAGTAATGTAAACGGTTCATTTATTATGTTACGTCTAAGAGAGGGTGTTTTCAAGAAAAATAGTAGCGAAAATTCAGAAAAGTTTTAAAACAGAACGCTTTATTTTTGATGAAAATAGAATTCTTAGAAAATAATAATAACTATTTGTTGAATATTGAAAAATAGCCTCAAATTGTGGTATTATCAGTAAATAATTTAACTAACTCATATAATCTAGAGAATTAGGCTTTAGAAGTTTCTACCATGTCGCCTTAACGACATGACTATGAGTCACTTAAACAATACAACACAATGGTGCTTCCGATAATGCGGGAAATGCATGTTGCTTATTGATGGATATGTAAGGACTATTTGGGGAAATGGGACATCTCTTTCAATATAAAACATGAAATGCATTACTATTTGCGAAGTGGAACACTATAGCTTCTCAAATCATCATACTTCATATTTTTGCTTTGGCACCTAGCTGCAAGGGGTTTTTGGCTAGAGCTGATATGAAAAGACAGTACAGTAACTGTCGGTTTATATGGAGATTAAAAACGGGTTATATCTCAATAACCTCCTTAATCCGAGCAATAATATAATGATGTGTATTGCCTGTGCAACTCATAGATCCTGAAACTAAGTTAGTAGTTTGGGATTTTTTTTATACACAAATTGAGGAGGTTGTTTTTACGTGGAAGCGTTAAGACAGAAAGTCAAAGAAGATGGTGTAGTCATCGGAGAAAAGATTTTAAAAGTTGATGGATTTTTAAACCATCAAATTGATGCACAGCTTATGTACGATATTGGGGAAACATTTTATGAACAGTTCAAAGATCAGAAGGTCACTAAGATTTTAACTGTTGAAGCTTCAGGTATCGCACCTGCAATTATGGTTGCTTATAAGTTTGGAGTACCTTGTCTTTTTGCGAAAAAGGCTAAACCGAATACTTTAAATAAAGGCTTTTACCAAACAGATATTCACTCTTTTACAAAAAATAAAACGAACAGCGTGATTATTTCTGAAGAATTTTTAGGTGAGCACGATCGTGTACTGATTATTGATGATTTCTTAGCAAATGGAGATGCGTCCCTTGGATTAAACCGTTTAGTCCATCAAGCGGGTGCAGAAACAGTCGGTGTCGGCATTGTGGTTGAAAAAAGTTTCCAACAAGGTCGTACAAGATTGGAAGAAGCTGGGTTAAAAGTGTCTTCATTATGTGAAGTTGCTTCTCTTTCTGGTAACAAAGTGACGTTGGTTGGAGAAGAATAATATGAAGAATTTCGTTTTAAGTCTACAACATTTACTTGCAATGTATGCAGGTGCTATACTTGTTCCAATTATCGTAGGGACTAGTCTTAAATTCACCCCAGAAGAAATTGCATACTTAGTTACAGTTGATATATTTATGTGCGGTGTCGCAACGTTTTTAGAAGCAAACAAAATCACAGGTACTGGGTTGCCGATTGTTTTAGGGTGTACATTTACAGCTGTCGCTCCGATGATATTAATAGGACAGACAAAAGGATTAGACGTACTTTACGGATCCTTGTTTATTTCTGGGATTCTTGTTGTATTAATCGCTCCAGTCTTCTCTTTTGTCGTGAAGTTCTTTCCTCCTGTTGTAACAGGAAGTGTTGTGACAATTATCGGAATCAACTTGATGCCGGTCGCAATGAATTATGTTGCTGGGGGACAAGGTTCTAAAGATTATGGAGATATGAAAAATATCATCTTAGGTTTTGCAACTTTGCTAATTATCTTAATCTTACAACGCTTTACACGCGGCTTTTTGAAATCAATTGCGATTTTAATTGGATTGTTTGCCGGAACAGCTTTAGCAGGTGTGTTTGGAGTAGTAGATTTAAATCAAGTAGGCACAGCGCATTGGTTTGAATTACCAAGACCATTCCGTTTTGCTGGTTTTGGCTTTGATCTTGGCGCAACACTAGTGTTCTTCATTGTAGCTTTAGTCAGCTTGATTGAATCAACAGGTGTGTATACAGCATTAAGTAAAATTACAGGAAGAACGCTGGAACGTAAAGACTATCGCAAAGGTTACACTGCGGAAGGTCTTGCGATTATTTTAGGTTCTATCTTTAATGCATTTCCATACACTGCTTATTCGCAAAATGTCGGTTTGGTTTCTCTTTCCGGCGTGAAAAAGAATAATGTCATCTATGGAATGGTCATACTCCTGCTAATTTGTGGATGTATTCCTAAATTAGGTGCTTTAGCGAATGTGATTCCATTGTCAGTTCTTGGAGGCGCAATGATTGCGATGTTCGGTATGGTAATGGCATATGGCGTAAGTATTTTAGGTGGTATCGACTTTAAAAATCAAAATAATTTGTTGATTATCGCAGTGTCAGTTGGACTTGGAACAGGCATCAGTGCTGTCCCAGAAGCTTTTAAAGCAATGGGTGAACAGTTTGCTTGGTTAACACAAAATGGAATTGTACTTGGTGCAATTTCTGCAATTATTCTTAATTTCTTTTTTAACGGCTTAAAGTATCAACAAAACGAGGAAAATGTGAAATAATGTAATTATTAAAATAAATGGAGGCTGTAATCAATGTGGGAAAATAAATTTGCTAAAGAATCTTTGACGTTCGATGATGTACTATTAATTCCAGCGGAGTCTAATGTATTACCGAAGGAAGTTGATTTAAGTGTTGAATTATCAGACAGAATCAAATTAAACATTCCAGTAGTCTCAGCAGGTATGGATACGGTTACTGAATCAAAAATGGCAATTGCAATGGCAAGACAAGGCGGTTTAGGTGTTGTTCATAAGAATATGAACATCGAAGACCAAGCGGACGAAGTACAAAAAGTAAAACGTTCAGAAAATGGCGTTATCTCTAATCCATTCTTCTTAACTCCTGAAGAAAAAGTTTATGAAGCAGAAGCATTAATGGGTAAATACCGTATTTCTGGTGTGCCTATCGTAGATAACAAAGAAGACCGCAACTTAGTTGGTATTCTCACAAATCGTGACCTACGTTTTATTGAAGATTTCTCAATTAAAATTTCAGATGTCATGACGAAAGAAGATTTAATCACAGCTCCAGTCGGAACAACTTTGGATGAAGCGGAAGCCATTTTACAAAAACATAAAATTGAAAAATTACCATTAACTGAAAACGGTAAATTAAAAGGTCTTATCACTATTAAAGATATTGAAAAAGTACATGAATATCCTTTTGCAGCGAAAGACTCATTAGGACGTTTATTATGTGCAGCAGCCATCGGTATTTCTAAAGATACTGATATCCGTGCTGAAAAATTAGTTGAAGCAGGTGTTGATGCATTAGTTATTGATACAGCACACGGTCATTCACAAGGTGTTATTGATCAAGTTAAACATATCAAACAAACATATCCTGAAGTTACAGTTATTGCAGGTAATGTTGCAACAGGTGAAGCAACTAAAGCTTTATTTGAAGCTGGTGCTGATGTTGTTAAAGTAGGTATCGGTCCTGGTTCAATTTGTACAACACGTATTGTAGCAGGTGTTGGTGTTCCTCAAATTACTGCAGTTTACGATTGTGCAACTGAAGCACGTAAACAAGGTAAAGCAATTATTGCTGATGGCGGAATTAAATTCTCTGGTGATATTGTTAAAGCATTAGCAGCTGGCGGACATGCAGTTATGTTAGGAAGCTTGCTTGCAGGTACTGAAGAAAGCCCAGGAGAAACTGAAATCTTCCAAGGCAGACAATATAAAACTTATCGCGGAATGGGTTCATTAGGCGCTATGGAAAGTGGTTCAAATGATCGTTACTTCCAAGAAGATAAAGTACCTAAAAAATATGTGCCTGAAGGTATTGAAGGCCGTATTGCTTATAAAGGTTTATTACAAGACAACATCTATCAATTGATGGGTGGCGTGAGAAGCGGTATGGGTTATACAGGTTCTCACAACTTGAAAGAATTGCGTGAAGAAGCTATGTTTACTCGTATGGGACCAGCAGGTCTAGCAGAGAGCCATCCGCATAACATCCAAATTACAAAAGAATCACCAAACTACTCAAGATAAAAGGAGAAAAAGATTTATGGAAATGGCGAAAGAACAAGAGTTAATTCTTGTATTAGATTTTGGTAGCCAATATAACCAATTGATAACACGTCGTATTCGTGAAATGGGCGTTTATAGTGAGTTGCATGATCACGAAATTTCTATTGAAGAAATTAAAAAGATGAATCCAAAAGGTATCATCTTATCTGGTGGCCCTAACTCGGTATATGAAGAAGGCTCATACACAATCGACCCTGAAATTTACAATTTAGGTGTACCTGTTCTTGGTATTTGCTACGGTATGCAATTAACGACTAAATTATTAGGCGGTAAGGTAGAACGTGCAAATGAAAGAGAATATGGTAAAGCTATCATCCATGCTAAAGCAGATGAGTTATTCTTCGGATTACCTGAAGAACAAACAGTATGGATGAGCCATTCTGATAAAGTTATTGAAATTCCAGAAGGCTTTGAATCAATTGCAGATAGTCCAAGTACGCCATATGCTGCAATTGAAGATAAAGAGCGTCGCATTTACGGTGTTCAATTCCATCCAGAAGTACGTCATACAGAATATGGTAACGATATCTTACGTAATTTTGTACGTCGTATCTGTGATTGTACAGGTGAATGGACTATGGAAAACTTCATTGACTTAGAAATCGAAAAAATCCGCGAACAAGTTGGAGACCGCAAAGTATTATGCGCAATGAGCGGTGGTGTAGATTCATCAGTAGTTGCTGTATTATTGCATAAAGCAATCGGTGACCAATTAACTTGTATCTTTGTTGACCATGGTTTGCTTCGTAAAGGCGAAGGCGACATGGTAATGGAACAATTCGGTGAAGGTTTCAACATGAACATTATCCGTGTAAATGCGAAAGATCGCTTCATGGATAAATTAAAAGGTGTTTCTGACCCTGAACAAAAACGTAAAATTATTGGTAATGAATTTGTTTATGTATTTGATGATGAAGCATCTAAATTAAAAGGTGTAGACTTCCTTGCTCAAGGTACGCTTTACACTGACGTTATTGAATCAGGCACAAAAACTGCACAAACAATTAAATCTCACCACAATGTTGGTGGATTACCTGAAGACATGCAGTTTGAATTAATCGAACCTATCAATACTTTATTCAAAGATGAAGTGCGTGCTTTAGGTATTGAATTAGGTATTCCTGAACACTTAGTATGGAGACAGCCATTCCCAGGTCCAGGACTTGGTATCCGTGTATTAGGCGAAATTACTGAAGAAAAATTAGAAATCGTCCGCGAATCAGATGCGATTTTACGCGAAGTGATTCGTGAAGAAGGATTAGAACGTGAAATTTGGCAATACTTCACAGTATTACCAGGCATGCGTTCAGTAGGTGTAATGGGTGACTATCGTACTTATGATTACACGATTGGTATCCGTGCCGTAACTTCTATTGATGGTATGACAAGTGACTTTGCGCGTATCGACTGGGAAGTATTACAAAAAATCTCAAGTCGTATTGTAAATGAAGTTGATCACGTAAACCGCGTTGTTTATGATGTAACTTCTAAGCCGCCAAGTACAATAGAATGGGAATAATGATATAACTGATATATGAGGCTAGAAACGCTGGTATAATGCGTTTTCTAGCCTTTTCTTTATGCTTTTGAATACGTTCTGCTTAAAAATTGATATGTTCCGCAAATTTATCAGCCACTTGATCACGTTGTTTTTCAGTTACGTGAGCATAAATAACCATAGTTGTTTTAATGTCTTCGTGATTTAATCTATCTTGTACTTCTCGAATAGAAAGGCCAGCCTCAAATAAAAGAGAACAATGAGTGTTCCTAAAACCATAATCTTTAATTCTCTTAAAATTATTCTTCCCACAAATTAAGAACAATGCTTTATTACAATGTTCTGGGTATAATGGTTTATTATCACTTACAGTAGTGAAAACATATTGATGTTTATCAGAGGTATTGTGACAATATTTAAGTGACTCCACTCTTTGATGAGTGCGCCATGATTTCAATACATTTGCAGTTTTATCATCAATACTTATTGTTCTATGAGATGATTTAGTTTTAGGTTCTTGTATTACCAGTTTATAATTTGCACCTCTTGCACAAGTTTTTTAATAGATATGTTTTGTTTAGTAAAATTAATATCGTTCCATGTTAAAGCCATTAATTCCCCGCGTCTAAACCCAGTAAAAGCTAATGTTCGAAAAAATAGCGTAATATAATGGGCCATCTTCAACAAAAGTTAAAAACTGTTTCAATTCATCACTTGAATAATACTTCATAGACGCTTCTTGTTGCGTTTCTTTCTTTCGTGGTTGTGGTATGTGTAAACGGATTATCAGCGATTATCTTAAGGTCTACGGCATATTTAAACACATTAGATGCATATATTTCGTGTAGCTTAAATATCAGAGTACTTTTTATTCCATTTGTTTATCACTTTTTGACAATAAGGAATAGTTATCTTTTTAATTGGTACATTTTTAAAATGTTCTAAAATGGCTGTATCAAATAAAGTTAAAACACGCTGATATGTACTTTCCCTTACAGTATTTTGATGCTGTGCAAGCCACAGCTCATATACTTCTTTAAACGTCGTTATATCGTTGTTTAGAAAGCCGTTTTGACTTACCTCTGTTTGAAGTTTTGCCTCTGCAATTTTAGCTTCTCTTTCAGTCTTAAATCCTCGTCTAGTGGTTCTTTTTTGCTTACCTGTAACTGGGTCAGTCCCTGAATATGCAACAAACATATAGGCAATGGAACTGTCTTTCTTTTTGTATTTCTTAATCATGCAAATCAATCCTTTCTATTGCCTGCAACGCGTGAAAGTGGATTGGCACGCCATTAAGGAATAGCTACCTTGTGGTGTGATGAATAATTGAATTAAAAATCTTCGTCTTCATATTCATCGGTGGGTAATTGTCTTATATATTCCATCAATTTTTTAGTATGTTCATAGCCAATTCGTTCACTTTGATGTAAGAATTCAAGTACTTGTTCAACACTTGCACCATAGAACTCTCTTTCTAGCAATATATCATCAATTTCGTCAACAATCTTAAATTGTTTTTTTCGCATTTCTGAGTAATGTTGCAAAATTTTATTTTCACTGATTGTACTTTTTACCAAAAAAGATGCAGTATATAGCAGATTAGGATGCTGTTCTTTAATGTAATCCATGTTATTGATAATCCACAAACTAAGATTAAGAGCAGTATTTTTTGATATATGCGAATAGTTAAATTCTTTTTCATTTGCTATTTTCTCAAGTAACTCAATGGCACTGGAGTTATCTACTATTGGATAATCTCTCTTGTCAGTAGCTTTTAAAATATATTCCATTGATACGCCAAAAAAATTTGCGATTTCTTGTAGCAACCCACTTTGGGGATTCCTTTTTCCAGTTTCATATTGGCTTAAAGTATTATCGCGTATATTTAATTCTTCAGCTAATTGTTTTAGAGTCATATTTTTTTCTTTTCTCAATTCGGCTATTCTATTTTCCATTTTGATAACTCCTTTCACATAGATATTATATCCGAGATTTTGTAGTACATCTATATTAAATTCACAAAATGAGAATAAAGTTGTTGGCACTCACATTTTGTGAGTGATATTATATTCATGTATCGTGAGTGAAAGGTAATTGAATGTCTAGTATAGATGAAAAATTGTCCTCTAAATTAAGAGAGAAAAAAGCAAGGGAAAATATTACTTTGCAACAAGTATCTAAAGAAATTGGGATATGAATATAATTCAACTAACCAACATTGGTTAAGAAAAGTGATTAATTCATTAGTTTATGATTATGGATATCCAATTGATTGTTGCTATAAAAAACATGAACGTGGTTACTATCATCACGACTGAAGATGAGAAACTTCAAGCAATGCGAAGTGTTAAGAATTTAGGAGACGGCAGGATGAAACGTTATGAGGTTTTAAACAAATTAAACTATAAAAAGAAAGGAGGGGTATATGAATATGACGACAACAACCAAGATACATGGAGTGTATTCTTTGATGATAGGAAATATAGAAAATTATTAGGAGATTTAGATAATCTCCTTAACGAAACGTAAAGACACTACACACTTTATTTAAGCAATTTTGTAATATAACTTTATTAGGATTTATAAAGATACCCCATCTATCAGTTCATGTGTTAGTGAGTAGTTTTTTGAGAATAATAAATATGTGATTATAAATAATAAAGCTTATGATAAAATTAAAAGCAAAAATAGCAATGAGTTTTTGAAGCGAAATTTTAAAACCTCTAGAAAACCTCTAGAGAAAATCTAGGAAAATCTAGGAAAATCTAGGAAAAATCTAGAAAACCTCTAGAAAACCTCTAGAAAACTGAAAGGAAAATAAATATGGAACAAGAGTTTTTAAATGAAGGGACAACAATTGAATATAAAAAGGCACAAGATGGTGTGCCCAAGTCATTTTGGGAAACGTATTCTTCTTTTTCTAATACAGAAGGTGGTACTATTTATTTAGGTGTAAGTGAGGAAAAACAAGGTTGTGTAGTTACTGGAGTGAAGAATGCTAATCAATACATCCAAACCATTGTTGATACAGCTAATGATAAAAAATTTACAAATTTTAATAATATTTATAATAGTAATATAAAAGTATTGAAAGAAGATGGATTGGAATATATAAAAATATACATTCCTGAAGTGAAGAGTGAAAATAAGCCTTTACATGTAAAGAATAATATCAATAACAGTTACATTAGAAGAAATGATAGTGATCATAAAATGAGCGGAGAGGAAATAAGGCGTTTCTTGAGAGATGCTGATCCTAAAAGTGATAGCGAATTATTATCTAATTTTAATATTGATGATTTAGATTTAGATGCTGTTAAAAAATATAAGAATTTAATTCATGAGCGAAATTCTGATATGGATATTTTATCTATGGACAACTGGGAGTTTTTAAAACGGTATGGAGCTGTTGGTAAAGATAGAATTGAGAATGAATTTAAATTAAAAAAAGGAGCATTGCTATTTTTTGGGAAGGAACAAGCAATTTTAGATGTTTTTTCCAAATTTCCATTTAGACTATCGTAATAGAACACATTATTCTGAAGATGAGAGATGGATAGATAGAGTAGCGTCAGGAGAAGTTGGAAATGAAGAAGTTAATCTGTTTAATTTTTACAATACCGTTTTAAATAGGTTGGTTAATACAGTATTAGATGGTTTTGCTTTGAATCCAGAAACGCAAGTCCGACAAGGTGTTAAAACAGATGTAGAAGTTTCTTTAAGAGAAGCACTAGCTAATTTACTGATACATGCTGATTATGAAGATAATTCATCTATTATTGTAGAAGCTTATAAAAATAATTATGTTTTTATAAATCCCGGTGAGTTGTTAGTTACGAAAGAGGAATTTGCTAGAGGTGGAGAGTCTAATCCTAGAAATTCTACAATAGTAACTTTGTTTAGGAAAGCTGGTTATAGTGAACGTGCTGGATCAGGAGGTATGAAGATTTTTAGAGCTGCGCTTAAAAATAAATTTCGTATGCCTGAAATCCATAGTAGCGAGGGTAAAACAAAATTAAAAATTTGGAAAATTGATTTAGTAGACAGCTACGAAAACTTAATTGAGCAAGAGAAAACTATACTTCGATATATAGTAAAGGAAAATAGAAAAATTAAAATGAAAGAAATAGAAGCTTTAGAAGGTTTTACAGAATACATTGCTAAGACTAATGTAAATAGTCTAATAGATAAAGGAATAGTTAAGAAGTTTGGAAAAAGTAGGTCAACAACCTATGGATTAAAACCAAATTCTAGTGAGATGATTGCTAATATTGAACATAATATGAGGAATATGCAGGAATCCATCATAAATGAAAATCGTTAAATTAATAAACTTGTAAATAATGAAAAGATCAAAAAGAGCATGATTTTGAAATAAAGCTCAAGTGTACGTCTATTTTCACAAATAAACCCTATTTTTAAACTTTAATATATAACACTTAATGTATTAATTATATATTTTCCCACACACTGCAGGCAGTGAATACGTTAATTATGAAGTGATGCGAACTAATGAGAAGTATATAGTTATTAAGATACTGTAATATCAACTGTTACAGGTTGGTGTGGATTAATGAAAAATTACCCTTTCATCGAATGGGAATAATGATATAAAAATAATAAAACTTACAACTAAAAATGTAGTGAACTGAAAAGTTTGAACTTTTGAGTAAGCTAATTTTCTAAGGCGAGATTTCTGTATTTAATAGGAATCTTGCTTTTTAAATTGTCTATTCATAATTAAAGTCCTTTAAAGTTGAATTCTTTGTGTTCAACTTTAAGGGAAGCCACATTATTTAGTGGGTGGTTTTTAATGGTTACAAATCGAAAAATGAAATATAATAAGCATAATGTACCTTTAAGCTAGCGAGCAGACTCACACAAAATTCTGTTTTCTATATCATAGTATTACTTTTAATTGCTGAGACAGCCTTCACTGCCTCCAAAGGTGTAGGCCAATTTTTGTGATTAAATCTGTAAAATAAATTATGTGAAACTTAGATTTGTGTAAAAATGTTTACGAAATGATAGAGAAGGTTGGTTGTTGTCTTAAATGCATATTAATTAAATAATTCTGTTTCTAGCATGCTTAAAAAATGTTTATAGGCGCCTCTACCTAACTAGCCTCTAGAAAACCTCTAGAAAACCTCTAGAAAACCTCTCGCGAAATTAAGGATATAGTTTGATGAATAATTAAAAACCTCTAGAAAACCTCTAAAAATTAGATGCTTAAAAAGTCAAAAATTCATACCTGACCAAGTTGCATATTAGTATCAAAATGAAATTAAGAAAGGTTTCTCTTTTTCAGAAAAACACAAATGTATACGTTCAGTAAAGTTTCCCCATGTTACTTTTTCCATTACCTCTGTATATATGAAAAAACCGACTTCTAAACTTTCATCACTTGTTGTTAATTTACCTCCAATATATTCACCTTTAAATAGATTATTAATAATAGAATGCTCTGTATTTTGAAAGACACCGCAGAACTCAGTCAGCTCAACATCAATACCTGACTCTTCTTTGACTTCTCGTATAACGCCTTCTCGAATAGTTTCTCCGTTTTCAATTTGACCGCCAGGGATTTCCCAACCGCGCAATGGACTTTTAATTAATAAAATATTATTTTCGTCGTTTAATACAACACATGAAGCAGAGACAATATGTTTTGGTGGCATTGCAATTTCTCCTTTCGTTGCTTTTCATCTATACCCGTTGATTATATAAGTACATCATCTGTTCATTGTATAAAATAATTAATATTTAATAATTGGTTAATTCAATAAAAGCTATTTCTGTCTTATAATTTGTGTATGTAAATTAAAGGAGACAACAACTATGAATTTTAAACAATTTTTACTCTCAGGATTAGCAGTAGCTTTACTTGGATCAGCAGGAGCAAACGTATTTTCAAATCAAGCTGAAGCTGCTTCTTATGGCGCATATGAATTCCGTGACTACGATGTAACAGCTAAAGAAAACTTAAAAAACTTACTTAACGCAAGTTCATATTATAAAGCAATGGCGAAAGAATCAGGGGCAAGATTTTATCAAAATAAATTGAATCAAGAGTTGCACTTTGCTAAAAAACAACAAAATGCTTCAAATGATTCACAAGTTGTAACAGCGATTAATAGATTATCAGCTGTCTATAACGAAGTATTCCAAATCCACTTGCAAACTGAAAAAGGTAGTTCAGATGTTCAAAGTAAAAAAACAGAACTACAAAATTTAATTATTAAAGCAAACAGTTTGTTAACTGAAAGCCATCATTCAATGAACCAAGATGAAGCACAATTGAAAAAAACAGTAGAACAAGCAAAAACTGTATTGAACCAAGCGCAACCAGGCTATGAATTAGTTAATGCGATTAGCTCAGTACAACAAGGCATTAAAAACGTAGAGCAATACAAAGCATTCGTAAACCATCGTTAATAGTATAAAGATAAGCAGTCTTTCTCATGTACATTGATATACATAGGGAGGCTGTTTTTTTAGTATATGGAACATGATTTTAAAATTAATGGTAAAAGCACTACATAAAATCTATACAAATAGATGAAAAGCCAATTCTATAGGAATATATGAATAAAATATGTAGCGATGTTAGTAGAGGTTGATGATTTTGGAAATCGTGAGTAGTCATCAAAAGCTATAGAGAGAAAATGTATCGAAAGGTTGATCAATATTCAAAAAATTGAAGAATAGGGCTCATAATTTTACGGTATGCTAAAAATAATCGAAACAAAATATAAGAATGTCCATAAATATAAATTAGATTACGATAACGCAATGAATATGTTTAAATGACTTAAAAAGGTTAATGCACACAGGGTTTTTAGTGCCTGCATACTCGAGGAAATTGAACCACATTTTTGGAAGTATGAGAATAAATATATGATCACTCTCCTAAGAACACTGTTTAATTATTTCAATATAATAAAACCTTATATAACTAATTGTTATACAAATGTTTAGCGTGTAATTGTAAATACAAAATTATAAAACCTTTAATGATTATTATGCTTATTTCATAAAAAATAATAGTTCACAATTTGTTCATAATAGAATCAATAAAATAAAATATTTTATGGTACAATAATATTGATTTGAAAGGAAAGGGGGATATTAAGAAGAACAAAGATGTACAGATCCAAAAAAAAGATAAAAAAGATGCAATGAAAAACCTGGAATTCAAAAATTTAGTTAATGATTCTGAAAAATTAGCAAAAGTTAATGATTTATGGTACTTCGTTAAATCAAAATCTCATCGATGGATAGTTGGTAGCGGGCATTAGCAATTAAATAAACGGAGAGCCTGCTCTCCGTTTATTTAATTTTAAGGGGATAATAACTATGTATAATAAAAGTGTATCAATAAATTTAGTTTCTAAATGTAATGCTGCGTGTGCACACTGTTGTTTTTCTTGTTCACCACAAGCTTCCATTAAAATGGATGATTCATATATAAAAGAAACAGTATTAGAATTTTCTAAAAATCCGAATATAGAAGTTATTTCATTTACGGGTGGAGAAATATTTTTAAACTATAAGTTTTTAGAGGAGCTACTAATTATTACAAAATCATATAATAAAAAAGTAACTTTGATATCTAATGGTTTTTGGGGAAGTAGTAGAAAATTATTAAAGAAATATTTTTCTGACTTTAAAAAATATAACGTAATTGCTTTAACTATTAGCTATGATGAATATCATGCGCCATTCGTCAAACTTGAAAGTATCAAAAATATATTCAAATTTAGAATGAAGTATCCAGAAATAGACGTTTCATTAAATATGGCAGTAACAAAAGATAAAATGTCAAATACTATTTTAAGTGAACTTGGAAGCTCTGTAATAGGCGTGAAAATCACTAAATTTCCAATAATTACCGTTGGAGCTGCTAAAGATAAAATATCAAAAAATAATATTCATAATTTTTATAATATAGAAAAAGATAGAGATGTACTATATTGTCCGGGCTATGAAATCGTTTATCATCATGATGGAGAAATATATCCTTGTTGCTCTCCTGCGATTTTTGAAACCCAAATATCTCTTAGAGAAGAAAAATACCAAACTCTAGAAAGAACTATCGAAAAGTTAAATTCTAATATATTGTTATATATAATTAGGAGGGAAGGGTTTAATTGGTTTTTAGATATTTTAAAAGAACAGAAATTATTAAATGATTTTGGGATACCTTTAGATTTTCCATCTGTATGCAGTGTATGTGGCAGTTTGTTTAATGACCAATATAAAATCAACTTTTTTAAACCATATATGGAAAAATATTACTATGAGACCATTAAAATATGAAGATTAAAATTATGAAATATTAATTCAAAAACATGTTTTTATAAAAGATAAAAAAAATAAAGTGTATTATCGTAATAGTGTTGGAGCGATAGAGCCTAATATAATAAATATGCTTACAGACTATCCAGAAAAAGTTAATAAATGTTCATTTTATACGTATATATTTTTTCTTGTTGTTATGGTTTTTATAAATAATATTTATGTTTTAAATTTACAAGAGAATATTGAACCTAAAATAAATAATAGTATTTTATTGTTCGTTATTTTATATTTTTTAATGAATATCATTTTTCACGAATTAGGGCATATATATTCATTAAAGTTTTTTGGTCGTAAAATTGACAAAGTAGGTTTTAAGTTGAATTTTTATGTTTTCCCTGCGTTTTATGTACAAATGAACGAAACCTACATGCTATCTCAAATAGACAAGATTATAGTTCATTCATTCGGATTATTTGTTAATTTTGCTTTAATCAATTTTATTCAATTACTTAATATACTGATTATCAATAATATATCTTTAACATTGTCTTATATGCTTTTTTCATCAACAATGATATGGAATTTAGTACCGATGTTGAATTCAGATGGCTATAAAATTATGCTAGCTTTATTGTCTTTAGATGAATTTAGTAATTTCACTAAAAACCATTGGTTAGTTTTAATTTTTCAAATAATTGGAGTTTCTATTGCTTTAAATACTTTAATACATTGGGTCATTTATTGGAGTGAATATTTGTTTCTATAATAAGGAGTTGTAAAAATGAAAATAAATAACTATTCGTTAAAAGTCAAAGGAAAAAAATTAGTTGAAAATTGTGATTTGAATTTTTATCCCGGACAAATAAATCATATAGTTGGAAAAAATGGTGTAGGAAAATCACAATTAGCGAAAGATTTTATGCTGAATAATAGTCGTAACATTCCTAAGTCTATATCTGACAATACAACTTTAATTTCCAGTTTTTCCAATATTCCTAATGATATTACAAAAGAATTTTTATTAGTACTATTAAAAGCAAAATTTCCAAATTCCTCTCCAACTTTTTCTGAAATTAATAAGATTCTTAAAATTGAAGAGATACCATCTAAAGTGTTAATAAAAAATATGAGTGATGGTCAAAAACAAAAGTTGAAATTGTTAAGCTTTCTATTAGAAGATAATTCGTTAATTATACTTGATGAAATAACTAACGCGTTAGATAAAAAAACAGTTAATGAAATCTATTTGTTTATAAATGATTTTATTAAAAATAATCCGTCTAAAACTATTGTTAATATAACTCATAACTTGTCAGACCTTAGTAGCATACCAGGAAAGTACTTTATTTTCAAAGATTACAGAATTGAAGAATATTTATCTAAAGAAGAAGTAATAAACGATTATATTAATCTATAAAAAGAGGTGTGGATCTTGAAGTTAGAATTTAGAAAAAGTATAGCAAACAAAATAGTATTAACACTAGGGCCTTTATTTATTTTTCTTTTCTTATTAGGCTATTTTTTGCCAGTAGGTATAGATAAAGTTAAAAGTTTAAGCTATGGACAATATTTCTTTAGTGCCTATACGGTCTTAACAGAATTCGGATTTTTATTATTCTCTTTTATTATCTCATATTTTATAAATAAAGAATACTCGAATAAAAACACTCTTTTTTATAAGTTGATAGGCGAAAATATCTTTTCTTTTTTTATAAAAAAGTAGCAATACTCTTTTTAGAATGCTTGATTTTCATATTTTTAGGTATTACGGTTGTTTCTTTGATTTTCTCTAATTTTTCTCATTTTATATTACTTATAATATTATTTTCATTAGTTGTCCTCCAATACATATTAATAGTAGGGACAATAAGCATACTTTCTCCTAACGTATTAATAAGTATTGGATTTAGTATTATTTATTGGATTGTTTCCATCATCTTAGTAGCTGTTAATAAAAAAATATTTGGCATACTAGCTCCATTTGAAGCTAGCAACTCTATGTATCTATCTGTAGAAAAAATATTGAAGAACAAAGAGGGATTAATTAATTTGAATGATATTACTATTATAATAATATTTTTTATGCTTATATTTATAGTTAATTTCATCATATTAGCATTGTCTAAAAAGAGATGGTTGAAGTTGGGTATGTGAGTTTTATATCGTATAGCGGCTATCAATTAATCACTGTTTTTTCTTCAGTCGCTCAAATAAGCTTAATATTTCACATATAAATAATTACGTGTTTTAAGAAGTCTTTAGCTAATCAGGCGTCTATTTTTAAGCAATTAAATACTTAATTAAGCATCAATGAATTATTAAGAATAAATTATAGCAAGCACAAGCTGTATTGAACCAAGCGCAACCAGGCATTAAAAATGTTGAACAATACAAAGCATTCGTAAACCATCGTTAATAGTATAAAGATAAGCAGTCTTTCTCATGTACATTGTTGCATATAGGAGGCTGCTTTTTACTTTATATGTTTTGACAAAACTCAGCAAAAAATCTATAAAACTGAGTGTAAAATTGGATGCACTATCATCTGCAAACATGAATTTAAATGGAGCGGGTAAAATATAAATAATATGTTTTAGAAGAAATGTAGATGAGGAGGAACTTTTGTGACTAAAGACTTAGCAATCATTGTTCCAGTTTACAATAAAGAATTATTTTTAGATGATACTATGAAATCAATTGATAACCTAGATATCGATAAATCTGAAATTGAAGTGATTTTTATAGATGATGTCTCTACAGATCAATCTTTAGAAAAATTAAAAGTATACGAAAATGAATATGACTATGTAAAAGTAGTGGAATTAGAAGAAAATACAGGCAGCCCTTCAACACCTCGAAATGTTGGAGTGGAAGTATCAGATAGTAAATATATTACTTTTTTAGATGCTGATGATTGGTTGGATGCAGAAGGTTTTCCTAAGCTGCTGCAACAAGCATTAGACACACAAAATGATATTTTATTTGGTCAAAGTTTACGCCATAAAGATCATTCGATTAGTAAAATTGCACGTTTTTCTTCTTATGAAACAGCGTATTACCTTGTACCTTATGAGATTGATAAAATATTCAGAGCAGTAGGACCGCCTGGAAAAATCATTAGAGCATCTGTCATTAAAGAGAATGATATTCAATTTGAACATATGAAATACGGCGAAGATAAATTATTCTTTACAGAAGTAATAGCAAAAGCACAATCAGCTGGTATGAATGATGCTGTTGCATATCATGTCAATCGCTATGGGGTGAATCAATCATTAATCAGCGAAACAGATATCTTTGAAAAAACGTCCTGTAATCTAGAAGTATTGAAAAAGCTGTTTGAATTAGACATCCCTGAGACAGCACGCCATAATGCTATCAGTCGTATTATAGAGATGGATTATTTATCACGATTGTTTATGAATAAGCGTTTTTTAAAAAGCGAAGATAAACAATTATTTTATGATGCTTTTGCTGAAATGGAAACGATATTAGATAGACATCATCTCAATATTAAAGATTACCTTACTGAGGATAAATATGAAAAAGTCTATCAACTACTTAGTCAGTCTGATAAAGAAAAAGCGGTGAAACTTATTGAAATTCTCGTTAAAGGCGAACGTGCGCCACGTTATGTTTCAAATGGATTAGTCCACTTTGTATTGCCTGAAACATTACAAGAAATCGCACCGCTGACAGAAGAATTTTTTGCTGTTTACAGCGGTACAGAAGAAGCGGATGGCCAATTTTACGAGGTGATTCAACTTTATAAAAAAATGGCGGCACAAATCAGTCGTGTGCAGTTGGTGAAATTAGGAGATGAATCAGTAACAAAAGATGTTGGATATCAAGTCAGAGGAGGAAGATTGCGCGTTCCGACAAAAGAATTGGAAGAGGCAGATTTCAATTTTAATATTCAAATTACTTATGATTATTATCGTCCATGTACAGTTAATATGAATTTACCGAGTGCGATTAAGCATCATGCGTTAAAACGTCAGCAATTTAAAGCTGAGTTTGAGGATAAACGGTTTAAGAACGAAACAAATCAACCTAAATTTGTTGATACGACTAAGTATTATGATGAAAACCCAGGAAAGGTATTCGCAGCTAAGCAATTTAAAGTATATGAAGATGTAGAGTTTCAAAAAGAAGCTCCACGCGAAATTGAAGTCGGCGAGTTGTTTACGGTCGAAGATATTCAGTATACAGAAAAAGGAACACCACGTTTGACTTTAAAAGATGGCTCAGTTGTTACTGCAAATAAAAAGTTCGTATCCGTGTTAGATGAAGCAAAGGGTAAAGATTATTTAATTGAACCTCCTCGTAAAGTACAGGTATTAAAAGTATGTAAAGCTTATAACGACCGTAATTTTAAAGATGAAGCGGGCGCGAAGTTTGCAAAAGACGATATTGAGAATATCACTAAGATTGTATTTTCTTCTAATGGCACTCCACGTTTGAAGACAGATAAAGGCATTTATATGACCGCTAACCGTAATTTTGTAGAACCGATTCAATAAAATAATATGTATAACATGTGAACATTATCAGGGTCCCTTTTAGGGGCTCTTTTTTTATGTGCTTAAATATTAAATCTATTTAACAAATATTAATTTTTAATTATATGTTTTGAATAATTTAAAGGAATATAATAGAAGCGGAAGAAGTCATCAATAGACCTATGAGGAGTGAGACATCATGAAATGGAAAGAAATGTTAGTCACATTAATTCCTGCATCTGTATTAATCTTAGGAACAATCATGCCAAGCGAAGTTATTGCACGAGATATCAAACAAGATGAAATCGGTAAAGATGGGCAAGTCACGAAACGCACACAGGTTGGTTCGGACATTAATGGTGGATTTACGCAAATTTTGAATTTTGATTTTATCGATGATCCGAAATATGACAAAGATGCCTTAGTCTTAAGCACTAAGGGTAATATCGCATCTCAATTAGAGTATGGAAAATTCAGAGAGAACCCCTTATTTTTTAGTCAAATGAGATTTCCTGGTGAATTTGGTGTACGTATCCATGTGAAAGATAATCCGAAAACAGAAATATTGGATTATTTACCTAAAAATAATATTGAAAGTGTCGATGTATCAGAAACATTTGGTTATAACATCGGCGGTTCTATTTCATCTAACGAATCTGGCAGTATTACTGGAGGTGTCAACTATAGTAAAACAATCAACTATAAACAAAATAACTATCGAACGCTTTTAAGCAGTGATACAAGTAATCAAAGTGTGGGTTGGAATGTAATCGCAAGTAGTTTGTTTTATAACGGACATACAAATGTGCGTGGTGATTTAAATTTATTCCGTAATGATGCAGGCGATCGTATCGAACATGACCCTCGTACATTCTTAGCTGGTAAATCTACTTTACCGTCATTAGTGAGAAGCGGATTTACACCAGATTTCTTAACATATCTATCAAATGATAAGCAAAATACTAAGACTCAAATTACAGTGAGATACCAACGTCTGAATGATGAAATTGATGCGGCGTTTTACAGTTCCAACTTTGCTATAGTTCCACAAATGGGTCGTTACTATATGAATATATCTGGAAATGCCTTTACAGCAACTTATGAAATTGATTGGAAAAATAAAAAGGTGAAAATGTTGAAACAAGAATCAGAACAGATTGGCAAATCACCTTTAGAGAAGGCAGGTGAATAAGATGAGAAGCGGTATTTTAAAAATTATCACGTTAAGTACGTTATTAGCATTAACGACAGGTACAGCAGCTTCACTTACAGATCAAGCAAAGGCGAATTCTAATTTCATTACTGAAGTAAAAAATAATGGGACAGAAAAAGTTGCTTCAGATTCAATGATATATAAAAGAACAGCGACAGCGAGCGATTTAAACAAACATATCACACAAAGCCTGCAATTCAATTTTATTAAAGATGAGAGTTACGATAAAGAAACAGTGGTGTTGAAGACGGCAGGTAATATTGCAAGTAATGCTCGTATTTTAGACCCTTATGCAGTGTATACAAGTACAAAGCGTTGGCCAGGAGAATATAAAGTATCTGTCAATTTACCTGAAACAGATTCAACGGCAATTATCGATTACGCACCACGTAATCATGACGAAACACGTGAAGTTTCTGATACAGTCGGTTTTAACATCGGCGGTGGACTCAATATCAAAAAAGGCGGCGATGCGAATATCAATGCTAAATATAATTTCAGTGAAACGATAAAATATAAACAAGATGCTTATCGAACGTTTTTAGAAACACCGACTACAGGCAAAGATATTACGTGGGGTGTAGTAGAAGCGTATAACATTAATGTTAGAGGATACGGTCCTTATAACAGGGAAAAAGAAAATGATAAACTCGGTTTATATGGAAATGAGTTGTTTTTAAACGGCAGAAAAAGCAGTAAAAATGCAGGTAAAAACTTTGTGGACCAGAATCAACTTCCTGCTTTGATTGCAAGTTCATTTAATCCGGAGTTTCTCACAGTATTTTCTCATGACTATGATGACAAAGGTAAATCTATCATAAAAGTAAAATATGAAAGAGTTATGGATGACTACTTAATCACTTGGAAAACTTTCTATTGGAAAGGTTTTAATAATAAAAATGTCGCAAAAGAATCTATCACAGTTGCATACGAAATTGATTGGGATAACCATAATGTTAAAGTGATAGGTGCAGTATAAACGTATATCGATAGTTCTTAAGAGATATCATGCTTAAGAACTATCGATATTTTTATATCTAATTTTAGAAGAGTATTAAATTTATTGATTATTTTATCTAGTTAGCTCAGGCTATGCATGATTCCTTGACGTACTTGAGGGAGTTAAGGATTATAAATTTTGTAAATGTTCCGATAATTCATTGACATGTACAAAAGAACGCGGTATGATTCATAACATAATTATTTTCAGACAATTCGTACATCACTACTATTTGAATTGTTGCTAACAGAATTTATATAATATGAGGGGAGAGTATTTATTTGGATTCTAAAATCACTTATACAAACTTCGCCTCAAATCCTTTTGATTCATTGAATATTTTTGATGAAACAAAGGGTGCGTATCATGTCTTGAAGTGGGCTTATGATACTTACGGAGATGAAATTGTATATGCTTGCAGTTTCGGAGCTGAAGGCATCGTCTTGATTGATTTAATTTCACAAGTGAAACCTGATGCAAGAATTGTATTTCTCGATACAGGTTTGCATTTTGAAGAGACTTATGACTTAATCGATCGTGTTAAAGCAAAGTATCCAGAATTGAACATTGAATTGAAAAAACCAGACTTAACTGTAGACGAACAAGCAGAGCATTATGGTGACAACCTTTGGAGAAGAGACCCGAACCAATGTTGTTATATTCGTAAAGTGAAACCATTAGAGGAAGTATTAACAGGGCAGATAGCTTGGGTTTCCGGACTCAGAAGAGAACAGTCGCCGACAAGAGCCAACACAGACTTCTTAAACAAAGATGAACGTTTCCAATCCGTTAAAGTTTGCCCTTTGATTCATTGGACTTGGGATAATGTTTGGGACTACATTAAATCAAATGAACTACCGTATAATACGCTTCATGATCAAAACTATCCGAGTATCGGATGTGCTCCTTGTACTTCACCTGTAGCAGCTGGAGGAGATTCAAGAGAGGGCAGATGGTCGAACAACATGAAGACAGAATGCGGACTGCATGTAGGCCGTAAGTCTTAAGTTAAGCCGCGGCAAAATTTTTTGTTGTTAATTCTTAGTAAACCTATTGGAATTAAACAAACCTATTAGTGACTTACGTTTAGGTTCCGTAAAATATATTTTTTTAAGCATAATTCCTACTAAAAAACTAAGAATAAAAATTAATATATGGAGGGAAGACACTTGAGTTTATCATCAACAAACAGTCCGTTCAACGATGAACAGGCACAACTTATTAATCAAGCTTTATCAACCTTATCTAATGACCAAAAACTTTGGTTAAGCGGTTATTTAACTGCAAATATGCAAGGCAGCGAAGCAGGCACAGTTCCAACAGCTGGTGCTGTACAAGTACCTGAAACAGCAGGCGCACAAGCTGCACAACCGCAAGTGATTGAACCGAGAAAAATCACAGTATTATTCGGTTCTGAATCAGGTAATGCCCAATGGGTAGCAGAACTATTAGAAAGCAAACTAAAAGAAAAAGATTTTGATGTAACATTGTCTGAAATGGATCAATATAAAACGAAAGATTTGAAAAAAGTAGAAGATTTACTCATTGTAACCTCTACTCACGGTGAAGGAGATCCACCTGATAATGCAGTTGAATTCTATGATTTCTTGTATGGGCGTAAAGCACCTAACCTTGAAGGTGCACGTTTCTCAGTATTAGCTTTAGGTGATCAATCATACGAATTCTTCTGTCAAACTGGTAAAGATTTCGACGCGCGTTTAGAAGAATTAGATGCAGATCGCATCTTGCCTCGTGTCGATTGCGATATTGACTTTGAAGAATTGGCGAATGAATGGATCGACAATATTATCAATGAATTAGGTGACCAAGAAGTAAAGCAAGTGGTTCAAGATGCACAGAATGAACCGATTCAAAATGATGTAGCTGCGCCAGTTTATTCTCGTACTAATCCTTATGAAGCAGAAGTATTGGAAAACGAAAAAATCACAGGTCGCGATTCTAACAAAGAAGTACGTCATCTTGAACTTTCACTAGAAGGATACGGCGATGAGTATGCACCTGGAGATTCTATTAATATCTTGCCTGAAAATGATCCAGAACTTGTAAATGAATTAATCGATATGCTTGATTGGGATTCAGAACAAGAAATTGAAGTAGATACACAAGGTACAAAAATGACGTTATCTGATGCATTAACTTCTTATTTTGAAATTACTAAATTAACGAAACCATTACTTGAAAGTGCGGCACAAATTTTTGATAACGAAGAATTGATGGACCGTCTTTCAGACAATGCATGGGTTAAAGATTATGTATACGGCAGAGACTTGCTCGATTTATTGGATGATTTCCCTACGGAATCATTACAACCTGACCAATTGCATCAAATCTTAAGAAAAATTCCAGCGCGCAGTTATTCTATTTCCAGTAGTAATCAAGCTAATCCGGACGAAGTGCATATCACAGTATGTGCAGTACGTTATGAAGCACATGACCGTGACCGCTCTGGTGTATGCAGTGTTCAATTAGCAGAACGTGTTGAACCAGGGGACAAATTAAAAGTGTATTTGAAGAAAAATCCAAACTTCAAATTTCCATTTGATGAAACAACACCAGTGATTATGATTGGACCAGGTACTGGCATTGCACCATTCCGCGCAGTATTGCAAGAACGTGAAGAATTAGATTTAACAGGTAAAACATGGTTGTTCTTCGGTAACCAACATTTCACAACAGATTTCCTTTATCAAACAGAAATCAAAGATTGGTTAGATAGCGGCGTTTTAGAAAAAGCAGATGTTGCCTTTTCAAGAGACCAAGAAGAAAAACGCTATGTGCAACATTTAATTGATGAGAAAAGCGAAGAATTCTATGACTGGCTAAGAAACGGTGCAGCTGTTTATGTCTGCGGTGATGAAAAAAACATGGCAAAAGACGTACATCAAGCGATTGTGCATGTCCTTGAAAAAGAAGGCGGCTTAACTGAAGAAGAATCAGAAAACTATTTAGCAGAATTGAAAAAAGAAAAACGCTATCAACGTGACGTTTATTAATTTCTAAGGGGGGATAGTCCACGATGGCGAAAAATGACAACGAATTATATAAAGGTTTAGATGATTTAGAACGTAATAAAGGGGAGAGTAATTATCTCCGCGGAACGATTGTGGAAGGGTTGAATGACCCTATCACAGGTGCTATTGCAGAAGACGATACCAAATTACTGAAATTCCACGGAAGTTATATGCAAGATGATCGCGACTTGCGTCAAGAACGTCGCAAACAAAAATTAGAACCGCTTTATGCATTTATGATTCGTGTACGTATTCCTGGCGGTAAAGTCTCTACAGATCAATGGTTGAAATTAGATGCACTTGCTGATAACTATGCGGGTAAACAAATCCGTTTAACAACCCGTCAAACAATGCAGTATCACGGTATTTTGAAGCGTAATTTGAAAAAATCAATGCAAAGTATTCATGATGCAGTACTTGATTCTATAGCAGCATGCGGCGACGTGACGCGTAACGTAATGTGTAATCCTAATCCATATCAATCAGATATTTATGCAGAAGTTAATCAAACTGCTGACAGTATCAGTCAACACTTGCTTCCGAAAACAACGGCTTATCATGAAATTTGGCTAGATGGCGAAAAAATTGTAGATACGAAAAAAGAAGACCATGAACCGATGTATGGCAAAACGTATTTACCACGTAAATTTAAAATCGGTATTGCAGTTCCGCCTTCAAATGATATCGATGTATACTCTCAAGATATTGGTTTGATTGGTATTGTAGAGAATGACGAGCTGATCGGATACAACGTCTCTGTCGGTGGCGGAATGGGCATGAAACACGATGATTTGAGAACTTATCCGCAAGTGGGTAAAGTCATTGGTTTCATTCCGAAAGATAAAGCAGAAGAAGTTTGCGAAAAAATCTTAACAATCCAACGTGATTATGGTGACCGTTCAGATCGTATGCAAGCACGTTTTAAATATACAGTTGACCGTAAAGGTCTTGATTGGATTAAACAAGAATTGAATGACCGATTAGGATGGGATTTAGAAGAAGCCAAACCATTCGAATTTGAAGATAATGGAGATCGTTTAGGCTGGACAGAAGGTTCAGGCAAACATCATTACACATTATTCATTCAAAATGGACGTATCAAAGATACTGAAGATTTCAAATTAAAAACTGCAATTAAAGAATTGGCTAAGGTGCATAAAGGCGACTTTAGAATGACGCCAAACCAAAACTTGATTATTGCAAACGTAGATGAAAAAGATAAACCTGAAATTCAGAAAATTATTGAAAATTATGGACTGACAGATGGTAAAAACTATAGTGGATTGCGCCGTAATTCTATGGCATGTGTAGCTTTCCCAACTTGTGGTTTGGCAATGGCTGAATCTGAACGTTATTTACCTTCATTAGTCAATAAAATTGAAGATTTATTAGATGAATTCGGTTTGAGTGAAGAAGAAATTACAATTCGAATGACAGGTTGTCCTAATGGATGTGCGCGTCCAGCTTTAGCTGAAATTTCATTTATCGGTAAAGCACCAGGTAAATACAATTTCTATCTTGGCGGCAGCTTCAAGGGCGACCGTTTGAATAAGTTGTATAAAGAAAATATCGGCGAAAAAGAAATCTTAGAAAGTCTAAAACCTATCTTAGAACAATACAGTAAAGAACGTGAAAAGGACGAGCATTTCGGTGACTTCGTTGTACGTAAAGGTATTGTTGAAAAAGTGACAGACGGACGTGATTTCCGCGGTTAATATTTAAATCAATGAGGTGATCAGATGGGAAAAGTATATATAGTTGGAGCAGGCCCGGGCGATCCGGATTTAATCACCGTCAAGGGTATGAAAGCCATTGAGAAAGCAGATGTGATTCTATATGATCGCCTCGTTAATAAAGCATTATTAGAATATGCTAAACCAAATACACGATTAATTTATTGCGGCAAAGATCCGAATGGTCCTTCTATTCCGCAAGCAGAAATTAATAACTTACTGGTTAGCCTAGCAAGCAAAGGGCATATTGTCACACGCTTAAAAGGCGGTGACCCTTTCTTGTTCGGCAGAGGTGCAGAAGAAGCAGAAGTACTAGCAGACCAAGATTTGCCATTTGAAATTGTACCAGGTATTACATCAGGCATTGCAGCACCTGCGTATGCTGGTATTCCTGTTACACATCGAGATTATAGTTCATCTGTTGCTTTTGTAACAGGCGTGAACAAGTCTAAAACTTTTAAACAAGATTATTGGAAGCATTTAGCAAGGGGACCTGAAACGTTGTGTATTTATATGGGTGTTAGTCGATTGCCTGAAATCAGTCGTTTATTAATAGAAAACGGCAGAGCAGCAGAAACACCTGTAGCACTTGTGTATCAAGGCACTTCAGAAGTTCAAGAAACTGCAGTCGGCACATTAGAAACAATTGTTGAAGATGCAAAGCATTTTAAAAATCCTTCTATGATTATAGTAGGTGAAGTGGTGCGTATGAATCGTAAAATCAACTGGTTCCAAGAATACGCACAGCACCAGCAATTAACAGAAGCAGCATTGCAGTAGTATATTAATTCCTAGCAGTGAAAGGGTTGAAATTGAAGAAACTTCGCCCTTCTTTAACATTAAATCCTTGTAAACCTATAAGAATAATATAATTAAAGGCTTGCAAGTTAGATAAAATAAAGTGAAAATTTTGAAATCATTTATTTGAAGAAAGGAGCAGAGACAATGAAAAAATTATTGGTTATCGCTTTTGTCGGTTTCTTTGCACAATTGATTGACGGTTCCCTCGGCATGGGGTTCGGTGTAACTTCATCATCAATTTTATTAACACTCGGACTCACTCCTGCCATTGTTTCAGCGACAATTCATTTTTCTGAAATTGCAACAACAGCAGCATCAGGTATTTCGCATATGTCATTTGCAAATGCGGACAAAAAACTCATTCTAAGATTGGCGGTGCCGGGATCCATGTTCGCTTTCATTGGCGCAGCATTAGTCAGTCATCTGCATGCAAGTATCGTCAAACCAGCCGTTGCTTTGTTCCTGATTTCAATCGGTATATATATTTTGTATCAATTTGCATTTAAAGGAAAGAAAAGTTATACCGACGGTCCCCCGCCTAGTAATAAATTATTAATTCCGCTCAGTTCAGTAGCTGGATTCTTAACTGCTGTAGGCGGAGGAGGTTGGGGACCTGTAAATACTTCTGTTTTGGTTTCAAGACGCAATGCGAATGTGAGACACGTAATTGGAAGTGTTTCTGTCAGTGAATTCTTTGTCACAATCGCAGCATCTGTCAGTTTCTTGATTTTCTTAGGATTAGATCAAATCAATTGGGGATTAGTAGCAGCACTAAGTATCGGCGGTGTGGCAGCAGCACCATTTGCAGCATGGATGGTTAAAGCGATTCCAGTTGAAGTGCTCGGTATTTTTGTCGGTGGATTAATTATTTTTACGAACAGTAATACATTGATGAGTGCTTTTGGAGCTGACGCATCAATGTCAACTTTTGTAAGAATTACAGTGGTAGTCGCATGGTTAGTACTATTGTTCTATACGTTAAACAAAGCAGGAAAATTACCCAATTTTTTTCAAAAAAAGCAAACGCACAAAGTAGGAAAAAACTAAACAAGGGAGATGGATAGTATGGCAACAGCAACTCAAATTATTAATTATACAAGTACACCTCACGGCGGTGAATTAATTAATCGTCAACTTGAAGGTGCGGAGAGAGAAGCGTTAATTAAAGAAGCTGAAGCATTCCCAAAATTAACGTTAAATGCATGGAGTTTATCTGACTTAGAGTTAATCGCAATTGGTGGTTTCAGTCCATTGACTGGGTTTATGGGAGAAGCAGATTATACGAATGTTGTAGAAAACTTGCACTTAGCTGACGGTACATTATGGAGTATTCCGATTACATTACCTGTAACAGAGGAACAGGCTGATGAATATGAATTAGGTTCTAAAATTGCGCTATACGGAGAAGACGACAAGCTTTATGGCGTTTTAGATTTACAAGAAAAGTTCACATACGATAAAGAAAAAGAAGCTAAAAATGTTTACGGTACAACTGAAGAAGCACACCCAGGTGTGAAAAAAGTATATGAAAAAGGAAATGTTTATTTAGCTGGACCTATTCAATTAGTGAATCGTCCTGACCACAGTGAGTTTGAAGAATTTGAATTAGATCCGATTGAAGTAAGACAAATGTTTCATGATTTAGGTTGGAAAACAGTAGTTGGTTTCCAAACACGTAATCCAGTTCATCGTGCGCATGAATATATTCAAAAGAGTGCTTTAGAAACGGTTGATGGATTGTTGTTGAATCCTTTAGTAGGTGAAACAAAAGCAGATGATATCCCAGCAGATGTACGTATGGAAAGCTATCAAGTGATTTTGAAAAATTATTTCCCGGAAAATCGCGCACGTTTAGCAATATACCCTGCTGCAATGCGTTATGCAGGACCGCGTGAAGCTATCTTGCATGCGATTGTACGGTTGAATTATGGATGTACACATTTCATCGTAGGTCGTGACCATGCTGGTGTAGGTGATTACTATGGTACATACGAAGCGCAAGAACTTATTTCTCAATACGAGGATGAATTAGGTATTAATATTTTGAAATTTGAACATGCATTTTACTGCACGAAATGTGAAAACATGGCAACGGCTAAAACTTGCCCGCATGATAAAAAATATCATGTACATTTAAGCGGAACAAAAGTACGTGAAAAATTACGTAACGGTGAACCATTGCCGAAAGAATTCTCAAGACCTGAAGTAGCAGAAGTGCTGATTCGCGGTTTACGCAGACATAGAGAACAAAATGGGGAGGCTTAAAGTAAATGGTTAAATCACAAAATATCACATGGCACGATTCAGAAGTAACAAAAAGCGAACGCCAAGAAAAAAATGGCCATAAGAGTGTAGTGCTCTGGTTTACAGGTTTATCAGGTTCTGGGAAATCTACCATCAGTGTCGCTTTAGAAAATGCATTATTTGAGCGAGGCGTCCGTTCTTATCGTTTAGATGGTGATAATATCCGCCATGGGTTGAATAATAATTTAGGATTCAGCCCCGAAGATCGAAAAGAAAATATCCGTCGTATTGGAGAAGTAAGCAAACTTTTATCAGATGCAGGATTAATCACTTTGACGGCCTTTATCTCACCATATCGTGAAGACCGTGATCATGTGCGTGAAATTTTAGAAGATGGCGAATTTATAGAAGTGTACACTAAAGCGAGTGTAGCGGCATGTGAAGAAAGAGACCCTAAGCAATTGTATAAAAAAGCGCGCGCAGGAGAAATTAAAAATTTTACAGGTATCGATGCACCTTACGAAGCACCTGAAAATCCAGAAATTATCGTGGATACAGAAGAAAATTCAGTAGAAGAAGCGGTAGAACAAATTATCCAATATTTAGAAGACCAAAAAGTAATATAAATTTTTAAAATAGAAGTACATACAGTAATGAGGGGCTGTATGTGCTTATTTTTTTAGCCTTATTTTGCGATTATTCAGAAAATAAACTATAATATAAGTGTAAATTCATATTTCGTACAACAAGGAGTGGGCATCAAGATGACAAAAGTAGAAGGACAAGTAGCATTAGTAACAGGCGGAGGCCAAGGTATCGGAGAAGCCATTTGCCGAAGATTAGCAGAAGATGGATTTAAAGTCGGTGTTGCAGATTATAATATTGAAACTGCTGAAAATGTTGCGCAAAGTTTACGTGATGCAGGACATGAAGCAGTTGCTGTAAAAGTAGATGTGGCTGATCGTGACCAAGTATTTGCGGCTGTAAAAGAAGTGAAAGATAAGTTTGGTGATTTTAATGTCATTGTGAACAATGCTGGTTTAGGACCACAAACACCATTAGATACGATTACGTATGAGCAATATCGTCAAGTTTTTGATGTAAACGTAGGCAGTATTTTCTGGGGTATCCAAGCAGCGGTTGAAGCGTTTGAGTCTTTAGGACATGGCGGTAAAATTATTAGTGCTTCTTCACAAGCAGGTCAAGTCGGCAATCCAGGTTTAGCTTTATACGGCGCTACTAAATTCGCAATCCGCGGTATTACACAAACTGCAGCGCGCGATTTAGCAGACAAAGGTATTACAGTTAACGCGTATTGTCCAGGTATCGTAAAAACACCAATGATGGAAGATATCGCGCAAAAAACTGCGGATGAAGCAGGAAAACCTTATGAATGGGGTATGGAACAATTCTCTAAAAACATTGCTTTGAAACGCTTATCAGAACCATCTGATGTGGCAGCATGTGTATCATATTTAGCAGGACCAGATAGTGATTATATGACTGGACAAGCTTTAATTATTGATGGTGGTATGGTATTTAATTAATCAACAACATAAAATGAAAGGCAAGCGAACTTTACAGCTCACTTGCCTTGTTTTTATTTTTTACGTCTAATTCCAATCTGATGACCTAGTTGTTTCGGTATTTCAAAATCCCCTTGTTCTTTGTAATATTTTTCGATGTTTCCATATACAAATTCTGGAAACTCAGCACTGCGACGCTCCTTATTGTTAATACACATCATAATGACTTCATATGCTGCTGTTTGTACCCCATCTTGATTAAACATTTTTAAGAAAAAATGTACGCGTTTATGGTCGAAGTCGTAAACATAAACATCTACTTTAAATGATTCATCTAAAACCATTTCTTTTAAGAAAGTAATATGCGCCTCTAAATTAAAAATAGTCGTATCATGATTTTGACGATAATCAATTGAGAAACCTAAACTTGCGAAAAAACCTACCACAGCATCGCTGAATATTGAAAAGTATTGCGCATCATGTAAATGATGATTATGATCAATCCAAGAAGGATGGACCTTATCTTCGTATGTATAAATTGAACTCATATCAAACATCTCCCTTTATTTGAATATATTTGAAGTTTAACATAATTCTAAATGATTATTAGTTTAGATGGTTTATTAATAAAATAATCAACTTTTTTGGATTTTTGTAGTGAATAAGTTGAAAAAGTACAGGAATACGGTATCATTATATATGAATAAAATAGTTCTTATTAAGAGTGAGTGGAGGGACTTGGCCCTGTGAAGCTCCAGCAGCAACCGCGTTGCGGTATCGTGCTAAATCCAACAAGTTGATGACTTGAAAGATAAGAAGATGTGTTGAAGCGCTTCTTCTTGTAAGAAGGGCTATTTTATTTATCCAAAAAAGATAAAGGTGGTAAATAAAATGAAACAATTCAGCAAACAGCAAATCAGAGAAAAAATGGACGAACTTGAGCACTGGGAAAATTATAAACCAATGAATATGGCTAGTAGTATGGGAAGAAAGGCGCAAATTAATAACCTCAAAGCTACAATTAGAGAAATGGTTCCTATTGAAGTGGTAAAAGAATGGTTGGAGGAGTAATTTTTATTGACGCACCTAACGCTAAATATTAGGTGCGTTTATTTATATAATTCTTAGTTACTTTTTATAGATTTAAATGTATAATTAATGGCAATAGATTAAATTATTTCATCAAAAAGAAGGGGACAACTATGAGAAAACTAGCAATGATGATAAGTATAATGATAATTTTATTAGCGGCTTGTGGGAACAAAGAGGAAAACAAAGAAGAGAACAAAGATTCAAATCAGTTAGATGCTAAAAAAGTAGAAAAGAAAAAAATTGGGAAGATCCATAATAATACTGTTGAAGCAAACGGTGTAAGAGTGAAGGTAATAAAAACAGAAATCATCCCATTAGGTAAAGAAGAGTTTCAAAAAAACCACTACTAGTTATTAACTACGAGGTTACTAATAATAGCGATAGAGAAGTTACTTCTTCTAGTGGTTGGTATGATATATTTCAAGCGTACCAAGACAGTGAAAACTCACAAAAGATGTTGAATATCGGAGTGTCGATGAATGAGGAAATTCAAAAGGAATGGGATAAACAAAATGACATTATTAAAAAAGGTTCAACTGTAAGTTCAAATATTGTCTATGAGTTGGAAAATAACACTAATGTTGTTTTATTAAAAGCAAAAAATATATATACCAATACTGATTTAGGCGAAATCAAAGTAAATATCAAAAAGTAATGTTAGATAAGAAAGGGCAACTTATATGATAGCTATCAGTGCATGTTTAATTGGAGATAATGTGCGTTACAACGGAACAAATAAATTAAATCATGAACTACGAGAGTTAATTAAACAAAACAAAGCTATCAGTATTTGTCCAGAAGTATTAGGTGGATTATCTACGCCCAGACCCCCTGCAGAAATTGTAAATGGTGATGGTCGTGATGTATGGAATAATAAAGCAAAAGTCCTTACGAACACTGGAGAAGATGTAACAGAGCGATTTAAACAAGGAGCTTTAAAAGCACTAAAACTACTCCAAGAATATGAATGTAAGGCTGTTGTTCTTAAAGCAGGAAGCCCGAGTTGCAGTTCAAAAGCAATTTATGACGCACTTTTTCAGGTGAGTTAAAAGAAGGATTAGGAGTTACTTCTGCTTTACTTGAAGCACATCATATCCGTATTGTAGATGAAAATAATTGGGAAACTTTATTCTGAAATTAGAAATAACGAAGAGTTTGTTGAAAAAAGCAAACTCTTTTATTATTTTAAAGTTGACAGAATATTCTTTTAAATATAGAATGAGCATTAATCAAATAATTCGAAAAGATAAAGATGAGTAAAGTATATATTTAAAAATCTTCAGAGAGCTTTTGTGTGGTGTGAAAAAGCGATTTGAGAATGTAGAAAATGGACTCTGAATCTGTTGGCTGAATGATTAAGTTAACACGTAGTGGCGCACGTTATGACCGCCGGAAGTACTTGATTATGAGTGCTTTTTTGAGATGTGCTTCAACATGCACAAATTCGGGTGGTACCGCGTGAAAATAGATTCTTCGCCCCTATAGAGCCAAAGCTCTATAGGGGTTTTTTGAGTTGTTTGGAAAAGATAAATAAAACAGGGAGATGTTTAATATGACTGAATTATTAAGATATGATATTGTGGGAAGTTTTTTAAGACCAGAAGCATTGAAAAAAGCACGTGCACAATTTGAACAAGGGACGATTAATCAAGCAGCGCTTTCGAAAGTGGAAGATGAAGAGATTAAAAAGCTCATCGCAAAACAAGTAGAAAATGGTTTGAAATCTATTACCGATGGAGAATTTCGTCGCAGTTGGTGGCATTTAGATTTCTTTTGGGGATTAAACGGTGTAGAAGCAATTAAAGATGCGGGAGGTTTTGAATTTGAAAATGTACAATCTCGTTTTGAAACAGCAAGATTAAACAACTACATAAGCGGGGAAAATCATCCGTTCGTCGAGCATTATAAGTTTTTAAAAGCACATACACCATAAGGCATTGAAGCACGTCAAACTGTACCAGCACCTGCCCGTTTGTTCTCTGAACTAACACGTAAAGAAAACATCGAAGCCACTAAAAGCTTTTATCCGACAGAAGATGAATTGATTGATGCAATTGCGAAAGCATATCAAACTGTCATCCAAGATTTATATAATGAGGGATTACGTACTATACAATTCGATGATACAACTTGGGGCAGATTAGTAGGAGATCAAACAGAAATTAATGGTAAAAATGGTGATGCGAAAGAGAAAGAACGTTTGAAAGAAATATTTGTTAAAGCAAATAATAAAGCAATTGAAGGATTACCTGAAGATTTAACAGTACAAACGCATGTCTGCCGCGGAAATTATCGCTCCACATGGTTTGCTGAAGGGGCTTATGATTCTGTAGCTTCACCACTGTTTGATAGAGAAAATGTTGATAATTATCTCTTAGAATATGATACAGACCGTTCTGGAGGGTTTGAACCTTTAGCCCATGTATCTGAAGGGAAAAATGTTGTTTTAGGACTCATTACTTCAAAAGATGGAAAACTTGAAGATCGTGATGAAGTGATTGCACGTATCAAAGAAGCAAGCCAATACATCCCGTTAGAGAATTTAGCGTTAAGTACACAATGCGGATTTGCTTCTACAGAAGAAGGAAATAATCTGACAGAAGAAGAGCAATGGGCTAAAATACGTTTAGTAAAAAGCATTGCTGAAGAAGTATGGAAGACTGAAAAAGTTGAAGGTTAGCTGAAAAACGCCGTTGTTTTGGTTTTATAACAATCAAAACAACGGTATTTTTATGTCTTCTAAAAGCGTAACAATAGGGTTTACGGAATTTTATAATATTGAAAGTGAAAATTGTCACAACTTCTACAATTATTTATTATTTACTACCTTGTATTGTTTAGTACCGCGTGCTATATTATAGATAACAACTAGTAAACATTACACAGTACTGATTAATGTATATGGAGGTAATGCGATGAATATACAATTTAAAAAGGGGGCTTTGGAATTCCTAGTACTACTCATTATTAAAGGTGAAGATCAATATGGTTATTCCTTAGTTCAAAAAATCACACCTCGTATTTCAATTGCAGAGGGCACAGTTTATCCACTCATGCGCCGCCTAGTAAAAGAAGGCTATTTGACCACATATTTTAAACCTTCAACAGAAGGGCCGGCACGCAAATACTACAAAATCACAGAAGAAGGTCGAGAACGTCTAAAATCACTTTTAGCAGAATGGAAAGATTTTACAGATGCTGTCAATTTGTTTATAGAGGAGAGTGAAGTTGATGAATAAACAAGAATATTTAAGACTACTAGATCGCTATTTAACTAGAGTCACTCCTGAAGAACGACGCGATATCTTGAATGAATATGAAACACATTTTATTAGCGGTAAAGAAGCTGGTAAGACAGAAGAAGAAATTTCTAAAGAGCTCGGCAATCCTAAGTCTATCGGACGTGAGATGAGTGCGACTTCAGCAATGGATAAAGTTGAAGATTCTAAAAACCCTAATAATGTTACAAATGCCATCATAGCAGTTATGGGACTCAGTATTCTTAACTTCTTTGTAGTCTTTGTAATTTTAACAACACTGCTTGGTATCCTCTTTGGACTTATTACAGCAACTGCTACACTTCTTGTCTCACCTGTTTTACTCTTAGTGAAAGGTTTTGTAGATGGGTTCAGCATGATTATACCAGTAGAAACTTATACAGTCTTTGCCATGTTCGGTGTCGGTTTAATGTTGCTTGTTATCACATATTTGGCTTGTAAATGGAGCTTCATTTTATTCATGAAGTATCTCAGATGGAATATCAATGTTGTGAAGGGAAGTGCACGCTCATGAAAAAAGTATTGATTATATTATTTACAATCGGACTGCTCATGTTTATCGGCTTCGGATTAGCGACGTATTTTGAAATTAAAAAAGGTTCAAACACACCTTCGCATCCTTTGAATTACGAAAAAGTTTATCAAAAAGAAGATACTTCAATTAAAAAGTTGAAAGTAAATAGTCAATTGGCAGATGTCAAAGTGAAACGTGGAAAGCACTTTAGCGTTAAAGCGAAAAGTGGGGATAAAGAACATACAGAAATAACAAGTAAAATTAAAAATGGTACACTTTTTGTAAAAGAAGCACATAAGGGTTCTAAGATTAATTTTAATGTTCAGGGTATCAAACCAACAGATATCACGATTACTGTGCCAAACCGTATGTTAGAAAAAGCAGAATTATATAATGACACGAGTGATATCACAATCGAAGGATTAAAAGCCAAACAAGTTGAAGCTGTAACGAATACAGGAGATATTCAATTTAAAAATAGTGAAAGTAAGCAATTAGACTTAACAAGCGATACCGGTGATATTGAGCTGCTTAAAACAGAGTTTAAAGATGTATCTGCCCAAAGTGATACAGGAGATGTTATTATCAAATCTATTAATGGAGATGCTGATATCGATACAAGCACAGATACAGGAGATATTGAGTTAGATTATGCCAAAGCACCTAAAAACACTAAACTCATTAATAAAACTGATGAAGATAATGGCAGTGAAATAAGAGTGAATCAACCTCAATTAAAAAATGAAAAATATGGACAAGGTAATTTTAAGGTTCAAGTAGATACAGATACGGGTAAAGTAGTAATAAATTAATCGTACTATCTTATGCACAGTTATATCGCAGTTTCAAAAAAAGGCTTCAGAATGCGGGTTCTGGGGCCTTTTTTGAGTAGAGAAACATAAAGCTTGCAAAAATCCATAAGTAGCATTATTATATTAAGTATAAAATATATACCTATAAAGCACACGGCTTAGATAGCTTTTTAATTAAAAGGAGATGAAATGAAGATGCAAAACTTAAAAGGTATGCACCACGTTACAGCAATTACAAGTGATGCTGTTAAAATTTACGATTTCTATACAGATGTATTGGGCTTACGTTTAGTGAAAAAAACAGTGAACCAAGATGATATTCATACGTATCATTTATTCTTCGCAGATGATGAAGGTAATGCAGGCACAGATGTGACATTCTTTGATTTCCCTGGAATTCCAAAAGGAACACACGGAACAGATGAAATCGCACGAATTTCTTTACGTGTACCGTCAGATGCTGCTATTGAATATTGGGCAGATCGTTTTGATAAATTAAATATTGATCATTCAGATGTTGAAACATTATTAGGTAAAAAAATAATCCGTTATGAAGATTTCGACGGACAACAATATAATCTTATCTCAGATGAAACTGATAAAGAAGGCAGTGTTGAACCAGGCGTTGCTTGGAAAAATGGTCCGGTGCCAGAAGAATATGCCATTGTAGGTCTAGGTCCAATCGAGTTGAATGTCAGCCGTTATGAAGCATTTAAAGCAGTCTTCGAAGAAGTGTATGGTTATAAAGAAGTAGATTCAGAAGGAGATTATCATCTTTTCGAAACAGGACAAGGCGGAAATGGCGGCCAAGTGATTGTTCATAAACAAGGCGGTAATCCTGGTATGCAAGGTTACGGCACAATTCACCATACTGCATTCCGTGTTAATGATAAAGAAGGGCTGGATGAATGGATTGAGCGTTTGAATTCATATAATATCGGCAACTCAGGTTTTGTTGAACGTTATTACTTCAAATCACTTTATTCAAAATTCTATCCAGGCATCTTAGTTGAAATTGCGACAGACGGACCAGGCTTCACTGGCGATGAACCTTATGAAACATTAGGTGAAATTCTTTCATTACCACCATTCTTAGAACCAAAACGTGAAGCTATCGAAGGTGAAGTACGTCATATAGACACAACGCGTCATAACCAACCTGATCGCAAAGCACAACAATAATTTGAAGGAGGAAAGATATCAATGGATATGAAACACATTTTCCGAAAAGGAAAAGATAACAATCAACCAACATTCATCATGTTTCACGGTACTGGCGGAGATGAAACTGACTTAATTCCGGTAGCACTCCGTCTAAATCCTGATTACAATGTATTAAGTGTAAAAGGAAATGTCTCTGAAGGTGGCATGGCACGTTTCTTTAAACGTGTCGGAGAAGGACAATATGACTGGGAAGATTTAGCAGAACGTAGTGATGAATTGAATGCTTTCTTGAAAGAAGCGGCAGAGCATTATAACTTCGACTTAGATAAAGCAGTTCTTGTCGGTTTCTCAAATGGTTCTAATATGGCTATCAATTTATTATTGAGAGAGGATACAACATTTGCGAAAGCCTTACTCTTTGCACCGTTATATCCAACAGATATTGAAAATGTGAGAGACTTGAGCAACATGACTATTTTCCTTTCAATGGGCACACAAGATCCAATCGTCCCTGTATCAGAAAGTGAACGTGTCATTGATATCTTCAAACGTTCAGGTGCGAAAGTAGAAACACACTGGACTGTATCTCACGGTATTACAGAAGCTGCTTTAAATGACGCTGCAAAAGCTTTAGAAGATTAAAAAAAGAGACCTAGGAAAGTGGGAAGATTGAAATCCCGCTATTCCTAGGTTTTTTATTTTTGTTTAATTTTCAAGTTCACTTCGACTGAAGTTATAAACATGATCGTCATTTTTCAAGTCATCTTTAGATAGTTGAACTAACTTTTGGCCTTTCTCCAGTAAAGTAGTAAAACTTATTGTTCTTTCTGCATCATCATTGCCAGTTATGATAGATGGATCGAAGGTAAATGTACCATAAGTTTTAGGTTTGTCTGTAGGATATTGAGTTCCGCCGCTGCTTGTTTCAGAATACATGACGTGTGCTTCGGTATTGCCCAAATCCTCCATGACACGATCTACAGATTTTTTATCATGGTCTTTCATACCTTTTTTGTTGTTGATGACCATAGTGACAAGCGGTTTTTCCTCGCTATTTTCAATCACAATATATGCAGGATCTTGCCATTTTGCTTCTTTATATTCAGGAGGACCATCTTTTTTCATCTTATCTTCTAATTCAGAAGGAGTATTGCTTTCAATAAAGCTTGTTGGTACTTCAGCTGATTGATCGATTGGGATAGACTTGATTTTGCCGTTTTTTGTAAAAATAATTTGTGAAACATAGCCTGCATCTTCACCGCCACCGCCTGTCGCCCAAATAACATGTTCTTTTTCATCGTTGATAATATCTTTAATAGATACTTCTTTTTTATCTTTGAAATCTTTTTCACACCCTGTTAAGGCAGTAATTAAAATACATGCGAACAAAATGATAAATGCTTTTTTCATGGTTAGATACTCTCCTTTGATGGTGAAATTAAAATGATGGAATTGTAGATGAATAGACCAATTGTGACGAAAAGGAGTAACGATGAGATAGGACTACCTGTACCGTTGACGATTTCCATAATAGGGTCTATAGGTAAAATAAGATTTGCCCAAATACTCCATTTGCGTTTCTTTGCATCATTGAAACGACGATATGTGATTGCGAGTTGAGGACAGAAGGTCACAATGATAAAGAGAATTGCTATATATAATATTGGAGAAGCCTGTCCTGTTAATTCATCTTTTCCTGTAATACCGATAATCAATAATACGGTTGTAATAATGATGTTTAAAATGGTACTCACCCAAAAAGGTGTCCGTTTTGCTATATCTTTAAAGTTTATGAAATTTTGCCAAAAGGCTTGGTAATTCTGCCAAATATTTAATTGGTTAGTAACGTTGGCAGATTTTGTTGTATTGGAATTTGAAGCAACCGGTTTTCCGCAGCACGCACAAAAAGCATCTTTTGGATTTAATTCAGCACCACATTTACTGCAATACATGACAAGTAACCTCCTTATAAGTTATCAAAATCTTTCTTTTTTTCTTCAGCTTCCTTTTGTCCGCTTTCAGAGTCTTTGTAATCAATGACATGCATGTCTTTATCTTTTTTAGTATCTAATTCTATTTCAGTGTCTGCAGGTACTTCAGTGATTAAAATTTCGCCATCATATGGAGAGATACCTGCATAAGTTTTGCCTTTGTATTTAAAAGGTTTAACTTTAGCTGTGAAATCAGGTTTGAACTCTTTAGTACGTAATTTTAAGTTGGGGTTTTCTGGGTTGATTTCTAATGTGCCATCTGTTGCTGGAGAAAAGTTATAGCCAGTTCCTTCGATTTTATGATTTTTTTGATAGATGAACTTTTCAATATTGGTAAAATTATCGGTTGTAGTCATTGAGGGATTCATATTGTCGCCCTCTTTTTCCTGTATTTCAGCTAAGTGATTCATTTTCTTTAAGATTTCATCAGGACTTATTTTTAAGAACTTTCCTAATCTTAAATCGTCGTTACTGTAGATGAAAAATTGACGTGCTTGATTGTTTTTTACATAAATCACTTGGCTGACTGAAGCATCATCAATTGAATTATCCACTACTTTAACAGGTTGATGTTTGTTATCTTCTCCGCCATTTTCGACCATTGGGCTTATCCGATAGAGGATATGCGGTTTACCATCAGCAAAAATATCTGAAAGTGTGATATCTTTATAATTTTGTTCTGAAGTGGTTTCTTTTGATTTTGTTGTACTTTCAGTATTATCGGTGTGCTTTGTTTCATTTTTGTCCTCATTATTTTGACCGCAACCTGCTAACAGCAGCGGAGTTGCGATCAATAGTGCAGGGATTATTTTTTTCAAGTTGTTCCTCCTAGATTTGTTTTAATTTCTTGTTTTAAATATGTTTTTTGCATCTCCAACATGTCATCTATTACTTTTTGTAAGAGATTCTCGGGTTCGATGACACGAATTTTGGAGCGGTAAATAAAAGCAAGAGTACGTGCATTTTGTTCTGAAATATCCATGCGCACATGAATAATTTCGGGGGTAATATTTTGTATAATCTCAGAAGTATAATAAGGGTGAAGTAAACGAAATACTTCTTGCATCATCTCAAAGGTGACTGAAATTTTCTTTTGGTTATAGAAAGTTTTGGGATTGATTAGATTGGGGAGATTAAGGTAATAACTTTCAGTTTTGGTGTCATATAAAATCTGGGTATGCCAAGAACCATTTTCATATAAATAATTTCTTAAATTATCGATATCACGTTGAATCGTACGCTTATTGACATTAAAGCGTTCTGCTAAATCAGATTTGTTGACTGTTTGTTGTTGTACTAACCTAGTGTAGATATTCAATATTCTATATGCTTGTTCCATCATCTCCACCTCAATCCGTTAACACTATGATACAAAAGAGATATAGGCACCTAGCGTCATTTTGGCGGGGATTTTGAAATTCACTATAATGACTACTGCAATAGGGTTTCAGACAATTTACTTTAATTTTTTTCTTTCGATATAGACATCTCATGTCTAACCGACCTCCTTTATTTAAATTCATGGTCGGTCCTACACGTTGGACCTTAGGACAACGTGTTTTTAATCATTACAATTGTTGAAAACACAAAAAGAGGAGGTCTTACCAATGTTGAGAGAGGAATTTTTTTCTGAGGTTTTGTAAGGGTTTTGATGATAAAAAAACGGCAGGTCTCAAAACGAAAGTTTTGAGACCTGCCGGCGCCTATTTTTAAAAATGAAGTTACTTATTTCACATTTAGTAAGTAGAGTACTTTTTCTGCGACGCCTTTAGGCGATTGAGGATTTTGTCCAGTTACTAAATGACCATCTTCTACAACGTAAGGGCGGAATGGTAAAAAGGCTCTGCTGTAATCTGCGCCTTCTTCTTTTAATTTATCTTCAAGCATAAATGGAACTAATTTTTTTCGATTTGCTAATTTTTCTTCTAAATTTGAAAAGCCTGTTAAGCGTTTGCCATCAACATAATAGCGACCATCTAAGCCTTTGAAGTCTACGAATGCGCAAATGCCATGACAGACAGCTGAAACAACACCGCCATTTTCTCTCACTGCCGAAATGACACGTTGAATATCTGGATTTCCTGGGAAATCATACATTACACCATGACCGCCAGTAAAATAAACGGCATTGTAATCAGTAGGTGTGATTTCTTTAATAGAAGGAGAGTTTTTCAATAACGTCATAAATGTATCGTCATTTAAATACTTTTTAGTTAATTTGTCGAGCATAAAACGTGAGGTACTGACTGGGTCGATTGGAGTCAAGCCGCCTTTGGTATTTACGATATCAATTTGTACGTGGTTTTGGTGCATTAAATCATAGAAGTGTACGAGTTCTCCTAACCATAATCCTGTTGGAACATCTGAATCTGCGAAATAATCTGTGCTTGTGTTAACAATTAAAACTTTCTTAACCACTTTTATCCCTCCATACTTTCAAATAAATGCATATAATTATACATTATAAATACCCCAATCCATATGTGATATGCAATTCATTGGTTGCATAAAGGATATTAATCTGCTCGGAATAGTTGGTTTAAAATTTAAATTATTAACTATATTTAATTTTTTATTTAACTTTAATTAATGGGCAATGATACGGATTCACAGTAAAATTAGTTGTGTTGATAAGCAAAGTTAAACATCCGTATACTTAGAATTCATCATGAAATTAACATTCGACGAGACAACAGAAAACGAAGTCATACATCTTTTGAATTTACTACACACCTAGAATTTAACATCAGTGTTTTCATCTGTATCAGAATTAAAAACGCATTATCGACAGCGTAAGTATTATATAGATATTATTCCTTCACTTCCTAAAGAAATCGAGATAATACTCGATTACAGTCACAATATTCTCCTAACAGAATAGTATCTCTCATAGTATTGAGAATGGCTTGTACAAACTCCCAAGACATTACTGTTAAACAATTCTCAATCATTCACCGTATGCCCTTATGATGAATTCTATCCCTGTCTTCATAAGTACATACGGTTTTTTAATTTTCACAACTAGAATAATCACCGGAGGCCACTATGATTACTTTTATATTATTGATGTTTTTTGCGATCAGATTATATACACTTTATATTTCAATTCAACACGAACGTGTCTTGAAAACTGAAGGCGCAAAGCAATATGGTGTTAAAAATTCAAAATATCTTGCGATAACACACACTTTAATTTATGTTTCAGCAATCATTACAGCGATAATAGAACATCCAAAATTCGATTTTATTTCTTTAGTAGGATTGATTTTATTAGTTTTCAGTTATATCGTACTTTTCATGGTTATTCGTACTTTAGGATCTATTTGGACTTTGAAAATATACATTTTGAAACAGCATCGTATTATAGACCAAGGTATTTTTAAATATGTAAAACACCCTAATTATTTTTTGAATATTATTCCTGAACTTATAGGAGTAGTTTTATTGACACATGCTTTTACTACAGCTTTATTGTTTATTCCTTATGCACTTTTCTTATATATACGTATTCAACAAGAAGAGCAAGCAATGGCTCATCTTTATTAAAATTGAGAGTATCTGTTAAACGTCTATTCGTTTTCCAGATACTCTTTTTATTGATACAAACATAAATGGAGGAATTTGACAAAAGGTTGTACAATTAACATATAGGAATACTCAGGAGTGAATTTTATGTTGAAAGTTAAAGCGCCAAAAAACCTTTATTTGAAAGGCGGAGAGCGTGCAATTTTATTACTGCATTCATTTACGGGGACTATCCAAGATGTTAAAGAGGTTGCAGAAACTTTGAATGAAGAAGGTTTTACTTGTTATGCACCTTGTTACACTGGACACGGTCTGCCCGTTTCTGAATTTGTAAAATATGACATTCAAGATTGGTGGAGAGATGTAGAAGCAGCGTACAATTTTTTACAAGCTGAAGGTTATCAAAAGATTGATGTAATCGGTGTGTCGTTAGGTGGCATTTTTTCTCTTAAGCTTGCAGAACAATATGAGGTGGACCGTATTGTAGGAATGTCCATTCCTTATGAAAAAAGAGAAAAAGGTGTAATAGGGCGTTTGAATACTTACGGAGAACGATTGCAGCATTATATTTTATGTACAGATGATGAACAAGCAGAAGAAATGGCATGCATCCGTGATTATAAAGCAGGTGCGCAACGCTTTGAGACTTTTACAGATGAAACGATGAAAGCGTTAGGACAAATTACTGCACCGACTTTATTGATGTATGGAAATCAAGATGAACCTTCTTATCGAAAAAGTGCTTTTAAAATAGAAGCAGGTTTAACAAACGTTGAGGATAAAGAAGTGGAACGTTTTGAAAATGCCGGTCATCTCATGCCACGCAGTGAAGATAAAGCAGCAATTATAGAAAGAATTGTAGATTTTATGTGTAAAGCGTAAGTATTACGTAAAAATAATTTACAAACATATTTAGAATGGCGTAAGATATAAAAAAGGTAATAAACAACCTATTTTTTAAATGTAATGAATATATGTTATTATACAATGCAAAGGTATAGTTACGAAAATATTGACTAAAGTAAATAGGCAATTTAAAAATATTTTATTTTAATTATTGTTTTATAATAGTAGTATTTTTGTGCGAACAGGTTAACTTAGGCTAAACGAATTTCGTAGTAAGAAAAGAAGAGTGGAGGAATATGTATTGAAAAGTGAAATTATAGACAATGCAATTGAATTGTTTGCGCAAAAAAGCTATTACGGTTGTACTTTAGACGAACTTGCTAAAAGCGTAGATATTAAGAAAGCAAGCTTGTATTATTATTTTCCAAGCAAGGCAGCAATTTACCGTGAGTGTGCACAACGTTGTGTAGGTTATTTTGAACGTGTGATTGAAATCGAAAATAAAAAGAGCTCAGATACACTTAGTTTAGGAAACTTGAAAGAATTTATTCTTAAAACTGTATTCGATACGGATATTAATTATCTGCGTTTATATCTGCAGTTCACGCAAGCACCGGATGAATTTAAAGAAGAATTGTATGACGGTGTAGCAAGTTTGCATAAGGATTTGGATGTTACTTTCAAACGTTATTATGATGCAAATGATATAGAGATCTCATTTGAGAGCTTCCGTGAGTTAGTTTTAGGTGTTATGGAAAGCGGTTTCATCCGTACTACATTCATTAACTATTTTGATGAATTGAGTTATAGACGTAAGACGTTACAACTGGATGTTGCGAATATGCTGGATTCATTATTTGAATTGAAAGAAGCAGCAAAAGGACATTAATAAATAAAAATGATACAAACCATTTTAATATAGATTAACTTTTGAGGTTGACCGACTTGAATGCGGTGCAATCTCTTTTTATTTTATCCAAAATTACAATCGAAAGAGATTAGAGCACGTCAGTAAAGCTACTTCTGTTGATGAAAAACAAAAATTGTGTTATAGTTTACTTAATTACTTAAACGCTTTAAAGTAAATAATTCATTTGTTGTTATAACAATTATTTAAAACCAGGCTGTTCTTAATAGTGAACAGTCTCATTTAATGTTTGTTTCTTAAAATGATACGGATCTTATAGATAGAAAAGGATGAACGATGTGTCTAAACAATCACAATGGAAAACGTCAACAGGTTTTATTTTAGCGAGCGCAGGCTCTGCAATCGGACTCGGTGCAATGTGGAAGTTCCCATACATGGCCGGCGTATACGGCGGAGGCGCGTTCTTGCTTATGTTTTTAGTATTTACAATTTTTATCGGCTTACCCTTATTGATTATGGAATTTACAATAGGTAAACTTGGCCGTACTTATACCACCGCAATTTTCGGCAAACTTTCTGGAAAAAAATGGACAAACATCATAGGATGGAGCGGAAATCTTGCGGTATTTGTACTGTTTGGATTTTACAGTGTCGTCGGCGGATGGATTATTATTTATATTGCGCAAGTAGCTATGCAGCTTGTCGGATTAGGAAGCGGAACACTTGGAAGTATTCACTTTGATCAAGTTATCAGCAATTCTGTGTATACAATTATAGGACAAGGTGTCTTTATTTTAATTACAATGATCATCGTAATGCTGGGTGTGGAACATGGTTTAGAGAAAGCTTCTAAAGTAATGATGCCATTACTTTTTGTTTTTCTTATTCTCATCGTTATCAAATCTCTCTCATTAGACGGTGCAGCAGAAGGCGTGCGTTTTATTTTAGAACCGCGTATGGAGGACCTTTCTATGCAAGGTGTCTTGTTTGCTTTAGGCCAATCTTTCTTTGCATTATCACTCGGCACAACAGGGATGATTACTTATGCGAGTTATGCACCGAAAGAAATGACGATTAAAACATCTGCATTATCTATTGTAATTATGAATATTATTGTGTCATTGCTTGCTGGACTTGCTATTTTCCCAGCAATTAATGCATTCGGATATAAACCAGAAGAAGGACCAGGATTATTATTTAAAGTTTTACCGCGCGTTTTTGAACAAATGAGCTTTGGCTCAGGTTTCTATTTGATTTTCCTTATCTTATTCTTATTTGCAGCACTCACTTCATCTATTTCATTGCTTGAATTGAATGTTTCCAACTTTACTAAGAATGATAACCGTAAACGTAAGAAAGTAGCAGTTATCGGCAGCGTGCTGGTATTTTTAATCAGCATACCCGCGACACTTTCATTCAGCAGTTTAAGTGGTCTCCATTTTGGTGCAGGAAGTATTTTCGATAATATGGATTTTCTAGTTTCTAATATTTTAATGCCTTTAGGTGCATTTGCTACAACGCTCTTTGTAGGTCAGTTGTTGAATATGAAAGATTTAGAAAAGGTCTTTGGTCGAGATCCTCTTAAACTATTTGTACCTTGGTATTACTTAGTGAAGTTTGTTTTACCAGCAGTAATTTTATTAGTCTTTGTGATGCAATTATTTAAATAGAAGAAACAGAGCAGGACAAGAAACGATTTTATAAGTTTTTTGTCCTGCTCTTTTTTTGGAGTTAAGATAAAAAGAAATAGCATAATTGCAATATATGTGCTAATGGTTTATAATCCATATCAGTATAGTAGGAATAAAGGGAGAAGTTCAGGAAAGAAATGGAATCGGGCCATTCAAACTGAGATTCTCGGGGAGGAAACCAATGATTGCATTTGATTTAATCGGCAATACGCCTCTTGTCAAATTGGAATCGTTCAGCGATGATAACGTTGAAATCTATGCGAAGTTAGAACAGTATAACCCTGGCGGCAGTGTGAAAGATCGTTTGGGCAAATATCTGATTGAACAAGCATTAGAACGTGGACAAATTAAACGCGGCGATACGATTGTAGAAGCTTCAGCCGGCAATACAGGAATCGGCTTAGCAATTGCAGCAAATCATTACGGATTGCGTTGTGTGATTTATGCACCTGAAGGATTTGCGGCCGAAAAAATATCGATTATGGAAGCACTAGGTGCAGAAGTTATCCGAACACCGCAAAATGGCGGCATGATAGGTGCACAAAATGCTGCGAAAGCATATGCAGATGAGCACGGTGCATATTACACGAACCAATTCGAAACAGAGGATAACCCAGGTGCTTATCGCGAAACGTTAGCACAAGAAATTTTAAACGAATTACCAGAAATTGACTATTTCGTAGCAGGCGTTGGTTCTGGCGGTACTTTTACAGGAACAGCAGAAGGATTAGCAGAACGTCATGCTAAAAATATTTTAATAGAGCCTGAAGGTTCTATTTTGAATGGCGGACCTAGACATTTGCATGATACAGAAGGTATTGGCTCTGAAAAATGGCCAGGTTTCTTAGAAAAAGATGTCGTTTCAGAAATTTTAACTATCAGTGATGCAGAAGCATTTAAAAATGTAAAACGTCTTGCGTTGCAAGAAGGTATTTTAGCAGGCAGTTCATCGGGAGCTGCATTGCAGGGTGCTTTAGAAATGAAAGCACGTCTAGACAAGGGAGTTATCGTAACAATTTTCCCAGACGGCAGCGACCGTTACATGTCTAAATCTATTTTTAATTATCAAAGCAAGTAAAGCAGATTTCAAACCTAACAAATAAAGGAGTCGAATGAGATAATGAAAAAGAAAACACAAATGGTTCATGGCGGACATACTACTGACGATTATACTGGTGCGGTAACAACACCTATTTATCAAACAAGCACTTATTTACAAGATGATATCGGTGACTTGCGTGAAGGTTATGAATACTCACGAAGCGGCAACCCAACACGTACTGCTTTAGAAAGCACAATTGCTGATTTAGAAGGCGGACGTTTCGGTTTCGCATTCGGTTCAGGTGTTGCAGCAATTTCAGCAGTCGTGATGTTATTAGACAAAGGTGATCACATCGTAGTGAATTCAGATGTTTATGGCGGAACATTCCGCGTGTTAACTAAAGTATTTAAACGTTTAGGCATTGATGCTGATTTCGTTGATACAACATATACTGAAAACATTGAAAATGCGATTAAACCAGAAACTAAAATGTTATTTATCGAAACACCATCAAATCCATTGTTGCGTGTAACTGATATTCAAGCTTCAGCTGATATCGCACGTAAACACAATTTGATTTCAGTAGTAGATAACACATTCATGTCACCTTACTTCCAAAACCCTCTAGCTTTAGGCGCTGACATCGTATTGCACTCAGCTTCTAAATATATTGGCGGACACAGTGATGTTATTGCTGGTTTAGTTGTAACTGATAACGAAGAATTAGCTGAACGTATTGGTTTTATTCAAAACTCAACAGGTGGTATTTTAGGACCACAAGACAGCTACTTGTTAATTCGCGGTATTAAAACATTAGCATTGCGTATGGATCAAGTTAGCCGTAATGCTGTTGCAGTAACTGAAATGTTATCAGAACATCCAAATGTTGAAGCAGTCTTTCACCCAAGTTTGAAAGATCATTTGAACCATGATGTTCAAGAACGCCAAGCGTCAGGCCACACAGGTGTAGTATCATTTGTGGTTAAAGATGTAGATGCTGCTAAAGCTGTTATTCGTGAAACAGAATATTTCACACTAGCAGAAAGCTTAGGAGCTGTAGAAAGTTTAATCTCTGTTCCAGCACTTATGACACATGCATCTATTCCTAAAGATGTACGTGAAAAAGAAGGTATTGCTGACGGCTTAATTCGTTTGTCAGTTGGTATTGAAGATACAGATGATTTAGTTGCAGACTTGAAACAAGCTTTAGATAAATTAAATTAATAGTATAGATATGATATTGATAGGCGCTTACCATATGGGTAGGCGCCTTTTTTATATGCAATTATTCGGTGTCGCAATATTTCAGAAAGTTATCTTGCGAATAATATGAAGGTAATGGATAATAGATAACAATTCATGAATGAGAGGAGCATCTATCATGTTACAACCGGTGATACATGGCTTTTTATTAGCGTTAGGTCTAATATTACCCTTAGGTGCACAAAATGTATTCGTATTTAATCAGGGTGCAAACCAGAAAAAATTGATAGGTGCGCTGCCAGTCATTATTACAGCAGGATTATGTGATACATTGCTGATTGTTCTTGCTATTTTGGGTGTGTCGCTCATTTTAATGTCATTGCCGATATTACAGCTGATTATTTATATTATAGGTTTGGTATTTTTGCTTTATATGGCATGGTCATTATGGAAAGAAAAACCTGATAATCTTCAGAATTTTGAGCCGATGAGTGCAAAAAAGCAAATTGGGTTTGCTTTATCTGTTTCATTGTTGAATCCGCACGCTATTATGGATACAATCGGCGTAATTGGTACGAGTGCTTCTGTATATAATGGTTTAGATAAAGTGTTGTTTGCGGTCGCAACTGTTTCTGTGTCTTGGTTATGGTTTATATTTTTAGCAATTGCAGGACGATTATTGGGATCTGTAGATAAAACAGGAAAAAATATTGTGATATTGAATAAGGTATCTAGTATTATTATTTTAATCGTGAGTTTCGTAATCATAAAAAATATCATTAAAATATTAACCCAATAAAAATGATAGATTTTTAGACTGTGCTCCAATATTGCAGACTTGAGGTATCTTGAATATATACAAAACGTCGATGCTCGCACCAGCATCGACGTTTTTGGGGTTCTGATTTATTGTTATTTATGTTTGATGCCGATTTGACGCCCAAGCTCTTTAGGATTTTCAGCACTTTCTTCTAACTTTGATTCTTCTTCCACTTTTTTCATTATATTACCTGGGAAAGGAGCAGGGCGTCCGCTTGTTGTATCTATTCCCATTAACATCACTTCATAAGTCGCACAAATATCTTCTTTTGAGTCAGATAATTCCATGAAGACATGACAGCGTTTGGCATCATAGTCTACCAAACGCACTTTTACAGAAAGTTGCTCTTTTTGAGGTACCTCTTTTTTATAAATCAAATGATTTTCCAAAGTGAAAACAGTATAACCGATTTCTGAAATGGTTTCTGTATCTAAACCAAGATGAGCGAGCCACACGTCTGTTGCATCACTGAAGACACGATTGTATTCAGCATCGTTCATATGCTGGTTATGATCAAGCCAAGCATCTTGAACGGTTACATTGTAAGTGAAATGTTCAGACATCAATCAAACCTCCGCATAGCCAGCAGTACGTTTTTTCATATATGCGCTGTTTTCTGGCCAATACTCTTGTGCAAGTTCTTTAACACGGACTAAGAATTCGTTACGTTTTTGGTCAAGTTCAGACATTGTATGGCCTGCTGATGATTGTTCGCAACCTTCAACAACTGCATTATAAAGATCAGTTGTAAGTTCAGGTGCAATTAATTTTGTCCATGGTTTTTTCAATGCTGGTCCGAATTGTTTCAACATGTGACGCATACCGCCATTTCCGCCAGCAAGGTGGAAAGTCATGAATGGGCCATATTGTGCATAACGCAAACCAGCAGCATGAGTAAAGGCTTTGTCGACTTCTTCTGTTGTTGCAATACCTTCATTGACAATATGCAATGATTCACGCCATAAAGCTTCCATCAAGCGGTCTGCAATGTGACCTTCGATTTCATTGCGGACATGTAATACGTCACTGCCGATAGACTCATAAATTTCTTCTGCTTTTGCGACAGTAGATTCACTTGTTTGTGCACCAGGTACAATTTCTACAAGCGGCAAAATGTAAACCGGATGGAATGGATGTGCCACGACAAGACGTTCTGGATGTTTAAGGTTTTGTTGTAATTCTGTAGGCATGATACCTGATGTACTAGAACCGATAATAGCATCTGGTTTTGCGTAAAAATCTATTTCAGTAAGCACTTTATCTTTGATTTTTTCAACTTCCGGTACATTTTCTTGGATTAATTCGGCATCTTTTACAGCTTCCTCCAAATGAGGTGTAAAAGTCAGGTTATCGATAGAAGCGTCAGGTGCTAACCCCATACGTTCAGCATAAGGCCAGTTTTGTTTAACTTGTGATAACATTGCTTCATAAGCACCTTCGCCAGGATCTGTTGCGACTACTTCATGCCCATGTGCAAGCATGCGTGTAATCCAGCCACTACCGATGACACCTGTTCCAACCACTGCAAATTTCATTTTAGTTTTGTCCTCCTTTGGGGTCTCTTAAGTTATATTTCTTACGTGCTTCTGCAGGTGTCATTGGTTCTATATCAAGACCTTTTAAAATTTCAACTGCTTTTTCAACAAGCTGTTCATTCGTTGCTTTAACACCTTTAGAGAGATAAATATTGTCTTCCAAACCAACACGTACATTTCCGCCGCGTTTTGCAACTTCTTCTACAGTAGGTAATTGCATTCTGCCAATACCGAAACCTGACCAATGCGCATTTTCAGGTAAACGCGTTTTAAAATATTCAATGGTTTCTGGATCATTATCTGCACCCCACGGAATACCTAAACAAAATTGGAACATAGGCTCGTCATCAATTAATCCTTCTTCAATTAATTGTCTAGCAAAACGGATATGACCGCTGTCGAAGCATTCTAATTCTGGTTTAACACCTGCTTTTTGAACTAACTTCGCTTGTTCACGCAACCAGTCAGCTGGACTGATATATACCATATCTCCAAAGTTTGTACTACCACAATCTAATGTGCACATTTCAGGAAGTAATGCACCAATTGGTTCATGGCGTTCTGCAGGTGTCTGCATATCAGAACCTTCACCTGCTCTATAAGGGTCTGCTTGGTTCGGTATAAAGTCGCCGCCGCCACCAGACGTAATATTAATAACGATATCTTCTTCTGCTTCACGAATTAAGCGTACTGCTTCACGGAACATTTCAGTATCATGGCTGATGCCGCCAGTTTCAGGATCACGTGCGTGCAAGTGCACTACAGTTGCTCCAGCACGTGCGCATTTTATTGCTGAATCGGCCATTTCTTCAGGTGTGACAGGCACGCTCTTATTTTTTTCAGTTGTATCACCTGCACCTGTAATTGCTGCAGTTAACATTACTTTTTTCATTATTGAATTTGCCTCCTCAACCTAATAATTTTTTCAACGTTGATTAGTGTACCAACTAGACGGTATTTTTTCAACACAAAAATAAAACTTGTTTTGGAAAGACCCAAAACAAGCTTATTATTTGCGTGTATATTCAATTAATCGATCTAATACGGCTTCACGTGTTTTCTCATCAATTGCATCTAACCCAAAAATTTCTGACAACCACAATCCATCAATTGCTAACCGTATAATTGTCGCATCTACATTATCTTGTTGATCAGCAGCAATTTCTGATTGCCATTCTTGGTATGTTTCCTGCAATGGAGAGAGAAGTGCTTTGTTATTGCTGTGCGCTGCTAAAATTGCTGAAGTCACTGCGGCGTTTTCATCGCGGTGTTTTCGAGTTGCTTCGATATATCCTCGCAAAAGTGCGCCTGAACTTTCAGATTCTGTAACGCTTTTATCTACATTTTCACGATATAGTGTGTTCGCATAATCAACAAGCCCTTGAATCAACGCCTGTTTACTTTCGAAATGATATAGTAAACCGCCTTTGCTTACGCCTGCTCTTTTTGCAACGGCATCTAATGTTAGATAATTAGTGCCTTGTTCATTTACAATATCAATCGCTGCTTGTAATAAATCTGCACGTTTTTTACTTTTGTCCATGCCTGCTCCAACCTTTCTTTTTATAATCTTATTTTAATACACTCATGTTTTTCGTCCAATATGCCTTTTAATTGTATTTTAATATTTAATTCAGCAGAAGTCATAAGATTCCTTTTTACCTTATTCTTGTTTGTCCGTGATATAGTTGAAGAAAAGGAGGCGTTGAAATGGCTGATTTTCAAAGATTAGACCAATATTTAGAAGTGGATACAGAGAAAGAAGCAGTAGATTTAACTACACTTAACTATTTGATTCGCCATTATATGCTGCATGTACCATTTGAAAATATCAACGTTCAAAATGGTTGGCCATTAGCATTAACAGATGATACGATGATGCACAAAGTAGTGGAAGAACGTCGCGGAGGTTTCTGTTATGAAATGAATTATTTTTTCAAACATTATTTAGAATATAAAGGATTTAAAGCAGAAGCGATGTCGGCAACAGTCATGAGTCCGAATGGTTGGGCATTAGAAGGTTCGCATATGTCATTAATTGTGACAATCGATAAAGTAGAGTATGTCGTTGATATTGGTTTTGGAGATATGCCTAAATTTGCACTTCCGTTACATGACTGCCCAACAAAAGGAATGCATGATGTAACCGGTGATTACCGAGTGGTGTTCGCAGATGACTTGCATTACGATGTAGAAAAATGGTCGGAAGTTGAGGGTGAGTGGAAAATTCAGTACCGCGCACTGTATAAGCCGAAAACATTGGACGATTTTGCGGAAGGGATTGATTTTAATCAACACAATCCCGATTCACCATTTGTGAAAGGGCTGCTTATTACTAAAGCGACTGAAACAGGACGTCATACAATGACAGAACGACATCTTACAGTTTTATCTGAAGGGAAGAAAACAATTTTAGAAGTTAATGCTGGCAATTATGAAACGTTTCTTCCAAAATATTTTGGGATTCCTAAGATGAAAATTGCGACATTTGGTGCTTAGGGTATTGAATTATAAATAAATTAAAAACACAAGCGAATCCCATATTAAGTAAGGATCGCTTGTGTAAACGTGTATTAAGCTGCTTTATCTTTTTTACGGTTATAGTACAATGTACCAGCACCTAATAAGATAAGTGACATTGGTACGATAGGTGAATTGTGAGGTTCAGAATGTCCTGAATTTGGCAATTCACTATTTTTATGTTCTTTTTGTTGAGATGGGAATGCAATTACTTTGTTATTTGAAATATATTGCTGAGCTTGATTTGCAGATTCTGTTATCTTTGTCTCATTATCACTTAATTTATTAGTTTGTTTGATATCTGACATATCATAATATTGAGTGTTTGCTGTCTGTACATGACTTTGGTTACTGATGTCGCTATAAACGTTAGTATCAATTTCTTTATTAACATTGCCTGATAAGTTAGTGTACATTGTTTCAGATTGGTCGAGTGTAGTATTGTTATTAACCATAACGTTATCTGTAGCCATGTCAGTGTGTTTGTGCGACACAAGTTTACTATCTTCTGCAAGTGAGCTGCTGCCATTGTTTGAAACAACATTTTCTCCAACCGCTGCTTCGTTAGGAATGTTAATCGGATTATTTTTTGGTGAATCTACATTAGTGTCTTCAGTAGTATTACTTGTTTCGCTATTAGCTGTATTTGACTCTGGTTTCTCTTCAGTTTCTGAAACAGGAGGGTTTCCATTAATAATGCGACTGATATCATTTGATGCATATTGTGATAAATCTGCTTGTTTCAAGTAGTCTGCAAAAACTTTATCTAAAGAAACGCCTTCTTCTCGTGGACCTCCGAGCATATCATAACCGTCGCCACCAGAAGCAGTGAAGTCGTTTGTTGTCATATAATATGTGCGTTCAGGGTCTAAGGCTTCAAATTGATTTGTCTTCTTATTCAAAACTTCAATTTTTAATACGCGTGAACCTGGTTCTTTATTCATATCATAGTAAACACGGATGGATTTAGAAATGTGCAAGAAACCGCCATTTGCACCTAATTTTCCATCTTGAACAGGTGCACTTAAGCTATGTTCGAACATCTTTTGAACATTCGTACCTTTGACTTGTATTTGAGAAATTGTATTGCCGAATGGTAAAACTGTGATGATATCACCTAAAGTGACATCTTTGCCTTTATCAATCGAAGCACGGATGCCTCCGCCATTTGTAACTGCAAAGTCAGCAGGGTGAGAAAAACCGTTTTGGCTGTATGCTTCCATTGCGTCTGTAATCGCGTTACCTAAATTAGTTTCGTGAGAACGGACATCGTCGCGTTCACCTTCAAATTGTACAGGATTATTTGGAATCACAACTTCTGAAACTTGATCATCAAACTTCGCTTTTGCTTCATCCATCATCTTTTGTAATTCAGCATCAGGTTGTACGTCTGCTGTATCTTTTACATTAATTAATGAATCTTGAACATTTTCAACTTTGCCGTTTGCATAATCGAAAGTTATTTCACCAATATTTTCTAAAGCTGTTCCGGTTTGTGCGAGTAGTGTATTTTGGTTGATTTTACCGTTTTGGATGACTGTGTGTGAATGGCCATCTAACACGAAAATCTCTTTGTCTTTAAAGCGTGGATCTTGTGCTAATGTATTTGCCAATGTATCTCCGCGCCAAGCTGTTTGGGTGGATGGATCTACACCTAAATGTGATAAAACAATAAAGACATCAGCTTGATTATTAATTTGATTTAGAATATTTTGTACTGCTGGAATAGGTTCAGTGAATGTCACACCTTTAATGTTGTCAAGGTGTGTCTTCACTGCTGTTTCAGGTGTTGTTACACCTACAATGCCATAACGGATACCATTTTTCTTCACGATTGTATAAGGGTCAAAGAGCAATTTATTGTCCTTATATGTATTCGCTGAAAGAATCGGGAAATTTAATTGGTCCTTGTATTTCATCGCTTGATCTAAACCGAAGTCGAATTCATGATTGCCGACTGCCATTGCATCGTAACCGACGCTATTCATCGCTTTCGCCATATCTGCGCCTTTTGTATTGTTTGAAATCGGCAGACCTTGGAAAGCATCTCCAGAATCTAACATTAAATCTGGATTTTCTTGTTCTTTAATTGCCTTCAATTTAGACATTCCGATAACACGTCCATCTTCACCTAAGATACGGCCGTGCATATCGTTGGTATGCAGTATCTTTGCTTGCTGAGGTGCCTGCTGTGTCTGTGCAGATGGCTCAACAGCCTGAGTTTGAGGTGCTGCAGATTGTTGCGGAGCAGGCGCTGACAATTGTTGTACTTGAGGCTGCTCTGTAGCAGGAGCCGACTGTGTTTTTACTGTCTGTTGGCTTGGTTGTGGTACTGCTTTTGTTTGTGTCGCAACTGTGTTCTTCTTTTGAGATAAAGCATTATTATCTTCTGTTGGTACACCTTTATCAGCATTTGCTGGATTAGCCGTATCTGCTGTTGCGGTTTGAGTACCTTTATTGTCAGAAGCAGCAGGTAGTGCTTCTGATGAGGTTGTTGATGGAGCAGATGGTGTTACAACCGATTGACCATCTGATGTTCCTGTCTGTGCTGAATCGGTATTGCTTTTTGAATCCGCTGTTGCAGCTGTCTGAACTGTATTTTGCTGGGCTGGTTCAACAGTATTTTCGACCGTTGCTTGATTTGCAGGTTTGACAGGAGTTTCTGCTGCGAAAGCTGAGACATGAAACAGCACAAAGAAAGCTATAACAAAAAACAAAGTTTTAAGTAGTGCCTTATGCATGAGTGTCCTCCTAATATTTTATTGTTATACAACTTTTCTTTATGTAACTAATGTTGTTTTAGAGAAATTGTATAATTTTATTTTAACAATACTGTTGTTAATAAAAGGTATACTTTTTGTAAAATTTACAAAAAATATATGGAAAAGGGATTGTATTTAAAATAGTGATATAGAAAGTATGTATTTAGCCTGTAGGAAAAGTTTGAAATCCGTTCGATGGATATTATTCATCCCTTATGTACCAAAGAAGAAAACGCTTACTCTATTCGTTTTTTAAAAGAAAAAAATGAATTGTAATATACTTGTCATCTAATAAACATATTAAGTGTCCTAACAATGTGTATAATAATTAAGTGTATAGGTGGAAAAGAGAGATGATTATCAGTACGTTCATCATTCAAGGGCAAAGATATGAACGAACTTAATTACTGATAAATAGAATATAAAATTGTCAGGAGGCATTCCATTGCAAAAGAAAATTATAGCTGCTGTTATCGGAACAGGAGCGGTTTCTGCGATAGCCACTGCAGGAGCTGCTGATGCAGCAACATATAGAGTTCAAAGCGGAGACTCATTATGGTCTATCGCACAACGTCACAATACGTCTATCGCGAATTTAAAATCACTTAACAACTTAAACTCTAACTTGATTTTTCCGAATCAAATTCTTAAAGTTTCTGGTTCAAGCGCGTCAACGAGTCGTAACACATCAAACACTTCATCTGTTTCAGGCGGTTCGACGTATACTGTGAAAGCGGGTGATTCTTTATCACTTATTGCTTCTAAATATGGGACATCTTATCAAAATATTATGAAGTTGAATGGTTTGAATAGTTTCTTAATTCATCCAGGTCAAGTCTTGAAAGTTTCTGGAACAGCTCCAGCTTCTTCGAATACTTCAACAACTAGAACGCAAACAACTACAACAGCGACGGGTTCAACATACACTGTTCAACCGGGAGACTCACTGTCTTTGATTGCCTCTAAATATAATACAACATACCAAAATATCATGAACTTGAATGGTTTAAATAGTTTCTTGATTTTCCCTGGTCAAAAATTAAAAGTAACAGGATCTACTGCGACAGTGACAAATTCACCATCACCAGCAGCGTCTACAGGTACAGGCGGCTATTATACACCTGTGTTCAGTCACTCAAACTTGTATGATTGGGGACAATGTACATGGCATGCATTTAATCGTCGTGCACAAGTCGGTAAAGGTATCAGTACTTACTGGTGGAATGCGAATAACTGGGACAATGGTGCACGTGCTGACGGCTATACGGTCGATCATAATGCAACAGTAGGTTCGATTTTACAGTCAGATGCTGGTTACTATGGACATGTTGCATTTGTTGAGCGTGTAAATGGAGATGGAAGTATCTTAATTTCAGAAATGAATTACACAAGCAGCCCAGGAATATTAACATATCGTACAATTCCGGCAAGCCAAAAAGGTTACTTTAATTACATTCATTAATTCGTGCAAATTTAAAAATAAATCTTTCCAGCAAGCCAGAGGCAGTAAATCCTCTGGCTTTTTTGCGCAAAAAAGAATGCTGAGTGTTCAGCATTCTGATTAATTTATAATTGTGTATTTTTATATTCGATTTCGTCAGTTTCTGCATTATATTCAACCAATAAATCAAGACCTTTAAAGAACCATTCATCTGATTCGTTAATATAAAAAGTAATTCTATCAATAGTAACCGATGCTGATGCATTATTATCATGAGGTTCAATCTTGAAAGCAGTTGTGAAATGCTCATGTAATCCTGTGTGTACATATGTTTGTACATAGAAATTAATTTTATCTCCTGGTTCTAAGTCCAATTCATCTCTAAACCATTTTAAAGCTTGATCTGTTACTTCGATTTTCATATTATATTCCTCCTAGATGTTTTTCGTGATGTTATGTTAATAATATATCAGCTAGATTGTGAATTAAATCACTATCCAATTTGATTATAGCAGATTTACGTAAAAGCAGATATAAAATTTGATATACTATTTTAAAATAATCGTTAAGAAAAGGAGGTCTTATTTTATGATACGCTGTGTATGCTTGGTAGCAGAAAATGAGAAGCAAATACTTTTAGTTCAAGCGCATCACCGTGCAAAGTATTATTTTCCAGGAGGTAAAATTGATGCAGGAGAAACACAAATCGATGCACTCATTCGTGAAGTTTCAGAGGAGTTGAATCTTGACCTCATACCTTCAGATCTTGAATACATTGATACGGTAATTGGCCCAGCATATCCTCAAAAAAATGAAGAAACAGAGTTGAATTGTTACCGCGCACTTTGTGAAATTGATTGGAATACGCTTCGCCCGTCTTCTGAAATCACAGATTTGTGCTGGGTGGATAAGAAGGATACAGAAAAAATTGCACCAGCAGTTTTAAAATGGATTGAAAAAAATAAAAAGGATATGTGACGACATCGCGTCCATATCCTTGTGTTTTTATTTGAAGTCGTAATCGATTTCGTCTTTTTGTGCGTCATATTCGATATATAAGTCATATCCTTTGAAGAACCATTCATCTGATTCGTTGACATAAAAACTGATATCTTCAACTGTAGTTTCAGCGGATGCATTTTTGTCATTCGGATCGAATTTAAACCCTAATGTGAAGTTGTCATGCAACTTGCTGCTTCCATATGTTTGAACAAAGAAATTAATTTTGTCTCCTGGTTCTAAATCAACTTCTTCTTTAAACCATTTTAAAGCATCTTCTGTAATATGGATTTTCATATTCAGCCTCCTCGTTTTCTCTTTTGCCTATATCATTTTATTTTAATAGATTGAGACTATTTAAGATATAAGCATGATGATAATTCATTTAATTTTCTATGAAATGCTTTACTTTATCTTTAATAGCGATGCCTTGTTGTATGGCTGCTTCAGCAATTTCTCTTCTGATACTTGGGTCAACAGTATTGCCGCCGAGTGCTTTTAATTTTTGTAAGACTTCTGAACTTGGGGTAATTGCTAATACCTCTGTATTATGCTGTTTAAGTTTGTTGATCTGATCTTCGAGGCTTAGAGGAGTATCCACTGGCAAATGAGGTGAAAGGATAATGACCTTTTCAGCCTCAATAGCAAGATCTGCATTTTCCATAGAATATGATCCGCCATCAGAATAAAGTTTGTTATTAATAGTAGTAGGCGGCCACACACCAGGCAGAGAAGAACTTGCACTTAAGGCTTTATAAATATCAACGTTATCTTCTGCTTTCCAGACTTTTCGCGTATAAGTATCGATATTTGTGCCGGTGATATGGAGATTAGCACCCCAATCAATCTGTTGGAATCTGTTTTTGATTTGTTTAATATGGGCATTTTCATCTAAGCGAGTAATGTGGGTTTTTTGCATATTGGCATAACAATGCCACCCATTCATCTCCATCTTATGCTTGCTTTGAAATTTGGTTATATTTCTCAAAAACCTTATGCATATTGGGTTCAGGATTTTCTTCATTTATCGTCAATTCGATTTGATTTTGCCATATTTTATCCCAATTCCAATTAGAAGCAATTGCAGCGCCGACTTGTGAACCAGCAGATGTTCCTATAATCGCATCCATCTTTCTTAAATTAATATCTTTTGTATTTAAGCCATATAGTAATCCTAATTCCCAAGCAATTCCGAATTGGCCTCCGCCACCTAACACTAATGTGTTTTTCATTACTCTACTCCTTTAATGTACACAGATTATTATTTTTATTATAGCTTTTAAAAGGCTGATATCCATCGGCATTAAGCGTGATTTTAGCAGGATTAGGCAAATATTTCTTGAGCAACTTCTCGCGCTTGTTGAAGTGTCAATGAATGATATGAAGCATCTTGTGAGATTGTAGAAGCATTTCCAATGTGTTTTGCATAATAGGCTTCTAAAGCTTCTTCATCTTTAAAAAATTGAATATAAGGACAGCAATTAACAGAGCATTGACTATCTGGACATAAATCTTTGTAAAGCACACGAAGGTCAGGATAATCTGTCAGGTTCTGTATGTCATTATTTTCTACAGATAATTGGATAGGTGTGTTTGTTTCTGCGCATACTGCTTCAATTTTGATAGGGGTCTTAAGTGTATCACTTACTCCGATTGCATCAATTGCACACATAGTATAAACGGTTTGTTCAAACTCAGGTATTGTCACTTTGAAGCGAGTAGGCTTTAAGGAGAAAGGATAAAGACAAGTGATTTGATTACCTTCGACATTAAGTACGTTTTTTTCCAATAAAGGTTGGTATTTCTGCTCAAACGGAATTGCTTGCTTCGGATTTTTTAATATATGTTGAATGAGCTCGTTGCGAAGTTGTTGTTCTTCTGTATTAAGCTTAGCTTTAAAGTTAAATGTTTTCATTTTCAAACAGCCGCTCCTTCTTTTTGTTTTATTAAGCGTAATTATTTCGATTTAAGTTTAATGGCTAAACTGAAAAAGTGCAAAAAATAAAGCAGTTCGCTTTGTGGTGAACTGCTTGTTTGTATTTATTATTTAGTGCGCAATGCTTTGAAGCGGTTGTAAGATGTTGCGAATACCGCTATTAAGTTGCTGAATGAAAATACTTTAGTTAGGAAGCGGCCTGATTTTAATGCTGTGTAGAAATCAAGAATTCCACCGACTACATTAATTGCTAGGCCGACTTGTGATAATTTACGGCTTTTAGTATGGCTGACATTATTATAGATTTCAATACCGAACCCAACTACATTTAAAACGTTGGATAAACGACGTAAGTTTGATTTAGGTTGTTTTGCCATTATTTATGGCCTCCTTATTTCAATTTTTCAGTATCAATTATTATAACATTCCTTACCCATTCGGACGATGATTACACTCACACAAGTCTCTTATCATCGAAGGATAACTATAATTTTAAATTTGTTTATGCATTGTTGTACGTGCTTCTGTTTTATCAGGATGGCGATGAATGAGCCAAGCAGTAATCCAAGCGGTAATTGGAATACTTAGAGCTACTGCGATACCACCGAATAAAATAGATACAAATTCCTCCGTGAAGATTTTGGCATTGACGATATGTCCGAATGAGTAGTTGAGTTTAAAGAACCAGAAGAACAGTGTTAATTGACCTCCAAAATAGGCGAGGTAAATAGTATTGGCAGAAGTCGCTAAAATTTCTCGTCCGACACGCATTCCAGATTGGAAAAGTTCTGTACGGCTCAAATTCGGGTTAGTTTCGTGCAGTTCATACATTGGTGAACTGATGGTGATGGCCAAATCAACTACTGCAGCAATAACTGCGAGTACAGTAGTGAAAACCATGAATTGAATCATATTAATGCCGATATTCATAGAATAAACGTAAGTTTCATCTTGTTGTTCAGTCGCAAATCCTTGTAAGTGGCCGGTTGCTACAGCGAAGTAAATAACGCCTAATAGAATGGCTGTCGTAATACATGTGCCGATAAAAGCGGCTTGAGTTTTTACGTTATATCCATTCAGCCCGAATAAATTAAGACTGGCGACCGTAAGGCAAAAGAGAATTGCTATTACTGGAATCGGCAGTTTTAAAACGATTGCTACAAGTGCGATAAGTACTATTAGAAAGTTGAGGAAGAGCATGCCGTATGAAATAGCACCTTTCTTACCTCCGAAAATAACCATCAAAATTAAAAGGATCAAAGCCAGAATTAAAACTGCATTCATACTCGTTCACCTCGCAATTTTGCCCAAAGCTGCATCAGTATGATTGTAATTGGGATTGTTAACACAATGCCGATTCCACCGATTAATGCGCGCGCAATTTCTAAAGACCAGTTCATAGAAATGGTATAGGTAATCGTATTGGCGTTTCTTAGATAAATCAACATCATCGGCAGACTGCCTGCTAAGTATGAAAAAAGCAGGATATTAGTCATCGTTCCCATAATATCTTGGCCGATATTACGACCTGCTAACGCCCAACGTGTCATATCGATATGAGGTGTGCGTCTCCAAATCTCATACATGCCGCTGGCAATCGTAATGGCTACATCCATAACAGCACCGAGTGTGCCGACAATTACTGAAGCTAAGAAGACTTCCTTAGGTGGCAAGGTCAAGAAACTCATCGTTTCATACTTAATGCCAGATCCGCCAGTAGAGCGAATGACAATTTCTGCGATACCTACACATAAGAAAGTGCCGACAAGTGTACTTGCGATGGTGATAGCGGTTCGCCAATGCCATCCTGTTACTAACAGCAAGGTTACAGCTGTTGCTAGAATAACTGCAATACTCATAAGCAAGAACAAGCTCGTATTTGGGAATGTATTGTGTATGGCAATCGCCCCAATGACAGCTGCTGTATTGAAAACGAGTGACAATATGGACTGAATACCAACTTTACGTCCGACCCACAATACAATAAAGATAAAGAGGCCTGTCATCGCAACAACTAAAGTATCACGCTTTTTTTCAACAATATTCGCATCACTTGGATGTTTATTAATATGCAAAAGTACTTTGTCATTTGTATTGAATTTTTCTGAATCAGCTTGAGATGCATAATAGGTGTTATTGATATGTCCGGTTTGACCTTCGAATTTACCGTTCAGAACACGGATTGTCAGTTCATCAGAATGCTTTGTGTCTTTATTATGATGTTCATCGGTAACTTGCTCTGTTTTCAAGTGCTTAACCTGCGTAACTTCACCTATTGGCATGTGATAAAAACGTGCATTATTCAAGGTGAATAATAAACTTCCTATAAAAAGCACTATGAAGAGAATTAATACCCACGAAAAAGGCTGTTTCAATTTATTTTTATATGACATGATGTTAAAACACCTCATGAATTTGTATAGATTAAATAGACAACGCGATTATACGCTTAATAAATTGAGAATTCCAATGATTATATAGGAGAATAAATTTCCGTTAAAAGAAATTGAGTGAATAAATAACTTAATTGTCATTTATCAAAATAGAGTTGAGACTGCTGTAAATGTACATTAGACAGTTCATCTTCAACTCTACAAAAATATATTATAGCTGCGAATGCTCAATTAGATAAATTGATACTCTAAGGATAAAATTCGAAGACCCAATAAATTTTAAATCCTTTTTTGTATTTCGACACCATAGATTCACACATACCAAAAAAATTACAGTCTTGATAATGAGATTGTTTTGAACATGTTAATGATAAACAGATGTATGTGACAATAAAGCATTGATTTCATTTTGTAATGCTTTTAGTTCTGGTTTGTGATTATCTTTATGAATCACCGCACAAATTGTACGCTTTAATTCAGTATGATTTAAAGACAATCGTGCCCAAGCATCATTTTCTTTCAATAAAGCATACTGAGGAGCCAATACATAACCTCGATTTTTCTTTAAGAGATAACTGGCTAGACGAGAAGAAGAAATACGATATATATGGTTTCTCGTCGTATGTTCTATTTGCTGGATAAGCGCATCCGGCATTTCAGATAAAGAAAAAAGCGTGCTTTGATTTAATTGATTAAGCGGAGGGTGCGTTGCAGATGCTAATGGATCTTGCTTTGGAACATATAATACATAAGAATCTTCAAATAAAGGTGTAATGATTAAATCATTATGTCGTTTTAAATCTGAAGATAAATCCATAAATGCAACATCTATATCTCTTGTGAGCAGCATATGAAGGAGCGCTTCATTATCTTTCATTAAAGGCAAAAGCGTTGTTGTATACTCATTTTCAAATTTTTGAATCAGCAGTGTCAGTAATTCTGAGACATAACTTTCAACATAACCGATTTTAATGCGTTTTGACTCAATTTCTTGTTCTTTTTGAAACATTTTTAAAGTATGTTCACTTTCTTCAACGATTTTTGAAGCTTCTGCAAGAAAACGTTGTCCTGTTTCGGTTAAGTAAATATGTCTGCCTTCTCGTCTGAAAAGGGAGACATTCAGTTCGTCTTCTAATTGAGAAATTTGTCTGCTGATTGCGGATTGGGCGATGTTCAATTCTAAAGCTGCTTCTGATAAATGTTCGCGTTTTGCGACTTCTATAAAATATTTGAGTTGTTTAAATTCCATATTCTACACCCCGCTCATTGTTCTAATAATTAGAATAATATCATCTAATATTTATATTGAACAGAAGAATAGCCTTCTATATCATAATACTTATCAATAAAAATCTGAAAATTCATATAACATATAAAAGGAGGAGCAAGCATGAGCAGAGACACGCAGAATCAAGGTTTATATGATCCACGAAATGAGCATGATGCTTGCGGTATTGGTTTTTATGCCAATATGGATAATTTACGATCGCACGATATCGTGATTCAATCACTAGAAATGCTGCGTCGCTTAGACCACCGAGGGGGGATCGGTGCAGACGGCATGACAGGTGATGGTGCTGGGATAATGACGGAAATTCCATTTGACTATTTTGAAAAACATACTGAATTTGATCTTCCTGAAGAAGGAAATTATGCAGTAGGGCTATTTTTTACAAATTCACCAATAAAAGGTTCGAGGCATGAAACAGTGTTCAGAGCCTATTTTGAAAGCGAAGGCTTAAAGGTTATCGGATATCGGGACGTTCCTGTTGAAGTGTCGGCAGTTCCGCCTCACGTTGCAGAAACAATGCCTTATATTCAACAAATATTCATTGATTTGAAGCACAGTGCAGATGCAGAAAAACGTTTGTATCTTGCGCGTAAACAAATTGAATTTTATGGTGCTGAACAAGAACTGGAACTTTATTTTACGAGTTTGTCATCGAAAACAATCGTTTATAAAGGGTGGTTGCGTTCAGACCAAATTAAAAGCTTATTTATAGATTTAAACCACCCAGATTATGTTTCTAAACTTGGATTAGTCCATTCGCGTTTTAGTACGAATACGTTTCCAAGTTGGAAACGTGCACACCCTAACCGTTTGCTGATGCATAACGGAGAAATTAATACAATCCGCGGTAATATTAACTGGATGCGTGCACGTCAAAAACGTTTGATTCAAACACTATTTGATGAAAGTGATCAACAAAAAGTACATGAAATTTTAGATGTGGACGGCAGTGACTCTTCAATAGTAGATAATGCTTTAGAATTTTTATCACTTGCGATGGAACCAGAAAAAGCAGCAATGTTGCTAGTACCTGAACCTTGGCAATATAGCAAAGCGAATCAAAGCTCAGTGCGTGCATTTTATGAATACTATAGTTATTTAATGGAGCCATGGGATGGACCGACTATGATTGCTTTTTGTAATGGCGATAAAATCGGAGCATTGACTGACCGCAATGGTTTGAGACCGGGTCGTTATACTATCACAAATGATAATCATATTATCTTTTCATCTGAAGTGGGTGTGATAGACGTTGACGAAAAAGATGTTGCGTTTAAAGGTCGTTTAAATCCAGGACGATTATTGCTTGTGGATTTTGAAAAACATGAAGTGGTACATAACCATATTTTGAAAAAAGAAATTGCAGATGAATTACCTTACGAAGATTGGTTAGAAAAGCACAAAGTCCATTTGAACTTAGATGTACCTTTTGAATCTAAAAGATGGAAAGCTGAGAAACTGCAAAAATTGCAAAAACAATTCAGCTATACACGCGAAGAAATTCATAAGTACATGAAAGAATTAGTTGAAGGTAAGAAAGACCCGATTGGTGCAATGGGTTATGATGCACCGCTAGCTGTATTGAATGAACGTCCGGAATCTTTATTTAATTATTTCAAACAATTATTTGCGCAAGTTACGAATCCGCCAATTGATGCATACCGTGAAAAAATTGTAACGAGTGAGCTGTCATATTTAGGTAAAGAAGGAAACTTGTTGGTTCCAGGTACTGATGCTTTGAATCGTTTGCAATTGAAGCATCCTGTTTTAACAGAAGCACAACTAAAAGCAGCTGAATCAGGACCTTTTAATATCAAGTATTTATCAACTATCTATACTGGAGACTTAGAGGCAGCTTTGGAAAACTTAAGAGAAGAAGCGGTAAAAGCTGTTGGTCAAGGGCATGACATATTAGTGTTAGATGATAGCAAATTGCAGGATGAATCAGGATATGCGATTCCGATTTTATTAGCAATTAGTTATCTGCACCAAGCATTGATTATTGAAGATTTGCGTCAAGAGACAAGTCTTGTCGCAAAAGGCGGAGAAATCCGAGAAGTACACCATGTAGCATGTTTGTTAGGGTATGGTGCGAATGCTGTTGTACCTTATCTTGCGCAAGAAACAATTGCAGCATTAGTTGGACAAGGGGAATTATCTGGCGATGTTGCTGAGCAAGTAAAGGTTTATACAGATGTATTGGCTGAAGGTGTTATTAAAGTTATGGCTAAAATGGGAATTTCAACTGTGCAAAGTTATCAAGGGGCACAAATTTTTGAAGCAGTTGGACTCTCACAAGAAGTCATCGATAAATATTTCACAGGAACACAATCAAAACTTTCTGGTTTGACGATTGAGTTGATTGATCAGGAAAATAAAAAACGTCAAAGCCGAGAAATAACACATTTGGATTCAGGCAGTACATTCCAATGGCGTCAACAAGGTCAGCACCATGCTTTTAATCCTACGACTATCAGGTTACTGCAGCAAGCATGCCGTGAGAATGATTATGATCTTTTCAAAGAATATTCTCAGAGTGTAAATGAACATCGTACAGACCATATTCGACAGTTGATGAAATTCAAATCAAGAAGTGCAATCAGTATCGATGAAGTTGAACCTATTGAAGCAATTGTACATCGCTTCAACACAGGCGCAATGAGTTATGGTTCTATTTCTAGAGAAGCACATTCTACTTTGGCAGAAGCCATGAACCAAATTGGAGGCAAGAGCAACAGCGGTGAAGGCGGTGAGGAACCAGAACGTTATATTTCAGGGCCTCACGGAGAAAATTATTCAAGTTCTATTAAACAAGTGGCATCTGGACGCTTTGGAGTAACAAGTGATTATTTACAACATGCAACTGAAATTCAAATTAAAGTTGCACAAGGCGCTAAACCAGGGGAAGGCGGACAGTTGCCAGGTACTAAAGTTTATCCATGGATTGCTGAAGTTCGAGGATCTACACCAGGGATTGGATTAATTTCTCCACCACCGCATCATGATATTTATTCAATCGAAGATTTAGCACAATTGATTCATGATTTGAAAAATGCGAATCCAAAAGCAAATATTGCAGTAAAATTAGTATCTAAAAGCGGTGTCGGAACAATAGCAGCAGGTGTTGCAAAAGCTTTCGCAGATAAAATCGTGATCAGCGGTTATGATGGCGGTACTGGTGCTTCACCTAAAACGAGTATTCAACACGCTGGACTGCCTTGGGAAATCGGTCTAGCAGAAACGCATCAAACCCTTATGATGAACAATTTGCGTTCTCGTGTAAGGTTGGAAACAGACGGTAAACTTTTAACAGGACATGATGTTGCTTATGCATGTGCCTTAGGTGCTGAAGAATTTGGTTTTGCAACAGCACCGTTAATTGTACTTGGTTGTGTCATGATGCGTGTGTGCCATAAAGACACTTGTCCAGTCGGTGTGGCGACACAAAATGAAGATTTGCGTGCCCTATTTACAGGACGTGCGGATCACGTGGTGAATTTCATGCATTTCATTGCGCATGAATTACGTGAAATCTTAGCTGAGCTTGGTTTGCGTACAGTGGATGAATTGATTGGACGTTCAGATTTACTTGAACCTTCATCAGAAGTGCATAGTGAAAAGGCGCGTTCACTCGACGTAGCACCACTGTTGCATAAAGAACAAGGGCCACGATTTAAAGAAATTGAACAGTTGCATCATTTAGAAGAAGGATTTGATGCGGCAGAATTGATTCCAGATGCAGAGGCTTCTATTCTCTCTGGAACTAAATTCAGAGGACATTATAATTTGTGCAATGAGCAGCGTGATGTTGGTGTAACTGCCGGTAGTCTGATTACTCAAGCACATGGAGCGGAAGGTTTACCTGAAGATACGATTTATGTTGAAACGACTGGCCATGCTGGTCAAAGTATTGGTGCATTCACACCATCTGGATTAACTATTCATCATACAGGTGATGCTAATGACTATGTTGGTAAAGGTTTGTCCGGCGGTAAGATTATTATCAATGCACCGAATGAAGAACGAGAAGAAAATATTATTGCTGGAAATGTATGTTTCTATGGCGCATCAAGCGGTAAAGCCTTCATCAATGGTTATGCCGGCGAACGATTTTGTATCAGAAACAGTGGCGTTCATGCTGTTGTAGAAGGTATCGGAAATCATGGTTTGGAATACATGACAGGGGGACGTGTCGTTGTCTTAGGAAATGTCGGAGATAACTTCGGTCAAGGTATGAGCGGTGGTGTCGCATATATTTTCCCTGATGATGTCGAACAATTTAAAGCATACCATGCATTAGAAACATTGGATTTTGATGCGTTAGCGCATCCAGAAGAATTTGAAACATTAAAAAATATGTTAGAAGAACATGTGGCATATACAGGAAGTAAGAAAGCTTCAGCGATTTTAGCTGATTTTGATAATATTGTTGATTATGTAGTGAAAGTAACACCTAAAGATTATAAATTAATGATGCACAAGCTTGAATTGCATCATCGCCAAACTGAAAATAGCGAGCAAGCAGTTTTGAACGCTTTTTATGATTCAAGTACAGAAGTGACATCAGATGAACCATTTTCAGTTGTTTATTAACGGAAAGGAAGGAGTGTTTTAAATGGGAGAATTTAAAGGTTTTATGAAATATGACAGACAAGCACTGCCTGAGCTTTCGTTAGCAGAACGTTTAACGAGTCATGCAGCATTTCAACAATGTTTTTCTAAAGAAGATGCTGCGCTGCAAGGTGCGAGATGTATGGACTGTGGTACTCCGTTTTGCCAAACAGGACAACTAGTTGAACGTGATACAGTAGGATGTCCGATTGGAAATTATATACCAGAATGGAATGATCTTGTTTATCATCAAGATTATAAAGCGGCGTACGAACGGTTATCAGAAACGAATAATTTCCCTGATTTTACAGGGCGTGTCTGTCCAGCACCTTGTGAACAATCTTGTGTGATGAATATTAATCGAGACCCGGTGGCAATTAAAGGTATCGAGCGTACTATAATAGACGAAGCATTTGAAAATGGATGGGTAGAACCGCGTGTTCCTGCAAATCGCATAGAACAGCGTGTAGCGATTGTTGGTAGTGGGCCTGCAGGTTTAACGGCAGCTGATGAATTGAATGCGAAGGGGTATGAGGTGACCGTTTATGAACGGGCATGTGAAGCAGGTGGATTATTAATGTATGGCATCCCTAATATGAAATTGGATAAAGAAGTGGTCCGACGACGTATTCGATTGATGGAAGAAGCGGGTATCCGTTTTGTTACAAATACAGAGGTTGGAAATGATATCTCGAAAGAGACGCTTGAATCTGAATATGATGCCATCATCGTTTGTACTGGTTCACAGCAAGCAAGAGACCTTCCGTTAGAAGGACGTATGGGATATGGTATCCACTTTGCAATGGATTATTTAACAGAACAAACACAGATTGCGAATGGAGAATTGAAACCAGAAGATGCAGAGATTTGTGCCGAAGGTAAGAATGTCATCGTGATAGGTTCTGGTGATACAGGAGCTGATTGTGTAGCGACTGCATTGCGAGAAAATTGTAAAACCGTTGTACAATTCAATTATCGTACGAAGATGCCTGAACGTTATGAAATTGAAGGTAATCCTTATTGGCCATTGTCTATGCCTGTTTTTAAAATGGATTATGCACATAAAGAAGCAGAAGAACGTTTTGGTTTTGAACCACGTGCTTATGGTGCACAAACGATGCGTTATGATGTGGATCGCATTGGCAATGTTCGAGGTGTTTATACACAAACGTTGAGGAAAATGCCAGATGGCAGTACTAAAATTGATGATACCGAAAAACATTGGCCAGCTGATTTAATATTACTGGCAATTGGATTTGTAGGTACTGAAAATACTGTGCCGAATACTTTTGATTTGCGTACCGAACAAAACAAAATTGTAGCAAATGAAGTTGATTATACGACGAATCAACCTCACATTTTTACAGCAGGTGATGCACGTCGTGGACAAAGTTTAGTTGTGTGGGCGATTAAAGAAGGTCGAGGCGCAGCAAAATCTGTTCATAGATATTTACAAAAGCAGCTAGTTTTAAGTTAATAATAGAGGGGCAGCCGTCCCTCTATTTTGTTGCGATACGGAATTGTCAATATTGATTGTGTAAAATTTTCTTGTAAAATTTATTGACATTTATAAAGGGGTATAATATGATGTTTATTGTGCTTATTGGAGGAATACCCAAGTCCGGCTGAAGGGATCGGTCTTGAAAACCGACAGGGGCTTAACGGCTCGCGGGGGTTCGAATCCCTCTTCCTCCGCCATTATAAATGAAATCCAAGACTAATAGATATAAAAAGGCAATTATTCAATGTTCGTATTGAGTGATTGCCTTTTTAATTTGTATTTTAATAATTAAAAATGGGGAGTGCTCAATTTAATAGAGGTATTTTACAAGAAGGTTTACCATAGTTCGAAATAAGGAATTAAATAACTATTACATAATGGAGGGTATTCCCATGGAAATTAAAGTAGCAAGTATCTTTGTAGACAATCAAGATCAAGCATTAAAATTTTATACTGAAATACTAGGTTTTCAAAAGAAAGCAGATGAACCTGCAGGCGAATATAGATGGTTAACGGTTGTTTCCTCAGAAAATCCAGGTGGAGCTGAATTATTATTGGAACCCAATAATCACCCAGTAGCTAAAGCATATCAAGAAGGTTTAAAAGAAGAGGGTATTCCATGTACAATGTTTGATGTAGAAGACGTGCAATCTGAGTACCAAAAATTGAAAGAACAAGGTGTAGGTTTTACAATGGCGCCTATGGATTACGGAAGCGGTGTGAAATTCGCAATTTTTGATGATACTTGCGGCAACCTTGTCCAAATTATTGAACGAAAAAAATTAGAGAAATAATAAGATGTGAAGTGATGGAAAAGGTTAATTCCATCACTTTTTTAGGTTAAAGTAAATTTTTTTGAATGAGCAATTATTATTTTTAATGAAAGCCTTTACATAACTTGTCTAGACAAGTACAATAGATTCAAACATAAAACAAAGGGAGTGAGTCGGATGGCTGTTAAAGATAAAGACGTTAAACAGATTGTGGAGGCAATCGGTGGCGCGGAAAACGTAGAAACGGCAACGCACTGTGTGACGCGATTACGCTTAGTATTAAAAGATGACGATAAAGTAAATAAGGATAAATTAAATGATAACCCGCTTGTTAAAGGACAATTTAAAGCGGATAATCAATATCAAATTGTTATCGGCCCTGGGACAGTCGATGAAGTTTACAAAAAATTTATGGCTGATATTGGTAAAGAAGGCGCTTCAAAAGACGATGTAAAAGCAGCGGCAGCAAAGAAAGGCAATCCACTCCAACGTTTAGTTAAATTACTTGGAGACATATTCATTCCTATCTTGCCAGCCATCGTAACAGCCGGTCTGTTAATGGGGATATACAACTTATTAACTATGAAAGATTTATTCGGACCGAAACCCTTAACCGAACAATTTCCGCAGATACATGATTTTGCAGATATTGTGAATGTTATTGCGACAACGGCATTCATCTTCTTGCCAGCTTTGATTGGTTGGAGCAGTATGCGCGTATTCGGAGGGAACCCGGTACTTGGTTTAGTATTAGGGCTTGTATTGATGCATCCGCAACTTGTTTCGCAATATGATTTGAACCAAGGATCAAAAATTCCAGTTTGGCACATTTTCGGTTTAGACGTTAAACAATTGAACTATCAAGGACAAGTTTTACCTGTATTATTAGCATCATATGTACTTGCCCAGATTGAGAAGGGCCTAAATAAAGTAGTTCATGACTCAATCAAAATGCTGGTTGTAGGACCGATTGCTTTATTAGTAACAGGTTTCTTAGCGTTCTTAGTCATCGGACCGATTGCATTATGGATCGGAACAGGCATTACTGATGTTGTAACATTCTTATTCAACCGTGCAGGCTGGTTAGGCGGTGCTATTTATGGATTATTCTACGCACCACTTGTAATCACTGGTTTGCATCACATGTTCTTAGCAGTAGACTTCCAATTAATGGGAAGCAGCTTAAAAGGAACATACTTATGGCCAATCCTAGCAATTTCAAATATTTGCCAAGGTTCAGCAGCATTTGGTGCATGGTATGTATATAAACGTCGTAAAATGGCAAAAGAAGAAGGTTTAGCATTAACTTCAGGTATTTCAGGCTTACTTGGTGTAACTGAACCTGCTATGTTCGGGGTAAATATCCCATTGAAATATCCATTTGTTGCAGCGATTCTTACATCATGTGTTTTAGGAAGTGTAATCGGTGCAAGTAAAGTACTAGGAAATGTAGGCGTTGGTGGTGTGCCGGCCATCATTTCCATTCAGAAAGAATATTGGATTGTATATGGAATTTGTACAATCATTGCGATTATTGTACCGGCTGTCTTAACAGTTATCTTTTCTAACTTCGCAAAAAACAAAGCGAAAGAAATGGTTGATTAAGCAATAAAATTTGTTGAAATAGAGATAAATGAACATTTGAGCGTAGGCCAAATGATTTTGAAAAGATTCTAAAACAGAACATCATTTTCCAGATGTTCTGTTTTTTTATAAAGAGAGAGGAAAAGGTGGGTCATACTATGCAACAAAATGATTGGAGAAAATCAGTAGTTTATCAAATCTATCCGAAATCATTTAACGATACAACAGGTAACGGAACAGGGGATTTAAATGGAATTATTGAAAAAATGGATTACCTTGAATACTTAGGTGTAGACTATCTTTGGTTAACACCTGTATATCAATCTCCGATGAATGATAATGGATATGATATCAGTGATTATTTGAGTATTAATGAAGATTTCGGTACGAAAGAAGAATTGAAGCAACTTTTAGATGAAGCACACAAGCATAATTTGAAAGTAATGATGGATATTGTTATCAATCATACATCAACAGAACATGAGTGGTTTAGAGCAGCTATTTCTTCAAAAGATAACCCTTATCGTGATTATTACTTTTTCCGTAAATCTGCAAAAGAAGGTGCACCACCAACAAATTGGGAATCAAAATTCGGAGGTAATGCTTGGAAGTATGATGAAGAAAGCGATGAATACTATTTACATCTTTTTGATGTAACGCAAGCAGATTTAAATTGGGAAAACCCTAAAGTCAGAGAAGCGCTCTATGACATGATTAATTACTGGATTGATTTTGGTATTGATGGCTTTCGTTTTGATGTGATTAATCTTATTTCAAAAGGAGAATTCCGTGATTCTGATAAAATCGGCAAAGAATTTTACACAGACGGACCACGTGTCCATGAGTTTATTCATGAAATGAACCGCAATACTTTCGGCAATAAAAATTTAATGACTGTCGGTGAAATGTCTTCTACAACGATTGATAATTGTATCAAATATACAAATCCAGAACGTGAAGAATTGAGCAGTGTTTTCAATTTCCATCATTTAAAAGTTGATTATGCAGATGGTGAAAAATGGACATATGCAGATTTTGATTTTATTGAATTAAAACGTATATTGATGGAATGGCAGATTGGTATTCATGATGGTAATGGTTGGAATGCAATTTTCTGGTGTAATCATGATCAACCTCGCGTTGTTTCTCGTTTTGGAGATGATTCAACAGAAGAACTACGTCAAAAGAGTGCAAAAATGTTAGCAGTCGCTTTACACTTACTGCAAGGCACTCCTTATATTTATCAAGGTGAAGAAATCGGTATGACTAATCCGCATTTTACAAGCATCAATCAATATCGAGATGTAGAATCATTGAATGCTTATGATAATTTGAAAGCACAAGGTTATGCGGATAAAGAAATTATGCAGATTTTAGACCAGAAATCTCGTGATAACTCACGTACACCTATGCAGTGGACATCAGGTGAGAATGCTGGATTTACAAGCGGCACACCTTGGATTGATATCCCGAGTAATTATCAACATATCAATGTAGAAGATGAAGTTGAGAATGAACATTCAATTTTACAAACTTATCGTGAACTAATTCGATTGCGTCATGAACATGACATTGTTACGTACGGAGATATTTTGCCGCTATATATGGATAATCCTAATTTAATGATTTACCAACGCAGTTATGAAGATAAAAAATGGCTAATCATTGCTAACTTCAGTAAAGAAGCGGTAATGCTACCAGAGGATTTAGATACAGATGGCGAAGTCATTCTAGAACGTGGTACTATCAATAATGGAGAAATCGAGGGCTATGGTGCCATCGTCATCGAACAGTAATTTAAGTAAAGAATCGAGTGAATAACATGATAGTAAAACCTAAAAAGTTCACTAAAATATATGATGATTTAAAAGCGAGTATTTTAAATGAAGAAATTGTATATGGGGAGCAGCTGCCGTCTGAAAATGATCTGGTAGCGACTTATGAAGCTTCACGTGAAACAGTACGCCGTGCGCTCAATCTGCTTGTCAGCGAAGGTATGATACAGAAAATAAGAGGAAAAGGCTCTATTGTGATTTATCAAGGTGTAACAGAATTTCCATTTTCAAGATTGACAAGTTTTAAAGAAGTGCAAGAAAGATTAGGAGTTAAACTGGAAACAGAAGTGAAACTTTTAGAAAAAGAAAATGCTGGATCAGTTCCTAAAGTAAAAGAAGCATTAAATCTGAAGAAAGAAGATAAGTTATGGCATTTAATACGTTATCGTAAAGCGGATGGACGCGTAAAAATCATTGATGAAGATTATTTGGTAGAAGCCGTTGTTCCGAATTTAACCGAGGATATCGTGTCTGATTCTTTATATGATTATATTGAACAAGAATTAGGTTTAGATATCAGTTACTCGCGTAAAGCCATCACTTTTGAACCATTTACGGATCAAGAGTATGCAGCTTTCGGGACTATTAACCCACCTTATACCGCTACTGTTCGAGGTGTTGTACATTTAAGAGATATGACAAAGTTTCAATATAATGTCGCAAAGCATATTGCGACAGATTTCAGGTTTATAGATTTTTCAAGAAGATAAGGTGAAAGACCAACTCGTGTGGAAAGATTCATGAGTTGGTCTTTTTTTCTTTTGGAAATGTGATTGCTTATCAACTTTGACATCAGAATTTTTTACTGCTAACATTTAAGTATATTCTTAAATGATTAAATGAAGGCAGGAAATTTAATGAAAGATATCTTCAAAGCACTGTCAGATTCGACTAGGAGATCTATTTTAGAGATGTTGAAGGAACAGAAATTAACAGCTAGCGAAATTGCTGAACATTTCGATATGAGTCAAGCGAGTGTTTCTCAGCATCTTAAAATACTTAGATTGAATGATTTAATTTACTCGGAGCGAAAAGGAAAATATTTGTATTATCACTTGAATTTATCTGTTTTTGAAGAAGTGATTAAATGGGTTGTTCAGTTTAAACAAGATTAGGAAGGGGTTTGAAATGTCAAAAGTTGAAGTTGGAACAAAAAAGTTTGACCGTTTTAGTATAGTTGCCATAGTGTTAACAGCGATTACTTGGGTAGTTTTTATTCCATTTCTACCTTGGACACTACCGTTGCATTACGATAATCAGAATCAATTGGATTTATATCTGAATAAGGTTACTGCACCTATTGTAATAATGTTGGTTATGATAGTAAGTTATAGTGTAATCAAAAGAAAAGCCCAACGTGATAAGCAACATAAAAAGCTAGGAAATGTCAGTTTCAATACGGCTTTTTGGAATCCTATGGTACAAAGCTTTATATACCTTATAAGTTTATTAATGATCTTTCATGCGCTTGGATATAATATTATAAATAATTTTATTGGGATATTAATTCTTAGTTTTTTATTAATTTTGTGGGGGAATTACTTGCAAATTATTCCGGTAAATTCTAAGAATATTGGTATTCGTAATCAGTGGACAAGCGCAAATGAAGCGGTGTGGAAAAGAACACACCGGTTTGTTTCACGGTTATTTATTGCGACAGGCTTTGTCTTACTTGTTTTGGCGTTGTTGCAAGTAATTAATAGTGTAACAGCATTACTTGTATTTGCGTTAGTGGGTGGGGCAGCTCCGTTTATTTATTCTAAATATGCTTACCAAAAAATTGTCCATGGAAAATCTTAAATGTCGGTTGAATCTTCAAATTTTCTTTTTAATTGAAAGAACTTAAACTTCAAGAAATTTACAAATTGTTAAAGCTTGCATTACGACCTTTAAATATAGTATGATATATCTTGCCGTGCTAGGTGGGGAGGTAGCGGTTCCCTATTCTCGAAATCCGCTTATGCGAGACTGAATACTTTGCCTAGGGTGTGTACTTGTGAAGTCTGCCCAAAGCACGAGGTGTTTGAAGATTTCGGTCCTATGCAATATGAACCCATGAATCATGTCAGGTCCTGACGGAAGCAGCATTAAGTGGATTCTCATATGTGCCGTAGGGTAGCCGAGATTTAGCTGTCGACTTTGGTAACGTTCATGATACACATTCGAAGCAAAGTTGTGCGGTATTTTTATATTCATTTTAATACATAAAAGTTAACAGGAAATTGAAGGAGCGCAACCTTCAATTTCCTGTTTTTTCTATATAGTCTTAATAAAAATAATAAATGTTTTAAGAAACAAATGGAACATCATATTGCTTATGATATTTTTTCTGCAGCTTCTGCTAAATAGTTCTTAAATTCTCCAATCAATTTTTCTTTATCAGAGTGTTTCATGTGAAGCACGCCAAACTCAATCATTTGATTGAAAGGTGCCCCAATCGGCACAGTTTTTATCATATTACGTTGATAAAAAGGAGTATTTTGTACCATTAAATCAGATAGAATACTGATTCCAAGCCCTTCAGCAACAGAATTAAATAATACGCCTACATTATCTGTAGAAAATAATAGATTAATAGGGCCATTGGCAGCTTCGAACTTCTGAATATTCTTTTTGTAAAAATTACGATCATATAATATGAAGGGAAAAGCCTTTATATCTTCTAAAGATAAGTTCTTCAAATAAGCGAGTTTAGAATCTTTAGGTACAATCGCTGTAAATGCACTAGAAAATAATGGTGTATACTGTGCATCTGTTACATCTAAATCGTCTTCATTTAAGATAGTATATAATCCAATATCTACTTCGCCTCTTGAAACCAACTGTTTAATTTCATTATTTTCTGCTTCTATAATTTGAACATCAATATTCGGGTTATCTTTTTTAAAAGTTGATAACACCCCTGGAACAATCGTCATAAACAAAGTAGGGATGGTTGCAATGGAAAGAGAACCTTCCATTTCAGCATTTAATGATTGGATTTTGTCATATAGTAAGGCTTCTTGATCAATTAAATCCATGATTATCGGAAAAATTTGATGTCCTTGGTCTGTTAAAGTTGTTCCGCTTTTTTGGCGTTTGAACAATTGGATGTTTAACTCTGCTTCTAAGTTTGAAATCGATTGGCTGAGTGCAGATTGTGTAATATGCAATATTTGAGCTGCTTTAGTAATAGATCCAGTTTCATGGATGGTTTTCATATGGTGAAGTTGAATAAAGTTCAATAGATTTATCCTTTCGTTACATAAGTATAACTTATGTATTCATTAATAATATCCATTATACATTAGTATTATTTATCAATATACTAGATATATTGAAATTATAGAAATTATTAAGGGGAGTGCGAAATTTATGTATCGCAATTTATGGACGAAAGATTTTATTTTCATCACAGTAATCAACTTCCTTATGTATATCATTCATTACGCATTGATTGTAACAGTAACGACTTTTACAATAGATACTTTTCATGCGAATGAAGCAATGGGTGGTCTTGCAGCAGGGATTTTCATCATTGGTATGTTGTTCGGCCGTTTATTTACTGGGAAATATATTGATCAACTCAATCTGAAGAAAACACTATTTTTCGGTCTGGTCTTTTCATTTATAGCAATCGGTCTCTATTTCTTAATCCATAGCCTATTAGTACTCATGATAGTGCGATTAATTCACGGCTTGGCATTCGGTATGTCATCAACGACTACAGGCACGTATTCTTCTACCATTGTTCCTGAGGATCGTAAAGGTGAAGGTATAGGATATTACGCGCTTAGTACTACAGTTGCTTCAGCAATCGGTCCGTTCTTGGGCATTTTAATAAATCAGAAATTGAACTTCCAAAGCAACTTTGTAGTTTGTTTGATTTGTATCTTACTTTCAGCTGTTCTTGCGCTGTTCATTTCTAATATTAAGCAACCTTCATTGAACAAAGAAAGAGAAGAAAAAGTAGAAGCAACAAAACCTAAAGGATTGGCGCAATTTTTCCAAAAACAAGCAGTACCTATTTCTATAGTTATTGTTTTTGTAGGTATTGCATATTCTAGTGTGCTTGCATTCTTGGATTCTTATGCGGCGAACATCGGTCTTGCAAGTGCAGCAAGTTTCTTCTTTGTTGTTTATGCGGTCAGCACTTTTGTAGTGCGTCCAATCACAGGAAAAGTGTTTGATAATTATGGTGCCAATAAAGTAGTTTATCCAGTTTTAATCGCTTTTATACTTGGATTAGTATTACTTGCTGTAGCACATAGCAGTTGGGTATTGCTTATTTCAGCTATCTTTATCGGTATCGGTTATGGAACATTGATTCCATCATTCCAAACAATTGCTATTCAAGCTTCACCACCAGAAAAAATTGGCCTTGCAACTTCAACTTTCTATATTTTTGCAGATTTAGGCGCTGGCGCAGGACCGACCTTGCTTGGAATTGTAATCGGCAGTTTCGGTTATCGTAATCTTTATTTTGCAATGGCTGTGTTATTAGTACTTGTCATTGGTTTATACTATCTGTTGCATGGACGTAAACATAAGACAATGGAATATTAAACAAAAAATGCGGTGTGCCTCTATTAGACATACCGCATTTCCTTATTCACTCTGTAATTCTTTTTTGTGTAATCTATCTTTTTGTAATTCTGTTCTATCTTTGAAATGTATACCGAATGCTAAGAAAAATACACCGCATATAAATCCTGGAATAATCATCCAGATATTATGCATCGTGGCGAAACTAGCTAAACACAGTATCATAAATACTATCCCCAAAATAGTATATGCTTTGTTTTTGATAACCAATCACATCGCCTCCCTTAGCTGATTTGACATCTAATATAAGTACAAGTTCATAATATTGATTACTCAATATCTTACCACATTTTTAACAATATATTTACAAAATTTACATTTAGTAACTGCCCTAGCTTAATATTTTTTCTGATTATTTTCAAGGCGTTACCCTAATTGATAAGAGAACTATGGATTTTACGTTATAATGAATCTAATACTTTGCCCAATTCAATGGAGGGGATTTTATGCAAATCTTACTAGGAACTGTGACAGAGAACGACTATGCAATTATTGCGCATTTAAAAAATAAAAAAGATAGTGAAGGCTTATTTGAAGGGGAATATTATGAAGATAGCCTCCGTAGATTAAGACGTATTCCAAATTATAATCCTGATTTTGAAATAATCGCGCGTACAGATGAAGATGAGATTGTAGGTCATATTTTATTAATGGAAGAAATGATTATTAACGGAGAAGATTTACAATGTCCATTAATGATTAAATCACTTTCAGTAAAAGAAGATTATCGAGAATATGGTATCGGAAAAGCATTAGTTGAAGCTGCCAAAAGCAGAGCTAAAGATGAAGGTTATAATGAAATTATTGTTGAAGGGGAACCTGATTATTTTCGCTCATTAGGATTTGTGCCACTTTCAAATTACTCAATAGAGGTGCCGGATGATGAAGATATCAATCAGTTCAGTATTATTCTTTTGTGGGATAGCTTAGATACGTGTCCACAAGGCAAATTAGTCTTAGAAAATATATAATGATGCAAATTGTATCATCGCGTTGAGCTGGTTCTGCGTGCTATAATAATGATGATTTGTATTCGGAGGTGCGAAAGTAATTGAACTATCAAGCTTTATATAGAATGTATCGACCACAGAGTTTTGATGACGTGGTCGGTCAAGAGCATGTAACTAAGACGCTCCGAAATGCTATTGCAAAGGGCAAACAATCGCATGCATACATCTTCAGCGGTCCAAGAGGAACTGGGAAGACAAGTATTGCAAAGGTATTTGCGAAAGCCATTAATTGTCCAAATAGTGTAGACGGAGAACCCTGTAATGAATGTGATATTTGTAAAAGTATTACACAAGGATCTAATTCAGATGTAATTGAAATTGACGCCGCAAGTAATAATGGTGTTGATGAAATTCGTAATATACGTGATAAGGTAAAATACGCACCATCGCAATCAAAATATAAAGTCTATATTATAGATGAGGTTCATATGCTCACAACAGGTGCTTTCAATGCTTTGTTGAAAACATTAGAAGAACCACCAGCACATGCTATCTTTATTTTGGCAACTACAGAACCGCATAAGATTCCACCTACGATTATTTCTAGAGCGCAACGTTTTGATTTTAAAGCAATAGGTTTGGACCAAATTGTTGAACGTCTGCGTTATGTGGCAGAATCACAACATATTGAATACGATGATGAAGCGATTGCTTTTATAGCGAAAGCTTCTGAAGGCGGCATGCGTGATGCACTGAGTATTATGGACCAAGCTATTGCATTCGGGGATGAACATTTAACATTGCAGGATGCATTGAATGTAACAGGAAGTGTAGATGAAGCTTCCTTAAATGCGTTATTAAATGATGTAGCAAATGGACAAGTTAAAGATGCATTTGCGCGTTATCATCAATTTATCGCTGAAGGTAAAGAAGTAAATCGTTTAATTAATGATTTAATCTATTTTGTACGCGATACAATCATGAATAAAACAGCGCAACGAGAAACAGAATACGATGCATTGATGGGATTTGATTTAGATACTCTTTATAAAATGATTGATTTGATAAATGATACATTAGTGTCCGTTCGTTTCAGTGTGAATCAAAATGTTCATTTTGAAGTATTGCTTGTCAAAATGGCTGAGTTGATTAAAGAAGGAGATGCACCCGTTGCTAATCCTGATATGCATTCTGCAAATGCACATCAAGCACCTAGTGCACCACAACCTGCTCAGCAGAATAATGATGTAAGTAGTGCATTGCTTCAACGTTTAGAGCACTTGGAACAAGAATTAAATGCATTAAAACAACAAGGTGTAACGTCAACGAATACACCGCCTAAACAAAAAAGCAATTCGCGTGGACGTCGAAGAAGCAAAAATTCCTATTCGATGACGCAAATTGCTAAGGTGTTAGATAATGCGAATAAAGAAGATATTAAACTTTTGAAAGATTATTGGCAAGAAGTTATTGATCACGCTAAGAATCATAATCAAAAGGCTTTAGTAAGTTTATTGCAGAACTCTATACCTGTAGCTGCAAGTGAGAAAAGTGTATTGGTGCAATTTGAAGCGGAAATCCATTGTGAAATTGTCAATGATGATGATGAAAAGCGTGGTAATTTAGAAGAAGTTGTACGGAGTATTATTAATAAAGATGTATCAGTTGTCGGTGTGCCAGCAGATCAATGGCTACAAGTACGTTCTGAGTATATTCAGAACCGAAAAAAGGGTGGAGTGAATAATGCTTCACAAGAAGGTGCGAATGAACCAGAACAACAGGAAGTTGATATTGTACAAAAGGCAAAAGACATGTTTGGAGAAGATACGGTTCATATCACTGATGAAGATTAATATTGTCGAAAGACGGGACGTGGATATGTTATAATTCACTATATCAATACTGGTATAGAGAAAAGTGAAACGTGTTTCTTCTATATAATAGTAAGTAAACCTAATTATAGAAAAGCGTTTATTGAAATAATCAATATTCACTATGTCAGCAGACATTAACTCAAAACTAAACAAACTTAGAAAAATCAAGGAGGATATATTATGCGCGGTGGCGGAAATATGCAACAAATGATGAAACAAATGCAAAAAATGCAAAAGAAAATGGCTGAAGAGCAAGAAAAATTAAAAGATGAAAAAGTTGAAGGTTCAGCAGGCGGCGGCATGGTTAAAGTTGTCGTAACTGGCCATAAAGAAGTTGTAGATGTCGTGATTGATGAAGAAGCGGTCGACCCAGATGATGTTGAAATGCTTCAAGACTTAGTGTTAGCTGCAACAAACGAAGCAATGAATAAAGCAGATGAATTAACATCAGAACGTTTAGGCAAACACACTAAAGGCTTGAACATTCCTGGAATGTGATAATTGATGCATTATCCAGAACCGATTTCGAAACTAATTGATAGTTTCATGAAATTGCCAGGCATTGGGCCGAAAACGGCGCAACGTCTGGCTTTTCATGTATTAGATATGAAGGAAGACGACGTTGTCCAATTTGCAAAGGCATTAGTAGATGTAAAACGTGAACTGACATATTGCAGTGTCTGCGGACATATAACTGAAGAAGATCCATGTTATATCTGTAATGATAAACAACGTGATCGTTCAGTAATTTGTGTAGTAGAAGATGATAAAGATGTAATTGCTATGGAAAAAATGAGAGAATATAAAGGCTTATACCATGTATTACATGGTGCCATTTCTCCAATGGACGGTATCGGTCCAGAGGATATCAACATTCCTTCTTTAATCGAACGTTTGAAAGATGAAGAAGTTAAAGAGTTGATTCTAGCAATGAATCCTAACTTAGAAGGTGAGTCTACGGCGATGTATATTTCCAGATTGGTTAAACCTATAGGAATTAAAGTAACGCGTTTAGCCCAAGGTTTATCAGTCGGCGGAGATTTAGAATATGCGGACGAAGTAACGTTATCTCGTGCAATTGAAGGCAGAACAGAAATGTAAAAATCAGTAACAGCACCTTGTAAAGACTGTAAAATAAGCAGTTTTGCAAGTTGCTGTTATTTTTTTAACTTTTTTAGAAAAAAATTAAAGTTTGGTTTTTGATAGTATAAAAGAGGGTATCAAAAATGAATGCGCTCACATTAACGCATTAAAGCGAACTTTGATTGGATATGAAGTTTAAAAGTACGGGAATTCAAGTGTGCCAAGGGTTCAGAGCGCTGAAAGTGTAATTTTTATGGGTTGCAAAAAGATATAAAACCCTGTATAGTTAGTAACTGTTGAAAGAACAAAACAAATCTTTAACAAATCTTCACAAAATTAATTTTAAAAAACTTTTAAAAAAGTGTTGACTTCTTTTTCGAAAGAGAGTATAATTAATTCTTGTGAGTCAGAAAAAATGAACATTGAAAACTGAATGACAATATGTCAACGTTAATTCCAAATTAACAAACGTCTTAGACGTTTTGAAACAAATTAGTTTTTATGAGCTAGTCAAACAAATCATAACTTTTATGGAGAGTTTGATCCTGGCTCAGGATGAACGCTGGCGGCGTGCCTAATACATGCAAGTCGAGCGAACAGATGAGGAGCTTGCTCCTCTGACGTTAGCGGCGGACGGGTGAGTAACACGTGGGTAACCTACCTATAAGACTGGAATAACTCCGGGAAACCGGGGCTAATGCCGGATAATATGCGGAACCGCATGGTTCTGCAATGAAAGACGGTCTTGCTGTCACTTATAGATGGACCCGCGCCGTATTAGCTAGTTGGTAAGGTAACGGCTTACCAAGGCAACGATACGTAGCCGACCTGAGAGGGTGATCGGCCACACTGGAACTGAGACACGGTCCAGACTCCTACGGGAGGCAGCAGTAGGGAATCTTCCGCAATGGGCGAAAGCCTGACGGAGCAACGCCGCGTGAGTGATGAAGGTCTTCGGATCGTAAAACTCTGTTATTAGGGAAGAACAAGTGCGTAGGTAACTATGCGCACCTTGACGGTACCTAATCAGAAAGCCACGGCTAACTACGTGCCAGCAGCCGCGGTAATACGTAGGTGGCAAGCGTTATCCGGAATTATTGGGCGTAAAGCGCGCGTAGGCGGTTTTTTAAGTCTGATGTGAAAGCCCACGGCTCAACCGTGGAGGGTCATTGGAAACTGGAAAACTTGAGTGCAGAAGAGGAAAGTGGAATTCCATGTGTAGCGGTGAAATGCGCAGAGATATGGAGGAACACCAGTGGCGAAGGCGACTTTCTGGTCTGCAACTGACGCTGATGTGCGAAAGCGTGGGGATCAAACAGGATTAGATACCCTGGTAGTCCACGCCGTAAACGATGAGTGCTAAGTGTTAGGGGGTTTCCGCCCCTTAGTGCTGCAGCTAACGCATTAAGCACTCCGCCTGGGGAGTACGGCCGCAAGGCTGAAACTCAAAGGAATTGACGGGGACCCGCACAAGCGGTGGAGCATGTGGTTTAATTCGAAGCAACGCGAAGAACCTTACCAAATCTTGACATCCTTTGACCGCTCTAGAGATAGAGTCTTCCCCTTCGGGGGACAAAGTGACAGGTGGTGCATGGTTGTCGTCAGCTCGTGTCGTGAGATGTTGGGTTAAGTCCCGCAACGAGCGCAACCCTTAAGCTTAGTTGCCAGCATTAAGTTGGGCACTCTAAGTTGACTGCCGGTGACAAACCGGAGGAAGGTGGGGATGACGTCAAATCATCATGCCCCTTATGATTTGGGCTACACACGTGCTACAATGGACAGTACAAAGGGCAGCGAAACCGCGAGGTCAAGCAAATCCCATAAAGCTGTTCTCAGTTCGGATTGTAGTCTGCAACTCGACTACATGAAGCTGGAATCGCTAGTAATCGTAGATCAGCATGCTACGGTGAATACGTTCCCGGGTCTTGTACACACCGCCCGTCACACCACGAGAGTTCGTAACACCCGAAGCCGGTGGAGTAACCTTTTAGGAGCTAGCCGTCGAAGGTGGGACGAATGATTGGGGTGAAGTCGTAACAAGGTAGCCGTATCGGAAGGTGCGGCTGGATCACCTCCTTTCTAAGGATATTATACGGAACAGTTTCAACAGAAACTGACGGAATAACGTGACATATTGTATTCAGTTTTGAATGCTCATCCGAGTATTCATGATTGTACATTGAAAACTAGATAAGTAAGTAATAAATAGATTTTACCAAGCAAAACCGAGTGAATTAGAGTTTTAAAGCTTTATTCATTTAAATGAATCGCTAGTAATCAATTTGCCGACGGCAAAGAAGATTACTCACATAATTAATAACGTGATTAAGTTATTAAGGGCGCACGGTGGATGCCTTGGCACTAGAAGCTGATGAAGGACGTTACTAACGACGATATGCTTTGGGTAGCTGTAAGTAAGCGTTGATCCAGAGATTTCCGAATGGGGGAACCCAGCACAAGTTATGTTGTGTTATCGACATGTGAATACATAGCATGTCTGAAGGCAGACGCGGAGAACTGAAACATCTTAGTACCCGCAGGAAGAGAAAGAAAACTCGATTCCCTGAGTAGCGGCGAGCGAAACGGGAAGAGCCCAAACCAATGAGCTTGCTCATTGGGGTTGTAGGACACTCTGTATGGAGTTACAAAAGAATCGATTAGACGAACCGTACTGGAAAGTTGGACCAGAGAAGGTAAAAGTCCTGTAGTCGAAAGTCGATTCTCTCCTGAGTGGATCCTGAGTACGACGGAGCACGTGGAATTCCGTCGGAATCCGGGAGGACCATCTCCCAAGGCTAAATACTCTCTAGTGACCGATAGTGAACCAGTACCGTGAGGGAAAGGTGAAAAGTACCCCGGAAGGGGAGTGAAAGAGAACTTGAAACCGTGTGCTTACAAGTAGTCAGAGCCCGTTAATGGGTGATGGCGTGCCTTTTGTAGAATGAACCGGCGAGTTACGATCTGATGCAAGGTTAAGCAGCGAATGCGGAGCCGCAGCGAAAGCGAGTCTGAACAGGGCGTTGAGTATTTGGTCGTAGACCCGAAACCAGGTGATCTACCCTTGGTCAGGTTGAAGTTCAGGTAACACTGAATGGAGGACCGAACCGACTTACGTTGAAAAGTGAGCGGATGAACTGAGGGTAGCGGAGAAATTCCAATCGAACCTGGAGATAGCTGGTTCTCTCCGAAATAGCTTTAGGGCTAGCCTCAAGTGATGATTGTTGGAGGTAGAGCACTGTTTGGACGAGGGGCCCTTCTCGGGTTACCGAATTCAGACAAACTCCGAATGCCAATCAATTTAACTTGGGAGTCAGAACGTGGGTGATAAGGTCCATGTTCGAAAGGGAAACAGCCCAGACCACCAGCTAAGGTCCCAAAATATATGTTAAGTGGCAAAGGATGTGGTATTGCCCAGACAACTAGGATGTTGGCTTAGAAGCAGCCATCATTTAAAGAGTGCGTAATAGCTCACTAGTCGAGTGACACTGCGCCGAAAATGTACCGGGGCTAAACATATTACCGAAGCTGTGGACTGTCCTTCGGACAGTGGTAGGAGAGCGTTCTAAGGGCGTCGAAGCATGATCGCAAGGACATGTGGAGCGCTTAGAAGTGAGAATGCCGGTGTGAGTAGCGAAAGATGGGTGAGAATCCCATCCACCGATTGACTAAGGTTTCCAGAGGAAGGCTCGTCCGCTCTGGGTTAGTCGGGTCCTAAGCCGAGGCCGACAGGCGTAGGCGATGGATAACAGGTTGATATTCCTGTACCGCCAATGATCGTTTTAAGCGATGGGGGGACACAGTAGGATAGGCGAAGCGTGCTGTTGGAGTGCACGTCCAAGCAGTAAGACTGAATGGTAGGCAAATCCGCCATTCTCAAGGTCAAGCTGTGATGGGGAGAGGAAACATGTTTTCCTCGAGTCGTTGATTTCACACTGTCGAGAAAAGCCTCTAGCTAGAGATTTGGCGCCCGTACCGCAAACCGACACAGGTAGTCAAGATGAGAATTCTAAGGTGAGCGAGAGAACTCTCGTTAAGGAACTCGGCAAAATGACCCCGTAACTTCGGGAGAAGGGGTGCTCTTTAGGGTTCACGCTCTGAAGAGCCGCAGTGAATAGGCCCAAGCGACTGTTTATCAAAAACACAGGTCTCTGCTAAACCGTAAGGTGATGTATAGGGGCTGACGCCTGCCCGGTGCTGGAAGGTTAAGAGGAGTGGTTAGCTTCTGCGAAGCTACGAATCGAAGCCCCAGTAAACGGCGGCCGTAACTATAACGGTCCTAAGGTAGCGAAATTCCTTGTCGGGTAAGTTCCGACCCGCACGAAAGGCGTAACGATTTGGGCACTGTCTCAACGAGAGACTCGGTGAAATCATAGTACCTGTGAAGATGCAGGTTACCCGCGACAGGACGGAAAGACCCCGTGGAGCTTTACTGTAGCCTGATATTGAAATTCGGCACAGCTTGTACAGGATAGGTAGGAGCCTTAGAAACGTGAGCGCCAGCTTACGTGGAGGCGTTGGTGGGATACTACCCTAGCTGTGTTGGATTTCTAACCCGCGCCATTGATCATGGCGGGAGACAGTGTCAGGCGGGCAGTTTGACTGGGGCGGTCGCCTCCTAAAGTGTAACGGAGGCGCTCAAAGGTTCCCTCAGAATGGTTGGAAATCATTCATAGAGTGTAAAGGCATAAGGGAGCTTGACTGCGAGACCTACAAGTCGAGCAGGGTCGAAAGACGGACTTAGTGATCCGGTGGTTCCGCATGGAAGGGCCATCGCTCAACGGATAAAAGCTACCCCGGGGATAACAGGCTTATCTCCCCCAAGAGTTCACATCGACGGGGAGGTTTGGCACCTCGATGTCGGCTCATCGCATCCTGGGGCTGTAGTCGGTCCCAAGGGTTGGGCTGTTCGCCCATTAAAGCGGTACGCGAGCTGGGTTCAGAACGTCGTGAGACAGTTCGGTCCCTATCCGTCGTGGGCGCAGGAAGTTTGAGAGGAGCTGTCCTTAGTACGAGAGGACCGGGATGGACATACCTCTGGTGTACCAGTTGTCGTGCCAACGGCATAGCTGGGTAGCTATGTATGGACGGGATAAGTGCTGAAAGCATCTAAGCATGAAGCCCCCCTCAAGATGAGACTTCCCAACTTCGGTTATAAGATCCCTCAAAGATGATGAGGTTAATAGGTTCGGGGTGGAAGCATAGCGATATGTGGAGCTGACGAATACTAATCGATCGAAGACTTAATCCAATTTCAAGTTTTGATTGGTTGAATTGATAATTACTTACTATCTAGTTTTGAATGTATAATCATTCTATTGTCTGGTGACAATGGCAAAGAGGTCACACCTGTTCCCATGCCGAACACAGAAGTTAAGCTCTTTAGCGCCGATGGTAGTCGGACTTACGTTCCGCAAGAGTAGGACGTTGCCAGGCAAGCGCGAGACCCGTAAGGGTCTCTTTTTTTTGTCCTTTTTTAACTAAGCGTTTATGTTAAAATAGAAGTAATATTTTAGAAAAGGTTGCGAAACCAATGAATCTACCATTAAATGATAAATTAAAAACATTTCTAGATAAAACCCCTATTTCTTTTCACGTGCCTGGACATAAAAATATGACAATTGGAGACTTGAAAGAGATAGAGTTAGCGATGGATATTACGGAAATAACAGATTTTGATGATTTGCATCATCCAGAAGAAGTGTTAAAAGAAAGCATGAAACAATTAGCTAAACATCCAGATTATGAAGCTTTTTATTTAGTAAATGGGACGACTTCCGGTATTTTGTCGGTAATTCAAGCTGCAGCACAATCAACTCAGCCGATGCTGATCAGCCGTAATGTTCATAAATCCGTGTTTCATGGTTTAGATTTGGCTCAACAAAAAGCTCAAATCATGCCTATGAATTTAAGCAAACTAACAAATCAATACTTAGGTCCTGAAATATCAGAGACGAGTCAAATGATGAATCAACAACTGCTTTCTATCATTACATATCCTAACTATTATGGAGAAACTTTTGATATTCAGCGATTTATTCAAGAAAGTCACGCACATCAAATACCTGTTTTAGTAGATGAAGCACATGGCGCACATTTCGGGATAAAAGGGTTCCCGAAATCATCGTTAGAATATGGTGCCGATTATGTTGTACAGTCTTATCACAAAACATTGCCGGCATTTACGATGAGTTCGGTTATTTTTATACATAAAGATGCACCTTATTATAATCAAGTCAAACAATATCTGGCTTATTTCCAGTCCTCTAGTCCATCATACCTTTTGATGGCAGGTCTCGAAAGGGCGCAAGTTTTTTATCAAAATTATGAAGCAAGTACATTTTTTGAAAAACGTGACATCGTGATTAATGAATTAAGACAACAAGGTTTCGTGGTAAATGAGATGGATGATGCACTTAAAATCACAGTACGATATCCAGGTTATTCTGGTTATGATGTACAAGAATGGTTAGAAAAGCAAGAGATTTATGTAGAGCTTTCTGATAATGATCAAACACTATTAATATTACCATTGTGGCATGAACGTGATACTTTTCCTTTTGAATTATTAATAAAAAGAATTACGCAAATTGTATTGCCTGAACCACAGAAAACAGGGATAGAAAAGATTGAAAATGTATTACCGACTGAATCAACAGACTACCAACCAATACAATTGAAACACACTACTGAAATTCCTATACACCAAGCTGTCGGCAAACGACTAGCACAACATCTTGTTCCTTATCCACCTGGTATTCCAGCTTTTTTCAAAGGAGAAAATGTGACTTCATCAACAGTTGAAAAATTAGAAAGTTGGATTAAACAAGGAATAAGGGTAGAAGGTTTAAAAGATAACAAAATTAGAATTGAGGATAATTAAAATGTCAGTATTTATTACATTTGAAGGACCAGAAGGTTCTGGTAAAACTACAGTGTTACAACGCGTTGCAGAGCGTTTATCTCAAGATTACGATGTTTTGAAAACACGCGAACCCGGAGGTGTACCCGCAGCAGAACAAATTCGAGAAATTCTCTTAGAAGGAGAAGCAGTAGATGAGCGTACAGAAGCGTTGCTTTTTGCAGCGTCACGCCGTGAACATTTAGTGGAAAAAGTATTGCCTGCTTTAAAAGAAGATAAAGTCGTGCTATGCGACCGTTATATTGATAGTTCTTTAGCTTATCAAGGTTTTGCACGTGGTATTGGTGTTGAAGAAGTACGTGCTATTAATGAATTTGCTATCAATGGATTATATCCAGATTTGACTATTTATTTGGATATTACTGCCCAAACAGGTCGTGAGCGTATTGAAAGTAATGCTAGAAACATGAACCGTTTAGATCATGAGAGTATTGCTTTTCATCAACGGGTAATTAAAGGGTATCACGATTTAATAGATAGAGAGCCGAATCGATTTAAAGTTATTGATGCAAACCAACAATTAGATGCAGTAGTTGAAGATACATATACTGCGATTAAAGAATTTTTGGGTAAGTAATAAATATATTGAATATACTGATAAGTTGTTGCACGTCATTACGCTCGCGTAGTATAATTTGATAAATATTTGTTATATTCAACTTGGTTTTCACTTGAAAACGATAGAAAAAATGAACAGAAATTTCTATGTCATCTAGGCGATTTCTATTAAGATTTGAGACAAGCTGTACCATCAGATATGCTATAATATTACAAAGAGGTGTTAGTTATGAAAATGGTAATTGCAATTGTTCAAGACCAAGATAGTCAAGAATTATCTGATCAACTCGTTAAAAATAACTTCCGAGCGACTAAACTCGCTACAACAGGTGGATTTTTACGTGCCGGGAATACAACGTTCCTTTGCGGTGTAGATGATGATAAAGTTGATGATTTATTGAGTGTTATTAATAAAACATGCGGTAACAGAGAGCAACTTGTATCACCAATTACACCAATGGGCGGTAGCGCTGATTCATATATTCCATATCCAGTGGAAGTTGAAGTCGGCGGCGCAACAGTGTTTGTTATGCCTGTTGATGCGTTCCACCGATTTTAATAATTAAATAAGTTAAGCAAAAGAGCATAGATAAGGGGCGATTGCTCTATTATCTTATACTCTTTATGAATAGAGGGGGTCGGGACAAGCGTGAAAACGGGTTTTGTGAGATACAAACCCTGTATTTACTCAAGTTCTTGCCCCCTTTCATTACGTAAAAGGAGTTAACTGAATGGATGAATTATCAAGATTGACGAATGCTTATCAATCTGGCAAACTTTCGCATGCCTACTTATTTGAAGGCGATGATGGCCAAACGATGCAGCAGACTGCAATGGCATTTGCGAAATTAATTTTATGCAATGACAATGAAATATGCCAAGCGAAAGTTGATGAATTGAATCATCCAGACTTTAGATATGTTTCAACAGAAGAAACCAATATCAAAAAAGAGGAAATTGAAGCACTCGTACATGCTATGAATCAACTTCCAGTTGAAGGGACACATAAAGTATATATTATTGACGGTTTTGAAAAATTGACTGTACAAGGTGAGAATAGTATTTTAAAATTTTTAGAAGAACCGCCAGAAAATACGATTGCAATTTTACTTTCTACTAAGCCAGAACAAATTTTGAGTACGATTCATTCACGTTGCCAACATGTTTACTTCAGACCAATGTCGCAAGAAAAATTAATAGAGCGCCTCGAAGAACAAGACATTTCTAAACCTATTGCAGAAATGCTTAGTACATATACGACACAAATTGAAGAAGCACGTGCATTGAATGAAGAATATGATTTGGCAGCACTTAGAAAAAATATTGTGAACTGGTGTCAACTATTGCTTACGAATCGATCAATGGCATTAATTGCTTTAGTAGACCTCATGAAAACAGCAAAAAATAAAAAGTTGCAGCAACTGACATTATCTGTCGTGAATGCTTTTTTCCAAGATATTATGCATGAAAAAGCTGAAACTTCGGGACACTTAGTTTTTTCAGAACTTGAAACAGATATTAAACATTATGCGGAACACTTAAGTTATGCACAGTTAACGCATATGTATGACCATATAACGGAAGCACATAAGAAATTGACGCAAAATGTGAATCCGATGCTTGTATTCGAGCAAATTGTTATTAAGGGGGTGGGCTAAATGCCACAAGTTATAGGCGTACAATTTCAGAAAGCTGGTAAACTCGAATATTACGCCCCAATTCAAAATACTGCACTTTGTTGTGGTGACAGAGTGGTAGTAGAATCAAAACGCGGTGTGGAAATTGGTGCTGTTAAAGATGGTGCATTGGATGTGGAGGCAGAAGATGTTACTTTACCATTGAAACCGATTATCCGTGTAGCAACAGAACAAGACTTAGAAAAGCATGCTTGCAATGAAGAAGAAGCTGATGATGCCATGCAATTTTGTAAAGAAGCAATTGAGCAATTAGAACTTGAAATGCGTTTAGTCAATTGTGAATATACATTAGACCAATCTAAAGTGATTTTCAATTTCACAGCAGATGATCGTATTGATTTTAGAAAGCTCGTTAAAATTTTAGCATCACGTTTAAGAACACGTATTGAACTACGTCAAATCGGCGTACGTGATGAAGCAAAATTATTAGGCGGAATCGGACCATGCGGCCGTTCATTATGTTGTTCTACATTTTTAGGAGACTTTGAACCGGTATCTATTAAAATGGCCAAAGATCAAAATTTATCGTTAAATCCGACAAAAATTTCTGGCGCATGTGGCCGTTTAATGTGCTGCTTGAAATATGAAAATGATTATTATGAAGCTGCTCGTGAACAACTGCCGGATGTCGGTACTAAAATTGAAACACCAGATGGAAAAGGTACTGTAGTGGGTCTTAATATGTTGGACATTTCAATGCAAGTCAAAGTGGATGGTCTTGAACAACCTTTAGAATATTCAGTTGAAGATTTAGAAGAGATATATTAAGGAGGCCGCTTGCGTTGGATCGTAGAGATTTAATGGAACGACTCATGCGACTTGAAAGCAACGTTCAAAACTTGTATCAAGAAATGGCTGAGTTAAAAACAATTGCTATGGAACTCGTTGAAGAGAATGTAGCTTTGGAAGTAGAAAACAATCATCTGAAACGCTTAATCGGACGTTCTGAAGAAGGCGGACTGCATTCAGATGCACAAGATAATATAGAAACACATGAATCAAAAGAAGAACATGAGGAACACCGACATCGAAAACATCGTGTCAGCAGTAAAGAGAACTTAGCGATTTTATATCAGGAAGGTTTTCATATCTGCAAAGGTGATTTATTTGGAAAACATCGTCACGGTGAAGATTGCTTGTTTTGCTTGCAAACTTTAGAAGAACAATCTTAATTTATGGCGTGTTTTTTCTATCTATTATATAGGACTCAATTAGAATAATAAGATATAGCAGGATTATTCTTTTTAAGGGCGGGATTACGAAACATTCAAATAGGTTTCTGTCTCGCTCTTTATACATATTAATGAAAGTAGAGATGAATCATGTTAGAAGAAAATGAACGCTTGGATAGTCTGTTAAAAGAAAATTTAGAGATTATTCAAAACGATGAGGTATTTTCTTTTTCGACAGATGCTTTATTGTTAGGACACTTTACCCATTTGCGAAAAAACGATAAAGTGATGGACTTATGTTCAGGAAATGGTGTCATCCCATTATTATTATCACATAAAGGACAGCACCCTATTGATGCGATTGAAATTCAACCTCAACTTGTAAATATGGCTGAGCGCAGTATCCAACATAATCAATTATCAGATCGTATTCGAATGTATGAATTAGATTTGAAGAATGTACGGCAAACTTTTACCCCATCTCAATATACAGTAGTAACTTGTAATCCGCCTTACTTCAAAACAACGCAGATGCATCAACACCAAAAAGAAGCGCATAAAATTGCACGTCATGAAGTATTATGTACCTTAGAAGATTGTGTAGAAGCAGCACGCCATTTATTAAAACAAGGCGGGAGATTAATTATGGTTCATCGTGCTGAACGTTTGATGGATGTATTATCGACTTATCGTGCAGCGCGCATTGAACCGAAAAAGCTTACACTTATATACAGTAAGAAAAACAAAGATGCGCATGCGATTATCGTTGAAGGTCGCAAGGATGGTAAACCAGGTTTAGATATTCAACCGCCTTTTTATATGTATCAAGATGATGGTGAGTATACACCGGAAATGAGAGCGATATATTATGGAGAATAAATATTTTATATATATAGTAAGATGTCGTGACGGCAGCCTTTATACAGGGTATACCAATGATGTCACAGCACGAGTTGAAAAGCATAATGCTGGAAAAGGGGCGAAATATACAAAAACCCGCCGACCAGTTAAACTTGTTTATCAAGAAACTTTTGAAACGAAATCAGAAGCTATGAAACGTGAATATCAAATTAAAACATATACGAGAGTTCAAAAATTGCAGCTCATTGAAAGGGGCGTTATTTCATGACGGGAACACTTTATTTAGTTGGAACACCAATTGGAAATTTATCAGATATTACTTATCGTGCTGTCGATACTCTAAAGTATGTAGATTTAATTGCGTGTGAAGATACACGTGTGACAAAGAAATTATGTAATCATTATGAAATTCATGCACCGCTAAAATCTTATCATGAACATAATAAGGAACAACAGACTGAGCCGCTAGTGAATACCTTATTAGATGGGCAAAATGTTGCTTTAGTTTCAGATGCGGGTTTGCCTTTAATTAGTGACCCTGGATATGAATTAGTTGTAAGTGCACGTGCTGCAGATATTTCAGTGGTGCCTATACCAGGACCGAATGCTGGATTGACGGCTTTGATGGCGAGTGGCCTGCCTTCTTATATTTATACTTTTTTGGGCTTTCTTCCAAGAAAAAGCAAAGAAAAGATGGCAGTTCTGGAAAAGAGGATGTTTGAAGATTCTACATTAATCGTGTATGAATCACCTTATCGCATCGCAGACACATTAAAAGCGATTGAAACGGTAGATGTGACACGTTCTGTAACTTTAGGTCGTGAGTTAACGAAAAAATTTGAGCAGATTCAAACAGCTTCAGTTTCAGAATTAGCAGCAGCTGTAGAAAAAGGTGAGGTACCTTTGAAAGGTGAATTTGTGGTTTTAATTGAAGGTGCTGAAAGGGTTGCTAAAACAGAGTGGTTTGAGGAATTAGATATTCCCGAACATGTTGAGCATTATATACGCCAAGATATGAAACCGAAAAAAGCGATTAAGCAAGTAGCAGAAGATCGCAATATGAAAACTGGAGAAGTTTATGATATATACCATCAAATCAGATAGATTTAATATGGTTTTAGATAAAAAATATTTTTATTTTTTGTAAATTCTTATATAAAAGTAGATAAATGAAATTAAACTGTGCTATTTTATAGATACACAGTTTTTTTCTTGAAATAAATGGGATAGCGTTAATTATTTTTCTTTAGTGAGAGACACCGGAAGATAGGAGACATACAATATGAAGAGAAATAATTTATCAAGAAACAGGTATGCAATTCGTAAATACACAGTGGGTACTGCTTCAGCACTTGTAGCATCAGTGGCTTTCTTAACAGTGAGTCATAGCGCAGATGCTGCAGAACAAAATGGAGAAAACAATGTGGAAGCAACATCTAAAGCACAAGTACAAACAGCAAACAGCTTCCAACCTGCAACATCTTTACAAAATACTTCACAGACACCAGAAAGTGATAACCTAAATCAATCACCTTCGCAAAATGTATTACAATCTAATCATCAACCTTCAAAATCATTAACTTCTCAACAACCAACATCTTTAGAAATGCAAAATATAACAAAGGAAAGCACACAAAACGAAACATCTGTAAAAGCACCAAAATCAAATGCGGCATCAGAGGAACAAACACAAAACTCAGTTCCTGGGCCAAAAGCGCCGGAGAAAGATTCTATTTCACCTTCAGCAACTGAAAAAACGACAGAACAACAAACAGAACAACCAGCACCGGAAGTTCAAGTAGCTCCTGGCGTTTTGACACCAGCTCAAGGCCAAATTGCTGAAAAGGGAATAGAGATTGAAGATACAGCAACAAAAAAACCGCAACCGATAGAACCGGCACAAAATGATAAAAAGCGAGAAGAGCCAATAACTGAAAAAGCGACGAAACAACAAAAAGAACAGCCGGCACCAGAGGTTCAAGTAGCTCCTGAAGTTTTGACACCAGCTCAAGGCCAAATTGCTGAAAAAGGAACTGAGGTTGAAGATACAGCAACGAAAAAACCGCAACCGATAGAACCAAGTCATAAAACGGAAAGTATTGAACCCTCTATTATAGAGGAACCAGTTACAAAGCAAGCCGAAACTATTCAACCGGCAGAAAAAAATGCTGATGAATCATCACAATCGAAAGCAGCATCTGAAAGCACTTCATCTGAAAAAGCAATTCCAACAACGGATGCAGAGGTTTCAACTGACTCATCTAAGAACACTTCAACAGAATCCTCGACTGAAAATGAAGCTGTTGCTGGATCACAAAATGTGTCAAAAGATATTCCAGAAAAAAGCGCCCATGTAACTACAACTTCTGCACCGGGAAATCCTTTAGAAAAACCGCAACCACAAAAGAATCAACAACCTCAATCAGTTACACCAGCTAATACAACTTCATCACAGCGTATATCACCACAAACGGATGGCCAATCTACTACAAAAGAAGCGAAAGCAGCTCAAGAACAGGCGATTAATAAATATCCTGTGATTTTTGTACATGGTTTTATGGGATTTGTAGGTGATATCAAACCTGATTTATATCCTAATTATTGGGGTGGAGATAAATACCATGTTGTAGATGGATTAAGAGAGAAAGGTTATCAAGCATATGAAGCAAGTGTTGGTGCTTTTAGCAGTAACTATGATCGTGCGGTAGAGCTTTATTATTATATTAAAGGCGGTACGGTAGATTATGGTGCAGCACATGCAGCAAAATATGGGCATGCACGTTATGGACGGACTTATAAAGGTGTTTTTAAAGATTGGCAGCCTGGTCAAAAAGTACATTTAGTTGGACATAGTATGGGTGGTCAGACGATTCGCTTAATGGAACACTTTTTACGTTTTGGTAATCAAGAAGAAATTGATTATCAACGTACGCATGGTGGTACAATTTCACCTTTATTTGAAGGTGGACAAGATAATATGATTTCGTCTATTACAACATTAGGTACACCGCATAATGGTTCGGCAGCAGCTGATCGTGTGGGTAATCAACAAGCTTTCAAAGATATTGTATACGCTTTAGGTCGTATGGGTGGTGGTAAACTTGCAAATATCGACTTCGGTTTTGAAAAATGGGGATTTAAGCAAGGTGCGAATGAATCTTATATTGATTATATGAAACGTGTCGCAGAAAGCGCGTTATGGAAAGCAGATGATAATGCGATGTATGATTTGACTTCACAAGGTTCTGAAGCATTGAATAAAAATACTCCATTGAATCCTAATATCACTTATACTACTTATACTGGATTAGCGAGCCATGAAGGTGTTACAGGTAATTATGTACCTGATATCGGACAATTCTTCTTGTTTGATACAACGAGTCGTATTATTGGCAGTGAGCCGGATAAGACGTTGCGTCCAAATGATGGTATTGTCTCTGTTGTGTCTTCACTTTATCCGACAGGACAAGCGTTTACAGACTTTACTGATGGTTTGAAAAAAGGTATCTGGCAAGTGACGCCTGTTATGCAAGGTTGGGACCATTTGGATTTTGTAGGTTTAGACGCTTTAGATTTTAAACATACAGGTATTGAACTGCAGCAGTTTTATGCTGGGTTGATTAATAATATGATGAAAGTGGAAGAAGCGGAAGTTTAAAATAAAGCGCATCGTAATCTAAGTGATTGCGGTGCGTTATTGATGCTCATTAAATTCAGATAATGTGAGTTCATCATATAATAAATCGATATTAACAGAACTAATAAATCCTTTTCATCTCTAACACATGCCTTTTCAATTAAGTTTGAATGTTGTTCAATTACTTCTGGTTTAGAAGACCCATCCTGTGTTGGGTTAATTGTTGGTATTAAAGGTGGAATAAGTTGGTTTTTTTATTATGTTTTAGGTTGTAATTTCGATAAATTGTTTTGTCATAGCAACATGTATGAACTATCATTATTTTTTATTTTGAAGTCAATATTTGAATCTTCTTTTTCATCTTCTTCAAGTGATTTAGTGGTAATAATATTATTTGAAATAATGTAATTTAAATCATTGAAGATAGAAAAAATATTGTTAATTTTGCTTTTTAATTGTTTGGAGATTACTTTTTGAAGATTTTCAAATATAAGGGGGAGGTAAAAATTGAAATATAAAAAACTATATAAGGACTATACAAAATATGTAAAGTTTTATATGATGAGTTAGAAAATGCTTATTAACAAATAAAATTTAAATAGTGTTTTCTGAAATTTAAGATGCCAAAAAGTAGTGTGAAGTACAACGACTTTAACTAAAATGAGTTTTGAAGAAATAAATTGCAATTATATAGAGACAGATTTTATCAATCGACTAACTGAAAAAGTGTCCGAATATTAGAATAAATAAGATGATAATTAAATAGTACAGCCGATCCAATAGAAGAAAAATCAATGTCTATCTCAAAATTTTAGATTTAAACAGCCGATATTTAGTGGCTGAATAGTAGAATTTTTATTAATGGGCTTATACATATAAAATACGGAGAATTTATAACTTTATTTTTATATCTATAAATAAATGCGTGGATTTTGTATTGCGTGACTAGTTTTTTAAAAATTACACAAAATAAGAGGATATTACTTAAACAAAGAAAATAAGAAAAAATTAAGTAGATCATAGCACGAACACATCCTATGCTTTTCAGCGTGTATTTGAGCAAGTGAAACTAATTTCTTTAGATTAACTCAATATAAGTATTTTTGCGGCTTCATCATCCAAGATTCGGAGTTAGTAAACAATTATAATTTTAGTTGATGCAACTAAAGGATTTAAGATGTTTAGTAATAAATCATTGACTGATATTGCTAAAGATAGAGCTAATAAATATGTGAATAAATTCAGAAATTCTGATACAAGGAAACAAATTAAAAATGGTGATAGTTATACAGTGAATTCGGCTGTTGGAAATTCGTCGTCTGTGAAATTCAGCTAAAAGCTGAGCTCAGTGTTTTAAATATTAATATTAATTATTGAGAAATAGAAAGGGGGTTATTAAGTTGAATGACGCATATAAAAAATTAAGAAATCCACTACCGCAATTATTAGGAGCATTTTCTATTTTATTTAGTTCTCTAGGATTTGTTCAATATTTTTATAGTTTAACTATAGAAAGAACGCCCTTGTATTTATTAATAACAAGCATATTAATTATTATAATTTCTATAGCATGTTTCTTTGTATTATTCCTACCGCAACCTAAAAATCATGAAGATATGAAAAAAAGTGCCTTTAAATTGATGGTTTTAGATGTCTTAGCTTTATATTGTATAGTTATAGGATTGTACAATGTGTATTTCTTTTTGGCAGCTGAAAATGGTGTTGATCTCACTATCTTTTGGATAGTTGGAATAATTACAATGTTTGTGGGTCTGCTCTCTTTCATCTACGGAATTTATTTACTTATTAACACACCGTTTTGGCTTAAAGATAAGAAAAAAGATGAACAAATTTTTGGTAAAGCAATAACTATTATAATTTTATTTCTTTTTAGTTTAGTTGTTGTAATTCAAAAAATAATAGAATATTTTACAATTCCTAACATTAACGAATCGAAGTTCATGATCTTAGGAATAGGAGGAATGATGCCGTTCGTATATTTCGTTATCATGATGTTGTATATACATTATACACAGGTATTATTGAATTATGAGTTGAAAGATGCAGATGAATTGTTCGAATAATAAAATTCATTTGAATAGAAAAAACTAAAGTAATATGGAAAAGGATGTACTAATCATGTCAAACTTGGCAAAAGTAAAATTGCCTGCGAAATCTGAATAATAGTAAGTTGATAATTTGAGATGTAGAAAATAAGGTGGCTTTTTGTTGGTATAGATATTTATTTAATTGATTTAATTATTTTCACTAAAGAAAAGTCGAAATTATTAGATGAAGCCAGTAGTGGCAAAGTAAAAATTAAGCTGGATTTTTTAGAGGAGTGAATTAAAATTGAATGCTGCTTATGAAAAGTTAAGAAGTCCAATGCCACAAATATTAGGAAGTGGAACATTAATTCTATTAACAATGGCCTGTAGTCAATATTTTTATGGATTGACTATATCTGAGACACCCGAATATCTCGTAATAACATGGGTATTCATGTTTTTGGTTAGTATATCCACTTTTTTGATTTATATATTTAGAAGGCCAAAAAATCATGAAAGTATGAAAAGAAAAGCTTTGGTTTTATTTGTAATCAATATATTAGCTATGTATTCCTTTATTTATGCTTTGTATAATCTCTACTTTTTTTTGGCTATAAGAGTAGGAATAGATTTATTTAAAATTTGGTTTGTAGGAACTATAACAATGATTTTATGTATATTATCATTTATTTTTGGAGTAATACTTTTGCATAAGACACCGAGTTGGTTAAAAGGAAAAAATCATAAAGATAAAGTTGAAAGTAAGATACTAGTCATTACAATACTTTTTGGAATCAGTTTAATTGTAGTAGTAGAAAAGATTATTGAATATATAGTGGTGCCAAATATCAATGAATCGAAATACATTGTTCTAGTAATGATAGGCTTAATATTGATTAGCTATTATAACGTTTTTTTAATGTATATACATTATACGCAGGTATTATCAAATTATGAGTTGGAAGACGCAGATGATTTTTTGGAATAATAAATTTAGAATTATATTTTATTTTCAAAAAAGAGGTGAAACAGTGTGGAACTGGGCGTATTAATCATTCCTAACTTGGCAAAGATAAAATTTCTGTGGGGGCAGAGCAGTGGTCAGTTGGAATATTAAAAATAAATCATAGTTTTATTGATAAGGATATTTATACCACAGGACCTATTATTTTTACTAAAGAAATTACAGATTTAGGTGAAGTGATTTTACTACATATATTGCGTTAGATAATGAAATTGAATATATCTCTGGATTGAATATCAAATACGTACCCTCTTTAGAAGTTTTCCGACTATTTCGTATAAGTGTTTTGATGATGAAGATTTTGAACAAATTCATGAGGATATAAAAGCGTTTGCTTTAGAAAACGGTATTATTTTAAAGGATTTAAATTCCTTTTATGTGATGGTCGATTACCTTAATGGTGCTAGCTAACATACCGTTTGTTCCTTGTGAAGATTTAGGGTTCAGAACTAATCTCTATATTGATCGGATGCTAGAAGGCATGTTGAAGACAAATCAATATGAAACATAAGAAAAAGAAGTCTTAAATGAAATTGAAAATTTTACGAGGCAACATCAGCTTCATCGCATATCACCTTATTATCATATTATTCATGAAGTTGATGATATGAATTGGGTTGATATAAAGTTAAAGGTTAGAAATACAGGAGGGAGTATATGACATATTTATTATTATTTTTAGTGGCAGGTTTGTATTATGTTGTGTATATTACATCGGTAATGTATGCAGAAGGTATTAAATTATTGCCGTGGATTGCTTATGGTATATCTGCAGTAATCTTTTTGGTTACATTTCTCTTTGTGAATCCTAGCTTTAGTGCATTACAAAATTACATATTTGTGCTCACTCTAGGCTTTGTTGTATACGGTTGGTTGGCTATTAAGTCGTTTTGGACACGTCCGTATCAAGTAAAAATTGAAAGTATGGAATCTAATCCAAACTATTTTTTAACAAGAGAAAAATATGAAGAAGATGAAAGTGTGCAAATTAACTTAGCTTCTGCGAAATATAAAGGGATTATTTCAGGAATTATCTCGGTAATCTGTATGATTGCGATTAAATTAAAGTTAACGCCTATTTTAAAAGAAGATTTAGCAGGTGGTTTATTTACAATAGGCCTTATCCTTTTTTTAATGGTTATAATTTATTTCATTATAGATATTATATTAGTAATTAGAAGGCGGAGATTTTCATTTATCATCCTTAGACCTTTAGGAACGCTGGTTTTGTTAATCTTCTTTGCAATGATTATTTAACAATTAAAAAATGAAGGGGTAATCTATGAAAAAGATAGGTTTGATGAGTTTATGTTTGTTGATGATTATCGTAATGGGTTGTACTAAAGGAGATCGTCTTCCTAGTTCAGTGAAAAATGATTTGCATAAAGCTGATAGAAAAATAGAAGCTGTGAAAATATTTGAAATTGATCATAAACAGGTAGTTTATGAAAAGAAAGATAAAAAATTGACCGTGCCACTTCACTTCAAAGAAGACGTAGAACTGCCTCCTAAACTTGTCGGCAGCATGGCCACAACACCTTTCTCCGGAAATGAAGATGTCGATTATGTAGAAGTTAAGTATGAATTGAAAGGTCATAAACATGAACTTCATTATAAAAGAGATAAACACGGAATGCTTAGACGAGTAAATTAACTGCTGCATAGGAACGGACACACATGTTTATTCCATGAGTAGATATGTGTGTCCTGTTACTAAAAAATAATGTGAAATACAAATAATACCAACGAAACAAGGTGGTAAGCTATTAAATATCGTAATCATTGTTGCGATTATCAGTCTGATTTTTGTGATTATGCGATTACTTGGCTAAAACTTAAAGAAATAGAACTTATCATTGCATATATCGCTCATTTAAAATTAATAATAAAGAACCAACCTATATTGAACAGTTGTAACTCATAAACAAGAGTTTGTGAGTTTTTTAATTTTCATACCTATTTTCACTTTATCAACACCGTCTCTATATGCACCACACTCTAGAATTGTTACAATTAAACTGTATGACTTAATAATACAAGATACATTGCAGTAAAATGTATAGATGATTCTTTTTGAGCTGAAAAAAGCAGAGACCTAACAATACAAGAAGTGTCTAAATACTTAAAGTACGTATAGGTTCAAACGGTACTCTGCATTGAAATAAAGGCGAAATTTAGATATATTAAATAAGTAAGATACAAGGAGGAGCAAGGAATGGCGAAAGATACATTTTATATAACAACACCTATTTATTACCCGAGCGGTAAATTACACATTGGGCATGCATATTCAACCGTAGCAGGCGACGTAATTGCGCGCTACAAACGCATGCAAGGCTATGATGTGCGTTATTTGACAGGTACAGATGAACATGGTCAAAAAATTCAAGAAAAAGCGCATAAAGCAGGCGTAAGCGAATTAGAGTATCTGGACGAAATGATTTCAGGTATTAAATCATTATGGGAAAAACTAGAAATCTCAAATGATGATTTTATCAGAACAACTGAAAAACGCCATGAAGAAGTAGTGGCTAAAGTGTTCGAACGTTTGCTTGAACAAGGTGACATCTACCTTGGCGAATATGAAGGATGGTACTCAGTACCAGATGAAACTTACTATACAGAATCTCAATTAGAAGAACCGGTGTATGATGACAACGGTAAAATTATCGGTGGTAAAAGTCCGGATTCTGGACATGAAGTTGAACTTGTTAAAGAAGAAAGCTATTTCTTTAATATCTCTAAATATGCAGATCGTTTATTAGCATTCTATGATGAGCATCCTGAGTTCATTCAACCTCCTTCTCGAAAAAATGAAATGATTAATAACTTTATCAAACCAGGTTTAACTGACTTAGCAGTATCACGTACAACATTTGACTGGGGCGTACAAGTTCCATCAAATCCAAAACACGTCGTATATGTATGGATTGATGCTTTGGTAAACTATATTTCAGCATTAGGTTATTTATCAGAAGACGATAGTCTATTCAAAAAATATTGGCCAGCAGATTTACACTTAATGGCAAAAGAAATCGTACGTTTCCACTCTATCGTATGGCCGATTTTATTAATGGCATTAGACTTGCCGCTTCCAAAACGCGTCTTCGCACACGGCTGGATTTTAATGAAAGACGGCAAAATGAGTAAATCTAAAGGCAACGTTGTAGACCCTAATGTCTTAATCGATCGCTACGGTTTAGATGCAACACGTTACTACTTAATGCGTGAATTGCCATTCGGTTCAGACGGCGTCTTCACACCAGAAGCATTCGTCGATCGTACAAACTTTGACCTAGCTAATGATTTAGGCAACTTAGTGAACCGTACTATTGCGATGATTAATAAATACTTTGACGGTGAATTACCAGCATACGAAGGACCAAAACATGAGTTAGATGCTGAAATGGAACAATTCGCATTAGACACTGTCAAAGAATACCATGAAAACATGGAAGGCTTGCAGTTCTCAGTGGCACTTTCAACAGTGTGGAAATTCATCAGCCGTACGAACAAATATATTGATGAAACAACACCTTGGGTACTTGCTAAAGACGATAGTCAAAAAGAAATGCTTGGTAATGTGATGGCGCACTTAGTGGGAAATATCCGCTTCGCAACAGTATTGTTACGCCCATTCATCACACACGCACCACGCCAAATTTTCGAGCAATTGAATATCAACAGCCCAGAGCTCTTTGAATTCGACAGCTTGAACGAATACGGCGCATTAAAAGCACCAATTTCAGTGACTGAAAAGCCGCAACCGATTTTCCCACGTTTAGACACAGAAAAAGAAGTGGCATTCATTAAAGACTCAATGCAAGGCTCAGCACCAAAACCTGAAGCACAAGCAGAGTCAGCTGAAGAAGAAAAAGAAGAAGTGCCAGCTAAAGCACAAATCACAATTAAAGATTTCGATAAAGTAGAAATCAAAGCAGCAACAATTATTGATGCTGAAAACGTGAAAAAATCTGATAAACTGCTGAAAATTCAAGTAGATTTAGGCGAAGAACAACGTCAAATCGTTTCAGGTATCGCAAAATTCTATGAACCAGACGATATTATCGGCAAAAAAGTAGCAGTTGTAACGAACTTAAAACCAGCTAAACTTATGGGTCGTAAATCAGAAGGCATGATTTTATCTGCTGAAAAAGACGGCGTTTTAACATTAGTCAGCTTGCCGAACGCAATTCCGAACGGTGCAGTTATCAAATAAATGTTATAATTAAGCATGTAATAGAAATTCCCTATAAAATAGAAAAAGATTTTGGCGGCGCTGCAGGAACAACTGTATACGCCGCCGTCTTATTATGTCATCTAATCCTTTGAAAAAGGGTAGGAGAATACTATAAATGAGAAAGAAACAGATTATCTTTCACACAGCATTTTAAAATAGCGCAACAGAACTGAAAGGAGCCATTTCGATGTTAATAGATACACATGTACATTTAAACGATGAACAATATGATGAAGATTTAGAAGAGGTTATTGATCGTGCACGTGAAGCAGGAGTAGATCGCATGTTTGTTGTAGGGTTCGATACACCAACCATCGAACGTGCAATGAAATTAATTGATCAATATGATTTCTTATATGCCATTATCGGTTGGCATCCTGTTGATGCGATTGATTATACAGAAGAACGCGAGCAGTGGATTGAGGAATTATCCAAACATCCGAAAGTCATCGGTATTGGAGAAATGGGCTTAGATTATCATTGGGATAAATCACCTAAGGATGTTCAAAAAGAAGTTTTCCGTAAACAGATTGCTTTAGCTAAACGTGTCAACTTGCCGATTGTGATTCATAACCGTGAAGCGACACAAGATTGTATAGATATTTTAATGGAAGAACATGCAGAAGAAGTAGGCGGTATTATGCACAGTTTCAGCGGATCGCCTGAAATTGCAGATGTAGTCATTAATAAACTCGGTTTCTATATTTCATTAGGCGGACCTGTGACGTTTAAGAATGCGAAACAACCGAAAGAAGTTGCGAAACACGTACCATTAGACCGCTTGTTAGTAGAAACAGATGCGCCTTATTTATCACCGCATCCTTATCGCGGCAAACGTAATGAACCGATGCGTGTGACATTGGTTGCTGAACAAATCGCAGAATTACGTGGTATCAGTTATGAAGAAGTTGCTGAACAGACAACTGAAAACGCAGAACGTTTGTTTAATTTGGAGAAATAGACATTAAAAAGGAACCATTCTGAAAATGTACTGCACCCCTAAAGTTGAACCCGAAAAATTCAACTATAGGGGTGTTTATTTATAAGTATTGAAATTTTATTATCTAAAATAATATAGTTATAATGGAAAAATGTGAGTTCTATTTGAGAAATAACTATATTAAGCAAGTTGGACCTGTTTAAAGAGGTGACGCTTATGATGCGCAACTCCAGAGCGGACACATAATGAGTGATTATGAAATACTTATGATCGTACTAACGATAATAGGTTTAATCCTTATTAGCGAAAATCGTAAGAAATAAGCATCAAAAAAATAACCATCCAACTTTGGTTGAATGGTTATAAACAAAGAACCAAAAGCCACCGTCTTTTTAACGGGCCTAGAGGGATAACATGTTCACAGCATGTTATCCCTTGTTTAATTTAAATATAGCAAATCCAAAGCTAATAGTCTAACCATTCTGAAAAAATAATCAGAATCCAGCTTTTCAAGGTTTTATTTTTCAAGAAAGCAGATATGGTATAGTATTAAAGTTAACACTGTGAAAGGTGACGAGAATATGAAAATCAATGAATTTATCGTGGTTGAAGGCCGAGATGATACAGAACGTGTACAACGTGCGGTAGAATGCGATACGATTGAGACAAATGGCAGTGCGATCAACCAAGAAACATTAGAAGTCATTCGTAACGCACAAGCAACACGCGGCGTGATTGTATTGACAGATCCTGATTTCCCGGGTGATAAGATACGAAATACCATTCGTGAACATGTTTCAGGTGTAAAACATGCTTATATCGACCGTGAAAAAGCTAAAAATAAACGTGGCAAAATCGGAGTAGAACATGCGGCTTTAGAAGACATCCGTGATGCTTTACTGCATGTGTCTTCTCCATTTGAAGAAGGCATGGAATCAATCAGCAAAGATACATTAATCGATTTAGGTCTTATTGTAGGTCCTGGTGCGCGACAAAAACGTGAGGTATTAGGCCGAAAATTACATATCGGACATTCTAATGGCAAACAATTGCTGAAGAAGTTGAATGCTTTCGGTTATACAGAAGCAGATGTGCGTGATGCATTAAATGAAGATAAAGGAAGTGAAGGATAAAGTGAATAAGAAAGATATCGCTACACCTACGCGTACGAGAGCGTTATTAGACAAGTATCAATTTGATTTCAAAAAGAGTCTGGGACAGAATTTCTTAATTGATGTCAATATTATCCAAAAGATTATTGATGCGAGTAATATTGATGATCGTACGGGTGTGATTGAAGTAGGTCCTGGTATGGGCTCTTTGACAGAACAGTTAGCGAAACATGCGAAAAAAGTGGTTGCTTTTGAAATCGACCAACGTTTAATCCCCGTGTTAGAGGATACTTTATCAGATTATGATAATGTAACAGTGATTAATGAAGATATCTTGAAAGCAGATGTAGTTGAAGCTGTACAAACACATCTTTCAGATTGCGATAAAATTATGGTTGTTGCGAATCTTCCATATTACATTACAACACCAATTTTATTGAATCTGATGTCAAAATCATTGCCGATTGATGGTTACGTAGTCATGATGCAAAAAGAAGTCGGAGAAAGGTTAAATGCTGAAATCGGCACAAAAGCATATGGTTCCTTGTCGATTGTTGCACAATATTATACTGAGACATCCAAAGTGCTGACGGTGCCGAAGACGGTCTTTATGCCGCCTCCGAATGTAGATTCTATTGTAGTGAAATTGATGAAACGTCAAGCGCCGATTGTGGCTGTGGATGACGAAGATCGATTTTTCAAAATGACGAAAGCTGCTTTCAGTCAGCGTCGTAAGACAATCGCAAATAACTATCAAAGTCTCTTTTTTGATGGTAAACAAAAGAAAGATATCATCAAAACATGGTTAGAAGATGGCGGTATTGATCCGAGACGTCGCGGTGAGACGTTATCTATTAAAGAATTTGCGAATTTGTTCAATAACTTGAAAAAATTCCCGGAATTAGAATTTTAAAATATTGACATGGCGCACGCACATTGTTAAAATTTAAATTTTATTTGACTTAATCGCTAGAAATGTGTTATAATACAATTTGTAGCGAGGTGGAGCAATATGCCAAAATCAATTTGGGACATCAAAAATGCACTTGATGGTCATTTAGGAAACCGTATTGTACTTAAAGCAAATGGTGGTCGTAAAAAAACAATTGAACGTTGCGGAGTTTTAGCTGAAACATATCCAGCAGTTTTCATTGTTGAATTAGACCAAGATAAACACAACTTTGAACGTGTATCGTATACATACACAGATGTGTTAACTGAGAACGTACAAGTTTCTTTTGTAGACGATAATCACCATGAAGCAGTTGCACACTAGTCAGATGAGTAATAAATTGAATAATTGAAGCATTGAGTGCTTCGTCTAAAAAAGGAATCCTGTGGGCAGGATTCCTTTTTTAATGCCGAAAATCGCGGTTAAAGATAGAAAATCAGATGTTCATATTTTTAAGTATAATCTTTGATTTCGGAGTTATACCAACTAATTATATCTATACTTACAAATCATTCTAACTTTTTTTCAATATCACAACATTAACCATTATGAATACAGACAATGTTCGTGTTATAATGTCGATAATGCATATTTTGCACATCATTTTCTGTGCGAATGTTCTATAAGCAGGTAACAATACACTACTTCAGCACAGATATTCCAATCTCAAATGATTTTATATGTAAAGGAGGGCGGTAATATGATATACGAAAAGGCACCTGCTAAAATTAATCTCACCTTAGATGCACTATATAAACGAAATGACGGTTTTCATGAAGTCGAAATGGTCATGACGACGGTGGACTTAAATGATCGTGTTACCGTCGAAAAACGACATGATCAGCGTATTGTGGTTCAAGTCGATTATAACTTTGTACCTGAAAATGCTAAAAATTTAGCATCTCAAGCGGCATTATTAATGCAAAAAACTTATGATATCAAAGAAGGGGTCACGATTACACTGGAAAAAGAAATTCCAGTTTCTGCCGGTTTAGGCGGGGGCTCAGCGGATGCTGCAGCAACGATGCGTGCGATGAATAAGCTTTTTGATCTGCAACTCAGTTTGGATGAATTAAGTGCACTTGGTGCTGATGTGGGTTCAGATGTGCCGTTTTGTATTTACAGCAAAACAGCAATTTGTACAGGACATGGCGAAAAGGTGCATCTTTTAAACGAAATGCCGAAAGCTTGGGTAGTGATTGCCAAGCCGAATGTCGGTATTTCTACGGCTTGTGTTTTTCAAGAGTTGGAAATCGGAGAAGAATGTAATCAACAAGAAAATACGCAAAAGTGTCTTGAAGCGATTGAAAATGGGGACTATGAAACGATTTGTGCGACCCTTTCGAATTGTTTAGAATCCATTTCGATGGAGATGCACCCGAATATCCGCAAGTTAAAGCAGAATATGCTCAATAGTGGCGCAGATGCTGCATTGATGAGCGGCAGCGGTCCTACAGTTTACAGCTTAGCGAAACACTATAAACAAGCGCAAAATATTTATAATGCAGTACATGGGTGCTGCAATGAGGTTTATTTAGTCAGATTACTTGGATAAGAAAGGAAGGATTCTTGTGCGTTATAAACGAAGTGAGCGTATTGTGTACATGACTCATTATTTAATGAGTCATCCCAATAAGTTGATACCGCTTACGCATTTTGTAAAAAAATTTAAACAAGCGAAGTCTTCAATCAGTGAAGATATTCATATTGTGCGTGAAACCTTGCAAAAAGAAAAACTAGGAACAGTGGTTACAACAGCTGGGGCCAGCGGTGGTGTCACTTATCGTCCTACCATGAGTAAAGAGGAGGCAGAAGAAGTTATTGAAGAAGTCATCGGCCTCTTACAGGAAAAAGAACGCTTGCTGCCAGGAGGCTATCTCTTCTTATCCGATCTTATGGGAAATCCTGAGTTGTTGAACAAAGTCGGACGCTTGATTGCGACAATTTATATGGATGAGGATTTAGACGCAATCGTAACCATTGCGACTAAGGGTATATCTCTTGCTAATTCAGTAGCAAATATATTAAATTTACCTGTAGTTGTTATTCGTAAGGATAATAAAGTAACAGAAGGTTCTACAGTATCGATCAACTACGTTTCGGGATCATCTCGCAAGATTGAAACGATGGTGCTTTCAAAACGTACACTTCAGGAAAATTCGAATGTGCTTATCGTTGATGATTTCATGCGTGCAGGAGGCTCTATTAACGGCGTTATGAATTTGATGAATGAGTTTAAAGCGCATGTCAAAGGGGTATCAGTACTTGTAGAATCTAAAGAAGTTAAACAAAGATTGATTGAAGATTATACTTCCTTGGTCAGACTGTCTGATGTCGATGAGTACAATCAAGACTTTAAAGTTGAGCAAGGTAACGTGTTATCTAAATTCTCATAAAAGGAGCGAGTATACAACATGAAAACAATTCACACTAATAAAGCACCAGAAGCATTAGGACCATATTCTCAAGCAATTGTTATAAATGATATGGTTTATACTTCTGGCCAAATTCCATTAAATGAATTCGGCGAGTTAGTCAGCCAAGAAACCGCAGTTCAAACTAGACAAGTGCTTAATAATTTAAGTCATGTTTTAGAAGAAGCAGGTTCAGACTTAGACTCAGTAGTGAAAACAACAATTTTTATTGCGGATATGAATGATTTCCAATATATCAATGAAGTCTATGGCCAATTCTTCGATGCGCATAAACCAGCTAGAAGTTGTGTCGAAGTGGCACGCTTGCCGAAAGATGTTAAAATTGAAATAGAAGCAATCGCTCAAGTAAAAGAAAAATAATTTTTAATTAAATATTGTAAAGCTTCTAGAAGACAAAAGAGAGAGATACTAGGGGGGCTCACTACATGAAAGTGACAGATGTAAGACTTAGAAAAATACAAACTGATGGAAGAATGAAGGCGCTTGTGTCTATTACACTTGACGATGCATTCGTAGTCCATGATTTGCGCGTGATTGAAGGCAACTCAGGTCTATTCGTCGCAATGCCAAGTAAACGTACACCAGATGGTGAATTCCGCGACATCGCGCATCCGATCAACTCAGACATGAGACAAGAAATTCAAGATGCAGTGATGAAAGTATATGATGAAACTGATGAAGTCATTCCTGATAAGAATGCACAACCATCATCAGATTCAGAAGACAATGGTAGTGAAGAAGAAGCTTAATAATATTTGATAATCGAAATGAAGAGGCTCTCGGTCAAAAGATCGGGAGCCTTTTTCTCTAAGATAAAACTGAAAGACTGTTCGTTGTCGCAGCAGGATTAAGAAATAGTTTGCAAGATGAAATGATGATAAGAAGTCGGTGTTTGTACAAAGGAGCAAGACGACTTTCTAGGTTCAGTCTTGAAAGTACAAGCAGCGTTAAATTATAATAACATAGAAGTGTAAAATTATTGGAGGGTTGGCAGTCATGCAGAGATATGCGGTGGTATTAGCGGCTGGTAAAGGCACAAGAATGAAATCTAAACTTTACAAAGTGCTGCATAAAGTAGCAGATAAGACAATGATTGAACATGTGGTAAATAGTGTTCAGCAATCTGGTGTAAACCAAGTTGTGACGATTGTCGGTCATGGTGCAGAGCGTGTAAAAGACACACTTGGAGATCAATCTGCTTACGGTTTTCAAGAAGAGCAATTAGGAACAGCACATGCAGTCAAAATGGCAGCGGAGGAATTAAAGGATAGAGAAGGAACAACGTTAGTAGTATGTGGTGATACGCCGTTGATTACAGCGGATACATTGAATGCTTTGGTTAAACACCATGAAGACAATCAAGCAGATGCGACAGTATTATCAGCCACAGCGCCTAATCCGTTCGGATATGGAAGAATTGTTAGAGACGAAGAAGGACGTTTGTCTAAAATCGTTGAGCAAAAAGATGCTTCAGAAACAGAACAGCAGATTGATGAAATCAGTTCTGGTATTTTTGCGTTTGATAATCAAACATTGTTCCGTTTGTTGGATGAAGTGAAAAATGATAATGCTCAAGGTGAATATTATTTGCCTGATGTTTTATCTTTAATTTTAGAAGAAGGCGGAAAAGCTGAAGTTTATCGCACTGAAGATTTTGATGAAATTATGGGTGTGAATGACAGAGTTGCTTTAAGTAAAGCGGAACAAGCGATGCATCAACGTATTAATGAATATCATATGCGTAATGGTGTAACTTTAATTGATCCATCATCTACTTATATTGCATCAGATGTTATAATAGGTATGGATACTGTTATCGAACCGGGTGTACATATTGGAAGCGGTACGCAAATTGGAGAAGATACAGTCATTGGCCAATATTCAGATATCAATCACAGTACAATCGGCAACCGTACTACTGTAAAACAATCTGTTATTAATGACGCGACAGTCGGCGATGACACGACGGTTGGACCATTTGCACAACTAAGACCGAATGCACATTTAGGTAATGAAGTTAAAGTCGGCAACTTTGTTGAAGTGAAAAAAGCAGATATTAAAGATGGTGCAAAAGTTTCACATCTTAGTTATATCGGAGATGCAGAAATCGGTGAACGTACAAATATCGGCTGTGGTTCTATTACTGTTAATTATGACGGTAAAAATAAATTTAAAACAGTTATCGGAAAAGATTCATTTATCGGCTGTAATACCAACTTAGTTGCACCTGTTACATTGGGTGATGATGTTCTTATTGCTGCAGGATCAACGATTACAGACGATGTGCCAAATGACAGTTTAGCCTTAGCGCGTTCTAGACAAACAACGAAACCTGGTTATTTAAATAAAAATAAAGAATAGCAAGTATTGAAGTCAGAGAGCCAATTCAGTAAAATTAAATAGAATGTAATGTAACAGTTCGACTTGAACAACGCATGAATGCAAATAAATGGAGGACTATAAATGTTAGCTAATGAATATAAAAATTCATCTTTAAAGATTTTCTCGTTGAAAGGGAATGAGCCGCTTGCACGTGAGGTAGCCGATGATATCGGTATTGAATTAGGAAAATGTTCAGTAAAACGTTTCAGTGACGGCGAAATTCAAATCAATATTGAAGAAAGCATCCGAGGTTGCGACGTATTTATTATTCAACCGACATCTTACCCAGTTAACGTACATTTAATGGAATTACTCATCATGATTGACGCATGTAAACGTGCTTCTGCGGCTACAATTAACATTGTGGTTCCTTATTATGGTTATGCACGTCAAGATAGAAAAGCACGCAGTCGTGAACCAATTACTGCTAAACTTGTTGCTAACTTAATCCAAGTAGCAGGCGCAGACCGCATGATCGCTTTAGACTTGCATGCACCGCAAATCCAAGGTTTCTTTGATATTCCGATTGACCACTTAATGGGTGTACCGATTTTGGCACAATATTTCAAAGAAAATCCAGATATCGACCCTGAAGAAACAGTTGTTGTCTCACCTGACCACGGTGGTGTAACACGTGCACGTAAATTAGCAGACATTTTAAAAACACCGATTGCAATTATCGATAAACGACGTCCGAAACCAAATGTTGCTGAAGTTATGAACATTGTAGGTGATATCGATGGACGTACTGCCATTATTATTGATGACATTATCGATACTGCAGGTACAATTACTTTAGCTGCACAAGCATTGAAAGATAAAGGTGCCAAAGAAGTTTATGCTTGCTGTACGCACCCAGTACTTTCTGGTCCAGCTAAAGAACGTATTGAAAACTCCGCAATTAAAGAATTGATTGTAACAAATTCAATCCGCTTAGATGATGAACGTAAACCTGAAAATACAACTGAATTATCAGTTGCAGGACTTTTAGCGCAAGCAATTGTACGTGTTTACGAAAGAGAATCTGTCAGCGTATTATTCGACTAATATATTATAAGAACTGCCGTTCACTTGAATGGCAGTTTTTTATTGTTTTTTCAATTTTTGGTGCGTAATTTTTTTAGGAAGTTGACGTAATTCTGAAAAATGTGTATAATAACTCCGTTCGCGACTTTAATTGTTCGAACATATTAAACACTTGCAAGCGATGATATATCGATGGGCAAGTGCGGAGAGATTAATTATATTTTGCTTAAATAAAGCGCAGTATCTAATCTCAAATACGAAAGGTGGAAAAAGGAAATGGCTTCATTAAAGTCTATTATCCGTCAAGGTAAACAAAGACGTTCTGATTTAACAGCAATCAGAAACTCAGGTAAAGTACCAGCAGTTATGTATGGTTACGGTCAAAAAAACGTATCAGTTAAAGTTGATGAAGTAGAATTCATCAAAGTTATCCGTGAAGTTGGACGTAACGGTGTTATCGATTTAGGCGTAGGTTCTAAAACAATCAAAGTAATGGTTGCAGACTACCAATTCGATCCACTTAAAAACCAAATCACTCACATCGACTTCTTAGCAATCAACATGAGTGAAGAACGTACTGTTGAAGTACCTGTACACTTAGTTGGTGAAGCAGTAGGCGCTAAAGAAGGCGGCGTAGTTGACCAACCATTATTCAACCTTGAAGTAACAGCTACTCCAGAAAACATTCCTGAATATCTTGAAGTAGAAATTTCTGGATTAGAAATTGGCGACAGCTTATCAGTTGAAGATTTAAACACTACTGGTAACTTCACAATTGAAAACGAACCAGAAGCTACAGTTGTAACTGTAGTACCTCCAACTCAAGGACCAAGCGAAGCTGAAATTGAAGAAGTTGAAGCTGGCGATGCAGATACTCCTGAACCAGAAGTTGTTGGAGAAAAAGAAGAAGAAGAATAATCTTATTCTTACTTTATATGAAAATACCGTTTGTGCTGAATAGCGCAAATGGTATTTTTTTATTGAATAGAAAGTACAGTAATTTGGTGCGTTTTCTATAAAAATTATATTTGTAAGCGTTAACAACAACGTAATTTTGATTTTTAAAGCAAAGGCTTTTTTGTGCAATTAGGAATATAATATGAATAGTAAAGTGTTATTCATTATAAAAAACAACGCAGATATAATACAGTATAATAAAATTTCAGAATAACACTTTGCTTTTATCTTTAATTGTTGAGATATAAGATGACAGCGGTATTTTTCTTTCGTTACTTTTAATTTTCAAATTAACACAAAGACCTCTCATGCTTAACTCGTTAAGCTGAGAGGTTTTTGTGTTAAGATAGGGTGTGAAACCATAATACATAAACATTGAATCATCATCATTCATAATTGATATCAATGTTATTTTAACGATTGAATTTATAGAGATGGAGGAAACAGGAATGAAGTGTATTGTCGGATTAGGCAATATCGGTAAACGATTCGAACAAACAAAACATAACATTGGCTTCGAAGTGATAGATTATCTGCTTGAGTCCAATCAATTTAAATTAGATAAACAAAAATTCCGCGGTGCATATACAATTGAACGACTTGGCGGAGAGAAAGTATTATTCATTGAACCGATGACAATGATGAATCTATCAGGAGAAGCTGTAGGTCCGTTAATGGATTATTACAATGTGGATCCAGAAGATTTATTAGTACTGTACGATGATTTGGATTTACCGCAAGGGCAAGTGCGTTTGCGTCAAAAAGGAAGTGCCGGCGGTCATAACGGAATGAAATCGATTATTCAACACCTTGGCACTGATAACTTTAAACGTATTCGTATCGGAATCGGCAGACCGACGAACGGCATGTCAGTTCCTGATTATGTATTACAGAAATTTTCGAAACAAGAAATGGAAACAATGAATAAAGTAATAGAACATTCTGCACATGCTGTTGAAGATTATGTTTCTAATTCTCGATTTGATCATGTGATGAATGAATATAATGGTGAGGTCTCGTGAAATCAATAATTACAGATTATATAAATAAAGATAAAAGATATGAAGAGTTAAATGATGCATTCGGCCAAGAGAATGTTTTAGTAACCGGTCTTTCAGGCGCTGCCAAAGCAACAATGATGGCAGAGAAATATCTTTCTTCTGATCGTCCGCTTGTCGTAGTTACAAATAATCTCTATCAAGCAGATAAATTAGAGGCAGATATTCAACAATATATTAATGATGATGAGATTTATAAGTATCCGCTCCAAGACATTATGACTGAGGAGTTTTCTACACAAAGTCCTCAACTGATGAGTGAACGTGTACGTACCCTTACTGGCTTAGCCGAAGGACAGCGAGGGTTCTTTATCATACCTTTAAATGGTCTGAAAAAATTACAAACACCTGTCGATATTTGGAAATCACATCAAGTGAAGTTGTCAGTAGGTGATGATATTGACGTTGATGATTTTCTTAATAAATTAGTCGACATGGGTTATCGTCGAGAAACTGCTGTGTCTCATATCGGAGAATTCTCATTACGCGGAGGCATTATTGATATATATCCGCTTATTGGCGCGCCTGTACGTATTGAATTATTTGATACAGAAGTAGATTCAATCCGCCAATTCGATATAGAAACACAACGTTCTGAAGAAAACCAAGATACAGTAGAAATCACATCAGCCAGTGATTATATTATTACAGATGATGTGCTCAAGCGTATTAAAACACAATTAAAAGAAGCATATGAAAATACGCGCCCTAAAATAGAGAAATCTGTACGCAATGATGTTAAAGATACGTATGAAAGCTTTTTACAATTCGACAGCAACTTCGTTGATCACCAAGTTATCCGACGTTTAGTTGCTTTTATGTATGAACAGCCCGCAACACTAGTAGACTATATCAGCAACAATGCGATTATCGCTGTAGATGAATACAACAGAGTAAAAGATACAGAAGAAACTTTAACAACAGAAGTCAATGACTTTATGACGCAATTGATTGAAAGTGGAAAAGGTTTTATCGGCCAGCAATTTATGAATGATAAAGCTTTTGAAACGCTTATAAGTACAAGAAACATTACGTACTTTACACTTTTTACAGCCAGTATGCCTGTTAAGTTAAATAATATTATTAAATTCTCCAGTAAACCTGTGCAACAGTTTTATGGTCAATATGATATTATGCGTTCTGAATTCCAGCGTTATGTCAACAACGGCTATACAGTTGTCGTACTGGTTGAAACAGAAACAAAAAAAGAACGCGTCAAATCTATGATGAACGAAATGCATATTCCGGTTGTAGAAGGTGAAGCAGGAGAACATATGGAAGGCGGTCATGCGGTTATTGTCGAAGGCAGTCTTTCAGAAGGTTTTGAACTGCCTTATATGCAATTAGCTGTTGTGACAGAACGTGAATTATTCAAGTCTAAACAGAAAAAAGCTAAAAAACGCACACCGACAATGAGCAATGCTGAACGTATCAAATCTTATCAAGATTTAAAAATCGGGGATTATGTTGTTCATGTCCACCATGGTGTCGGTCGTTATTTAGGTGTTGAAACACTTGAAGTCGGCGATGTGCATCGCGACTATATTAAAATCCAATATAAAGGGACAGACCAGTTGTTTGTACCTGTGGATCAAATGGATCAAGTACAGAAGTATGTCGCTTCTGAAGATAAAACACCGCGACTTAATAAACTCGGCGGTACTGAATGGAAGAAAACGAAAGCGAAAGTTCAACAAAGCGTTGAAGATATCGCAGATGAATTGATTGAATTATATCGTGAACGTGAAATGGCGCAAGGTTATCAATATGGTGCAGATTCTGAACAGCAACATGAATTTGAAATGGACTTTCCATATGATTTAACAGCAGACCAAAGTAAATCTATTGTGGAAATCAAAGACGATATGGAAAAAGAACGTCCGATGGATCGTCTGCTTTGCGGTGATGTAGGTTACGGTAAAACGGAAGTTGCGCTTCGTGCTGCTTTTAAAGCTGTAATGGAAGGCAAACAAGTAGCTTTCTTAGTTCCGACAACTATCTTAGCGCAGCAGCACTATGAAACACTGATTGAACGTATGCAAGATTTCCCGGTAAATATTCAATTAATGAGCCGTTTCCGTACACCGAAAGAAGTCAAAGAGACTAAAAAAGGATTAGAAGACGGTACAGTCGATATTGTCGTAGGGACACACAAACTCTTAGCCAAAGATGTGAAGTATAAAGATTTAGGATTGCTTGTGGTCGATGAAGAACAACGTTTTGGTGTACGACACAAAGAACGTATTAAATCACTGAAAACGAATGTCGATGTATTAACATTAACAGCAACACCTATTCCGCGTACGTTGCATATGAGTATGCTTGGGGTACGTGACTTGTCTGTTATTGAAACACCGCCGGAAAATCGCTTCCCAGTCCAAACTTACGTCCTAGAACAAAATTCAAACTTCATCAAAGAAGCACTTGAACGCGAATTATCACGCGGCGGCCAAGCATTCTATTTATACAACAAAGTACAATCCATCTATGAGAAGAAAGAACAGCTGCAGATGCTGATGCCTGAAGCTAATATCGGCGTGGCGCATGGCCGTATGACAGAACGTGAACTGGAAGATACGATGATTGGGTTCGTCAACGGAGAATACGATATTTTAGTCACAACAACCATTATTGAAACTGGTGTGGATGTGCCGAATGCGAATACCTTGATTATCGAAGATGCAGACCGCTTCGGTTTGAGTCAATTGTATCAATTGCGCGGACGTGTCGGTCGATCATCTCGTGTCGGTTATGCTTACTTCTTGCACCCGACAAACAAAGTATTATCAGAAACAGCAGAAGAGCGTCTGCAAGCCATCAAAGAGTTTACAGAACTCGGCAGCGGCTTCAAAATTGCGATGCGTGATTTGAATATTCGCGGTGCCGGCAACTTGCTCGGCAAACAGCAGCATGGCTTTATCGATTCAGTCGGTTTCGACTTGTACTCACAAATGTTAGAAGAAGCGGTTAATGAAAAACGCGGCATCAAAGAAGAAACAACCACACCAGAAATCGAAATTGACTTGAACATGGATGCATATCTGCCGACAGAATATATCCCGAATGAACAATCTAAAATTGAAATCTATAAAAAACTCCGTCAAATTGAAAATGAAGAGCAGTTAATGGATATTAAAGATGAATTGATTGATCGTTTCAATGAATATCCAATTCAAGTTGAACGATTGTTAGATATTGTTGAAATGCGTATTCATGCATTGAATGTCGGTGTACTGTCTATTAAAGATACTGGTAAAGCAGTCGAAGTCCAACTGTCAGAAAAAGGGACAGAAGATATTAACGGTGAAGCATTATTTAAACAAACCTTGCCTTTAGGACGCGACATGAAAGTCGGCGTTGAAGATGGTGCGATGAAAGTTACATTGGCTAAAAATAAACGTGCAGGGGCATGGTTCGACCGTTTGAAATTCCTAATGAAATCATTGGAAGAAAGTATGGTTATACCGGATGAAGCGTAAATCAGCCTTTAATGGCGTGGTCATTCTAACGCTTGCTTTAATTGCGGTAAAAATACTCAGTGCAATTTATCGAGTACCTTATCAAAACGTATTAGGTGATGCGGGACTTTATGCGTACCAGCAAGTGTATCCATTTTTATCGCTGGCTACGATTTTATCTATGAATGCGATTCCGAGTGCAGTGACGCAAAACTTCGGAGCAAACTGGACAGATAAACGTATTAGCCAAGTTATGATGGGGGTACAGACGGCTTGCTTTGCGATATTTTTAGTTGTCTTTTTGGGTGCTTCTGTGATTGCACGGATTATGGGTGATATGCATTTAACACCGATGATACAAATGGCGAGCTGCAGTTTCTTAGTAGTCGGCATTCTTGGTGTGCTGCGGGGCAGCTATCAATCGCGGCAACAAATGGAATTGCCGGCTTATTCGCAAGTCATTGAACAGATTGTGCGTGTCGGTATCATTTTAGCGATGATTGTTGTTTTTGCGATCGGCCATAAAACGATTTATCAAATAGGAAAATGGTCGATTCTTGCTTCAGCGCTCGGTTTCTTAGCAGCATCGCTGTTCTTGATGTGGAAAAGACCATTTCGTTTTCAATGGCAATGGCGTGAAAATGATATAGAAAGCCAAGTTTGGAAACGTTTGACTGCAGCAATTATCATATTCTCAGCTTCTCATTTAATTGTGACGACATGGCAATTGATGGATAGTTTCAGTGTTATACGCGAATTGCAGCACTATGGGCTTTCTTTTAAAGCATCTATTGTACAAAAAGGAATTTATGACCGCGGAGCTTCTTTTATTCAAATCGGCCTGATTGTAACGACGACGTTTTGTTTTGTCTTAATTCCTTTATTGACAAATGCATTCAGAGAAGGCCGCTTTGAACGTATGAATCGTTATGCGAATGCTTCTTTGAAAATTACAGTAACCATCAGTGTGGCAGCGGGTGTCGGATTAATGAATTTATTGCCGTTGATGAATCGTGTGTTCTTTAAAAATGATGTGTTAACGGATACTTTAATTATTTATATGCTGACAGTCATATGTGTATCATTGATTATGGTTAATATCGCGCTACTTGAAGTGCGTCGCCAATCACGTTTGATTTTAATTACTTTTGCGGCAGGCGCATTATTGAAATTGTTGCTGAATCTCTTATTGATTCCGCGTGTCGGTATTATCGGGGCGAGTATCAGCACGGTATTGTCATTATGTTTATTTGCGGGCATTTTGCAATGGAGAGCATTCCGTTTCTACCGCTTCCGACATTTGCGCACGTTTGTTGTGAAATTAATCATTTCGATGATTGGCATGACACTTGCTGTACAACTGGTGATGTGGCTGCTTCCGACAACTGAACGCTTATCAGGTATGTTGGAACTGCTTGTTGCAGCTGTGGCTGGTGTAGCAGTAGTTATTGCTGCCATTGCAGGGTTGAACTTGCTGACTTATAAAGAACTGCAACATATGCCGTTCGGCGATAAATTGTATCACTTTAAGAAAGGACGAAAACGATGACACACACGATTACAATTGCAGGTTTAGGCAATTACGGACTTGATGAGCTGCCGTTAGGTGTATACCGTTATTTAATCAATACGGCTAAAATTTATGCACGTACACTGGATCACCCTGTGATTCAAGAATTACGTGATGCAGAAAAAGCTGAAATAGAATGGATAAGCTTTGATGATGTTTACGAATCACACGATGAATTTGCTGAAGTATACGAGAATATTGTTACGCAGTTAGTGGAAGCTGCACAATCAGAAGATATTGTTTATGCAGTACCCGGACATCCAAGAGTTGCTGAAACTACGACCGCACTCTTAACAGCATATGCAGGGAGTCATGATGATATAGAGCTGCAAGTATTAGGCGGCAAAAGTTTTATTGATGACGTGTTTGAAGCGGTACAAGTAGATCCGAATGATGGTTTTACATTGTTGGATGGTACAGCTTTAGAAGCAGCACAGTTGAATATTCGTACGCATACCTTGATTACACAAGTGTATAGTGCGATGACAGCGGGAGATTTAAAACTGACTTTAATGGAACGTTATCCTGATGACTATACTGTGCAGATTGTAGACGGTGCACGCAGTACAGGTGCAGCACTGATTGAAACACCATTATTTGAACTAGATCATCATGATATCTTCAGTAATTTGACCAGTGTGTTTGTGCCGCGTATTGAAGATGCAGATTTAATGCATCGTGATTTTGATTTTGCGGAAACTGTCATTGATACGTTAGTAGATGACGAAAAAGGATGCTCATGGGATAAGAAACAAACTCATGATTCATTGAAACGTTATTTACTGGAAGAAACTTTTGAATTATTTGAAGCAATTGATAATGAAGATGATTGGCATATGATTGAAGAACTCGGAGATATTCTGCTTCAAGTGATGCTGCATACAAGTATTGGTAAAAAAGAAGGTTACATGGATGTTCATGAAGTAATTGAAAGTATGAATGATAAAATGATTCGTCGTCACCCTCATGTTTTTGGAGAAGCGCATGCTGAAAATGTAGAGGATTTAAAAGCAATATGGTCAGATGCGAAATCTAAAGAAGGTAAACAAGAACGTGTAAAATTTGAGAAAGTATTTGCAGACCATTTTATGGCGTTGTATGATGATATCAAAAATAAAGACTATAATGAGGCAGAACTTAAAGCCTTTTTAGAAAAGAAAGAAGGAAAATAGAGTGAGATTAGACAAGTATTTAAAAGTTTCACGTTTAATCAAACGACGCACATTGGCTAAAGAAGTCAGCGACCAAGGCCGTGTACAAGTCAACGGCAATACAGCTAAAGCCGGCACGGATGTAAAAGTTGGAGATGAGATTGTCATCCGCTTCGGCCAACGTGTGGTTACGATTAAAGTAACAGGATTAAACGAACACGCTTCTAAAGAAAATGCTAAAGGCATGTATGAACTCGTCAAAGAAGAACGTATCAACGAAAATGATTAAGGAGGTGAATTGCCATGAATAGAAAAGTTGAACATATGGAGAATCGGTACATTGAAAATGAAAACCGCAAGAAAAAACGTCATGAGATGAAAAAACGCGTTGTGAAACGGCGTATCATGTTATTTGCGGGTATTTTACTAGCGATTATCTTAATTCTTTCTATTATGGTGTTCACCCAAATCAGAAGCAATGCCGATGATGCTAAAGAACGTAAAGCGAAAGAAGAAAAGTTTCAAAAGCAGCAAGATGAAGAAATTGCTTTAAAAGAACAACTGAACAATTTGAATAATAAAGACTATATCGAAAAAATTGCACGTGATGATTATTATTTAAGTAACGATGGTGAAGTGATTTTCAAATTGCCGAAAGACAAAGATAAAAAGTAGATGCAAAATCCCCTGTAATAGAGGGAAATGAAATATCTAATTGAATTAACGGATATAGCATTGTTAAATTGTGACAACAAGCATATAATAGAGTTAAATTAAAATTGAAAGAAATCGGAGGATTTATTTAGGATATGTCAATCGAAGTAGGAAGCAAGCTTAAAGGGAAAGTCACTGGTATCAAGAAATTTGGTGCGTTTGTAGAATTACCTGAAGGGAAAAGTGGCTTAGTTCACATCAGTGAAGTTGCAGACAAGTACGTTGAAAATGTTGAAGAACATTTGTCTGTGGGAGATGAAGTAGAAGTTAAGGTACTATCTATTGCTGACGACGGCAAAATTAGTCTTTCAATTAAAAAAGCAAAAGATCGTCCAAAAAGACAACACCATAGAGGTGGAAATAACCACCACGGTAAACCAGCACAAAGTAAACCAGAGGACTTTGAAAAGAAATTAAGCAACTTCTTAAAAGATAGCGAAGAAAAAATGACTTCTATCAAACGTCAAACTGAATCAAGAAGAGGCGGCAGAGGTTCAAGACGCTAATCTCATCTAATATAAAATCTAGACTGTTTCTTAGGGAACAGTCTATTTTATTTTGAAAAAATAACATACGTATCTCTTTGTATTGAAGTATGAAACAGGTATAATATAGGGGCTGATTAGAAACAACTACGATTATTGCCGCAATGATTGCAAGACACAGCTTCTTCATCCATAAGTCCTTTTTAAAACGAAAAATTTTAAACTTCAATTACTTTAATATTTAAAAGATACCATTTGAACGAGGTGAAACCATTGAATATTTATACACAAGGTTGGACTGAAAATGACCATCTCGCTATTGCTGTTTCAACTGGTGTAGATAGTATGGTACTTCTTGATGTATTAACAACAGAATTTGCACATACATATCAAAAATTGACCGTGCTGCATGTTAATCATGGTATTCGTGAAGCCTCAAAAGAAGAAGAACAGTTTATTCGCGACTATTGTAAGAAACATCAGCTTCCATTGGCGGTTCATCATTTGGATTTATCTGAACTGACAGCTCAAGGAAAAAGTATTCAGAACACAGCACGCGAACAACGTTATGATTGGTTCCAAACACACATGAAAGCAATCGATGCGAATGTATTGGTCACTGCGCATCACCAAGATGATCAATTAGAAACTATTTTTTATCGTATTATGACAGGTAGATCGACAAGAAGTCCGTTAGGGATGTCTGTACAAGAAGTCCGTGCCGGTTTTAAATTGGTTCGTCCATTGCTGAACGTCACTAAAAAAGATATCAAACACTATCAAGCAACAAAAGAAGTGCCTTATTATGAAGATGCATCGAATGCAGATAACCATTATGTCAGAAATGATATCCGTAATCGTATTTTGCCAGAGATTGATGAAAATCCACAGTTGGATGTTTCGCAATTATTGAAATTGAAACAATGGCATGATGCGCAGTTTCAGCAGCTGCAAGATGTTGCAGATCGATTTATTCAAGAAAAGACAAAAGGTGAACAAGAAAGTATCACTATAGACCGCAATGAATTTAATCAGCTGACGCATTCACAAAAAACTACAGTTATGGATAAATTGTTGAATAAATGGACAAGAAATCAACCTATTTCTGAACATGCTTATTATGAATGGTTTGCACAACTGGATAGTTCGGTCGCTCAAGCTGTAATTTATTCGACAGATAAATGGAATATTCAAATTGTGTATGATAAATTTATAATAATGGGTTATACAGATGCAGATTTAACACCGAAGCGGATTACGCAATCAGGACATTATCAGTTTGGTACATATCAAATTATAATCGATGAAACCATTGAGGATGCGGATTTACCGATAGTGGTACGTGTACGTCAATCAGGTGATCGTTTTGCTTTACCTCAAAACGGAGGCCATCAGAAAGTCAACCGCTTGATGATCAATCGCAAAGTTCCAGGCTATGAACGCGATCGATTGCCCATATTGCTGAATAAACAAGGGGAGATAGTCGCAGTCGGCACATTTTATACTGCGCCGAATTATGAAAAAAAATTAGAGATCACAAATTTAGGAGTGTAATCATGATGAAAGATGATTTAAAGGAAATATTACTGACTGAAGATGAAATTCAGCAGATTTGCCGCCAACTCGGCGCAGAAATCACAAAGGACTATAAAGGTAAAGACCTTGTTTGTATTGGTATTTTAAAAGGATCTGCTATGTTTATGTCAGATTTGATTAAACGTATCGATACACATCTATCTATCGATTTTATGGATGTTTCAAGCTATCATGGCGGAACTGAATCAACAGGTGAAGTTAAAATCCTGAAAGATTTAGGCAGCTCAATCGAAAATAAAGATGTTTTGATTATTGAAGATATTTTGGAAACAGGTACAACTTTAAAATCTATTACAGAGTTATTGAAATCACGTCGCGTGAATTCTTTAGAAATCGTGACACTATTGGATAAACCTAATCGTCGCAAAGCAGATATAGAAGCAAAATATGTAGGACGTAAAATTCCGGATGAATTTGTTGTAGGCTATGGTTTAGATTATGCAGAATTTTATCGCAACTTGCCGTATGTCGGTACATTAAAACCTGAAGTTTATCAAAATAAATAAACATTTTAATCATGTGTATGGTTAAGTTTTTCTTAAAGTTGAAATACTAGCCATAAAAAGTTATATTGTGTTACAATTTTTGTTAGTTTTATTATTGGAGTAGGAGGAAAAAACGCATGCAGAAAGCTTTTCGCAATGTGCTTGTAATCGCAATCATTGGCGTTTTTATATTCGGTTTATTTTCTTGGCTGAATGGTAATGGCAATATGCCAAAGCAACTTTCTTATACACAGTTCACGAATAAACTCGAAAAAGGCGATCTGAAAACTTTAGAGATCCAGCCTGAACAGAATGTATATTTAGTAAGCGGAAAAACCAAGAGCGGTGAAGATTATTCTTCAACGATGCTATATAATAACGAAAAAGACTTGCAGAAAGTCACAGATGAAGCACACAAACAAAAAGATTTGAAGTTTACAGTTAAAGAAGAAGAAAAACAAAGCGTATTTGTAAGTATTCTTTCAACATTGATTCCAGTATTGGTTATTGCTTTATTATTTATTTTCTTCCTTAGTCAAGCACAAGGCGGCGGTGGTGGCGGCCGTATGATGAACTTTGGTAAATCCAAAGCGAAAATGTACGATAACCAAAAACGCCGTGTACGTTTCTCTGACGTAGCGGGTGCAGATGAGGAAAAACAAGAATTAATCGAAATTGTAGATTTCTTGAAAGATAATAAGAAATTTAAAGAAATGGGCTCTAGAATTCCTAAAGGCGTACTTCTAGTAGGTCCTCCAGGTACAGGTAAAACATTGCTTGCACGTGCAGTTGCAGGTGAAGCGGGTGTACCATTCTTCTCAATCAGTGGTTCTGATTTCGTTGAAATGTTCGTCGGTGTCGGTGCAAGCCGTGTCCGCGACTTATTCGAAAATGCTAAAAAGAATGCACCTTGTATCATTTTCATCGATGAAATTGATGCTGTAGGACGCCAACGTGGTGCAGGTGTCGGCGGCGGTCACGATGAACGTGAACAAACGTTGAACCAATTATTAGTAGAAATGGATGGCTTCGGTGAAAATGAAGGTATTATCATGATTGCCGCTACAAACCGTCCAGATATCTTAGACCCAGCGTTATTACGTCCAGGTCGTTTTGACAGACAAATTCAAGTTGGCCGTCCAGATGTTAAAGGACGTGAAGCAATTCTATATGTACATGCTAGAAACAAACCTCTAGATGAAACAGTAGACTTGAAAGCAATTGCGCAAAGAACACCAGGTTTCTCTGGTGCCGATTTAGAAAACTTACTGAACGAAGCATCATTGATTGCGGTTCGTGACGGTAAGAAGAAAATCGATATGCGTGATATTGAAGAAGCAACAGACCGTGTTATTGCAGGTCCAGCTAAGAAATCACGTGTTATTTCTGAGAAAGAACGTAATATTGTGGCACACCATGAAGCGGGTCATACAATTATCGGTATGGTCTTGGATGAAGCAGAAGTGGTACATAAAGTTACCATCGTACCGCGTGGTCAAGCCGGCGGTTATGCAATGATGCTTCCTAAACAAGATCGCTTCTTAATGACAGAGCCTGAATTGCTTGATAAGATTTGCGGCTTGTTAGGTGGTCGTGTATCAGAAGATATCAACTTTAATGAAGTTTCTACGGGTGCTTCTAACGACTTTGAACGTGCAACACAAATTGCGCGCTCTATGGTAACTGAATATGGTATGAGTAAAAAACTTGGACCTATGCAGTTTACGAAAGGAAGCGGCCAAGTCTTCTTAGGTAAAGATATGCAAGGCGACCCAGAATACTCTGGACAAATTGCTTATGAAATTGACAAAGAAGTACAACGCATTATTAAAGAACAATATGAACGTTGTAAACAAATCTTGTTAGAACACCAAGAACAACTTAGATTGATTGCGAAAACATTGTTAACTGAAGAAACTTTAGTACGCGAACAAATCCATTCATTATTCTACGACGGCAAATTGCCTGAAGTGAATTATGATGATGCTAAAGTTGTAAATCATGGCGATGAAGACTTCGCAGAGGGTAAATTCGGTAAATCTTATGATGAAATTCTTGATGAAGTTCAAGATGAAGATAAAAAATATCAAGAAGAAGAAGCCGAAGTAGACAAAGAAGAAGAGAACCAAAAAGAATATGAAGCACGTAAACGTGAAGATGCACAACGTGATGAAGATTCTTCTTCAGATGATCATGATAACAATCAATCAGATCGTAACAATGACCGTCGCAATGATTAATAAAATAACATTATTGCTTGAAATCAAATAATGTAGATTAAAATCTCTTTCTGCTATCATGAGAATACGCAGGAAGAGATTTTTTAGACCGAAATAATTACAAAAAACGATTGAACGTATTAAATATAAAAAACTAAGTAAGAGGAGTAATTTAGAATGACACAAGATTATATCGTAAAAGCATTAGCATTTGACGGTGATATTCGTGCATATGCAGCTGTTACAACAAATGCAGTACAAGAAGCCCAAACAAGACATTACACTTGGCCAACAGCTTCAGCAGCATTAGGCAGAACAATGACAGCTACAGCAATGATGGGGGCTATGTTGAAAGGTGAACAAAAATTAACAGTAACGGTTGATGGTCATGGTCCTATCGGACGTATCGTAGCAGATGCAGACGCTAAAGGAGATATCCGCGGCTATGTTACAAATCCGCAAACGCATTTCCCATTAAACGAACAAGGTAAATTAGATGTACGTCGTGCAGTCGGTACAGATGGTACTTTGACTGTTGTTAAAGATGTCGGGTTAAAAGATTATTTTTCAGGTTCAAGTCCTATTGTTTCTGGCGAACTTGGAGACGACTTTACGTATTACTATGCGACAAGTGAACAAGTACCTTCTTCAGTCGGACTTGGCGTTTTAGTGAACCCAGATAACTCAATTAAAGCTGCAGGTGGTTTTATTATTCAAGTGATGCCGAATGCAAAAGAAGAAACGATTGATAAAGTCGAAAAAGCAATCGGTAATATGACACCTGTTTCAAAATTGATTGATCAAGGTTTATCTCCAGAAGAATTGTTGACAGAAATCCTTGGTAAAGAGAATGTGAAATTCTTAGAAACAGTACCTGTCAAATTTGAATGTAACTGCAGTCATGAAAAATTCTTGAATGCGATTAAAGGATTAGGTGAAGCTGAAATTCAAGCTATGATAGATGAAGATCATGGTGCAGAAGCAGAATGTCATTTCTGCCGTGCTAAATATCAGTATAGTGAAGCAGAACTTAAAGGCTTAATTGAAGAATTAAATGCATAATTACTAAATTCAGAGCGGATTCAATGCAGATTTTAAAGTATTGAATCCGCTTTTTTTCGGGTTTTCTTTTTGAAAATTAGGAAATATAAAATAATAGAGACAATCAGCTTGTGATTTGTCATACAAATCTGATAAAATAATGATATCCGATGAAATAGCTAAGATATATTTGAAATAGAATTAAATATGGATTGAGATGTAAAGATGGGGCGTTAAACATATTGGATACTGCATCTCGCTATCTTGTTTTCAATATCTTTTTAATAAAAAAGGAGTGTTTTTTTATGGCAAAGAAACCCGTAGATAATATTGTTCAAATTATTGGAGATACACCTGTAGTTAAACTACGCAACGTAGTACCTGAAGACGCAGCTGATGTTTATGTTAAATTAGAATATCAAAACCCAGGCGGCTCAGTTAAAGACCGTATCGCTTTAGCAATGATTGAAAAAGGTGAAAGAGACGGCAAAATCAAACCAGGCGATACAATTGTAGAACCGACAAGTGGTAACACAGGTATCGGTTTAGCATTTGTTGCTGCTGCTAAAGGCTATAAAGCAGTATTCACAATGCCTGAAACAATGAGTATTGAACGTCGTAATTTATTAAAAGCATACGGCGCAGAAGTGGTATTAACACCTGGATCTGAAGCGATGAAAGGTGCAATTAAAAAAGCAAAAGAATTAAAAGAAGAGTACGGTTATTATGAACCGCAACAATTCGAAAACCCAGCTAACCCGCTTGTTCACGAATTGACAACTGGTCCAGAATTAGTTGATCAGTTTGAGGATAAAACAATCGATGCATTCTTAGCTGGTGTTGGTACAGGCGGTACATTGACAGGTGTCGGCAAAGTCTTGAAAAAACAATATCCTGATATCGATATTGTAGCGATTGAACCAGAAGATTCTCCTGTATTAAGCGGTGGAGAACCAGGTCCTCATAAATTACAAGGTTTAGGTGCAGGCTTTGTTCCTGAAACTTTAGATACTCAAATTTACGATGAAGTGATTAAAGTCGGCAATGAAGTAGCGATGGAAACTGCACGCCGTGTAGCTAAAGAAGAAGGTATCTTAGCAGGTATTTCTTCAGGTGCTGCTATTCATGCTGCAATCCAAAAAGCAAAACAATTAGGAAAAGGTAAAACAGTTGTAACTGTATTGCCAAGTAACGGTGAACGTTACCTTTCAACTCCGCTTTATTCTTTCGAAGATAAATAAGAATGCGGTAATACAGCTGTCTGCAGAACGCTCTTATCAGAGTATTCTGCGGCAGCTTTTTTGTTTTTGAACACTTATACATTCGGTCATTTAATGAAGTTTGCTATAATAAGAAACAGTTATTTTGAAAGGAAGATCATCATGGCACATACAAAAATTATGGGTATATTGAATGTGACGCCTGATTCGTTTTCAGATGGCGGAAAATATAATTCAGTTGAAACAGCTGTGGCACGTGTGAAAGAAATGATGGATGAAGGTGTTGATATTGTAGATATCGGCGGCGTGTCTACACGTCCGGGACATCAAGAAGTTGCTTTAGAAGATGAGCTTGAGCGTGTGATTCCAGTAGTACGTGCACTGTCTGAATTTAATGTACAGCTTTCAATCGATACTTTTAGAAGTGAAGTTGCAGAACAAGCTTTAGAGGCGGGTGCAACAATGATTAATGATCAATGGGCAGGTTTATATGACCCTAAAATGTTTGAAACCGTAGCGCGCTATGATGCAGAAATTGTGTTGATGCATAATGGTGACGGCGAGCGTGATGAGCCGATTATGGATGAAATGCTGTTATATTTATTAAAACAAGCCAACCGTGCAGAAGAAGCAGGCATCAAACATGATAAGATTTGGATCGATCCGGGCATTGGTTTTGCTAAAAGCAGAGCGGAAGAACGCGTTGTTATGGATCGTTTAGATGAACTTGTAGCAACAGAGTATCCTGTTTTATTAGCGACAAGCCGCAAACGTTTTATCAAAGAAATGATTAAAACAGATTCTCGACCAGAAGAAAGAGATGAAGCGACAGCAGCTACGACAGCTTATGGCATTATGAAAGGTGTTAAAGCAGTCAGAGTACATAACGTTGAATTGAATGCACGTATTGCCCAAGGTATAGACTACTTGAAGGAGAATGAACAATGACAGATACAATTTTTCTCAATGGAATGCGCTTTTACGGTTATCATGGTGTGCTTGAAGCAGAAAATGACATTGGGCAGATATTTGTTGTGGATGTCGTTTTGAAAGTAGATTTATCTGCAGCAGGAAAATCAGATTTGGTAGAGGACACTGTAAACTATGCAGAAGTTTATGCAGATGTAAAAGAGATTATGGAAGGCGAACCTAAGAATTTACTTGAACATTTGGCTACGCTTATTGCAAAACGTATAAATTCACACTATAATCGGGTATTGGAAACTAAAGTGAGAATTACAAAAGAAACACCACCTATTCCAGGACATTATGACGGGGTAGGAATTGAGATATCGAGGGTGAATTCAGACCATGACTAAAGTTTATTTAGGCTTAGGCAGCAATGTTGGAGATAGAGAACATCAATTAAAAGAGGCGCTTCGTTTATTAGATGCGCAACAAGGTATAAAAGTAACCCAAGTATCTTCACTTTATGAAACAGCACCAGTTGGATATGTTGACCAACCTGATTTTTTGAATTTATGTGCAGAGATTGAGACAAATTTATCACCGCAAGCAGTATTGAAAAGCGGTTTGAATATAGAACAGCAATTGCATCGCGTTCGTAAAGAACGATGGGGTCCGCGCACATTAGATATAGATGTTTTACTTTATGGTAATGAAATCATTGAAGATCAGGATTTAAGCATTCCGCATCCGCGAATGGCAGAACGTGCTTTTGTATTGATTCCTTTACAAGAAATTGCACCTGAGGCAATCAATCCGCGCACTCAGACAAAGATTAAAGATATTGAAGTCCCTGATGAAACTGTGAATAAATATCATAAACGTTAGAGAAAGATTGAGAGGTAATTATTATGTGGAAGATTGGAGATGTAGAAATCGACAATAGAGTCGTACTTGCTCCGATGGCTGGAGTTTGCAACTCTGCCTTCAGATTAACAGTCAAAGAATTCGGTGCAGGGTTAGTATGTGCTGAAATGGTAAGTGATAAGGCGATTTTATTCAACAATCCTAAAACAATGAATATGTTGTATATTGATGAGAATGAACGTCCGCTTTCATTACAGATTTTCGGCGGGGAGAAAGAGAGTCTTGTAGAAGCAGCGGTTTATGTAGATCAAAATACGACTGCAGATATCATTGATATTAATATGGGATGCCCTGTAAATAAGATTATTCGTTGTGAAGCAGGCGCTCGTTGGTTATTAGACCCTAATAAAATATATGAAATGGTTTCAGCCGTAACTGAAAAAGTGAGCAAACCTGTGACATGCAAAATGCGTATCGGCTGGGATGATGATCATATTTATGCAGTAGAAAATGCTAAAGCAGCTGAACGTGCTGGTGCCGCAGCGATTTCATTGCATGGACGTACACGTGTTCAAATGTATGAAGGTCATGCAGATTGGGATATTATTAGACAAGTGAAGGAAGCGGTCAATATTCCTGTTATCGGCAATGGTGATGTAACGAGCCCTGAACTTGCACAAAAAATGTTAGATGAAACAGGTGTCGATGCAGTAATGATCGGTCGTGAAGCGTTAGGAAACCCATGGATGATTTATCGTACAGTACATTATTTAGAGACTGGCGAATTAATGGAGGAACCTACTGTAAAAGAAAAAGTAGAAATTGCTTTATTACATTTGCGTCGACTAGTAGAATTAAAAGGTGAGAAGATTGGTGTTATGGAAATGCGTAAGCACGCTTCTTGGTATTTAAAAGGCGTAAAAGGGAATGGAAAAGCCCGTAAAGCGTTGAACCAAGCAAACACTGAACAAGAAATGATTGATATACTGCAGAATTTCCAGGCAGAATCAACTGCAGCAACAGCAACCCAACAAGCTTAAAGGAGAGGTAACATGTCAGAAGAAATGAATGACCAAATGCAGGTCCGCCGTCAGAAATTACAAGAATTAATTGATTTAGGGATTGATCCTTTCGGTAAACGTTTTGATCGTACAGCAAGTGCTGAAGAATTGAAAGAAGCATGGGATCAATATTCTAAAGAAGAATTGCACGAAAAAGAAGATGAAGAAGCAGCACATGTAGCAATTGCTGGCCGCTTAATGACTAAACGCGGTAAAGGTAAAGCTGGATTTGCGCATATTCAAGATTTATCTGGACAAATTCAAATTTATGTACGTAAAGACCAAGTCGGCGAAGAACAATTTGCAATTTGGAAAATGGCTGACTTAGGAGATATTGTAGGTATTAAAGGTGTTATGTTTAAAACAAACACTGGTGAGTTGAGTGTTAAAGCTAAATCATTTACTTTATTATCAAAATCTTTACGCCCATTACCAGACAAATTCCATGGTTTGCAAGATGTTGAACAACGTTATCGTCAACGTTATTTAGATTTAATTACAAATCAAGAAAGTACACAAACATTCATTAACCGCAGTAAAATCATTCAAGAAATGCGTAACTATTTAAATAGCAAAGGTTTCTTAGAAGTTGAAACACCTATGATGCATCAAATCGCAGGTGGTGCTGCTGCTCGCCCATTCGTAACTCATCACAATGCTTTAGATGCAACGTTATATATGCGTATTGCGATTGAACTGCACTTAAAACGTTTAATCGTAGGTGGATTAGAAAAAGTATATGAAATTGGCCGTGTATTCCGTAACGAGGGTGTATCAACACGCCATAACCCTGAATTTACGATGATTGAATTGTATGAAGCTTATGCTGATTTCCACGATATTATGGATTTAACAGAAGGCACAATCCGTCATATTTCTAAAAAAGTATTAGGTACTGCAGTAGTTCCGTATGGTGAATACGAAGTAGATTTAGATTCACCATGGAAACGAGTTCATATTGTAGATGCTGTTAAAGAAGCAACTGGTGTAAACTTCTTTGATGTTAAATCTGATGAAGAAGCACGTGAACTTGCTAATGAGCATGGCATTGAAATTACAGATCATATGACATATGGTCATATTTTGAATGAGTTCTTTGAACAAAAAGTAGAAGAAACACTTATTCAACCAACATTTGTATATGGACACCCAATTGAGATTTCACCACTTGCTAAGAAAAATCCAGAAGATCCAAGATTTACAGATCGTTTCGAATTATTTATCGTAGGTCGTGAACATGCGAATGCATTTACAGAGTTGAATGATCCTATTGATCAACGCGAAAGATTTGAAGCGCAATTAAAAGAAAAAGAACAAGGTAACGATGAAGCGCATGAAATGGATGAAGATTACATTGAAGCATTAGAATACGGTTTGCCTCCAACAGGTGGTCTAGGAATTGGTATTGATAGACTTGTAATGTTATTAACTAATTCACCATCTATCAGAGATGTATTGTTATTCCCTTATATGCGTCAAAAATAATGTATCAGATCTGTGTAGCTTAGAAGAGTGCTGTTAAACAGCGCTCTTTTTTTGTTTTAAAATGCAAAGCTGTGGGTGTATCGAAGTTTGTTAATGCACTATATTACAAAACCTTTAAGAAAATCAAAAAACTTATGAAAAGCCCTTGCAATAATTTGTAATGCGTGTATAATAGTTAATTGTTCTGAAGAAATAAAACGACATTTTATGAGTGATTATGTATGAATATAAGTTATTCAAAAAAATGATTCAAAAGTGTTGACAAGACTTGAACGATGTAGTAAAATATAAGAGTCGTCAAAAAGAACGCGTCATACATTTGTAAAAAAGATTTTAACAGAGTGTAAAATTGACTATTGCAAATGTTAACAAAAACAGTTAATATAGTTTAAGTGGAAAACACGAAGCAACTTATTAATTACATTGTCTGGTGACAATGGCAAAGAGGTCACACCTGTTCCCATGCCGAACACAGAAGTTAAGCTCTTTAGCGCCGATGGTAGTCGGACTTACGTTCCGCAAGAGTAGGACGTTGCCAGGCAATATAATTCGGAGAATTAGCTCAGCTGGGAGAGCATCTGCCTTACAAGCAGAGGGTCGGCGGTTCGAACCCGTCATTCTCCACCATTTAATAGCCGGCCTAGCTCAACTGGTAGAGCAACTGACTTGTAATCAGTAGGTTGGGGGTTCAAGTCCTCTGGCCGGCACCATTTCAAATGCTTATGAGCCATTAGCTCAGTTGGTAGAGCATCTGACTTTTAATCAGAGGGTCAGAGGTTCGAATCCTCTATGGCTCATCAGTTTTCCATTATATCTAATGCAGAAGTAGTTCAGCGGTAGAATACAACCTTGCCAAGGTTGGGGTCGCGGGTTCGAATCCCGTCTTCTGCTCCATTATTTTTGCCGGGGTGGCGGAACTGGCAGACGCACAGGACTTAAAATCCTGCGGTAAGTGATTACCGTACCGGTTCGATTCCGGTCCTCGGCACCATATAAATATTAGCGCCCGTAGCTCAACTGGATAGAGCGTTTGACTACGGATCAAGAGGTTATGGGTTCGACTCCTATCGGGCGCGCCATTTATAATTTTCACTACATAATAATTGAATGACGGGAAGTAGCTCAGCTTGGTAGAGCACTTGGTTTGGGACCAAGGGGTCGCAGGTTCGAATCCTGTCTTCCCGACTCTTATTTAATTATTCATAATGGGGGCTTAGCTCAGATGGGAGAGCGCCTGCTTTGCACGCAGGAGGTCAGCGGTTCGATCCCGCTAGTCTCCACCATTATTATTAAAATGAACATTGAAAACTGAATGACAATATGTCAACGTTAATTCCAAATTAACAAACGTCTTAGACGTTTTAAAACAAATTAGTTTTTATGAGCTAGTCAAACAAATCATAACTTTTATGGAGAGTTTGATCCTGGCTCAGGATGAACGCTGGCGGCGTGCCTAATACATGCAAGTCGAGCGAACAGATGAGGAGCTTGCTCCTCTGACGTTAGCGGCGGACGGGTGAGTAACACGTGGGTAACCTACCTATAAGACTGGAATAACTCCGGGAAACCGGGGCTAATGCCGGATAATATGCGGAACCGCATGGTTCTGCAATGAAAGACGGTCTTGCTGTCACTTATAGATGGACCCGCGCCGTATTAGCTAGTTGGTAAGGTAACGGCTTACCAAGGCAACGATACGTAGCCGACCTGAGAGGGTGATCGGCCACACTGGAACTGAGACACGGTCCAGACTCCTACGGGAGGCAGCAGTAGGGAATCTTCCGCAATGGGCGAAAGCCTGACGGAGCAACGCCGCGTGAGTGATGAAGGTCTTCGGATCGTAAAACTCTGTTATTAGGGAAGAACAAGTGCGTAGGTAACTATGCGCACCTTGACGGTACCTAATCAGAAAGCCACGGCTAACTACGTGCCAGCAGCCGCGGTAATACGTAGGTGGCAAGCGTTATCCGGAATTATTGGGCGTAAAGCGCGCGTAGGCGGTTTTTTAAGTCTGATGTGAAAGCCCACGGCTCAACCGTGGAGGGTCATTGGAAACTGGAAAACTTGAGTGCAGAAGAGGAAAGTGGAATTCCATGTGTAGCGGTGAAATGCGCAGAGATATGGAGGAACACCAGTGGCGAAGGCGACTTTCTGGTCTGCAACTGACGCTGATGTGCGAAAGCGTGGGGATCAAACAGGATTAGATACCCTGGTAGTCCACGCCGTAAACGATGAGTGCTAAGTGTTAGGGGGTTTCCGCCCCTTAGTGCTGCAGCTAACGCATTAAGCACTCCGCCTGGGGAGTACGGCCGCAAGGCTGAAACTCAAAGGAATTGACGGGGACCCGCACAAGCGGTGGAGCATGTGGTTTAATTCGAAGCAACGCGAAGAACCTTACCAAATCTTGACATCCTTTGACCGCTCTAGAGATAGAGTCTTCCCCTTCGGGGGACAAAGTGACAGGTGGTGCATGGTTGTCGTCAGCTCGTGTCGTGAGATGTTGGGTTAAGTCCCGCAACGAGCGCAACCCTTAAGCTTAGTTGCCAGCATTAAGTTGGGCACTCTAAGTTGACTGCCGGTGACAAACCGGAGGAAGGTGGGGATGACGTCAAATCATCATGCCCCTTATGATTTGGGCTACACACGTGCTACAATGGACAGTACAAAGGGCAGCGAAACCGCGAGGTCAAGCAAATCCCATAAAGCTGTTCTCAGTTCGGATTGTAGTCTGCAACTCGACTACATGAAGCTGGAATCGCTAGTAATCGTAGATCAGCATGCTACGGTGAATACGTTCCCGGGTCTTGTACACACCGCCCGTCACACCACGAGAGTTCGTAACACCCGAAGCCGGTGGAGTAACCTTTTAGGAGCTAGCCGTCGAAGGTGGGACGAATGATTGGGGTGAAGTCGTAACAAGGTAGCCGTATCGGAAGGTGCGGCTGGATCACCTCCTTTCTAAGGATATATACGGAACAGTTTCAACAGAAACTGACGGAATAACGTGACATATTGTATTCAGTTTTGAATGCTCATTTGAGTATTCATGATTGTACATTGAAAACTAGATAAGTAAGTAATAAATAGATTTTACCAAGCAAAACCGAGTGAATTAGAGTTTTAAAAGCTTTATTCATTTAAATGAATCGCTAGTAATCAATTTGCCGACGGCAAAGAAGATTACTCACATAATTAATAACGTGATTAAGTTATTAAGGGCGCACGGTGGATGCCTTGGCACTAGAAGCTGATGAAGGACGTTACTAACGACGATATGCTTTGGGTAGCTGTAAGTAAGCGTTGATCCAGAGATTTCCGAATGGGGGAACCCAGCACAAGTTATGTTGTGTTATCGACATGTGAATACATAGCATGTCTGAAGGCAGACGCGGAGAACTGAAACATCTTAGTACCCGCAGGAAGAGAAAGAAAACTCGATTCCCTGAGTAGCGGCGAGCGAAACGGGAAGAGCCCAAACCAATGAGCTTGCTCATTGGGGTTGTAGGACACTCTGCATGGAGTTACAAAAGAATCGATTAGACGAACCGTACTGGAAAGTTGGACCAGAGAAGGTAAAAGTCCTGTAGTCGAAAGTCGATTCTCTCCTGAGTGGATCCTGAGTACGACGGAGCACGTGGAATTCCGTCGGAATCCGGGAGGACCATCTCCCAAGGCTAAATACTCTCTAGTGACCGATAGTGAACCAGTACCGTGAGGGAAAGGTGAAAAGTACCCCGGAAGGGGAGTGAAAGAGAACTTGAAACCGTGTGCTTACAAGTAGTCAGAGCCCGTTAATGGGTGATGGCGTGCCTTTTGTAGAATGAACCGGCGAGTTACGATCTGATGCAAGGTTAAGCAGCGAATGCGGAGCCGCAGCGAAAGCGAGTCTGAACAGGGCGTTGAGTATTTGGTCGTAGACCCGAAACCAGGTGATCTACCCTTGGTCAGGTTGAAGTTCAGGTAACACTGAATGGAGGACCGAACCGACTTACGTTGAAAAGTGAGCGGATGAACTGAGGGTAGCGGAGAAATTCCAATCGAACCTGGAGATAGCTGGTTCTCTCCGAAATAGCTTTAGGGCTAGCCTCAAGTGATGATTGTTGGAGGTAGAGCACTGTTTGGACGAGGGGCCTTTCTCGGGTTACCGAATTCAGACAAACTCCGAATGCCAATCAATTTAACTTGGGAGTCAGAACGTGGGTGATAAGGTCCATGTTCGAAAGGGAAACAGCCCAGACCACCAGCTAAGGTCCCAAAATATATGTTAAGTGGCAAAGGATGTGGTATTGCCCAGACAACTAGGATGTTGGCTTAGAAGCAGCCATCATTTAAAGAGTGCGTAATAGCTCACTAGTCGAGTGACACTGCGCCGAAAATGTACCGGGGCTAAACATATTACCGAAGCTGTGGACTGTCCTTCGGACAGTGGTAGGAGAGCGTTCTAAGGGCGTCGAAGCATGATCGCAAGGACATGTGGAGCGCTTAGAAGTGAGAATGCCGGTGTGAGTAGCGAAAGATGGGTGAGAATCCCATCCACCGATTGACTAAGGTTTCCAGAGGAAGGCTCGTCCGCTCTGGGTTAGTCGGGTCCTAAGCCGAGGCCGACAGGCGTAGGCGATGGATAACAGGTTGATATTCCTGTACCGCCAATGATCGTTTTAAGCGATGGGGGGACACAGTAGGATAGGCGAAGCGTGCTGTTGGAGTGCACGTCCAAGCAGTAAGACTGAATGGTAGGCAAATCCGCCATTCTCAAGGTCAAGCTGTGATGGGGAGAGGAAACATGTTTTCCTCGAGTCGTTGATTTCACACTGTCGAGAAAAGCCTCTAGCTAGAGATTTGGCGCCCGTACCGCAAACCGACACAGGTAGTCAAGATGAGAATTCTAAGGTGAGCGAGAGAACTCTCGTTAAGGAACTCGGCAAAATGACCCCGTAACTTCGGGAGAAGGGGTGCTCTTTAGGGTTCACGCTCTGAAGAGCCGCAGTGAATAGGCCCAAGCGACTGTTTATCAAAAACACAGGTCTCTGCTAAACCGTAAGGTGATGTATAGGGGCTGACGCCTGCCCGGTGCTGGAAGGTTAAGAGGAGTGGTTAGCTTCTGCGAAGCTACGAATCGAAGCCCCAGTAAACGGCGGCCGTAACTATAACGGTCCTAAGGTAGCGAAATTCCTTGTCGGGTAAGTTCCGACCCGCACGAAAGGCGTAACGATTTGGGCACTGTCTCAACGAGAGACTCGGTGAAATCATAGTACCTGTGAAGATGCAGGTTACCCGCGACAGGACGGAAAGACCCCGTGGAGCTTTACTGTAGCCTGATATTGAAATTCGGCACAGCTTGTACAGGATAGGTAGGAGCCTTAGAAACGTGAGCGCCAGCTTACGTGGAGGCGTTGGTGGGATACTACCCTAGCTGTGTTGGATTTCTAACCCGCGCCATTGATCATGGCGGGAGACAGTGTCAGGCGGGCAGTTTGACTGGGGCGGTCGCCTCCTAAAGTGTAACGGAGGCGCTCAAAGGTTCCCTCAGAATGGTTGGAAATCATTCATAGAGTGTAAAGGCATAAGGGAGCTTGACTGCGAGACCTACAAGTCGAGCAGGGTCGAAAGACGGACTTAGTGATCCGGTGGTTCCGCATGGAAGGGCCATCGCTCAACGGATAAAAGCTACCCCGGGGATAACAGGCTTATCTCCCCCAAGAGTTCACATCGACGGGGAGGTTTGGCACCTCGATGTCGGCTCATCGCATCCTGGGGCTGTAGTCGGTCCCAAGGGTTGGGCTGTTCGCCCATTAAAGCGGTACGCGAGCTGGGTTCAGAACGTCGTGAGACAGTTCGGTCCCTATCCGTCGTGGGCGCAGGAAGTTTGAGAGGAGCTGTCCTTAGTACGAGAGGACCGGGATGGACATACCTCTGGTGTACCAGTTGTCGTGCCAACGGCATAGCTGGGTAGCTATGTATGGACGGGATAAGTGCTGAAAGCATCTAAGCATGAAGCCCCCCTCAAGATGAGACTTCCCAACTTCGGTTATAAGATCCCTCAAAGATGATGAGGTTAATAGGTTCGGGGTGGAAGCATAGCGATATGTGGAGCTGACGAATACTAATCGATCGAAGACTTAATCCAATTTCAAGTTTTGATTGGTTGAATTGATAATTACTTACTATCTAGTTTTGAATGTATAATCATTCTATTGTCTGGTGACAATGGCAAAGAGGTCACACCTGTTCCCATGCCGAACACAGAAGTTAAGCTCTTTAGCGCCGATGGTAGTCGGACTTACGTTCCGCAAGAGTAGGACGTTGCCAGGCAATTTCACTTTTTGACCATTAGGTCATTTTTTTGTGAAAGAAATCTCACTGATTTAAAAAAACTTTTAAAAAAGTATTGACTTCTCTTTCAATAGAGAGTATAATTAATTCTTGTGAGTCAGAAAAATGAACATTGAAAACTGAATGACAATATGTCAACGTTAATTCCAAATTAACAAACGTCTTAGACGTTTTAAAACAAATTAGTTTTTATGAGCTAGTCAAACAAATCATAACTTTTATGGAGAGTTTGATCCTGGCTCAGGATGAACGCTGGCGGCGTGCCTAATACATGCAAGTCGAGCGAACAGATGAGGAGCTTGCTCCTCTGACGTTAGCGGCGGACGGGTGAGTAACACGTGGGTAACCTACCTATAAGACTGGAATAACTCCGGGAAACCGGGGCTAATGCCGGATAATATGCGGAACCGCATGGTTCTGCAATGAAAGACGGTCTTGCTGTCACTTATAGATGGACCCGCGCCGTATTAGCTAGTTGGTAAGGTAACGGCTTACCAAGGCAACGATACGTAGCCGACCTGAGAGGGTGATCGGCCACACTGGAACTGAGACACGGTCCAGACTCCTACGGGAGGCAGCAGTAGGGAATCTTCCGCAATGGGCGAAAGCCTGACGGAGCAACGCCGCGTGAGTGATGAAGGTCTTCGGATCGTAAAACTCTGTTATTAGGGAAGAACAAGTGCGTAGGTAACTATGCGCACCTTGACGGTACCTAATCAGAAAGCCACGGCTAACTACGTGCCAGCAGCCGCGGTAATACGTAGGTGGCAAGCGTTATCCGGAATTATTGGGCGTAAAGCGCGCGTAGGCGGTTTTTTAAGTCTGATGTGAAAGCCCACGGCTCAACCGTGGAGGGTCATTGGAAACTGGAAAACTTGAGTGCAGAAGAGGAAAGTGGAATTCCATGTGTAGCGGTGAAATGCGCAGAGATATGGAGGAACACCAGTGGCGAAGGCGACTTTCTGGTCTGCAACTGACGCTGATGTGCGAAAGCGTGGGGATCAAACAGGATTAGATACCCTGGTAGTCCACGCCGTAAACGATGAGTGCTAAGTGTTAGGGGGTTTCCGCCCCTTAGTGCTGCAGCTAACGCATTAAGCACTCCGCCTGGGGAGTACGGCCGCAAGGCTGAAACTCAAAGGAATTGACGGGGACCCGCACAAGCGGTGGAGCATGTGGTTTAATTCGAAGCAACGCGAAGAACCTTACCAAATCTTGACATCCTTTGACCGCTCTAGAGATAGAGTCTTCCCCTTCGGGGGACAAAGTGACAGGTGGTGCATGGTTGTCGTCAGCTCGTGTCGTGAGATGTTGGGTTAAGTCCCGCAACGAGCGCAACCCTTAAGCTTAGTTGCCAGCATTAAGTTGGGCACTCTAAGTTGACTGCCGGTGACAAACCGGAGGAAGGTGGGGATGACGTCAAATCATCATGCCCCTTATGATTTGGGCTACACACGTGCTACAATGGACAGTACAAAGGGCAGCGAAACCGCGAGGTCAAGCAAATCCCATAAAGCTGTTCTCAGTTCGGATTGTAGTCTGCAACTCGACTACATGAAGCTGGAATCGCTAGTAATCGTAGATCAGCATGCTACGGTGAATACGTTCCCGGGTCTTGTACACACCGCCCGTCACACCACGAGAGTTCGTAACACCCGAAGCCGGTGGAGTAACCTTTTAGGAGCTAGCCGTCGAAGGTGGGACGAATGATTGGGGTGAAGTCGTAACAAGGTAGCCGTATCGGAAGGTGCGGCTGGATCACCTCCTTTCTAAGGATATATACGGAACAGTTTCAACAGAAACTGACGGAATAACGTGACATATTGTATTCAGTTTTGAATGTTTATTTTAAAACATTCATCGTGGAATGGGCCTATAGCTCAGCTGGTTAGAGCGCACGCCTGATAAGCGTGAGGTCGGTGGTTCGAGTCCACTTAGGCCCACCATTAAATTTGTACATTGAAAACTAGATAAGTAAGTAATAAATAGATTTTACCAAGCAAAACCGAGTGAATTAGAGTTTTAAAAGCTTTATTCATTTAAATGAATCGCTAGTAATCAATTTGCCGACGGCAAAGAAGATTACTCACATAATTAATAACGTGATTAAGTTATTAAGGGCGCACGGTGGATGCCTTGGCACTAGAAGCTGATGAAGGACGTTACTAACGACGATATGCTTTGGGTAGCTGTAAGTAAGCGTTGATCCAGAGATTTCCGAATGGGGGAACCCAGCACAAGTTATGTTGTGTTATCGACATGTGAATACATAGCATGTCTGAAGGCAGACGCGGAGAACTGAAACATCTTAGTACCCGCAGGAAGAGAAAGAAAACTCGATTCCCTGAGTAGCGGCGAGCGAAACGGGAAGAGCCCAAACCAATGAGCTTGCTCATTGGGGTTGTAGGACACTCTGCATGGAGTTACAAAAGAATCGATTAGACGAACCGTACTGGAAAGTTGGACCAGAGAAGGTAAAAGTCCTGTAGTCGAAAGTCGATTCTCTCCTGAGTGGATCCTGAGTACGACGGAGCACGTGGAATTCCGTCGGAATCCGGGAGGACCATCTCCCAAGGCTAAATACTCTCTAGTGACCGATAGTGAACCAGTACCGTGAGGGAAAGGTGAAAAGTACCCCGGAAGGGGAGTGAAAGAGAACTTGAAACCGTGTGCTTACAAGTAGTCAGAGCCCGTTAATGGGTGATGGCGTGCCTTTTGTAGAATGAACCGGCGAGTTACGATCTGATGCAAGGTTAAGCAGCGAATGCGGAGCCGCAGCGAAAGCGAGTCTGAACAGGGCGTTGAGTATTTGGTCGTAGACCCGAAACCAGGTGATCTACCCTTGGTCAGGTTGAAGTTCAGGTAACACTGAATGGAGGACCGAACCGACTTACGTTGAAAAGTGAGCGGATGAACTGAGGGTAGCGGAGAAATTCCAATCGAACCTGGAGATAGCTGGTTCTCTCCGAAATAGCTTTAGGGCTAGCCTCAAGTGATGATTGTTGGAGGTAGAGCACTGTTTGGACGAGGGGCCTTTCTCGGGTTACCGAATTCAGACAAACTCCGAATGCCAATCAATTTAACTTGGGAGTCAGAACGTGGGTGATAAGGTCCATGTTCGAAAGGGAAACAGCCCAGACCACCAGCTAAGGTCCCAAAATATATGTTAAGTGGCAAAGGATGTGGTATTGCCCAGACAACTAGGATGTTGGCTTAGAAGCAGCCATCATTTAAAGAGTGCGTAATAGCTCACTAGTCGAGTGACACTGCGCCGAAAATGTACCGGGGCTAAACATATTACCGAAGCTGTGGACTGTCCTTCGGACAGTGGTAGGAGAGCGTTCTAAGGGCGTCGAAGCATGATCGCAAGGACATGTGGAGCGCTTAGAAGTGAGAATGCCGGTGTGAGTAGCGAAAGATGGGTGAGAATCCCATCCACCGATTGACTAAGGTTTCCAGAGGAAGGCTCGTCCGCTCTGGGTTAGTCGGGTCCTAAGCCGAGGCCGACAGGCGTAGGCGATGGATAACAGGTTGATATTCCTGTACCGCCAATGATCGTTTTAAGCGATGGGGGGACACAGTAGGATAGGCGAAGCGTGCTGTTGGAGTGCACGTCCAAGCAGTAAGACTGAATGGTAGGCAAATCCGCCATTCTCAAGGTCAAGCTGTGATGGGGAGAGGAAACATGTTTTCCTCGAGTCGTTGATTTCACACTGTCGAGAAAAGCCTCTAGCTAGAGATTTGGCGCCCGTACCGCAAACCGACACAGGTAGTCAAGATGAGAATTCTAAGGTGAGCGAGAGAACTCTCGTTAAGGAACTCGGCAAAATGACCCCGTAACTTCGGGAGAAGGGGTGCTCTTTAGGGTTCACGCTCTGAAGAGCCGCAGTGAATAGGCCCAAGCGACTGTTTATCAAAAACACAGGTCTCTGCTAAACCGTAAGGTGATGTATAGGGGCTGACGCCTGCCCGGTGCTGGAAGGTTAAGAGGAGTGGTTAGCTTCTGCGAAGCTACGAATCGAAGCCCCAGTAAACGGCGGCCGTAACTATAACGGTCCTAAGGTAGCGAAATTCCTTGTCGGGTAAGTTCCGACCCGCACGAAAGGCGTAACGATTTGGGCACTGTCTCAACGAGAGACTCGGTGAAATCATAGTACCTGTGAAGATGCAGGTTACCCGCGACAGGACGGAAAGACCCCGTGGAGCTTTACTGTAGCCTGATATTGAAATTCGGCACAGCTTGTACAGGATAGGTAGGAGCCTTAGAAACGTGAGCGCCAGCTTACGTGGAGGCGTTGGTGGGATACTACCCTAGCTGTGTTGGATTTCTAACCCGCGCCATTGATCATGGCGGGAGACAGTGTCAGGCGGGCAGTTTGACTGGGGCGGTCGCCTCCTAAAGTGTAACGGAGGCGCTCAAAGGTTCCCTCAGAATGGTTGGAAATCATTCATAGAGTGTAAAGGCATAAGGGAGCTTGACTGCGAGACCTACAAGTCGAGCAGGGTCGAAAGACGGACTTAGTGATCCGGTGGTTCCGCATGGAAGGGCCATCGCTCAACGGATAAAAGCTACCCCGGGGATAACAGGCTTATCTCCCCCAAGAGTTCACATCGACGGGGAGGTTTGGCACCTCGATGTCGGCTCATCGCATCCTGGGGCTGTAGTCGGTCCCAAGGGTTGGGCTGTTCGCCCATTAAAGCGGTACGCGAGCTGGGTTCAGAACGTCGTGAGACAGTTCGGTCCCTATCCGTCGTGGGCGCAGGAAGTTTGAGAGGAGCTGTCCTTAGTACGAGAGGACCGGGATGGACATACCTCTGGTGTACCAGTTGTCGTGCCAACGGCATAGCTGGGTAGCTATGTATGGACGGGATAAGTGCTGAAAGCATCTAAGCATGAAGCCCCCCTCAAGATGAGACTTCCCAACTTCGGTTATAAGATCCCTCAAAGATGATGAGGTTAATAGGTTCGGGGTGGAAGCATAGCGATATGTGGAGCTGACGAATACTAATCGATCGAAGACTTAATCCAATTTCAAGTTTTGATTGGTTGAATTGATAATTACTTACTATCTAGTTTTGAATGTATAATCATTCTATTGTCTGGTGACAATGGCAAAGAGGTCACACCTGTTCCCATGCCGAACACAGAAGTTAAGCTCTTTAGCGCCGATGGTAGTCGGACTTACGTTCCGCAAGAGTAGGACGTTGCCAGGCAAGCGCGAGACCCGTAAGGGTCTCTTTTTTTTGTCCTTTTTACTATATGAAGTTAAGAATAAAAAATAAGCATCAGAACCATTTCATTTAGTTATGATAGTTCTGATGCTTATTTTTAGTTATATACTGTTTTATTTCTTTTATCTACATAGATTGAAATCAGTAAAAAGATAAGACCGATGAGTGTGAGTAATGGCGCCACTAAACTTAAAGAGGCTAATGGTAAATTTGTTACGACTATTCCGCCTACGAATGCACCTAAGGCATTTCCAAGGTTAAATGCTGATTGATTTAAAGTACTAGCTAATGTAGGTGCATCTTGTGAAATAAGTGTACTTTTGAATTGCAGTGATGGACTCATACTGAACCCAATTACGCCGAATAAAAAGATACCGCCTACCATTAGTATGCCGTTCATTTGTATGAAATAAAGCAATACAAAATAAATAATAAATGTTGTAAAGATTATTTTAAGTGCTTTATTTAAATTCCAGTCAGCTAATTTACCACCGATTACATTACCTAATGTTACGCCGATTCCAAAGATAATCAACATATAAGAAATCAAATTTTCTTTGATATGCGAAACATCTACTAATATAGAAGAAATATAAGTGAAATAAGCGAACACACTGCTGAAGCCAAATAGTGTTATAGCTAAAGTAAGCCATAATTGCTTTTCTTTTAAAATCTTTAATTCATTCATTACTGAAGATTTATTTGTTTCTTTTTTATTAGGAACAAAAATAATGATACCGATTAAAGCAAGACCGCCGATAATTGCGATAATAACAAATGTCATAGACCATCCAAAGTTTTGACCAACTAATGTACCGAATGGAACACCTAGGATATTACTTAAAGATAGTCCTAAGAACATCAATGCCATAGCGCTAGCTCTATAAGCTGGTTGAACCATGCTAGCAGCCAATATTGATCCGATTCCAAAGAAAGAACCATGTGCGAGTGAGGTGATGATTCTGCTTGTCATCATAAAACCATAAGTTGGACTTAATGATGCAGCAATGTTGCCTATCATAAAAATAATCATTAAGAGTATTAATAGATATTTTCTGTTTAACTTGATTGTAAGCATAACAAGAATAGGACCGCCAATTGCAACACCTAATGCATAACCCGTGATTAACTGTCCTGCTTGACTCACAGAAACATGAAAATCTCGTGCAATATTAGGAAGCAAGCCCATGATTACAAATTCTGTCATGCCTATTGCGAATGCCCCGATTGCCAGCATCCATATAGCGATAGGGTACTTCTTCATAAAAACACCTCCAAATTTTGCAAACATGAGGAAAAGTATATTAAATATTAAATCTAGAGTCAATGCTTTCACTGCATTTAATTTAATTACAAGTATAATCAATTAATCCAAATAATTACTTAAAATACTTTTAAAAAATTCAATTCAAAGGCGTGACAGTAGTCCTCTGAATTGAATCATTTATTGTATATACCTCTTGAAATTAGAAAATTAATTAATTTAGTTTTAATTTCGAATTAAGTTGGTTGGATTTTGAGCGACATTACATGTTGATCACCTGAGGGACCTCCAATTACACGTTTCGTGTCCTTAAATCCGCATTTTTCATAAACATAAATTGCTTTTGAGTTTTTGAAATTAACTGAAAGCATGATTTCATTGATACTAGAATAGTGACAACGAATGTAATTTGGAAGTTGAAGCAACGCTTTTTGTGCAATCTTATTACCTTGCATTTGTTCAGTAACTGAAAAAGATTTTACTAACACTGAGTGTTCGTTATCAGTAAGACCAAAACGTTCATTATTAAAATTCAAACGAAGAAACCCTGCTACTTTGTCATTTGAGAAAATGAGGACAGGATCTTCTGTGTCTGCTAAATCTTTCACTGCGTTTAAAGGTGTCAATGCATAGTCGCTGTCTTTATCTGCAATGGTTAAATTTTTGATTTCAGTGTCATATTTAGAATGATAAGGTTCAAGTGTAATTGTAGACATTAATTATTTCACCTCTAAATTATAAGTGTTTTGATTAAAGCCTCAGTGTGCGATTTCAGTGCTTCATCTTTAATACCGCCAAAACCAATAATAAATTTAGGAATATCTTTATTTTGGCTATTTTTCTTCATATATTTATTTAAGGGCGTCAATTTTACATGATTAGACTTAGCCCGATCTAATACTTCATTTAAAGTTAAGCCGTTTTGCATTGTAATCGTAAAATGCATGCCTGTCGTTGCGCCTTCAATTAGAATCTGGTCTTTATAAGGTGTTAATGCATCTATAATATACGTCAGTTTATACCGGTAGACTTTACGCATTTTATTCAGATGTCTTTCAAAAGAACCATTTTCCATAAATTCAGCAACCATATACTGCATTGGTGCTGGGACAGTGGTGCCTTCTTTATCTGGTAAGTCGTGATAACGCTGCATTAGATTTTGAGGTAAAACCATAAAAGCAATACGGCAACTTGGGAAAAGTGATTTTGAAAATGTACTTATATAAATAACCTTTCCAGTCGTATCCAAACTTTGCAGAGCTGGAATAGGTTTACTGAAATAACGGAATTCTGAATCGTAATCATCTTCGATAATATAACGTTCTGAGTGTTGCTGCGCCCAGTTGATAAGTTGAGTTCTGGTTTTTAAATTCATGATGTAACCAGTAGGAAACTGATGCGAGGGCGTTACATAAACCACTTGATGATTAGATTTTTGAACTTTTTGCATATCGATACCATTTTTCTTAACAGGAACTCTTTTATAATTCAATCCTTTTTTATCTAATACTTGCTTAATTGGAGGATAACTTGGATATTCGATGATATAAGAACGCTCTGTCAATATATCAGTCACTTGGTTAATCAATTGTTCTGTAGAAGAACCAATAATAATTTGATCTGGGTGGCAATTAACACCTCTGCTATTAAATAAGTAATGCGCTATAGCTTGGCGTAATTTATATTCACCTTGTTGTGCACCAGGTTGCAGTATATCTGGTAATGATTTATCAAATACATCTCTAGAATATTTACGAAATTGCTGCCAAGGGAAGTGTTCTGTATCAATACGGGCCAGATCAAATTGATAACGTGCTTGATGGTCTCTATTTTTTTTATTTTCTGGAAATGAAGAAGAAGTCTCTTTTGTTACGATAGGGAGCGATTCGATATCTGACACATAATAACCTGAACGCGGTTTAGAATATATATAACCTTCGTCAAGTAAATACTGATAAGCATGTTCAATGGTTGTGTTGCTGAGTGAATGGTGTTCAGCGAGACGGCGTTTAGAAGGAAAGCGGTCCCCAGATTTATATTGACCTTCGATAATTTGTTCCTTTAATGTTTGGTAAAGCTGCATATATAAAGGTTGCGGCATTTAAACTGACCTCCTATTTTTTATTGAAATTGACTCTTTAACACTATCAGTTTATCCTTTAAACTGAATTTAATCAATTAGAAAAGGGGTATTTAGTATGTCTAAACAAGTAGGTTCAGATCGAGTAAAACGTAGAATGGCTGAAATGCAAAAAGGCGGCGTTATCATGGACGTTGTTAATGCAGAACAAGCTAAAATTGCAGAAGAAGCAGGAGCAGTAGCTGTTATGGCTTTAGAACGCGTGCCTTCTGATATCAGAGCAGCTGGTGGCGTGGCACGTGCTTGTAATCCTAAAATCGTTCAAGAAGTAATGGATGCTGTTTCAATTCCAGTTATGGCAAAATGCCGTATCGGTCATATTACTGAAGCACGAGTACTTGAAGCGATGGGTGTTGACTATATCGATGAGTCTGAAGTATTAACTCCAGCAGATGAAGAATATCATTTATTAAAAAGCGATTATACTGTACCATTCGTATGCGGATGCCGCAATTTAGGCGAAGCTGCACGTCGTATTGGCGAAGGTGCTGCGATGTTGCGTACAAAAGGGGAACCTGGAACAGGTAATATCGTAGAAGCAGTTCGTCATATGCGTCAAGTTAACTCAGAAGTTGCGAAATTAACTGTAATGCCAGACGATGAAATTATGACATTTGCTAAAGAAATCGGTGCACCATACGAAGTATTGAAATCAATTAAAGATAACGGACGTTTACCTGTTGTTAACTTTGCAGCTGGCGGTGTTGCAACACCTCAAGATGCTGCATTAATGATGCAATTAGGTGCAGACGGAGTATTCGTAGGTTCAGGTATCTTTAAATCTGATGACCCAGAAAAATTTGCGAAAGCAATTGTTCAAGCACCAACACACTACACAGATTATGAATTAATCGGTAAACTTGCTCAAGAATTAGGCGAAGCGATGAGAGGATTAGATGTTAACCAATTATCTCTAGAAGAACGTATGCAAGAGCGTGGCTGGTAAGATGAAAATCGGCGTACTCGCTTTGCAAGGCGCAGTGAGAGAACACTTGCGCCATATTGAATTGAGCGGACATGAAGGTGTCAGTGTAAAACGTGTTGAACAATTAGAAGAAATTGACGGTCTAATTTTGCCTGGGGGCGAATCAACGACATTACGTCGTTTGATGAACTTATATGGCTTTAAAGAAGCATTGGTTAATTCTGATTTGCCAATGTTCGGGACTTGTGCAGGTTTGATTGTATTAGCCCAAGATATCGTAGGCGAAGAGGGTTATTTACAAAAATTAGACATTACAGTTGAACGTAATTCATTCGGCCGCCAAGTTGACAGCTTTGAAGCAGAATTAGATATTAAAGGTATTGCAGATGATATTGAAGCAGTCTTTATCAGAGCACCGCATATCGAAAAAGTAAATAGTGATAATGTGGAAATCTTAAGTACTGTAGATGATAAAATTGTAGCGGTGAGAGAAGGCAACTATTTAGGTGTTTCTTTCCATCCTGAATTAACAGACGACTACCGAGTGACACAATATTTCATTAATCATATTGTCGCAGAACATAAACATGCTGCAGTTTAATCTGCAGATAATAAAAAGCGAGGACTCTTTTTTATAGAGTGCTCGCTTTTTTAAACTTTTCTAGAAAAATCAAACCTTCATTGTCAGGCTCTTTAATACCATTCTTATAGTCATAGCCGCGTTTACGATAGAAATTAACACCAGTGATAGAAGCGGGGATTTCTAAACGCTCAGCACGATGATAATAGTAATCATCTTCTAATGTATCCATAATTAATGTACCGACACCATGTTTTTGATAATCTGGTGAGACGAAGATGGAGAAAAAACAAGATTCAGTTTTGCTTCCATAATAAGGACCGATTGCACCTGTCGCAATCAGTTCATTATTGAATTTGAAAACATAGAAATTGAAGTTTTCAGCTTTGTATTGGATGCTCTCTGGTGTAATATCTTTAACGTAACTCTCAATGTCTTCTGCAGGTTCATCTTTGATGTTGGTCGTTCTAAGTGTATGAATAATAAGATCCACGACGGTTTGTGTATCTGATTCTTGAAACTTATTGATTTGAATCTGATTTAAGTCCATTAAATCACCTCGATTTTAATTTAAAACGTATATACATTCGAATTCTTCACAGACCATTGTTTCTTCTTCAGAAAAAGATTGGTTGATTGAGTTGAATTCTTTCTCGAAAAAGTCCGTATGAACTGTTCTCCAGTAGCTTAATGTACGATCTCCTTCACCTTCCTTATAAGCATGCATTTCTGATACTTCAGAGAAGGGTACTTGATATACATTGGTATTTTTAATAATACAGATAGGATTGTCTTGTGCATCTAGAACGATGCTCAAATCGCCAACTTTTGGTAAGTGTTCTTGCTCTGCTGTGTAAAAAGCTAAACCGCTTGTTGTCGCAGTTTTAATACCACGTTTTACTAAATCTGCAAGATGACTTGGATCTACTCCAAATTGCCATGCTGTATAAGGTTTATTTTGATACTCAGGGTAGTGTGATACAAATGCTTTCCAGTATTCTTCAATAGCCATTTGGTTGTTCCTTTCTCTACTATGTTAGTGAGATTTTACATTATATAATGATGGAAAGCAATTCAATATGGGATATGTCTTTATGCAGGTACTGTTTAATTATTTGCAATGGATAATAAAAAAGATGACTCCCTTAAATGAGGAAGCCATCTTATAAGCTGCTTGTACTTACATGAAGAAACCTGCAATAGCAGCAGAAATGAATGATACTAATGTTGCACCGAATAATAATTTAAGTCCGAAACGTGCAACAACGTCACCTTTTTCATTATTTAATGATTTGATTGCACCTGAAATAATACCGATTGAACTGAAGTTCGCAAATGATACTAAGAATACTGAAGTAATACCAACAGCACGTTCTGATAATCCGTGCATTTTTCCTAGACCTTGCATAGCTACGAATTCATTTGATAATAATTTAGTTGCCATTAATGAACCAGATCTTACTGCATCATCCCAAGGTACACCTGTTAAGAATGCAAATGGTGCGAATACGAAGCCGATTAATGTTTGGAAGTCCCATTTAATGTGTCCGCCAGAAACCATCGTGAAGATTCCGCTGACAATACCGTTTAATAAGGCGATGATTGCGATATAACCAATCAACATCGCGCCTACAATAACTGCAACTTTAAATCCATCTAAGATATATTCTCCCAACATTTCAAAGAAGGATTGTTTGTTTTCAGTTTCTTCCACTAATAATTTGTCGTCTTTTTCATCCACAGTATATGGATTGATAATCGAAGCGATAATAAAACCGCCAAATAAGTTTAATACGATAGCTGTTACGACATACTTAGGTTCAAGCAATGTGAAGTAAGCACCGACAATAGAAGCGGATACTGTAGACATTGCTGAAGCTGTAAGTGTATATAAACGTTGCTTAGGTATGTAAGGAAGTTGTTTTTTTAATGAGATAAACACTTCAGATTGTCCTAAAATAGCCGCAGCAACTGCGTTATATGATTCTAATCGTCCCATGCCGTTGATTTTTGAAATTAAAAATCCTAAAACATTAATAATCCACGGTAAGATTTTTGTATATTGTAAAATCCCGATAATTGCTGAGATAAATACAATCGGTAATAATACACTGAAGAAGAACGGCGGATTCTTAGGATCAACATATTTAAATCCTCCGAATACGAAATTCACTCCATCAGCTGCTTTAGCTAACAGATAAGAGAATCCATTTGCAATTCCGCCAATAACTGTAATTCCCACATTTGTTTTTAAAAGCAGGAATGCGAAGATGAACTGGATTACAAGTAAAATGCCGACATATTTCCATTTGACATTTTTCTTATCTGAGCTAAAAACAAATGCAAGTGCTAAAAAGAAGATAATGCCTATTAAAGCAATAATGATATGCATGTTTTTTCTTCACCCTTTATTTTTATTTTCATACCATATCATACATTAAAATGGTAGTAAGTAACATCCTAATTTTTCAAGAAAATCAAATTTTTTATAAACATATTGGTTGAAAAAGGTCAAAGTTGGTCATATAATATAGTCAAAGAAGGTCAAAAAAGGGGTGATATCCATGCATAATATGTCCGACATCATAGAACAATACATTAAACATTTATTTGAGGAATCAAATAAAGATGTTGTTGAGATTCAAAGAGCAAATATTGCTCAACGCTTTGACTGTGTACCTTCTCAGCTTAATTATGTGATTAAGACAAGATTCACCAATGAACACGGTTATGAAATAGAAAGTAAACGTGGCGGCGGTGGTTATATACGAATCACCAAAGTTGAAACAAAAGATACAAAAGGTTATATTGACCATCTCTTGCAAATTATTGGAGATTCTATTTCTCAACAACAAGCACATTATGTGATTGAAGGCTTGCTTGATAATCAATATATTACAATTCGTGAAGCTAAGATGATACTAGCCGTAGTTGATAGAGACACACTTAGAATGGATGTTGCGGCAAGAGACATTGTCCGCGCTAATATATTGAAACAGCTATTGCCGGTCATTAATTACTATTAATAGACAAGGAGGCTGCACATGCCTGACGATAAATTAGATGCACAAACGTCCGAAAAGTATGATGGGATGTTAAAGGAAGCACATCCCGAACGTGTTGAACCTATAAAAGCAGAACACCAAGAAGAACCTTCTTGGGAAAACAATCAAGAAGACATGGAAGGTTCATTTGTAATTAAACAAATATTACAGCACTTAGCGTCTAAACACGGTATCCATTTAGAAGAGCTGAATGTAAGAGAAGAAAAGCGCTGTCCGAATTGTCATATGACAATTAAAGATATTGCTTATAAAGGAAAGTTCGGATGTGCGCAATGTTACACTACTTTTAAAGAGGATATTGTGGATATTGTGAGACGTGTGCAGGGCGGACAGTTTGAACATGTCGGTAAAACGCCTGCTTCCTCTACACACAAAATTGCACTAAAGAAATTGATTGAATCTAAAAATAAATATTTGCAACAATTAGTAGATAAACAATTGTTTGAAGAAGCTGCTGTGGTTCGTGATGAAATTAAAGCACTTCAAGAAGAAAGTGAGGGATAGCATCATGAATGAACATTCAATGTATATGAGTGAAGGGATGGAACATGGCGAAGAAACACCAGTAGTCATGTCTTCACGTATTCGGCTCGCAAGAAACTTGGATAATCATGTGCACCCCTTAATGTTTACTTCTGATATTGAAGGACAAAAAGTTATTAATGAAGTACAAGATGCTTTGCCTGATATGCAGACATTGCAACTGAGCGATATGGAACAAACAGATAAGCTCAAATTGGTGGCTAAACATTTAATCAGCTCTGAGTTGATTAAGCAACCTGCTTCAGCAGTATTGTTGAATGAAGATGAATCATTAAGCATAATGGTAAATGAAGAAGATCATATTAGAATTCAAGCAATGAGTACAGATATGAATCTTGCATCTTTATTTGAAAAAGCTTCAGAAGTAGATGATGAACTAGATCGGAAACTCAGTATCAGCTTTGATGAAACACTCGGTTATCTTACAACGTGTCCAACGAATATTGGTACAGGAATGCGTGCTAGTGTGATGTTGCATTTGCCAGGGCTTTCAATTACTAAACGTATGAATCGAATCGCACAGACTATTAATCGATTCGGATTTACAATTAGAGGTATATATGGTGAAGGATCACAAGTCTATGGTCATGTATTCCAAGTTTCGAACCAATTGACGTTGGGAAGAACAGAAGAACAAATTATAGAAACATTGATAGAGATTGTACAACAAATTATTACCGAAGAGCTGAACGTCAGAAAACAATTGCATCAACACAGCTCGGTTGAAATGGAAGACCGTATCTACCGTTCTTTAGGGTTATTGCGCTATGGTCGCTTAATGTCACTTGAAGAAGCGGCAATGCGGTTAAGTGAAGTGAAATTAGGAATAGATTTAGGGTATATTGAACTATCAGATTTCAATTTTAATGAAATGATGGTGGCGATACAATCTCCATTTTTAATAAATGAAACAGATGAAATATCGATAAATGAACAAAGAGCGAATGTAATTAGAGAACATATAAATTAGGAGGTTTTGCTATGTTATTCGGCAGACTTACAGAACGTGCACAACGTGTATTAGCACATGCACAAGAAGAAGCGATTCGTTTGAATCATTCAAATATCGGAACTGAACACTTACTTCTTGGTTTAATGAAAGAACCAGAAGGAATTGCTGCAAAAGTATTAGAAAGTTTCGGTATTACAGAAGATCTTGTAGTAGCAGAAGTAGAAAAATTAATTGGACAAGGTCAAGAACAAGTCGGCACATTGCACTATACGCCAAGAGCTAAGAAAGTTATCGAACTTTCAATGGATGAAGCACGTAAACTTCATCATAATTTCGTCGGAACAGAGCATATCTTGCTTGGTTTAATCCGCGAAAATGAAGGCGTAGCAGCACGCGTGTTTGCAAACTTGGATTTAAATATTACAAAAGCACGCGCACAAGTAGTGAAAGCACTTGGCAGCCCTGAAATGAGCAACAAAAATGCGCAAGCAACAAAATCAAATAATACACCGACATTAGACGGTTTAGCACGCGACTTAACAGCTATCGCAAAAGACGGCACATTAGACCCAGTTGTCGGCCGTGATGCAGAAATTACACGCGTCATTGAAGTTTTAAGTCGTCGTACAAAAAATAACCCAGTGTTAATTGGTGAACCTGGTGTTGGTAAAACAGCAATTGCAGAAGGCTTAGCACAAGCAATTGTAAATAACGAAGTACCTGAAACATTGAAAAATAAACGTGTAATGTCATTAGACATGGGTACAGTCGTTGCTGGTACAAAATACCGCGGTGAATTTGAAGAAAGACTTAAAAAAGTAATGGAAGAAATTCATCAAGCAGGCGACGTTATCTTATTCATCGATGAATTGCACACATTAATTGGTGCAGGTGGCGCAGAAGGTGCAATTGATGCATCTAATATCTTGAAACCAGCACTTGCACGTGGTGAATTGCAAGCAATCGGTGCAACAACATTAAATGAATATCGTAAACACATTGAAAAAGATGCAGCGTTAGAACGTCGTTTCCAACCTGTTCAAGTAGATGAACCAACTGTTGAAGATACAGTTGCTATCTTAAAAGGTTTACGTGATCGTTATGAAGCACATCACCGCATCAACATCTCTGATGAAGCAGTCGAAGCAGCAGCACGTTTAAGTGACCGCTATGTTTCAGATCGTTTCTTACCAGACAAAGCTATCGACTTAATCGATGAAGCAAGTTCAAAAGTAAGACTAAAAAGTCATACAACACCAACAAACTTGAAAGAAATCGAACAAGAAATTGAAAAAGTTAAAAACGAAAAAGATGCAGCTGTACATTCTCAAGAATTCGAAAATGCTGCCAACCTTCGTGATAAACAAACTAAATTAGAAAAACAATATGAAGACGCTAAAAACGAATGGAAAAATGCACAGGGCGGTTCTAACACAACACTAAGTGAAAATGATATCGCTGAAGTGATTGCTGGATGGACTGGTATTCCATTAACTCGTCTAAATGAAACTGAATCTGAACGTCTATTGAACTTAGAAGACACATTGCATGAACGTGTTATCGGCCAAAAAGATGCAGTTACTTCAATCAGTAAAGCTGTAAGACGTGCACGTGCTGGATTGAAAGACCCTAAACGTCCAATCGGAAGCTTTATCTTCTTAGGACCAACTGGTGTAGGTAAAACTGAATTAGCACGTGCTTTAGCAGAATCAATGTTCGGAGACGAAGATGCGATGATTCGTGTTGATATGAGTGAGTTCATGGAAAAACACGCAGTCAGTCGTTTAGTAGGTGCCCCTCCAGGCTACGTAGGTCATGACGATGGCGGTCAATTAACTGAAAAAGTAAGACGTAAACCTTATTCAGTTATTCTTTTCGATGAAATCGAAAAAGCACATCCAGATGTATTCAACATCTTGCTACAAGTGCTCGATGATGGTTTCTTAACTGATACTAAAGGCCGCAGAGTAGATTTCCGTAACACAGTAATTGTTATGACTTCTAACGTCGGTGCACAAGAATTACAAGATCAACGCTTTACTGGTTTTGGCGGCGGTTCTTCAGAAGGACAAGACTACGAAACAATTCGCAGTACAATGTTGAAAGAATTGAAAAACTCTTTCCGTCCTGAATTCTTAAACCGTGTAGATGACATTATTGTATTCCACAAACTTAATAAAGATGAATTGAAAGAAATTGTAACTAAAATGGTTAATAAACTTACAGAACGCTTATCTGAACAAGATATTAATATCAGCGTTACTGAAAAAGTGAAAGAAAAAATCGCTGAAGAAGGCTATGACCCTCAATATGGTGCACGTCCTCTTATCAGAGCAATTCAAAAAACAGTTGAAGATAACTTGAGTGAATTGATTTTAGACGGTAACCAATTAGAAGGTAAAGATGTAGTCGTTGACCATAATGGTGAAAAATTTGAATATAACATCAATGATCGCGAAACAAATGAAACAGTTGAAACTGCTACAAAAGCATAAGAGTTGTCATTCGTTGAATGAATAAGAGAAGAGCATGCGCTGCTTTGAAAAAAGCAGCGTGTGCTCTTTTTATATGCTTTTAAGACACTGTAAAAATTCAAAATTTGATATGATGTAATATAGCACTGAAATAATAGACTGTAATCAGAAAGCAGCACTTGAAAACTAAATTATATTTTAGCCAATAAATATAGATGGAATTTAGTGTAGTTAAGGTGTAAAATAATTATGCTTTTCACATAAAAACAGGAGGTGTAAAATTGGCGAAGAAAAAAGTCATTTTTGAATGTATGGCATGTGGCTATCAGTCACCTAAATGGATGGGTAAATGTCCTAATTGTGGTGCTTGGAACCAAATGGAGGAGATTATTGAGAAAAAAGAAGCTTCAAGTGGAAGAGGCATGCGTACACGTGAACAAACGGCAAAAGTTACTAAGCTTAACCAAGTACAAAACGAAACTACGCCTCGTATTAAAACGAGTTCTCCTGAATTCGATAGAGTATTAGGCGGCGGTATCGTACAAGGCTCGCTTGTCTTAATTGGCGGTGACCCTGGTATTGGTAAATCAACATTGCTGCTGCAAATTTGTTCTGCATTATCACAAAATAAAAAAGTTTTATATATAACTGGTGAAGAATCATTAAATCAAACTAAATTGCGCGCAGACCGCTTGGATGAAGATTCAAGCAATTTGAATGTGTTTGCAGAAACTGATTTAGAAGTGATTAAGGAAGCGGTCAAACAGACTGAACCTGATTTAGTCGTGGTGGATTCTATCCAAACAATTTATCACCCAGATATCAATTCTGCACCAGGTTCTGTATCGCAAGTACGAGAAAGTACGCAAATTTTGATGGGGATTGCTAAACAAATGAATATTGCAACTTTCATTGTGGGTCACGTGACTAAAGAAGGTCAGATAGCAGGCCCAAGATTGCTTGAGCATATGGTGGATACTGTACTGTATTTCGAAGGTGACGAACATCATGCGTATCGTATTTTGCGAGCAGTTAAAAACCGTTTTGGTTCTACAAATGAAATGGGTATTTTCGAAATGAAACATAGTGGATTAAAAGGTGTAAAAAATCCATCGGAAATGTTTTTAGAAGAACGTTCAACTAATGTTGCAGGTTCTACTATTGTTCCGACTATGGAAGGAACACGACCGCTGTTGATCGAAGTACAAGCTTTAGTAACTCCTACAACCTTCAATAACCCGAGACGTATGGCAACAGGTATTGACCATAATCGTTTGAATTTATTGATGGCTGTACTGGAGAAAAAAGAAAGTTATTTATTGCAGCAGCAAGATGCATATATCAAAGTAGCAGGAGGGGTCAGATTGACTGAACCAGCTGTTGACTTAGCTCTGATTGCTGCAATTGCTTCTAGTTTTAAAGATCAACCTGTAAATGGCATGGATTGTTATGTGGGTGAGGTTGGTTTAACAGGTGAAGTTCGCCGTGTTTCACGTATTGAACAGCGAGTACAAGAAGCAGCAAAACTTGGATTCAAACGTGTAATCATCCCTAAAACAAATATCGGCGGTTGGGATTTTCCTGAAGGTATTCAAGTGATCGGCGTGACAAGTGTGCATGAAGCGCTGGATTTCGCATTAATGAAACGCTGAAACAAGTAAGGAAAGAGAGGGGGCATCAGCGTGAATATTATTAAAATGATTGTGGTGGCGAGCTATGCTATTTTAGGTGCAGCACTAGGCGTAGTCATCCTCCCGTCGATAGCACAAGATACAGGAATATTAGATTCATATCCATGGTTGGCAAATAAATATATTATCAGTGTCATCGGCATTTTATTATTCTTTATTATATTCGGTATATTTATTCCACGCATTATCAAAAATTTGCGGAAACTTGAAATTTTTATTATGCGCCATAGTGCAATTGAGATTTTATTTGCTGCAATTGGATTGATTATGGGCTTATTAATCTCTGTGATGATTTCTTTTATTTTAAATTTAATCGGTTCTTCATTATTTCTTCATGTTTTACCTATTATTATTACAGTCTTTTTAAGTTATTTAGGATTCCAGTTCGGTTTGAAAAAAAGAGACGAAATGTTAATGTTTTTGCCTGAAAAAATGGCACGTTCTGCACACTTGAACACTTATAGCGCAGCACCTAAAATTATTGATACGAGTGCAGTCATTGATGGCAGAATTTTAGATATAATCAAATGCGGATTTTTAGATGGAGAAATATTAATTCCGCAAGGTGTGATTAATGAACTTCAGATTGTTGCAGATTCTACAGATAGTGTTAAGAGAGATAAAGGACAACGTGGTTTAGATATATTAAATCAGTTGCACGATGCTTCTTATCCTACACGAATTATACATCCGCAAAAATCTTACAATGATATTGATGCTTTATTAATCAAGCTTGCACATAAATATAAAGCAGATGTGATTACGACAGATTTTAATTTGAATAAAATTTGTCATGTCCAAGGTGTGAAAGTATTGAATGTTAATGATTTGTCAGAGGCTGTAAAACCGACTGTCCGTCAAGGAGATCAGTTGAACCTGCTGCTTACAAAAATGGGGAAAGAGCCTGGTCAAGGTGTGGGTTATCTAGAAGATGGAACAATGGTGGTTATTGATGATGCAAAAGCGTATGTCGGCCAACATGTTGATATTGAAATCACAAGTATTTTACAGACTTCTTCTGGACGTATTATATTCGCGAAATTAATTTAAGCAAGCCACATTTTGACACATTGCTTTTTAGTCATATCAACTATATTTTTGCAAGCATTAGGCTTACCAAATACTGTTTGTAATGCTACAATAAGTAAGAATGGGTACAGAATTGCCTGATGATTTTTGTGCACCGAGTAGATTATAGCCATAATAAAGTGATGTAATGATACGGCACTGAATACACAAGCATTCTATATGAATATGGATTAAATGAAAAACGTAGGGAGGCAGATTGCTTTCCCAGTTTTCTTTTCCGAAAAACAATAAAAACAGGAGTGAACTATATAATGAGTGAACGCGTAAGAGTAAGATATGCACCAAGTCCAACTGGTTACTTGCATATCGGAAACGCCAGAACAGCACTATTCAACTACTTATATGCTAAACATTATGATGGAGATTTTATCGTACGTATTGAAGATACTGATAAAAAACGTAATCTAGATGATGGTGAATCTTCTCAATTCAGCAATTTGGAATGGTTAGGTCTTGAGTGGGATGAATCTGTAGATAAAGATAAAGGCTATGGTCCTTACCGCCAATCAGAACGTGCGAAATTCTATGATCCTTTAGTTGAACAATTATTAGCAGAAGACAAAGCTTATAAATGTTATATGACAGAAGAAGAATTAGAACAAGAACGCGAAGAACAAATTGCACGTGGTGAAACACCGCGTTACGCTGGAAAACACGCTCATTTAACAGCAGAAGAACAAGCAGCATTTGAAGCAGAAGGACGCCAACCTTCAATTCGTTTCCGTGTGCCTAAAGGCAAAGTCTACAAATTCGATGATATGGTTAAAGGTGAAGTATCATTTGAATCAGATAATATCGGTGACTGGGTTATTGTGAAAAAAGACGGCGTGCCGACTTATAACTTTGCAGTAGCAGCAGATGACCACTACATGGAAATTTCAGATGTTATTCGTGGTGATGACCATGTATCAAATACACCTAAACAATTAATGATTTATGAAGCATTCGGTTGGGAACCGCCGCGTTTCGGTCACATTTCACTTATTGTAAATGAACAACGTAAAAAATTAAGTAAACGTGACGGACAAATCTTGCAATTCATCGAACAATATCGCGACTTAGGTTACTTGCCTGAAGCATTGTTCAACTTTATTACATTGCTTGGCTGGTCTCCAGAAGGCGAAGAAGAAATCTTCTCTAAAGAGGAATTCATTAAAATCTTCGATGAAAATCGTTTGCAAAAATCACCAGCTTTCTTCGATAAGAAAAAATTAGCTTGGGTTAACAACCAATATATGAAACAAAAAGACTCTGAAAAAGTATTTGAATTAGCATTGCCTCACTTGATTAATGCTGGTTTACTCCCTGAATCTCCTTCTGAGGCAGATTTAGAATGGGGTCGTAAATTGATTGGTTTATACCAAAAAGAAATGAGTTATGCAGGTGAAATTGTACCATTATCTGAAATGTTCTTCCGTGATGAAATTGAATTAGACGAGGAAGAAAAAGAAGTTATCAATGGTGAGCAAGTACCAGAATTGATGAATCATTTATATGGTAAATTAGAAGCATTAGAACCGTTTGAAGCGGCTGAAATTAAAAAAACAATTAAAGAAGTTCAAAAAGAAACTGGTATTAAAGGTAAACAATTATTTATGCCGATTCGTGTGGCAGTTACTGGTGAAATGCATGGACCAGAATTACCGAATACGATTGAAGTTTTAGGTAAAGAAAAAGTGTTGACACGCTTGAAAAAATATCTTTAATTACCACAAAGTTGCTTGAATTTTTGAAGTAAACCACCTATTATTAAAGGTGATTACTAAGGATTAGTAGATGATATTTTATGTTCAGAGAGTGTGCGGCAGCTGTGAGCACATCATAAATATGATTGAATGCACCTTGGTGTACTTAAATAGTAAATACGGGATTATTGAGAGTATGGGCAAGACGTTTAAATGTCATTTGAACATGCTGAAGAAGAGTGGAACCGTGCGATGGCACCTCTGACATTAAGTTGTTAGAGGTGCTTTTTTTATAACTAGGAGGGAACAAAGTGTTTAAAAGAATGAGAGACGATATAAAAATGGTATTTGAACAAGACCCTGCTGCGAGAACGTCATTTGAAGTTGCAACAACATATGCAGGTCTGCATGCAGTTTGGAGTCACTTGGTGGCACATAAATTATATAATAAGCAACACTACGTTGCTGCACGAATCATTTCACAAGTATCACGTTTTTTCACAGGCATTGAAATTCACCCAGGGGCTAAAATTGGAAAGCGTTTGTTTATTGACCATGGTATGGGCGTGGTTATCGGGGAGACTTGTACAATAGGCGATAACGTTACAATCTATCAAGGTGTAACACTTGGCGGTACTGGTAAAGAAAAAGGCAAACGTCACCCTGATATCGGAGATAACGTACTCATTGCGGCGGGTTCTAAAATTTTGGGTAATATCAAAGTAGATTCTAATGTGAATATCGGTGCGAACTCTGTTGTATTGCAAAATGTACCAAGTTATACAACGGTTGTGGGTATTCCAGGTCATATTGTAAAACAACATGGTAAACGTATCGGTAAAAACTTTGACCATCTCAACCTGCCAGATCCAATTTACGAACAAATGAAACAGTTAGAAAAACAACTAGAGCAAGTTAAGAATGGAGAGATTCAAGATGATTACATTATATAATACACTGACACGACAAAAAGAACCTTTCAAACCATTAGAACCAGGCAAGGTCAAAATGTATGTTTGCGGACCAACTGTCTATAACTATATTCATATCGGCAACGCACGTCCTGCTATTAATTACGATGTAGTGCGCCGTTATTTTGAATATAAAGGTTATGATGTTAACTATGTTTCTAACTTTACAGATGTAGATGATAAATTAATCAAACGTTCAAAAGAATTAAATGAGAGTGTACCTGAAATTGCAGATCGTTATATACAAGCTTTCTATGAAGATACAGGCGCTTTAAATGTTAAAAAAGCAACTTCAAATCCGCGTGTTATGAATCATATGGATGACATTATCGACTTCATTAAAGAGTTAGTGGATAAAGGATATGCTTATGAAAGCGGCGGTGATGTTTATTTCCGCACTCGTAAATTTGAAGGTTACGGCAAATTGAGTCATCAATCTATTGACGATTTAAAAGTAGGAGCGCGTATTGAATCAGGCGAACAAAAAGAAGATGCACTTGATTTCACATTATGGAAACAAGCAAAACCAGGTGAAATCAGTTGGGATAGTCCATTCGGCAAAGGACGTCCAGGTTGGCATATCGAATGCTCTGTAATGGCTTATAATGAACTGGGTGAAACAATTGATATTCATGCAGGCGGCAGTGATTTACAATTCCCGCATCATGAAAATGAAATTGCACAATCAGAAGCTCATAACCATGCACCGTTCGCAAACTATTGGATGCATAATGGATTTATTAACATCGATAATGAAAAAATGAGTAAGTCATTAGGTAATTTTGTGTTAGTATATGACATTATTAAAGAAGTAGACCCAGATGTATTACGTTTCTTTATGATCAGCGTCCATTATCGCAGCCCGATCAACTACAATATGGAACTCGTAGAATCTGCTAAAAGCGGATTAGAACGAATCCGTAATAGCTATCAAGCAATTGAAGAACGTGAAGCGATTGCCACTGACATTGAAGATCAATCTGAATATATTGATCAAATCGATCAATTACTTGAACAATTTGAGAAAGTAATGGACGACGATTTCAATACAGCTAATGCAATTACAACATGGTACGATTTGGCTAAATTGGCGAATAAATATGTGCTTGAAAATACAACTTCTAAAAAAGTGATTGAACGCTTTAAAGAGGTCTTCCAGATTTTCAGTGATGTTTTAGGTGTTCCATTGAAAGGCAAACAGCAAGATGAATTATTGGATGAAGATATTGAAGCGTTGATTGAAGAACGTAATGAAGCTAGAAAAAATAAAGATTTCGCACGTGCCGATGAAATTCGCGATCAATTAAAAGCACAAAATATTATTCTTGAAGACACAGCACAAGGCGTGAGATTCAAACGTGGATAATACTAATCAAGTGAAGCTGCTGAACCCATTATCATTGGCATATATGGGTGACGCAGTTTTAGATCAATTTGTCCGAAAACATATTATTTTAAAATTACGTGCTAAACCAAATCGCTTGCACCAACAAGCAAAAAGGTATGTTTCAGCTAAAAGCCAAGCAGCTACTTTAGACCGATTGAACGATGAAGACTGGTTTACAGAAGAAGAACAAGAAATTGTAAGACGCGGGCGTAACGCTAAAAGTCATACTAAAGCTAAAAATACAGATGTACAGACTTATCGTAAAAGTTCTGGGTTAGAAGCGCTTTTAGGTTTTTTATATTTAGAAAATAGAGAAGACAGACTGCAAGCTTTATTAGAAACAATTGTTGCTGCAGTTGAAGAAAGGAAGTGATGGATGTGGAAGATTCAGTAATTGTTGGACGTCATGCTGTTAAAGAAGCAATCACAACAGGACATCCTATTAATAAAATTTTGATTCAAGACGGCGTAAAAAAACAACAACTTGAAGAAATTTTAAAACATGCAAAAAATCAAAAAATTGTTGTACAAACTGTTCCAAAATCAAAATTAGACCACATAGCTGAAGCGCCTCATCAAGGTGTAGCAGCATTAGTGGCACCTTATGAATATGCGGATTTAGATAAACTTCTTGCTCAATTGAAAGATAAAGAAGGATTGCCGACTTTAGTAATATTAGACGGATTAGAAGACCCTCATAACTTGGGGTCTATCTTACGTACTGCAGATGCTGCAGGTGTAGATGGAGTGATTATCCCCAAAAGACGCTCAGTTGCTTTGACACAAACGGTTGCTAAAGCTTCTGCTGGTGCCATCCAGCACGTGCCGGTTGTTCGTGTTACAAACTTATCGCAGACGATGGATCAATTAAAAGATGAAGGTTACTGGATAGCTGGAACGGCTGCAGATAATGCAACGGACTACAGACAAATGGCAGCAGACATGCCACTTGCTATTGTAATTGGCAATGAAGGTCATGGTATGAGTCGACTTGTCAAAGAAAAATGTGATTTTTATATTAAAATTCCAATGGCGGGACATATTAACAGCTTAAACGCATCAGTAGCTGCCAGCTTGATGATGTATGAGATTTACCGCAAACGCCATCCGGCAGGTGAATAAATCATGAAAGACCGATATCTGATTATTGATGGTTATAATATGATAGGACAAAGCGATTATCTTACAGGATTGGCTAAAGACAGCTTAGAAGAAGCTAGAGAAAAATTATTACTGTCAATCGGAAATTATAATGCTGCAGTAGCTGATGAAATTATTTGTGTGTTTGATGCTTATGAGCAAGAAGGTAATGAAAGCGTAAGTTATTATCATGGCATCAAAACTGTTTTTACTAAAGAAAATGAAACGGCTGACAGTTATATAGAAAGACTTGTCTATGACTTATATGATAAGCACACAACGCATATTGCTGTTGTAACAAGTGATTTAAGCGAACAACATGCAATTTTCGGAACAGGTGCTTATCGTATTCCATCTAGAGAGATGTGGCAAAATATAAAGTTGAATGAAGCTCATGTGAGTACATCTATGAAAACCTTCGACAATAACAAGCCGCGAACACGTATTCAACTTTCAGATGATGTTTTGACGGAATTTGAAAAAATACGTCGCGGAGACC